>NZ_JAUHIR010000001.1:0-1207101 GCF_032381375.1 Bradyrhizobium sp. SZCCHNR1017 | reverse complement strand
ACGGCGCGCTGCGACAGCTGTCACAACGGCTCCTTCACCGGCCAGGGCACCAAGGGCGCCATGGGCACCGCGTCGTATCCGAACCACGTCGCCACCGGTGGCGCCGACTGCGTCAGCTGTCACAGCAAGGCGGCCAGCGGCGGATATGTGAGCTGGGGCGGCGCGGCGTTCACCCACTCTGCGGCCAACACCAATTGCTCCGCCTGCCACAATGGTTCGAGCGCGAAAGGCCTGACCACCCCGCCGCATATTCCGGTGACGGGCGTGCAGTGCTCAAACTGCCACAGCAACACGGCGGCGAGCTTCGCGACCTACACGATGAGCCATGCTGCCGTGCATGCCACGCGCTGCGACAGCTGTCACAACGGCTCGTATCGCAGCCAGGGCCGCAGAGGTGCGCAGGGGCCGGATCACAGCGCCAAGACGCAGGATTGCGGATGCTGCCACGTGCGCGCCGCCGCCAACTTCTCCACCTGGGACGACGATCCGCAGAAGCCGGCAGCAGGCTGCTCCACGACGGCGCGGTCGGTGGTTCCGGCTCAGGCCCCGGCCGTCAAGGCGGTGACGCCGGCCTCGACCGCCAACCGGACGATGACGGCAGCAACGAATCCCGATGCAGCACCCGGTACGAGCGCCGCACCGGCTGCATCTCAGGCCGCTGCTGCGGCCGGCGCTGCCGCCAAGCCCGCTGCGCCATCCAGTTCGACGCTCCTGTTCAGCAGCAAGCCGCTGGCGAACACGGCTGCGACGTCGACGGCCCCGACAGCGGGGTCCGAAGCAGGGGCCTCCGCCAGTTCGTCCGGTTCCTCCAAGCCCGACAGTTCGGTCAAAGCTGGCGGCGCGACGACGTCCGTGCCGCAACCGTTGAGCACGCCGTCCCGAATGACATCCGCGACATCACCACTCTTGCCGAACGATCCCCGCGGCAGGCTCTTGCCCCCCACCGATACTGGTAGCGACTCGCCGGAAGCGAAGAATGCCGGTCGGCTTCCGTCGCTGCTGCCGACGTTCAATCCAAGGGCAGGGCTTGCCGGATCGAGCACCACGGAGGCCGGCTCCAGATTCAATCACATGACGGCGCAAGGGCCATGCGCATCCTGCCATAACGGAATGACCGCGCCTGGCAAGCCGCCGAAGCACGTCGCAACCGCTGCGCCATGTGAGACCTGTCACAAGAGCACGACGACGTTCAGCGGCGCCCGGTTCAGCCATACTGGAACGACGGCGGCCTGCGCGAGCTGTCACACCGGCATGGCCGCGACCGGCAAGCCGCCGAAGCACGTCGCAACCACTGCGCCGTGTGAGACCTGTCACAAGAGCACGACGACGTTCAGCGGCGCCCGGTTCAGCCACACCGGAACGACGGCGGCCTGCGCGAGCTGCCACAACGGCATGGCCGCGACGGGCAAGCCGCAGAAGCACGTCGCGACCAGCGCGCCGTGCGAGACCTGCCACAAGAGCACGACGACGTTCAGCGGCGCCCGGTTCAGCCACACCGGCACGATGGCGGCCTGCGCGAGCTGTCACAACGGCATGGCCGCGACGGGCAAGCCGCAGAAGCACGTCGCGACCAGCGCGCCGTGCGAGACCTGCCACAAGAGCACGACGACGTTCAGCGGCGCCCGGTTCAGCCACACCGGCACGATGGCGGCCTGCGCGAGCTGTCACAACGGCATGGCCGCGACGGGCAAGCCGCAGAAGCACGTCGCGACCAGCGCGCCGTGCGAGACCTGCCACAAGAGCACCGTGTCGTTCTCGGGCGCGCGGATGGATCACACCAGCCTGACTGCGCCGTGCGCCAGCTGTCACAACGGCTCCAATGCCACCGGCAAGTCGCCGAAGCACTTCGTGACCAACGTCCCCTGCGAGAGCTGCCACCGGACGGTGAGCTGGAGCTCGGTCAATTACCGGCATATGTCGGCAAGCTATCCGAACCATAGCGCGGCCATTGGCTGCACCGCCTGCCACAGCGGCAATTCGCAAGCCGTCGTGTTCAAGTTCGCGGCCTACAAGCCCGACTGCGCCGCCTGCCACGCCAATGATTTCCGCCCGCAGCAGCACGCCAAGCTCGTGAAGCCGGCGCCGATGGACTACACCGTCGCCGAGCTCAAGGACTGCACCGGCGCATGCCATATCTATGCTGACAAATCGCAAACCACCATCATCACCCGCCGCCAGCGGCAGCACCGGGTCAATGGAGGCGGCTGGTGATGCGCGGCTGCTTCGGACAAGCAGCGGCGGCGAGGTCGGCGGGATGGCTGATCAGTCTGCTGGCCGGCCTGCTCGCAATCCTGCTCGACGGAGCCTTTGGCGTTGCACCGGCCCAGCCGGTCATCGATCAGTTCGTCGCCAATGCAACTGCCACGACGATCGGAAACTGCAGCCTTCTGCGGGTCAACTTTCACGTTCGTGTCCGCTACACCGGGCATTTCCCGCTCGACCAGGGCAGCCAGCTCAGCGTCTCGCTGCAATTGGTCGATCGGGACGCAATCATGGCGCGCCGCCTGGTCAGGCGCGAAGGCGTGCGTGTCGACAACGCCCAGGGCTCCGGCATCCAGGACGTCTATCTGACGCTCGATCAGAACAGAGGACCAATCCTCGTCGTCCAGTTTGCCGGCGAGTTCACCTATCAGATCGTCCAATCCGGCAGCTTCGAGCAGGTGGCGATCGTGGTGGCCCGAAAGGGCCCGGTCTCGGCGTGCAAGGTGAAAGCCCTGGTGCCGAGCGTAGCCGCTCCGGATGCGCCGAAACCGGTTGCGATCCCCGGCGCGGCGGCGTCGGTCCGCAACGACAATCGCACGATGCAGCAGGCGTCCGCGGCGGACATCCGGTTTGCGGAGGCCTCGATGGACGAGGCTCGCGCGTCGATCAAGAAAGGCAATTTCAGCGCCGCGATCGATCTCCTGCGAAAGGTGCTGAAACTCCCCGAGAACGGCTCGAGCGCCGAGGCGCAGGAGCTGCTCGGCGTGGCGCGGCAGAAGGCCGGCCAGACCGCTGCCGCGCAGGCGGAGTATGAAGACTATCTGCGCCGCTATCCGAGCGGCGAGGGCGCCGAACGGGTGAGGCAGCGGCTCGCTGCGCTTCTCACCGCGACCGGCAGCGCACCGGCGCGGCCGCGCGACATGTCTTCTGTCACGCCCGAGGGCGGAGACATGGGGACAGGCATGCCGACCAAGGCGGCAGGGCCGAACGGCGACACCCGCTGGTCGATGTCGGGCAGCCTCTCGACCACCTTCATCACGAACGACACGACCAGCGCCGTCAAGGACAGGGCGATTGCGCCGAACCCGAATGCGGATCCCGACGCGCACCGGGTGCATCAGAACACGCTGCTGACCAATTTCGACTTTCTCGGCACCGCCGACAACGATCGCATCAGGACCAAGTTCAGGCTGGCCTTCACCCATGAGCGCCAGTTCGATACCGGAAACGACAAATACGGCGTCTCGACCGCCCAGGTTGACTACACGCTGAAGGAGGCCGACGTGACGCTGCGCGTCGGAC
This sequence comes from Bradyrhizobium sp. SZCCHNR1017, assembly GCF_032381375.1. Classification (NCBI taxonomy): domain Bacteria; kingdom Pseudomonadati; phylum Pseudomonadota; class Alphaproteobacteria; order Hyphomicrobiales; family Nitrobacteraceae; genus Bradyrhizobium; species Bradyrhizobium sp. SZCCHNR1017. The sequence continues at coordinate 1,203,597 of NZ_JAUHIR010000001.1, read as the reverse complement.
GGCAGTCCCGCAACACCGGCGGCGTGATCGGCCGCTTCGACGGCGCGGTGCTGAGCTGGCAGAAGAGCCCCGGGCTGCGCCTGAACGTGCTCGCAGGCTCGCCGAACTGGAGCCGCTTCGACGCACCGTTCAAGGATGGCAAGACGCTCTATGGCGCGAGTATCGACTTCGGCAAGATCCTGGGCGGCCTCGAGACCACGGTCTATCTGATCACGCAATACGACCGCAACATCGTCGACCGCCAGGCCATCGGAGCCGAATTCCGCTATTTCGACACCAACAAGTCGCTGCTCGGCCTGATCGACTACGACACGCATTTCCGCGCGCTCAATGCCGCCGTGTTCTCAGGAACTTATACGTTCGAGGACAAGTCGGTCGTCAACGCCTCGTTCGATTATCGAAGAGTGCCATTTCTCTCGACCTGGAATGCGTTGCAGGGGCAGCCGTTCCTCACGCTCTACGACATGATGAAGTTCAATACGGCCGGCGAGATCAGGCAGCTCGCGATCGACCGCACGCCGACGTTCCAGTCGGCGATGGTGAGCTATTCGCGGCCCCTGAACGAGACCTGGCAGGTCGCGGCCGATGCCACGGTGACCAATCTGACCGGCACGCTGCCCTCCGGAGGCGTCGACGGCACGCCGGCGAGCGGCCTCGAATATTATCTGTCGGCTCAACTGACCGGGAACGGCATCATCAAGCCGGGCGATCTGTTCATGGGCGCGCTGCGGTACGCGAGCCTGGCGGATTCGAAGTTCTACGTGCTCGATCTCGCCACGCGCTATCCGATCACGCCCGATCTCGCCATCAGCCCGCGGCTGCGGGCGGGGTACAGGTCCGGGACGAAGACCGACTTGAAGGAGTACACGATTCTGCCGTCGCTGCTGGTCAGCTATCTCTGGTCGAAGGAGATCAGCCTGGAAACGGAGATCGGCTACCGGTTCGTCGACAGCACGCTGGCCAACGTCAAGACGACGACCAAGGACTTGTTCGCGACGGTCACGTTGCGGCGCGATTTCAACGCCGACGGTGTCACGAAGTGCAACGCCTCGATTGTCAGTTGCGCCTGGGCCAGGCCTGCGGCGCTGCAGGGCGGCCAGGGGGCGGGCTCGGGCGATATGCCGCTGCGGTCGCGCGCGTCGATCCTGCCGTCCTACATGCTGGAGACCGGAGTGCGCTACTGGTTCAGCTCCGGGCAGAATCGATACCGCTATTTCGCCGATCAGGCTGCGACGCTTCAGGTCTCCCGGCTCGCCTATGGCGGCATGACCGGGCACAGCGGCGAGATGTTCTTCAGGGTCGATGCGCTCGACGGCCCGTTCACCAACATGTTTCTGAAGGGCTATTTCGGAGCGGGCAAGATCAGCTCGGGCACGCTCGTCGACGAGGACTTTGCGCCCTTCGTCAATCCGTCGTCCAAGACCGTCAGCAGCGTGGGCGGGCGGCTGCAATACGCAAATCTCGATGTCGGTTTCAACCTGCTGGAGACGGACCGCTTCCGGCTCGGCGCCTTCGTCGGCTATCAATATTGGACAGAAACGGTCGACGCGCGGGGCTGCACCCAGGTGGGTGGCAATCCGACGATCTGCAGTCCGGCTCTTGGGGCAGGCGTGAAGGTGGTGACCGAGCAGGATCGCTGGCATAGCGGACGGGCCGGTGTCTCACTCGACACGCGGCTGTCGGACCGGCTGAGCTGGCAGGCAGAGGCCGCCTATGTCTGGACTTCGCAGAATGCGATCGACACGCACTATTTCACCTTCGGGCGCGATCCCGCCTCGGGACAAGGATCCGGATTCCAGGCCGAGACCGTGCTGAACTACCAGTTGACCGACAATTTCCGCATCGGCATCGGTGGGCGCTGGTGGCATCTCAGCACCAATGCGGTCGATTCGTTCAATCAGGTGCTGCGATATACGACGGAGCGTTATGGCGTGTTTCTCCAGGGCTCCTACCAGTTCAATCGGGCAAGATAGTCTGCCCGGTCGTCGTGGCGGTTAAGCCGCGTCCGAAGGCAAGCGCGAACGCCCGACCGAGTCCCATCATGCATCCAGCCGGATCAGCGCGAGGCCCGAGTCCGGGTCGTGGACCTTGCGCAGATGCGCCGGCGCTTCGGTGATGATGAGTTCTAGGGTCGGGCGGACATGGCCCGATCCGAGATGCCCGGCCATTGCGCAGCCGTCGCGCTTGCCGACGACCAGATGAACATGGACGGACGGCTCGCCATCGGGCGCCAGCGCGACGTCGCCGACCAGCGAGGCGACCTCGACCTGCTCGTCGACCGGGTTGTCGAGATATTCGCGGTCGCCCCAGTCGAAATATTTGAGCTTCACCTTCTCGAACGCGCCGATGCCGGTGATCTGCGCGGCCTCGAGGCGCGCCTCGCGCGCGAATCGGCGCAGGCACTCCATGGCCTCGTCGCCGGTCTGCAGCACGACCGCGAACGTGCGCAGGCCGCCGCCGCCGTTGAGCAGCTTATGTTGCATGGGTCGCCACCTTCGTCTGTGCGCCTCGCCTGCGCGTGAGCTCTCCCCGGCGTGCCACCGCACGAATCCGGTCTGCGGTACGGCAGGCGATGGCCTGGATGGTCAGAGACGGGTTCACGCCGCCGACCGTGGGGAACACCGAGCCGTCGCAGATCCACAGATTGGGAATGTCCCAGCTGCGGCAATCGGCGTCGACGACGCTGGTCCTGGGATCGTCGCCCATGCGCGCCGTGCCATTGAGATGGCAGGTATCGTCCTCCTGGACCCAGATGTCCTTCGCGCCGGCGGCCTGCAGGGCGCGGTGCATGAACCCCAGTGCGTGATCGATCAGGCGCTTGTCGTTGTCGCACCAGGAGTAGGTCACGCGGGGAATGCGCAGGCCGTATTGATCGACCTCGTCGGCCAGCGTGACGCGGTTGCGCTCCTGCGGCAGCATCTCGCCGACGATCTTGAGGCCGGCGACATGATTGTAGCTGGTCATCTCTCCGACCAGCGGCGCGCCCCACAATCCGCGCGCTTGCGCCTGCGTATTGGCCCAGAGCTGCGGCAGCGGCCCTTGGCTCATATAGGCGTAGCCGCCGAAGAAGTCCTTGTCCCAGTCCTGGTAGTTCCAATGCTCGGTGATCGCCAGCGATGGCGGCCCCTTGTAGGAGCGGATCTCGTCGTCCATCACGCCCCACACCGCCTGGTTCGACTGTGTCATCAGGTTCTTGCCGACCAGGCCCGAGCTGTTGGCGAGCCCGTCGCGATATCGGTCGGTTGCCGAGCTCAACAGCAGCCGCGGCGTCTCGATCGCATAGCCCGCCACGACCACGTTGCGCGCGCGCTGGAAGTGCCAGCCACCCTCGCGGTGATAGTGAACGCCGCTGACGAGGCCGCCACTATCGACCTCGATCCGACCGGCCATCGCCAGGTCGCGGATCTCCGCGCCGGCAGCCAGCGCGCGCGGGATCCATGTCACCAGCGCGCTCTGCTTGGCGTTGGTCGAACATCCTGCGACGCAGAAGCCGCGGTAGACGCAGGGATGGGCGAGTCCGCGCGGCGCCGAGAGCGTGGCGAGCGGCGTCTCGGTCCAGGAGATGCCGAGCGCCTCGCACCCTCGGGCGAGCACGCGCGCGGCCGCATTGAGCGGATGGGCGCGATACGGATAGCGCGGCCGCTTCGGCCCCCAGGGATAGGTGATCGGGCCCGAGATCTTCAGCGCCTGCTCGACCTCGGTGTAGTAGGTCCACATCTCGCGCCAGTCGAGCGGCCAGTCGGCGCCGTAGCCGAGCAGGGTGCGGGACTTGAACCATTCGGGGCGGAAACGCAGCGAGACCATCGCGAAGTGGACGGTCGAGCCGCCCACCGCCTTGCCGCTGTTGTTGCTGCCGAGCTGCAACGGATTGGCGCCGTCGACGAGGCGGTCGTCGGTCCAATACAGCTTGGTCTGCTCGGCCTCGTCGGAGGCAAAATCCTCCAGTGGACGGAAATACGGGCCGGCATCGAGCGCGACGACCGAGAAGCCATATTCCGCGAGCTTGCAGGCCAAGGTGCCGCCGCCGGCGCCGGTGCCGACGATGACGAAATCGACCGGCTCGTCGTCGCGATGGCAGCGCATCGGCACCCAGCCGCCCGGACGAAACACGTCCGGCGCACGGCCCTGTCGCGCGCGCGGCGTCTGCAGCGGATCATCGGACATGGCGGTTGATCCTCGCGGCTTCGGCCTCGCTGCCGGGTCCTGCCTCTGCCGCCTCCCAGGGGTCACGCGCGTTGTCGTCGAGACGGACATAGCCGCGCGGGCTCGCCGGTCCGCCCCAGCCGACCTCGCTCCATGCGGTGGGATGCGAGTAATAGGCCAGCACGATATCGTGCAGCAGCCGGCGCTTGAAGAAATCCGTGCAGCGCATGCCGCCCCAGTCGGGCGCTTTCAGCTCCGCCGCCTCAGCGCGGCGCAACAGCTGGTCCTGCTCGGGCTCCGCAAGCGAGGCAAAGCTCTGGCCGTAGGCATTGCGCGCCTCCACATCGAGCGCGCGCAGACCCCGCCGCCATGCCTCGCGTTCCCTCGGCATTCCAGCGGGACGATAGCCGTCGGAGATGCCCGCGTGGAGCTTGCGGTCGACCAGCGCTGCTACCGGGATGGCCGGGCGCACCGCGGGCTGAGGAACGATCCGCGCGGCGATCGCTTCAACCATCTGCAATTCGCCGGCCGAGAAGAACAGCGGCGTCGCGGTGATCGCCAGCCGTTGCGCCACGACCTCGCGCGTCTTGTCGTTCCACGATGGCCCGTCGCGCTTTGCGAGCACGTCGTAGTCCGGATAGCGGTTCGGGATGCTTGAAGGGCGCGGCTGATCATGCATCGGGATGCTCCCTCATCAGTCCAAGCGCGGCGAGGCCGGCGAGCGAGAGCCCCGTGAAGCTGGGCGGCGCCGGCAGCGGCGGGCCGTTGAGGACGTTCTGGCTCCAATTGCGCCAGCCGCCCATGTTGCGCGACACGCCGTAGGCGTGGAAGCCGACGCCGGCAAAACCCATCGCCGCCAGCAGCCACATCCAGGCGCGCGTGAGGCGATGCCGCCGGTCGTGGGTCCTGTCCGGGTCGCGCGCCGCGACGTTGAACAGCATCGCCGCGCCCAGCGGGGGCAGGGTGACGGGCACTGCCATGAACGGGTTGTGAAAGGCGCCGCGGAAGTGCAGCAGCCCGGCCTCGCCTGACGTCCCGAGCAGGCCGGCGGCCGTGACCGCGGCGATCGTGCGCGCGGCCGGCAGGCCGAACACATGCGGCCGCCGCGACCGGCTGGTCTCGCGCACGCGCTCCGAGCAGAAGCCCAGCAGGCCCGAGAGCAGGATGGCCATCGGGGCGCCGAGCGGCGCCCCATAGAACAAATTCTGCCAGCTGAAGCCGCCGACCTTCCTGGTGACGTTGTAGACGTGAAACCCCGTGCCGATCAGCCCGGTGGCCGCGGCCAGCAGGTAGCCGCCGTCGCGCAGCAGGTGCGCGAACGGCCGCCTGTCTGCGGTACCATGCGCGCTGGTTGCCAAGGTCAGCGCCGATACCACCAGCGGCGTATACATCGCCTTGTTATTGAACGAGCCGCGATAGTGCTCGACGCTGCTGTCGGCGAGCACCGAGGCGGCCAGCATGCCCGCGGCGCGGTTGAGCCGCCGTGCTGCGCGCACCGACGCGCCGGGCCGCGGACGTGATATCGGTGTTGTCAGGGCCGGAACGCGCCTGCGCCGGTTCGCTTTCGCCGGCCGCTGGAGCAGCGTAGTGGCGGCGAGCGCCGAGATCACGACGCCGGCTCCGACCAGAAAATCATTGTTGCTGCTCATGCCGCACTCACCGCATAGCACACTGCGTCGGCGTGTTTGAAGACGAGGCCATGGCCGGGACGGCCCAGGTCCGGCGCGATCACGCCGCCCTTGGGCCGAGGTGCGCCATCGAACAGCATGTGCTCGATGCGAACGTGGTCGTGAAACCATTCGAGGTGCCGCAGTCGCGGCGCGGCACAGGCGGCATGCAGATGCAGGGCAGGCGCGCAATGGCCGGAGAGATCGGTATGGAAGGCGTCGCAGAGCGCCGCGATCTGCAGAAAGCCGGTGACGCCGCCGCACCGCGTGATGTCGGCCTGCTGGACGTCGACTGCGTCGGCCTGCAGCATCGTCCGCACCTGATCGGTCGTGTAGCTGTACTCCCCGGCGGCAACGTCGAGCCCGGGAGGCGCGTGTTCGCGGACCAGGCGCAGGCCCGGCAGATCGTCCGACGATACCGGCTCCTCGAACCAGCTCACGCCGAGGTCGGCAAACGGTTGCGCGAGCTCGAGCGCCTTCTTCGCACTGTAGGCTCCGTTGGCGTCCACGAACAGCTCGGCGCGCTCGCCGATGGCGAGTCTTGCCACCTCGACCCGATGTGGATCGCGCGCGGGCTGGGAGCCGACCTTCATCTTGACGTAGGCGCAGCCCTGTTCCGAGACCCAGCCGGCGAGCTGCCTGCGCAACTGGTCGTCCGAATAAGTGGTGAAGCCGCCGCTGCCATAGATGGGAATGTCATGGCGGACGCCGCCGAGCAGCGTGCACAGCGGCAGATCCAGCAGCCGCGCCTTCAGATCGTGAAGCGCGGTATCGATCGCCGAGATCGCGGTCGCGGCGAGACCCTGCCGGCCGAGATTGCGGATGGCTCGCTGCATCGCCGCCCAGATGCGCTCGGGCGCGAGAGCGTCGGCACCTTCGACCAGCGGCGCCAGCGTGTCCGAGATCAGGCGGCCGATGCACGCATGCGCGAAGGTGTAGCCGGTCCCGATCCTGCCCCTCGCGGACGCTTCGACCAGCACCAGGGTGGTCGATGTCCAACTGATGGTGCCGTCGGCCTCGGGGAGATCGGTCGGGATCTCAAACGCGCCGACGCGGAGGCTTTCGATCGGAACGGCGGAGAGCATCAGTCTTTTCCCGGCAGAATGCTGGTCACCAACTCCTTGGCGCTGTTCTTGAGAACGCTGGCGAGCTCCGGCTCAGACGGGATCATGCTGATGAAGTTCTTGGCGTCCTTCAGCGTGATGTGCGGCGGCAGCGGCGGCACGTTGGGGTCGGTGTAGGCTTCCAGGATCGCCGGCCGATCGGCCGATAGCGCTTCGTCCCAGGCGGCGCCGACATGATCGGGATCGTTGACGAAGATGCCTTTGAGACCGATCAGTTCGGCGTAGCGGTGATAGGCGAAGTCGGGAATGCTCTGGGTCGAGAGCGTCTTGCCGGTGCCGAGCTGGATGCGCTCCTCCCAGGTGACCTGGTTGAGATCGCGATTGTTGAGCACGAGCACGATGAGGCGGGGATTGCTCCACTCGCGCCAATATTTTCCGATCGTGATCATCACGTTGATGCCGTTCATCTGCATCGCGCCGTCGCCCATGCAGGCGATCACGGTGCGCTCGGGATAGGCCATCTTGGCGGCGAGCGCGTAAGGCGTGCCGGCACCGAGCGAAGCGAGGCCGCCGGACAGCGAAGCCTTCATGCCGCGCCGCATCTTCAGATCGCGCGCGTACCAGTTGGCGGCCGAGCCGGAATCGGCGGTGACGATGGCGTTGTCGGGCAGACGCGGCGACAGCTCCCAGAATACGCGCTGAGGGTTGAGCGGATCGGCGGAGTCCATCGCGCGGCGCTCCAGCGTCCCCCACCAGTCCTGCACGCCGTCCTCGATCCCGCTGCGCCAGCTGTCTTTCGGCTTCTGCTCCAGCAGCGGCAGCAGCGCGCGCAAGCTCGCCGCACTGTCGCCGACGAGATTGACCTCCATCGGGTAGCGCAGGCTGAGCCGGGTGCCGTCGATGTCGATCTGCACGCCGCGGGCGTCACCGGGCTTCGGCAGGAACTCGCTGTAGGGAAAGCTCGAGCCGACCATCAGGAACGTGTCGCACGACTTCATCATGTCCCAGCTCGGCTTGGTGCCGAGCAGGCCGATCGAGCCGGTCACGAACGGAAGATCGTCGGGCAGGGCGGCCTTGCCGAGCAGCGCCTTGGCCACGCCGGCCTGCAGCCGCTCGGCGAGCGCGATTACCTCGTCAGTTGCCCCGAGCGCGCCGGCGCCGACCAGTATGGCGACCTTGCGGCCGCTGTTGAGCACGTCGGCCGCGGCACGGAGCGGCGATGCGTCAGGAACTTGCGCCGGCCCGGCATAGCCGAGGCCCGTATGCGTGGTGCCGTGAGTGAGCGGCGGATCCTCGTAGTCCATCTCCTGCAGATCCTTGGGCAGGATGATGCAGGTCACCGCGCGCCTGCTATGGGCGATGCGGACGGCGCGGTCGATGAGGTGGCGGACCTGCTCCGGCACGGTCGCCTGTTCCACATATTCGGCGACATCCTTGAACAGCGTCTTGAGGTCGACCTCCTGCTGATAGCTCGCGCCGATCGAGGCGCGCGCGGCCTGGCCGACCAGGGCGACCACCGGCACGTGATCCATCTTGGCATCATAGAGCCCGTTCAGCAGATGGATCGCACCGGGGCCCGATGTGGCGTAGCAGAGCCCGACCTGTCCGGTGAACTTCGCATGCGCCGACGCCATGAACGCGGCCATCTCCTCATGCCGGACCTGGACGTAGCTCATCACGTCCTGCGCCTTGTCGAGCGCGACGTCGAGACCGCCCACGCCGTCGCCGGGATATCCGTACACGCGATGAAGGCCCCATTCGGACAAACGATGCCAAACGAATTCGCTGACGTTCATGGACGTGATCCCTGGGTCGGAAATGGCTGGGAGCGGCGCTGCTGCTGTCCATCAAACGTGCCGGGTCGACAAAACGTTGCTGACTAAACGAGAATTCATGTTGTTCCGGAGAACTCATCGAGCGGCACCTGCTCCTCGCCCGGGGAACCGGTCGGATGCGCCGAAGGTCCGCCGCGGCGCCGCTTCGCCCGCGCGCGGCGTCAGCCGCAATGCGCAACGGCCGCGCGGCGCGCGATGCGTCCGAGTTGTCCGGTTCGTTCCGCCCTCCAGAGAACAGAGGACGCGGGGAATGCCGGGCGCTGGCCGCGCCCATGGCCCGCCTGCGAAAAAGATGCAGGCGGCAGGAACCACAGGTTCAGCCGAGACATCCCGGCATTCCCCGCGCGATGGTTGGGCGGCTTATACGTGCTCTCGCCGGGGACCGGCTTGTTTGCCCCCGTCACGGACGGATCATCGTCACCATCCGCCCGCACGTCGTGACGAAGCGCTCCTCATGGCGAGGCGGGATGGGAACAGACAATCGTGAATTCGGTAAAAGAGAAACAAATTTATCTTTCTCGGCAGGACTGGACATGAGTGACGCCGTTGAGGGGGCTCAGGAAATCAGTCCATTCGCGTACGCTGGTTCGGTCGTGCTCGGCATGGTTGCAGTGAATTTGAGTTTGCCCGCGCCGTGGTCATCGGATGGTTATCTTCCGTTCTTTTTATCGCGGTGAATGCAGGCGGAATCAGCGCGGCCGTCGCTACAGCCGGAGATAGAATTGCGGCTGTCAGCCTGAATGAGAATCAACTACTTTAACGACGCAACCCGGACCATATGCAGCAATGAACCGTCGCGAGCGCCGAGCTTCACCCGCTAAAGTGAAGCTCCAATCTGTCAAGCCCGATGGGGCCGCGCTCTTCTATGACGCTGCTCTGCGCGATGTCACCGATGGCCGACATGCGGATGCCGAACGGTGTTGCCATATGGCGCTTGCGATCGACGGAGGGCATGCGCCGACCCTCAACTTGCTGGGCATCCTTGCCCTGCAGGGGCAGCAGTATGAAGCTGCATTGCAGTGGGTATCCCGCGCGCTCCAGCAGGATGTTCAGCCGCAGTACTTCCTGAGTCTTGGCACGGTGCTGCAGGTCTTGGGACGCTCGGATGAGGTGCTGAAGGTCGTCGACAAGGCGACGGCGCTCGGTCTCGAAAGCGCCGATCTGTGGATGCTGAGGGGGAATGCCCTCATCAACCTGCAGCAGCTCGCCGACGCCGTGTCGAGCTTCCAACGTGTGTTGGAGCTGAATTCCAGGCATTGGGATGCCGCCAACCAGTGCGGCATCACGCTTCAACGGCTGGGGCGGATCGACGACGCGCTTACCTATCTCGATCTGAGCGACGCCTTGCGGCCCAACCATGTCCCGACACTCTTGATGCATGGCGCGCTTCTGAACGGCTTGAAGCGCTTCGACGAGGCCCTGACGATCTGCCAGCGAGCTCACGCCATCGAACCGGAAAACTCCGACATCTGTGTCAAGACCGGCATCGTGTTGCGGACGATGTGCCGAGACGAGGACGCGTTGGATTGGTTCGAGCGAGCCCTGGCTCTGCAGCCGGGTTCAAGGGATGCGCTGCACGACAAGGCCTCCGTGCTGACGAAGCTCCGTCGGTTCGACGAGGCGTTCGAGATCTATAGGCAGTTGAAGGGGGCCGATCCGAGAGACGCGCTGGCCGATCTTGGAACGGCTCATTTGAACCTGTTGTTGGGAAATCTCGACGCGGGCTGGTCTGGCCGGGAGGCCCGTTGGAGCCTGCCGAGCTCTTATCCGCGCTTCCGGCAACCCATGTGGCTCGGCCAGGATGGCATCGCGGGACAAACCATCGTCATCGCCGCCGATGAAGGACTGGGCGATACGATCCAGTTTGTCCGCTACGTGCCGATGGTCGTAGCGTTGGGCGCGCGCGTCATCCTTGCCGTTCAAAAGCCGTTGCTTCCACTGTTGTCGAACATGCCGGGCATTTCGCAATGTATTCCGGTCTCTGAGGCCGCCGACCTTGCGGGGGTGGATGCCCATTGTCCGATCATGAGCCTGCCGTTTGCCTTTCGGACGACACTGGCCACGATTCCAGCGCCGGTGTCCTATTTGCCGGCGCCTGATCCGGATCGGATCCAACTCTGGCAGGAGCGCCTTGGCACGCCCGAGAAATTGCGCGTCGGCCTGGTCTGGTCAGGCAACCCCAATCATCTCGACGACCACAATCGCTCCATCCCGTTGCGCACGTTGTCCCGCCTGCTCGGCGCGGATGCGGCGTTTGTCAGCCTGCAGAAGGAGCCGAAGGCCGAAGACAAGGCCGTGCTCCAGGAGACGAGCGGGATCGTGGACCTGACGGGTCAACTTGCCGATTTCGCCGATACCGCCGCGCTGATCTCATGCCTGGATCTCGTGATCACGGTCGATACCAGTGTCGCTCATCTCGCCGGCGCGCTTGGCTGTCCGACCTGGACGCTTCTGTCGTACACGCCGGACTATCGCTGGCTGCTCGATCGGGACGACAGCGTCTGGTATCCGCGCATGCGCCTGTTCCGTCAGCGCGAAAGGCGCGATTGGGGCGAAGTCATCGATCAGGTCGGAGATGCGCTTCACGAACTGGTTGGGGCGAGGGCGCCGTCCCCGCCGGTCTCGAGCGATGAGATCGCGTGATCCGTCGCCGCTTCAATTCGACGGCTGGCGGCTTGCCGTCAGCTGCTGCCGGTAGCGTTCGGCGTCCCAGTTGAGCAGCAACTGCTCGTGCTGAGACGAGAGATAGCCGATATCGGCCGATAACGGCAGGCGGCTGGTCACGAGCGCGAGGCAGCTCAGCATGGCCTCGGCGCCCGGGCTGGCGTCGCTGCGGATGAGGGCGCCGAGACCCGGCGCGAGGGCCGCGACGGGCGCGGGCAGGCGGCTCGCGTCCGCCCGTGCGAGCAGCGTGGCGAGGCCGCCGGCGCTCTCGATCGTCGGCAGGCCCGGGCCGAGAAACACGACGTGGTCCGGATACAACGAGCCGCCGGTCGCGATGGCGCGGCTGAAAGGATCGGTGGCGATGCCGTGGCTACCAGCATCGTGCGGCAGGCGATAGGCGGTGCCGGCGCACAGACGGCGCAAGGCCGCGGCGTCGGCAGCGGGTGCCGGGCGCACCGGCAGCGCCAGCCTGCGCTCGACGTCATGGACCAGCGCCTCGGCCTGATCGCAGCTTTCGGCACCGACGACGAGGCCGTGATTGCCGAGGATCAGCACGTCGATGCAGTCGCGCGCGACGATGGTGCTCACTGCGCGCGCCAGCGGCAGTCCGGGATGAAAGTAGTCGAGATGGCGCCAGGCGAGCCCGTCCAGCCGCGCCGCAAATTCATCGCGCGCATCGCGCCGCGCCGCCCAGGCGATGGTGTTGACGGCATGCACGTGCAGCACGACCCGGTGCGGCAGCAGCGCATGCAGCGCGGTCTCGATCGAGGCGCGCAGGGGGCCGGGAGCGGCCAGCGGAATGCGCTCGTCGTCAGCGGCGAGCGCATCGCGCGCCGCAGGCAGGAGAACAGGCACGAAGATGTCCTTCGCATCGGCGTCGGCCAGCCAGGTGCCGGACGCCTTCACCCACAGCACATCATCCTGCTTGAGCGAGGAGTTGCCGCCGGCGCCTTGCACCAGCTCGATGTTGCGGCCGACCCGCGCCGACATCCGGCGCAAATCATCAAGCTCGGCAGGCTCGCGCATTTCGCGTCTCCTTCTCACCACACCAGGTGCTGCATCGTCCAATTCGGCATGCGGCCGGGCGAAGCTGCGAGCTTGCGCGTTGCCGCAGCGAGGTCGGGCGCACCGGCCAGCGTCGTGCGATGCACGCCATCGCCGAGCAGCAGGCTCTGCAGGCCTGCAGCGCGGGCGCCGGCGACGTCATGGTCGAGCGAGTCGCCGATCATCAGCACGCGGTGCGGGTCCGGATCGCCGAGCTGCTCCAGCGCCGCCGCGAAGATCGGCGCATGCGGCTTGCCGACGAAGCTCACCGGGCCGCCGAGCCACTCATAGGCGCGCGCCAGCGTGCCGGGCGCCGGCACGAGGCCGGCCGCACCGAACATCATCAGGTCGGGATTGGCGCAGATCATCGGCACGCCCCGCGCGGCCGCGCCGGTGAATCGATCGCGCCAGAGGTCGGGCTCGGCGAGGTCGTCATCGAGGCCGCCGAGCAGGATGAAGTCGGCGTCACGCATATCCGTCACGAGGACGAGGTCGAGCCCGTCGATCAGCGAGCAATCGCCGCCCCGGGTGATCAGGAAGCAGGCATTGCCACAATCGGTGAAGGGTTCGCGGGTGCGGTCGCGCAGGCCGGTCCATGTCACCTCGCCCGAGGTGAGAATGCCGTCATAGGTCGAGCGCGGCAGGCCGAGCCGGGCGAGGCGCTCGGCATTGGCGCTCGCGCGCTTGCCGGAGTTCGACAGCACCAGGATATGCTTGCCGGCCTCGCGCAGCCGCAGGACGCAGTCGTGCGCAGCCGGAAGCACCGTCCTGCCGTCATGCAACGTGCCCCATTGGTCGAGCAGGACGTGATCGAACCTGTCGGCGATGGCAGACAGGCCGCTGATCTCGCACGCCGCCGCCGTCATCGTGGCGGTCCCTGCAGCGCCAGCAGCGCGGTGCCGTAGCTCGCTTCGGTCTGCGCGGCGACGCTGACGGGCACGCCGACGATGCGCCGGCGGATATCGGTCCAGGCATCATTTCGGGCGCCGCCGCCGATGCTGATCACCCGCCGTAGCGCCGGCGCGCCGAGCGCGTGAAGACGCTGATAGGCCAGCGCTTCCACGCCGGCAATTCCTTCGAGCAGCGCCTGGAAGAAGCGATGATCTTCGGCCGGACGTGGCGTGATCCGCGGCGCCAGCGCGGGATCTGCGATCGGAAAACGTTCGCCGGGTTTGGGCAGCGGATAGTAGTCGAGCCCGGTCGGCTCGTCGGGGCGGAGCAACGGCGTCATGCGGTCCATGTCGGCGGCGGTGAAATGCGCAAGCAGCGCGGCGCCACCGGAGTTCGATGCGCCGCCGGCGAGCCATTTGTCGCCGAGACGATGCGAGTACACGCCCTGATCGGCGGCGAAGATCGGCTGCGTCGCGATCAGCTTCACCACCAGCGTGGTGCCGAGCGAGGTCACCGCATCGCCCGGCGCATCGGCGCCGGTGGCGATGAAGGCGGCGACGCCGTCGGTGGTGCCGGCGACGATGCGCGCCGACGGCGACAGACCGAGCGCGCGCGCGGTCGACGGATCGATATCGGCGAATGGCGTGCCCGGCACGAGAACGCTCGGCAGGACGTCGCGGGGAACGCCGAGCTGATCGATCCAGCGCGGCCATTCGCGCCTGACGGGGTCATAGCCAAGCTTCAGGGCGTTGTTCTCATCGCTGACGCCGTGATGGCCGGCGAGGCGTCCGGCGATCCAGTCGGCCTGGTGCACGGCTTGCCGCGCGCCGCTCGTGGAGGCGAGCAGATGCAGCAGCTTGGCGAGCGGGCTGCTCGTGCCATGCGCACCGCTCTCGGGCGGCGCGATTGCGGCGATGCGCCTGGCCTCGTCGACGGCGCGGGCATCATTGTACATCAGGCCGAGCGAGCGGGGCCGCCCGTCGGCGTCGATCAGCAGCAAGGTGCCGGAGGTGCCGTCGACCGCGATGCGCGCGACGGCGCCGAGATCGACGATCCTGCCGAGCTTGTCGAGCGCCGCGACCGTCGCCTGCCACCACAGCTCGGGATCCTGGTCGATGGCGTTGCCGTCCTGACGCGGCGCGACCAGCGGAACGGCGGCTGCGCCCTTGATCTCGCCGCTGATATCGACGGCGCAGGCGCGCACACCGCTCGTGCCCACGTCGATGCCGACAAACAACTCCGTCATGCGACCTCATCCCGTTGTGCGCCGGCGAGCATGGCTGTGCTCGCCCGGCGCGTCATCCCTGACGCGCTGCAGCACGTTTGGGGGATTGACGGCCGGACCGGCGTCTGCAATTTTTTGCAAGGTGTGAAGAATTTTGCAAGCAGGCATTCAGGCGTGACGACAGCTTCCGACAGGGCGCCCATGGTGGACGGCGAGGCCTCGCTCGCGACGCGCGCCGCCTGGCTGTATTTCGCGGCCGGGCTGACGCAGTCGGAGGTCGCCGACCGCCTCAACATCCAGAGCACCAAAGCGCATCGCCTGATCGCGCGGGCCAGCCGCGAGGGCATGATCCGTGTCTTCGTCGAGGGTCCCGTCGCCGAATGCGTCGCACTCGAGAACGCGCTGGCCGAACGCTACGGGCTCGACTTCTGCCGCGTCGCGCCGGATCTCGGCGAGGGCGATCTGCCACTGAAGGCGCTGGCGCTGGAGGGCGCGAGCTTCCTGCGCCAGGTGCTGGAGCGCGGCGACGACAAGATCATTGGCGTCGGCCACGGTCGCACGCTTGCGGCGGTGGTGGCGCAACTGCCGCAGACGCCGGCGCGCGACGTGCAGTTCGTGTCGCTGCTCGGCGGCCTGACGCGCAAATTCGCCGCCAACCCGTTCGATGTGATCCATCGCCTGGCCGAGCGCACCGGCGCCGAAGCCTATCTGCTGCCGGTGCCGGTGTTCGCCAACTCCGTCGCCGATCGCCGCGTGCTGATGCAGCAGTTCGGCATATCGGACGTGTTCGCGCTGGCGCAGCGGGCGTCGCTGCTGTTCGTCGGCATCGGCCAGATCCATGCCGACGGCTTCCTGGTGTCGAGCGGCATGATCAAGCCGGATGAGGTCGTCGAGCTGAAGCGCGCCGGCGCCTGCGCCGATCTGCTCGGGCATTTCTTCAACGCCCAGGGCGAGCTGCTGGATCTCGATCTTTCGGCGCGCGCCACCTCGATGGCCGCTGCCGATCTGAAGAAACACCGCATCGTCGCCATCGGCGGCGGCGAGGCAAAGATCACGGCCCTGCGCGCGGTGCTGCGCAGCGGCTTCCTGAACGGTCTCATCATCGATGAGGTAACCGCTCAGGCATTGGCGACCGACAAGCCGGAGAAAACATCCGGCAACTCCAAGAACAAGAGTCGGAAGGGCAGGTAACGCGAACACGTCTCTACAAAAAACAAAGGGAGGGTTGAATGTACGATCGTGAGAAGAATCTCTTTGCGGCCTATGCCGGCAAGCGCATCAGCCGGCGTGATCTGCTCGACGGCGCTGCCAAGCTCGGCATCGCCGGTGTCGCCGCCAATGCCGCCTTTGCCTCGGCGATGTCGAGGGCGATGGCCGCTGACTTCAATTGGAAGGCCCATAGCGGCAAGACCGTCAAGCTGCTCTTGAACAAGCATCCTTACGTCGATGCGATGATCGGCGACATCGAGGCGTTCAAGAGCCTCACCGGCATGAACGTCACCTACGACATCTTCCCGGAGGACGTCTATTTCGACAAGGTGACGGCGGCGCTGTCGTCGAAGTCCGATCAGTACGACGCCTTCATGACCGGCGCCTACATGACCTGGACCTACGGTCCGGCCGGCTGGATCGAGGACCTCAACGCCTACATCAAGGATCCGGCCAAGACCAATCCGGCGTTCGCCTGGGACGATGTGCTGCCGGGCCTGCGCTCCTCCACCGCCTGGGACGGCGTCGCCGGCTCCGAGCTCGGCTCCGGCAAGGCCAAGCAATGGTGCATCCCGTGGGGCTACGAGCTCAACAACATCACCTATAACCGCAAGATCTTCGACAAGGTCGGCGTCAAGCCGCCCACCAATCTCGACGACATGCTGGAGGTCGCGGCCAAGATCACCAAGGACGCTGGCGGCCCCTATGGCGTCGGCGTGCGCGGTTCGCGCTCGTGGGCGACCATCCATCCGGGCTTCCTCTCGGCCTACGCCAATTTCGGCCAGAAGGACTTCGTGATGGAAGGCGGCAAGCTGAAGGCCGCGATGAACACCAAGGCCTCCAAGGACTTCCACGAGAAATGGGTCAGGATGATCCAGGGGTCGGGTCCGAAGAACTGGTCGACCTACACCTGGTATCAGGTCGGCACGGACCTCGGCGCCGGCGCCTCCGGCATGATCTTCGACGCCGACATTCTCGGCTACTTCATGAACGGCGGCGAGAACAAGGAGCGCGGCAATCTCGGCTACGCGCCGTTCGCGGCCAATCCGGCCGCGAAGGCGCCGACGCCGAACGTCTGGATCTGGTCGCTGGCGATGTCGAGCTTCTCCAAGCAGAAGGATGCGGCCTGGACCTTCATGCAGTGGGCGGCCTCCGTCGAGCACGATCTGTTCGGTGCCCGCAAGATGGATTTCGTCAATCCGGTCCGAGCCTCCGTGTGGAAGGACGGCGAATTCCGCGACCGCATCGCCAAGTCCTATCCTGGCTATCTCGAGCAGCATGACCTCTCGGCGCCCGGTGCGAAGATCTACTTCACGGCGCAGCCGCTGTTCTTCGACCTCACGACGGAGTGGGCGGCCTCGCTGCAGAAGATGGTGGCCAAGGAGATCAGCGTCGATGAGGGCCTCGACAAGCTTGCCGAGAGCATCAACCGTCAGCTGAAGCAGGCCGGCCTCGGCTGAGGCCGCGCCCCATCTCCCATGACCGCCTGCCGGCCCGGACGCTCCCCACAGCGTCCGGGTCGGCCCGCCCCATCCCGCGCTGATGTGATCACGCCTGTCATGAGCATGGCCCAACTTGTCGAGACCAAGGCGACGCCGCGCCGCACGAAACGCTGGCGCGGCCGGCTGCTGCCGTATTTGCTGAGCCTGCCGGCGCTGCTGGTCTGCATCGCCATCCTGGTGCCGTTCGTGACCGCTGCGGTCTATTCATTGCAGCGCTACCGGCTCAATCTGCCGTATCTGCGCGGCTTCATCGGCATCGACAACTATATCGACTTCCTGTCCGATCCGGCGTTCTGGAACACGCTGCGCATCTCGCTGGTCTATACCGCGGTGACCGTCATCGCCGAGCTGCTGCTCGGCCTCGGCATCGCGCTGCTGCTGCGGCGGCCGACGCGCTTCCACAATGCCGTGTCGATCATGCTGCTGCTGCCGCTGATGACGGCCCCGGCGATCGCAGCCCTGATGTGGAAGCTGATGACCAATCCGAGCTTCGGCATCCTGTCCTATCTGGTCGGGCTGCTCGGCGTGCACGACTTCAAATGGGCGTCCGATCCGTCGACCGCGCTGTTCACCGTCGTGCTGGTCGACGTCTGGGTCTACACGCCGTTCATCATGATCCTGCTCCTGGCTGGCCTGCGCTCGCTGCCGCGGCAGCCGTTCGAAGCGGCGGCGCTCGACGGCGTGCCGGCGAGCTTCGTCTTCTTCCGCATCACCCTGCCGATGCTCGCGCCCTACATCATCACCGCCTCGCTGTTCCGGCTGCTCGATTCGATCCAGCAGTTCGACATCGTCTATGCGATGACGCAAGGCGGCCCCGGCGACCGGCTGATGGTGTTCCAGGTCCAGGCCTATCTCGAGTTCTTCCAGTACACCAATGTCGGACGCTCGGCGGCGCTGCTGATGATCCTGTGGCTGATCACCAACATCCTGTCCAACATCTTCATAAAGAACTGGCTCCGGTTGCGCGAACGCGCCCACGGCCACGCCTGAGGAGAGAGGTCATGGATCACTCCAGTCTGGCAGGGCGCATCTTCCGCGGCATCGCGCTGGCGTTGGTGCTTCTGTTCTTCATGTTTCCGATCGTCTGGATCCTCCTGATGTCGTTCCAGACCAATGAGCAGATCCTGCGCATCCCGCCGCGCATCCTGTTCGAGCCGACGTTCGCCAATTATGAGGCGCTGATCTCGGGCCAGCTCAAGACCGCCGCCGGCAATCTGCAGCTCACCTTCATGCGCAATCTGATGAACAGCTTCGTGCTGTCGAGCGCGTCGGTGATCCTGGCGCTGCTGCTCGGCGTCCCCGCGGCCTATGCGTTCGCGCGCTTCAAGTTCCGGCTCGGCGAGACCATCGCCTTCACGCTGCTGTCGTTCCGCTTCGCGCCGCCGCTCCTGGTGCTGCTTCCGCTGTCGCTGTACTACCAGCAGCTTGGCCTCAACGACACCTATTTTGGCATCGTCTGGGTCTACCAGCTGATCGCGCTGCCGCTGATCCTGTGGATCGTGCGCGGCTATTTCGAGGACATCAGTCCCGACATCGAGCACGCCTACCGGCTCGCGGGGCATTCCTGGCGCGAGGCGTTCACCCGCATTGCCGTGCCGCTGGCCGGGCCCGGCATCGCCGCGGCGGGCCTGCTGTCCTTCATCTTCTGCTGGAACAACTTCGTCTTTGCGCTGATCCTGGCCTCGGCCGACAAGCAGCCGGTAACGGTCGGCGCATTGGCCTTCGTGACGGCGTCCGGTATCCAATACGGCCAGATCGCCGCCGCGATCGTGCTGTCGGTCACCCCGACATTGCTGCTCGCGCTCTATGCGCAGCGCTATCTGGTCGAAGGTCTCTCGCTCGGTGCAGTGAAGGGTTGAGGATACATGGCGCGTCTCGAACTCCAATCGGTCGACAAGAGCTTCGGCGCGGCAAGCTGCGCCAAGGGCGTGTCGCTGACGGTCGAGCCCGGCGAGATCGTCGCGGTGTTCGGCCCGTCCGGCAGCGGCAAGACCGTGCTGCTGCGGATGATTGCCGGCATGTTCGAGCCTGACGGCGGCGACATCCTGGTCGGCGGCCGCTCGATCGTCGACGCGCCGCCGGAGCAGCGCGGCATCGGCATGGCGTTCCAGAATTTTGCCCTGTTTCCGCACATGAGCGCGCGCGACAACATCGCCAGCGGGCTGCGCGCGACGGGCGCGGCCGACATTGCGGCCAAGGTTGCGGCAATGAGCCGGCTGTTGAAGATCGAGCACGTGCTCGGCCACAAGCCTCGTGAACTGTCCAACGGCCAGAAGCAGCGCACCGCGCTGGCGCGCGCGCTGATCGGCAATCCCGGGGTGCTGTTGCTCGACGATCCCTTGCGCAACGTCGATGCCAAGCTGCGCTATGAGATGCGGTTGGAGCTGCCGAGCCTGCTGCGCAGGAGCTCTGCGGCGGTGCTCTACGTGACGCAGGATTATCGTGAGGCGATGGCAATCGCCGATCGCATTGCCGTGCTGATCAATGGCCGCCTGGTGCAGGTGGCGCGTCCGGAGGAGATCTATGCGAGGCCGGCGTCGGTCGCCGTGGCCCGGCTGTTCGGCGATCCCAGCATCAATCTTGCCGAGGTCACGCCGGTGGCGGAGCAGGGGCGGCTGACCGCATCTGTTGCCGGGACGCTGATCCGGCTCGATGCGGACGGCGTGCCGTCCAATATGCGTGAGCGTTGCTGGCTTGGCGTCCGGCCCGACGATGTCGTGGTGACGCGTGATGGCGGCGAGGGTGTGATCCCGGCGCGGATCGTCGCGGTCACGCCGATCCACGAGCGCGCCGTGGTGCTGCTGCGCTTCGCCGACGGATCCGAGTGGCTGGCGGCGCAGGCGCCCGAGGCGCTGGAGGCGCATGCCGACGAGGACGTGTTCGTGCGGTTCGCGCCGGAAGCGGCGCTGCTGTTCGACCACGCCACGGGCGAGCGCATCGGCCTAGCGCCGCGGCGGCAGGCGGCGTGAGGATCGGGGATGGGCATGCTCGAAATCCGCAACGTCGACAAGGTCTATCACAGCCGGGGCAAGCCGCCGGTTCATGCCGTGCGCGCGCTCGATATGGAGGTGAAGGCCGGCGAGATCGTCGCGCTGCTCGGCTCTTCCGGCTGCGGCAAGACCTCGACGCTGCGCATGATCGCCGGCTTCGAGAGCGTCAGTTCAGGGTCGATCGCGCTGGCGCAGCGGACGATCCATGATCTGGCGCCGGCGAAGCGCAAGGTGGCGATGGCGTTCGAAGGCTATTCGTTGTACCCGCCGCTCACGGTGCGTGAGAACATTGCGTTCGCGCTGAAGGCGCGGCAATTGTCGCGCGCCGAGATCGCGCAACGCGTTGTCAGCATTGCCCGCCTGGTGGAGATCGAGGACATTCTCGATCATCATCCCCACGCGCTTTCCGGCGGACAGCAGCAGCGGGTGTCGCTGGCCCGAGCGCTGGTGCGTGATGCCGACCTCTATCTGCTCGACGAGCCGATGGGTCAACTGGAGCCGCAGCTGCGTGCCGTGCTGCGCGGCCGCATCAAGGGTCTGCTCGCCGAGCGCGGCATGACGGCGATCTTCGTCACCCATGACCAGACCGAGGCGAGCGCACTTGCCGATCGCATCGCCGTCATGGAAGACGGCGTGCTTCAGCAGTTCGCCAGCGAGCGGGAGCTGAAGAACCGCCCGGCCAATCTGTTCGTCGCGAGCTTCATTGGCGAGCCGCCGATGAACCTGATGGAGGCTGTGGTGACGCAGGAGGAAGGCGGGTTCCGCCTGTCTGTGGGCTCCGATGTTGCCTTTCACATCCCCGGGCAGACGTTGGACGCGGCGGGACAGCAGACGCTGGTGCGGGCCGATCGGATCAAGGTCGGCATCCGGCCGCAGCGGATCGCGATCGGCAGCGGCGAGGCGCGGCTGCGCGTGGTCTCCAACCAGTGGCTCGGCGATCAGTCGCATATTGCGGGCGAGTGCGCCGGTCATCTGCTGGTCGGCGTGACATCCAGCAAGGTCGCGGCGCGACCGGGCGACGTCGTGCCCTGCGCGCTGGAGTCACGCCATCTCCATATTTTCGGCGCCGACGGCGTTTGCGTCCGCCACGCGGAGGCGCGCTGAACATGACCTCGGCTGCGATCCGCAACGTGATCATCGGTATCGACGCCGGGACCTCGGTGATCAAGGCGGTGGCGTTTGCGCGGGATGGACGGCAGCTCGGGGATTTCGCGATTCCCAACAGCTACGCGACGTTGCCGGGCGGCCGCGTCGAGCAGGACATGGCGCGGACCTGGACCGACACCGTCGCGGCCTTGCGCGGCCTGGGCGGCACGCTGCCGGATCTGTCCCGTCGCGTCGCCGCGATCGCCGTGACCGGGCAGGGCGACGGCACCTGGCTGATCGATGCGGACGGCCATCCCGTCGCGCCCGCGCTGCTGTGGCTCGACTCGCGCGCGGCAGGGTTCGTCGAAGCCTTCCGCGGTGGCGAGCGCAATGCCGCGCACTATCAGCGCACCGGATCGGGGCTCAACGCTTGCCAGCAGGGGGCGCAACTGGCCTGGCTGCAGGCGCATGACGCAGAGATGCTGGGACGCGCGGGTACGGCGTTCCACTGCAAGGACTGGCTCTACTTCAAGCTGACCGGTGAGCGGGCCACGGACCCGTCCGAGGCGACGTTCTCCTGCGGCGACTTTCGCAAGCGCGGCTTCGACGGCGAGGCGGCGCGTCTCATCGGCATCGCTGGTTCCGCGCGCCTGTTTCCAGATGTCGTCGATGGTGTCACGACGACGCATGGCTTGACTGCGGCGGCCGCGGCGGAGACGGGCTTGCCCGAGGGCGTGCCGGTGTCGCTCGGCTATGTCGACGTGATCTGCAATGCGCTCGGTGGCGGGCTGTATGATCCCACGCCCGACGTCGGCTGCACCATCATCGGCTCGACCGGCATGCACATGCGGCTGGCGAACAGCGCCGACGCGGTCAAGCTGAATGCCGAGGCGACCGGCTATACGATGCCGTTCCCGGTGCCGGACCACTATGCCCAGATGCAGTCGACCATGGCTGCGACCTTGAACATCGACTGGTTGCTCGATGTCGCGCGAGGCGTGCTCGCCATGGAAGGCATCGCCCGGTCGCGCAATGATCTGATCCGGCGGCTGGACGAGCGCGTGCTCGCGGCGAAGGCGGGCGAGCTGCTTTATCACCCTTTCATCTCCGATGCTGGCGAGCGCGGACCATTCGTGTCCCACGAGGCGTCTGCGCAACTGGTCGGCCTGCGCACCCGTCACGGCTACTGGGATCTGATGCGCGCCGTGATGGAGGGACTGGCCTTCGCCGCACGCGACTGCTACGCGGCGATGGGACCGCTGCCGACGGAAATTCGCCTGACCGGAGGCGCGGCACGCAGCCGCGCGCTCGGCGCAATTCTTGGCGCGGCACTCGGCAGCACGATTCGAGTCTGCCGTCGCGAGGAAGCCGGCGCGTCGGGGGCGGCGATGATCGCCACGGTCGCGACCGGACTCTACCCGGACATGATGATCTGCGCGGAGGAATGGGTGAGACCGTATCTGGATGAGCCGCAGGCGCCGGATGCGGCGCTGGCGGAGCGCTATGCGCAGCTGTTCCCGGCCTATGTCGAGGCTCGCCTCGCGGCGCGGCCGGTGTGGAAGCAGCTTGCGGCCCAGCGTGCAGGAGCCAATCATGTCTAGCTCCATCGCCATCATCGGCGACCGCTTCATGCTGCCCTCGGTGTTCGCCGAACGCATCACCGCCATCTGCGGCGACGGCGTCGACATCCGCATGCTCGAACAGCCCTGGCCGGACGAGCCGATGGAGCATGGCTATGCCGGCTCCAAGCTCGATGGTCTCAAGGAGTTCATGGGCGATCCGGATGAGCTCGCCGAATTCATCGGCGAAGCGCCGCTGCTGGTGACGCATCTCGCGCCGATCTCGCGCGCGATGCTGCAGCGGCTGCCAAGGCTCAAGTTCATCGCGGTGTCGCGCGGCGGTCCGGTCAATGTCGACATGCAGGCGGCGCGCGATCATGGCGTGCTGGTCGTCAACACGCCCGGACGAAATGCCAGCGCGGTGGCGGAGTTCACCATCGGCGCGATGCTCGCGGAGACCCGTCTGATCAGGAGCGGTCACGAGTCGATGCGGGGCGGGGAGTGGCGCGGCGATCTTTATCGCGCCGACCGGACCGGACGCGAGCTCGGGGAGATGACCGTCGGCATCGTCGGCTATGGCGCGATCGGCACGCGCGTCGTGAAGCTGCTCAAGGCGTTCGGCTGCAGGATCCTGGTGACCGACCCTTACGTCCAGCTCAGCGCCCAGGACCGCAACGACGGTGTCGAGCACGTCGCGCTTGCCGATCTTCTGGCACGCGCCGACGTCATCAGCCTGCATGCCCGCGTGACGCCGGAGACCACCGGCTTCATCGATCGCGAGGCGCTGGCGAAGATCAAGCCGGGGGCGATCCTGATCAACACCGCGCGCGGTCCGCTGGTCGACTACAAGGCGCTGTTCGAGGTGCTCAGCTCGGGACGGTTGGCCGGCGCGATGCTCGACACCTTTGCGGTCGAGCCGGTGCCGCCGGACTGGCCGCTGTTGCAGCTCCCGAATGTCACGCTGACGCCGCACATCGCCGGCGCATCCGTGCGCACCGTCACCTTTGCCGCCGACCAGGCGGCCGAAGAGGTTCGCCGCTATCTGGCCGGCGAGCCGCCGCTCAATCCCTGCTGACGACGAAAGGTTTTCGACATGAATCGCGAGGAACGGCTGATCCGCGAGAACATCATCGCCAAATGCCGATGGATGAATGCGTCGGGGCTGAACCAGGGCACTTCGGGCAACATTTCCGCCCGCTACAAGGACCGCATGCTGATCACGCCCTCGGCGACGCCCTATGACTCGATGAAGCCGGAGATGATCGCCTCGATGCCGCTCGAGGGTGAATACGGTTCCTGGGAGGGGCCGTTGAAGCCCTCGACGGAATGGCGCTTTCATCTCGACATCATGCGCGGCCGTCCGGATGTCGGCGGCGTCGTTCACACGCATTCCACCTATGCCACCGTGCTCGCCATCGCGCGCAAGCCGATCCCGGCCTGCCACTACATGATGGCGGCGTTCGGCGGCACCGACATCCGCTGCGCCGGCTATGCGCGGTTCGGCACGGCCGAATTGTCCGAGCTTGCGCTGGAGGCGCTGGAAGGCCGCAACGGCTGCCTGCTGGCCAATCACGGCATGATCGCGGTCGGCGCCAATCTCGACAAGGCGATGTGGCTTGCGGTCGAGCTCGAGACCATCGCGAAGCAATACTACCTGTCGCTCGCCCTAGGCCAGCCGCACATACTGGGTGACGCCGAGATCGCCGAGACGGCGCAGGGCTTTTCGACCTATGGCCTGCAGGAGCCGAAGGCGAAAGCGGCAAAGCCGGCCAAGGCTACGACGAAGGCGCGTGCCGCTGCGCGCAGCAAGCCAGAGAAGAAGCGCAGCAGCAAGCGATGAATGCGACGGTCTCACGCAGCGGAACCGATCACGGTCTGTTGGACCTCGCCGTGATCGGCGGCGGCATCAATGGCGCTGGTATCGCCCGAGATGCCGCCGGCCGCGGCCTGAAGGTGCTGCTGTGCGAGAAGGACGATTTTGCGCAAGGCACCTCGTCGCGATCGGGCAAGCTGATCCATGGCGGCTTGCGCTATCTGGAGTACTACGAATTCCGCCTGGTGCGCGAAGCGCTGATCGAGCGCGAGGTGCTGTTGGCCTCGGCGCCGCACATCATCTGGCCGATGCGCTTCGTGCTGCCGCACTCGCCGGAGCAGCGTCCCGCCTGGCTGGTGCGCACCGGGCTGTTCCTCTACGACCATCTCGGCGGCCGCAAGCAGCTGCCGGCGAGCCGCAACGTCGATCTCGCGCACGAGCCGGAGGGCGCGCCGCTGCGCCCCGAGTTCCGGCGCGGCTTCGAATATTCGGACTGCTGGGTCGACGATGCCCGGCTGGTGATCCTCAATCTCGTCGATGCCGCGCACAAGGGAGCCATCATCCTGCCGCGCACCCGCGCCGTGAGCGCACGGCGTGAGGGTGATGCCTGGCGGCTGGAGATGCGCTCCGAAGACGGCGAGGTTCAGATCGTCCGAACGAAGGCGCTGGTGAATGCCGCAGGTCCCTGGGTGCAGGACGTGGTGCAGGGTGTCGCCGGGCTCAACTCCGCGCACAATGTGCGGCTCGTCAAAGGCAGTCATCTCGTGGTGCCAAAATTCTGGAGCGGATCGCAGGCCTATCTGCTGCAGAACACCGACCGCCGCGTGATCTTCGTCAATCCCTATGAGACCGACCTGGCGCTGATCGGGACCACCGACATCGTGCATGACGGCCGCGCAGACGACGTCGCTGTCGATGGTGCCGAGATCGACTATCTGCTCACGGTGCTCAAGCGCTATTTCCGGGCCGCGCCGGGCAAGGGGGATATCATTCACGCCTTCTCCGGGGTGCGGCCGCTCTACGATGACAACGCCGACAATCCGTCGGCGGTGACGCGCGACTACGTGTTCGAGGTGCATGGTGCGCCCGGACAGCCGCCGTTGCTGTCGATCTTCGGCGGCAAGATCACGACGTTTCGCCGGCTCGCCGAGCAGGCAATGGAACGTCTCGCGCCGTGGTTTCCGCAGATGGCGCCGGCATGGACGGCGGGCGCGCGTCTTCCGGGCGGCGATTTCGGCGTGCCGTTCGATCAGTTCCTCGCCGATCTCGCAGGCGCCTATCCGGGATTGCCGCGCGATGTAGTGGCGCACTATGCGCGGCTCTACGGCACCCGTGCGCGCGACCTGCTCGGAGCGTCCCGCAACGTCGGCGATCTCGGCCGCCATTTCGGTGCCTCGTTCTATGAGCGCGAGCTCGTTTTCCTGCGCGAGCAGGAGTGGGCCGTCACGGCCGCCGACGTCCTCGACCGGCGCACCAAGCATGGCCTGCATCTGAGCCGCGCCGAGCGCGAGGCGTTCGAGCACCAGCTCTGATCGGGCCTTGACGCGTCGAACCCCTCCGCGACCGCCGCAGCGCTTGGCGGGTGCCGATGACACGCCCAGGCAAACCGTGCTATCGAGCGCCCGCGATATGGATCGCGACGCGCCTGGAGACGCGGAATTCGGCATAATCCGGACCTTCGCCGATGCCCCCTGCGCCGATCGATTCACAATCAAACCGCCCGACGACCTCCTGAATTCGACGCCATGCCGGACCAGATCAAAGCGAGAGCCGACCATCGGCGCGGTCCGCGGCAGGAAGGCATCGTCGACGCCTGGACGAGGTTCGCGTCCGGCTCCTGGATGGACCGGCGCTGGACTCCGTGGATCATCGTGCTGAGTGGCCTCGTGCTGGCGCTGCTGTGTGATGCCTTCGTGGCCCACATGCTTTCCGTCAACTATCGGGAGACCTATCGGACCACCGAGGCCGCCAACGGAGATCTCGCCCGCGCGCTCGAAGAATACATGTTGCGCAACATCCAGGGCGTCGACGTGCTCTTGAACACGACGATCGACAGTCTCAAGCAGGACCCATCGCTGCTCACCGCCGGCAATCCGGCCCTGATCGGCGAGTTGAAGCGCAGGGTGGTGCCGTACCCCGCCGCGGGCGGCATCGTCGTGCTGGACGCGGATGGCAATCTGCTCGGCGACAGCGCCGGCAACGGAGTTCCCGGCCGTGAGAACAATTTCGCCGATCGGGCCTATTACAAGGTCCAGCGCGATGACCCCGGCCGCGGTCTCTTCATCGACGTGCCGGTGGCCTCGCGCGTGAACAGGGGTCGGTTCATCGCGGTCAGCCGCGCCTTGATGATGCCGGACGGACGATTTGCCGGCGTGATCGTCGTGGCGGTGGACTACGAGAATCTGCGGCAGTTCTTCCTGTCGCTGAACGTGGGGCAGCGCGGAACGGTGACGCTCTATCGCGACGACGGCACGATCCTGCTGCGCTCGCCGCATGCCGACGATTTCGCCGGCCGCAACGTCGGGTCCAATCGCCTGTTCAGCCTCTATCTCCCGCAGGCGCCTCACGGCAGCTTCGAGGGCAGCGGCATGACGGACGGGACGTCGCGGAGCATCAGCTATCGGCGTGTCGCCGGCCTGCCGCTGGTGGTGACCGTGGCGCGCGACCCGGTCGAGTATCTGGCCGGCTGGAAGAACAATGCGCTGTACTACAGCGCCATCGCCGCCGGCCTCAATCTGCTGATCGCCGGATTCGGCCTCGTCCTGGCGCGGCAATGGCGGCTGCGCGCGGCCTCCGAGCAGGCGCTGCGCGACAGTTTCGAGCAGCATCTGCTGGTCACGGAGAACGTGCCCGCGCTGATCGTCCAGGTCGGCGCCGATGGTGACATCCGCTATGCCAACCGCGTCGCGCGCGAATGGTATGCGCAGCCGTCCAGCGGGGTCGGTCGCAGCCGGCGGATCGACGACTACATCGACCCCGCGCGGCGAGACGAGGTGAGGCCGAAGATCGAGGCCGCGCTGGCCGGCCGAACCGCGGGCGGTGAGGAGAAGATCGCGTTTCCCGACGGCCGTGAACGCTGGTGCGAGACCATTCGCGTGCCGGATCGCAGCCAGGATGGCACGGTGCGCGGCTATTTCGTGCTGTCGGTCGACATCACCGAGCGCAAGCGCATCGAGGACGAACTGCGTCAGGCGCAGAAGATGGAGGCCATCGGCCAGTTGGCAGGAGGCATCGCGCACGACTCCAACAACATGCTGGCGGCGACGCTCGGCAATCTCGATCTGCTGCTCGACGCGCTCACGCCCGGCGAAAGCTCCCGCCGCAGCATGGTCGAGCGGGCGATCGAGGCGGCGGAGCGGGTCGCCGATCTCAACCGCCGGCTGCTCGCCTTCGCCCGCAAGCAGGCGCTGCAGCCGCAGGTCACCGACGTGAACCAGCTCGTCAACGGCATGACGACCATCCTGCAGCGGACGCTCGGCGAGAACATCGAGATCGAATTGGCGCAGGACCCGATGCTGTGGCACTGCCTGATCGATCCGACGCAATTGCAGAACGCGCTGCTCAATTTGGCGCTCAATGCGCGGGACGCGATGGACGGCGGCGGGCGCCTGACGATCGCGACGACGAATGCCGTGCTCGACCAGCCGCTCGACGACGGCGACGAGCGCATCATGCCCGGGGACTACGTGACGATCGCGGTGTCGGACCTGGGGGCCGGCATGCCGCCCGAGATCGCGCGCCGCGCCTTCGAGCCGTTTTTCACCACCAAGGAATTTGGCAAGGGCAGCGGCCTCGGCCTCAGCATGGTCTATGGCTTTGCGCGGCAATCGGGCGGCACGGTGCTGATCGACAGCCGGGTGGCGGAAGGCACCTGCGTCACGCTGTATCTGCCAAGCGCGGGGCCGGGCGCCACGGGCCGAGCGCGCGCCGGCGCGGCGCGGCTGGCGCGGCCGCAGACCGGCGAGCGGATCCTGGTGGTCGAGGACAATCCGCTGGTCGGCGCGATGGCATCGACCATGCTGACGTCGATGGGCTACAGCCCGGTCGTCGTCACCCATGCGGCAGCCGCGATCGGCGCGCTGGAGCGGCCGGACCCGTTCGCGCTGCTGCTGACCGACATTCTGCTGCCGGATGCCATGACCGGCATCGACCTGGCGCGCGAGGTGCGCCGCCGATGGCCCGAGCTGCCGATCGTCTTCATGTCCGGCTTCGCCGACCCGTCGCTGGTGCCGGAAGATTTCCGCGCGACGAGCAGGCTGCTCGCCAAGCCGTTCCGGCTCGGCCAATTGTCGGAGGCGATCGTGTCGGCCCTGGCCGGCAGGAAGGCGACGTGAGCCCGCGGCGATCATGCGTGCATCGATCCGTCCTTCGCCCGACCGACGGCGCCGTCCGGGCAAGTCGTCTCCGCCTCGCGGCGCTTGATGCGCCCGAGCTGTGCCGGTCGTTTCGCCCTCTCGACGACGAGGGCGCGGGGAATGCCGGGTGCTGGCCGCACCCATGGCCCGCCTGCGAACAAGAATGCAGGCGGCAGGAACCACAGGTTCAGCCGAGACATCCCGGCATTCCCCGCGCGATGGTTTTCCGGCTTATACGTCCTCTCCCCGGGGACCGGCTGTCTTGCCCCCGTCACCCGCGCAACGCGAAAGCATTGTCGCGAGCTTGGCCTCAGCATCGGGAGGCCAGGACCCTACGATTTCGCCGGCGCAACGGGTTCGTTCGTCCGCATGACCTTCGTCACGCTGCGAACCGCTGCGCCCACCGCATCCCACCCCGCGTGCCGTGACGATCGCGATACGCCCCTCGTGCCGAGGCGGGACGGCTGCACTCAATCACGATTTCTGAAAATGAGAAAGCAGGATATTTTCGCCGGACGGACTGGACAGGCGTGATGTGCTTGAGGCGTCTCGTGAAATGAGAATCTCCGCGCATCGACCTTGGCCCATGATTGGGGGCCCAGGCCGTGGGGAGGCAAGGGCCGAGTCGCCCGTCGGGTCGGGACTTGGGCTTGAGACAGTCGTCCATCGGATGATTGCAGCGCTTCGGAGGTCGAGTCCGTCGGTATATCGAGACGAGACGAGCGCGTTCTACGTGCGGGTCGATGTCGAGCCGGGCGCTGACAAGGCGCGCATCAGTCGCTTGTTGAAAGAGATCGGCGCGCCGGTTGTGGTCCGAACGGTTTCTGGCAGACTCGTGAGCCACTAGCGATCGTTTGGACCCAATGACAGGTCCCGCGAACGAGCCGGTGCCGACCGGCTTAGTAGCTGTGGTCTTTCGCACCTCCGCTGCTCGGTGGGAGTGGAGAAGCATCAGCCGTCTGTCGTGAGCTTGCGGAAGTCGCTCTGCTGCTGAGGGCACTTTCAGTTGTGGGCCCCAGCGAGTGCGCTGGGTTACGCCGGAGGCTTCACCTCACTCCACCGCATCCTTCCTCGCAATCCGGTGCAGCTGCTCGAACAGATCGGCCTGCTCACTGGTGCAGAGACACACACCCTGCGCGGAGTCGGCATCGCCGGCGTTGAGGTAGGCGTGGCCCATGGTGCTGTCGAGATACATGCCGTCGCCCTCGTGCAGGATCTCCGGGGCGTAGAATTCGGTGTGCACGGCGATGGTGCCGCGGGTGACGAGGAAATACTCCTCGCCGCTGTGGCGGAGCAGGGGGCCGAACTCCTCGAGCGTGCGGGCGCGCACCTCGGCGATCATCGGCACCATGCGCTTTCCGATCAGGTCGGTGCATTGATAGGTGTAGGTGTAGAACCTGGTGTTGACGATCTGGCCCTGGCCGGCGCGGCTGACGCTGCGGCGGGCGGTCACCGGGCGACCCGCCTCGGGACGCGGCGAAGCCGGGCTGAATAGCTCGGCGATGTCCATCTGCAGGCCCGAGGTGAGCTGCAGCAGCTTGTCATAGGTCAGCGACATCAGGCCGTTCTCGACCTTGGACAGCGTTGACAGCGCCATGCCGGTCTTTTCGGCGACCTGCTTCAGGGTCAGCCCGCGCGCCTGCCGGGCGGCCTTCAGGCACTGGCCGAGCTGGGAGTGGGGGCCTTCGGTCGACGCGCTGATGGCGGTGTCTGTCAAAGCGATCTCCGGAAAATCCGTTAGCGGATCAGGCGTGTCGAGAGCCGAGCAGCCCGGACAATCTCGGCCCATAGAGCAGGAAATTCAATCGGGTGCTTCAATGTCCGAAGGTCATGCGTGGACAGCGGTGGAACAATGCGTTTTCGGGTCGTGCATTCGATTTCCTATATGCTAAATAGTTTTCCGAAACGGAAAAGAGAAGCCCCGTGGAATCGATTTGCGACAAGACCGCCGTCGAGCTGGTCAAGCTGTTGAAAACAAAGGCGATCTCGCCGGTCGCGCTGCTCGACTCGTGCCTGGAGCGGATTGCGGCGGTGAACCCGGCCGTCAACGCGGTGGTGACCCTGGACGAGCCGGCTGCCCGCGCGGCGGCCGAGGCCGCCGAGGCCGAGATCGTGAGGGGCGAGGACCGGGGGGCGCTGCACGGCCTGCCGGTGCTGATCAAGGATACCCAGGACACCGCCGGGATGCGCTCCACCTATGGCAGCCCGATCCTGGCCGACAACGTGCCGGCCGTCGACCAGGCCTCGGTGGGCCGGCTGCGCGCCGCCGGCGCAATCATCTTCGGCAAGACCAACACGCCGGAATGGGCAGCGGGCGGCAACACCCGCAATCCCGTGTTCGGCGCCACCGGCAACCCGTTCGATCCCGCGCGCTCGGCCGCCGGCTCCTCCGGCGGCTCGGCGGTCGCGCTCGCCTGTGGCATGGCCCCGCTCGCCTCGGGGTCAGACACCGGCGGCAGCTTGCGCAATCCGGCCGGCTTCTCCGGCATCGTCGGCATGCGCCCCTCCTACGGCCTCGTCGCCAGCGAGAAGCGCGCCCATGGCTGGTCGTGCCTGTCGACCGACGGGCCGATGGCGCGCGATGTCGCGGACACCGCGCTGATGCTGTCGGTGATGGCGAGCGACGATGCGCGCGATCCGCTCGCCTACACCCTGCCGGGCGAGGCCGTGCGCGGCGCGCCATCGCGCTGGGCCGTGCCGCCGGCGGTCGAACTCAACAAGCTCAGGCTCGCCTTCACCGAGGATTTCGGCTTTGCGCCGACCGAACAACTGATCCGCCGCGCCTTCCGCGCGCGGGTGTCGCGCATCGCGCCGCTGTTTGCTGGCGCGCAGGAGGGCGCGCCGGATTGCAGCGGCGCCGACGAGACCTTTGCGGTGCTGCGTGCCTCGCTGTTCCTCACCCAGCACGGCAAGAATTATCGCGAGCGGCCCGACATGCTCGGGCCGAACGTACGCGCCAATGTCGAGGAGGGGCTCGGCTACAGCCTCGAGGATTTTTCGCGTGCGAGCGCCAACCAGACCCGCATCTATCGCGCCTATCAGGGCTTCTTCGCACGCCACGACGTGCTGATCAGCCCGACCATCACCTTGAGCCCGCGGCCGTGGGCGGAGCTGTATCCGGCGGAGATCGACGGCGTGCCGACGCGGTCGTACTTCCACTGGCTGGCGCTCGCCTACGCGGTGACCCTGGCCGGGCATCCTGCGCTGAGCCTGCCGCTCGGCCTCGACGACAACGGCCTGCCGTTCGGCCTGCAGATCGTCGGTCCCCGCGGCGGCGACGCGCTGGTGCTCGGCGTTGCCGCGGCGCTGGAGGCCGCGTTCGCCGATGATGCCGAGCTGCGCCGTCCCCGGCCGGATCTCGAAAGGCTCGCGTCGCTGCCGCCGCTGGCGCAGACGCCCGGCTTCATGGCGTGGGATTGAGGCGGCACTCATGATCACTACATCATGGAGCGACTAACGATGTCCGACGCCCCCTCATGGCCGTTCTCGCTGGTGCGCCGCGCCGGCGGCCTGGTGTTCCTGTCCGGCGAGATTCCGGTCGCCGATGACGGCAGCATCCCCGAGGGCATCGCGGCGCAGACCGACCTCGTCTTCAAGCACATCGCGGAAACGCTGGCCGGCGAGGGGCTGACGCTCGACGACATCGTGTCCTGCATGGTGCACCTCGCCGACAAGGCGGATTTCGCCGCCTACAACGAGGCCTATCGCAGGCACTTCAAGGATCCGCTGCCGGTCCGCACCACGGTGCAGGCGCAGATGATCGCGGATGTGAAGATCGAGGTCACCGTCGTCGCGGCGGCGCGGACCTGAGCAGGAGTGATGACGATGCAAAGCGCGATCGTTCTCGGTGGCGGCATGGTCGGTGTCGGCACGGCGCTGCACCTGCAGAGCCGTGGCTGGTCAGTGGCGCTGGTCGACCGCAGGGAGCCGGGCCGCGAGACCAGCTACGGCAATGCCGGCATCATCCAGAGCGAGGCCGTCAGGCCCTACGCGATGCCCTATGATATCGCCGGCGTGCTCGACATCGCGCTCGCGCGCACCAACGACGTGCACTACAGCCTCGCGGCGCTGCCCTATCACGTGCGGCCGCTGCTGCAATACTGGTGGAATTCGTTCCCGGCGCGCCACGAGGTGCTGACGCGCACCTATGCGCAACTGATCGCGCGCGCCGCGCCCGAGCACGAGCCGCTGATCCTCGCGGCCGGGGCCGGCAACCTCGTGCGCCGCGACGGCTTTCGCGTGCTGCACCGGACGCAGGCGCAGTTCGACAAGGAGGCGAGGGAGGCCGAAGCCGTCGGCAAGGCGTTCGGCGTCAAGTTCAAGCTGCTCAGCGCCCAGCAGCTCAAGCAGGCCGAGCCCGCGCTGATCGACAGCGGCATCGGCGGCCTGCACTGGCAGGAGCCGTGGACCGTGTCGGATCCCGGCAGCCTGGTCGCCTCCTATGCCGAGCTGTTCACGCGCCGCGGCGGCAAGCTGCTGCGCGGCGACGCGACCACGCTGGCGCAGGCGGGCAGCGGCTGGGCCGTTACCACCGCGGAGGGACGCATCGAGGCCGAGGCCGTGGTGGTCGCGCTCGGGCCATGGTCGCCGGAGTTCCTGACGCGGTTCGGCTACGACATCCCGATGGTGCGCAAGCGCGGCTATCACCGTCACTACACCGGCGGCGCGCCGCTCGATTTGCCGCTGCGCGATGCGGCGCGCGGCTATCTGATGAACCCGATGGCGCTCGGCGTGCGCATCACGACCGGTGCCGAGCTGTCATCGCCGAATGCGAAATCGACCCCGGTTCAGCTCGGCAAGGCCGAGGCTGCCGCGCGCCAGCTCATCGATCTCGGCAAGCCGGTGGAGCCCGAGCCGTGGATCGGCACGCGGCCGTGCATGCCCGACATGCTGCCGGTCGTCGGCCAGGCGGCGCGTCACAAGGGCCTGTGGCTGCATTTCGGCCACGGCCACCAGGGCTTCACGCTGGGGCCCGCGACGGGCCGCATCCTCGCCGAGCTGATGAGCGGCGAAGCGCCGAGCGTCGACGTCGCCGCCTGCGCGCCGGCACGTTTCGGCGCATAGCTGCGAGCGCCGTTGCAGCCCTGCAATTGCAGGCTGCAGCGGCGCCCGCCGGGCAGTCCCTTGTTTACCAAGCGTGGCTGTTCTGGGCCGTTCTGGCGCTGCAAAATTTCCACTTCACGAATTCGCAAGCCCGCTCTCCTAGGGTGACGCCGGTTGGACCAGGACGCGGGGGCGAAACGCGTTTCGTGAGTTCTGTCGTCGGCCAGTGATCCGAACATCATGTGGGGGAGCAGATGAACTTCACGGGCCTCATGTACCGCTTCATCTCGAATTTCGTATTTCTCGCGGCCGTCTATCTCAGCCTGAACTACGTCGAGAAGTACCAGAACCGCGCCGTCCTGGCGCTGGTGGTGCTGATCTATGCCGGCATGCGCGCCGTCACGGTGGTGCGCACCTTCCACTTCTTCGGACGGATCGAGAAGATGGAGTCGGACGTTCGCCGTCTGGCCGGCATGCTGGGCGACGGGCCGGTGGGGCAGGTGGTCTCTAGGCAGGTGGTGTCCGACGTCGGATCGCTGCGCAAGGACGGCGAGAAGAAGTCCTACATGGACCTGTTCTTCCTGGCGGCCACCGTCATCCTCTGCGTCAGCAAGCTGGTCTCGAGCTGATCGCGCGCGGCGCGGGCGAATTGTCCCGCGTCCTCACCTGCAACATCTGCGAATGTTCAGCGCCGCCTGAGGCTGGCGAGGCGCACCGGGCGCGGCGCCGGCTTGGCGGCCACAGCCTTCGGGGCCGGGCTCTCGAGCCGGGCCAGCTGGCGCCGCTGCGCCGACAGCGGCGCGACAGGCGGCCATGCGAACAGATCGGACGCCGGCGCTGCCAACGCCGGCGCCGCAAGCCGCGGCGCGAGCGGCGGACGCGGCCATGCCGGCTTCTGCACGACACGCGCGACGGCCGCCGGCACGTTGAGAATCCCGAAATCGTCCAGCCTGGCGCGGGCCCCCGTATCGGCGCCAGCGAGATCGACGGGCGCGATCTTGGGCCAATGCGCCACCGGGGTCTCGTCCGACGGGCGGTGCACCAGCCAGTCCTCGGGCTCGGTCGGCGTCGCCGGCCGGTCCGGTGTCGCCGCCACGACGTGGACGATGCGGTAGTTCTTGGCCTTGAGCTCGGCGAGGATCTTCGGCAGCGCCGTAGCGGTGCGCGCATGGATGTCGTGCAGCAGCAGGATGCCCTTGCCGCGCGCCTCCAGCCGCTTCATCGCGAGCTCATAGACCTTGGCCCCGGAGATGTTGCGCCAGTCGTCGGCGAGGAAATCGGCGCTCCAGACCTGCAGGCCGAGCGAGGCGGCGTAGCTCTCCACGGCGTCGCCGCGCAGCAGGCCGGGCACGCGGAAGAATGGCGACAGCGCCGACGGATCTGTGAGCGCCGCGGTCGTCCAGGCGATTCCCTGGTCGACCTCGGGCTTGACCTGGTCGAGCGTCATCTTGTTGAAGCTCAGCGGATGGTTCTGGCTGTGGGTGCCGATGGTGTGGCCGGCGGCCGCAAGCTTCCTCACCCCCTCGGGATCGGCCTTGGCCTGGCGGCCGATGGTGAAGAACGTCGCCTTGACGCATTGATCGGCGAGGATCTGCAGCACCTGATTGCTGTATTTCGGCAGCGGGCCGTCGTCGAAGGTGATGACGACCTCGTGATCTTTCAGCGGCAGCGTCTCCTTGTACTGCATCGCGCCGATGCGCGGATGCTCGCGCGGATCGACCACCAGGACGCGCGACGTGCCGAGCGCGTTCGGATGCCCGGGGCAATCGGCTGCCGATGCCGCCGATGATCCGACACTGGAGGCGAAGCAGGCGACGGTGCCCAACAGCACCGCGAGCCATGTTGGCCGTCCGACGCAAGCCCACCGACGATCACGCATCACGCTGCTCACATTCCCTTCACCGTCCCGACGCCTTCGGCCAGGGTCTTCGACGCTCGATGATGTGTCGCAGCCGCGCGGAAGGGGCAAGCGACCACCAAGACATAGCAGGGATGTTCGGCTGTCGCGAGATGACATCGTTCCGGGTTCCGGTTTGCCTGCGGCTGTTGCCGGATTGCAAGCGGCAGAAATCGCCGCGATCACGGCCGTCGAGCGTAGACAGCGGCCCTGAACGACGGATTAACCACCTTCGTGCGGCGGCGTCGGCGCGGGTGAAGGGCGCTCGCTACGCTGCTCGTGATGCACATCCGCCGGCTGCTTCGGAACCACATGGACCACGCGATAGCCGTGGTTCTTCAGGTAGCGCAGGAACGCGGGCAACATGGCGACCGTGCGCGGCTGCGGATCGTGCAGCAGGATGATGCCCTTGCGCGCCTGGCTCAGCCGGGCGGTCAGCAGCTTCAGCGTCTGCTGCGGTGACATCGGGTTCCAGTCGCTGGCCCAGAGATCGGCCCCGAACACGACGATGCCGCGCGACTGCAGCAGGTCGAGCGTCGCCGGTGTCGATTCGAAATAGGGGAAGCGGAAGAATGGCGTCGACGGCGTGGTCGTCTCCGCGCCGTTGAGCGCCTTCTCGTCGGCGGCGATGCCGCGATCGATCTCATCGACGGCCTGTTCCGGCGTGATGTGCGCGAGATTCGCATGCGTGAAGCTGTGATGGCCTATGGTGTGGCCTTCGGCCGCGATCTTCCGCACCCACGCGGCGCGGCGCGACGCAGGCTCGCCGACCAGGAAGAAGGTCGCGCGCACGCATTCCCTGGCGAGCGCGGCCAGCACCTTGTCGGTCATCGGCGGCGACGGGCCGTCGTCGAAGGTCAGAACCACTTCGCCGTCATGCAGCGGCAGCGTGTCCGGGAAGCTCTTCAGTCCGACGCGCGGATGTGTCGCGGCGTCGACGGTGAGAATGCGCGACGTGCCGAGCGTACCTTCGCGCGGGCATGCGGCAGGCGCGGCCGCGGTGACGTCAGCCGCGAGCAGCGCCGCCACGACGCCGGCCGCGTTTACCCATCCTGTCATCGATCGCCAAGGCCGCATCTTTTCCCGTTGCGCTCGCTGTTGCCGATTATGTAATGCGTGAAAGCACAAATCAGACCATTTGCTCTGAAATCAAGCGCGTGAGGCACGTCATGAACGAGACATCGGACGTTGCCCATGCTGATGCAACTCTACGCGATCGCGCGCCGATGCGCACGGAATCCGGCGAGATTCGCGCCGAATTCATCGCGGCCATCACGGCGGCCATCGCCGCCGAGGACGAGGCGTTCCTGCGCGCCGAGGTCGCCGAGCTGCACGAGGCCGACCTCGGCGACCTGATCGCGGCGCTCGCACCGGACGACCGTGTCCGGCTGGTCGAGCTGACCGGCACCGATTTCGACTTCTCCGCGCTGAACGAGGTCGACGACGCGGTCCGCGAGGAGATCCTCGAGGAGCTCGAGCCCGCGACCGTCGCCGAGGGCGTGCGCGAGCTCGAATCCGATGACGCCGTCGAGCTGTTGGAAAGCCTCGACGAGGAGGACAAGGAGGAGATCCTCGAACGCCTGCCGCCGTCCGAGCGCGACGCGCTCGCGCGCAGCCTCGACTATCCCGAGGGCTCGGCCGGCCGCCGCATGCAGAGGGAGTTCATCGCGGTTCCGCTGGGTTGGACGGTCGGCGAGGCCATCGACTACATGCGCGAGACGCGGGATCTGCCCGAGCGGTTCTACGAGATCTATGCGGTCGACGACGCTCGGCATTGGCAGGGTGCGGTGTCGCTCGATACGCTGCTGCGCGCCCGCCGTCCGGTTCCGCTGGCCGATCTGATCGACGAGGACCGCCGTCGCGTCACCGTCACCGACGATCTGGCCGAGGTGGCGCGGCTGTTCGGCAAGTACAATCTGGTCGCGGCCCCCGTGGTCGATGCCGAGAACCGGCTGGCCGGCGTCATCACCATCGACGACGTGGTCGATGTCATCGAGGAGGAGGCCGACGAGGATTTCAAGGCGCTCGGCGGCGTGTCGGGCGACGAGGAACTGTCCGACAGCGTCTGGACCATCGCCAAGGGCCGCTTCAACTGGCTGCTGATCAATCTCGCCACCGCGTTCCTGGCGTCATCGGTGCTCGGCCTGTTCGAGGACCAGTTGCAGCAGATGGTGGCGCTCGCCGTGCTCGCGCCGATCGTCGCCAGTCAGGGCGGCAATGCCGCGACCCAGACCATGACGGTGGCGGTGCGCGCGCTGGCGACGCGGGAGCTCGGGGCGAACAATGCGATGCGGGTGGTGATGCGCGAGGGGCTGGTCGGGCTCGTCAATGGCCTGGCCTTTGCGCTCGTCACTGGCATCGCCGCCGTGGCGTGGTTCAAGATGCCCGGGCTCGGCATCGTCATCGGGCTTGCAATGATCTCGAATCTCGTCGCGGGTGCGCTGGGCGGCATTCTGATCCCGATGGTGCTCGAACGGGTCCGCGCCGACCCCGCCGTCGCCTCCGGAACCTTCGTCACGACGGTGACCGATGTGGTCGGTTTCTTCTCGTTTCTCGGCATCGCCACGCTCTGGTTCGGCCTGAAATAACCCCGGCGCCTGAACGACTTATATCGTTAATCCGGCCTTAACGTGGTTCGGCGAGACTGTTGCTCGACACGGAGTCGGACGATGCAACGCTTGCGGCTGAAGGCAGATGGACGGATCGTGGAGCTGCGCGACGGGGAGGAGATTCCGCTGGCGCCCGCGGCTCCGCTCGAAGTGCGCGATCTCAGGCGGCGGGTGCATCTGACCCAACAGGAATTCGCCGCCAAGCTCGGTGTGCCCGTCGAGACCATCCGCAATTGGGAGCAGGGCAAGCGCATGCCGCGCGGCCCGGCGCGCGCGCTGCTCACCGTCATCGCGCACGCGCCCGAGACGGTGTTCGCGGCTTTAGCCAAGACTTAAGCCCACCACGGGTCGTGCGTTGGCAACGCCCAGCGTGTGCCTACATAATGTTGCACGCGCTCTGGAGTGCACGGCCATGCTGATGATCGAGGCCAATGGTGCCAGGATTCCCGCCTTGGGTCTCGGAACCTGGGAGCTGCGTGGCCGCACCTGCAGCCGCATCGTCGAGCAGGCGCTCACTCTCGGCTACCGGCACATCGACACCGCGCAGGTCTATGAGAACGAGCACGAGGTCGGAGAGGGCCTGCGTGCGTCCCGCGTCCGGCGCAACGAGGTGTTCCTGACGACCAAGGTGTGGACCACGCATTTTGCGCCGCACGATCTCGAGCGCTCGGCCAAAGAGAGCCTGGTCCGGCTGCGCGTCTCCGAGGTCGACCTGTTGCTGCTGCACTGGCCCAATCCGCACGTGCCGCTGAGCGAGACGCTCGGCGCGCTGGCCCATGCCAAGACGCTCGGGCTCGCACGCCATATCGGCGTGTCCAATTTCACGGTCGGTCTGCTCGACGAGGCAGTGGCGGCATCGCCGGAGCCGCTGGTGTGCAATCAGGTCGAGTATCATCCCTATCTCGATCAGACCAAGGTCCGCGAGGCCTGCGCGCGCCATGGCATCGCGCTCGTCGCCTACAGCCCGATCGCCAAGGGCAGGATCAAGAACGATCCGACCTTGACGCGGATCGGCCGCGCCCATGGCAAGAGCCCGGCGCAGATCTGCCTGCGCTGGCTGGTGCAGCAGAACGTCGTGGCGATCCCGCGGACCTCCAAGGTCGAACGGCTGTCCGAGAACCTCGACGTGTTCGATTTCGAGCTCTCGGAGCAGGACATGGCCGACATCTTCGCGATGGGCAGCCCCGAAGGACGGATGACCAACTTCGCCTTTGCGCCGAAATGGGATTGAGGGCGGCGCCCGCGCATTTGTGCTACAGCCTGACATGACAGGGAGCGGCCGGCGGGCCGCACGACGGCGGCTGCCGCATTCCCTGCCGATGATCAGAGCGATGGCGCGCCCGCGCCTTCGCTCATGCGCGGGCGTAGTGAAGCAGCATGGAACGTTGGCAGTTCATCCGCTGGGGCATCGCCGCGTCCGTGCTCGCGCATCTCCTAATCGCCGGTGGGGTCGTGGTCTCGACCTCGGTCCGGCCTTACGAGCTGCCCAAGAGCGACGAGATCGAGGTCAACATCGTCGACGCTGACGAGCCGCAGAAGACGCCCGAGCCCATCGCCACGCCATCGCCATCCCCGACGCCGGATCTGGTGCTGCCGCAGCCGGACCCGAGCGCCTTGCCCGCGGCCGCCGCACCGCCACCGCCCAGTCCCCCGCAGGACGCCAGGGAGACCCCCAATCCTCCGATGCAGCCTGCGCCGGCGGCAAAACAGCCGGCGCAGGCTGCATCGCCCAAGGCGGTGAAGACGGCCGCAAAGGCGGAGAGCAAATCCGCCGTCAAGCCGGCGCCGCCACCCGTGCCGGCACCCGCGCCGACCTATGTGCCTCCCGAACCGGATCTCACGGTGAAGTATGGGGTCATGCTCGGTCTCCCCGAGCCGCTGTCACCGTTGCCCCGTCCCGGCGGCCCGGAGGACGGCAAGGACGCCGGGCCGACCGCGACGACGAACCTCGCCGCCAATCTGGAAGCGGCCCTGAGGCAGAAGGTCAGGAGCTGCGCGCGGCTGCCGGCGTCGCTGTCGCTGTCGGACAACGTGCTCATCAGGCTGCGCTTTGGCATGACACCGGATGGACGGCTGGCGACGGAGCCGGAGGTGATAGAGGTCGTCGCAGCCTCCAAGGCGATCCAGCTCAAGGAGAGCGCGGTCCAGGCGTTGAATGCCTGCCAGCCCTACGCGATGTTGCCTCCCGATCGCTACAACGAGTGGAAGGTGATCGAGATGTCGTTCACGCCGCAGGATTTCGCCCGCTGATCTGCCCTGCGGCCGGCGACGGCACGGGGGCGGGCGCGTGGTCTGGGGCGTAGCGCTTGTGTGTCGACGCAACGGCCGATCATCCTGTATGCGTCGCCCATAGCATGAGCGTCGACGGCGCGGCTGCGCGGGCCGTCCACGCCCAACACGGAGACGGTGCGACATGACGCTGAAGCTGGTGATCGGCAACAAGAACTATTCCTCATGGTCGATGCGGCCGTGGCTGGCGCTGCGCGGCTGCGACATCGCCTTCGATGAGATCGTGATCCCGCTCTACACCGCCGATCCCGCCGACAAGGCGCGCATCCTTGAGCATTCCCCGGCCGGCAAGGTGCCGATCCTGATCGATGGCGCGATCAGCGTGTGGGATTCGCTCGCGATCATCGAATATCTCGCCGAGCGCTTCCCGCAGGCGGGGCTGTGGCCCGCCGATGCCGCTGCGCGCGCCCATGCCCGATCCGTCTGCGCGGAGATGCACTCCGGCTTTCCGGCCTTGCGCAACGAATGCCCGATGAACCTGCACCGGCCGGTGCGGCCGGTGGAGCTGTCTGCCGATGCCAGGGCCAACATCGCCCGGATCGAGGACATCTGGCGCGACTGCCGTGCCCGCTACAGCCATGGCGGGCCGTTCCTGTTCGGCCGCTTCGGCGCCGCCGACGCCATGTTCGCGCCGGTGGTCACGCGCTTCCACAGTTTCGCCATTCCGGTCGCCGCCGAAACCCGCGCCTACATGGACATGATGATGGCGATGCCGGCCTTCGCGGCCTGGGTGAAGGACGGCCTGGCGGAGGACTGGGTCATCGAGCGGGTCGAGAACATCTGAGCGGTCTCGTCCGTTCGCGATTTGGTCCGTGGTGGACGAGCGAACCCCGACCCGCTCGTCCAAGAATACCGTTTGCGGGCCCATCCCGTTGAAGACTCTCGCAATCTCCGCGTTTGCCATGTCGTGAGGTCGCTGGTCAGGGCGGGCGGCGGCGTGATATAAGCGCGATATTTATAAAGACACGCCGGCCCGGGCAGCGGGACCAGGGGCTCTTGCCGGCATGCGAGCAGGAGAGGGCGTTGAAACACAAGTTCCCCATTGGGGCGACCGTCTATTTCACCGCGAGCAACGTCTCGCGTCCGGCCGCCACAGGCACCTACGAGATCATCCGCCAGCTTCCGACGGAAGACGACGACTGCCAGTATCGGATCAAAAGCTCGACGGAAGCCTTCGAGCGGGTTGCCAGAGAGAGCCAATTGGCCTTGTCTTGAAGACGACGTGCCGCGTCGGCGGACGCGGCCGCCGGAGACATGGCCGAAGCGAGAGGGGGAGTTGCCACGCGTTCGGGAGCC
Source organism: Bradyrhizobium sp. SZCCHNR1017 (assembly GCF_032381375.1). Lineage (NCBI taxonomy): Bacteria > Pseudomonadati > Pseudomonadota > Alphaproteobacteria > Hyphomicrobiales > Nitrobacteraceae > Bradyrhizobium > Bradyrhizobium sp. SZCCHNR1017. The sequence continues at coordinate 1,161,416 of NZ_JAUHIR010000001.1, read as the reverse complement.
GTGGCGCGAGGCGATGACGATTGCTGCGCGATCCCTTTGGGGATAGCGGGTAGCTCCACACCATCCGGCGCCCGCAGGCGTATGGAATCGTCTTATTGTCTTGGTGGGGCCGCAATCGATCGGGTGATCATTTGAATTTGATGATCGTTTCACGGCCGTCCCATGTAGGGACGCCATCGGGGCCGTTTTCGCTGGCCCGCGTCAGGAACAAGCGCGCATGAACTCGACCTGGCCTTCCTCGTTGGATCAGCTCTTGAACTCACCGGCGTTCCCGATGTGGCTCACCGTTGCCGCGGCGGGTTTCTTTGCACTGGTCGTGCTGATGACGCTGCTCAGGGCCGAGAAATCGGTCGCCAACGGCGCGCTGACGGTGATCACGCTGCTGGCGGTCGGGATTGCGGTGGCGTCGATGATGCGGAGCCAGGATGCGACCCCGCGTGGCGCCAATGGCGATCCTGCGGTGACCGCCTCCGTCGGCCTCTCGGTACCCGCCCTGGCCTGCGTGGATGATCTCGCCGGCGATCTGGTGCTCGCGAATTGCGAGAAGAGCCTGTTCGGATCGGCCGAGATGACCGCCGCGGCCGTCAGTTATGCGGCGGGCATGCTGAGCCGGCTGTCCCAGGTGGGCGACGTCGCCAGCGCGAACAAGGTGATGACCGCGGAGCTGCTGGCGCTGCGCCGCGCCGTCGAGCGCGATCGTTATGGCCTGATGGCCTATGTGCTGCTGACACGCGACCGCTGTACGCCTAGCGATTGCGTGATGTTCCGTGCCGTGGGTGATCGCCAGCAACTGATGAACAACATGGAAGGGCGGACCTATGAGGGGCTGGTGACGCGCTACGCCTCGCAGTGGAATGCGGCGCCGGGCCAACCGGCCGCTGGAACCTTTGCGGGATTGGCGCCTCCAGGGCTGGCGCCGTCGGCGCCGAACGGCAAGCCGACGACCGCCGAATTTCCCAGCTCGGCGAACACCCCGCCGGTCAGCATCATGAATCCCGAGCCGACGGCCTCGACGCGCTCGGTCGCCCCGGCAGCCGCCGCGCCGAAACCGCCGACGCAGCTTGCGCCGCCCGCAGCCCCACCGACCGTGGCTGCCAGCCACGCCCAGGCGCCGCCGGCGGCCAAGAAGGCCGCGCCGAAGCCGAAGCCGGCCGCTGCGGCGCCTCAAGCGGCGCCTGAGGCCGCCGAGCCGGCCGCCAACAACGAATAGATCCCGCTGGTCGAACCGCCATCATGCCTCTGCACCTGATCAAGCTCGCCGTCGGCTGCGAGTCCGTGAAAGAGCTGAAGGAGTGGATCGCCGAGCGCATGCTCGCGGCCAAGAAGAAGGGCCTGCCGCAGCAGCACGTCCATGTCACGCGGATGACGCCGAAACGGGTCGAGGACATCCTCGCCGGCGGCTCGCTGTATTGGGTGATTCGCGGTGAGGTCGCCGCGCGCGAGAAGATCGTCGGCATCGAGCCGTTCCGCGACGGCGACGGCATCGGGCGGTGCCGCATCATCATGCAGCCGAAGGTGATCGCGGTGTCGCCGCGGCCGATGCGTCCGTTCCAGGGCTGGCGCTATCTGACGGCCGAGGATGCGCCGGCCGATCTCGGCAAGTCCGGTGCGGCGGGCGTCGAAGCCATGCCCGAGCCGCTGCGCCGCGAGCTGCGCGATCTCGGCCTGCTGTAGCACTTTGATGAGCCGGTGGTGTTGCGCGTGAGCATCTCACGCGAGGCGGAAGTCAGCCTCGCTCGCAAGGGCCGGGCGTACGCTCGACGCGGCGTCAGTTGTCCTTGCCTCTGCCTTGCGGGCGAGGGCGCGCTCACGGTGTTGGCGGACGGCTGGTCTCCCGGCGGCTCACGCGGCGATATTGTCGATCAGTCGCGTGGTTCCGATCTTGGCCGCGACCAGGATGCGTTTCGGTCCTGACTCGTTCGGGGCGATGGGCGCCAGCGTCTCGGCGTCGCGGACCTCGAGATAGTCCAAGGCAAAGCCGGCTTCGGTGATCGCGGCGGCGCCATCCCCAATGGCCGCCTGCATGTCGTCGCCGGCGCGCAGCCGGGCCGCCAGCTCCTTCAGGACACGGTGCAGCGTCGGCGCCGCCCGCCGCTCGTCTGCCGTGAGGTAGACATTGCGCGACGACATCGCGAGTCCGTCGCGTTCGCGCACCGTACGGGATCCGACGACACGGACGCCGAGATCGAGGTCGCGCGCCATCTGGGCGACGACGCGGAGCTGCTGATAGTCCTTCTCGCCGAAGATCGCGACGTCCGGCCGGCATTGCGTGAACAGCTTGGCGACCACGGTCGCGACCCCGCCGAAGAAATGCGGACGGAAGCGATCCTCCAGCCCGGCCAATGCCGCGCCCTCCGGCACGATCCGCGTCGCGAAGCCGTCCGGATACATCGCCTTCGCGTCGGGATGCCAGATCAGATCGACGCGCTCGGCCGCGAGTTTCGCGACATCCTCCTTCCAGGTCCGGGGGTAGGACCCGAAATCCTCCGTCGGCGCGAACTGAGTCGGGTTGACGAAGATCGAGACGACCACCTTGTCGGCGCGGCGCTTCGCCAGCCGGACCAGCGAGATGTGCCCTTCATGCAGGGCGCCCATGGTCGGCACGAGCGCGATGCTGGCTTTTCTCGCGCGCAAGCTGTCGAGCTCGCGGCGGAGGGCGGAAACGGTGCGGGCGACGCGCGGGCTTCGTGACATTTTTGCTCGATCTCACAGCGAAAAATTGCGGTTGCACTGTTCGGCCTTGACGCTCGGGCGACTGCCCTTAACAAGAACGCGACACGCCGCTCAGCATACTTGAATACGCCTGTTAGCACGTCTCCGCGTCCGATGCGGAGTTGGTAAACGCGCGCGTCAAGTAGTAGCGGAGGATGCGTCCCCCGTGGGATTCACGATGACGATGCATTTCACTTGACCGCAGACGACCGTGACTCGAAGATGATCGTAAGAGGTCGACAACATGCTGGTGCAAACTAGCCAAGGACAATCGGGCTCGGCCCACGTGGTTGTGCTTGGAAACGAGAAGGGCGGGTCGGGCAAGTCGACCACCGCCCTGCACATTGCCGTGGCACTCCTGAAGGCCGGCCAGCGTGTCGCCACGATCGATCTCGATTGCCGCCAGCAGAGCTTCACCCATTACATCAACAACCGGAGCGCCTGGGCGCGCCGCACCGGACTGCGCCTCGAACTGCCGACGCACTACTGCATCCAGCTCGGCCGGACGTTGCAGATCGACGAGAACGAGAACACCGAGTTCCAGCAGTTCATGGAGGCCGTGAGCGCCGTCGAACGCTCGTTCGATTTCATCGTCATCGATACGCCCGGCAACGACAGCTACCTGATGCGCCTGGCGCATTCGATGGCGGATACGCTGGTCACGCCGATCAACGACAGCTTCCTCGACTTCGACGTGCTGGGAACGGTCGATCCCGCGACCTATGCCGTGACCGGCGAGAGCCACTATGCGGAGATGGTGCGTGACGTCCGGCGCAAGCGCCGCCAGGTGGACGGTGCGATGACCGACTGGATCGTGGTCCGCAACCGGCTGTCGATGCTCGGCTCCCGCAACAAGCAACTGGTCGCCGACGGCCTCAAGGACCTGTCGCTGCGGCTCGGCTTTCGCGCCATCGACGGCTTTGCCGAACGCGTCGTCTACCGTGAGTTCTTCCCGCGCGGACTGACCGCGCTCGACGACATCGACGAGGCGACCCTGGGCACCCGCCCCAATCTCGGCCACGTCACGGCCCGGGAGGAGGTCACCAGCCTGCTGCGCCAGCTCAAGCTGCCGCTGGACGAGCGCGGCCGCCGCCGCGCCGCGAACCGCGCCGAATGGTTCGCCCAGGTCGACAAGCCACTCGACCTGCACGACATCATCAGCGCCTGAATACCGTCCGCATTCGGGCGAGACCTCGCCTGAGACATTGTGCGCGTTGAACGTGCGCCCGGCTTGGTTAAACAATCTGCGGACAGCGGTGGCGGGTAACGGCGCGCCCGGCCTGTTTGGGGGCGGACGGAGGAAGATTTGTCTCAGGTCAACGCCGCAGCCGCCAATTTCGCTAGATTACCGTCAAATTCATGACTGATTTGAACCTGACGTTCAGGGCTCAAGTCGCAAGAGACGGGCGGCGGAACCCAGCTATGCTGCACAGCAACTAGGTGCGGCGCACAACGAACGGGCGACGGATACACAACATTTGGTCTTCCTGTCACAGCGCCGTTACATATATTAAACAGAACGGGTCGCGAGAGTCTTACAGGTTCAAAACTACCTTTGATTGTGCTCCCGAGGGACAAACATGAAGCGTGGAATAACCGTTCTTGTGTCTGTCAGCGTGCTGGCGGCGGTCGGCTACTTCACCGCGAGCAAGTGGGCTATCCGGCACGAGACCATCAGGTTCTATGACGCCTCGCGCGACAACCGGCTGGTCGAGGTCGCCGTGGCCGTCCGGCGCGACAAGGAGATGCAGGCCGAAGCCGGCATGATCAAGCTGCCGGTCGCGATCCTCAATCACGGCAACACCGTCAAGTTCACCGAGTACTCGTTCCTGGCCAACGTATTTGCTGCGCGCGGCTACATGGCGGTCAGCATCCAGCACGACCTGCCGACCGATGCGCCGATGGTGACGAAGGTCGGCGAGCCCTATGTCGGCCGGCTGCCGCAGATCCAGCGCGGTGTCGCCAACATCCGGTTCGCCGTCGAGCAGATGCACCAGGTGCAGCCGAATGCCGACTATGATCATCTGACGATGGTTGGTCATTCGATGGGCGGCGACATCTCGATGTATTTCGCCAAGCAGTATCCCGAAGACGTCCGGAAGGTCGTCACGCTCGACAACCTCCGCGTCCCGTTCGTCACCGACGGCAAGTTCAAGATCCTGTCGTTCCGCTCGAAGGACCCGCAATTCAAGACCGATCCCGGCGTGATCCCGAGCGACGACATCTGCGAGAAGGAAGGCATCACCGTCGTCAAGACGGACTTCCAGCACAACGACATGCGCGACACCGGACCTGACGACGCCAAGTCGTCGATCCAGGCCATGCTGGACAAGTTCCTCGCCGATAGCGACAGCACCAGCGACATCGGGCCGGTCGAGACCAAGACCCCGTTGCTCGATCCGGGTCCCGTCGCGCCTTATGCGCCGGTTGGCAAGACCGCGACGCCGGCCAAGCCGCTGACGCATTGAGCGCGCAAGCCGCCGGGGCGCGCGCCAGCCTCGCCTGATCCTTGCCTGCCACGTCGGCGGGCAGATGCGTTGCCGTCGTTGAAGCCGTCCGTCCGCCTGCCCACATGATGCGCGTCCGAGCAAGGTGCGTGCATGGTCGATGATCGTTCGAAGCCCGGTTCTGCCCCGTTGACCTCGGCCGAAGAGGGATCGCGCCAGCAGCGGTTGCCCGACAATGAGCGTTCCACGGCAGACGCCGTTGCGGCGTTCGTTGCGCAGGCCAAGGCCATGGCTCCTGCCGCTCAGGGAACCAGAGGCCGTCTCGTCTTTGCGCTTGATGCGACCCTGAGCCGCCAGCCAACCTGGGACATGGCCTGTGCCCTGCAGGCCGACATGTTTCGCGAGGCCGCCGCACTCGGCAGCCTCGATATCCGGTTGGTGTACTATCGTGGCTTCGATGAATGCCGCGCCACTGGCTGGATATCCGACAGCGCTGAGCTCGCCCGGCTGATGGGCAAGATCGATTGCCGCGGCGGCCAGACCCAGATCGGCAAGGTTCTTGCCGAGGCGCGGCGCCATGCGACAGCATCCGGAATCCGCGCCGTCGTGTTCGTTGGCGACGCGATGGAGGAGAATGTCGACGTGCTCTGCGCAAAGGCCGGCGAGCTCGGGCTGCTGAAGGTTCCGCTGTTCATGTTCCAGGAGGGCAATGAGCCCGCGGCCGAGCAGGCGTTTCGCGAGATGGCGCGGCTGTCGGGGGGAGCATGGTGCCGTTTCGATCCCGGCGCATCCGCGCAGTTGCGCGACCTTCTGCGTGCCGCCGCGGCCTACGCGGCGGGTGGCCGGGCGGCGCTGCTCCGGCTGGCCGGCTCCGAAGCGGGCGCGGCACGCCTGATCGGGCAGATGAAGTAGAGATCGATTTCGGCGGCCGCCAACGTCAAGCCCGGCGCAGCGGCTCGAGCCTGCCGGTCGCGGACGCAGCCGATCATGCTTTTTGTCCCGGCACGCCCTATATTCGGGCCATGACACTGATCGCTGGCGCCGTCGCCGTCATCACCCTTTATCTGTTGCTGCAGATGTTCCGGAACGCGAATCCGGCGGCGCTGGCGCGCGCGATCAAGGTTGCCGGCGGTATCGGCTGCCTTGCGGTGGCAGCCTTCACCGGCCTCCGCGGCGAGCTGGTGGTGGCGATCCCGATCGGGTTGTTCGGGGCGGGGCTGCTCGGCTGGTCACCCGGTGGTCTCGGCAATGTCGGCAGCATGTTCGGGCTGGGTGGGCAGCGCTCGTCGGGTCAGAGCTCGCGGGTGCGCTCGCAATTCATCGAGATGGTGCTCGATCATGACAGCGGGCAGATGCAGGGCCGCTTTGTCGCCGGCGCCCATGCCGGCCGGTCGCTGGACGAGTTCGATCTGGCGCAGCTCGCCGCGATGACGCCGAGCCTCGATGCCGACAGCGTCGCTCTACTTGAAACTTATCTGGACCGCCGGTTTCCCGCTTGGCGTCAGCACGCGCAGGGCGATGCGGCAGGGCGGCAGGGCCGCGCGGCGTCGAGCTCCAAAATGACGGAAGAGGAGGCCTATCAGATCCTTGGCCTGCAGCCGGGCGCGGGGCGAGACGAGATCGGGCGTGCCCACCGCGCGCTCATGAAGAAACTGCATCCCGACCAAGGGGGGTCGACGTACCTCGCCGCCCGGGTGAACGAGGCCAAGGATACTCTGCTTCGTACGCATCACGGCTAACTCCGGCAACGCCACCAACGCCACAACACCGAACCCGCTTTCAACGCAACTTTGTCGACACCGGCGGCTCTCGCCCTTGCCAGGCACGATCGTTCGTCATGGTGAAAAAGTTCTAGCGGGAAATCCTTGACGAGTGGTTTGCACCCGTGCGTCCCGCCGTCGATCGCGTGGTCCGCAAACGAAAAGGCCCGCGCTGTGTCGCGCGGGCCTCATCGGAACAGGATCAGTGCCGGCGTTAGTTGTGCACGGTCATGCAGGAGATGTCGGCGCGCTTCAGCTTCTTGCAGACGGCCTCGGCCTGATCACGATCGAGCCCGGCGAAGCGGGCGCGGATCAGCTTCTTGTCGCCCTTCGCGACCGTCTCGGTGAAGGGATCGGCCTTGCTTAGGAGACCTTGTGCCGAGCTGCGGGCCGCCTCGATCCGCTTCTGGGCCTCGGCCTCGTTGTCCAGCGCTCCGACCTGGATGATCCAGCCGCTGCGCGTGACGGAAGGCTTGCTCGGAAGCTCCGGCGCAGCGCTCGCGGAGGCGATCTGCGTCGGCGCCGGCTGGGCCGGAGGCGCCGCATAGGCCATGGCCTGCGACGAGCCTGCCGGCAGGCTGGAGGCGGGCAGCACGCCGAGAATGCCGTTGCCGGTGCCATGGCCCGGCGGCTGCGGCGGCATGTCGGGACGGGGGGCCTCGGTACGGGCGATCGGCGGCGCCGGCTCGATGGCCTCGACACGCTGAGCGAAGGGTGCGGGAGCAGGGGCGGCCGGCTGCGGCGCGGCGGTCGCGAGCTTGACCGCGCCGGCCTTGACCTGGACCGTCCTGACCTTGACCGGCTTCATCGGCTCGGTCGAGCCGGGAACGATCGACATCGGCTGGCTCTGGATCACGCCGGAGGTCATCGGCGCCGGCTCGACCTTGGCCTCTCTCGGTGCCGCCGGCGGCAGGGCCGCGGTGGCTTCCGAGAGGGTTGAGATGATCTTGGAGGCGCGGCTCGGGGCCGGCGTCTCCGGCGCCGCCGAGGCGAGCTGCATCGTGCCCTGATCGGCATCGCCGCTGTCGGAGCCGCCGCGCTCGCCGATCGCCGCCACGGTGCGCCGGGTCGCGCCCTTGTCGAGATTTTCGGCGAGCAGGTTGCGCATGATGGCGTCACGCGAGCCGCCGCTGCGGCCGCCGAGTACGACGCCGATCAGATGGCGGTTGCCGCGGCGCAGCGAGGTCACGATGTTGAAGCCGGAGGCGCGGGTGTAGCCGGTCTTGATGCCGTCGATGCCCTCGACATTGCCGAGCAGATGATTGTGGTTGCGGATCGACTGGCCGCGATAATTGAACACCACCGTCGAGAAGTAGCGGTAGTACCGCGGGAAGCGGTCCTGGATCGCGCGGCCGAGGATCGACTGGTCACGCGCCGTCGTGATCTGCGCGTCGGCGGGGAGGCCGGAGGCGTTCACATAGGTGGTGCGGCTCATCCCGAGCGAGCGCGCCTTGCGCGTCATCATCTTGGCGAACTCGTCCTCGTCGCCGCCGATCGCTTCGGCGATGACCACGGCGGCGTCGTTGGCGGAGCGCGTCACCAGGCCCTTGATCGCGTCCTCGACGCGGATGCTCTGGCCGGGGCGCAGGCCGAGCTTGGTCGGCGACTGCTCGGAGGCGTGCTCGGACACCGGCATCTCGGTGTCGAGCTTCATCTTGCCGGAATCGAGCCGCTCGAACAGCAAATAGAGCGTCATGATCTTGGTGAGCGAGGCGGGGTGCCGCAAGGCGTCGGGATTGGTCGCCGTCAGCGTCGCGCCGGAATTGCCGTCGACGACGATCGACGCGAACGCCGGGCTGTAGCTGCCCTCGTCATTATGGGGGGAGTGACGCGCGTGATGCTGCCGATGGCGCCGACGCGCCTCCGCGCTGTCGACCGTGACCACTGCTGCCGTCGCGAGGGTGATCAGTCCGTAGACGCCAACTCGCAACAGGCGCGAGGAAGCCATTTTTTTGCGAAGCATGAAATCCCCGTCCAATTTCTGACGTGATCACCGGCTCGTAAGGCGAAATTGTGCCGAACGCCCCCGTAACCGTGCCTGTCGGACCTCCCGATCGCGCCGTGACGCTGCCAAGCATCGAAGGCCTCGAACTGAGGTTTTGTTAAGACGCTGTTTTAGAACAGCTTTACGGTTCGGCCGACGCTGGCCGGGACCACCGGAGAGGTTAGGATGGTCGAGTTGCCAAAGGATTAAAGAAACCTTGCGGCGATGGCTGGTATTTCTGCCGAACTGCCCCGGCTTGGGGCGTCCGACGGTGCGTCGAGACCGCAATGCCCGGGATGGTGCATTGCACAAGATTCTTGATTTTTTTTGTGCGCTGCACTATATTATGAATGCGTCAGGGAGCCGGGGCTTCCCTGAGGGCGCTCAAAATCAGGGAAAGGAATGCCACATGTTTAAGGTTGAAGACTTTCAGAACTACGGCAAAGAGCAGTTCGAGACCGTCGTGAACTCCGCGACCACCGTGCAGAACGGCCTTCAGGCCATCGCCACCGCGTATGGCGACTACACCAAGAAGTCGTTCGAGGACACCAAGTCGTTCGTCGAGAAGCTCCAGGGCGTGAAGTCGCTCGACAAGGTGCTCGAGGTGCAGACCGAGTTCGCCAAGTCGGCCTACGAGACCTTCGTCGCCGATTCGCAGAAGATCGCCGGGCTGTATTCGGATCTCGCCAAGCAGGCGTTCAAGCCGCTGGAAGGCATCGCCGCGAAGTTCACCCCGCCGGCCGCGCACTGACCGTTCGCGCCTGCAGCGAGCACAAAGCCCGGCTTGCGCCGGGCTTTTTTGTTGGCTGAAGGTGGAGCGCTGTCGGTGCCCGGCGCTTCTGTTATTTGGCGACCCGCAGCTTCGACAATGCGGTGCCGATCGAGTTGAACGTGGTCACGATCTGGCTCGAGCTCGTCAGCATGTAGAACTTGTCGGGACTGCTGGCGCAGTTCTGCAGCACGGCCGAGGTCGGATCGGCGGGCGAGCTCGTGTTCACCTGGATCGTGTAGATCGTGTACATCGCGTTGCCCTTCGAATCCTTGGTGTTCTTCAGGTTCGAGCAGAGCAGGGCCTGGCGCGCGTCGATCGGGTTGCCCGAGGCTTGCGACGAGCCGTTGCCGTATTCGGGCCAGCGGTCCTCGGTGTTCAGGCCGTCCGATAGCAGGATGATGACGCGATTATAGGTGGTGTTGACGTCCTCCGCCGGCGCGCCCAGCACGCCGTTCGGAATCAGCGACTGGACGGCCCAGGCAAGTCCGATCGCCTGGTTGGTGCCGCCGGTCGGCTGCATGGCGTTGACGGCGCTCTTCAGCGAGCTCCAGTTGTAGCTGAGCGGCACGATTTCCGCGAGTTTCGTGGAGGCCGTGCTGCTGCAGTACTGGATGTTGTTCTCCATGTGCTGGTTGGCCGGGAACAGCGTCGTCACGTCGGAGGTCGCCGGTGACACGGCATTTGCGTCGTTCGGCTGGGTGCGGTCGGCGACGCATCCGGTCCAGGTGCTCTTGGTGTTGGCGACCCAGGTGTGGGTGAAGGTGTTGACCTTGCACACCGTGCTGGATCCGCTTCCCGTGCAACTACACGTGTTGTTCGGAAGATTGCTGCCGCTGGTCGGGCAACTGCAATAGCTGCCGGTGCACCAGTTCACCCGCGTGCTGGTCTGAACGCTGTTCCAGCAGCCGTTGTAATAGCTGTGCGAGGCGGAATCGTAGCCCGGGCAGATGTAGCCCGTGTAGCTCCCACTCGTCGGAATCCGCGAGGCGCTCGAACTCCCGGTCGCCGGGTCGCTGGTGCAGGAGAAGTAGGGAAAGCCGTTGCCGGACTTGAACGGACAGGAGGATCCCGGTCCCACCATGTCCCATTGCGATTGCGTGTAGCTGCCGTTCGGGATTGCGGCCTGATAGGAGCCATTGGCAGGCTGGATCGTGGGCGGATTCTGCCAGTCGGTCCAGTCGATCCAGTCCTTGGCGTAATTGCTGGCGCCGACGTTCACGACCTTGGCGAATGGAACGACCGAGATGTAGACGTCGCCCGGGGTCTTGGCCAGCGCGCTGAGCTGGTCGATCAGCCCGCCGCTGCCGGCCACGGCGTTCTGCAGCGCGGACATCTTGCCGCTGGATGCCATCGAGCCGGTATTGTCGAGCGCGAGCGCCACCCGCATCTTCACGTCGCCCCAGGTCGATGTCGTTTTGGCGCCGAAGTCCATGGTCGGAAAGCCGGCAATCTTCATGAACTGGGTGACGATCTGACCGTTGGCCGACAATTGGATGTTGGAGGCCGACGAGCTGGTCGAGGCGGTATAGCTGGCCGTGACGGTGACGTTCTGTGCGTCCGTGCTGGTGTAGAGCGCCTTGAAATAGGCGCTTGCCTTGGTTCCGATGTCGGCTGCGCTGATCGTGCCCTGCGCCAGGTCGCGCGACAGCATCAGCGAGGTGGAGTCGAGCGCCGCCTGCATCGACGACCGCGCGGCGTTCAGCCGGCTGTAGTCGACGCCTGCCCCGACGAAGGCCAGGATGGGGACGAGCGCGATGGCGAACAGCATGGAGATATTGCCACCGCGGTCGCAGGCGAACCGTCGGACGGCGCGGCGGCAGAGTCGAATGAAGGAGACATCGGTCATGTCGCTCACCAATTATGGTTTTCTGCAGGTGTTTTCGGTTCGGCTTCGTCAAGGACGGGTAAATCGAAACCGCGAAACACCGGGCCAATGCCCGCAGCGTGGCGCCGCGCCCGCAACCGGGCTGGTTCCCTGTCAATGCCCGCTGAATGGGCTTTGTAAAATGCGACCGGTTTGATTAACCTTGCGCCTCATCGCCGGGGCAGGGAATCGGTCCTGCCGGAGCGTCGGTCCGTCCTGGGCCTGCGCTTGCGGCAAACCGGGCGCTGACCCATATTCCCGGTGTCGGTCCGACCGGACCGGTCGGCTGGGACAGGCGATCTGGAAAGCAGGACCGGGTGGCGGAAAGCGGCCCGGCAGGGGACAGGTCGGGGGGCACCCCTTATTGAGAGCAACCCTCCGAGGGAAACTCTTTATTGGGAGCCTCGCAGCCATATCTAACGCGTGCAAGATGTCGCAGCCAACTTCCAGATTGAACCGATCCGCGCCCAGGATGAGCAATAACGACAACAAGTCCGGTGGCACCGGTGGCCCGGTCACGTCCGTGATCACCAAGGTCAAGCCGAAGACCAAGCGCCCCAACCTCTACCGCGTCCTGATCCTGAACGACGATTACACGCCGATGGAGTTCGTCGTTCACGTCCTGGAGAAGTTCTTCAACAAGGACGTCGAGGCCGCGACCAAGATCATGCTCCACGTGCATCATCACGGCATCGGGGAGTGCGGCGTCTTCACCTACGAGATCGCCGAGACCAAGGTGACGCAGGTGATGGACTTCGCCCGCAAGCACCAGCACCCGTTGCAGTGTGTGATGGAGAAGAAATAGCCGGCTCCCTCCGCGAAGGGAGCCGCCGACGCGCGCATCTGCAAGCCAGGGGCGGGGGCTGGGGCGCTGCGCGATTGATCACCGCGAATCGGCATCGGACGAAGGGTCATCGAAAGCCGCAAATTGCCGCAGACGAGGTCAGCGCAATCCGGGCAGGTTTCACTTCTCGTCCGAAGAATTACGGCCGCTCTGGTCCTTATCTCTCCCCGCTCGGCGGCGCGCGCCGTTCGGTTGTCGCAGCCGGATTTGCCGCAATCGGAACGGGTTTTGCATTGACGATCCGGTGAACCCGTAATCGAGCGGCTCGGCCGGTCTTTTGTCGCACTCGGTTATAACTATATTTGACGAAGGTTGTTGTTGCCTGACCGGGCGGCGGCGATCATGATGGCAAGGGGCCACAGAGGACGCGCATGCCGACTTTTTCTCAAAGCCTTGAACAATCCCTGCATCGTGCGCTGGCGATCGCCAACGAGCGTCATCATCAATACGCGACACTGGAACACCTCCTTCTGTCCTTGATCGATGACTCCGATGCAGCGGCCGTGATGCGCGCATGCAGCGTCGACCTCGACAAGCTGCGCGGCAGTCTCGTGAACTACCTCGAAACCGAATTCGAAAATCTGGTCACGGACGGCAGCGACGACGCCAAGCCGACCGCAGGTTTCCAGCGCGTGATCCAGCGCGCCGTGATCCACGTTCAGTCGTCGGGCCGCGAAGAGGTCACCGGCGCCAACGTGCTGATCGCAATCTTCGCCGAGCGTGAGAGCCACGCCGCGTACTTCCTGCAGGAGCAGGACATGACGCGTTACGATGCCGTGAACTACATCAGCCACGGCATCGCCAAGCGCCCTGGTGTCTCCGAAGCGCGCCCCGTTCGCGGCGTCGACGAGGAGACCGAAGCCAAGGGCAACGAGGACTCCAAGAAAAAGGGCGAGGCGCTGGAAACCTATTGCGTCAATCTCAACAAGAAGGCGCGTGACGGCAAGATCGATCCGGTGATCGGCCGAAACTCCGAGATCAACCGCGCCATCCAGGTGCTGTGCCGGCGCCAGAAGAACAACCCGCTGTTCGTCGGCGAAGCCGGCGTCGGCAAGACGGCGATCGCCGAGGGCCTCGCCAAGCGCATCGTCGACAGCGAGGTTCCGGAGGTGCTGTCGGCCGCGACCGTGTTCTCGCTCGACATGGGCACCTTGCTCGCGGGCACGCGCTATCGCGGCGACTTCGAGGAGCGCCTGAAGCAGGTGCTCAAGGAACTCGAGGCGCATCCGAACGCGATCCTGTTCATCGACGAGATCCACACCGTGATCGGTGCCGGTGCGACGTCGGGCGGCGCGATGGATGCGTCCAACCTGCTCAAGCCGGCGCTGGCCTCGGGCTCGATCCGCTGCATGGGCTCGACGACCTACAAGGAGTATCGCCAGCACTTCGAGAAGGACCGCGCGCTGGTGCGCCGGTTCCAGAAGATCGACGTCAACGAGCCGTCGGTCGAGGATGCGATCGCGATCCTGAAGGGGCTGAAGCCGTACTTCGAGGACTATCACCGGCTGAAATACACCAACGAGGCCATCGAGGCCGCGGTGCAGTTGTCGTCGCGCTACATCCATGACCGCAAGCTGCCGGACAAGGCGATCGACGTGATCGACGAATCCGGTGCGGCGCAGATGCTGCTGGCCGAGAACAAGCGCAAGAAGACGATCGGCATCAAGGAGATCGAGACCACGATCGCCACGATGGCGCGGATTCCGCCGAAGAGCGTGTCGAAGGACGATGCCGAGGTGCTCAAGCATCTCGAGCAGACCCTCAAGCGCGTGGTGTTCGGCCAGGACAAGGCGATCGATTCGCTGTCGGCCTCGATCAAGCTGGCCCGTGCCGGCCTGCGCGAGCCGGAGAAGCCGATCGGCTGCTATCTGTTCTCGGGTCCGACCGGCGTCGGCAAGACCGAGGTCGCCAAGCAGCTCGCCTCGACCCTGGGCGTCGAGCTGCTGCGCTTCGACATGTCGGAGTACATGGAGCGGCACACGGTGTCGCGCCTGATCGGCGCGCCTCCTGGCTATGTCGGCTTCGACCAGGGCGGCCTCCTGACCGATGGCGTCGACCAGCATCCGCACTGCGTGGTGCTGCTGGACGAGATCGAGAAGGCGCATCCGGACCTGTACAATGTGCTGTTGCAGATCATGGATCACGGCCGGCTCACCGACCACAACGGCAAGCAGGTCAACTTCCGCAACGTGATCCTGATCATGACCACGAATGCGGGCGCGGCCGACATGGCCAAGCAGGCGTTCGGCTTCCATCGCTCGAAGCGGGAAGGTGACGACCACGAGGCGATCAACAGGCAGTTCGCGCCGGAATTCCGCAATCGGCTCGACTCCATCGTCTCGTTCGCGCACCTCAACGTCGAGGTGATCGGAATGGTCGTCGAGAAGTTCGTGCTGCAGCTCGAGGCCCAGCTCGCCGACCGCGACGTCACGATCGAGCTGTCGGAACCGGCCAAGGCCTGGCTGATCCAGCACGGCTATGACGAGCAGATGGGCGCGCGGCCGATGGGCCGTGTGATCCAGGAGCATATCAAGAAGCCGCTGGCCGACGAGGTGCTGTTCGGCAAGTTGAAGGGCGGCGGTCACGTCCGTGTCGTCCTCGTCAAGGATGAATCCGGCGTCGAGGAGAAGATCGGCTTCGAGTTCGTCGAGGGCCCGGTCACGCCGAAGTCCGAAGTTCCGGCCGCGCGCAAGCGCAAGCCGAAGTCCGGCGGCGGCTCGAAGGGGCCGGCGCCGAAGGGACCGCTGGTCAAGGCGTAAGCCTGACGCGACGAGATGAGTACGAAAGGCCGGCCATCGCGCCGGCCTTTTTCGTTTGACGCGAGGTTCTTTGATGCGACGTCCGGCTCAGGCCGGCTTGACGAAGAAATACACCGTCAGGCCGCAGCCGACGGCAATGATGAAGCGGCGCACATGGGCCGGCGGGATGATCTGGCCAAGCCGCGCGCCGACGAAGCCGCCGACCATGGCAGCGCCCATCATCGTCAGCGTCTCCAGCCAATGCACGCGGCCTGAGAACGCAAAGATGGCGGAGGCCGTCATATTCATGAGCGCAGCGAGCAGCACCTTCATGCCGTTCATGGCGCGAATGTCGCGCATGCCGTAGAACACCAGGGCCGCCAGCATCAGGATGCCGATGCCGCCGCCGAAGTAGCCGCCATAGATCGCGATCACGAACTGCACCGCCTGGATGGTCCGCGGCCCGAACCAGCGCGCGCCATCCTTCGGCGTAAAACGCATGCCGAATGCAAACACGATCGTGGCGAACAGCAACAGCCAGGGCACCAGCCGGCTGAAGGCGGCCGACGGTGTGACCAAGAGCAGCACGGCCCCGAGCGTGCCGCCGATCAGGCTGATGATCGACAGCCGCACGAGGTCGTGGCGCCAGGGCGCCTTTGCGTCGTTCAAGATCTCACGGGAGGCCCAAGCGCTGACGAACTGGCCGGGGCAGAGCGCGACCGTGCTGGAAGCGTTGGCGTCAATCGCGGGAATGCCGGCGGCGAGCAGCGTCGGGAAGGTCAGGAACGCGCCGCCGCCGGCCAGCGCATTGACGATGCCCGAGCCGAAGGCGGCGAGGGCGAGCAGGGCCAGCATCGTCCAGTCCGTCATCGCTGTCACGACTCGCCCTTCAGCCGCTGGCCGTCCTGGACGCGGACGCGCTCGGCGCCGCGCGCGCCGGCCGGCGACAGCCTGAGCATGCTCAGGAACGCGCCGACCAGCGCGAAACCGACCCCGGTCAAGAGCGACAGCCGCGTGCCGTCGGTCGCGTCGATCGCGAGAAACATCGCGACCAGGGCCGCGCCCGTGGTCTGGCCGAGCAGGCGCGCCGTGCCGAGCATGCCGCTGGCGCCGCCGGCGCGCTCGCGTGGCGCAGCGGCGATCATGGTGCGGTTGTTCGGCGTCTGGAACAGGCCGAAGCCGCAGCCGGCCAGCGCCATGCGCCAGACGACATCCCATGCCGACGGCTCGCGCGGCAGCAGGCCGAGCGCACCGAGCCCGCATGCGAAGATGACGAGACCGATGCCACCGAGCAGCCCGGCCGGCACGCGCTCGACCAGCCGCCCCGCAATCGGCGCCGTCAGGCCGACCGCAATCGGCCACGGCGTGATCAGCAGGCCCATCTGCACCGGCGAATAGCCGAAATGGCTTTCGAGATAGAAGGGGATCGCGACGAAGGCGAGCATCTGGCCGCAGAACGACGAGATCGAGGTCGCGATCGACAGGGCGAACACCGGAATGCGCAGCAGGTCGACCGGCAGCAGCGGCGAGGCCATGTGGGTCTGGCGCCAGACCAGCCACACGCCGGCCGTGACGGCGACGACGAACTCGATCGCGCAGGTCACCAGCGCCTCGCCATGGCCGAGGCTGTCCACGGCGGCGATCAGGAAGCCGAAGGTGACCGCGCTCAGCGCCGCGCTCTGCCAATCGAACATGTGCGGCGCGCGCGGCGTATGCGGCAGGAAGCGGAAGCCGAAGACGAAGGTGACGATGCCGAGCGGCACGTTGATCGCGAACAGCCACGGCCAGCTACCGACGGCGAGGATGCCGGCGGCGATGGTCGGACCGAGCGCGGCGGAGACCGCGACCACCATCGCATTGATGCCGATGCCGCGGCCGAGCAGAGCGTGCGGATAGGTGAAACGCACCAACGCCGAGTTGACGCTGAGGATGCCGGCGGCGCCAAAGCCCTGCAGGATGCGCGCGAGCGTCAGCAGCAGCAGGCTGTCGGCCAGCGCACAGAAGGCGGAGGCAGCCGTGAACAGCACGAGGCCGGCGAGATAGACCCGCCGATAGCCGATGATCTCGCCGAGCGAGGCCAGTGGCAGCAGCGAGATCGTCACCGCGAGCTGATAGCCGTTGACGATCCAGATCGAAAAAGCAGGACTCGCATGGAGGTCGCGGGCGATCGTCGGCAGCGCCACATTGGCGATGGCGCCGTCGATCACGGCCAGCACGATGCCCAGGGCGATCGTCACGATCGCCCAGGTACGCTGCGGCAGCGGCAGTCCGTCGGCGTGCAGACCCGTGGTCGTCGGCGTCATCATGCGGGCTCCGGTCGCAGCCGGGCCGCGGACAATGAACGGGAACGGGCAACCGGGCCGTACAAGTCCCGTTCCACGCCAGCGGAGCGCGCCGGCGCGTCACCGCCGTTTGGGGCGGACCTGGATCGCCTTGAGGTAATTGACCGCGGCCTCTGCCTCGGGCCGATCGAACTGGAAGCTCGGCATGTCCTTGTGAATGGTCGACAGGCCGGCCTGCAGCCGCTGGGCGAAATCCTCGTCGTAGAGCTTGCTGTCACCGAAGGTCCTGAACGGGGGCGCGTCGGGGTGCCGGCTGGCGCCTGTGAGACCTACCGCATGGCATCGGCTGCAAAGGCTTTGCAAGAGCGCTTTTCCACGCTTCTGCTCGCTGTCCAGCGCATGGCTGGCGGTCGACGCGAACGCCAGCAGCAGGCAGGCGGACCCCATTCGTCGTCTCATGAACTCGTTCTCGCGTGTCTTGCGCCCGGCTACCAGCGGCCCTCGGCCTTGCTATAGGCATATAGGGCGATCAGCCCGATCGTCACCAGGGTCGAGCCGATCAGGACGATCCGGTCCCAGCGCAGCTGTGTCTCGTCGTCCCGCTGCAAGGTCAGCAGGGAGAACAGGGCCTTCATGGCAAAGCGGCGCATCGGATCGATCCCGGCAGCGGCCGCACATTCCGATGACGTGGGCCGGCCGCAGCTTAGCCTGCCCAATCGTTGCGCCGCCATGGCGAACATCTTGGGTCTGATGTCCGGCTTCCGGAGGGGCTCGGAAGCCGGATGCTGGAACTACCCAGCCTGTCCCATCACGACGTCTGCAACCGCCCGCGCGACTTTCGCGATCGTTGCGTTGCGATCCTCGGGAGACGCCTGTGAACCAGTCAGATAGGCCGTGACCAGAACCGGTTTGCGGCCCGGGGGCCAGAGAATGCCGATGTCGTTGGTCGTGCCGCGGTCCCCAGCGCCCGTCTTGTCGGCGACGCGCCAGTCACGCGGCACACCGGCGCGAAGCCGAGTGTCGCCGGTCTTGTTGGCGATCATCCAGTCCGTCAATCGCTGGCGCATATTCGTCGACAAGACCTCGCCAAGGAGCACGCGGCGCAGGTTCTGTAGCATGGCGGCCGGACTGGTCGTGTCGCGAGGGTCGTCGGCCAGCGCCTCGTTGAGCTCAATTTCCCAGCGGTCCAGGCGGCTGATCTCGTCGCCGATCGATCGGGCAAAACGCGTCAGACCCGCAGGACCGCCGATCTGCCGCAACAGGAGATTTCCCGCGGTGTTGTCGCTCTGGGTGAGCGCAGCTTCGCAGAGCTCGGCGAGTGTCATGCCGCGGCCGACGTGCTCCTTGGTCACCGGCGAATATGTTACGAGATCCTTCGCCTCGAACGGGACGCGCGTGTCGAGATGCAGTTCGCCGGCGTCGACGCGCTTCAGGACAGCCGCGGAAGCCAGACACTTGAACGTGCTGCACATCGGAAAGCGCTCGGCCGAGCGCAGGGCCGCCTCGAACCCGCTTTCGGAGTCGAGGACGGCGATGCCGAGCCGTCCGAGGCTCTCGCGCTCGATGCGGGCGAGTTCCCCTTCCAGATGCGCCCTTCGGTCGGCCGCCGCCTTCGCCGCAGGTGATGGCAGCCCGCTCGCCGCAGCCGCCATCCCGAGGATTCCAAAACCCAGACGCCGTCTCGTCAGCATGTTCATTCTCCAGTGACTGCGCGAACCTGCCGAACGAGGTGACGACTGACAAACGATCATTTATTCGTCGAGCCATGAGCAGAACTTGGTCATCATGCCCATCCGCAGCCATCTCCCTTTGAACGCCTTGCGGGCCTTCGAAGCATCCGCCCGGCATCTGAGCTTCACCAAGGCAGGCTTGGAGCTCAGGGTCACGCAGACCGCGATCAGTCACCAGGTGAAACAGCTCGAGCAGATGTTGGGCGCTCACCTGTTCCGGCGCCTGCCGCGTGGCCTCACGTTGACTGACGAAGCCCTGGCTCTGTTTCCCGTCCTCAACGATGCGTTCAGTCGCATCAGCGGCGCGATCGATCGCATCGAAGCGAAGGGAACCCGCGAGGTCGTGACCGTCGGCTGTGTCGGCACCTTTGCAACGGGATGGCTGTTGCAACGCCTCGACGGTTTTCGAGATGCGCACCCCCATATCGACCTGCGCCTCCTCACCAACAACAACCGCATCGATATCGCCGGAGACGGGCTCGACATCGCGCTTCGCTTCGGCGACGGATCCTGGCACGGCACTGAGGCCATCCATCTGATGT
This sequence comes from Bradyrhizobium sp. SZCCHNR1017, assembly GCF_032381375.1. NCBI lineage: Bacteria > Pseudomonadati > Pseudomonadota > Alphaproteobacteria > Hyphomicrobiales > Nitrobacteraceae > Bradyrhizobium > Bradyrhizobium sp. SZCCHNR1017. The sequence goes on along the minus strand of NZ_JAUHIR010000001.1, from coordinate 1,141,741 downwards.
CTGCCCCGCTGTCGCCCGTCTGTCATCCCGATGTCGCGAGTCGTCTGCGCGCGCCGTCGGACCTCGCGGGCGAAAATCTCCTGCGGTCGTATCGCGCCGAGGAATGGCCATTATGGTTTGCAGTCGCGGGCGCTCCATGCCCGATGATCCAGGGGCCGATCTTCGACAGCTCCGTCGCGATGGCCGAAGCGGCCGCGCGCGGCGTCGGCGTTGGCCTGGTTCCGATCGCCATGTTCAACTGCGAGCTCGAGACGGGTCGGCTGGTCCGGCCGTTTGCGGCTGGGGTCGCCGCCGGTTCTTATTGGTTGACCTGGTTGAAGTCGAAAGAACCGACGTCCGGCATGCTTGCCTTTCGTGACTGGCTGGTCGATGCCTTGCGCGCCGATCCGCCGCGCTGACGGCCGGTCGCCACCGCGCACAAGCCGAGGGCGCGAACAGCGTCACGAGGCGCGTGAGGCGGGCGCGTTGCCGCCAGCTCAGCGCTTTACGGCGCTGCGCCGCCACTCGCGTGGCGACAGGCCGAACTGCTCGCGGAACACGCGGCCGAAATGCGAGAGGTCATTGAAGCCCCAGCAAAACGCGATCTCGCTGATCTGACGATGCGCCAGCATCGGCGAGCCGAGATCGCGCCGGCACTGCTTGAGCCGCTCGGCCAGCACGAAGCGTTGGAACGACGTCTCCTCGTCCGAGAACAGATCATTGACGTAGCGCGTCGATAGCCCGAGCTCGCGTGCGATCTCCGGCAGTGAGAGGCCGGCGTCGGATAGTCGGGTGCGGATGTGCGCCTTGATCCGATAGAGCAGCGTTGCGCGATGGCTCGAGGCGGGCAGGGGTTGTGCGCGCAGCCGCTCGGCCAAGGTCATGGCGAGCAGGTCGGCGGCCTGGTTGGCCAGAGGTTCGGCATGCTCGGGGCCGATGTGCTCGACGCGTTCGCAAAGCCTCACGATGAACTCATGGGCGAGGGGCTGGAGCGGACTGTCGGGGCCGAAGCTGATCGCCGTCACGGTCTCCGTCGGGCCGATCCGGCGCTGCAGCATCTCGCGCGGGAGCTTGAACACGATCTGCTTGAACGCGGCGTCGAACTGCAGCTCATAGGGGCGGGTCGTGTCGTAGATCGCGAACTCGCCGGGCCGGATCACGGTGTCGCGGCCATCCTGGACGACGCCGCCGATTCCCTCACGTCCGAATGCGACGAGAACGAAGTCGGCATCCGCCCGGGAGATCCGCTGCGAGGTCCGGTGCACGCGCTGCCGGTCCGAGGCAACCTCGGAGCAGACAGCCCGTCCCAACGTGGTGTGGGTCACCGAGCCGCGAAACGCGCTGCCGAGATCGGACGTGCAATCGAGCCCGACATAGACGTCGCAGACGATGTCCTGCCACCGCGCCAGCCGGCGGTGGCCCGGGCTTCCGTCGGTGGTGAACAGGATCGGCATCGCTCCGTCTCCCCCTGCACCTGTGCCGGCTTGATCTGTGGCAATGCAGCAAATTCCGGGCCGGCTGGGATCTTCGTCTCGGCCGCAGTCGAATTTTCGTTCCCTGGCAGACGAGCGCGAAAGCCGGCTGGCGTCAATAGTCGGCCCGGTCGCGGCGCCACCGCCGCGCACGGCATCAGGGAGCAGCAGCGATGGGACTGGCACATCCGAAATACAAGGTGGCGGTGGTGCAGGCGGCACCGGCCTGGCTCGACCTCGACGCCTCGATCAAGAAGACCATCGCCCTGATCGAGGAGGCGGCCGACAAGGGCGCCAAGCTGATCGCGTTTCCGGAGGTCTTCATCCCCGGCTATCCCTGGCACATCTGGATGGACTCGCCGGCCTGGTGCATCGGTCGCGGCTTCGTGCAGCGCTATTTCGACAACTCGCTGGCCTATGACAGCCCGCAGGCCGAAGCGCTGCGGGCTGCCGTGCGCAAGGCCGGGCTGACGGCCGTACTGGGACTCTCCGAGCGCGACGGCGGCAGCCTCTACATCGCGCAATGGCTGATCGGCCCGGACGGCGAGACCATTGCCCGGCGCCGCAAGCTGCGGCCGACCCATGCCGAGCGCACCGTCTACGGTGAGGGCGACGGCAGCGACCTTGCTGTGCATGATCGTCCCGACATCGGCCGGATCGGTGCGCTGTGCTGCTGGGAGCATCTGCAGCCGCTGTCGAAATATGCGATGTACGCGCAGAACGAGCAGGTGCACGTCGCCGCGTGGCCGAGCTTCTCGCTGTACGATCCGTTCGCGCCGGCGCTCGGCGCCGAGGTCAACAACGCCGCCTCGCGCGTCTATGCGGTCGAGGGCTCGTGCTTCGTGCTGGCGCCGTGCGCCACCGTCTCGCAGGCGATGATCGACGAACTGTGTGACCGGCCCGACAAGCACGCGCTGCTGCATGTCGGCGGCGGCCACGCCGCGATCTTTGGTCCGGATGGCTCTTCGCTCGCCGAGAAGCTGCCGCCGGAGCAGGAAGGCCTGCTGATCGCCGAGATCGATTTGGGCATGATCGGCATCGCCAAGAATGCCGCCGATCCGGCGGGACACTATTCGCGCCCCGACGTCACCCGGCTGCTGCTCAACAAGAAGCCGCTCAACCGGGTCGAGCAGTTCGCGTTGCCGGTCGACACGGTCACTCCCGGCGAGGCGCCATCGGCGGCTGGCTGACAGGCTTGGCGGGCGCTAGGTCCCGGCCTCCGGTTGTGCCGGCGGCGGGGCCGACCGCCGCGGCGGCCGCTGCGGACGGCCTGCCGGCGCCGCCATGCGCGGCTGCAAGGTGACGATCACCGGGTTCGGCTTGTGGTCGGTCGCCGCGCCCGTCGCTGCGTCCACACCCATGCCGATCAGGCCGCCCGCCAGGATGTTGCCGGCGAAGCCGGCCGCGCCGGTCGCCGGGATGTCCTTGGTCAACGGGATGATCTGGGTCTCGTAGCCCGGTTTTTCGATGGTGACGGAGATGTCGGCATTGCGTTTGGCGACGAACGAGCAGGGCGTCGTGCAGGTCATCGGCGCTTCGAGACCGGCGATCGTGGCTTCGGCCCCGGACGGCGTCGACGCGACACTGATCGTCTCGGTTGTACCCCGCGTTACGGACGCGCAGCCTCCCAGCGCGGCGCACAGCGCCACCAACGCTACAACTCTCATTTGGTACTGCCCCCTTCAAACCCGGGGGAACTCAAGCGCAACTGGAGCGGGACGGCAAGCGCAATCAGCATTATCCGAAGAAATTCCCGGGCGAGTTTCGCGCGAGTGTGGCTTTCACACCTGCTTTCCACGAACCTGCCGCGCGATCGCCTTCTGCGCATCGAACTCGGCGCGCCGCCGTGCCAGCTCGTCCGGCGCGAGCATGGCGGGATTGCTGTAGTCGCGCTTCCAGCCGTGATCGTCGCTCCACTGCAAAGGCGATTGCACGGTCGTGCGTGCGGCTGGTGAACTCTCGAGGACACGCAAAGCCAACTCGAGCGTGAAGGCCTGTGAGGCCGCGTCGTGCGGCTTGCCGGCGGAATTGCCCAGCGGAAAATCCGAGAACAGGAAGCGCGGCGCGGCGGCGTGCTCGACGATGTCCTTGGCGCAGCCCATGACGACGGTCGCGACGCCGTTCGCTTCGAGATGCCGTGCCACCAGGCTCACGGTCTGGTGGCACACCGGACAGTTCGGCACCAGCACGACGGCATCGATCTCGTCGGCGCGGCAGCGCGCGAGAATCTCCGGCGCATCGGTCTCGATCGTGACGCGGTGGCTGCGATTGGTCGGCGCGCCGAAGAAGCGCGGTCCGACCGCGCCGATGCAGCCTTCACCTGCCAGCCTTAGGAGCTGTGGCAGCGGAAACCAGGTGCCGGAATCCTCGGCCGAGGTGTGCGCGCGATCATAGGCGATGTGGGAAATGCGCAGGTCGTGCTGCGCCGACGTGTCGCCGTCATAGACGGAGTAGAACTTGGCGCCGCCATTATAGGGCGCGCCGGGGCCTTGATCGCCTTTGGCGGGATCGAAAGGCGCGGCCGTGGTGACAACGGTGACGCGCGACTGCGCGAGCGGCTTGCGCAAGGGATGGAACGGCGCCGACGTGTAGTGAGCCCAGCGATAGGGCGTGTCATAGCCGATCGCGAGATAGTAGTCGCGCGTGCGCGCCATGTAGGACAATGGCGCATCGCTTTCGGGCGCGAAGCCGAGTCTGTCGTCGGTCGGTGCGGTCATCCGTCGCGCTCCCTGCGGCACTCGGGGATTGCTAGCCGGCTCGTTCGCTGTGTCAAGGCGCCGCGCGGTGGAACCCCGCATGGTCTTCGGCTTTGTCTGTCGGCAGAATTCAACCATTGCACCGCGCTCACGATGCTTTCCATGGTTTCGGTTGCTCGCATTGCCTGTCTCGGCCTTGCCTTGATGCTGACCATGCCCTTGTCCGGCGTGGCGGCGGAGCAGGCCTCCGACCGTGACGCTGCCGTGCCGGCTGATCCGAAGGACGGCGCCCGGCAGGATTCGCCGCAGGAGGCTGCCAAGCCGGCAGACGCTGCGGCAGAGGGCTCGGAGAACAAGTCCGAGGAGGCCAAGGAGAGCGGTACGCGCGAGGCGATCTGCCTGATGATCGAATCCGCAGCCAAGGCGAATGATCTGCCGCTCGAATTCTTCGCTCGCGTGATCTGGCAGGAGAGCCGCTTCCAGAGCGATGCAGTCGGGCCGGTCACGCGCAACGGCCAGCGCGCGCAGGGAATCGCGCAGTTCATGCCGGGCACGGCGAACGAGCGCCAGTTGCTCGATCCGTTCGATCCGGTTCAGGCGCTGCCGAAGTCGGCGCAGTTCCTGGCCGAGCTGCGCGACCAGTTCGGCAATCTCGGGCTCGCGGCGGCGGCCTACAATGCGGGGCCGCGCCGGGTGCAGGACTGGCTCGCCGGCAAGGGGCAGATGCCCTGGGAGACCCGCAACTACGTCTCCGCCATCACGGGAGCCACGATCGATGAGTGGGCGGCCGCCGGTAACGGCGGCAAGACGCCGCCGAGTCCGCCACCGACCTCGTGTCGTCAGCTGATGGCGATGTTGAAGCGCGCGCCGAATCCGTTCGTCACGGAGCTCGAGCAGCATGTGGCGCTGTCGGCCGCGAAACCGTGGGGCGTCCAACTGGCTGCAGGCTTCGACCGCAACAAGGCGCTCGCGATGTATTCGCGGGCGATCAAGGGGCTTGGCCCGGTCATTGGCGACCGCGACCCGAGCCTGCTGTCGTCGGTGATGCGCTCGCGCGGCAACCGCGCCTTCTACCAGGTGCGGATCGGCGCCGAGACACGGGCCGAGGCCGACGCGCTCTGCAGTCGGATCCGCGAGGCCGGCGGTGCCTGCTTCGTGCTGCGCAATCGCTCCGGATAGAGCTGCCGCAGCGCGGCGTGTGGGGGATGGCTGCGCCGGACGCAGACCCGCGCGCGCCTGATGGCGGTTGACGCGAGCGGCTTTCGCCAGCCTTATCGCGGTTCGTTCCGCTGGACCGCCCGTGACACTTCCTCCGCTCGATTCGCCGCAATGGCATGGTTCACTGCGCGCCTTCGGCTGGGGGCTGCGCGCGACGTCAGCGACCATCCTGTCACTGGTGCTGTTCGTCACCTTCATCGGCATCGGCGCGCTCGCCCACGATACCCGTTTCAGCATGCTCTGGGCGATCCTGAGCACGGTGCTGGTATGGGCCGGTCCAGCGCAGATCATCCTGGTCTCCACGCTCGGCTCCGGCCAGACCATTCTGCAATCGGCGATCGCGGTCACGATGAGCGCGATCCGGCTGTTTCCGATGGTGGTGGCGGTGCTGCCCCTGATCCGCTCGCCGCAGACCAAGCGGCGGCACCTGGTGCTGATCGCCCATTTCACCGCCGTGACCCTGTGGGTCGAATGCTATCGCTTCCTGCCGCATGTGCCGCGCGAGCGCCGCATCGCCTTCTCTCGCCGCCAATCTGTCGCAGACCTTCGGCGCCGCGGTGCTCTTGCTGACGCCGCTGGCCTTCCTGTTCTCGACCCTGCGCAACGCCAGGGAGCTTGCCGACGTGCTCGCGCTCGGTCTCGGCCTCGTGCTGTATCCTCTGGCCGCCCAGCTCGACAGCGGCGTCGACATCCTGGTCAGCGGCGTCGTCGCCGGAACGCTCGCGTTCGGCGCGCACAAATGGCGCGAGCGGCGGGGGCTGGCATGAGCGACTTCATCGGCGATTGGCATGCGCTCGTGGTGCTGCTGGTGGCGGGCGTGATCCCCAACCAGATCTGGCGCCTGCTCGGACTTTGGTTCGGCAGCGGGCTCGACGAGGGCTCGGACCTGCTGATGTGGGTCAAGGCGGTCGCGACCGCCATCTTGGCGGGGGTCATCGCCCAGATCCTGGTGCAGCCGCCGGGCGCGCTCGCCAGCGTGCCTTGGGGGCTGCGCTACGGTGCCGTCGTTGCCGGCCTTGCGGCCTTCATGGCGAGCCGCCGCTCGATCTTTGCCGGTGTCGTCTGCGGCGAAGCCGCGATGCTGGCCGGCAAATGGTGGCTCGGCTGAGTTGCGCGATCTTGCGCGACCGCAATTGCGGTGAGCCGAGGTTCGGATAGATTGCCGGAAAGACGCAAGGACTCCGCAATGACCACTGATACCGATCTGCGCCCGGGAGAAGTCGCCGTCGACGCGCCACAGCCGCGCGACGCCACGCTGTATTTCATCGGCCGCATCCGCACGCCCTGGACCTCACGGCTCGAGACGCCGCGGCAGGGCAGCTTCGAGGGGCCGGTGTGCCGGCTCGAGATCTTCGAGCCCTGGGTGCCGGCGCTGCAGGGCATCGACGCCTTCAGCCACCTCCAGGTGCTGTACTGGCTCAACCGGGCGCGCCGTGATCTCGTCAAGCAGAGCCCGCGGCATCATGACGGCGAAACCCGGGGCACCTTCGCGCTGCGCTCGCCGGTGCGTCCCAATCCGATCGGCGTGTCGACCGTCCGCTTCGTCGCGTTGGAAGGCAACACCGTGCTGGTGCGCGGTCTCGACTGCCTCGACGAGACGCCACTGATCGACCTGAAGCCGGATCATTGCGCGTTCACGCCGGCGGCGAAGGGTGAGGATGACAAATAGGACCGACGGATCCGGATGTCGAAGGTGAACAAGCGGCCGCAGAAGACGGTGACGGCTCAGGATGCGATCACGGCGGACCTCGTCGCCGTGCTGGTGGCGGTGACCGACGGGCACCCGAAGATCATGACGATCGAGCATGCTGCGGCGCTTCCGAGCGGACCGTTTCAGTTCGCGCACCGCTCGCTGCAGATGGGCCTGCGCGCCTGGGTCGAGGCGCAGACCGGCCATCCGCTCGGCTATGTCGAGCAGCTCTACACCTTCGCCGACCGCGGTCGCGGCGGCGATCCCGACGCGCCGCACCGCATCTCCATCAGCTATCTCGGTCTGACCCGCGAGGAGGAGGGGCGTGAGGGCGCGGATGCGCAATGGTCGTCGTGGTACGACTACTTCCCGTGGGAGGATCATCGCGACGGACCGCCGACGATCCTGGCCAAGATCATCGCGCCGAAGCTGAAGGCCTGGGCGCGAGCCGCCGACCAGCCGGCGCTGCAAAAGACGAGATGGCAGCGCGCCGCCATCACCTTCGGTCTCGACGGCCGCGAGTGGAACGAGGAACTGACGCTGCAGCGCTATGAGTTGCTGTATGAGGCGGCGCTGATCCCCGAGAGCGTGCGCGAGAAGGGGGCCAGCCAGCCGATGCTGCCCGGGCGCGCCATGATCGGTGATCACCGTCGGATTCTCGCCACCGGCATTGCCCGCCTGCGCGCCAAGATCAAATACCGGCCGGTCGTGTTCGAGTTGATGCCGGAAGAATTTACACTGCTGCAATTGCAGCGCAGCGTCGAGGCTCTCGCCGGCCGGCTCGTGCACAAGCAGAACTTCCGCCGCCTCATCGAGCAGCAGGAACTGGTTGAAGAGACAGGCGCAATTGCTGCCGACACGATTGGCCGGCCGGCCAAGCTGTTTCGCTTCCGGCAGGGGGTGCTGGCCGAGCGGGCGGTGGTCGGAACCAAGCTGCCGCTCTCGCGATCTTGATCTCCCGCTCTTGACACAGCTTATGCTCAGGATAAGTATAAGCCATCTTATGCTCACGGAGAGTATAAATGGTCGATCTTGTCCTGCCCGCCGTCGCGCCGAATGCATCGCTTGCTGAGCGTCTGAGCCGGGTGATCCCGCCGCCGGAATGGGCTGTCTTCGAGGACGATGTCGAAGCCATTCTGGCGCTGAAGCGCCGGCGCAATGCCGTGGTGCTGGCGCACAACTATCAGACGCCCGAAATCTATCACGGCGTCGCCGACATCGTCGGCGACAGCCTCCTGCTGGCGCGCGAAGCGACCAAGGTCGATGCCGAGGTGATCGTGCTCGCCGGCGTCCACTTCATGGCCGAGACCGCCAAGCTGCTCAATCCCGACAAGACCGTGTTGATCCCCGACGTAGAGGCGGGCTGCTCATTGGCGGAGTCGATCACCGCCGACGACGTGCGGCTGATGCGCGCGCGCCACCCGGGCGTGCCCGTGGTCGCCTATGTCAACACGTCGGTGGCGGTGAAGGCCGAGTCCGACGTCTGCTGCACCTCCGGCAACGCGCGCGCGGTGGTCGAGTCGCTCGGTGTCGATCACGTCATCATGCTGCCGGATGAATATCTCGCGCGGAACGTCGCCGCACAGACGAAGGTGAGGATCACGGCCTGGAAAGGGCATTGCGAGGTGCATGAGCGCTTCAGCGCCGAGGACGTCCGCACGCTGCGCGACAACCATCCTGGTGTCACCGTGCTCGCCCATCCGGAATGTCCGCCAGAGGTCGTGGCGGAGGCGGACTTCGCCGGCTCCACCGCGGCGATGTCGGACTTCGTCGGGGCAAGAAGGCCGGCCCGGGTGGTGCTGCTGACGGAATGCTCGATGAGCGACAATGTCGCCGTGCTCCATCCTGACATCGAGTTCATCCGCCCCTGCAATCTGTGCCCGCACATGAAGCGGATCACCCTGAAGAACATCCGTCATGCGCTCGAGACCAACACGCAGGAGGTCACGATCGATCCCGCGATGGCCGAGCGCGCGCGGCGCGCAGTGGAAAGGATGCTGGCATCATGAGCATCGATGTTTCGAAGTTGATCGGCCGTCCCGTGATCATCGGCGGCGGTGCCGCAGGTCTGATGACGGCGCTTGCGCTTGCGCCCGAGCCGGTCGTGCTGTTGTCGAAGTCGCCGCTCGGCGCGGAGGCGTCGAGCATGTGGGCGCAGGGTGGACTGGCTGCGGCGGTTGGCGATGACGATGATCCGGGGCTGCATCTGAAGGACACGCTCGCCGCCGGAGCCGGATTGTGCGGCGAGGCCGCCGCGCGCCGCATCATCGATGCTGCGCCGGCCGCGGTCGAGCGCCTCGCGCAGCTTGGCGTTGCGTTCGACCGAGGTGCGGATGGACGTTGGCGTCTGGGCCTGGAGGCCGCACACAGCCGCAACCGGATCGTGCATGCGACGGGCGACGGCACGGGACGCGAGATCATGCGCGCGCTGATCGCGGCTGTCAGGCGTTGTGCTTCGGTGACCTTGCTCGAAGGCGTCGAGGCGCGCCGGCTGATCGTCAATGACAACGCGATCCAGGGCGTGGCTGCGGCGCGCGGCGACGAAGCTCTGATCCTCGCCACGACACGCGTCGTGATCGCAACCGGCGGCATCGGCGGCTTGTTCCTCGACAGCACCAATCCGGCCGGTTGTTTCGGCCAGGGCCTCGCGCTGGCGGCGCGGGCCGGGGCCGTGCTGTCCGATCTCGAATTCGTGCAGTTTCACCCCACCGCGTTCGACGGACCGTCGCGGCCGCTGCCGCTGCTCACCGAGGCGATCCGCGGCGATGGCGCCGTCCTGATCGACGACACCGGCACGCGCTTCATGGCCGACGAGCCCGGCGCTGAGCTGGCGCCGCGCGACGTGGTGGCGCGGGCGGTATGGCGCCGCCGTGCGCAAGGCCGCCGCGTGTTCCTCGATGCGCGCGAAAAGCCGGGCAAGGATTTCGCCGCGCGCTATCCCGTGATCAGCGCGTTCTGCCGCATGGCGGGCATCGACCCCGCGCGCGATCCGATCCCGGTGCGGCCGGCCGTGCACTATCATATGGGCGGCATCGCTGTTGACACGATGGGACGCAGCACGGTCGAGGGATTGTGGGCCTGTGGCGAGGCCAGCCGCACCGGCCTGCACGGCGCCAACAGGCTCGCCAGCAACTCGCTGATGGAAGCGATCGTCTGCGCGCAATGGGTGGCCGAAAGCGTGGCCGGCGCGCCGCAGCGTGCGGGCAAGCCGTGCGCGGTGGCTGCCATTCCGCCGGGGTCCGATCCGTCGGCCGCACGGCCGCTGCTGTCGCATGCGCTGGGCGTGATGCGCGAGCATCGCACGATCGCGGCTGCCGTCAGCGGCCTGCTTCCACTGGCAGAGCAGGCCGGGTCCATGGCTGACCCGGCGCTGGTCGGCCTGATGCTTGCGGTCGCGGCCCATGCGCGGGAGGAGAGCCGCGGCGCGCATTTCCGCAGCGATCGTCCGGGCACGCTGCCCGTCGCGCAGCCATCCAGCCTCACTCTGCCCGAGGCGATCGCGGTTGCCCGCGACATTGTCGAGGCCGAGCAGACGCCGTTCAGGAGCGCAGTGCCATGACTCTCAATCCTCTCTCGCCCTTGCTCTACGAGCCGCTGGTGCGCATGGCGCTGCTCGAGGATCTCGGCCGCGCCGGCGACATCACCACCGATGCCATCGTCCCCGCCGAGCAGCGCGCCTCGCTGAAGCTGCGGGCGCGCCAGCACGGGGTGATCGCAGGCCTCGATGTGGCGCGCTGCGCCTTCCAGACCGTCTCGCCGGACGTGCGCATGGAGATCGTGCGACCGGACGGCAGCGTCGTGACGCCGGGAGACGCGATCGCGACCATCAGCGGCCCGGCACGGGCGCTCCTGACCGGCGAGCGCGTGGCGCTCAACTTCCTCTGCCGCTTGAGCGGGGTCGCCAGCGCGACGGCGTCCCTGGTATCGGCGGTGAAGGGGACGAAGGCGCAGATCGTCTGCACCCGCAAGACCACGCCGGGCCTGCGCGCGCTGGAGAAATATGCGGTGCGCGCTGGAGGCGGCGGCAATCACCGGTTCGGGCTCGATGACGCCGTCCTGATCAAGGACAACCACATCGCCATCGCCGGCGGCATCAAGGCTGCCATCACGCGCGCAAAGGCCCATGCCGGCCATCTCGTCAAGATCGAGGTCGAGGTCGACACTCTGGCTCAGCTCGAGCAGGCGCTGACGCTGGGCGTCGATGCGGTGCTGCTCGACAACATGACGCCGGCGGAGCTCGAAACCGCGGTCGGCATGATCAGCGGCAAGGCCATCTCCGAAGCCTCGGGCCGGATCACCGTGGAGACCGCGCCCGCGATCGCCGCGGCCGGCGTCGACCTGATCTCGGTCGGCTGGATCACGCATTCGTCGGCCGCGCTCGACATCGGGCTCGACGAGGCCTGATCAGCCCTTCAGCGCCGCAATCAGCTTGGCGGCGTTCTCCTCCAGCACCTTCGGATCTTCCTTGCGGCTCGCCGGTGGCAGCAGGGAATCGCCGTTGTGGCGAGGCATGATGTGGACGTGCAGGTGGAACACCATCTGGCCGCCGGCATGCTCGTTGAACTGCTGCACCGTGATGCCGTCGGCGGCGAACGCGGTCTTGGCGGCGCGGGCGATGGTGCGCACGGCACGGCCGACGTGGAGATAGTCCTCCTCGGTGATGTCGAGGATGTTGCGTGCGGCGGCCTTCGGGATCACCAGGGTGTGGCCGGGCACGCGCGGCATGATGTCGAGGAACGCCAGCACGTGGTCGTTCTCATAGACCTTGGTGCAGGGGAATTCGCCGCGCAGGATCTTCGCGAACGGATTGTTGGGATCGTAGGCGGTCATGGGCAGTCCCTTAAGCGGTTCCTCTTGGTGCGCCTTACTCTCACCGGCGCGTGTCGCCGGTCAAGACGGCTCGTCCATGCCTTTCCGGAACGGGGCGGATTCGGCGAGCTCGCGGCCGGCTTCCTCGACATAGGCGCGCTCGCGCTTGAGATAGTCGTCAATGGCCCGGCGCAGGCCGCGGTCGGCGATGTAGTGCGCGGAGTAGGTGGTCTGCGGCAGGTAGCCGCGCGCGATCTTGTGCTCGCCCTGAGCGCCAGCTTCGACGACTTGGAGCTTGTGCTGGATCGCAAAGTCGATCGCCTGGTAGTAGCAGACCTCGAAATGCAGGAACGGGTGGTGCTCGATGGCGCCCCAGTTGCGCCCGAACAGCGTGTCCGAGCCGATGAAGTTGATCGCGCCGGCGATCCAGCGGCTCTCGCGCTTGGCCATGACCAGCAGCACGTCGTCGGCCATGCTCTCGCCGATCAGCGAGAAGAACTTGCGGTTGAGATACGGCCGGCCCCACTTGCGTGAGCCGGTCTCCATGTAGAATTCGAAGAATGCGTCCCAGGCGTCCTCGGTGATGTCCTTGCCGGTCAGCCAATGGATGGTGATGCCGGCGGCCAATGCGTCGCGCCGCTCGCGCTTGATCGCCTTGCGGTGGCGCGAATTCATCGTCGCCAGTAAATCGTCGAAGTTGGAAAAACCCTGATTGTGCCAGTGGAACTGCTGGTCGGTGCGTTGCAGGAAGCCCTGCGCGGCGAGCAGCTCCCATTCGGCCTGCCGGGCGAAGGTGACGTGGACCGAGGACGCCTCGCTGATCCCGCACAGCGCCTTCAGTCCCTGGGCGAGGGCATTGCCGATCATGTCCCGGTCCTGGTCGGCGCGGATCAGCAGCCGCGGCCCTGTGGCCGGCGTGAACGGCACCGAGACCTGCAGCTTCGGATAGTAGCGCCCGCCGGCCCGCTCATAGGCATCGGCCCAGCCGCGGTCGAAGACATATTCGCCCTGCGAGTGGGACTTGAGGTAGCACGGCACGACGCCGAGGACCTCGTCACCCATCTTCGCCACCAGATGGCGCGGCGCCCAGCCGGTGCGCAGGGTGGCCGAGCCGGAGGCTTCGAGCGCCGAGAAAAACGCGTGTGAGATGAACGGATTGTAGGCGCGGCCGCAGGCGGAAGATGAGCCGGGACTGACGCGGCCCTCGGGATTGGCACAGGCGTCCCATGCTGCGGCCGGGACCTCGTTGATCCCGGGAACGGCTTCGAGCGTGATCTCAGGCGATGCCATCGAATCCTTGTCAAACGGGCCGGCACGGCACGCCCCGGCCGGGACGCCCCAGATGCCACGCCCTGAAGATCGTGCATCGCAGCAGCGAGTTCAAGGCCGGCGTCACGTCCCCGGCGTAAACCCCTCGAAGATCATCTGATCCGCATAGCGGGCTGCGGCGGCACGCTGCTCAGGGGTGCGGACGGTCCAAGTCAGCAGCGGGCAGCCGAACACGTTGCGCGCGATCCAGGGGGCAGGCGCAGGCAGCTGCTCGATCCAATAGGCGACGAAATGCGGCTGGCTGCTGAAGCCATGCTTGAGATGCAGCATGCTGTCGCGCTGCGCCTGGGTCAGCTTGGCCCAGTAGCCGTCCTCGTACCTGCGCTGCGCGACGATGCCGCGCGTCAGCGTCGGCATGGTCTCGCGCAAGGCGCGGACCTGGTCCGGATCGAACGACATCCCGACCACCGGGCCGGAGTAGGACGCCAGCACCTCGGCCATGCGCCGGACCAGCCGGCGATCGCCCTGGAACGTGCTCTTGACCTCGATGACCAGCGGCACGCGCCCGGCGATCAGGTTGCAGAGGTCGCCGAGCGTCATCATCTGCTCGTCGGTCTGCTTGAACTTGATCGCTTTCAGCTCTGCCGCGGTCTTCTCGATCAGCGGGCCGGTGCCCTCGGTGAGGCGGCCGAGATCATAGTCGTGATGCACCATGGCCTCGCCATCGGCCGACAGCTGGATGTCGCATTCGATGGCGAAGTTGCCGGCCACGGCGCCGCGTGCGGCGGCCGGCATGTTCTCGATGATGCCGCGATCAGCATCGTGCAGGCCGCGATGGGCGACGGGGCGGGCCGTCAGCCAGTCAGGTGCGCGCATTCGCCCCGTCCGTTTTGCTGGCGCATGATCTCGTCGGAAAACCGCCGCGCACTATTCCGGATCATGCGCTCTCTCTCACTCAACCTCGAACACGCCTTCGACTTCCACCGCCGCGTCCGACGGCAGCGCCGACACGCCGACGGTGGTGCGGGCGTGCCGGCCCTTGTCGCCGAACGCTGCGACCATCAGGTCGGAGGCGCCGTTGAGCACCTTGGGCCCGTCGAGGAAGTCGGGCGCCGAATTGACGAAGCCGCCGAGCCGGACCACGCGCACGACCTTGTCGAGATCGCCGACCGCCGCCTTCACCTGCGCCAGCAGGTTGACGCCGCAGCCTTTCGCGGCCGCATAGCCGTCCTCGATCGACACGCCGCCGCCGAGCTTGCCGGAGGCGATCATCTTGCCGTCGGCGCCGAGGCAGACCTGGCCCGACACGAACAGCAGGTTGCCGGTGCGCACGAACGGGACGTAATTGGCCACCGGCGCCTTTGGTGCCGGCAGTGTGATGCCCTGTGCCGCCAGATTCTGTTCAACCGTACCCGCCATCTCGAATCCCCGTTCTGTCGCCTGAAAGCCGGTCCCGTGCCGGACCGAGGCCCTGTTTGGCGCAGTTGCCAGTGACATGCAAGCAGCCAGCACCGACGCGATTCCGGCGCTTTAAGCGCACGTTTCCGTGAGACAGCCGCAGTTGCGACGCAATGCAGCGATCTCTAATGTGACGGTTCAGCGATACGTCCTCCGAGGAAAACTCATGGCTCATTCGTTCCGACTGTCGATGGGAGCGCTCGCCGTCGCGGCGATCACGTTCGGTCCGGCGCAGGCCGGGGCGGCTGTGCCGTTCCTGCCGCATCAGGCGCTCTATGACCTGAGCCTGGTCAAGTCGCGCGGCTCGAGCCCCGTCAACAGCGCGCGCGGTCGCATCCTCTACAATTTCTCTGGCAACGCCTGCAACGGCTACACTTCGGAATTCCGCCAGGTCTCGGAGCTCGATCTCGGTGAGGGCAAGGTGACCCTGAGCGACCTGCGCTCCACCGCGTGGGAGGACGGCGCCGGCAAGAGCTACCGCTTCAAGATCGACTCGCGCATGAACGAGCAGGCCTCCAGCCCGGTCGACGGTATCGCCGAGCGCACCGGCGATCACATCACCGTCAAGCTCAAGCAGCCCGAGGCGAAGACCTTCACGCTCGACGGCTCGACCGTGTTTCCGACCGAGCAGATTCATCGCATCATCGCCGCCGCGCGCGAGGGCAAGTCGCTGCTCGAGCTGACGGTCTATGACGGCTCGGACAATGGCGAGAAGGTCTACAACACGCTGACCGTGATCGGTGCGCCGGTGCCGGCCGACAAGGCGGCCGCCAAGCCCGACGCCTCGACCGACAATGACGAGATGAAGAAGATGACGCGCTGGCCGGTGACGGTCAGCTATTATGACCGCGACGCCAAGCGGGCCGAGGGCGAGCAGACGCCGGTTTACGCGATGTCGTTCGAGCTCTACGAGAACGGCGTCTCGCGCGCGCTCGTGCTCGACTACAATGATTTCGTCATCGCCGGCGCGCTTGGCAAGTTCGACGTCAAGGACGTGAAGGACGGCAAGCCCTGCAGCAATTGACCGGGGCATCATTCCGTCTGCTCCGGGCCGTCATAGGCGATGCCGCGGATGACCGCGGCCTGGCCGAACTTCTTGCGTAGCGCATCGATCGCGCGCTCGGCCGAGGCCGAGCGGCGGTCGAGCATGTCGGTGTCGGAGGCCTCCGAGCCCGGGCGCAGCGCGCTGACACCTGCGCCCATCAGCCGGAACGCCGTGCCGTCGGTCTCGCGCGCCAGCATCTCCTTGCAGATTGCGAAGATCTTGCCGGCGAGCTGCGTCGGCGCCGCGATCGATTGCGAGCGCGTTCGTTGGCGGAAGTCCGCGGTCTTCAGCTTCAGCGTTATGGTCGACCCGGCGAGCTGGCTCGCCTTCAGCCGTGCCGACACCTTCTCCGACAGCCGCCACAGGGTCTTTTCCAGGGTCGCGTAGTCGCGGATGTCGGTGTCGAAGGTGGTCTCGCTGGAGATCGTCTTGGCGCCGCGATCAGCGACGACCTTGCGGTCGTCGATGCCGCGCGCCAGCCGCCACAGCCTGCGGCCGTCACCGCCGAACTGCTTCATCAGCTCGATCTCGTCGGCACGCTGCAGGTCGGCGATGGTGCGGAAGCCCTGGTTCGCCAGCCGCTGCTGCGTGGCGGGGCCAACGCCGAAGATGAAGCCGACCGGCTTGTCGGCCAGCATCTGCCGTGCCTCGTCCTGGTCGAGCGCGGCGAAGCCGCGGGGCTTGTCGAGATCGGAGGCGATCTTGGCGAGGAACTTGTTGCAGGACAGCCCGACCGAGACCGTGATCCCGATGCGCTGCTCGATCTCGCGGGCGAAGCGCGCCAGCACCTTTGCCGGGATCATGCCGTGGACGCGCTCGGTCCCGGACAGATCCAGGAACGCCTCGTCGATCGACAGCGGCTCGACCAGCGGCGTCAGCGCCTGCATGGCCTGCCGGACCTCGCGGCCGACGCGGACATATTTCGCCATGTCCGGGGGAATCACGACCGCCGCGGGACACAGCTCCAGCGCCTTGAACATCGGCATCGCCGAGCGCACGCCATAGGTGCGGGCGATGTAGCAGGCGGCCGACACCACGCCGCGCTTGCCGCCGCCGATGATGACGGGCCGGTCGGCGACCTCGGGATTGTCGCGCTTCTCGACGGTTGCATAGAACGCGTCACAGTCGATATGGGCCAGCGTCAGCGCGGGCAGGGCGCGATGGCGGACGAGGCGCGGCGAGCCGCAGACCGTACAGCGGCGCGCGCCATCATCGAGGTCCGTCAGGCAGTCGCGGCAGAAGCAGGCCGGCCCGGCGACCGCGCGCGACCCGCTCGCTGGCGCTACTTCGGTCACGGCACGTCGCGCTCCCACTGCCGGTCGCCCAATACCTGCCGTGCAGCCATGATATTGGTCGGATGTAACTTGGAGTGGGCGGCAAAAGCCTTTACCGTCTCGTCGTCGCGCAGCACGAAATCGAGCACGCTGACCAGGAAATTGGGGTCGGCGGCCGAGGATCGCAGCGTCTCCGGCCCAATCCCGGTCTCGGCCAGGAAGCGGCCCAGCCGCTCCGGTTCGCCGGCCAGGAAGCCGAGGGCCTGAACTGCAACGATTTCAGCGACTTCGCGCGGATTTCGAACGGGCTTTTTCAACGGCGGATTTGCCTTTCCGTTAACTTGTCGGCTCTACTTTGCGCCATCATGCCCGAGTCTTCGGAATGGGTTCAAGCAAGTGGAAACCATCTCGGGGAAAGATCGAATACCGACTTAACGGCTTAGAACGAATCTGGGGCTAGTTTGAATTAGATGAGTAGCGGTGGACAGGCGTCCGCCAGAGGACATGCCGGTGTCAGTGATTCGGAGGGGCGGATGGGCAAGACCGTCCTGATCGTGGAAGACAATGAGCTCAACATGAAGCTCTTCCGCGATCTGTTGGAAGCCCACGGGTACCAGACGTCCGGTACGTCCAGCGGCGTGGAGGCGCTCGACATCGTGCGCCGGACCCGCCCCGATCTGATCCTGATGGACATCCAGCTGCCGCAGGTCTCGGGCCTGGAAGTGACGAAATGGATCAAGGACGATCCGGATTTGCGTGCCATCCCGGTGGTGGCAGTGACGGCCTTTGCCATGAAGGGCGACGAGGAGCGCATCCGCGAGGGTGGCTGCGAAGCCTATCTTTCCAAGCCGATCTCGGTCGGAAAATTCATTGAAACGGTACGCCGCTTTATCGGCTAAGGAGTTTCTGCAGTGTCCGCGCGTATCCTCGTCGTCGACGACGTCCCGGCCAACGTCAAGCTGCTGGAGGCGCGGCTGTCGGCCGAATATTTCGACGTGCTGACCGCCGCGAACGGCGCCGAGGCGCTGCAGATCTGCCAGCGCGCCGAATGCGACATCATCCTGCTCGACGTCATGATGCCGGACATGGACGGCTTCGAGGTCTGCCGCCGGCTGAAGTCGAATCCGGCCACGCATTTCATTCCGGTTGTCATGGTGACGGCGCTCGACAGCCCGTCCGACCGCGTGCGCGGCCTGGAGGCCGGTGCCGACGACTTCCTGACCAAGCCCGTCTCCGACGTCGTGCTGATCGCGCGCGTGCGCTCGCTGACGCGGCTGAAGATGATGACGGACGAGCTGCGCATGCGCGCGCTGACCTCGCTCGAGATCGGCGTGCAGGCGCCCGAGCGCAACGCGGTTGCCGACGCCGGCAAGGGCGGGCGGGTGCTGCTGGTCGACGACCGGCCGTCGTCCTACGAGCGGCTCGGGCCGATGCTGGCGACCGAGCATGCCATCGACGTCGAGACCAATCCCGCCGAGGCCGTGTTCAACGCCGCCGAAGGCAATTACGACCTCGTCATCGTTTCGCTCGACCTGAACGATTACGACGGCCTGCGGCTGTGCAGCCAGCTGCGCTCGCTGGAACGCACCCGGCAGGTGCCGATCCTCGCGATTGCGGAAGCCGAGAACAATTCGCGGCTGCTGCGCGGCCTGGAGATCGGCGTCAACGACTATCTGCTGCGTCCCGTCGACAAGAACGAGCTGCTGGCGCGCGCCCGCACCCAGATACGCAAGCGCCGCTACACCGACCATCTGCGCGACAACGTCCAGAACTCGATCGAGATGGCGATCACCGACGCGCTGACGGGCCTGCACAATCGCCGCTACATGGAGACGCATCTTTCGACGCTCGCCGACCAGGCCGCGAGCCGTGGCAAGCCGCTGGCGCTGATGATGCTCGACATCGACTACTTCAAGTCGATCAACGACAATTACGGCCATGATGCCGGCGATGACGTGCTGCGCGAGTTCGCCATGCGCGTGCGCAAGTCGATCCGCGGCATCGATCTCGCCTGCCGCTATGGCGGCGAGGAGTTCGTCATCGTGATGCCCGAAACCGACCTGCACGTCGCCGGCATGGTCGCCGAGCGCTTGCGGCGCTCGGTCGCCAACGAGCCGTTCTCGGTGCACAAGGGCGAGAAGCGCATCGAGGTCACGACCTCGATCGGGCTGTCGACCCTGGAGCAGAAGGGCGAGCCGATCGCCGACGTCATGAAGCGCGCCGACAATGCGCTCTACCGCGCCAAGAACGAGGGCCGCAACCGCGCGGTGGCGATCGCCCCCGTGCATCAGCCGGCGCCGTTCCTGCCGCAAGCCGCCGGCCGCGGCCGCTAGAGGGCAGGGCGGTGGAGCCGTCGGATCGTTGCTGCGCCTACGATGGTCGTGAGTAGCCGCAACCGTCTCCCCACGTCATTCCGGGGCGCGCATAGCGCGAGCCCGGAATCCATACTCCCGATCGTGGTTATGGATTCCGGGCTCGCCCTCCGGGCGCCCCGGAATGACGGTGAGCTCTGGGCAGCCTGCTTCAGCACACATGAGATCCCATCCTCGCCGCGCCTCCGCGCCCGAGCTGTGCCATTGAAAACCCTCTTCGAGAACAGAGGGCGCAGGGAAGGCCGGGTGCAGGTCGCACCCATGGTCCGCGTGCAGAAAGAAAGCACGCGGCAGAACCACAGGTACGAGCCGGACATCCGGCCCTCCCTGCGCGATGGCTTTACGGCTTACTCCGCGCTCTCCCCGGGGACCGGCGTTCTTGCCCCCGTCGCGAGCGCGCTTCGTCGCAGCGCCCGCTTGGCCTCAGCATCGGGAGGCCAGGACCACACGGCTTCACCGTGCGCATCAGGATGTTCGTCGGCGCGGACAAGCCACGCTGCAACCCGACACGCCCACCGCAGCCCACCTCACGCTCGTGACGATCGCGATGCGCCCCTCTTGGCGAGGTGGGATGTGCAGGGGGATAGCATGAATTCTGGAAAAGCGAAAGTAAAAAATTGCGATCTGGATAGCCGGCGAGAGCGATCTCGTTGAAAGCGTTCGAAAAGTTAGTCTTCGGCGCAGGACCGTCTCGGGGGCGCTCGATGGGAAGATCGCTTCCTCATCTCAATGCTTCAGGATGGACCCCTGATGATCAGGCCGATGCTGATCGGCCCTACGAACTTCAGGCGTCTCATGTTAGCTTAGTTGCGGCGTTGCTCTCTGGTTAGGGAAAAGGCATGAAGCCGCTTCGCATGGGTGTTTTGACCGGCGTGCTGATGTTGTGTGGAGTCTTGGTCCTCGAAGCGCTCGGTGTGCAGACCAACCTTTTGATTTTCATGGTCATGGGAGGCGTTTCGGGCTCGCTGGCTGACATCTTGGATCGGTTCATGGCGGGGCGCGGTACGTCGCGCTGGTCAGCGCGCAAGGCCGGATGGTTGTCGACTCATTCCGATGTATCTCGGACGAGAGAGCGTCTGATGTTTGTGGAGTGTGCCCGATGTGGACATTTCAGCTGGTAGTCCGCACTCCGTAGGGCGGATCAGCGCGCCGCTTCACGTTCGCCGCAAATCGGCAGATTGAGCTGACGCCAATCCGCCCGCCGTGCTCGCGCGGTCGATCTACAACAACTCGCCGCCAGGATGTGGGGCGCCCAAATATCCCTTGATGTTGCGTGCGTGCCATGATACCTTACGTGACATGAGCAAATCGGTCCGCATCGTCAACTTCTATCACATGACCCGCTTCGGCTGGGCCGTGGAAGGAGTCGCGCGCTAGGAATTGGACGTTGCGATCGTTTCACCAGGCCCCGCCGGCATCGGACGGGGCCTTTTGTTTGGCCACGCTCCCTGCCGGCATAACAGCAGGAGCAGAGGATGCCACCCCATCAGACCAGCGCGACGATCGACGCTGCGCACGTGTCGGCGCTCAACGTCGATCTCTCGATCGCGTCAATCACCGACGCGATCGACAGCGTGCAGCCATCGATGCAGTCCGAAGCGTCGATCGCAGCGTTGCGAGACGTGTCGCCAGAAAAGGACGCGGCCGGTCCGCCGGCCACGCCGACCTGGCCGATCATCCGCTTGATCGGCTGGTGCTGGCGCGCGATCCAAGAATGGCAACGCCGCGAGAGCGTGCGGGACTGCCTGCATGACCTGAGCGAACGCGAGCTCACAGATATCGGCATCACGCGCGCCGAGATCGAGCACATCGCCGCGCTGCGGACGCTCGACAGATTGAGGGATGATCCATATCCGGGCGGCGTCTCGCGTCGGGGAATGTAGTTGGTCGTTGAAAGTGGCGACGCAGGGATAACCGACCAACAGCGCGAGATGGTCGCCGCGACGTCATTGCGAGCGTCAGCGAAGCAATCCAGGGTCCCGCACACGACTCTGGATTGCTTCGCTGCGCTCGCAACGACGGAGGTGAGATCGCGCTTATCTATGGACACTATCCTGCCGGAGACGCCGCGTGCGCGGAGTTCGGCAGAACACAAGCCTCGCATAGGTGCTCATGTGCGAGCGCAGGAACTACATGCCTTGATCTGGCGCAATCATCGTGGTACCGACAAACCATGATCAACGTCGTGCGCAACTCCAACCGCAAACATGCGGCCCGCCGCAGCTGGGCCGTGGGAGGAGTCGTGCGCTAGGATTTCGACGACACGATCATTCCACCAGGCCCCGCCGGCATCGGACGGGGCCTTTTGTTTGGCCACGCTCCCTGCCGGCATCACGCAGCAGGAGCGACCGATGCCACCTCAGACCCATCTCACAGACGAGATCGCCCGCAATTCCGCCACGCGCGATCGCCCCCTCTCATTGGTGAAGAACGCGGCGCACCAGGCGCCAGCCGCGCCGCGACCCAGCGCATCCGTCACGGTGCTGCGTGACGCGTTGTCGGAAAAGAATGCGGCCGGGCCGCCGGGCATCTCGGCTCCGGGGCTGTTCGGCCTGCTCGCGCGCTATTGGCTGGTGTTTCAGGAAGGCCGTCGGCTCAGGCGGATGAGAGTCGATCTATGCGACCTGAGCGAGGCGCAACTGGTGGATATCGGCCTGACGCAAGGCGATCTCGACCATATCGCAGCCCACCGCGCGCTCGAGCGCCTGAGATTCGACATAGCGAACGCCATGATGTCCCGCGGTGTGATGTAGCTGCGAACAGGCCAGTGCGAACAAATGTCTCGGCAGGGCGGATCAGCGTGTGATCGGCCCTGGCGATGTCGTGCGCGCGATCTGTTGCAACCGCGTCATTGCGAGCACAGCGAAGCAAGCCAGGGCTCAGCAAGGACTCTGGATTGCTTCGCTGTGCGCGCAATGGCAGAGGATGGTGCGTGGTGGGTTGATGTTCACCCTCGGCCGCTTTTCGCGCTATCATCGTCGTCAACGTTGATGGAAATGGAACGACGAATGGCAAAACATATCGGCATCGTCGGCTGCTCCGCCGAGGGCGCGGCGCTCTGCTATCGCACGATCTGCAAGGAGGGCGCCGACCTGCTCGGGCCGCATGCCCATCCCGAGGTGTCGATGCACACGCCGTCGCTCGCCGACTACGTGGCCTGCCTCGATCGCGGCAATCTCGATGGCGTCGCCGAGCTGATGCTGACCTCGGCGCGCAAGCTCGCCGCGGCCGGCGCGGATTTCCTGATCTGCCCGGACAACACCATCCACCAGGCCCTGCCGCTGGTGCTGCCGCGCTCTCCGCTGCCGTGGTTGCACATCGCCGACGTGGTCGCGACGGAAGCGGTCAGGAGAGGCTACAGGCGTATCGGCATCACCGGCACCAAATGGCTGGTCGACAGCAATGTCTATCCGGATAGCTTGACCGCACGCGGGCTGGCGTTCGCGCGTCCGGAAGAAGCCGATCGCGTCGAAGCCAACCGCATCATCATGGATGAGCTGGTCTACGGGCGGTTTCAGCCGCCCTCCGTCGCCGCGTTTCAGGCGATCATCGCGCGACTGAAGGAGGAAGGTTGCGATGCCGTCGCGCTCGGCTGCACCGAGATTCCGCTGATCATCGACGATGCCAACTCGCCTCTGCCGACGTTGGATTCGACGCGTCTGCTCGCGCGTGCTGCGCTGGCGCGGGCCACGTCCTGCGCCGGCTGAGAATTGCGGCAAGGCGCTGGCCGTTCAGAGTGGGACGTGCAGGCAGCACTGGCTGCGACGCTCGCCATCCGGCCTTCGGACGCACAGTTCCGTCGGAACCCCCTTGGGCGGGAAACGTTTGTTTCAGCCCAAGGAGGAGCGCCCAATGAAGAAGCTGATATTTGCGGTTGCCGTGTCGCTGTCCGTTCTGCCGCCATTTGCCATGGCTCAGGGCCATATGGGGACGCCGCAGGAGCAGAAGGCTTGCGCGCCCGACGCCAAGCGCTTCTGCCGCGCTCAGCTCGGCGATGACTTCGGCGTCCAGAACTGTCTGACGCAGAACCGGGCCAAGCTGAGCAAGCGCTGCTCGGCGGTGTTCCTGAGCCACGGGATGTAAGCCGGCGCGCAGCGTCGCGACGTCGCAGGGCGGACGGCCAACGCCGATCCGCCCTTCTTTGTAGTCAGGCCGCACGGACCCTGCGCAAGAATTTCTCCAGCTCATCCTTGAGGTGATCGCTCTCGCGCGACAGCGAGTGCGCGGATGACAGCACCTGCGCGGAGGCGGTGCCGGTGGCGCTGGCGCCCTTGCTGACGTCGCCGATGTTGCCGACGACGCGCGCGGTGCCGCCGGCGACCTCCTGCACGTTGCGCGAGATCTGCCCCGTCGCGGCGCCTTGCTGCTCGACGGCGGCGGCGATGCCGGCGGCGATCTCCGAGATCTGCTGGATGGTGCCGCCGATCTGCTTGATCGAGGCGACCGAGGACTGCGTCGCGCTCTGAATGCCTTCGATCTGCTGGCCGATCTCCTCGGTGGCCTTGGCGGTCTGCGACGCCAGCGCCTTGACCTCGGAGGCCACCACCGCGAAACCGCGGCCGGCGTCGCCGGCGCGCGCCGCCTCGATGGTCGCGTTCAGCGCCAGCAGGTTGGTCTGGGCGGCGATCGAGGTGATCAGCTTGAGCACGTCGCCGATGCGCTCGGCGGTGCGCGACAGCTCGCTGATGCCGACATCGGTCTGCTCGATCTGGCGAACGGCCTCCTTGGCAATGGTGGTCGATTCCCTGACCTGCCGCCCGATCTCATGGACCGAGGAGGTCATCTCCTCGGCGGCCGAGGCGACCGACTGCACGTTGGTCGAGACCTGGCCCGAGGCCGAGGCCGCGCTGGCCGACAGGTGCTGGGTCTGCTCGGCGGTCTTGGTCAGCGTGTTGGCCGAGACCTCGAGCGTGCGCGCGTCCGCATGGACCTTGTTGATGATCTGGCCGACGGTGGCTTCGAACTCGTCGGCCATGCGTTGCATGGCGACGTGCTGCTCGGTCTTGGCCGCATCGAGATAGACCGAGATGGCGAGATCCATGTCGATCATTGCCGCCTTGGTGATCGCAGCCTGCAGCGCGGCCTTCTTCTCGCGGGCCGCCTGGCCGCCGAACCAGCCGTCCGCGATCTCCGTCTCGATCGCCTTCTGCAGCCCGGTCACGATCAGCGAATAGCCGGCGATGTACCAGCGCGGCTCCAGCCCCATCCGGTTGTGCGCCTGGCCGATCCTCGTCACGGACTTCACATAGGCATCGTCGAACTTCGCGGTCGCCAGCGACATCCAATGGTCGAGCTGGGCCTTCGAGGCGTGCCGCATCGCGGCCTGGCTGGAGAACATCTTGGCGAGATGCGGGACCTTGCCGACATGGGCGTAGAACTGCTCCAGCAGGCCGGGCAGCACCTTGCCGATCAGCGGCCGCAGCTCCCGCAGCGCCTCTCGGGTCGCATTGTCGATGCCGATGAAATCGAGACGGGACTGCAAAGTCTGAAGATCGGTCATCACTGGTCTGCCGGTAAGATAAGGAGGGAGACGCTGCGGGGGGGGGCGCCGCTACCCCAAATCGCACGGGTTTGGTTGATGGCTCCTTAAGTCGGGAACCAGATTCAGCCGCAGCCAATGGACCGATCAGAAGCGGACGGCCCGTGCCGCAGCAGTGGGAGCATCGCGCGCAATAAAAAACGGGGCCGAAACGGCCCCGTTGAAGTCGCAGCAGACCGCGATCTTACTTGATCTTGGCTTCGCGGAATTCGACGTGCTTGCGCGCGACCGGGTCATACTTCTTCTTGACCATCTTGTCGGTCATGGTGCGCGAGTTCTTCTTGGCAACGTAATAGAAGCCGGTGTCGGCGGTCGACACGAGCTTGACCTTGATGGTGACCGCTTTGGCCATGTCTTGAACCTCTGGAATCGGGATCGGGGGTGGGCACCGGCCAAAGAGGGGGCGCCGTTGGCCGGCAACCTACCCAGCCAGCCCCCAAAGTCAAGGTTTGAGGGCCAGATTCTGGGGTCCCTGGGCCGCGAAGAAGCGGTTTTTCGGTCGGGGCAGGCCGAGATTGTCCCGCAGGGTCGGCCCCTCATACTCCGTCCGGAAGATCCCGCGGCGCTGCAGCTCGGGAATCACCTTGTCGACGACGTCGTCGAGCCCCGCGGGGAGGAACGGGAACATGATGTTGAAACCGTCCGACCCACGGCTTTCCAGCCACTCCTGCATCTGGTCGGCGATCGTCTTGGCGGTGCCGACGAAGGACAGACCGCCGTAGCCGCCGACCCGCTGCGCCAGTTGCCGCACCGTGAGCTGGTCGCGCGCGGCGACATCGACCAGGCGCTGGCGGCCGCTCTTGGAGGCGTTGGTCTCGGGGATATCAGGCAGCGGACCGTCGGGATCGAAGCCGGAAGCGTCGGTGCCGAGGATGACCGAGAGCGAGGCGATGGCGCTGTCGTAATGCACCATGCTGTCGAGCAGCGCGCGCTTCTCCTTCGCCTCGTCGACGCTGTCGCCGACCACCACGAAGGCGCCGGGCAGGATCTTCAGATGCTCAGGATCACGGCCGATCTTGTCCATGCGGCCCTTGATGTCGGCATAGAGCTTCTGCCCATCGGCGAGGCTGCCGCCGCCTGTGAACACGGCCTCCGCCGTCTCCGCCGCGAGCTGCTTGCCGTCCTCCGAGGCGCCGGCCTGTACGATCACCGGCCAGCCCTGCACGGGGCGGGCGATGTTGAGCGGGCCGCGGACTTTCAGATATTTGCCCTTGTGGTCGAGCACGTGCATCTTGTCGGGATCGAAGAACAGCCCGCTCTCGACGTCGCGCACGAAGGCATCGTCGGCAAACGAATCCCACAGGCCGGTGACGACGTCGTAGAACTCGCGGGCGCGCTTGTAGCGCTCGGCGTGCTCCATGTGATCGTCGAGGCCGAAATTAAGCGCGGCATCCGGGTTCGACGTGGTGACGATGTTCCAGCCGGCACGTCCGCCCGAGATGTGGTCCAGCGAGGCGAAGCGGCGGGCGAGGTGATAGGGCTCGTCGAAGGTGGTCGATCCGGTCGCGATCAGCCCGATGTTCTCGGTCACCGCCGACAGCGCCGAGAGCAGCGTGAAGGGCTCGAACGAAGTCACGGTGTGGCTGCGCTTGAGCGCATTGATCGGCATGTTCAGGACCGCGAGATGGTCGGCCATGAAGAAGGCGTCGAACTTGCCGGCCTCCAATTTCCGGATGAGCTGCTTGAGATGCGCGAAGTTGAAATTGGCGTCCGGCCAGGCGCCGGGATAGCGCCACGCGCCGGTGTGGATGGAGACCGGGCGCATGAAGGCGCCGAGCTTGAGTTGACGGGGAGCCATGGGGTGTCCGTGGATGGTTGATCTCTTGAGCAGATAGGAACTCGCCCGATCCGCGTCAGCAACCCACGGCAGAACACGATTTCGTTTTTGCGGTCGTGCGCAGCACGCTCATTCTGTCGTGAGGCAATACAGGTTACGCAGCAAATGGTGTCGTAGGGCTGCCCGTCTCATGGCGAGTCATTCGTGGCCGGACAACTAATGCCTCCGTGCGCGTGCATCGAACGCCGACAGCACGGCGAGCGTCATCGCGGTGACGCCGGTCTCGATGGTCGGCTTGGGCACCGGCGCGAACAGCTGCGAGCGGTTCGGCGGCAGCCGCGGACCACCATGACGTGCAGCCGCGACGCGCTCTGGATCATAGACGCCGATGTTGAAGACCATCGATGGCACGCCGGCCTTGACGTACTCCGCATAGTCGTCACTTGCGGTGCTCGGCGGCGATCTCGTCAACCTGTCGCCGAACGCCGCCTTCAGCACCGGCTCGGCCGCCGCGACGAGCGCGTCGTCGTTGATCACGGCATCCGTCCGTTGCTCCAACTCGATACCGGGCCGCGGAGCGCCGGCCATGGCCGCCACAGCCATGGCGGTTCGCTCGATCTCTCCCAGCATCTTGGCGCGGGCCTCCGGCCTGAAGCTCCTGATGGTCACGGGCATGACCGCGTCGTCCGGGATGATCTCGCTGGCGGTGCCGCCTTGGATCACTCCGACGAGGACGCCGGGCTCGGTTGGGTCCTTCTCGCGGCGGATCACGCTCTGCAGATCGACAAGGAAGCGTGCCGCCATCATGATTGGCTTGATGGTGGTATGCGGCGCCGAGTCATGGACGCCGCGGCCATAGAAGCGGATCGACAGGCCATCCATGCTCGATGAACCGACGCCGACCCGATACGTTACATCACCATGTGCGAAGCCGCCGCTATGCAGCGCAAAGCCGACATCGGGTTTCGGAAAGCGGGTGAACAGGCCGTCGGCCAGCATCGCCTTCGCGCCCGCGACCTCCTCCTCGGCGGGCTGGCCGACGAACATCAGCGTGCCCTTCCACTTGTCCTTGAGGCCTATGAGCGTCCTGGCCGTGCCGACCCAGCTCACCATGTGCACGTCGTGGCCGCAACTATGCGCGACGAAGGTCACGCGCCCGTTCCAATTGGCCGTGTCGCGGCTCGCATAGGGCAGGCCGGTCTTCTCCTCCATCGGCAGCGCATCGAGCTCGGTGCGCACCATGATGGTCGGGCCCTCGCCATTGCGATAGAGCGCGACGAGTCCGGTCTTGCCGACCTTCTCGGTGACCTGGAAGCCGACGCTGCGCATCTCCTCCGCAAGCTTCGCCGCCGTCTTGACCTCCTGGAAGGCGAGCTCCGGATGGGCGTGCAGGTCCTTGTAGAGCATGTCGAGCGCCGGGTAGTCGCGCTCGAGCGAGGCCGCGATCGTCGATGTCAAGGCTGCGACGTCGAGCTCGGCATGGGCCGGTGGCGAGGCCAGCGCGATCAGCGCGACCGACGCGAATAGACGCCCGAGAGACTGCTTCATGGATTGGCTCCACGATACGTGTGGCCTACTCTACGACCCATCGGCTTAGCCGCCCAGCACGTCTTTCGGCATCTTCGCGGCTTGCAAGGAGCACTGGCTTGTCAGAGAGGCTCAACATCTCCTCGGGCTATCCATTCGAGGAGACCTACGGCTATGCGCGGGCGGTGAGGGTCGGCAACCAGGTCTTCGTCTCGGGAACGACTGCGCGCGGTATCGATCTGGACAGCGATGCCTTCGGCCAGGCAACGAGCGTGATGGCCATCATCGCCGGCGCCTTGCAGCAGGCCGGGGCGGATCTCCGGCACGTGGTGCGGACGGTGGTCTACGTGACCGACATGGCGGACACCGACGCGGTGGCCCGCGCGCATAGCGAGGCCTTGGGGGCAGTGCGGCCCGCGAGCACGCTGGTGAAGGTCGCGGGCCTCACGCCTGAGAGGGCACGGGTCGAAATCGAGGTCACCGCCATCGTTCACGACTGAGCATCGCCGCGGCGGGGCGCCGTGAGCAGTGCGATCACCCGCCCAGGACGTCCTTCTGCATCTTGCCGCCGTAGAAATGGAAGAACGGCACCGGGGCGTCGTGGCGCAGCGGGCCGGTGGCGAGGCGGCGGTCGAGCTCGTGGAGCACGTTCTTGGTCATCGGGTGCAGATCGGCGAGCGGCTTGGAGCCGAGCTCGACCCAGACCAGCTCGACCAGCTCCGCATCGGCGTGGATCACGCCGTCGACGCGATGGGTGATGGCGGAGGCATCGGCGGTGAAGAAGCGCGTGTCGAAGCGCTTGATGCGGCCGGGCGGGGTGATGGCGCGGGCGATCAGGAACAGGCCGGAGGGATCGGGCAGCAGGCCGGCGTCAGCGAACGGCGCCCATGGCCCGTCCAGTTTCGGCGCGGAGCCGCCGACCTTGCGTCCGAGACAGAGACCGGTTTCCTCACAGGCCTCGCGGATCGCGGCGACGGCGAGCGACTTCGCGCGCGAGGCCGTCGTCTGCGGCTTGCCCTTGAACAGATTGGCTTCGAGCTCGGCCGGCATCGGCGCTGCGACGGGGATGCGATGATCTGACTTGTCGACGCGGCCGCCCGGGAAGACGAACTTGCCGGGCATGAACACGACCTTGTCGTGGCGCTTGCCGACCAGCACCTTCGGCACCGTGCCGCTGCGATCCACCAGGATCAACGTCGCAGCATCCTTCGGCTTGGTGTAGGGATGATGGTCGGCTTCCTTCTCGGCCGGCTTGCCCGCCGCTGCGCCCGTGGCCTGTGCCGTCTCGCTCATGTCCTCCCCGCTTTTTCTTATTCGTTGATTGTCTGGTCGCTCAGACCGGCGGAATGCCTTCCACCGGATTGTCGTCGAAGCCGTGCATGCGGAACGCCCATTGCAGCCCGACGACGGCGCCCTTGACCGGCTGAATCAAGGCGAGCGCGGCGACCAAGGTCACCGGCAGATAGATTGCGAGCTGCAGCGCCACCGGCGGCGCGTAGTTGGTCTCGATCGAGAGCACCAGCGGCACGATGATGTGGCCGACGATGACGATCACGAGATAGGCTGGAAGATCGTCGGCGCGATGCCCGGAGAAATCCTGGCCGCAGCGGTCGCAGTTGTCCGCGACCTTCAGGAAGGCGCGGAACAGCTTGCCCTCGCCGCAGCGCGGGCAGCGGCCGCGCAGGCCGCGCTTCATCGCTGTCCAGACGTCGCGCTTCTCGGCGAGGCCGGTGTCGCGCGTCCACGTCTGCGGGGGCAATGTGCTGGGCGTTGAGGTCATGGCGTCCACGATCTGCCTTTCTTCGATGTGCCGGGCTTGCGTTTTGCCCCTGCCGTTTGACTTTCCTTGCGGTTTTTTTCTTTGTGCTTCGGCCGCGCCTCGGCCTTGGCGCGCTTCGTTGCCTTGCTCTTGGCCCTTGCCTTGATCCCGGCCTTGCCCTTCGGCCGCTCGCGGCGGCCGTGGCGCGAGACAAGCACGTCGGCCTGCGTCAAGAGTTCGAAGCGCAGCGCGCCGGCCACCGGCTGAGCTTCTACCAGACGCACGTCGACGACGTCACCCAGCCGGTGCATGGCACCGCTGCGCTGGCCGATCAGCGCATGCCGCGTCTCATCATAGTCGAAATATTCCGTGCCGAGGGTCCGGATCGGAACCAGGCCGTCGGCGCCGGTCTCGTCGAGCTTGATGAAGAGGCCGGCGCGGGTGACGCCGGAAATGCGGCCCTGGAAAGTGGCGCCGACTCGGTCCGCCAAGTGATGGGCGATCAGGCGGTCGGCAGTCTCGCGCTCAGCCTTCATCGCGCGCCGCTCGGTGACCGAGATCTGCGCCGCGACCTCGGTGAGATGATCCGGCGTCTCGCTGTCGGGCAGGGCGCCGTCACCGAGGCCCAGCGCGCGCAGCAGGCCGCGATGCACGACGAGGTCGGCGTAGCGGCGGATCGGTGAGGTGAAATGCGCGTAGCGGCGCAGGTTCAGGCCGAAATGTCCGTAATTGTCGGTCGAATATTCCGCCTGCGCCTGCGAGCGCAGCACGACCTCGTTGACGAGATGCTCGTAGTCCTGGCCGGCCACCAGCGTCAGCACGCGGTTGAACAGCGATGGCCTGAGCGCGCCGCTCTTGGCAAAGGGCACGTCGAGCGTCTTCAGGAATTCCTGCAGCGCATGGATCTTCTCCACCGTCGGCTCGTCATGCACGCGGTAGATCAGCGGCAGCGCCTTCTTCTCCAGCAGTTCGGCCGCGGCGACGTTGGCCGAGATCATGAACTCCTCGATCAGTCTGTGGGCGTCGAGGCGCTCCGGCACGACGACGCGGTCGACCGTGCCGTCTTTCTTGAGCAGGATCTTGCGCTCGGGAATGTCGAGGTCGAGCGGATCGCGCGCGTCCCGGCCGCGCTTGGCGACCTCATAGGCGGCATAAAGCGGCTTCAGGATCGGCTCGAGCAGGGGACCGGTGACGTCGTCCGGCTTGCCATCGATGGCGGCCTGCGCCTGTGCGTAGGACAGTTTGGCGGCCGAGCGCATCAGCACGCGGTGGAACGAGTGCGAGCGCTTGCGGCCGTCGGCCCCGAGCACCATGCGCACGGCGAGCGCGCCGCGCGCTTCGCCCGGCACCAGCGAGCACAGATTGTTGGAGATGCGCTCCGGCAGCATCGGCACGACGCGGTCGGGGAAGTAGACCGAGTTGCCGCGGATCAGCGCGTCGCGGTCGAGCGCCGATCCCGGCCGCACATAGTAGGCGACGTCGGCGATGGCGACATGGACAATGAAGCCGCCGACATTGTTCGGATCGGGATCCGGCTCGGCATGAACCGCGTCGTCGTGGTCCTTGGCATCGGGCGGATCGATCGTGACCAGCGGCAGCTCGCGCCAGTCCTCGCGGCCCTTCAAGGTCGCGGGCTGCGCGGCTTCGGCCTCAGCGACGGCTGCGGCCGAGAAGTCCATCGGGATCTCGTGGGCATGGATGGCGATCAGGCTGATCGCCTTCTCGGTCGCGACCGAGCCGTAGCGCTCCTTCACCCGGCCCGAGGGCAGGCCGTAGCCGCGGCCGCGCAGCAGGTCGACGCTGATGAGATCGCCGTCCTTGGCGTCCTTGGTGTCGGCGGGGGCGATGGAGAGCTCGCGTCCGGCCTGCTTCTTGTCGACCGGAATCAGGCGGCCGCCGCCGCCTGGATTGCTGCGGAAAATGCCGAGCACGCGCGGCCGCGCCTGATCCAGCACCTTGAGGACGCGGCCGCGATAGGAGACGCCGCCATCATCCTTGATCGGCTCGACCCGCAGCAGCGCGCGGTCGCCGACGCCGGCCACCGAGCCCGGCCCGGCATGACGCGGCGTGTGGATGCGGATGCGCGGCGGCTCGGACTGCTCGGCCTCGTCCCACTCGGCCGGCTTGGCGATCAATTCGCCGTCACTGTCGCGCCCGGTGATGTCGGCGACCAGCGTGGCCGGCAGGGACGCGGTCTCGACGACCTTCTTGCGGCCGCTCTTCTTCACCGTGCCGTCGGCGACGAGTTCGCGCAGCAACTGCTTGAGCGCGACGCGATCGGCGTTCTTCAGGCCGAACGCGCGGGCGATGTCCTTGGTGCCAACCTTGCCCGGATTGGCGCGGATGAAGGCGACGATGGCCTCCCGCGAAGGGAAGCCGATGTCGCGCTTTTGGGTCATTTTCTCATCCGCGGGCCTTGCCGGCGCTTTTCTTGGGCGTCGCCTTGGTCGCAGGCTTGGCCGAGGTCTTGGCGGCCTTGGCAACCGGCGCACGCGCCTTGCTGGTGGAGTCTGATTTCGGTTTGGCGGCCGCCTTCTTCGCCACGGCCTTTTTCGCCGGCTTCGGCGTGTCGTCGTCGCCGCCGGTCTTCGGCTTGGCCTTGCTGGCAGCCGCTTTGCTGGCAGCCTTGGCCGGCTTCGCAGCAGCCTTGCCCTTGGCCTTCTTGCCGCCGCCCTTGGCGGCGCGCTCGTCGAGCAGGACGATCGCCTCGGCGAGCGTGATCGTATCCTTTTCCTTGTCGCCGGGAATGGTGGCGTTGACGCCGCCGGCGGTGACATAGGCGCCGTAGCGGCCGGCCTTGACGGCGACAGGGCCGAGCGAGGGATGGTCGCCGAGCGCCTTGCCGGGATCGGCGCCGAACCGCTTGCTCGGGCCCTTGGCGATCTTCTCGGCGATCAGGGTGACGGCGCGGTTGAGGCCGATGTCGAACACCTCGTCGCCGGCCTCCAGGCTCGCATACGTCTTGTCGTGCTTCACGAACGGCCCGAAGCGGCCGAGATTGGCGATGATCGGCAGACCCGTCTCCGGATGGATGCCCACCTCACGCGGCAGCGACAGCAGCTTCAGCGCGTAGTCGAGCTCGAGGCTCGCGGGCGACGTCCCTTTCGGGATGCCGGCGCGCTTCGGCTTCTCGCCCTCGGCGTAATCCTTCTGCTCGCCGAGCTGGATGTAGGGGCCGAAGCGGCCGGCCTTGACGACGACGTCGAGGCCGGTGTCCGGATCCTGGCCGAGCACGCGGTCGGCCGCGGCCTCGCTGTCGGCGGCGAGCGGGCGGGTGTAGCGGCATTCCGGATAGTTCGAGCAGCCGACGAAGGCGCCGAACTTGCCGGCCTTGAGGTTGAGCCGTCCGGTGCCGCAGGTCGGGCACTGCCGGACATCGCCGCCATCGTCGCGCGGCGGGTAGATGTGCGGCCCCAGCATCTCGTCGAGCGCGTCGAGCACCTGCGCCACGCGCAGATCCTTGATGTCGTCGACGGCGCCGATGAAGCCGGTCCAGAAATCCTTCAGCACCTGCTGCCAGGCGATCTCGTTGTTGGAGATGCGGTCGAGCTGCTCCTCGAGATCCGCCGTGAAATCGTACTCGACGTAGCGGCGGAAGAAGTTCTCCAGGAAGGCGATGACGACGCGGCCCTTGTCCTCGCCGTGCAGCCGCTTCTTTTCGAGCTTCACATAGCCGCGGTCCTTCAGCACCTGCAGGATCGAGGCATAGGTCGAGGGCCGGCCGATGCCGAGCTCCTCCATGCGCTTGACCAGCGAGGCCTCCGAGAAGCGCGGCGGCGGCTCGGTGAAATGCTGGGTGACGGCGAGATTCTGCCGCTTCAGCGGCTCGTTCGGGCTCATCTGCGGCAGGCGGCGGCCGTCCTCGTCCTCCTCGTCGTCGCGGCCTTCCTGATAGAGGGCGAGGAAGCCGTCGAACTTGATGACCTGGCCGGTGGCGCGCAGCTCCAGGGTGCGGGCGCCGGCCTTGGCGATGATGTCGACGGTGGTGCGCTCCAGCTCGGCGGATTCCATCTGGCTCGCGATGGTGCGGGTCCAGATCAGCTCGTAGAGCTTGGCCTGGTCGTCATCGAGCCGCTTGCGTAGCTCGGCGGGCTTGCGCGACAGGTCGGTCGGGCGGATCGCTTCATGCGCTTCCTGGGCGTTCTTGGCCTTGGCCTGGTACTGGCGCGGGCTCTCCGGCACATATTTGTTGCCGTAGATCTCGCCGATCACCTTGCGGGCCTGGGTGATCGCCGAGCCGTCGATCTGCACGCCGTCGGTTCGCATATAGGTAATGAGACCGGTGGTTTCGCCGCCGATGTCGATGCCTTCATAGAGACGCTGCGCGATGCGCATCGTGTGCGCCGGCGCGAAGCCGAGCTTGCGGCTCGCTTCCTGCTGCAGGGTCGACGTCGTGAAGGGCGCCTGCGGGTTGCGGCGCGCCGGCTTGGCGTCGACGGTCGCGACCGTGTAGCTCGCCGCGTTGAGCGCGGTCTTGAAATCCTCGGCCTCCGCGCCGGTGCCGATGTCGAGCCGCTGGATCTTCTTGCCATCGGCGCCGACGAGACGCGCCTCGAAGGTGTCGCCGCGCGGCGTCGCCAAGGTTGCGATCAGCGACCAGTATTCGCGCGGCACGAACTTCTCGATCTCCAGCTCGCGATCGCAGACGAGGCGCAGCGCGACCGACTGCACGCGTCCGGCCGAGCGGGCGCCCGGCAGCTTGCGCCACAGCACGGGAGAGAGAGTGAAGCCCACGAGGTAATCGAGTGCGCGGCGCGCCATGTAGGCGTCGACCAGCGCACCGTCGATCTGCCGCGGATGCTTCATCGCCTCCGAGACGGCCTGCTTGGTGATGGCGTTGAAGACGACGCGCTCGATCTTCTGATCCTTGAGCGCGCGCTTCTCCTTCAACACCTCCAGCACATGCCAGGAAATCGCTTCGCCTTCGCGATCAGGGTCGGTGGCGAGAATCAGCCGGTCAGCGCCCTTCAGCGATTTGGCGATGTCGTTGAGTCGGCCCGCCGCCTTGGGATCGACCTCCCAGATCATGCGGAAATTCTCGTCCGGATCGACGGAACCGTTCTTGGCCGGAAGGTCGCGGACATGACCGAAAGAGGCCAGAACCTCGTAGGAGGAGCCCAGATACTTGTTGATCGTCTTGGCCTTGGCAGGCGACTCCACGATGACGATATTCATGTATTTCCAATGGCTTAGTGGAAGGATTGAAGCTGGCTTCGCGGGATTCGCGCCGGCTGCGTTGACCCGAACATGGGTGGTGAGGGGGTTCCTGTCAAATCGAGGGATGTTGAAAGGCGATTGCGTTGGACCGGCGAAGTACCTATCAGGTTGTACGGAGCACGATGAGAACCGCGCTCTCTTGAGGTTGTTTTTCGTCAAATTCCCTTATGCTGGGTGACGGTTGTTGGCCAAGGCAGCGGACAAAAGCGACCCGGACGTCGAGGCGATGGTGGAGGATCCCGACGCCGCGGCGGCGCTGATCGCCGAGGTGACGGCCAGCCTGTCGCATCTGGCGCAGCGCCATCGTCTCGACATGCTCGATTACCTCCTGCGCATGGCGAACCTTGAGGCCGAGGAGCATCTGAGGCTGCGCAGCCGCCGCAGGCTCTGCTGACGGCCGCCCGCGCTCACCGCCGCGGGGCGAGGGTGGTTTCTCCGGCGCCAGCACCCGGCCGTCCTCCGCAGTCAGCAGCGCTTGCGAACCGGCCTGCGGTTCGCGCGGTCGACGAGCGCGGCGGCGATCTCGTCGGGGTGCTCGTCGAATTTCCTCGCTCCACTGCCGCAGTGCGACCAGGATCGGAAACAGGCCGCGGCCCTTCGGCGATGGCGGTGCCACGAGCTCGCCGGCCGGAGGGCCGATCTTTCGGGGCTAACCGGCCGGGTCGGTGGCGGTTTGAGACCTGCCCCCGGGATTGAAAGCGGTGGCTGCCGGCGGCAGCCACCGAGGGACTCAAGCGGCGAGACCGCCGGCCGTCTGAATCGCCTTCGCCAGCGCCTGCTCGCGATGCTCCGGGCCGATCTGGACACCGTCGGCCGCAACGAATTCGAGATCCGTGACGCCGATGAAGCTGAAGACACTGCGCAAATAGGTCTCCAGGTGTTCGAATGCCGCCATCGGCGTGTCCGCGCCGTAATGGCCGCCGCGCGAGACCGCCACGATAATACGCTTGCCACCGGCCAGGCCTTGCGGGCCGTTCGGGCCATAGGTGAAAGTCTTGCCCTTGACAGCGATGCGGTCGACCCAGGCCTTGAGCTGGCTCGGGATGGAGAAGTTGTACATAGGGGCGCCGATCACGACGATATCGGCGGCCAGGAACTCCTCCAGCACGGCCTGTCCGGCCGCGACATCAGCTTTCACTGCGGGATCCTCAACGGGCGCACCGTATGCGACGGCGACATGCGTTCCGGACAGATGCGACAGCGGCTCGGCTGCGACATCTCGGTAAGTCACCTCCAGCCCCGGCGTGATCTGACGGAGCCGTGCGACGATCGCGGCGGACACCTGACGGCTGACGGAGTTGGGGCCGAGCACGCTGGAGTCGATGTGGAGGAGGAGGGTCATTGGTCAGTTACCTCGGTATTGGTTTGTAACTGGCGCACTATGAGTGACTATGCTGTAACCCCACAAGAACGCACATTTTTGAAACCCGGGCACAGCCATGACCCCTGCTGACAGCGATGATCCCGACCTCCCGACGCAGCCAAATCATAATGATTGCCGGGGTGTGGCCTCGATCCTGGCGCGTGTCGGCGACAAATGGAGCGTGTTCGTCATCATGATGCTTCAGGACGGGCCGAAGCGCTTCAATGAGCTGAAGCGGCTCGTCGGCGGCATCTCCCAGCGAATGCTGACCTTGACCCTGCGCGGCCTCGAGCGCGACGGGCTGGTGACGCGGACGGTGTTTCCGACCATCCCGCCGCGGGTGGATTATGAGCTGACCGATCTCGGCCGCGGGCTGTCGCAGCCGGTGCAGGCGCTCGGACAGTGGGCCATGCAGCACCAGGAGCTGATCGAGCAGGCGCGCTCGCGCTTCGACGCGCGCAGGGATGCTGACTGAGAGTCAGGTCAGCGACACCATCCCGCCGCCGTGGCGCTCCAGGCGGCCGGCCAGCTCGAGCTCGAGCAGCACCATGCGCAGCACGGCGGGTGACAGGCCGCTGATCCGGATCAGGTCGTCGACCGACACCGGGGTCGGGCCGAGCAGGGCTGTGATCTGCGCGCGGTCGTGGCTTTCGGGATCGGGGGCGAACAACTCCTCCTCCGGCTCGCGCAGCGAAAAGGGCAGCGGCCGCTCCATGATCGGGCCGACGGCCTGGATGATGTCTGCGGCTTCGGTGACGAGCGCGGCGCCCTGCTTGATGAGATCGTTGGTGCCCGCGCAGCGGGGATCGAGCGGCGAGCCCGGGACGGCGAAGACCTCGCGGCCCTGTTCGCCGGCCATGCGCGCCGTGATCAGCGAGCCCGATCGATGCGCGGCCTCGACGACGACGACGCCGAGCGAGGCGCCTGATATCAGCCGGTTGCGGCGGGGAAAGTCGCGGGCGCGCGGCTCGTGTCCGAGCGGCATCTCGGAGATTGCGGCGCCGCTGCCACTGATGATGGCGCCGAGCAGGTCGACGTGCTCCGGAGGATAGATCCGGTCATGGCCGCCGGCGAGCACCGCGACCGTGCCGCTGCCGAGGCTCGCGCGATGCGCAGCCTGATCGATGCCGCGGGCGAGGCCGGAGATGACGACGAAGCCGGCCTGGCCGAGCTCATGGGCGATCTGGCCGGCAAATTTCAGCCCGGCGGCGGAGGCGTTGCGCGAGCCGACGATGGCGATCATCGGGCGCATCAACGTCTCGCGGGCGCCACGCACCGCGAGCAACGGAGGCGCATCCTCGCAGGTGGCGAGGCGGGGCGGATAGCCGTCCTCGTCTGGCGCCCGCAGTTCGACGCCTTGCCGTTTGCAGGCTTCGAGTTCGGCCTCGGCTTCGCCGACCGTGCAGATCCGGCCGGCTCCGGCCGCGCCGCCGCGGCGTGCCAGATCGGGCAGCCGGTCGAGCGCTACGCGCGCGGTGCCGAAATGGTCGAGCAGCGAGCGGAAGGTGCGCGGGCCGACATTGTCGGACCGGATCAGGCGCAGCCGGTCGCGCCGCTCGGTGTCGCTCAGCTCGATCGTCGTGTTGATGGCATCCACGCAAAGCCCCCTTTACCGGGGACTAGAATGGAGCAACCCGAGGACGCAGGGAAGAGGGCGCGCTACGCCGGCGCGACGTCGCGCACATCCTCGGACTCGGACACCGGAGACGATAGCACCGGCTGATCGCCCTGGATGGCTGGCGTGGTGCCGACCGGAGCTTCGCGCAGCCAGCGCTCGGCTGCGTCGCGTCCGCGCTGGTACAGCAGCTCGACGAAGTCGCTGCCGAGATCGGTCGCATCGCGCTGTGCCAGGGCTTCGATCTCGTCCTCGGCCGCAAGCCGATGGACGCGCGGCGGATGCAGGCCGTCGCTGCGCGCCCATTCGAGCGCCGCGAGTTCGGCGTTCAGGACCGCATTGCCGGCGATCTGGTCGAGGCGGCGATCGATCGCGGCCGAGGTCGTCGGGACATGGCCGTCGCGCGCGGGCGTGACCTGAACGACCAGCAGGTCGGCGGCGCTGGACTCATGCGCGATCTGGATCAGCGGCGGATTGGTGACGTAGCCGCCGTCCCAATACGCTTCGCCCTCGATGTCGACAGCGGCGTGCAGTTGCGCGGGACAGGTGGAGGCGAGCAGTGCATCCGGTGTGATGCCGGCATTGCGGAAGATCTGCGGCAGGCCGTCACGAGCCCGGGTCGCCGCAACCAGCAGGCGGGGCGCGGCCGGGCCCTGCACGGCGTCGAAATCGATCGTTTCGCGGAGGATGTCGCGGAGCGGATCGAGATCGAGCGGGTCGGCGCGTCCGCCGCGCAGCCCCGCACCGAACGACACCGAGCTGCTCGCCGGCGAGTACGCGCCGATCACCAGCAGCGATCGGAACGACGCCTCCTCCATCAGCCGGGTCCAGAACAAAGCGAGCCGGTTGCGCGCCTCGTCGCGGCCGCCCTTGGCGAGCCCGCTCGCGAGCAGCGCGGCGTTGACCGCACCGGCGCTGGCGCCGCTGATGGTGTCGAAGTCGCAACCGGGTTCCTCGAGCAGGCGATCGAGCACGCCCCAGGTGAAGGCCGAGAACGTTCCGCCGCCCTGCAGGGCCAGCGACAGCTTGCGCGGCGGCCATGTCCGGGGCGGCGGCGGCAGCGTAACCGTTGCGATCGTCTCCGCGAGCGTTCGCTCGGGCGCCTCTGCGGTCTTGGTCTCGCTGATCACGGGCGTGCTCGTGGCCGCCATGATCATCTCGGCGACGGCCGGCGCGCCATCGGCTCGTTCCGGCGCAGGGCTGGGCTCAGATATTTCGGCGGGGAGCGCGACGTCCGACATGACCGGCCCGGCAGGCGTCTCGGGCGTCTGCGCCGGTTCTGCAGCGGCCGTGATGCCGGTCGACCAGATCTCAGCGGCCGATAGCAGCAGGCTGGCGTTCGACCGGGCCGGGGCCGCCTTCTGCTGCGCCGGAGCCTGATCAGTACGGTCATCGTGCGTGGCCGACGAACCGCTGGAGTTGGTCTTGCGTAACCACATGCAGGAATCATGACAGGCAATCATGATTCACGCCAGAGTCCCGCGTTAACTTATGAGCTGATGAATCGCCGGTGTTGCTGCGCAGCCGCTGTGAAATCAGGGCGCAACACAGGTTTTCCGTATTTGCTCCGTATTTGTCCGGAGCGACTACTTCTTCGCCCCGATCTTGCTCTCGGTGCCCAACTGCAATCGCTTGATGTTTTCGCGATGCATGTAAATGAGCAACAGTGTGAGCAGGGCGAACAGGGCCGCCAGCGCGGTGTGGCCGAATGCCCACAACACGATGGGTGTCAGCACGCTGGCGACGAGTGCCGCGAGTGATGAGTAGCGGAGCGCGAATGCGGTGGCGAGCCAGACCAGGCAGAAGAAGATCGCGCCCGGCCAGAACAGACCGATCAAAATACCGATGTAAACGGCGACACCTTTGCCGCCGCGGAACTTCAGCCACACCGGGAACAAGTGACCGAGGAAGGCGCCGAGGCCCGCGATCATCGCGGCATTCGGGCCGCCGAGATAGCCCGAGATGATGACCGCCGCCGTACCCTTCAGCGCGTCGCCGAGCAGGGTTGCTGCCGCGAGCCCCTTGCGTCCGGTGCGCAGCACGTTGGTGGCGCCGATATTGCCGGAGCCGATGCTGCGCAGATCCTGCGTGCCGGCCAGCTTGGTCAGGATCAGGCCGAACGGGATCGACCCCAGGAGATAGCCGATGATGAGAGCGACCGGCAGGAAGGCTTCGGAACCCATCACACCACTCCTTCCAAGCTTCGCCTTGCGTCAGACATGTTCGAACACGGTGCGGCCCCCGACGATGGTGCGGACCACGCGGCCGGTGAAGCGGGCTTCGTCGAACGGCGTGTTCTTGCACAGCGATTTGAGGTCGGCCGGATCGAGGATCCAGGGCACGTCCGGATCGATCACGATGATGTCGGCCGGCGCGCCTGCCCGCAAGCTGCCGCCGGGCAGGCCGAGCAGCTCGGCGGGCCGCGTCGACATGGCGCGGATCAGGGTCGTCCAGCTCAGCTCGCCATTGTGCACGAGCCGCAACGCCGCCGGCAGCATGGTCTCGAGCCCGACCGCGCCGCTCGCAGCCTCCGCGAACGGCAGCCGCTTGACCTCGACGTCCTGCGGCGTGTGGTCCGACATGATGACGTCGATGAGGCCCGAGGCCAGCGCTTCGACCAATGCGCGGCGGTCGGCCTCGGTGCGCAGCGGCGGCGTCAGCTTCAGGAAGGTGCGGTAGGGGCCGATGTCGTTCTCGTTCAGCGTCACGTGGTTGATCGAGACCGACGCGCTCACGGTGAGGCCGGCTTCGCGCGCGCGCCTGAGAATGTCGAGCGAGTCGATCGAGCTCAGCGCGGCCGCGTGGTAGCGGCCCTTGCTGAGCGCCACCAGGCGCATGTCGCGTTCGAGCACGACGGCTTCCGCTGCGGGCGGGATGCCGTAGAGGCCGAGCCGCGAGGCAAACTCGCCTTCGTTCATGACGCCTTCGCCGACGAGATTGGGATCTTCGGTGTGATGCACGATCAGGGCGTCGAAATCCCGCGCATAGGTCAGTGCGCGGCGCATCACCTGCGCGTTCATCACGCTGGTGTGGCCGTTGGAGAAGGCGACGGCGCCGGCGGCGCGCAACAGCCCGATCTCGGTCATCTCCTCGCCGCGCAGGCCCTTGGTCAGCGCCGCCATCGGCTGGATGTTGACGATCGCGGTGTCGCGGGCGCGGCGCAGCACGAAGTCGACGGTCGCCGAATTGTCGATCACCGGCTCGGTGCCGGGCTGGCAGATGATGGTGGTGATGCCGCCGGTGGCGGCGGCCTGGCTGGCGCTGGCGAAGGTCTCGCGATGGCCCAGACCCGGCTCGCCGACGAAGGCGCACATGTCGATCAGGCCGGGGGCCACGATCTTGCCTGCGCAGTTGACGACATCGGTGCCCTCGGGCACGCCCGCGGCGCCGATGCCGCGCTTGAGGTCGCGGATCACGCCGTCGGCGATCAGCACGTCGCCGGGGCCGTCGAAGTCGCGGGAGGGATCGATCACGCGCGCATTGGCAAGCAGGATCGGGCGGCGGTCGGTCAGCATGGCGTTTGGTCCCGACTTCTGTATCACGCGTTGGGCAGGTTGCGGGCCAGAGCCTCGAGCACGGCCATGCGCACGGCCACGCCCATTTCGACCTGCTCCCGGATCAGCGATTGCGCGCCGTCGGCGACGATGGACTCGATCTCGACGCCGCGGTTCATCGGTCCCGGATGCATGACCAGCGCGTCCGGCTTGGCGTAGGCGAGCTTCTTCTGGTCGAGCCCGAAATACTGGAAATATTCCGATGAGGACGGCACGAACGAGCCGTTCATGCGCTCGCGCTGCAGTCGCAGCATCATGACGATGTCGGCGCCGTTGAGCCCTTCGCGCATGTCGCGCGCGACCTCGACGCCCATCCGCTCGATGCCCGGCGGCAGCAAAGTGGAGGGCGCGACGACGCGGACGCGGGCGCCCATCGTATTCAGCAGCAGGATGTTGGAGCGCGCGACGCGCGAATGCAGCACGTCGCCGCAGATCGCGATCACCAGCCCCTCGATGCGGCCCTTGTTGCGGCGGATGGTGAGCGCATCGAGCAGCGCCTGGGTCGGATGCTCATGCGCGCCGTCACCGGCATTGATCACGGAGCCGTCGACCTTGCGAGCCAAGAGCTCCACCGCGCCGGAGGCGTGGTGACGGACGACCAGGATGTCCGGATGCATCGCGTTCAGGGTGACCGCGGTGTCCATCAGGGTCTCGCCCTTGCGCATGGACGAGGACGACACCGACATGTTCATGACGTCGGCGCCGAGCCGCTTGCCAGCGATCTCGAACGACGACTGGGTCCGCGTCGAGGCCTCGAAGAACAGGTTGACCTGGGTGCGGCCGCGCAGCACGGTGCGCTTCTTGTCGACCTGACGATTCAGTTCGACATACTCCTCGGACAGATCGAGGAGGCCGGTGATGTCGTGGGCGGAAAGGCCCTCGATTCCCAGCAAATGCCGGTGCCCGAGGACGAAAGTCGATTTCGGAGAGGTTGCCATTAAAGCCAGAGCTATAGGCGCGGTTTCCATGGGGGGCAAGGCCGAAAGCCGGGGTTCCGAGTTTTCCCCCGTTCCGTCTTCCGAGCCTCTCGGGGGGCTCCAAACCGGGGACTGGCGGGCCATCGCAGGAAGAGGTCCGCTCCGATATGCCCTGATCCTGCTGGCGGCGATCGTGCCGGCCGGTGCGGCCGCGTTGCCGTTCGATTTCGTCTATCTCCGCGACATCGACCCGACGATCCTCCAGGACATCCGTTATGCCGGCAGCAACAATTTCGTCGGCCGACCCTTGCCGGGCTACGAGGCGGCCGAATGCGTCGTGACGCGTGACGTGGCGCGGCGGCTGCAGGCGGCTCAGGCCGAGCTGCGGCCGCGCGGCCTGTCGCTGAAGATGCTCGACTGCTACCGGCCGGTGCGTGCGGTCGCAGAGATGCTGGCCTGGTCGCAGGACGGCGTCGAGACCGCGGCCGGCCGCCGCTACACTCCGCGCATTGCCAAGCAGGACCTGTTCCGTCTCGGCTATATCGCCGTGCGTTCGGGCCATTCGACCGGTGCGGCGCTCGATCTCACGCTGGTCGAGCTCGCGGCCGACAATTCCGCGGCGTTCGACCCGGCCAAGGACTACGCGGACTGCACCGCGCCCGCAGCGCTACGCGCGCCCGAGGGCAGCGTCGACATGGGAACCGGCTACGATTGTTCCGACGTGAAGGCTCATACCGCCGCGCAGAACCTGACACCGGAGCAGCGCCGCTGGCGCAACGAACTGGTCGCGGTGATGGCGCGGCAAGGTTTTGTGAACTATGCCAAGGAGTGGTGGCACTTTTCGCTGCCGGGCGCTGGCGCGACGACTTATGTTTTTCCCATTCGGCCGCGCCGATGATCGATCTCTGTAGGGCACGGCCATGACGCAGTCTTCCTTCGCGACCCATGAGGTCTTCAACCAGTCGCCGCCGTTCGAGGACGTCAACCTGTTCACGGCCGACCGGCCCTTGATGGATGCCTTGAAGGCCAATGATGGTGCCGGGGCCGAGCAGGAGCTGACAGCTTTCGGCAAGCTATGGGGCTCGGCTGCGATGGCCGAGCAGGGCCGGCTCGCCAACGAGAACACGCCGAAGCTGCGCAGCTTCGACGCCAAGGGCTTTCGGCGAGACGTCGTCGAATTTCATCCGGCCTACCATGCGATGATGACGCGCTCGGCCGCAGCCGGCCTGCACAATTCGACATGGACGGCAGAAGGCCAGCCCGTCGGCGGCTGCTCGGAGGTGGTGCGCGCCGCGAAGTTCTATATCGCCTCGCAGGTCGAGAGCGGCCATCTCTGCCCGATCACCATGACGCGAGCCTCGGTGGCGGCGCTGGCCGCCCAGCCTGATCTGCTGGCAAGAGCGATGCCGGTCATCGCGACCGATGACTACGATCCGGCGTTTGCGCCGTGGTGGCAGAAGCGCGGCATGACGCTCGGCATGGGCATGACCGAGAAGCAGGGCGGGACCGACGTGCGCGCCAACCTGACGCGC
Organism: Bradyrhizobium sp. SZCCHNR1017; assembly: GCF_032381375.1. NCBI lineage: Bacteria > Pseudomonadati > Pseudomonadota > Alphaproteobacteria > Hyphomicrobiales > Nitrobacteraceae > Bradyrhizobium > Bradyrhizobium sp. SZCCHNR1017. Next base: position 1,097,659 of record NZ_JAUHIR010000001.1, on the reverse strand, counting down.
GCGGAGCGCACGACCGATGGCTATCGCATCACGGGGCACAAATGGTTCATGTCGGCGCCGATGTGCGACGCCTTCCTGGTGCTGGCGCAGGCCGATGCCGGCCTGACCTGCTTCTTCATGCCGCGCTTCAAGCCGGATGGCTCGGTGAACGCGATCCAGTTCCAGCGCTTGAAGGACAAGCTCGGCAACCGCTCCAATGCCTCGTCGGAGGTGGAGTTCGTCGGCGCCTATGCCGAGCGGGTCGGTGACGAGGGCAGGGGCATCAGCACCATCATCCAGATGGTGCAACTGACGCGGCAGGATTGCGCGATCTCGTCTGCCGGCCTGATGCGCTCGGGGCTCGCGCACGCGCTGCATCATGCGCGCCATCGCAGCGTGTTCCAGAAGCATCTCGCCGACCAGCCGCTGATGCAGGCGGTGCTCGCCGACATGGCTCTCCAAGTCGAGGCGACGGTGGCGCTGGTGATGCGGCTGTGTCAGGCGTTCGATCGCGCGCCTCTGTCGCCGCGGGAGGCGAACTACGTGCGGCTGCTGACACCGGCGATCAAATACTGGGTCTGCAAGAGCGCGCCGCCGTTCCTGTATGAGGCGATGGAATGCCTGGGCGGCAACGGCTATGTCGAGGACGGCATCCTCGCGCGCCACTTCCGGGAGTCGCCGGTCAATGCGATCTGGGAAGGCTCGGGCAACGTCATGTGCCTCGACGTGCTGCGGGCGCTGGCGCGCGAGGCGGAGGCGGCCGCGCACGTCCTGATGCATCTGAAAGCAGAGACCAGCGGGTTGGCCGGCGCGGCGGAGTCGCTCGCTTTCATCGAGACCAGCTTCCGCCGGCCGGATTCCGAGCGCGTCGCGCGCCTCGCAGTCGAGAAGTTGGCGCTGCTCGCAGCCGCCGCCGCGCTCAACCTCGTTATGCCCGCTCATGCGGAGCTGTTCGCCGCCACGCGGCTCGCCAATGTTCACCCGAGCATGTATGGCGCGGTCGATCTCGATCGCTCAGACATCCGTAGCTTGCTGGAGCGCGCGCTGCCTTGACCGACACTCCCGAAGCCGCCGTGATGGATTCGCTCGATCCGGGCAACCCGCCGCAGCAGGTCGCTCCGGCGCAGCATCAGCCGCGCACGCTCGGCTTCTGGCGCACCTTGCTGTGGGGCCTCCTCATCATCGTCGTGTTCTTCATCGGCCAGCTGACTCCGATCGTCTATTTCCTGCTGCGCCATGAGGGTCCAATCGACAGCATGGCCGCGTTTCAGTTGGCCATGATCCAGATTGCGAGCCGGTCGCTCACGGTCTCGCTGTCGGCGATCATGGGCGTTCCGGCCATTTTGATCCCGATCTATTTTGCCGTCCGCCACACCCGCATGTCGTTCGTCGACTATCTGGGCCTGCGCTGGACCGGCTGGAAGAATTTCGCCTTTGGCGTTGTCGGGATGGTCGTGATCCTGGGCTGCTGGGAGCTGGCGGCGCAGCTGACGGGACGCGAAGAGAAGTCGGCGAGCTTCATGGTGGACATCATGAAGACCGCCAGAGGCGACGGCGTGGTCTGGCTGATGGTCATCGCCTTCTGCGTCGCCGCACCGGTGTCGGAAGAGCTGATGGCGCGTGGCTTTCTCTACCGCGGCTGGTCGGACTCCTTCCTGCGCGTGCCCGGCGCCATCGTGCTATCGTCCTTGCTGTGGACCGTCCTGCATCTCCAGTACGACTGGTTCGCCCTCCTCAACGTGTTTTCCCTCGGCGTGTGGTTCGGCTATCTGCGCTCTCGAACCCACTCCACCTATCTGACCATGGTGCTTCACGGCCTCAACAACCTCGCCGCCACGGTGCAGACCATGTGGCTGGCCAGCGGTTCTTCCTGAACGGACGCGTTCAGCTCGCCCAGGCGATCGCGAGCGGCATGGTCAGCGCCGCCAGCACCGTTTGCAGCGAGATGATCTGCGCCAGCAGCGGCGCGTCGCCGCCCATCTGCTTGGCAAGCACATAGGCGCTCGGCGAGGTCGGCACCGCGGCGCAGATCGCGACGACCACGAGGCTCGGGCCGGTGACGCCGAACCATCCGGCGAGCCCGATCGCGAGGAGGGGCATCAAGACCAGCTTGAGCACGACGCCGAGGGCAGCGGCCGGGCCAGCGCGGCGCAAGCCTTCGAAGTGCAGGCCGGCGCCGGTCACCAGCAGGCCGATCGGCAGCGAGGCCTGTCCGAGCGCATCGGCGGCATCGTGCCAGAGCTTTGGCAGCGGCATATGCGCCACGTTCAGTGCCAGCCCGGCGATGCAGGCCCAGATCAGTGGATTGCGCACGATGGTGGCAAGGATCTCACGCATCGAGCGGCGGGTCGGCGAGGCGTAGTGGGCGAGCACGGCGACGCTGAACACGTTGACCATTGGGATGATCGCGATCATCGCCACCGACGCCGCCGCAAGCCCGGACGCGCCGAACAGGCTGCCGGCGACGCTGAGCGCGACGTAGGTCTGCCAGCGGGTTGCCCCTTGGAAGATCGAGGTGAAGGCCGGACCATCGATGCCGGAGCGGGTGAGCAGCGGCCGCAGCGCGAGGCACAGCGCCGACATCGCCAGCATCGCCAGGAACAAGGCGCCGCCGATGCCGGCGACCGGCACCTTGCCGAGATCGGCCTTCACCAGGCTCTGCATCAGCAGCGCCGGAAACAGCACATAATAAGTCAGCCGCTCGAGCCCGTGCCATTGCGTATCCAGCCGGATCAGGCTGCGCCGCAGGCCGAAGCCGACCACGATCAGCAGGAATACCGGCGCGAGCGCCGCGGCGACGGGGCTCATGGGCTAGCGACCGGACTGGCGCAAGGTCGCAAGCCGGTCGAGCGCGCCCTGCAGGATGAAGATCGCCGCATGCGTGTCGATCACCTCGGCGCGCCTGGCGCGGCTGACATCCATGCCGATCAGCTCGCGCTCGACCGCCGCCGTCGACAGCCGCTCGTCCCACAGGCCGATCGGCAGGTCGGTGAGGCCGGCGAGATTGCGCGCGAACGCCCGGGTCGATTGCGCCCGCGGCCCCTCGCTGCCGTCCATGTTGATCGGCAGGCCCAGCACCAAGCCGACCACCTTGCGCTCGGTGCAAATCGCCAGCAGTCGCGCCGCGTCGGCCTTGAAGGCCTTGCGCTGGATCGTCTCGACGCCGGTGGCGAGCCGCCGGTCCGGATCGGACACGGCGACGCCGATGGTCTTGGTACCGAGATCGAGGCCGACGAGCGCGCCGCGCTCGGGCCAGCGGCCGGCGGCTTCGATGAGGGGGAGGATGGGGGCGGGCATGGCAATGCGCTTAACACGCAGGTGCGTGGCGGGCCAGCAGGTGAGGACGTGCATCGCTTCGCCGCCCCGATGAAGCTCGCGCACGCGAGTCGACCGGCCCAGATGTCGAGCGTTGCAGTCTTTCCCGGATGCGCCGGCTTTGGATCATCAAGCGAAGCTGGTGGAGCGCGAGAGCTTGTTCCAGGCACTCACTTCGGCTTTCATGCCCTCGATCTTCTGCTCGACCAGGGCCAGCGCGTCCTCACCGAGGAACAGCCGCACAGGCGGTTTTTCGGCTTCCACGAGGGCAAGCAATGCCTGTGCGGCCTTCGCGGGATCGCCGGGTTGGTTTCCGCTCTTGGCCAATCGGGCGGCGCGAATCGGATCCATGACGGCGTCGTAGTCGGAAATGCTGCGCGGCGTGCGATCCATGGACCGTCCCGCCCAATCGGTACGAAACTGACCGGGCGCAAGCGCAATGACGCGGATGCCGAAGGGGGCCACTTCCTTGCCGAGCGACTCCGAGATGCCCTCCAGCGCGAACTTGCTGCCGCAATAGAAGCTGATCCCGGGCATGGTGATGAAGCCGCCCATGGATGTCACATTGACGATATGGCCGCGCCGCCTCGCGCGCATCCCCGGCAACACGGCCTTCATCATCGCGACAGGGCCGAACACGTTGGCGGCGAACTGCCGCTGCAGATCGTCGAGCGAGGACTCCTCCAGCGTGCCCTCGTGACCGTAGCCGGCATTGTTCACCAGGACGTCGATCGCGCCAATCTGCTTCTCGGCCTCTGCCACAGCAGCCGGGATTGCATCGAAATCGGTAACATCGATCACGAGAGGATGAGCCTTGCCCGCTGCAAGCGCGGCAAAAGCCTCGGCATCCCCGACCCTTCGCACGGTCCCGATCACCCGATGGCCGGCGGCCAGCGCGCCCTTTGCGAACGCTCGGCCCAAGCCCGAACTGACGCCAGTGACGAGGAAAATCTTCGATTCGGCAGCCGCCATCGTACAACTCCGCATGACAAGGTTTTCTATATCATGATATAGATATTGCATGGCACCTCGCAAGACCGAACATTCATCCATTGGCATGAGAGGCGAGCCGCTTCGTCGGCACGTCCTCGATGCGGCAGAGCGGCTTCTCCGTCAGGGCAGGGCCGATTTCTCGATGCGAGACCTTGCCGCTGAGGCGGGGGTCAGCTTCGCGACGCCATTCAATCAGTTTGGCAACAAGGCTGCGATCATGCAGGCTCTCTCCATACGTCGGATCGACACCATGGAGACGCGGTACACCGCCGCGCCACCATCGAGAGATGCGAAGACACGCGTGCTATTGGCTATTGATACGGCGGTGGCAGTGATGTTGGAGAATCCAGACGTGAACCGGACCGTGATGGGATGGCTGGGTGCCGCCCAGGCTTCGCCCGGTCAGACGCTTTCCCGATCCACTGCCTTCTGGGCACTGGCCTTGGGAAAGGGAGAGGGACTGACGGCCAGCCGGCGAGAACAAGCGCTGCGCTGCCTTCCAGAGCAACTCGCCTTCAGTTTCCGCGGCGTGTTGTCCTTCTGGACTGCGGGCGAATTGTCGGACGCGGCGCTCGCCCCGCGTGCGCGAGACATGGCGAGTGCCTTGTTGCTCGCCTACCTCCATTAACGTCCGATAGGGGCGGCTTGATCGACTGACCGACCGATCCCAGGTCTGTGTCGGCCGGCTCCAGGCGCGCCTGTGGCGGACTCCTTGTCCAAGGCTTGCTTTCGCAGGACGATTCCAGACTCCTCGTGAGGATGCGGCGCTCCCGGGATGCCCTCACGAGGAGATCGGCGGAGCTTAACGGATCGCGATCGGGTTGATCATGCCCTGGACGCCGCCGCGCCAGCGCGGCTGACCCAGCACGAACAGGAACTCGTAGCCCTTGTCCTTGGCGAGGTCGGCCGTGTTCATGTTCTCCAGGATGTAGGTCCCGTTCATGGCGAGCAGGATCTGGTGCACCTCGAACAGGTTCGGCGACTCGAACGGGATCGCCTCCACCGCCCAGTTGTCGGCCCCGACCGCGACCACGCCCTTCGAGGTCAGGTATTTGGCACCCTCGACGCCGAGACCGGGCTCGCCGGCGCCGTAACGCTTATCGTCCTTGCCGATCAAACCAAGCCAGCCGGTGTGGAAGATCACGATGTCGCCCTGGCGGATCTCGACGCCCTGCTTCTTGGCAGCTTCCTCGATCTCCTTGACGTTGAACGCGGTGCCTTCCTTGACCACGTCGGTGTTGTAATAGGCCGCCATGTCGAGCAGCACGCCGCGCGCCACCAAGGGCGGCACCTTCTCGATGCCGAGCTTCTTCAGGCCGGTCGGATCGGCGAAGTCGAGCAGCTTGTTGCCGTTGTAATAGACGTGCTCGATACCGAGATGGCCGAGCCCGTCGATCTGGCTGCCGACGCCGACCCAGCCTTCGACGATGTCATCGTTGTAAGTCGCCTTGTTGGGGCCGAGCCCGGGAATGCCGGCCTGGCCCGGCTGCACCACGGTGATCTTGAACGAACGCGGCGGATAGGCCGGCGTCTTGGAATCGACGATCATGCCGAGCGGGTAGGTCTTGCCGGTCTTCACCAGCGAGGCGGCTTTGACCACGAGCTCCGGCGTGATGTAGTTGGCCGCGCCGATCTCGTCCTGTGGGCCCCATTTCGATTTCGTCCAATCCGGGGTCTTGTCCTGGGCATTCGCCGTCCCGATCGCACCCATCATGGCAATCGAGCAGCACAACACGAACGCGTTGCGCATCGCATTTCCTCCGACATGTTGACGTTTGTTCTGTTTCGCGCTGGCCAGCGCTGCATCCTAACGTAGTAAAGGATGGCCAGACAAAGCTATTTCGCGCGCGTGCGCTGCACAGCGCCCGAAAGTCGCATCGGTCGAAATGGCCGTTTTTCCCTGCGCGAAAACGTCATTTCGCGCAATGGAATGCGCCGTTCGCTGGCGATGCTCAGCACAATCTTTGAATGAATCGCGTCAGGCCGCGATGTCGTGGTCCCGGCCGGCGAGTCCGGCCATGAAGGCCGAGAGGCCGCTGCTGCGATGCGCCGCGCGGCGGCGGACGAACAGGGTTTCGACGCGTGCATGACTTGGGTCGAGCGTGTGCAGGCTGACGCTGCCGATCATCTCGTTTCGCGTCACCACAGCGCGTGGCAGCAGCGCGACGCCCATGCCAGCGGCGACGCAGCCGATCATGCCGTCGAGCGTACCGAGCTCGATGCGCGCGGCCGCAGGCCAGCCGAAATCGTTGAAGACCTGCTCCAGCCGCTGCCGGTAGGTGCAACCGGCCCTGAACACCAGCGCCGTCGGGCCCGAGGCAGCCGTGGCCGCACGCAAGGCTGACAGGCTTTCAAAGCGCCGGGCCGTCACCAGCACTAGCTCTTCCTCGAAGGCGATGATGCCCGAGAGCTCGGGATGTTCGATCGGGCCGGCCACGAAGGCGCCCTCGAGCGTCCCGTCGAGCACGGCGGCCACGAGCTCGGCGGTTGGCGCCGTGCGCAGACCGAGGGCGACAGCCGGGAAGCGCCGATGAAAATCCGCGAGCAGCGTCGGCAGGCGCACGGCGGCGGTCGTCTCCATCGAGCCAATCGTCAGCGGTCCTCTCGGCTCGCCGTCATCGCGCGCGGCGAGCAGCGCTTCGCGCGACAGCGCCGCCATCCGGTCGGCGTAAGGCAGAAGTCGCAGCCCGGCATGGGTCAGGGTCATGCCGCGGCTGTGCCGCTCGAACAGTGCGGTGCCGATCTCGCCTTCCAGCGCCTTGATCCGCTGGGTCACGTTGGACTGCACCGTGTTGAGGGCCTCAGCAGCGCGGGTGATGCCGCCGCTGCGCGCCACGGCTGCAAAGGTTTCGAGGTCGCTCAGTTCCACGCCGATCTCCGTTTTGAATCTGCGATGGCAGAGTTCTCAAGTATTCATTTTGAGAGAATGCTAGCCGCGCCTAAAGTCGCCGTCCAGAGTTGAGGAGACTTTCATGGCACTGCGGACGGCGTTGACGGAGAAGCTCGGCATCAGCCAGCCGATCCTGCTGGCGCCGATGGATCTGATTGCCGATGCGCGCCTCGTGCGCGCGGTCAGCGACGCCGGGGGATTCGGTATTCTCGGTGGCGGCTATGGCAACCGAACCTGGCTCGCGCAAGAGACCGCACGGCTTGAAGGCCTGCATGCGCCGTTCGGCATCGGCTTCATCACCTGGTCGCTGGCGAAGCAGCCCGATCTGCTCGACGTGGCGCTCGCCGCGAGGCCCGCGGCGATCATGCTGTCATTCGGCGATCCCGCGCGGTTCGCGCCGGCAATCAAGCGGGCCGGTGCGTTGCTGATCTGCCAGGTACAGGACGAGGCGATGGCAGAGCAGGCGATCGCGGCGGGTGCCGACATCCTGGTTGCACAAGGAACCGAGGCGGGCGGCCATGGCGCGTCGCGGACCACGCTCGATATCGTGCCGGCGATCGTCGACCTCGCCGCGGGGCGAGTGCCGGTGGCGGCGGCCGGCGGCCTTGCCGATGGCCGCGGCCTTGCTGCGATGCTGATGCTGGGGGCGGATGGCGTGCTGCTCGGCACGCGCTTCTATGCCAGCCGTGAGGCGAACGGTGCCGACGAGGCCAAGCGGCGCATCTGCGCGGCGAAAGCCGGCGATACCGTGCGCGGCATCATCTTCGACCTGTCCCGCAACAATGTCTGGCCGGCGCCGTTTACCGGACGCTGCCTGGTCAACGACCATGCGCGCCGCTGGAAGCGGCGCGAGGTGGAGCTGCTGCAGCAGGTCGAGAACGTGTCGGCGGACTATGTGAAGGCACGGACCGAAGGCAATTTCGACATCGCCGCCGTCATTGCCGGCGAGGCCGTCGGCCTGATCCATGATATCCCGCCGGCCGCCGAGATCGTCGCGCGCATCGTCGATGAGGCCGAGCAGATCCTGCAAGGGCGGCGCAACTCGTCCGCCGTCTTCGCCAAGCAATAGGAGCAGCCCATGTGGCCCGACCGCCGCTTCCTGGATCTCGTCAAGACCGAGCACCCGATCGTGCTCGCGCCGATGGCCGGCGTGATGGATGCCGATCTCGTCATCGCGGTGGCGCAAGGCGGGGGGCTCGGCTCGCTGCCCTGCGCCATGCTGAGCGCGGACAAGGCGCGCGAGCAGGTCAACATCATTCGCCAGCGCGTGTCGGCGCCGATCAACGTGAACTTCTTCTGCCACACGCCGGTCGAGGCCGATGCGGCACGTGAGGCCGGATGGAAGCAGAGGCTCGGCGTGTATTACCAGGAGTATGGCGTGGATCCGGCGGCTCCGGTTGCGGCGGCCAACCGCGCGCCGTTCGACGCGGCGATGTGCGCGGTCGTCGAGGAGCTCAAGCCGGACATCATCAGCTTCCATTTTGGCCTGCCTGAGCCGGGCCTGCTCGCGCGCGTGAAGGCGACCGGCGCGGTCGTGATGGCGTCCGCAACCGTGGTGCGCGAGGCGGTGTGGCTGGAGCGGAACGGCGCCGACGTCATCATCGCGCAAGGCGCGGAGGCCGGCGGCCATCGCGGCATGTTCCTGACCGACAAGCTTGCCGAGCAGGTCGGTACGTTCGCGCTGGTGCCGCAGATCGTGGATGCGGTGAAGCTGCCTGTCATCGCCGCCGGCGGCATCGCCGATGCGCGCGGCATCGCCGCGGCGTTCGCGCTCGGCGCCAGCGGCGTGCAGATCGGCAGCGCGTTTCTGCGCTGCCCCGAGTCCAAGGTCAGCGCGATGGCCCGCGCCGCGCTTGCCGCCGCCGATGACGAATCCACCGTCATCACCAACGTGATGACCGGCCGGCTCGCCCGCGGCGTCGCCAACCGGCTGATGCGCGAGGTCGGGCCGATCTCGCCGGATGCGCCGGCGTTTCCGCATGCCGCCACCGCGCTCGGTCCGCTCAAGGCCGCCGCGGAGAAGCAGGGAAGGGTCGATTTCTCCAATCTCTGGGCCGGGCAGGCGCTGCCGCTCGGGCGCGCGCTACCGGCCGCCGAATTGACGCGGACACTGGCCGAACAGGCCCAGGCGCGCTTGCGGCGGATGGCGGGCTGACGCTGCGGGCAGGGCGCTGCCCCAGAAAGTCCGGAGGCTGCCGGTTGCGGCGCGAAAGCGGGCTCTGCTATAGGGCGGGTTCACCTTGTCCCGTGAGGCCCTATATAATGTCGGTCGATGCCGCCACCGTCCGCCGGATCGCGCAATTGGCGCGGATCGCTGTCACTGACGCCGAGGTCCCGCATCTGCAGGGCGAGCTCAATGCGATGCTTAACTTCGTCGAGCAACTGTCGGAGGTCAATGTCGAGGGCGTCGAGCCGATGACCTCGGTGACACCGATGGCGATGAAGAAGCGCCAGGACGTCGTCACTGACGGCGAGATCGCCGACGACATCGTCAAGAACGCGCCCATGACCGAGAACAACTTCTTTCTCGTGCCGAAGGTCGTGGAATAGCCAGGGCAGGTCCGCGCTTATCGCGCGTGATCCGCTCCTTCAAACCGACAAGCGAGCCAACGCCATGTGCCTGCTCTGCGACGATGAAGCGGCCTACAAGGCCTATATGGACTATCTCGACGCCATGGAGCGGCAGGGCAAGGCCGCCGATCCGGACAAGACCGTCAACGAGATCCTCGACCAGCTCGAAGCGGCCGCCAATACCAAGAAAGCCTCCCCTGCGAAGAACAAGTTCTTCGCGGACGACGCGGCCGACGACAAGACGCTTTCCCCTTTCTTCTGCAGCCCGATCAACAAATGACCGATTTGACGTCCCTGACGCTCGCCGAGGCCCGCAAGGGTCTCGCGAGCAAGACCTTCACGTCGCTGGAACTCACCGACGCCCATCTCAAGGCGATCGAGGAGGCGCGGGCGCTCAATGCCTTCGTGATGGAGACGCCGGACCAGGCGCGCGCGATGGCGCGCGACGCCGACGCCAAGATCAATAGAGGCGAGGGTGGGCCGCTGGCCGGCATTCCGCTCGGGATCAAGGACCTGTTCGCGACCAAGGACGTCCGCACCACGGCCTGCTCGAAGATCCTCGGTAATTTCGTGCCGACCTACGAGTCGACAGTGACCTCGCAGCTCTGGCGCGATGGCGCGGTGATGCTCGGCAAGCTCAACAATGACGAGTTCGCGATGGGCTCGTCGAACGAGACCTCGTACTTCGGCCCGGTCGGCAACCCCTGGCGCCGCGAGGGCTCCAACACCACGCTGGTGCCGGGCGGCTCGTCCGGCGGCTCGGCGTCGGCGGTGGCGGCGCTGCTCTGCATGGGCGCGACCGCAACCGACACCGGCGGCTCGATCCGCCAGCCGGCGGCGTTCACCGCGACCGTCGGCATCAAGCCGACCTATGGCCGCTGCTCGCGCTGGGGCATCGTCGCCTTCGCTTCCTCGCTCGACCAGGCCGGGCCGATCGCGCGCTCGACCCGCGATGCGGCGATCCTGCTGCGCTCGATGGCCGGCCACGACCCGAAGGACACGACCTCGGTCGACATCCCCGTGCCGGACTACGAGGCCGCGATCGGGAAGTCCGTGAAGGGCATGAAGATCGGCATTCCCAAGGAGTATCGGCTCGACGGCATGCCGGCCGAAATCGAGAAGCTCTGGAGTGAGGGTCGCAAGTGGCTGGAAGCCGCCGGCGCAGAAACCGTCGAGGTGTCGCTGCCGCACACCAAATACGCTCTGCCGGCCTATTACATCGTGGCGCCGGCGGAGGCGTCCTCCAACCTCGCCCGCTACGACGGCGTCCGCTACGGCCTGCGCGTGCCCGGCAAGTCGATCGGCGAGCTGTACGAGAACACCCGCGCCGAAGGTTTCGGGCCTGAGGTGCGGCGCCGCGTCATGATCGGGACCTATGTGCTGTCGGCCGGCTATTACGACGCCTATTACATCCGGGCGCAGAAGGTCCGCACCCTCATCAAGAAGGATTTCGAGGACTGCTTTGCGAGGGGCGTGAACGCGATCCTGACGCCGGCGACGCCGTCGGCCGCGTTCGGCATCGGCGAGAAGGGCGGCGCCGATCCGGTCGAGATGTATCTCAACGACATCTTCACGGTGACGGTGAACATGGCCGGCCTGCCTGGCATCGCCGTGCCCGCCGGCAAGGACAGTCAGGGGCTGCCGCTCGGGCTGCAACTGATCGGCCGTCCGTTCGACGAGGAGACGCTGTTCTCGCTCGGCGAGGTCATCGAGCAGGCGGCGGGACGCTTCACGCCGGTCCGGTGGTGGTAAGCGTCGCCGAGTTCAAGACGAGCCTCGCGGGCGACGCGCCCGCGGCCGGCCTGACGCCGGTGCTCACCGGCCTGTGGTGGCTGGCGAAGGGCGACTGGGACCGGGCGCACAAGATCATCCAGGACGAGACCGGCCGCGACGCGGCCTGGGCGCACGCGCATCTGCATCGCGTCGAAGGCGATCTCGGCAATGCCGCCTACTGGTATCGGCAGGCCGGGCGGCCCGTCGCCAAGGATGCATTGGATATCGAATTTGAGCGGATCGTCTCCGCGCTGATGGGGAGTTGAGGGCCATGACGGCAACCAGCGGCAAGCTGATGAAGGGCGCCACCGGCGACTGGGAGGTCGTGATCGGCATGGAGATCCACGCCCAGGTCACCTCGAAGTCGAAGCTGTTCTCGGGCGCCTCGACCGCGTTCGGCGGCGATCCCAACAGCCACGTCTCGCTGGTCGACGTGGCGATGCCGGGCATGCTGCCGGTCATCAACGAGGAGTGCGTGCGGCAGGCCGTGCGCACCGGGCTTGGTCTGAACGCCAAGATCAACCTGCGCTCGGTGTTCGACCGCAAGAACTATTTCTATCCCGACCTGCCGCAGGGCTACCAGATCAGCCAGTACAAGGACCCGATCGTGGGCGAGGGCGAGGTCACGGTCGAGCTCGACGGCGGCAAGACCGCCACGATCGGCATCGAGCGCCTGCACATCGAGCAGGATCCCGGGAAGATGCTGCACGACCAGTCGCCGTCGCTGTCCTATATCGACTTCAACCGCTGTGGCGTGGCGCTGATGGAGATCGTCTCCAAGCCGGATATCCGCGATGCCGAGCAGGCCAAGGCCTACGTCACCAAGCTGCGGTCGATCATGCGCTATCTCGGCACCTGCGACGGCGACATGGAGAAGGGAAGCCTGCGCGCCGACGTCAACGTCTCCGTGCGCAAGCCGGGCGGCCCGCTCGGCACCCGCTGCGAGATCAAGAACATCAACTCGATCAATTTCATCGGCCAGGCGGTCGAGGCCGAGGCGCGCCGCCAGATCGAGATCATCGAGGACGGCGGCGTGATCGAGCAGGAAACCCGCCGCTTCGATCCCGACAAGGGCGAGACGCGCTCGATGCGCTCCAAGGAGGAGGCGCACGATTACCGTTACTTCCCGGATCCGGACCTGCTGCCGCTCGAATTCAGCCAAGCCTTCGTCGACGAGCTGAAGGCTGCGCTGCCGGAGCTGCCGGACCAGAAGAAGGCGCGCTTCATCGCGGATTTCGGCCTGTCGCCCTATGACGCCTCCGTGCTGGTGGCCGAGCGCGAGAGCGCGGCGTTCTATGAGAGCGTGCTGGAGGCGCTGTCCGACCGGGCGCGCGACGGCAAGCTCGCCGCCAACTGGGTGATCAACGAGCTGTTCGGCCGGCTCAACAAGGAGGGCCGCGACATCGCGTCCTCGCCGGTGTCGGCTTCCCAGCTCGCGGCGATCGTCGCGCTGATCGGCGAAGGCACCATCTCCGGCAAGATCGCCAAGGATCTGTTCGAGATCGTCTGGAGCGAGGGCGGCGACCCCCGCGAGCTGGTCGAGAGCCGCGGCATGAAGCAGGTCACCGACCTCGGCGCGATCGAGAAGGTGGTCGACGAGATCATCGCCGCCAATCCGGACAAGGTCGCGCAGGCGAAGGCCAAGCCGCAGCTCGCCGGCTGGTTCGTCGGTCAGGTGATGAAGTCGTCGGGCGGCAAGGCCAACCCGCAGGCGGTCAACGATCTCCTGAAGAGCAAGCTCGGCATCTGAACGACGATCGCCCGTCTTCGTTCCCAGCGGCGCGCACATGGTGCGCGCCGTTTGTCTTGGCGTCGCGGTCCGGCGAATCGCCGCACGCGATTCGCAAAAAAGCCACCATTGCCGAGCGTTCGAACGCACACGAGGGCGTGTGCAATGAAAATTTTTTCATTGCCAAAATTTACGACTCAGAGTCCGCGCGTTGCTCTCACCATGCGAGTCTGCACGCCGACACGCCGGCGTCGTCGCGTGCGCCGTGCCGTTCAGCCGTTCAGAAAAATACTTGCAGCACAGGCTTTTTGCGCAATCTCGATTAGTTGCGATCGCGGCCTTGCGCAGGGAGACGTTTGTATTTTCGCGATCGATCGTCGTGCTGCTTCGCGCGTTTCGTCAGCCGCACACGCGCGCGCCTGTCAACACTTCCTTAAGCCGGAAGCTGTTTTTTTTCACTCGTTGGTGTATCGATGAGGAGTGCAGCTCGATTCCCGAGTGCACGCATCGACTAAGCCATCTCACATCGGAGGGCAACATGGCCAAGAAAGCGAAGAAGGCGAAGAAGGCAGTGAAGAAGGTCGCGAAGACCGCGGCGAAGAAGACTGCCAAGAAGACCAAGAAGGTCGCCAAGAAGAAGTAACTCTCGCAGTCCTCTGCGAGATGAGTCCGGCAACTGATGCCGGCACGTCGTTGGAACGCAGGTCGGCATAGCTCCTCGAGAGCCGGGCGGATCTCCTGAAGCTCCAACAGACGATAGAGGGTGTCGGCGAGACATCAGGTCAACGGTCGGATCGAACTCGAGAGCGGCTTCGCTCGCGGTACGGTCCGGCAGAAGAAACAGGATTTCTTCGTTCGGTGCAGATCGCGTTTCCGGTCTGCAATCTCACGAGCGGCTATCAAGCCAGAGTGGGATCTGATCCTGACGTGTTCGCCGACGCCCTCGATCCTTGAGCACCGCGCCTTTGGCGACTGTGTGCCTCCAACCTCCCCATAGACGAACGGCATCAGCAGCAGCTCGGCGCAGCCGTGCTCGTACCGCGCTGCGCAATCCTCCGCACGTGCTGTCGAGAGACGTGTCCAGTCCCGGTGCGGCTGTTGACCAACGGCGCGGTGCGCTCCGCGCCAGCGCGGTGAGGCGCTTTCGCGGATGGTTATGAGTTTGCCAAACAGAACGGTAAACCGCTCTTTGCCGAGTTGAAGAATCCATTTCGAATCAATGCATTGAAGCCGGCCCGGGAAAATGCGGGGCTCCGCGTTCAGGGCTCGTTCAGCACGATGTTTAAACTGCCTTTCAAACTTGATCGGTCATCCTTCGCGCATAAGCCGCGAGACGGCATGGGGATAACCAGGCGTTGAACAGTTGGACGGGGGCGTGCTCGGGTGACCGGCCGCCTCCTCGAGCGAAGGAGAGCGACGATGTTTCAAGGACAACTCAATTTTGATGACGTGACCACCGCGGAGCAGGGCGCCAGCGGCGATGTGCTGTTCGAGCTCGGCATGCTCTATGCGAGCGGTCGCGACGGTATGGTCGATCTGATCGCCGCGCACAAATGGTTCAATCTCGCCGCCCTCAGGGGGCGCGTCGACGCCGTGGCAATGCGCCGCGAGGTCGCCGAGCAGATGTCGGATGCCGAGATCGCGACCGCGCAGCGCGAGGCGCGCGCCTGGATGACCGCGCACTGAGCGAGCTAAGCCGCGGCTTGGCGGCTCTCGCTTTCGGCGCGAGGTATGCCGCACGCGCCAGAGTTGCCGGCCGCGAACCGGGGCGCTGGATGACCCGCGCCCGATCGCTCATTCTCGTCGGAAGCGGGCCTCGTCGCGCGCCGATAAATCTCCTATCTGTCGTTCGGTGTGACGCAGACAAGCGGGATTGACGGCATGGGCCAGGCACGGCGACAGGCGCGGCGGCAAGAGCTGATCGACTGCCATGACTGCGGCAGCGGTGTCTCCTTCAACGCAGTGGCGTGCCCGCATTGTGGATCGACCGAGCCGGCCGGGCCTGCGGTGCAGAGCCGGCGCGAGTTGAAGCGTCTGCGGGTCGAGGCTCATAATGACCGCCGCCTCGTCGTGGTGACCGCCCTCTGTGCGGGTCTCGGCGCCATCTATGGTGCCGTGATGGGAGCAGGAGGCGCAGCGTCATGGTGGGCTGCGCTCGGCTATGGGTTCGTCGGCACCATCATCGGCGTGCCCGCCGCCTTCGTGATCAACATCAGCCGCGGCTTGTTCGATTGAACCGCGCGTGATTGAGCGGCAACCGTGATCGCGACGGCCACGGTCCGTTGCGATCCGGCAGGTGCGTGAACGGCTCGGCGTTGAGGCGGATGATCAGGGGGAGGGGCTGTTGGCCGCGCCCACGGGCGGCTGGCGGAGACGGAGGGATTCGAACCCTCGATAGGGCTTTACAACCCTATAACGGTTTAGCAAACCGCCGCCTTCAGCCACTCGGCCACGTCTCCGGCGAGCGTCGGTATGCCCGACGCCGCGCTGAGCCGCAAGCGGCAGATTGCATGCGGTTTCGAAATCCTCACAGGGCCGCGGCTTCGCTGGACCGGTGCGGACGGTGCTCTTCACCTTCGGCCATCGATGCGAGCGGAGCCTGCCGTTGATCGGCGGCGGCACGGCGTGGAAGTCGACGGGCGGCGCCGGCCCTCTCGATGGTCCCTGACACGGAGGACCCCTAATATAGAGGGTCGTCTGCAAAGGCGGCCGGTGGCAGGGGGCGCAGACGGCATCGTCCTCCAGCCCGATTCTCGTTCAGCGCGTGGGCTGGATTCGTGGCCCAGACGCCTGACTTGGGGCGGGTTCCTGGCGGGCGAGTGCTCGCGGCCTTAAGCACCCCAAATTGCGTTGTCACAAAACGACAACATAAACAGCCACTTAGGTGTTCCCGCAGAACCACGGTTCCGTGCCTTTTGTGCAACACCGGTCCGAAAAGGCGCCGCTTGAGCGCCGCAATGATGGTTCCTTTGTTGCGTGTGCAAAGGCCTTCGGTAATTCTGCTCGCACGACGAAGGGGGGCATCCCAACGTCGTCCCGTTTAGGTCGTTCGCTCAAGTCCCTCGCGTTCATGCGGGTGTGTCCGATAGCGCGAAGCGGCTGAGCGACGGGTCGAAGAGGGATAACGGGTCCAACCCCAAGGGTGTCTCTCACCCAGCGGAGGCGGAACCTTCCCTGACTGAGCAACTTGGAGGTTTAACATTATGAACACGATCAAGAGCCTTGTCCTGGGCTCGGCGGCCGCTCTCGTCGCCATGTCTGGGGCTCAGGCAGCTGACCTTCCGATCAAGGCCAAGGCGGTCGAATATGTGAAGGTCTGCTCGCTTTACGGCGCTGGCTTCTACTACATCCCCGGCACCGACACCTGCATCAAGCTGGGCGGCTACCTGCGTGCTGAAACGTCGTTCGCCAGCAACGGCCAGTACAACAACGCCGTCAACGGCGTTGCCGGCGGCATGAACCGTAACAGCAACTACTACTACAGCCGCGCTCGTCAGGACCTCAACATCGACACGCGCACCGCGACCGAGTACGGCGTGGTCCGCACCTTTGCTGACCTGACGTTCACCTGGACCAGCGGCACCTACGCTGGCTCGGGCTCCGCGACCGGCGCGACCGCCTACTCGACGGCTGGCGCTCCTGGCGCTCAGGCCGACGGCAACATCGCCCAGGGCGGCATCGGCGTGTACTACGCCTTCATCCAGTTCGCTGGCTTCACGATGGGTAAGGCCGTGTCGCAGTTCGACGCGCCCTGGACCAACTACCCGGGCAACAACTTCGACGGCCTGTGGGGCGGCGGCGGCACCGTGACCGGTGTCAACCAGTTCACCTACACCGCCGACTTCGGCTCGGGCATCACTGCGGCGATCTCGGCGCAGGACGCGACCCAGTACTACACCACCAACATGTGGAACGTGTCGGGCATCACCGCGGCCGGCATCATCGGCGGCTCGTATGGCACCAACAACTTCGGTGGCAACGTTTCTCCGGACATCGTCGGCATGGTTCGTGTCGACCAGGCTTGGGGTCTTTTCCAGGCGTCGTTCGCGGCGCATGACAACCACACCGGCTACTACGGCGCCACCGAGCTCACCGGTCACCCGGCTGACAAGTGGGGCTGGGCTGCTCAGCTGGCCTTGTCGATCAAGAACATCCCGACCGGCCCCGGCGACACCATCAACATCCAGGGCGTCTACACCAACGGTGCGAGCCGCTACAACGCTCAGAGCCTGGTGCCGACCACCTACGCGATGTACGGCGGCAGCAGCACGGCTGGTGTCTACGGCACGCTCGGCTTCGCTGGCGTCAGCGATTCGGTCTTCGTGACCGGCGGTGAGCAGCAGCTGACCACGACCTACGGCTTCCGTGGCGCCTACACCCACAACTGGAGCCCGACCTGGAACTCGGCGATCTACGGTTCGTGGGCTGCCGTGAGCTACAACAACACTGCCAAGGGCCTGATCTGCGGCAGCGCGGCGATGGGTGCGATCGCGGGCGCAGGCTTCACCTGCAACCCCGACTTCAACATCTCCTCGCTCGGCTTGATCACCCGTTGGACCCCGGTCAAGAACCTGACCTTCTCGGCCGACGTGGCCTGGACCAATCTGGACCAGAAGTACTCGGGCAACATCGTTTCTCCGGCCACGACCACGACCTCCAAGCCGGCTGCGGTCTATCAGCTCAAGGACCAGAACTCGGTGTCCTTGCTGCTCCGCGCTCAGCGCAACTTCTGATCCTGATCGTCTGATCGGGTTCAAGAGCCCCCGGCAGGAAACTGCCGGGGGTTTTTGCTTGTGTGCGGGCGCTCATTCCGGCGCGGCACCGGGTCTGGTTCGCTCAAGCAGCGATCGATGCAAATCGGCGGATCGAGGCAATCGAGCAAGGGATCCGATTGCCTGTGGCTCGAAAATCGCATTCGTTTCAGTAGTTTGGCTGCATGCTGGTATTTTTTTAAAAATGGTGTTGAAAACAGATGAGTTGATAAGCTAATTTTGTCATGCCTAAGTAATCATTCACCACCTACGCAAGACGACGATCATACGATGTTAGACCCCAGGAAGCCTCTGGCGATGCCCCGCCGGAGGCTTCTTCATGTCGGGATCTCCTCGCCGCCCAGCATCTGACGTTGCGTCTCGATTGCAGAGCCTCGGCGTGATCTCCGCAGGCCGTGCCGTCAGCGCAAACATCGATCGTCTCTCCAAAAATCGTTGCGCATCGGCTTGACCGGGAAATGCCGGATGGTCACCATGACCGCCAGATGACGGGGCTACACCGTCACGCCAGCGAGGAATGGGTCCAAAGATGAGTTCGGAAGGCTCTGTGGGAGTGCTGCGTCCCTGGTCCGAGCAAGACGATCTGGCGGGCGCCATCACGCGGCTGCTGGAAGCGCGGCCCGAGGGCCGGGCCGATCTTGCGGAATGTCTGGCGGTTGCGCAGCGGATCGAGGCCAGCGACGACGAGTCCTGGTATCGCGAGTGGATGCAATGCGCGGATGCGATGAAGGCTGCCGCCGCCGACGCCGTGAGCAGCGGCCGTCCCGAGCTGGCGTTTCGCAAATGGTCGCGCGCGATCGATTGTTATGAGGCTGCGGCCTGTCCGTTCAGCAGCTCACGCTCCCGCCAGGCCGTCGTGCTGTCCCGCATGCGCGAATGTGCGCGCGAATTCCTGCGCGGTGCCGATCCGCAAGGAGAGGTCGTCACAATCCACTGGCGCGCCGACTACCCGCTCGAAGCCTATTTCCTGCCGGCGCGTTGCGAGGCAGGCAGGGCGCCCACCGTCATCTGCATCGGTGAGCCCGGCCGTCGCAAGGAAACCTCCCTGTTCAAGCTTGCAGCCCATGCGGAGCAGCGCGGCCTGGCGCTGCTGGTGGTCGATCTGCTGGGCAGCGGACCGGACTGCCGCTTCGAGGAGATCGTCGGCCGTCGCGATCTCGAATCAGCCATCGCAAGCGTGATGGACTACGCGACGTCCCGTGACGACGTGGACGAAGGCCGGATCGCGATCCTGGCCGATGACTGGAGCTCGTCCTTCGTCGCGCGCGGCATCGCACTCGATCCGCGTTATGCTGCGGCGGTCTGCGACGCCGGCTTGTGGGATATTCACGAGCGCGTCTTCCTGTCACGCCGACCCGGTGCGGGCGAGCGGGGCAGGCTGTCGATCGCGAGCGATGGGCTGGCGGCGCGGCAGATCATGTGTCCGCTGCTGGTGACGGTGCCGGAGCGTGGCTGGCTGCGGGCCGACATCGCAACCCGGCTGATCGCGCAGATCAAGCGCGAGCACCCGGACATCACTCTGAAGATCGTCTCCAGCGCGGGCGCCGATTGGCTCGAGGCCGATGCCTTCGTCTTCGACTGGATCGCCAAGCGTCTGGCGGGGTCTCAGCGGCCTCCAGGCTGACGCGACCACATGTCTGCTTCAGCTCCCCCGTAGGAGGCGGTCGGGCCGTGACCGCCTCGGGGGCCTCAGAGTCCCATCGTGAGTCGCGCGCTGGCCTTCTCGAAACGGTCCTTGAGGCCAGCCAGCTTGTCCGTGAAGGTCGCCAGCTCGCGAGCGTCGAATTCCTCGAAGATGAAGCTAAAGATCTGCGCCTGCTGAGCTTCCAGCTCGGCGAACTGCTCCGATGTCTTGGTGGTGAGCGACATCCGGACCACGCGCGCATCGTTGGGGGCGGGCTTGCGTTCCATGAAGCCCTTCTTCTCGAGCAGCTTCGACTGCGTCGTGACGAACGAAGGGTCGACGTGCAGCCGCTTGGCTGCCGCATTCACGGCGACTCCCTCGCCTTGATCCAGCTCGGAGATCGCCATCAGGATCATCCATTGCGGGCCACTGATGCCGATTCTCTTGGCCCAGAAGTACCTCAGCTCCTCCAGATGGACGTTGATCGTGGAGATCTCCCGGGCGAAGCGAAGAATGGCGTCGCGATTCTTCGGCAGATGTTCGGCAGTCTTCGGTTGCGCGTCCGCTTCCACAGGTGCGGCAGACATGTTCTTCAAGGGCGCCATTGCTCAGGAGTTCCGGTACGAAGCTCGACCCTAAAGAAAAAAAATCCGCAACAAAATCACTTATCTAGGAGGACATCGGCCGTCCCCCGTGCGCTGCACAACAAGCTGCCATTGTGTTGCCCCCAAGACACATTTCGGCTTCATTCAATTACCTGACTGCATAAACTATTTTGCTTACTGAATGAGCGAAGGCATAGTTCCTGATGACGGTGGGGGGTTACTCGATCGTCCCGTGACAGGTGGTTCGCTTAAGTCCCTCGCGTGATGCGGGTGTGTCCGATGGCGCGAAGCGGCTGAAGCGGTTTTTCGGGAGCAGAGGAAGCGGATCGTCCTGGGGGATCTTGGTCCGGTTCTTTCTCAAAAGAGCAACTTGGAGGTTTAAATGAAGACGGTTAAGAGCCTTGTCCTCGGCTCGGCGGCAGTTCTGCTCGCCATGTCCGCGGCTCAGGCGGCCGACCTTCCGATCAAGGCCAAAGCGGTCGAGTATGTGAAGGTTTGCTCCCTGTATGGTGCGGGCTTCTACTACATCCCCGGCACCGACACCTGCATCAAGCTGGGCGGCTATCTCCGCGCTGAAACGGCGATCGCCACGAACAGCGACTTCAACGGCACGTTCAGCGGCCAGGGTGGTGCGCATAATCGCCTGAGCAACTACTACACGGCCCGCGCTCGTCAGGACATCAACATCGACACGCGCACGGCGACCGAGTACGGCGTGGTCCGTACCTTCGCTGACCTGACCTTCAGCTGGACCTCCGGCGGCTATGCCGGCACGGGTTCGG
This sequence comes from Bradyrhizobium sp. SZCCHNR1017, assembly GCF_032381375.1. Taxonomy (NCBI): domain Bacteria; kingdom Pseudomonadati; phylum Pseudomonadota; class Alphaproteobacteria; order Hyphomicrobiales; family Nitrobacteraceae; genus Bradyrhizobium; species Bradyrhizobium sp. SZCCHNR1017. The sequence continues at coordinate 1,076,626 of NZ_JAUHIR010000001.1, read as the reverse complement.
CCACCGGTGCGACCGCTTACTCGACGGCTGGTGCGCCGGGCGCACAGGCTGACGGCAATATCGCGCAGGGTTCGGTCGGCGTGTACTATGCCTTCATCCAGTTCGCCGGCTTCACCATGGGTAAGGCCGTGTCGCAGTTCGACACGCCCTGGGTGAACTATCCGGGCAACAACTTCGACGGTCTCGCCGGCGGCGGCGGCACGGTCACTGGCGTCAATCAGTTCAGCTACACCGCTGACTTCGGCTCCGGCATCACGGCCTCGGTCTCGGCTCAGGATGCGACCGCCTACTACCAGAACAACCTCTGGAACGTGGCGGGTTCGACGGCGGCTGGCGTGATCGGTGGTGCTTACGGCACCAGCAACTACGGCGGCAACGTCTCTCCGGACTTCGTCGGTATGGTCCGTGTCGACCAGGCCTGGGGTCTGTTCCAGGCGTCGTTCGCGGCGCATGACAACCATGTCGCTTACTACGGCGCGTCCGAGACCTCCGGCCACCCGGCCGACAAGTGGGGCTGGGCGGCTCAGCTGGCCCTGTCGATCAAGAACATCCCGACCGGACCTGGCGACACGATCAACGTGCAGGGCGTCTACACCAACGGTGCGAGCCGCTACAACATCCAGAGCCTGATGCCGAACAGCTACGCGATGTACGGCAGCACGGGTCTGGCTGGTGCCTACCAGAGCCTCGGCATTGCCGGCGTGGGCGACTCGGTGTTCACCACGGGTGGCGAGCAGCAGCTGACCACGACCTACGGTATGCGCGGTGCGTACACCCACAACTGGAACCCGGCCTGGAACACTGCGATCTACGGGTCTTGGGCTGCTGTCCGCTACAACGGCACGGCCAAGGGCCTGATCTGCACCAGCCCCGGCGTGGTTGCGACCTTCAACGCGGGTTCGACCTGTAATCCGGACTTCGATCTGGCCACCATCGGCCTGATCACGCGCTGGACCCCGGTCAAGAACCTGACCTTCTCGGCCGACTTCGCCTACTCGTGGCTCGACCAGAAGCACTCGGGTTCGGTCACGGCCCCGGCTGCCGCCGCTGTCGCCAAGCCGGCTGCGGTGTATGAGCTGAAGGATCAGCAGTCGGCTGTCCTGCTGCTCCGCGCTCAGCGCAACTTCTGATCCAGACTGTCTCACGACGGTTTGACCAACCCCCGGCAGGCAACTGCCGGGGGTTTTTCTTTGCCTCGCCAGCGCGTGCTCCAGCACCGAGACCCGCATTCCTCACCGTGCCGCTTTGTCGCTGACAAACATGCTGCCGACCCGCCCGAGAACCACACCGCGCGGCCACGCGACGCAATACGATCTGGATGGAATTTCGCGACCGCCTCGTGGCCATGCGGCTCAAACATCCGTGAGAGGTGGTCGGCGGATTCGCTCGGTTCGACCGCGCGTTTGAGCCAAGCTTGGCCTGCGTGATCTCGGGCGGGCGAGGGCCCGTGCCACGATTGCCGGGATGACAGGGCCAGAGAGTTTGAGCCTCGCGCTCGCCGCGGTTCTCGACGTCCGTCCTGCTGCATTCCCGCCACGACCGCGACACGCATTCGGCGGCGAAAGTCTTCCCCGACACATTACTCTTGGAGATCCGGCGACCGCGTGCCGTGCCGCGGCCGTGCCACATGCGTGATCCGGCCGGTCACGAGAATGGTCCGATAAAGCACCAACTCTGCCTCGCGATCGTTCCCACTGCAACGCTATGCGCGGGCACTGTGGTGCAGCTGGAGACGGGCTGACCGTTGGGGCGGTCGTTCGATGTCGAGCCGGGCCGGTCTGAACTGAGCAATTTGGAGGTTAGTATGAAGACTGTGAGGAGCCTTGTTTTGGGCTCAGGGGCGGCGTTGCTCGCCATGGGTGGGGCTCAGGCCGCCGACCTTCCGATCAAGGCCAAAGCGGTCGAGTATGTCAGGGTCTGCTCGATGTACGGCGCCGGATTTTTCTACATTCCGGGCACCGACACCTGCATCAAGCTCGGCGGCTATCTGCGGGTCGAGGCCGGCTTCGGCACGAATACGATCTTCCAGAATGCCGTGAACGGCGTCGCCGGCGGGCGAAATCGTCTCAGCAACTACTACACGACGCGTTCGCGCGCCGACCTCAACATCGACACCCGCACCGCGACCGAATATGGCGTCGTGCGCACCTTCTTCGACGGTGTCTTCCAGTGGACCGGGGGCAGCTATGCCGGGACCGGCTCCGCCACGGGCGCAACTGCCTATTCGACGGCGGGCGCGCCTGGAGCGCAGGCTGACGGCAACATCGCGCAAGGCGGGATCGGCGTCTTCTATGCCTTCATCCAGTTCGCCGGCTTCACCATGGGTAAGGCCGTGTCGCAGTTCGACGCGCCCTGGGCCAACTACCCCGGCAACAATTTCGACGGTCTGACCGGAGGCGGCGGCACCATCACCGGCGTCAACCAGTTCACCTACACCGCGGATTTCGGCTCGGGCATCACGGCCGCGATCTCGGCCCAGGATGCGACGCAGTATTCGCAGTCGCAGATCTGGAATACGGCGGGACAGACGGCCGCCGGCGTGCTCACCGGCAGCTATGGCACGTCGAATTTCGGCGGCAACGTCGCGCCCGACATCGTCGGCATGGTGCGCGTCGATCAGGCCTGGGGCCTGTTCCAGGCGTCCTTCGCGGCGCACGACAATCACGCCGCCTTCTTCGGTGCCAACGAGACGACCGGGCATCCCGCCGACAAATGGGGCTATGCCGGTCAGCTCGCCCTGTCGATCAAGAACATCCCGACCGGCGCCGGCGACACCATCAATCTGCAGGGCGTCTACACCAACGGTGCCAGCCGCTACAACTTCCAGAGCCTCGCGCCGATCAACTACGCGATGTACGGCGGCAGCAACATGGCCGGCGCTTTCCAGAGCCTGGGCTTCGCCGGCGTGTCGGATTCGGTGTTTGGGGCGAATACCCAGCAGCAGCTGACCACCACCTACGGCTTCCGGGGTGCCTTTACCCACAACTGGGATCCGTTCTGGAACACGGCGGTCTACGGCTCCTGGAGCGGCGTCAGATACAACAACACCGCGAAGGGACTGATCTGCAACGGTGCGGGCATGGTCGCTCTCGGAATCACGCCTGCGAATTGCAATCCCGACTTCAACATCTCGACGGTGGGTGTGATCACGCGCTGGACGCCGGTCAAGAATCTGACCTTCTCTGCGGACGTCGCTTGGACCCGGCTGGACCAGAAGTTCACCGGCGTGGCGAACGCACCGGCGGTCGCGGCGGTCGCCAAGCCGGCCACGACCTACCAGTTGAAGGACCAGGACTCGGTCTCGCTGCTGGTGCGTGCCCAGCGCAACTGGTAAGTGCGGGCGAATGGCGAATAGGGAGTAGCGAATAGCAGTTGACGACGGAGCGGAGCCCAGGCTTCGCTACTCGCTACTCGCTACTCGCTACTCGCTACTCGCTACTCGCTACTCGCTACTCCACCACAGCGCCGCGGCGCAGATCAGCCTCGATCTGCAGCCGCGAGCCGCCGCCGAAGCGGGCGCGATAGACCTGCAGGTTCTCCATCACCCGCTGCACGTAGTTGCGGGTCTCCGCAAACGGAATCAGCTCGACCCAATCCACCGCGTCCACCTTCGGATCGCGCGGGTCGCCATACCGCTCGACCCATTTCCGTACGCTGCCGCGGCCGGCATTGTAGGCCGCGAACGTCATGATGTACGAGCCGCGATAGTCCTCGAGCAGGCCGCCAAGCTCAGCCGCGCCGAGCTGCGCGTTGTAGACCGGGTCGGTCTTCATCCGGTTCAGATCGAAGCTGACGCCGGCTCGCTTGCAGACGTAGCGACCCGCATCCGGCGTGACCTGCATGAGCCCGTAGGCCTGAGCCGGCGAGACCACGGCCTGGTTGAAGGCGCTCTCCTGGCGCGCGATCGAGAAGATCACGCTCTGTTCGACTTCCGGCCCGAGCGCCCGGAACGCAGGGATGCCCGTGACCGGATAGGCGTAATGATCGAACGGCAGTCCGCGATTGAGCGCGGCCTTGCCAACCAGCAGCATCGCTCGCGCATCGCTGTTTCGCGCGGCGATTTCCGCGATTCCGACCAGCACGTCGGGGTCGCCGTTATCGCCCATGTCGGCAAAGATCGGGATCGCGACCTCGCCCTCGTCGAGCTCGTAGAGCAGTTGCACCGCGCGCACCACCTCGAGCCGTTCGACGCCGCGTCCGCGGCCGCTCGGCGCGGCATTGAGGCCGAGCTGCGGCAGGCCGAGCTTCGCGCGCGCCAACTGTCCGTAGTAGCTCGTGGACTGCTCGGCGGCCGACGTATAGGCCGCGCGCGCCTCCTGCATGCGCCCCATCGCTTCTGCCGCGCGGCCCTGCCAATAGCCGGCCCGCGCCAGGGTGGTCGGATTGACGCTGCCGACGCCGATGCGCGCAAAGTGCTGGGCCGCGGTGGCCGGATCGTTGAGGAAACGCAGCGCGATCCAGCCGGCGGTGAATTCCTGCTCGGTCTTGTAGATGTCGCGGTTCGGCAGCGCCGCGTCGCGCGCGATCAGGTAGGCGCTGCGATATTCGCCGGTGTCGATCATCTTGCGCGCCAGCAGTCGGCGCTCGATCCACCATTCGTCCAGATTGTGCAGGCGGCCGGGATCCTTGGGCGCGTTCAGCATCAGCTGCGCCGCCTCGGCGAATTTTTCATCGCGCCGCAGCAGTTGGATGCGGCTGAAGATGTAGCCTGCATCGCCGTGGAGTTCGCGCGGCACGGCTTCGAGCAGGCTCTGGCTGTTGGAGGCTTTGCGGTAGGCCGCGATTCGCGCTTTTGCCAGCGCCACGTGGCCCGAGCCAAGCCGCCGGGCAGCGCGCATGGCGGCCTCGTGCTCGCTGCCATACAGCAGCGTGTCCATCCGCGCCTTGTGATCGCCGCCGGACAGCAGGGCACCGTACTGGTCCAGGATGTTGTTCTCGGTCTCCTCGGACATCGCGTCGTTGCGCCAGGCATCGCGCACCAGGCGCTCGGCATTGGCGCGGTCGCCGCGATTGAGCATCACCCGGGCCAGCGCGAACTTGCCCTTGGCCGACAGCGGCGATTCGTTCTCGAACCAGGACCACACCACGGCATCGTCGCGCTTGTCGTCCCACAAGGCGGCCTCGAGCCGGCGCCGCAGGAAGGTCTGTGACGGCCAGGACGGATTGGCGGTGATGAACGCGCGGTAGCGCTCCACGCTGGCATTGTTGTTGTCGCTGCGCAGGATCACCCACTCCGCGAGCTTGCGCGCCACGGGATCCGAGATCGCCTGCACGACCTCGGTGGCATCGCTGGGCTTGCGCTTGCGGACGAGCTCGATCACGTTTTCGAGCGCGTCCTTGTCGGACTGCGAGGTCGAGGACGTCACGGCGATCGCAGCCGGCACCACGAGCTTGCGGGAGGCGGGCAGGGCGGCATGCTGGCGGGCCGGCAGGCTTGCAGCCGCCGCGCTGGGGGTGATGTCCCTCGGGGCCGCGCGCGGCGTCTCGCCGGCGCCTTTGGGGCTGCTCTTGACCTCGGCCTTCGCTTCGGCCCGCGCGTCGACCTCGCTCTTGGTCCCGGCGGCCTCGTGGGTGTTCGTCTTCGGAACCGCGCTGCGCGCGATCGGACGCGCCTTCGGCACCGGAACCTTGGTCGCGGGAGCCTTGGATCCCGAAACCTTGGACCCAGCGGCCTGGTCCTTGGCGAGAGCGCTATGTCCGGCGAGAGCCCATCCGAGTGTCAGGCCGGCGGCCAAGGACACCGAGAGTGACACCGACAGGGCGGTCGATCGCAATGCAGTGGCGCGGGCAGAAAAGGGCACGGCGTTCCTTTTGCGGCGGATGACTTCGATCCCCTGACCAACATGGGTCTATCGAAAAGGTGAACAAATCCTAAATATACCGGGAAGGACTGCAACCTGCGCCAACACCGCGGCGAAATCACGACCGAAGGGCGGCGTGCGGGCCGTGGGGCTTCAGCGAAGGGTGATCGCGGGCCTCGGCAAAGCGATTCGCGCGATTCGTGTGCCTGTTGAGAAGGCAGCCCAGCCGCGGGCGGGCCTTCCGCCCCGTCGGTAGACCCGGTATGAAGTGGCTCGCACAGGGGCCAAACGGCGTTTGGGAGGGAGTTTCATGGCAGCCAAGACGAATTTCCGGGGTTCTTTCACCGCCTTGGTCACTCCTTTCAAGAACGGGTCCGTGGACGAGGCCGCTTTTCGCAGCCTTGTGAACTGGCAGATCGACGAGGGCACCAACGGCCTCGTGCCGGTCGGCACGACGGGCGAGAGCCCGACGCTCAGTCATGACGAGCACAAGCGGGTGGTCGAGTGGTGCATCGCCGAGTCCCGGGGACGCGTGCCCGTCGTCGCCGGCGCCGGCTCCAATTCGACCAAGGAGGCGGTCGAGCTCGCCCAGCACGCCGAGAAGGCGGGGGCGGACGCGGTGCTGGTGGTGACGCCCTATTACAACAAGCCGACGCAGGAAGGCCTGTATCAGCACTTCAAGGCGATCAACGATGCGATCGGCATTCCGATCATCATCTACAATATTCCGCCGCGCTCGGTGATCGACATGTCCGTCGACACCATGAAGCGCCTGTTCGAGCTGAAGAACATCGCCGGCGTGAAGGATGCCACCGCGAGCATGGTGCGGGTGTCGCAGCAGCGCGCCGCGATGGGCGAGGAGTTCAACCAGCTCTCGGGCGAGGATGCGACGATCATCGGCTACATGGCGCATGGCGGCCATGGCTGCATCTCGGTGACGTCGAACGTCGCGCCGCGGCTGTGCTCGGAATTCCACCAGGCCTGGCAGAAGGGCGATGTCGCGACGGCGCTGAAGATCCACGACAAGCTGATGCCGCTGCACACCAATCTGTTCATCGAGTCCAACCCGGCCCCGGTGAAATACGCGCTGTCGCTGCTCGGCAAGATCGAGGAGAAGCTGCGGCTGCCGATGGTGCCGGTGTCGGAGCCGACCCGGGTCGCGGTGCGCGAGGCGATGGTTCATGCCGGACTGATCAACTGAGCCGACGTATCTGAGGGGGACGCGAGCATGTTGAAGGAATTCCGTGAATTCGCGATGAAGGGCAACGTCGTCGACCTCGCCGTCGGCGTCATCATCGGCGCGGCCTTCGGCGCCATCGTCACCTCGCTCGTCGCCGATGTCATCATGCCGATCATCGGCGCCATCACCGGCGGCCTCGATTTCTCGAACTACTTCATCCCGCTGTCCAAGACGGTCAATGCGAGCAACCTTGCGGACGCGAAGAAGCAGGGTGCCGTGCTGGCCTATGGACAGTTCCTGACCTTGACCCTGAACTTCTTCATCATCGCTTTCGTGCTGTTCATGATCATCCGTGTGATAAACAGGTTGAAGCGGAACGAAGCGGCAGCCCCCGCGGCGCCGGCGAAGCCCTCGGCCGAGGTCGAGCTGTTGACCGAGATCCGTGATCTCCTGAAAAAATCCTGATGGCTGAAAAGAACGAACCCAAGATCACGGTCGCCGCCGAGAATCGCAAGGCGCGGTTCAACTACGCGATCGAGGACACCATCGAGGCCGGCATCGCGCTGACCGGCACCGAGGTGAAGTCGGTCCGCGGCGGCAAGTCGACGATCGCGGAATCCTATGCGGATTCGCGCAACGGCGAGATCTGGCTGATCAACGCCAACATTCCGGAATATCTGCAGGCCAATCGCTTCAATCACGAGCCGAAGCGGCCGCGCAAGCTGCTGCTGCATCGCAAGCAGATCAACAAGCTGATGGGCGCGGTCGAGCGCGAAGGCATGACGCTGATCCCGCTGAAGCTCTATTTCAACGAGCGGGGCCGCGCCAAGCTGCTGCTCGCCGTCGCCAAGGGCAAGAAGCTGCACGACAAGCGCGAGAGCGAGAAGAAGCGCGATTGGGGCCGCGAGAAGGGCCGGCTGCTGCGGGCGCGCGGCTAACGAGACCTTTGCCGCGCGCTCCTCGGCGGCACGCCTGAGCCTTGGGAAAGCATCCGATGAATCAGAAGAACCTCTTGGACGTCGACTGGAGCCGGATTCCGGCTCCGACCGACGACGGCGCAGCCGATCATCTGGTCGGGACGATCATTCCCGCGATCGGACTGCGTGCGACCGACGACACGCTGGTCACGTTGTCCGATCTGCCTGGACGGACCGTCGTGTTCGCCTATCCGCGGACCGGCGAACCCGGCAAGGTGTCGCTCGTCGAGGACTGGGACATGATCCCGGGTGCGCGCGGCTGCACGCCGCAGACCTGCAGCTTCCGCGACCTGTTCGGCGAGTTGAAATCGGCCGGCGCCGCGCATGTGTTCGGCCTGTCGACGCAGAGCAATGCCTATCAGACCGAGATGGCCTCGCGCCTGCACCTGCCGTTTCCGGTGCTGTCGGACGAAAAGCTCGAGCTGACCAATGCCCTGCGGTTGCCGACGATGGAGATCGCCGGGCTGACCATGATCAAGCGGCTTGCCATGATCGTGGACGACGCCCGCATCACCCACGTGTTCTATCCGGTGTTTCCACCGGATAGGAACGCGGGCGACGTGCTGGCGTGGCTGAAGGACAACCGCGCATCTGCCGCGTGAGGATAAGGGCGGGCCGAACTAATCCAGATCCGCCTTCACGCGCGCGAACACGGCGTGGAACATCTCGGTCGTGAGCACGCCGGTGTTCGTATTGTAGCGTGAGCAGTGATAGCTGTCGTACAGCCGGATCCCGCCGGCCTGGTGCACGGCGCCATGGGCGAACGGCGCCGCGACCGCGCGCAAGCCCAGCAGCTTCAGCAGCGTGTCGTGGGAGATGCGGCCGAGCGCGACGATGCTGCGCAGCCGAGGCATCGCGGCGATGGTGGCGCCGAGGAAGCTCCGGCATTGGTTGATCTCGGCCGGCAGCGGCTTGTTCTGCGGCGGCACGCAGCGCACCGCGTTGCTGATTCGGCAGTCCACCAGCGTCAGCCCGTCGTCGGGGCGGGCTTCGAAGCGGCCTTTTGCAAATCCGTAGTGCAGCAGCGTTCCGTAGAGCAGCTCCCCGGCATAGTCGCCGGTGAACGGGCGCCCGGTGCGATTCGCACCCTGCAGCCCTGGCGCGAGGCCGACGATCAGGAGGCGCGCGTCGGGATCGCCGAACGACGGCACCGGGGCGTTGAACCATGACGGCTCACGCGCGCGCTGCGCCTCGCGGAACTCAACGAGGCGAGGGCACAGCGGACAGTCTCGATCGGGATTGGTCGAAGACGGGGCAGGCGGCGCAGGCTGAGTGCCCGTCCGCCTAGTCCTCGAAATCGTCATCGTTGGGCGTGGTGGTGGTGGTGGTCGTGGCGCGGGCGGGCGCCGTGGTCGAGCGCTGCAGGAATTGCGGAGAATGGTGGCGCGGCTCGCGCGGGGCGGGGCGCTCCGATGGGTCGCGGCCGAGCTTGGACTGCAACTCCATGAGGTCGGTGAAGACGTCGGCCTGGCGGCGTAACTCGTCGGCGATCATCGGCGGCTGGCTGGAGATGGTCGAGATCACGGTGACGCGAACGCCGCGGCGCTGCATCGCTTCGACCAGCGAACGGAAGTCGCCGTCGCCCGAGAACAGCACCATCTGGTCGATATGCTCGGCGAGTTCCATGGCATCGACGGCGAGCTCGATGTCCATGTTGCCCTTGACCTTGCGCCGGCCGCTGGCGTCGATGAATTCCTTCGTCGCCTTGGTGACGACCGTATAGCCGTTGTAGTCGAGCCAGTCGATCAAGGGCCGAATCGACGAGTACTCCTGATCCTCGATGATCGCGGTGTAATAGAACGCGCGGAGCAGCGTGCCGCGGCTCTGAAATTCCTTGAGCAGGCGCTTGTAGTCAATGTCGAAGCCGAGCGTCTTGGCCGTGGCGTATAGGTTGGCGCCGTCAATGAAGAGCGCAATCTTGTTGGTCGAAGATGACATTCAGTGTCTCGCGTTCAGTTAGATTCTATTTTTGGCGCGACTCCAGTCGGTCGCGCATTCCATTTCAAGATACTGCCAAGGCGTCGGCGGTCCATCTGGTGTGAGGTTACCGCAAACAGGAGTGGTCGGGGCAACAAAGGCGCACTTGTGACGACGTAATGAAGCGTTTTCTTGTCCAAGGCCCGAATTCCGCGGGTCTGGACGGAGCGCCAGTCAAGGTTGCCGAATTCGGTACTCCTTGCCCCTTACCGAACCCTGACGCCAGTTTTGCCTTGCGAAAGCCGGCCAGCCTCTATAACTAGCCCAGCATAATCAGCATATTAAGCACACAAAGGACCGGAGCGACAATGGCGCGCGTCACTGTGGAAGATTGTATCGATAAAGTCGACAACCGGTTCGACCTGGTTCTCCTGGCCGCGCATCGCGCGCGAATGATCTCATCAGGATCGCAACTTACAATTGATAGAGATAATGACAAGAATCCCGTCGTCGCACTCCGGGAAATTGCGGATTCGACCATTTCTCCCGAGGATCTGAAGGAAGAACTGGTGCATTCGCTGCAGAAGTTCGTCGAGGTCGACGAGCCGGAGCCGGACACGGTGCCGCTGATCGGCTCGGCCGGTGCCAGCGTCGATGCCGACGACACCGAGGTGGCCGTCGAGCGCATGACCGAGGAAGAGCTGCTGAAGGGCCTCGAGGGCCTCGCTCCGCCGGAAGAACAGCCGGAAGAGGACGAGTGACGGTCTCGTCACCGTCAGCGCGAGCTCCAGCTAACTTGTGAGAATGTGAAGGCCCGGACCACGTCCGGGCCTTTGCATTTGAACGTGATTCCGTGATTACCATAGGGCTGCGCCAAGCGCCTGCCATCCGGCAGATTTGGTCACGAAGATAAAGGTTTAGTCATTTTCCATGGTGGTTTCGGGCCACACTCCTCAGCAGATGCAGGCGGCGGCCGAATCGGCCGCGTTGGCGCCTCCGCCGCCGGCTGAGCGGCCGCGGCCGCCGAAGCCGCGCTCCCGCATGATGCGGCAGTACGACCTCGTGGAACGGGTCCGCTCCTACAATCCGGACACGAACGAGGACCTGCTCAACCGCGCCTACGTGTACGCCATGAAGGCGCATGGGTCGCAGACCCGTGCGTCGGGCGACCCGTATTTCACGCATCCGCTCGAGGTCGCGGCCATTTTGACCGACCTGAAGCTGGATGACGCCACCATCGTCGCGGCGCTGCTGCACGACACGATCGAGGACACCGAGGCGACCCGCGCCGAGATCGATCGCTTCTTCGGCCCCGAGATCGGTGCGCTCGTCGAAGGCTTGACCAAGCTGAAGCGGCTCGAGCTGGTCTCGCGCGAGGCCAAGCAGGCCGAGAATCTGCGCAAGCTCCTGCTGGCGATCGCCGACGACGTGCGTGTGCTGCTGGTCAAGCTCGCGGATCGCTTGCATAACATGCGCACGCTGGAGTTCGTGCCGGAGGCATCGCGGCGGCGGATTGCCGAGGAGACGCTCGACATCTACGCGCCGCTTGCGGGCCGGATGGGCATGCAGGAGATGCGCGAGGAACTCGAGGATCTCTCGTTCCGGACGCTCGACCCGCAGGCCTACAGCGTGGTGATGCAGCGGCTCGATGCGCTGGCGGAGCGCAACCGCAACCTGATCGGCGAAATCGAGAGCCAGCTGGCCCGCAAGTTTCGCGAGCACGGCCTCACCGCGCGGGTGTTCGGCCGCCGCAAGCGGCCATTCTCGATCTGGACCAAGATGGAACGCAAATCCATCGGCTTCGAGCAGCTGTCCGACATCTTCGGCTTTCGCGTCATCATGCCGGATCTGGAATCCTGCTATCGTGCGCTCGGTATCGTGCATACGACCTGGCCTGTCGTGCCCGGCCGCTTCAAGGACTACATCTCGACGCCGAAGCAGAACGACTATCGCTCGATCCACACGACCGTGATCGGCCCGGGCAAGCAGCGCGTCGAGCTGCAGATCCGCACCGAGGAGATGGATCAGATCGCCGAGCTCGGCATCGCCGCCCACGCCTTCTACAAGGACGACCTCGCCTCGCCGACGGAACGGCTGAAGCGCGAATCGAACGCCTTCGCCTGGCTCCGCCACACCATCGGTATCCTTTCGGAGAGCGCCAACCCCGAAGAGTTCCTCGAGCACACCAAGCTCGAGCTGTTTCACGATCAGGTGTTCTGCTTCACGCCGAAGGGCAAGCTGATCGCGCTGCCACGCCACGCAAACGTGATCGACTTCGCCTATGCCGTGCATACCGACGTCGGCAACAGCGCCGTCGGCTGCAAGATCAACGGCAAGTTCGCGGCGCTGTCGTCGGAGCTGCAGAACGGCGACGAGGTCGAAGTGCTGACGTCGGATGCGCAGTCGGCGCCGCCCTCGGCCTGGGAGACGCTCGCCATCACCGGCAAGGCACGCGCCGCCATCCGGCGCGCCACCCGAACCGCCGTGCGCGATCAATATGCCGGGCTGGGCCGGCGCATCGTCGAACGCCTGTTCGAACGGACCAAGCTCGAATATGCCGACGACAAGCTCAAGGGCGCGCTGCCGCGTCTGGCGCGCGCCTCGATCGAGGACGTGATGGCGGCGGTCGGCCGCGGCGAGATCAAGGCCTCCGACGTCGCGCGCGCGATGTATCCGGACTACAAGGAAGAGCGCGTCGTGCGCTACGGCGCCAAGAAGACGGCCGCCGCGCCGGCGGCCAAGGCTGCCGCGCCCGCGGCCGAGCCCCACCGCGGCCCGTTCGCCATCCCGATCAGCGGGCTCAATTCCGGCCTGCCGGTGAAGTTCGCGCCGAACGGTGGCGCCGTGCCGGGCGACCGCATCGTCGGCATCGTGACGCCGGGCGAGGGGATCACGATCTATCCGATCCAGTCGCCGGCGCTGAAGGATTTCGAGGAGGAGCCGGAGCGCTGGCTCGACGTGCGCTGGGATGTCGACGAGACCTCGCCGCAGCGCTTTCCGGCGCGCATTCGCGTCGAGAACGTCAACGAGCCCGGCAGCCTCGCCCAGGTCGCCACCGTGATCGCCGAGCATGACGGCAACATCGACAACATCAGCATGAGCCGCCGCTCGCCTGACTTCACCGAGCTCACGATCGATCTCGAGGTCTACGACCTCAAGCATCTCTCGGCGATCATCAACCAGTTGCGCGCCAAGACCATCGTGGCGCGGGTCGACCGGGTGAATGGCTAATCTGCGGGGATGGCTGCGGCGTTCTGCTTCGGGATGCGCTAAACAACCCGAAGTCTATTCGAAAGTCCTGCGAGCCGGCCCATGTCCGATCCGTCGAAGTCACATCCTCCGAAGCTGCGCCTCGGCGTCAACGTCGACCACATCGCCACCTTGCGAAATGCCCGCGGCGGCCGCATCCCCGATCCGGTGCGCGCCGCGCTGCTCGCGATCGAGGCCGGGGCCGACGGCATCACGGCGCATCTGCGCGAGGACCGCCGGCACATCCGCGACGACGACATGGCGCGGCTGAAGGCCGAGATCTCCAAGCCGCTGAACTTCGAGATGGCGGCCACCGAGGAGATGGTGCGGATCGCGCTGGCGACGCGCCCGCATGCCTGCTGCCTGGTGCCGGAGCGGCGCGAGGAGCTGACCACCGAGGGCGGCCTCGACGTGGTCGGCCAGCACAAGGCGCTGGCGCCGGCGATCGCCCGGCTGAGCGATGCCGGCATCCGGGTGTCGCTGTTCATCGCCGCCGACCCGGCGCAGATCGAGATGGCGGCGCGGCTGCGCGCGCCCGTGATCGAGATCCACACCGGCGGCTGGTGCGATGCCATCACCGACGGCCACCACGACAAGGCGGAGGTGGAGTGGGAGCGGATCGTGACCGGCGCCCGGCAGGCCTATGCAGCCGGGCTCGAGGTCCATGCCGGCCACGGGCTCGACTATGCCACCGCCGAGCGGATCGCGGCGTTGCCGGAGATCGTCGAGCTCAACATCGGCTACTTCATGATGGGGGAGGCGCTGTTCGTGGGCCTCGCCGAGACCGTCCGGACCATGCGCGCGGCCATGGATCGCGGCCGGGCGCGGCTGGGGACATCGGCATGATCATCGGCATCGGCTCCGACCTGATCGACATCCGCCGCGTGGCCGAGGTGATGGACCGGCACGGCGAGCGCTTCCTGAACCGGATCTTCACCGCGGCCGAGCGCGCCAAGGCCGAGCGGCGGGCCAAGAACGAGAAGATGGTGGTCGCCACCTACGCCAAGCGGTTCGCCGCCAAGGAGGCCTGCGCCAAGGCGCTCGGCACCGGCATCCGTCACGGGGTGTGGTGGCGCGACATGGGCGTCGTCAATCTGCCCGGCGGCCGGCCGACCATGCAGCTCACGGGTGGCGCGGCCGAACGGCTGAAGGCGCTGACCCCCGAGGGCCACGAGCCGCGCATCGACCTGTCGATCACCGACGACTGGCCGCTGGCGCAAGCCTTCGTCATAATTTCGGCGGTGCGCCGCGAGACATCCTGAAGGGCGGCCGCCCCGCAGGAAAAACAAAAATGCGATCGATTCCAGCGAGTTATGTAGTTTTGATACGGCGATTGATTGCGCGGCCCCGCGCAGTCGTCTAAAACCCGCCGGGATCGAACCGGCTGCATCACGGGCGGATTCTGGGTCAAACCGGAGTTGGCCTTAACCACCAGAATCAGGACAGACTCCCTTAAGCCGCGGAACGGTATGGTGTTCGCGGACGGAGGGGTGTTCGGCAACGGCTGGCGAATCGTCGGACCATTCGCCAAGGGACATTGAAAGAGCGATGAGCGTGACCTCCGGAACCAAGACTGAGAGCGGCCTCGGTGAAACCGTTCGTGTCGTCGTTCATGCGCTGCTGATCGCGTTGGTGATCCGCACCTTCCTATTCCAGCCGTTCAACATCCCCTCGGGATCGATGAAGGCGACCCTGCTGGTCGGCGACTATCTGTTCGTATCGAAATATTCGTACGGCTATAGCCACTACTCGATTCCGCTGTCGCCCCCGATTTTCTCGGGCCGCATCTTCGGCTCGGAGCCGAACCGCGGCGACATCGTCGTGTTTCGTCTGCCCAAGGACGACACCACCGACTACATCAAGCGGGTGATCGGCCTGCCTGGCGACCGCATCCAGGTGCGCGAAGGGCTGCTCTACATCAACGACAAGCCGGTGCAGCGCGAGCGGCTCTCCGATTTCATCGGCGAGGATCCCTGCGGGCAGCCGGACTCGACCGCGCGCGTCAAGCGCTGGAAGGAGACCCTGCCGAACGGCGTCAGCTATGAGACGCTGGACTGCGTCGACAATGGCTATGTCGACAACACCGCGGTGTATACCGTGCCGGCCGGCAACTTCTTCATGATGGGCGACAATCGCGACAACTCGACCGACAGCCGCTTCCTCAGCCAGGTCGGCTACGTGCCGTTCGAGAACATCGTCGGCCGTGCGCAGCTGATCTTCTTTTCCATTGCCGAAGGCGAGCATGCCTGGGCGTTCTGGCGCTGGCCGGTATCGGTGCGCTGGAATCGAATCTTCAAATTCGTGCGATGATCGACGACTCACCCGAAATCCAGACCACGCAGGCTGCCGCATCGAGCCCGCAACCCGGCACGGGTGCGCTGGAGGCAACGCCCAAGGCCGCGTCGCGGCCGAAGTCTGAGATCAAGCCTGAGCAGAAGAGCGAGCCCAAGGCCGAGCCCAAGACCGAGCCGAAGGCCGATTCCAAGACCGACGCGAAGCCGGTCTCCAAGCCAGACATGAAGACCGTCGAGTCCGAATCGGCGCCCGCTCGCCCGACCGAGGATGGGGCGGACCCGACCGCGCTCGTTGCCGAGGCCGATTCCGACGGCAAGCCGCGCAGCAAGGCGAAGGGCAGTCGCCGTACCAAGAGCGCGGGGACCGGCGCCGCCAAGGGCGCCAAGGCCGCGGACAAGGCCGCCAATGCCGCGATCGAGGCGCGCATCGGCCATCACTTTGCCGATCCGTCGCTGCTCAGCACCGCCTTTACCCACGTCTCGGCGCTGAAATCGTCCAAGAAGCGCGGCGACAGCTATCAGCGGCTCGAATTCCTCGGCGACCACGTGCTCGGCCTGATCGTGTCCGACATGCTGTACCGCTCGTTTCCGAGCGCGGACGAGGGCGAGCTGTCGAAGCGGCTCGCCGATCTCGTGCGCAAGGAGAGCTGTGCCGACGTCGCCAAGTCGCTCGGCCTGCTCGACGACATCAAGCTCGGCGCGGTCGGCGCCGGCGCCGGGGCGCGGTTGCGCAAGTCGGTGCTGGGCGACGTCTGCGAGGCGGTGATCGGCGCGATCTTCCTCGACGGCGGCTACACGGCCGCCGCTGGATTCGTCGAGCGCAATTGGACCGAGCGCATGCACAAGCCGCGGCGCCCGCTCCGCGATCCGAAAACGGTGCTGCAGGAATGGGCGCAGGGCAAGGGCCTGCCCACCCCGGTGTACCGGGAGGTGGAGCGCACCGGCCCGCATCACGATCCGCAGTTCCGTGTCGCCGTCGACCTGCCGGGGCTGGAGCCGGCCGAAGGCATCGGCGGCTCGAAGCGGGCGGCAGAAAAGGTGGCGGCATCGGTCATGATCGAGCGCGAAGGCGTCAGCGGCGGCAGCAATGACGGCTGAACAACAATCGGTGCCGGCTGCCGGGACTCGCTGCGGTTTCGTCGCGCTGATCGGCGCGCCCAATGTCGGCAAATCGACGCTCGTCAACGCGCTGGTCGGCTCCAAGGTCACGATCGTCTCGCGCAAGGTGCAGACGACGCGGGCGCTGATCCGCGGCATCGTCATCGAAGGCGCGTCTCAGATCATCCTGGTCGACACCCCCGGCATTTTCGCGCCGAAGCGCAGGCTGGACCGCGCCATGGTCACGACGGCCTGGAGCGGGGCGCATGATGCCGATCTCGTCTGCGTGCTGCTCGATGCCAAGAAGGGCATCGACGATGAGGCGCAGGCCATCATCGACAAGGCGGCTGCGGTCGCGCACGAGAAGATCCTGGTGGTCAACAAGGTCGACCTGGTGCCGCGCGAGAAGCTGCTGGCGCTGGTCGCGGCTGCCAACGAGAAGCTGTCGTTCGCGCGCACCTTCATGATCTCGGCGATCTCCGGCGACGGGGTCGACGATCTCAGGCGGGCCTTGGCGGAGATGGTGCCGCCCGGTCCGTTCCACTATCCCGAGGACCAGATGTCGGACGCGCCGATGCGGCACCTCGCGGCCGAGATCACCCGTGAGAAGATCTATTCGCATCTGCATCAGGAGCTGCCCTACCAGTCCACGGTCGAGACCGACAGCTGGACCGAGCGCAAGGACGGCTCGATCCGCATCGAGCAGACGATCTTCGTGGAGCGGGACAGCCAGCGCAAGATCGTGCTCGGCAAGGGCGGTGCGACGATCAAGTCGATCGGCGCGCAGGCGCGCAAGGAAATCGCAGAGATCACCGGCGTGCCGGTGCACCTGTTCCTGTTCGTGAAGGTGCGTGAGAACTGGGGCGATGATCCCGACCGCTACCGGGAGATGGGGCTCGAGTTCCCCAGGGAATGACAATGAGCGTGCCGCGCAACGTGTTGTGGTTCGAAGTGCTGCTCTACATCTCGCTGATGCTGGACGCGCTGTCGGTTGCCGTCTCCGACCGGACGCCGACCTTCGACGTAACCGAGGACATGATCACCACGCAGACCGTGCTCAACGGGGTGGTCATCCTGCTGCTGTTCTATTTCGTCTATCTGGCGGCGCAGCGCCGCAGGAACTGGCCGCGCTGGGTGCTGCTGGGGGCGCTGGTGCTGTCCGATATCTTCCTGGTGCAGGTGATCGGGCAGAAGGGCATGACGCTCGATGCCGGCATCGAGGTCATTTCCTGCGCGCTGACGACGATGGGCTTGTACTATTCGTTCACGGGCGATGCGCGCGGCTGGTTCAACGCGTGACACGGCTGGGCTGATGTCGCCGATCATGCGGAATTTGCGACCGCGCGCGACGCCTCGCGCGTGACGCGATCCGGACGTTCTGCGCTGTGCTGGATGCTTTCGCTTCGCTCGCAATGACGGTGTTTGCCGAGGGGCCGCTCGCTTCATGGAATGGACCGACGATGGCATCGTGCTGGGCGTGCGGCGGCACGGCGAATCCTCGGCGGTCGTCGAGCTGCTGACCCGCGAGCATGGCCGGCATCTCGGTCTCGTGCGCGGGGCGAGCGGCAAGCGCATGCGGCCGGTGCTGCAGCCGGGCAACACGGTGCGCGCGATCTGGCGCGCGCGGCTCGACGAGCATCTCGGCATGTACGCCATCGACGCGCTGACCTTGCGGGCGGCGGGGCTGATCTCCGCGCAACACGGCGCCTACGGCGTGACGCATCTTGCCTCGCTGGCCCGGCTGTTGCCGGAGCGCGATCCGCACGAAGACATGTATCTGCGGCTCGAACATGCGCTCGATGATTTCGAGGATGCGGGCGGCGCCGCCGCCCACATCGTGCGCTTCGAGCTGGCGATCCTCGCCGAACTCGGCTTCGGGCTCGATCTCGACTCCTGCGCTGCGACCGGCGAGACCTCGGACCTGATCTACGTCTCGCCGAAGTCGGGCGGCGCGGTGTCGCGCACGGCCGGCGCGCCATGGGCCGACCGGCTGCTGCCGTTGCCGCCCTTCCTGCGCGAGAGCGAGCAGGGCCATGGCTGGTCGCAGCAGGATCTGCTCGACGGTTTCCGGCTGACCGGCCTGTTCCTTCTCCGTCACGTGTTGGAGCCGCGCGGGCAGGGCCATTCCGACGCCCGCGAGGGCTTCATCAACGCCGTGACGCGGGCAAGGCCCGCCTCGCGATAGGGCTCGTTTTCGACGTTCGTCGTCATGTGCCCGCGCGCTCGTTCGCCAACGTCGAGACTGACGACACACGCGCCGGCATCATGGCAAAGCTGATCCGGATACCGTCTTCGACTGTGACGTCATTCACATCCGTCTTCACATGACCGACGTAGGATCATGCAACAATCCTGGTTGATGATAATTTTCCAATCATTTTGAGGTTGCGTCGGCCGCGGGTCCTGGCGAAGATTGCAGCCCTTCGGCGAGATGCGTTTCGTGCGCGCCTTTTTTCATCACCGTGGGGCATTTCGATCATGAGCGATTTCGAGAACAGCAAATCCAGCAACGGGTTCACGTCCAAGCTGTGGCGTGGAGAGCGCATGACGATGATCGGCTTCGACGTCGCCGAGCCCGAACCCGATCTGGTCGGATTCTCGATCGAGGTGAAGTCGCCGGGCGCGCGGGATTTTTCCCAGTTGCGCAACAGGATCGCGTTTTCCTATCCGGCCGGCGCCGGTGCGGCGGTCGACGGCAACCGGAATTTCCCGTCGACCGAGGCGCCGTTCCAGAAATTCCGCTGGATCCACTTTCCCTACCGGCCCAAGGATGGCGTCTATACATATCGCGTCGCCAAGCAGCATATGCGCAACGACGGCACGCTGGTGGCGGGGACCAGCCTCACGCTCGACATCACGCAGAGCGCCGTGACCTATGACGGTCTGATCGACATCGGTTTCACCCGCAACTTCGCCTCGTCGCAGGCCTATCGCGATCAGTTCGGCAACAATGCCGAGATCATCCCCGTCGAGAGCCGCGACGGGCCGAGCTTCGAGAAGCTCGACCTCACCAACGAGGCCGGCGACAGCGTCTATGAGTGGCTGGGGTTCGAGGCCTACGACCTCCTGTTCGGCTTTTTGAAAGAGGCCCTGGCGGATCCCGGGCTCACGCTCGACGTGATGGCCTATGACCTCAATGAGCCCGACGTGATCGGCCTGCTGGAGCAGTTCGGCCCGCGGCTGCGCGCGATCATCGACGACTCCAACGCCAAGGATAACAGCCACAAGCTGCCCGGCAGCGCGGAATCGCGCAGCGCCAAGCGCTTCAAGCAGGCGGGTGCTGCCGTGCTGCGCACGCATTTCAGCAATCTCCAGCACAACAAGGTCCTGATCACGCGCCGCAATGGCAAGCCCGAGAAGGTGCTCTGCGGCTCGACCAATTTCACCTTCCGCGGCCTCTATATTCAGGCCAACAACATGCTGGTCTTTCATTCGCAGGACGTCGCCGGGCTGTTCGGCGAGATGTTCGACATCGCCTTCGACGACCCCTCGCTCTTCCGGAAGAATGATTTCTCCAAGAAATGGCACGCCGTCCATTCCGAGGGAAAGCCGACCGTGCAGCTCTGCTTCTCGCCGCATCAGGCCACCGATCTCTCGCTCAATCCGATCCGGGCCGCGATCGATCAGGCCTCCTCGTCGGTGTTCTACTCGGTCGCGTTTCTGAGCCAGCTCGGCGACGGTCCGACCAAGGAGGCGTTCGACCGCGTGATGGAGCGGCCGATCTTCAGCTACGGCACGGTCGACAAGCGCGGCGCGCTGGAGCTGCGCAAGCCCGAAGGCTCGATCGGTCTCGTCGATTTCGCCTATCTCGCGAGCAAGGCGCCGGAGCCGTTCCGCAGCGAATGGTCCGGCGGCAAGGGCCGCAACATCCATCACAAATTCCTGGTGACCGATTTCAGCCTGCCGACCGCGAAAGTGTTCACCGGATCGAGCAACTTCTCGCCGAGCGGCGAGAAGGGCAACGGCGACCATCTCATCATGATCGAGGACCGAAAGATCGCGACCTCCTATGCGATCGAGGCCACCCGCGTGTTCGATCACCTGCAGTTTCGCAATCGGATGCGCGACGCGTTCCACGGCAAGTCCGAGCGGCAGCGCGCTGCATCCGCGCCTGCCGCGATCACGCTGCGCAAGCCGACCGCATTGTCCGGCAAGCCGGCCTGGTTCGAGCGCTTCTATGTCGAGGGGTCGCAGGCTGAACGCGATCGATTGCTGTTCTCGTCCTAGATATCGCTACGGACAGAGTTGGAGACGACCATGCCATTGAATGACTATTCGCTTCTCAAGGGTCGGCCCATCAACAATCGTCTGGCGACGGGAAGCAGTCCGCACTATCAGGTGCAGGTCTCGGCCGGCGGTGAGCTCTATCGTATCGCCATCAATGTCCGCTCCCAGGATGGCAGCGAGGTCGAATTCCTGGTTCGCTCGCGCTTCGAACATCCAATCGTCGACGACCTGAAGGCGTTTTCGGAAGGGCTGCATCCGTTGGAGAGCAAGCCCGGCGGCGTGGCGCTCGATTTCATCCGGGGCAATCTGATGCAGCCATGGGAGCTGAAGCCGCTGCCACTGTCGGCCGCGGGCCCCGACAACGATCTCAACGAGAAGATCGACGCCTACGTTCAGCGCGCCATGTCCGACGAGATGGCTCTCATCTATGCCTTCGGCGTCGCATGGGGACCGGAGGAGAAGGCGGACCGCTATTTCGGCTTCAAGCCCGGCCGCGGTATCCACGACATCCATTTCAACCAGGGCAATCCGCCCGGCCAATATGCCAAGGACAACGGTCCCTGGCAGGATGGCGGACTGCTCTTCGAGTTTCCCGACCAGCAGCAATGGGTCGCCATCTTCCTGAAATTCCAGACCCAGGCCTGGCATTCGGACGATGCCAGCGGAGGGGTCATCCTTCCGCCCGATCCCGATTACCCGAACGCGCCGCATACGCCTCCCGACCGCGACCACATTCCGCCGCTCGACGTGCCCGACGGGCTGGTGCGGATCATCGCGGCCTATGTCAACGACGTGCGCACGCCGGAGCACGAGACGGTCACGCTGCTGAACACCGCCGATGTCGACGTCGATCTCACCGGCTGGCAGATCAAGGACAAGCAGAAGAACGCCATGCAACTGAGCGGCATGATCGGGCGCGGCGCCACCCTGGTGGTGCCCATCGTCGCGCCGGTCGCGCTGTCGAACCGGGGCGGCATCATCACGCTGTTGAATGCCGCGGGCGTGAAGGTGCACGGCGTCTCCTATACGCGGGAACAGGCGGCGCAGCCGGGGCGCACCATCCCGTTCCAGTCGTGACCGCGTGTTCGGCGGAGCCGTCTTCTCGGAGCGTGCTCTCTGCTGGCGCAGCGGCGGGGTGACGTGTACTCCTGTCACGTAAGGGCCCAGGCGAAGGGGCTGCAGGTTGCAGTCCTGCGCACAGGCCACGGTGTGAGAGGAGAGCGTCATGGGAGTCCTGGTCGACGGCCAATGGCACGACGTCTGGTACGACACGGCGGCGTCTGGCGGCCGTTTCATCCGCAAGGATTCGGCGTTCCGTAGCTTCGTCACGGCTGACGGCCGTCCGGGCCCATCCGGCACCGGCGGCTTCGAGGCCGAAGCGGGCCGCTATCATCTCTATGTGAGCCTGGCCTGCCCGTGGGCTCACCGCACCCTGATCATGCGCGCGCTGAAGGGGCTCGATGACATGATTTCGGTATCGGTCGTGCACTGGCTGATGCGCGAGCAGGGCTGGACGTTTGCCGAGGGTCCGGGCGTCGTGGCCGACAGCGTCAATCACGCCGGCCTTCTGCATCAGGTCTACACCGCCGCGGAGCCGCATTATTCCGGCCGCGTCACCGTGCCCGTGCTCTGGGACAAGCAAAACCGCACCATCGTCAACAACGAGTCGTCAGAGATCATCCGCATGCTGAACTCGGCGTTCGACGGCGTCGGCGCCAGGCAAGGCGACTATTATCCGCAAGCCCAGCGCGATGAGATCGACGCCATCAATGCGCGCGTCTACGATACGCTGAACAACGGCGTCTACAAATGCGGCTTCGCGACCACGCAATCCGCCTATGAGGAGGCGATCGGCCCACTGTTCGCAACGCTCGACTGGCTGGAGGAGCGGCTGTCGGCGCGCCGCTTCCTGCTCGGCAACACCATGACCGAGGCCGACATCCGGCTGTTCACGACGCTGATCCGCTTCGATGCCGTCTATGTCGGCCACTTCAAGTGCAACATCCGCCGCATCGCCGACTATCGGCATCTTTCAGCCTACACGCGCGATCTCTACCAATGGCCGGGGATTGCCGCGACAGTGAATTTTGAGCACATCAAGCGGCACTACTACGAGAGCCATCGCACCATCAATCCGACCGGCATCGTCCCGGTCGGGCCGCGGCAGGATTTCACCGCGCCGCACGACCGTGCGCGCCTCGCCGGGTCCTGACGAGCTCCGATGTCCGGCGAGCGCGATCTCGACACGCTGCTGCGCACGATGTCGCCGGAGCTGCAGGATGGCGTCTTCGTGTTCTGCACGCTCAGCGCCGGCGATGCGATGGCCGCGATGTTGTCGCCGCTGATGCTGTTCCGGGAGCGCGAGGGTGACACTCTCATCGTCCGGCGCGAGGACGCCGAACGGGCAGGGCTGGCGTATCGCTTCACCTCGCGCCTGATCACGCTGTCGGTGCTATCAGCGCTCGACGCGGTGGGCTTCCTCGCCAGGGTGACAGCGGCGCTGGCTGCTGCTGGCATCAGTGTCAACGCGGTCTCGGCCTTTCATCATGATCACCTGTTCGTACCCGAAGCGCAGGCAGAGCAGGCAATGCGGGTTCTGGAGGAGATGTCGCGCCGCGCGGCCGTCGGATGATGGCGCAGGGCCACGCCCCGGTCAGGCTTTGCTCCTGGTATGACTTCGCGACCGGTTGCGCCGGGGTGCACCCGGCTTCTTGCGTGATCTCGGCCGAGATCGATGCGCGTTGCGTGCGGCGCGCGGAGCCGGCGGCCGGCGCGGTCCGGTCAGCATTTGCGCGGCTTGCGCGCGCACCATGTCCATCAGCATCATCGCCGCCGGCGACAGGGTGCGGCCCTTCAGGCGCAGGATGCCGAACTGCGCCAGCAGCAGGTCGGATGCGCGCGGCTCTTTCAGCTCGGCCACATTGAGCCGGACCAGCTGACCGGAGGCTAGCTCGTGGGTGACGACCGCATCCCCCGCGACGAGCACGACGTCCGAGCGGACCGCCATTTGCACCAGCAGGCCGGCGTTCTCGGATTCGAGGGCGACATTGAAACCGCGTCCCCGTGGCGCGGCGATCAGGTCGTCCAGCCGCCGGCTGAAGTCCGGCGGCAGCGCGACGGAGGCGAAGTGCTGGCCGGCCAGATCGCGCGCCGACAGCTCCCGTCGCCCGGCCAACGGATGGGTCGGCCGGCAGTAGAAGTAGCCGGGAAGGCTTCCGAGCGGCTCGAGGTCCAGGCTGTCGTCGGTCCTGATGTCGGTGATGTGCGCCAGGAAGAAATCGAGCTTGCCTTGTTGCAGCACGTCCATCAGGGCGCGCCAATTGTCCTGCACCAGCTTGATGCGCACGGATGGATGCTCGGCATACAGCTGCGCCATCGCATCCGGCAGCAGCACTAGGCCCGTGAACGCGCCGACGCCCACCGTCACCTGGCCGGCATCGCCCGAGCGCAACAGCCGCATCTCGCGGCCGAGATCGTCGGCGCCCGACAACAGCGAGCGCGCCCGCGCCACCAGCCGTTCGCCGACCGCCGTGATCTCCACCGAGCGCGAGCTGCGGTCGAACAGCCGCATCCCCGCTTCGTCCTCCAGGGTCTGCAGGCTGCGGCTCAGCGCCGACTGGGTGACATGGGCGCGCTTGGCGGCCCGGGCGAAATGCCGCTCTTCCGCGAGGTAGACCAGCTGCTGCAACTGACGCAACGTTGGTGTGTGCATCGATGACCCCAGCTCATTGATCAAAGCATAACAATTCATTGGATTTCTGAGACCGTCAATTCCAAAATGGCACAAATACAAACAGGGGAAATGCCATGGCGGGGCCGGCCAAGTCGCCCCGAGCTGCGGCAGTTTCCCCGCAACAGGCTTTTCTCATGCCCAACGGCGCACAAGCTCTGATACGGACCCTGGTCAATTCCGGCATTCGGGTCTGCTTCACCAATCCTGGCACCTCCGAGATGCATTTCGTCGCGGCGCTGGACTCCGCGCCGGAGATGCGCGCCGTACTGTGCCTGTTCGAAGGGGTGGCGACCGGTGCGGCGGACGGCTACGCCCGGATGACCGGCACGCCCGCGGCAACGCTGCTGCATCTCGGTTGCGGCCTCGGCAACGGCCTCGCCAATCT
This sequence comes from Bradyrhizobium sp. SZCCHNR1017, assembly GCF_032381375.1. Lineage (NCBI taxonomy): Bacteria > Pseudomonadati > Pseudomonadota > Alphaproteobacteria > Hyphomicrobiales > Nitrobacteraceae > Bradyrhizobium > Bradyrhizobium sp. SZCCHNR1017. The sequence continues at coordinate 1,051,765 of NZ_JAUHIR010000001.1, read as the reverse complement.
GCACAATGCGCGCAAGGGCAAGGTGCCCGTCGTCAACATCGTCGGCGACCACGCCACCTATCATGTCCCTTATGACGCGCAGCTCCAGTCCGATATCGAGACCGTCGCGCGCAACGTCTCGCCGGAATTCGTCTGGACCTCGCAGGTGACGTCGGAGCTGTGCCGCGATGCGGTGGCGGCCGTGAAGGCGGCGTGCTCCTGGCCCGGACAGGTCGCGACGCTGATCCTGCCGGCCGACGTGTCCTGGGGTGAGGGCGGCGTCGCCGAGCCGGCGCCGGTGATCGAGCCGCCGGCGCCTGCGGACGATGCGACCGTGCAGGCCGTCGCCGAGGCGATCAGGGCGGGCGGCCGCAGCGCTTTTCTACTCGGAGGCACGGCGCTGCACGAGGAGTCGCTGCTGGCGGCCGCGCGCATCGCCGCGACCTGCGGTGTGAAAGTCTATGCCGAAACGTTTCCGACACGCATGCAGCGTGGAGCGGGCCTGCCGGCCGTCGAGCGGATCGCCTATCTCGCCGAGATGGCGCAGATCCAGCTCAAGGAGATCGACACCCTGATCCTGGTCGACGCCAAGGCGCCGGTGTCGTTCTTCGCCTATCCCGGCAAGAAGAGCTATCTGCCGCATGACGGCTGCAAGGTGCTGACCTTGTCGACGCCGGCGCAGCACGCCGCGTGCAGCCTGACCAGGCTTGCCGCCGCCCTGGAGGCCGGGCGCGCCACGCCGGCATTGTCGCCGGCCTCGCGGCCCGGGCGTCCGCGCGGCAAGAAGCTGACCGCGGAAAAGGTCTGCAAGGCCGTTGGTCATCTCCTGCCCGAGAACGCCATCATCATCGACGAGGCGATCAGCTCCGGCCTGATGCTGTCGAAATTCACCGCGGGCGCGCCGCGCCACGATCTGATCACTTTGACCGGCGGCGCCATCGGGCAGGGGCTGCCGAATGCGATCGGGGCGGCGATCGCCTGTCCCGACCGGCCGGTGATCGCGCTGATCGGCGACGGCAGCTCGATGTACACGATCCAGTCGCTGTGGACGATCGCGCGCGAGCGGCTCAACGTCACCGCCATCATCTTCAACAACGCCTCCTACTCGGTGCTCAACGTCGAGCTGGAACGGGTCGGCGCCGAGGAGATCGGACCGAAGGCGCGGGCGCAGCTCGACCTGCACGGGCCGGTCCTCAAGCTCGCGCAGATCGCCGACGGCATGGGCGTGCGATCGACCCGCGTCACCACGCCGGACGAACTCACCAGCGCCTTGCAGGGGGCGCTGGCGCGGCCGGGGCCCCATCTGATCGAGGCGATGGTGCCGCCGGCGCTGACCGGCCTCAAGCTGAAGCTCCTGCCGCACCTCCTGGGATCGCTCGACCGCGTTCCGCTGCCGGTGGCGCGGATGCTCAAGCGCAAGATCGCGCCGTGACATGAGCGCGACGCTGCAATCCGATGTTGTCATCGCCGGCGGCGGTCTTGCCGGCATCGTCACCGCGCTGGAGGCACTGCGCGCCGGCAAGTCGGTGACGATCGTGGACCGGGACACGCCCGAGCGGCTCGGCGGGCTGGCGCTGTGGGCATTCGGCGGCATGGCGCTGATCGGCACGCCGTTGCAGGCGCGCATGAAGATCCCGGATACGCCGGAGATCGCGTTGCGCGACTGGATCAGGTTCGGCGAGCTCGATGCCGCCGAGCACTGGCCGCTGCAATGGGCGCGCTACTACGTCGCGCATTCCCGCAGCGAGGTCTACGACTGGCTGCTGGCGCACGGCGTGACGTTCATGCCGGCAGTGAACTGGGTCGAGCGCGGCCGGTACGGCGACGGTAATGCGCTGCCGCGCTATCACATCGTCTGGGGCACCTCGCAGCGGCTCACGCGCGTAATGATCGAAGCGATGCGCGCGGCCGACGGTGGCGGCAGGCTGACGGTGCTGCACCGTCATCGCGTCGTCAGCCTCGATCGCGCTGCCGGCGCGGTATCGGGCGTGGTCGCCGTCAACGAGGAGACGGGCGCCGAAATCCGCATCGCCGCGCCGCTGACGGTGCTGGCGATGGGCGGCCTCAATGGCAGCCATGCGGAGGCCCGCGCCAACTGGATCAAGGGCCGGCCGCTGCCGGCGGCGATGCTGAATGGCGCGCATCCGTTCTCCGACGGCAAGTTGCATCACCACGCGGCCGAGGCGTTCGGCGCCGAGATCACGCATGCCGGCGAGATGTGGAACTACGCCGCCGGCATCCCGCATCCGTTTCCGCATTTCGAGGGCCATGGCCTGTCGCTGGTGCCGTGCAAATCGGCGCTGTGGCTCAATCACAGGGGCGAGCGCATCGGGCCCGAGCCGCTGGTGACCGGCTTCGACACCCATGATCTGTGCCAGCGCGTCGCGGCGCAGGAGAAGCCGTATACGTGGCATCTGTTGAACTGGCGCATCGCCGCCAAGGAGTTCGCCATCTCCGGCGCCGAGCACAATCCGCGCATCCGCGACCGGCAGATGCCGATGTTCCTCAAGGAGACGCTGCTCGGCAATCATCGCCTGGTCAGGCAGATGCAGCGCGAGAGCCGGCATTTCCTGGTCGACGAGACGCTGACCGGTCTCGCCGCCAAGATGAATGCGCTGACCGGCACCGGCGACGTGAAGCCGGAGGTGCTGCAGGCCACCGCCGACGCCTTCGACGCGAACTTTGGGAATGGCGACAAGCTCCACAATGACGATCAGTTGCGCCGCATCCTGCACGCGCGGCAATGGGGCCCCGACAAGCTCCGCACCTGCAAGCCTGCGCCGCTGCAGGCCCCGGGCGCCGGGCCTTACATCGCCATTCATATGCAACTGATTACCCGCAAGAGCCTCGGCGGCCTCAAGACCGATCTGCAGAGCCGGGTGCTCGACACCACGGGTGCGCCGATCGGCGGGCTCTATGCGGTCGGCGAAGCCGCCGGCTTCGGCGGCGGCGGCGCGTCGGGCAAGCGTTCGCTGGAGGGCACGTTCCTGCCGGGTTGCATTCTCACCGCACGGGCGGCGGTGCGCGCGATGTGACGGCTACGGGAACCGTACGAGTCGGCGGAACCGCCGCTGAATTTTTGCTCCGTCACTGTCGATCCGGTGCTGCGACGTTCGTCTTCAAGGCACAGGAGATGGAGACCCGTCATGAAGATCTACTGGATCAAGGCCCAGGCGCCGCGCCGCGTGCTGGCGCTGGTCAAGCATCTCGGCGTGCCCGCCGAGTTCATCGACATCAGCCGCGGCCTGAAGACGCCGGAGTTCGCCGCGCTCAACCCGAATATGAAGGCGCCGGTGCTGGTCGACGGCGACACCGTGCTGTGGGAGTCGACCGCCATCATGGCGCACCTCTGCATCCGCGAGAGCTGCGACATGTGGCCGGCGCGCAATCCGCAGGAGCAGATCGAGGTGCTGCGCTGGCTGGCGTGGAACGACTGCCACTGGGCGCCGGCGGTCGGACCGTTCTATTTCGAGCACATCGTCCGCAAGACGTTCGGCCTCGGTGTGCCTGACCGTGCCACGCTGGCCGGCAAGGTCGCCAACCTGAAGACCTTCGCCGCCGTGCTCGATGCGCATCTGCGGGCGCGCGGCCACGTCGCCTGCGACCGGCTCACCATCGCCGATTTCGCGGCGGCCTCGATGGCGACCGACTGGCGCGAGGCCGAGATGCCGATGGAGGCGTTTCCGAACATCGTGCGCTGGCTCGATGGCCTGATGCGGCTGCCGGCGTGGGCCGAGCCTTGGCCGGAGAAACGCTCGGTCGCGGCCTGAGCGTCACGGCTGCGCGATGCCGTGGCCGAGCTGCTTGGAGATCTCGGCCGCACACGCGCGCAGCCGCGTCGCCAGCGGTGACTGCCAGCCGGCGTCGAAGGTGCCGGCCGGGCCCATCGCGGTGATGACCAGTGCGACGTGGCCGGCGTGATCGAACACCGGCGCGGCGAAGGCGTTGACGCCGGGCAGCGGATCGCCGACGGCGCGCGCCAGCCCCTGCGCGCGCACCTCGGCCAGCATCTCGGCGACCTTCGGACTCTTCGGTGAGCGCTTCGGATTGTAGCCGACACCGAGACGATCGAGGCCGGTGTCGAGCGCGGTCTTGACCGTCTTGGATGGAAGAAACGCCGCGAACGCGCGGCCCGTCGCGGTCTCCAAGAGCGCCATGATCGAGCCGACGCGCATCACGATGTGCACCGGATGGCTCGGCTCCTCAAGCCGCACCACGGTCGGGCCGTTGGTACCCCACACCGCGAGCGATACCGCGTGATCGATCGCGCCGGCGAGCGCTGCGATCTTCGGGGTGGCGATCCGGACCGCCGACAGCCGCCGCAGGCTGATCAGGCCGAGCTCGAGCGCCAGCGGGCCGATCTCGTAGCGGCCGGTGGTTTCGTCCTGCTCGATCAAACCGATGCGCGAGAAGCTGACGAGATAGGGATGCGCCTTGGCCGGCGGCAGCCCGGCCTCGCGCGCGAGGTCGCGCAGCATCATCGGCTCGCCGCTGCGCGCCAGTGCCTGCAGCAACGTGCCGCCGACCTCGATCGACTGGATGCCGCGGCTCTCTCGTCCCATGTCTTGTTGTGCCCCTGGTCCGGCGCCGTGCCTACACCGCCAGGAAGCCGCCGTCGACCGGCAGCGTGACGCCGTTGACGTAGGACGCCATGTCGGAGACCAGGAACGCCACCGGGCCAGCGAGCTCCTCGGGCTGGCCGACGCGGCCGAGGGGCGTGCGGCTCATGAAGCCGGCGAGCCGCTCGGGATCGTTGCGGGTCGACTCCGTCATCGCGGTGGCGATCACGCCGGGGGCGATGGCATTGACGCGGATGCCGTCCGCGGCGAGCTCGCGCGCCAGCGCCTGGGTCAGCGACTTCACTCCGCCCTTGGACGGCGAATAGCCGAGCGTGTTGCTGATGCCGATGAAGGAGGCGACGGATGCAATGTTGACGATCGTGCCGCGCGTCGCGCGCAAGGCGGCAAGGAAGGCGTAGGTGACGTTGAACACGCCGTTGAGATTGACGTCGAGCACGCGCTGCCAGTTCTGTGGCGCACGCGGCGAGTCGATGTTCTCGCGGATGATGATGCCGGCATTGTTGACGAGGATCGAGATGGCGCCGACCTCGGCGCGCAATTGCGCCGCCAATGCGGTGCACCCGGCGGCGTCGGTGACATCCAGCCGATGCGCCCACGCCTGGCGGCCGTGCTCGCGGATCTCGGCGGCGCAACGTTCGGCACCCTCCAAGTCGATGTCGGTGATGACGACATCGGCGCCGCGGCCGGCGAGGCCGAGCGCAATCGCGCGGCCATTGCCGTGCGCCGCCCCCGTGACCAGCGCAAGCTTGCCGGCCAACATCTGACTGTCGCTCATGCGGCGCTCCTTTGGCCAGCGCGTTCGGCGAGATGCCGGCCGGCAATGTAGCCGAAGGTCAGCGCCGGTCCCAGCGTGATGCCGGCGCCCGGATAGTTGCCGCCCATGATGCTCGCCATGTCGTTGCCGGCGGCATAGAGCCCCTCGATCGGCTGGCCCTGGGCGTCGAGCGCGCGGGCATGCGCATCGGTGCGGATGCCGGCATAGGTGCCGAGATCGCCGATCACCATCTTGATGGCGTAGAGCGGCCCGTCCTTGATCGGCGCCACACACGGGTTCGGCCCGTGCAGCGCATCGCCCTGGTAGCGATTGTAGGCGCGCGAGCCCTTGCCGAACGTGGGATCCTGGCCCAGCGCGGCGTCAGCGTTGAACGCGGCGACGGTTGCTTCCAGCGCCATCGCATCGATGCCGGTGACGCGCGCGAGCTCGGCGAGCGTCGCGCCGCGCTTGAGATAGCCGGTGCTCAGATGATGCCCGAGCGGCATCGGGAACGGCGGCACGCAGCCGAGGCCGTAGCGGCGCAACGAGCGGTGGTCGGTGATCAGGAAGGCCGCGATCTCGCGGCCGGGCTTGGCCGCCTTGACCATCGCCTGCACGAAGTCGTGGTAGGAATTGCCTTCATTGGCGAAGCGCACGCCGTCCGCGGTGACTGCGATCACGCCGGGTTTGGCACGGTCGATGAAGTGCGGCATCACGCCCTTGCTGCCGTCCTTGCGCGTGGTGACGGAGACCGGCACCCAGGCCGCCGCGTGCGGCAGGCCGTCCTCGACCCGGCCGCCGACGGCCTCCGCGAGCCGCAGGCCGTCACCGGTGTTGCCGACGGGGCCGGGCGACACATGCTCCTGTCCGGTCGGCGCATGCGGAAACATCGCCTTGCGCCGCTCGACATCATGCGGGAAGCCGCCGCAGGCCAGCACCACGCCGAGCCGCGCATTGACCCTGATGCGCTTGCCCTGCCGCGTCACCACGGCGCCGCGCACGGCCTCGCCGTCGCGGATCAGCTCGGCCACCGGCGACGACAGCCACAGGGGAATGCCGAGATCGAACGCGGACTTCGCCAGCCGTCCCGCCAGCGCATTGCCGTTGGTCAGCGTCATGCCGCGGCCATGGCGCAGCACGTCCAGCGCATGCTTCGACAGCCGCTTGGCGACATAGAACGCCGACGCCAGCGACTTGGTCGCGCGCATGAAATGGATGATCTCCTTGCCGGAGCCGAGCATCATGCCGAACACGGTGAGCTCGGGCAGGGGCTGGCCGAGATCCTCGATGTGACGCCCAAGCTCGCGGCCGTCGAACGGCCGCGTCACCATCGAGCGGCCGCCTTGGGTGCCGCCCGGCGCCTCCGCGTGGTAGTCCGGAAAGGTCAGCGGCATGTCGAACTTCAGCGCCGTCTTGCTGGTGAAGAAGTCGACGGCCTCCGGGCCCTTGGTCAGGAACGCGTCGACGCGCGCCGCATCGAAACTGTTGCCGGCCTCGTGGCGCAGATAGGTGCGTGCCAGCTCCGGCGGCTCATCGATGCCCCAGGCCTTGGCGAGCGATGTGCCGGGAATCCACAGCCAGCCGCCCGAGCGCGCCGTGGTGCCGCCGAAGCGCGGCTCCTTCTCGGTCACGATGACCTTCAGCCCGGCATGGGCGGCGGTGACCGCCGCCGACAGCCCGGCGCAGCCGGAGCCGACCACCAGCACGTCGCAATCATGGGTGTCGCCGGCCGGGTGATCTGCTCCGCTCATGCGCGCGCTCCTACTTCTTCAGCAGCGGGCACTTGGATTCGGAGACCGGCCGGAACGCATCCTCGCCCTTCACGGTCTTGACGATCTCCAGATAGTCCCACGGCTCCTTCGATTCCGACGGCTTCTTCACGCGGGCCAGATACATGTCGCGGATGACGCGGCCGTCCTCGCGCAGCTTGCCGCCGTGAACGAACGTATCCTCGATCGGCAGCTCGCGCATCTTCGCCATCACCGCCTTCGGATCGTCGGTACCGGCCGCCTTGATGGCCTTGAGATAGTGCAGCACGGAGCCATAGACGCCGGTCTGGATCATCGTCGGCATCACCTTGGCGCGGGCGAAGAACTTCTTCGACCAGGCGCGGGTGTTGTCGTCCATGTTCCAGTACGACGCCGTGGTCATGTAGGTGCCTTGCGCGGCCTCGAGCCCGATCGCATGCACGTCGGTGTCGAACATCAACAGGCCGACCAGCTTCTGGCCGCCCTTGACCAGGCCGAACTCGCCGGACTGCTTGATGGCGTTGTCGGTGTCCTGCCCGGCATTGGCGAAGGCGACAACGTCGGCCTTCGAGCTCTGCGCCTGCAAGGCGAAGGAGGAGAAGTCGGCGGTGTTGGTCGGATGCTTGACGCCGCCGAGGATGCTGCCGCCGAGCTCCTTGATGAAGCGCGTGGCGTCCTTCTCCAATTGCTGGCCGAAGGCATAGTCCGCGGTGATGAAGTACCAGGATTTGCCGCCCTGGCTGATCACGGCCGAGGTCGTCACCTTGGACAGCGCATAGGTGTCGTAGGTGAAGTGCACGGTGTTCGGGCTGCACAGCTCGTCGGTCAGCGAGCTCGCGCCGGGCCCTGACAGCAGCGCGATCTTGTTGCGCTCGCGCACCATGTTGTGCACGGCAATCGCGATACCGGAGTTGGGGATGTCGACGACCGCGTCGACCTTGCCGTTGTCGAACCAGTCGCGCACGACCGTCGTTCCGACGTCGGTCTTCATCTGGTGATCGGCGCTGATGATCTCGATCGGCTTGCCGAGCACGGTGGGGCCGAACTCTTCGACCGCCATTTTCGCCGCCTCGACCGAGCCCGGGCCGCTGTTGTCGCGGCCCCAACTCGAGAGATCGGTGAGCACGCCGATCCGCACCACGTCGTCAGAAACCTGGGCTGAAGCGCCTGTCGCGATGAATGATGTCGTTGCCAGGAACGCGCAGGCGAGCAGCTGCCGTCGCATGAAGATCCTCCCCGTTTTGCTCCGCTCTGTCGGCGGCGACGGGAGTTAGACATTGACGAATAGATTTGTCAATTGCGAACGGGTGGGACGTGGCGCAGGGGCTGGGGGGATGGACGCGGGAGGCCGGCGGCGCGTCAGGCGCGACCCCACATCCTCATGGTGAGGAGCACCGCATGCGGCGCATCTCGAGCCAGGAGGTCCGGAAGTGAGCGCGTTGGGAATGCTCTACGACCGTAGGAAAGCCTGTGATCCGCTCTACATGCGCGGCATGATCTGCAGTTCGAGCAGCGCGAGCCGCTGCATCGCGGTGACGTCGCGCTCGCCGGCCTTGGCGGCGCGCAGCACGGCTTCCGCAAGCAGGTTCACGTTCGTCGAACTCACCGGCTCAGGCAGCGCGGCGACCGACGCGTTGAGGGCCTCGGTCATCAGCGCGATGACGTCAGGCGAAAAGGATGCATCGGAAAAATTCTTCATGCAAAGATGCCCGCCAGCAGGTCGTGCTTCGGTTGATATCGCGTACGCATTACGTTGATGGTGAAAGAACGCGCCTCGGGCGCCATCGGTTCCCGCGGTCGCGCCGAGCCTCAGCCGGGCCGGTTTCTGATATGCAGAATGGCGCGATCTCCCATGCGCCAATTGCCCGTCGAGCCAATCTGCCGCAGGGGGCTCGCCTTGTGTCGTCGGGCAAATCAGGACGATGTTTCCCGGCATCCCGCCTCCACAGGAGGGGCGCATCGCGATCGTCACGAAACGTAGGAAGCGGGGAGCGGTGGCCTGCCGGATCGCAGCGCGCATGCGCGCGCGGACGAACGAGTCCAGCAGGACGACGAAATCGCAGCGTCCTGGCGCCCCGATGCTGGCGCCAAGTCCGTAGGTGATGATCCCAAGGGCGACGGTGGCTCACAAGCCGGACACCGGGGAGACTGCGTATAACTCGTAAGCCCATCGCACAGGGAGGGCCGGGTCGTCCGGCTGAACCTGTGGTACCTGCCGCCTGCATTTTTTGAGCAGGCGGGCCACGGGCCTCAGTCGAGGTCCGGCCTTCCCTGTGCCCTCTGTCCGAAGAGGGTAATCGATCTTGATAGCTCGGGCGCGGAGCGCGTCGCGAGAAGGCAGGACGACGTCTCCAACGCGGAAATTGAGATAGTGGATCAATGGTAGCCCCGAACTCGTCATGCCCGGGCTTGTCCCGGGCATCCACGTCGTTCGGCGTGTGCAGTGCTGCGTGGATGGCCGGGACAAGCCCGGCCATGACGAGCAGGATTTGAGATCTATCGCTTCATCGGCATCGGAATGCGCATTCGGCGAATTGCAACGATCGAGCTACCCCCTGACGAACGCGAGCAGGTCGGCATTGATCACGTCGGCATGCGTGGTCGCCATGCCGTGCGGAAAGCCCGGATAGGTCTTCAAGGTCCCATGCTTCAGCAGCTTGATGCCGATGCGCGCGGAATCGTCGATCGGAACGATCTGGTCGTCCTCGCCATGCATCAGCAGCACCGGCACGTCGATCGCCTTGAGGTCCTCGGTGAAGTCGGTTTCGGAGAACGCCTTGATGCAATCGTAATGCGCCTTGGCGCCGCCCATCATGCCCTGGCGCCACCAGTTGCGGATCACGCCTTCGGAAACCTTGGCGCCATTGCGATTGAAGCCGTAGAACGGGCCGGTCGGAATCTCGAGGAAGAATTGCGCGCGGTTGGCGGCGAGCGCCGCGCGGAAGCCGTCGAACACCTCGATCGGCAGCCCGCCGGGATTGCTCTCCGTCTTCAGCATGATCGGCGGCACCGCGCCGAGCAGGGCAGCCTTGGCGACGCGGCCCTTGCCGTGCTTCGCCACGTAGCGCGCGACCTCGCCGCCACCGGTCGAGTGGCCCACATGGACCGCGTCTCGCAGGTCGAGCTTGGCGGCGAGCGCGGCGACATCGGCCGCATAGGTGTCCATCTCATTGCCGGTCTCCGTCTGGCTGGAGCGACCGTGACCGCGCCTGTCATGCGCGATGACGCGAAAGCCCTTGTCGAGGAAGAACAGCATCTGCGCGTCCCAGTCGTCGGACGACAGCGGCCAGCCGTGGTGGAAGACGATCGGCTGGCCCGAGCCCCAATCCTTGTAGAAGATCTGCGTGCCGTCCGATGTCGTCACGAATCCTGAGCTCATGGAGTGTCTGCCTTTCTCACTGGATGGAATCTGCCGCGTTCAAGGCGCGGCGTGATGGCGCGCCTCGTCGCGTCGGTACGCAACGAAGGATGCCCGCTGCCACCTTAGCGACGGAGCGTGACGATCTCAGCAACACAGACTCGTGTGCGACAGCGTTGCACCTCAACGGGACCCGCGTTGGCTGCTCAATCCGTGAGCGGAGCCGCATGCATCTGCGGCGCGTGATCTGCATGATTTGCGGGCTACTTTGCGGTTCCGCGGCCGGACACCCGGCCTTTTCCTTCTGGAACCGGGCAGGGCCGTCATTGCGCGCCGGCGCGTCATCGCATAAAGCCTGTTCCCAAATCGTTCACGCCAGCTCAAGCTCCTGGGCTAACCCACTGAAAGCTAAACGCTAATGGGAAAATCACTGATTCCGCCGGAGCCGGCGGAGATTCACGAGGTCGCGCTGCGCGAGGCGCTGGAGGAGCGCTATCTCGCCTACGCGCTCTCGACCATCATGCACCGCGCGCTGCCGGACGCGCGCGACGGCCTCAAGCCGGTCCACCGGCGCATCCTTTACGGCATGCGGCTGCTGCGGCTCGATCCCGGCACCGCGTTCAAGAAGTCCGCCAAGATCGTCGGCGACGTGATGGGCTCGTTCCATCCGCATGGCGACCAGGCGATCTACGACGCGATGGTTCGCCTCGCGCAGGACTTTTCCTCGCGCTATCCGCTGGTCGACGGCCAGGGCAATTTCGGCAACATCGACGGCGATAATCCGGCGGCCTATCGCTACACCGAAGCGCGCATGACCGACGTCGCGCGTCTGCTGCTGGACGGCATCGACGAGGACGGCGTCGAGTTCCGGCCGAACTATGACGGCCAGTCGAAGGAGCCGGTGGTGCTGCCCGGCGGCTTCCCGAACCTGCTTGCCAACGGCGCGCAGGGCATCGCGGTGGGCATGGCCACCTCGATCCCGCCGCACAACGCCGCCGAGCTGTGCGACGCCGCGTTGCATCTGATCGAGAAGCCCGACGCCAAGTCGCGCGCGCTGTTGCGCTGGGTGAAGGGCCCGGACTTCCCGACCGGCGGCACCGTGATCGACTCCAAGGAATCGATCATCGAGGCCTACACCACCGGCCGCGGCTCGTTCCGTGTCCGCGCCAAGTGGAAGCAGGAGGAGGGCAACCGCGGCACCTGGATCGTCGTCATTACCGAGATTCCCTATCTCGTGCAGAAGTCGCGCCTGGTCGAGAAGATCGCAGAGCTGCTCAACGAGAAGAAGCTGCCGCTGGTCGGCGACGTCCGCGACGAATCCGCAGAGGACGTGCGGCTCGTGATCGAGCCGAAGTCGAAGAACGTCGATCCGGCGCTGATGATGGAATCGCTGTTCCGGCTCACCGATCTCGAGAGCAAGATTCCGCTGAACCTCAACGTGCTGATCAAGGGCAAGATCCCGAAGGTGGTGGGTCTCGCCGAGTGCCTGCGCGAATGGCTCGACCATCTGCGCGACGTGCTGCTGCGACGCTCGAACTACCGCAAGAATCAGATCGAGAACCGGCTGGAGATTCTCGGCGGCTATTTGATCGCCTACCTCAACATCGACGAGGTGATCCGGATCATCCGCACCGAGGACGAGCCCAAGCCGGTCCTGATGAAGACGTTCAAGCTCACCGAGGTCCAGGCCGAGGCCATCCTCAACATGCGCCTGCGCTCTCTGCGCAAGCTCGAGGAAATGGAGATCCGCACCGAGGACAAGAACCTGCGCGGCGAGCTGAAGGGCATCAATGCGCTGCTCGGATCCGAGCAGCTGCAATGGGCCAAGGTCGGCGAGCAGGTCAAGACGGTGCGCGACATGTTCGGGCCGAAGACGCCGCTCGGCAAGCGCCGCACCAATTTCGCCGACGCGCCCGAGCACGATCTCGCCGCCATCGAGGAGGCCTTCATCGAGCGCGAGCCGGTTACGGTCGTCGTCTCCGACAAGGGCTGGGTGCGCACGCTCAAGGGTCATGTCGCGGACCTGTCGAACCTGCAGTTCAAGACCGACGACCAGCTCGGCCAGGCGTTCTTCGCCGAGAACACCTCGAAGGTGCTGCTGTTCGCCAGCAATGGCAAGTTCTACTCGCTCGACGTCGGCAAGCTGCCCGGTGGCCGCGGCCATGGCGAGCCGATCCGCATGTTCATCGACCTCGACCAGGACGCCTCGATCGTGTCGATGTTCGTCGCCAAGGGCGAGCGCAAGTTCCTCGTGGCGGCCTCCGACGGCCAGGGCTTCGTGGTCAAGGAAGAGGACTGCGTCAGCAACACCCGCAAGGGCAAGCAGGTGCTCAACGTGACCGCGCCAGCGGAAGCGCGCGCGATCACCACCGTCGCGGGCGATCAGGTTGCGGTCATCGGCACCAACCACAAGATGGTGGTGTTCGGGCTCGACCAGGTGCCGGAGATGGCGCGTGGCCGCGGCGTCCGGCTGCAGAAATACACCAGTGCGCAGCTGTCCGACGTCACCACCTTCGAGCAGAAGCAGGGGCTGGCCTGGAAGGATTCCGCCGGCCGCGATCAGGGCCTGAGCTGGAAGGAATTGGCCGACTACCGGGGCAACCGCGCCGACGCCGGCCGCATCGCGCAGGGCCTGCCGAAGTCGAACAAGTTCAACCGGCCGATCGAGTAGCGACGTAATAGTATCCGTCCGGCGGCCGTCTATATCAGACAGCGGGCGATCGCGAGGTGCGCGATCGCCCGGGGACACGTTGGATGGCGCACTCGCATTCTCATCATCACGTCCAGGGCCATTCTCATGATCATGGTCCCCCACATGCCCATGGCCACGCCGGCCACAGCCATGCGCCGGCGAGCTTCGGCGCGGCCTTTGCGATCGGCGTGTCGCTCAATACCGGCTTCGTCATCGCCGAGCTCGTTTTCGGCTACGCCGCGCATTCACTGGCCCTGATCTCGGACGCGGTCCACAATCTGTCCGACGTGATGTCGCTGCTCCTGGCCTGGGGCGCCCTGTGGCTGTCGGGCCGGCGGCCGACCGACCGCCATACCTACGGCTATCGCCGCGCCTCGATCCTGGCGGCGCTGATCAATGCGGGGCTGCTGCTGCTGGTGGTCGGCGGCATCGCCGTCGAGGCGTTCGATCGCCTGCGCAATCCGGGCGAAGTGGCCGGCATCACCGTGCTGTGGGTCGCCGCGCTCGGCATTGCCATCAACGGCGCCACCGCGCTGCTGTTCATGCGCGGCCGCGACACCGACCTCAACATCCGTGGCGCCTACCTGCACATGGCCGCCGACGCCGCGGTGTCGTTCGGCGTGGTCGTCGCGGCACTGGTCACGATCTGGACGGGGTGGCTGTGGGTCGACCCGGCGGTCAGCCTGGTCATCGCGCTCGTGGTGCTGTTGAGCGGCTGGGAGCTCGCCCGCGACAGCGTCAATCTGGCACTCGACGCCGTGCCGCGCGACATCGCGCTGCCGGAGGTGCGCGATTATCTCGCCTCCCTCGACGGCGTCAGCGAGGTGCACGACCTCCATGTCTGGGCGATGAGCACCAACGAGACCGCGCTGACGGCGCATCTGGTCCGGGCAGGCGGAACGGATGATGCGTTCCTGCATCGCGTCTGCGCCGAGCTGTCACATCGCTTCAACATCCAGCATCCGACCCTGCAGATCGAGGCCGATGGCTGCGCCTGCAAGCTCGCTCCTGCCGACGTGGTGTAAGCCGCGATGGGTCAGCTCCTTCCTGCCAGTCTGCACATCGCGCCGGCGATTTCCCTCGACCGGCGGAGTTCCCATTCCGGCCGGCGGCGGCGCCGTGATAACAGTGACCATCTCCCGCATCGCGGCCGCACCATCAGGGACACGATGTCTGGGGTGAGACGCACGGCACGGGAATGTGCCTTCGGAACGCAACGACTGGACAGCCCATGCCCGTGACGATCTTTCACAATCCGGCCTGCGGCACGTCGCGCAACACGCTCGCGATGATCCGCGCCTCGGGCGAGGAGCCTGAGGTGATCGAATATCTGAAGACGCCGCCGAGCCGCGAACAGCTGATTGCGCTGATCAACGCGATGGGCGTCAGGGTGCGCGACGTGCTGCGTGAGAAGGGCACGCCCTATGCCGAGCTTGGGCTGGGCGATCCCAAATGGACCGACGACCAGCTGATCGAGGCGATGCTCGCGCATCCCATCCTGATCAACCGGCCGATCGTGGTGACCAGCAGGGGTGCGCGGCTCTGCCGCCCGTCCGAACTCGTGCTCGACCTGCTCGATCATCCCGTCTCCTCCTTCACCAAGGAGGACGGCGAGGTGGTGAGCCGGCCTGCCTGAAGCCTTCCGGATCGTGACGCGTTGGTGAGTTGAAACCATGGATACGGCGACCCGTCTCGAAGTGGCGAACTGGCTCGTAGGTCAGAGCCTGACCGGCGCGCCGGAAAACGAGATCCTGCGCGGCTTCTGCGAGCGCTGTCGCGCGGCCGGGCTTGAACTGTCGCGCAGCCTTGCGATCATCGATACGCTGCATCCGATTTTCGAGGGGCGTGGCTTCCGCTGGAACGATTTCGACACGAACGAAGCCGACAGCTTTGAATATGGCTCCAGCAATGAGGGAGAGGCGGCCCAGAATTGGCGGCGCTCGGTCTTCCACCACATGCTGGAGAACGGCCATGACGAGTTCAGCATTGACTTCATGAATTGTGCGCATCTCGATTTTCCGATCATCGAGGAGCTTTCCGCACAGGGACATCGGCACTATCTCGCCTTCGTGCACCGGTTCGGGGAAGCCGGCACGCTCGGCCAGATGGACTGCTTCTATTCGAACTGGCTGACGCGGCGTGACGGCGGCTTCACCGACACGCAGGTCGGCGCATTGCGCGACCTGGTCCCGCTGCTCGCGCTGACGATCAAATCCGCGCAGCAGGTCGACATCGTGCGAACCCTTGGCCGCGTCTATCTCGGCCGCGATGCGTCGGAGCAGGTGCTGCGCGGCCGGATTTCCCGCGGTGTCACCGAGCGCATCAATGCGGTGCTGTGGTTCTCCGACCTGCGCAGTTCGACCGCGATCAGTGAGAGCATATCGCCGGACGAGATCATCCCGCTGCTCAACGACTATGCGGAAGCCTCGATCGACGCGATCTACGAGTCCGGCGGCGACGTGTTGAAGCTGATCGGCGACGGCGTGCTGGCGATCTTCACCGGGGGCGACATGGCCTCGGCCCGCCGGGCTGCGCTGCGTGCCGAGCATCGCTTTCGGCTGAACATCCTGAAGCTGAACGCACGGCGCGCCGGCGAGGGACGGCCCGTCACCTCGGCCTATGTCGGGCTGCATGTCGGCGAGGTGTTCTACGGCAATATTGGCAGCGAGGACCGGCTCGACTTCACCGTGGTGGGACCGGCCGTCAACGAGGTCAGCCGCATCGCCTCGATGTGCCGCTCGGTCGATCGCGAACTGTTGGCGTCCGCCGAATTCTGCGAGGGGCTCGACGACGAAAGTCGCCGCTACCTGGTGTCGACCGGCCGCTACGCGCTGCGCGGCATCGGCCGCGCGCAGGATCTCTTCACGCTCGATCCGGAAATTGCCGGCAGCGCCTCGGCCACGCGGGCCTACGAGAACTACTTGGCGGACGAGATGTCGCACCCTTGACCCACGTCAATGCCCAGCCGAAGCGAGTCTGCCCAGCATCCCTCTGCCGGGAGATGAAAGCTCATGTACAAACATATTCTGCTGCCGACCGATGGCTCCGATCTGTCCAAGGCCGCGATCAAGCACGGCATTGCGCTCGCCAAGGCGACCGGCGCAAAGGTCACGGCGCTGGTGGTGTCGACGCCGCTGCATTCGCTGGTCGTCGATCCTCACGCTGCGACCAAGGCGCTCGCGCAATACAAGTCGCTGGTGGCCGATCAGACCGCGAAATATCTCGATCATGTGAAGGACGATGCCGAGCGGGCCGGCGTCGCCTGCGCCACGCTCTGCGTCGAGCACGACAAGCCCTATGAGGCGATCGTCGAGACCGCCCGCAAGCAGCATTGCGATCTGGTGCTGATGGCCTCGCATGGGCTGCGCGGCGTCTCGGCGATCCTGGGCAGCGAGACCTTGAAGGTGCTGACGCATTCGACCGTGCCGATCCTGGTCTATCGCTAGGCGGGCTGCGGCTCCGGTTGCCGCGCGATCGCCACGACCGGCGAGGCGAGGATGACGAGCGCCTGCAGGCCGAAGATGGCGGCGACGAGGTAGAGACACGTGTCGGCGCCGTAGCGGCCGCCGACGACCGCGCCGAGCAGCGAGCCCAGCGGACGGGCGCCGTAGCTCAGGATGTTGATGGCCGACACCCGCCCGAGCAGGCCGGCCGGGGTCACCGACTGCCGCAGCGTCGTGGTCGAGATCACCCAGAGGATCGGCCCGGCGCCGAGCAGGAAGAAGCTGAGCCCGGCAAGGACAGGCGAGGGAACGAACGTGGTCAGTGCCATCACGAGCGCCGCGGCGAAGCCGGTGACGGGGCCGAGCCCGATGACGGTGCCGAACGGCAGAAGCCGCATGATGCGCGTCGCCAGCAGCGCGCCGCACACCATGCCGACGCCGAACATCGACAGCACCGAGCCGACGCCTCCTGCCGACAGGCCGAGCCGGTGGACTGCATAGGGCACGAACACCGCGAGCAGCAGGAAATGGGCCGTGTTGAAGATGAACTGGGTTGCGAACACCGGCCGCAGCAGCGGATGATGCAGCACGAAGGCGGCGCCTTCCCTGATGTCGGCCAGCGGATGGCGGCGCGGCACGGGCGCGCGGGCGGGCTCGGCGATGCCGGCCAGGCAGACGGCTGCGACCAGCGAGAGCGCAGCGGCGCAGCCGAAGGCGGGCGCGCCGCCGATCCAGCCGACCAGCACGCCGCCGAGCGCGGGCCCCGCGGCGAAGGCGACGGTACGGGCAAGCTCGATGCGCGCATTCGCAGGCGCCAACTGGGCGGGGGCGACCAGGCTCGGCACCAGGGCCGGCGCGGCGACGCTGAACACCACCGTGCCGCACACCGCTGCGAATCCAAGCGCCGCCAGCAACGGCAGCGTGAGCGCGCCGGCCGCGAAGGCGATGAGGATCGCGAGCAGCGCCAGCGCGCGAAGCATCTCTGCCAGCGCCATCAGCAGCCGTCGCGACATCCGGTCGGCGAGCAGCCCCGCAGGGATCGCGAACAGCACGAAGGGCGCGGTCAGCGCCGTCTGCAAGAGTCCAGTCTCGCCCTCGCCGACACCGAGCGCGAGCACCGCGACGATCGGCGCTGCGGCGAGCGCGATCTGCTCGGCCGATTGCGCGGTGAGGTTCGACCAGGCGAGGCGGTGGAAGGCGGCGGGCAGGGCGGGCGAGGGAGTCATGAAGAGGAACCTGATGTGATGATGTGGCCATCATCGCCGCTCAGCCTCCCTGCGCCCACCCGCTTCCTGATCTCTGGCATCGGCCGTCGTGCTGCGGACGGCCTACGCCGCGGTCGGTGCCTCGGCCAATCCCCATTCCGGCGGCAGCGTGCGGAACGCCAGATGCGTGCCGGCATTCAGCGGCGCCGTCTTGAAGCCGAACCGGTGCCAGGCCAGCGCCAGCGCATGCTGGGTGTAGATCGAGATGTGGCCGTTGCGCGGCGCGATGTACCACCAGGACATGCCCTGGCTGTCGAAGTCGTCCGGCTGGGTCAACGTCGAGTAGAACACCGCGCCCGGTTCGGCCACGCAGGCCGCCATGGCTCCGATCGTCTCCAGCGGATCTGGCACGTGCTCCAGCGTCTCGAAGCAGGTGACGAGATCGAACTTGCGATCGGGTCGGGTTGCGTGCTCGGCCACCATCGGATCATAGGTGACCGCTTCCGCGAAGCCTTGAGCGCGCAGGCCGGTGCAGAACAAGTCGTTGCCGCCGCCGAAGTCGAGCACCCGCATTCCGGCCTTGTGTGGCGCCCAGAAGCGGGCCACGGCCGCCGCATTGTCGGTTGGCCGCTTGACCCGATAGTCCGGATCCACGGCTTCGTAGCCGTCGTTGTAAATGTGGGTCTTGAACTGCTCGATGCTCCAGTGGTCGAAGGCGTCCGTGAACAGGAAGCCGCAATCCGCGCAGCGCCGGTAGTAGATGGGCACGCCGGCCAGCGGCGGGCGACGGGCATGGGCCGTCTGGCAGGGGCGGTTCATGTCGACCACGCCGTAGAGATTGGCAGGACCGTCACAGATCTTGCAAGGCACGGGCGCGTTCGTGACCGGTCGGAGCCCGAGTTGGGTAGAGAGCATGGTGGATCCCGTCAGTGGGGTAGTGGGACCCGTCGCCGATGGGCCGCCTCGAGGAGGCGGGCCGCGAATCGGCAGGGACGAGCTTTCGCAATGATGAAGCGGTATCGGAGGATTTCCAGCATCTCTATGTGGCACCGCCACATGGGCAAGTCGCACTTGCAAGTAAGTTGCATTAAACGTCAGTTTCGTCCAGGATAGCGCCATGGACGCAAAATCGTCAGACCTTTCGCAACTGCACGCCATGGTTCCGCCGAGCGACCGCCTGAACGGAGGCTGGCGCGGTGAGCGCGGCGATCCGTCTCTCGGCGACATGTTCGCGACGGTACGAACCGCGACAAAAGGGTCGCTCTGGCGCAAGCTGCTGGCCTTTCTCGGACCCGGTTACCTCGTCGCCGTCGGCTATATGGACCCCGGCAATTGGGCAACGTCGCTGGCCGGCGGTGCCAAGTTCGGCTACGTCCTGCTCTCGGTCGCGCTGCTGTCCAACCTGATGGCGATCGTGCTGCAGTCGCTGTGCACGCGGCTCGGCGTCGCCACCGGCCGCGACCTCGCCCAGGCCTGTCGCGACTCTACCCCGCGCTGGGTCTCGGTGCCGCTTTGGCTGTCGGCGGAGATCGCGATCACGGCCACCGACCTCGCGGAAGTGATCGGTACTGCGATCGGTCTCAGCCTGCTGTTCGGGCTGCCGCTGTCGATCGGCGTCTGCGTCACCGCACTCGATGTCTTCCTGATCCTGGCGCTGCAGGCGTTCGGCTTCCGCTGGATCGAGGCGTTCGTGGTCGCGCTGCTCGGCATCATCGCGCTGTGCTTCGCGATCCAGATCGCGATGGCGCAGCCGGACTGGGCCGAGGTGGTGAAGGGCTTCGTTCCCAGCGGACAGCTGATCGCCAATCCGGAGATGCTCTATCTGGCGCTCGGCATTCTCGGCGCCACCGTGATGCCGCACAATTTGTATCTCCACTCGGGCCTGGTCCAGACTCGCGGCTACGGCGACAGCCCAGAGGACAAGCGCGAGGCGATCACGCTCTCCACGATCGATTCCACCATCGCGCTGTGCCTGGCGCTGACCATCAACGCCTCGATCCTGATCCTGGCGGCGGCGACGTTCCACCGCACCGGACAACGCGACGTCGCCGAGCTTGACCAGGCGTATTCCTTCCTGGCGCCGCTGCTCGGGTCGACGCTGGCGCCGACGCTGTTTGCGATCGCGCTGTTGTGCTGCGGCCTGAATTCGACGATCACCGCGACACTGTCCGGCCAGATCGTGATGGAGGGCTTTCTTCACTGGCGGGTCGCGCCCTGGCTGCGCCGGCTGATCACCCGCATGATCGCAATCGTGCCGGCCGTGGTGGTGACGATCTGGGCCGGCGAGAAGGCGACCGGGCAGCTCCTGATCCTCAGTCAGGTCGTGCTCAGCCTGCAACTGCCGTTCGCCATCGTGCCGCTGGTGCTGCTCACCGCGAGCCGGGCCAAGATGGGGCAGTTCGTGGCGCCGCGCTGGCTGACGGCGATTGCGACCTTGATCGCGGTGGTGATCATCGCGCTCAATGCCAAGCTGGTGTGGGATCTGGCCACGGGCTAGAGGTGGCGCGCAGGGAGGAGCGAACAGGAGATTTCGAAGGACCTCTACTCCCCACTCGCTACTGCATCCCTCTAGTCCTGCGGCTCGGGTGCGATGTCGCCTTCGGCATCCACGCGCAGCCAGCCGGCAGCCGCGAGCCGTTGTTGCGGCAGATAGCGGCTCTTGTAGTCCATCTTCTTCGAACCCTCGATCCAATAGCCGAGATAGACGTAGGGCAGGCCCTGGCGCCGCGCCCGGGCGATGTGGTCGAGGATCATGAAGGTGCCGAGCGAGCGCGTGGTCTCCGACGGGTCGAAGAACGAGTACACCATCGACAGGCCATCGCTGAGCACGTCGGTCAGGGCGACCGCGACCAACTCGCCGCCCCTGGCGTTCGGACCGTTGCTCAGATTGCGGCGGCGGTACTCGATGATTCTCGTCTCGACATGGCTGTCCTCGACCATCATGGCGTAATCGAGCACCGTCATGTCGGCCATGCCGCCATGGCGATGGCGCTGATCGAGATAGCCGCGGAAGATCGAATATTGCTCGGAGGTCGGCACGGCGCTGCGCTGCTCGCCGACCAGATCGGAGTTGCGCGCGAGCACCTTCCGGAAGTTGCGCGAGGGGCGGAATTCGTTGGCGATCACGCGGACGGACACGCAAGCGCGGCACTGGTCGCAGGCCGGCCGGTAGGCGATCGACTGGCTGCGACGGAAGCCGCCATGGGTGAGAAGGTCGTTGAGATCGGTCGCCTTGTCGCCGACCAGATGCGTGAACACCTTGCGTTCCTGCCGGCCCGGCAGATACGGGCAGGGCGAGGGCGCGGTCAGGTAGAATTGCGGGGTGTCACGCGAATGCTGGGTCAAGGAACGTCGTGAGCCTCCGAGGCGATCATCAACAGAATTGCGCTCCGGAGGCGGCCGGTCAATCGCTTTTGCTGTGCCACCGGACGTCTCATCAGGTACGAGCCGGTTCAGTCAGTTGCGAGCGCACGGACGTGTTGATCACGACGGTGCCGAGCACGAAATCGTGCAGCAGCCGGCGGCGGCTGTTGAACAGTCCGACCAGCAGCACGAGCGGCGACAACACCGAGACCGAGATCCAGAAGCAGACTGCATGCACGGCACCGAGCACAAAGTAGCCCGGCGCGCCGTACCAGGTCCGCACCTCCAGATCCATCACCCGCATGCCGATCGTCGCCGAGCTCGGCCCGCCGATCGTTGCGCCGTAGTAGACGATGGCCCAGATCACGGAAGCCGGCGACACCAGCCAGAACAACGCCCAGCCGAGACCCAGCGTGACCACGCCGAATACGGCAATGAAGATCACCGCCAGGATCACCGGGACCGAGAGCACCAGGAGATCGATCAGGAATGCGATCATCCGCCGCGTCAGCACGCCGCGAAACAATTCCGGCTGCTGATAGGGATCGTAGGCGTGCGGCCGAGCACCGGGACCGTCATTGCTATCGCCTGAGCCCATATACGCCATGAATAAGCCCTCCGGATTGGCACCCAGCACATGGGAACCCGACTTGCGCTTGCAAGGGCCGTTCTTGCAGGAGGCGCGGCAAATTTCCGGCCATTTCGCGACTTCTGAGCCCTTTCCGCGACCCGGCGGTTCGCGCACGCGAAAGGATCGGCGTGCTCAAAGACCGGCGGGTCCCGAAAGATCCCAGCGCCTCCTCAACGCTGCTGCCGCAGCCGTTCGGCGGCTTGCGGGGCGAAATAGGTGAGCACACCGTCGGCGCCGGCGCGCTTGAAGGCCAGCAGGCTCTCCATCATCGCCCGATCGCCGTCGATCCAGCCATTGTTGGCGGCCGCCGCGATCATCGCGTATTCGCCCGACACCTGATAGGCGAAGGTCGGCATGCTGAACGTGTCCTTCACGCGCCTGACGACGTCGAGATAGGGCATGCCCGGCTTGACCATCACCATGTCGGCGCCCTCGGCGATGTCGAGCTCGACCTCGCGCAGGGCCTCGTCGCTATTGGCGCTGTCCATCTGGTAGGTGCGCTTGTCGCCGGTGAGCGTCTTGGCCGAGCCGATCGCGTCGCGGAACGGGCCGTAGAAGGCGGATGCATATTTGGCTGCATAGGCCATGATCTGCACGTCGAGGAAACCGGCTTGATCCAAAGCCTGGCGGATCGCGCCGACCCGGCCGTCCATCATGTCCGACGGCGCAATGATGTCGCAGCCGGCCTCGGCCTGGACCAGGGCCTGGCGCACCAGCACGGCGACGGTCTCGTCGTTGAGGATGCGGCCGTCCCGGATCAGGCCGTCATGACCGTGACTGGTGAAAGGGTCCAGCGCGACGTCGCAGAGCACGCCGATCTCCGGGAACTCCTTCTTGATCGCGCGCACCGCCTGGCAGACTAGGTTGTCCGGGTTGCAGGCCTCGGAGCCGTGCTCGTCGCGCAGCGACGGCTCGGTATAGGGGAACAGTGCGATGCAGGGGATGTCGAGCCTAACCGCGCGTTCGGCATCGCGGACGATCTCGTCGACGCTCAGCCGCTCCACGCCCGGCATCGAGGCGACGGTGCTGCGGGTCCGGTCGCCCTGCACCACGAACAGGGGCCAGATCAGATCGTCGGTGGTGAGCACGTTCTCGCGCACCAGCCGGCGCGCCCACTCGGCCTTGCGGTTGCGGCGGGGACGGATGGTGAGGTCGAGCGCCGGTGTCGGTGCAGTGGCCGGATTGCGCGCGGTGTCGCGCAGGTCGATCGGGCGGCCGAATTTGATCGCCATGGGTGCTGGCTCCTTGAGCTGGCCGGCGAGCCGGATTTGATTTGTTGTAATTCCAACAATCTGTAGCACTTCGGCCGTCGCCCGTCACTTGACCTGACGCAAGCGGCCCGGGTTGATTTCCGGCCCGGTTGCTTTCACGGTGCCGGCCGGCCAAGAATCGCCACGCTCCTGGTCTTGAGAGGCCCCAATGACGACCATCCTGTTCTGCTCGAGCTGCCATGGCTGAGATTCCCTCGGCGCGAGATCTGGCACGTGACAACGCCGCCATGTCGATTGCCGCCATGTCCTCGGATCGGCGCGAGAGCGACGACAATGTCTGGACGCGGCGGCTCGTGCTGTTCCTGCGGGTCATGGCCATGCTCTCGATCGCCAAGGGCCTGTACCACTGGGCCCAGGTGACCGGCTTCATCGGCGGCGAGGACGACGCGTTCGAAAACCAGGCGATGGCCTGGCAGGCTGCGACGGTCTATTTCGCGGTCATCGAGCTCGTCGCCGCGGTCGGCCTTTGGCTGGCCACGCCATGGGGCGCAGTGGTGTGGCTCACCACGGTGGTGTCGATGGCGGTGATCGAGCTGATGTTCCCGGGCATCTATGGCGGCAATCTGCTGGTGGTCGCGGGCGAGGCAATCATGCTCGCCGCCTACCTCGTGCTGGCCTGGATGGCGGCCCGGGAGCGGCCACCATAGGTCGTGCGGAAAATTCGTTGCACGCTGTAAATCTTTTCAGCGCCATGCAAGTAATGTTTCGAACACCTTAAGAGCGCCTGCCACAGCTGTTACAGAGACCTTAGCGGCGCTACCCAAGCGTGTTTTGTAATGCGACAGGTGGGTGAAACAGAGCGCGAACATCGCGCCTCGACCGTCAACGGACTATTGCAAAAGCCTCTGTAATTACTGAATTAAAAGAGGATTCACTCTCCGCGATTCATTCTCTCTTTATGCTCTTATTTAAGGCGATCTTCAAAGCACGCCCCTTAAGTTCGTTCTATCAGACGGGACAAAAGTTTCGTCGAATAAGTCGACAAAAACGACGACAGGGGAAGTGTCATGATGAAAGCCGTTGCGACGGCCGTGGAGACTGCTGCGCCGGGCCAGGGCGGCACCGTCCAGTCGCTCTATCTGGAAGCTCTGACGCTGGTGGAGCGGCTGCATCGCCGCCTGCTCGACGTCATCAAGGACGAGTTCGACCGCCGTGGTCGTTCCGACATCAATTCGGTCCAGGCGCTGCTGCTCTATAACATCGGCGACAAGGAGCTGACCGCGGGCGAGCTGCGCACGCGCGGCTACTATCTCGGCTCCAACGTCTCCTACAACCTGAAGAAGCTGGTCGAGCTCGGCTTCCTCGATCATCAGCGCTCGCGCGTCGATCGCCGCTCGGTCCGCATCCGCCTGACCCCGCAGGGCCAGGAGATCCGCCGCATCGTCGACTCGCTGTATCAGAAGCACGTCAAGACCGTAGAGCAGGTCGGCGGCATTTCCAGCGAGGAGTTCTCGACGCTGAACAAGTCGCTGCATCGTCTCGAGCGGTTCTGGACCGACCAGATCCTGTATCGCCTCTGACGCGCTCGCATCGTTTCGGGCTGAACCGGCCTCCGACATCGAGGGCCAAGACCGGACAGCCGTTGATCGTCTGGAAGTCGTTCTTGCGCCGGCCCCTTCGGCCGGCGCTTTTTCGTGTTCGTTTGGCAAAACCCTGGTCCGAATTGGAACCAATCAAGGCTCCTGGGCTTATGTCCCTGGACCGGAGGTCGGACCATGCTGCACGATGCCGGAATGCAAGTCATGAACGTGGCGATGGTCGGCGATGCTTATGCCATCGCCTCCAACTATCTGCGTCTCTCTGGCGAGATGCCGGAGGAGTTCACGCCGAACGAAAGACTTGTCGACATCATCGTTCAACTGATTCACCGCGGAGAATTCAACAAGCTCAAGCTCGCCAACAAGGCGATTTCGATGTTCAAGTCTGCCTGACGGCTGACGTTCAAGAGGGGATGATATGGAAGCCGCCATCGATCGCATCATGCACACCTACGACCTGCTGGCGAACCGCACCGCTGCGGCGAGCGACGAGGCGCGCCGCAAGGTGAGCGCCTACATCCAGACGCTGTTCGAAGCCGGCGAGCGCGACCCGCATCGTCTCACGGTGTGCGGCCTGACCTATCTTCGCCAGCTCGACGGCCGCGTCGATCCGGTGAAGGCGGGCTACACCGGCCTCTGATGTGTTCGGCGCGAATTTGCTCGCGCGACGCTTGCCTCATGATACCCGACAACCTGGATGAGACCTTCCGGTTTCATGCGGGTTGTTTGTTCTTGGGGGATCGATGCATTTGGTGTCCCGAGTCATTGTCATCGCGGGATTCTTGGTCGTCGCGGATTCTTGGCCGTCGCGTGCGGTGAGCTGAGCCTGCCCACGAGGAGTATGGTTGAGACGGTTTGGCCCCAGAAGGGACCGAACAGACGCGAAGCACGGGCCAGAATAGGCGCCTGGCTTGAGCATGGCTTGCCCCCGACCTCGTCCACCATATCTGGCGCAAATATCCGGTTTGACCCGCAACCGCTTGGTCTGTCCCTTGGCCTGCCGCCGCCCATATGGTAAGGGCAGGGGTCTTTTCCGACCGCCTTCACTGAACCGACCGCAGGCCACCTAAGGCCTTGCGGACGTGGAGATATTCCGCCGATGACCGCTTCCAGCGCCAAGCCCGCCTCGTCCATCGATTCCTTCTTCTCCGCCACCCTGGCCGAGGCCGATCCCGAGATCGCCGCCGCCATCAAGGGTGAGCTCGGTCGGCAACGGCACGAAATCGAGCTGATCGCCTCTGAGAACATCGTCAGCCGCGCGGTCCTGGAGGCCCAGGGCTCGGTGATGACCAACAAGTACGCGGAAGGGTATCCGGGCGCGCGCTATTATGGCGGCTGCGAGTGGGTCGACGTCGCCGAGAACCTCGCGATCGACCGCGCCAAGAAGCTGTTCGGCGCCAATTTCGCCAACGTCCAGCCGAACTCCGGCAGCCAGATGAACCAGGCCGTGTTCCTGGCGCTGCTGCAGCCCGGCGACACCTTCATGGGCCTCGACCTCGCCGCCGGCGGCCATCTCACCCACGGCTCGCCGGTCAACATGTCCGGCAAGTGGTTCAAGGCCGCGCATTACACCGTGCGCCGCGACGACCACCTGATCGACATGGATGCGGTGGCGAAGCAGGCTGAGGAAGTGAAGCCGAAGCTGATCATCGCCGGTGGCAGCGCCTATTCGCGCCCGTGGGACTTCAAGCGCTTCCGCGAGATCGCCGACCACGTCGGCGCCTATCTGCTGGTCGACATGGCCCACTTTGCCGGCCTCGTCGCGGGCGGCGTCCATGCCTCGCCGGTGCCGTATGCCCACGTCACGACGACGACGACCCACAAGTCGCTGCGCGGCCCGCGCGGCGGCCTGATCCTGTGGAACGACGAGCAGTTCACCAAGAAGTTCAACTCGGCGATCTTCCCGGGCCTGCAGGGCGGCCCGCTGATGCACGTGATCGCGGCCAAGGCGGTGGCGTTCGCCGAGGCGCTGCGGCCGGAGTTCAAGACTTACGCGAAGAACATCGTCGAGAACGCGAAGGCGCTGGCGGAATCGCTGCGCGCCCACGGCTTCGACATCGTCTCCGGCGGCACCGACAACCATTTGATGCTGGTCGACCTCCGGCCCAAGGGGCTGAAGGGCAACATCTCGGAGAAGGCGCTGGTCCGCGCCGGCATCACCTGCAACAAGAACGGCATCCCGTTCGACCCCGAGAAGCCGTTCGTCACCTCGGGCCTGCGGCTCGGCACGCCGGCGGCAACGACCCGCGGCTTTGGTGTCGCCGAATTCCAGCAGGTCGGCAGCCTGATCGCCGAGGTGTTGAACGCGATCGCGCAGTCCTCCGAGGGCAGCGCGCCGCTGGTGGAAGCCGCGGTGAAGGAGAAGGTGAAGGCGCTGACCGACAGGTTTCCGATCTACCAGTAAGGCTTGAAGCCACAATGCGCTGCCCGAGCTGCAACAGCCTCGATACGCAGGTGAAGGACTCCCGCCCCACCGAGGATTCCTCGGTGATCCGGCGGCGGCGGGTCTGCGTCACCTGCAATTTCCGCTTCACGACCTTCGAGCGGGTGCAGCTGCGCGAACTGACCGTCATCAAGCGCAACGGCCGTCGCGTGCCGTTCGACCGCGACAAGCTGATGCGCTCGGTGCAGATCTCGCTGCGCAAGCGCTCGGTCGATCCGGAGCGGGTCGAGAAGATGGTGTCGGCGATCGTGCGCGAGCTCGAGAGCGGCGGCGAGTCGGAGGTGTCCTCGGAGGCGATCGGCGAGATCGTGATGGAGCATCTGCGCGATCTCGACGACGTCGCCTATGTCCGCTTCGCCTCGGTCTACCGCAATTTCCGCGAGGCCAAGGATTTCGAGGCCGTGCTCGGCGAGCTCTCGGCCGAGGACGAAGCACCGCGCCTCGCGCCGGTCCGCAAATGATCTTCCGGGTTCTGGTCGATCAGGTCGGCGAGAAGCTGAAGGCGCAGAAGGACGCCGACCGCCGCTTCATGCAGCTCGCGCTGTCGCTCGGCCGTCGTGGGCTGGGGCGGACTTGGCCCAATCCCGCCGTCGGCGCCGTCGTGGTCAAGGACGGCGTGATCGTCGGCCGCGGCTGGACCCAGCCCGGCGGACGCCCTCATGGCGAGCCCGAGGCCTTGAAGCGCGCCGGCGAGGCCGCCAAGGGCGCCACCCTCTACGTGACGCTCGAGCCGTGCTCGCATTTCGGCAAGTCGCCGCCTTGCGTGGACGCGGTCATCGCCGCCGGAATCAACCGCGTCGTCTCGGCGATCGAGGACCCCAATCCCGAGGTCGCAGGGCAGGGGCATGCGAAGCTGCGCGCCGCGGGCATTCAGGTCGAGGTCGGCCTCTGCTCGGCGGACGCCAAGCGTGATCATGCCGGCCATTTCCGCCGCATCCGCGACGGCCGGCCGCACGTGATCCTGAAGCTCGCGGTCTCCGCCGATGACAAGATCGCAGCCGCCGGCAACAAGCCGGTGGCCATTACCGGCGAGGCAGCGCGGACCCGCGTGCATCTGCTGCGGGCCCAGAGCGACGCCCTCCTGATCGGGGTGCGCACCGCGATCGCCGATGATCCGCTGCTGACCTGCCGGCTGCCGGGCATGGAGGCGCTCTCGCCGGTCCGGATCGTGCTCGATCCGATGCTCCGGCTTCCGGCTGCGAGCCGATTGATGCAATCCGCGCGCACGACGCCGCTCTGGCTCGTCGCGTCCGAGGTTGCCGAGCCGGCCACGGCGACCCGGCTCGGCGCCGCCGGTGCGCAGGTGATCCGTGTCCCGCCGCAGGCAGATCCGTCGGCGCTGGAGCCGCCGGCCGTGCTCAAGGCGCTGGCGGAACGCGGCGTCACGCGTCTGATGATCGAAGGCGGAAGCCGCGTCGCATCATCTTTCGTGGCAAGCGGCCTGGTCGATGAGATCTGGCTCCTGCGCGGCCCCGGCGAGATCGGAGCTGACGGGATTGCTGCGCTGGACGCATTGCCGCTGACCGCAATCACGCAGTCGCCGGCCTATCGCGTTCGTGCTAGCGAAACGCTCGATCAGGACAACCTTACGATTTACGAGCGCGCCTAATGTTCACAGGCATCGTCACCGACATCGGCGAGATCGTCAGCCTGACGCCGCGGACCGAAGGAAAGCTGCATCGGCTGCGCATTGCCTGCCACTATGATCAGGCCGGCATCGCCGATGGCGCGTCGATCGCCAACAATGGCGTCTGCCTCACGGTCGTGCAGTCCGGCGTCACCGATGGAAAGACCTGGTTCGAGGTCGATGCCGCCGCGGAGACGCTGGCTCTGACCACCGCCAAGCACTGGCGCGTCGGCACCAAGCTCAATCTGGAGCGGGCGCTGAAGATCGGCGACGAGCTCGGCGGCCACATCGTCGCAGGCCATGTCGACGGCATTGCGACCATCGTCAGCCGGGACGACCTGCCCGATATGGCGCGGTTCGTGCTGAAGACAACGCGGGATCTGGCGCGCTTCATCGCCACCAAGGGCTCAGTCACCCTCGACGGCGTCTCGCTCACGGTCAACACCGTCGACGAACTGGCCTTCTCGGTGCTGATCATTCCACATACGCTGTCGGTCACCACGCTGTCGTCCTGGCAGGCCGGCAGCGAGGTCAATCTCGAGGTCGACCTGATGGCGCGCTATGCCGCGCGCCTCACGGAAATGAAGTAGCCTCGAAGGAGGCTTTCCGTCTTGGCTTTGCGGGCGCTCGCGCCTACAAGGCCAGCCCTCATGGCGAGGAGGCGCCGATGTGTCGTCTCGCAGCATGAGGCCGATTTCATCTCGCCCTTCGCGACGCGGCCGGATGGCCGCTCCCTTGGGGCGAGGCACCTGAAGACAATGGAAACAGAACCATGGCAGACGCACGGCGCGCGCCGCTCAAAGACCAGACCGACATCTCCGGCGCCCGCGCGCTGATCGTCGAGGCCCGCTTCTACGACGACCTTCAGGACGCCCTGCTGGAGGGCGCCACCGCCGAGCTGAAGGCGGCGGGCGTGGGCTATGATGTTCTCACCGTCACCGGCTCGTTGGAGATTCCGGCGACTATTGCCATTGCGCTCGATGCTGCCGCCAAGAACGGCAAGCCTTATGATGCGGCGATCGCGCTCGGCTGCGTCATCCGTGGCGACACCATCCATTTCGAGATCGTGTCGCAGGAATCCTCGCGAGCCCTGATGGATCTGTCGGTGGCGCGCGGCCTGCCGCTCGGCAACGGCATCCTCACCGTCAACAATGAGGACCAGGCGTGGGCGCGCGCCCGCGTCTCCGAGATGAACAAGGGCGGCGATGCCGCCCGCGCCGCGCTCGCCGTGCTGCGCATCAAACGCCGTCTGGCGCGAGGCTGACATGGCCGAGAGCAGCAAGCCATTCAAGGGCCCGGTCCGTGCCGGCGACCGCAAGGCCAACCGCCGTGGCGCCGCCCGTCTCGCCGCCGTGCAGGCGCTCTACCAGATGGACATCGCGGGCGCCGGCATCAACGACGTCCTGGCCGAGTTCGAGAGCCACTGGCTCGGCAACGAGGTCGAGGGCGAGCAGTATCTGCCGGCCGAGGCTGCGTTCTTCCGCGACATCGTCTCCGGCGTGGTGCGCGACCAGACCAAGATCGATCCGGTGCTCGATACGGCGCTGGAGCGCGGCTGGCCGCTGCAGCGGATCGAGGCGATCCTGCGCGCGGTGCTGCGCGCCGGCGCCTATGAACTGGAGCGGCGCAAGGACATTCCGGCGCGGGTCGTCGTGTCCGAATATGTCGACATCGCCCATGCCTTCGTCGAGCGCGACGAGACCGGCATGGTCAACGCCGTGCTGGAGCAACTCGCCCGGCAATACCGCGCCGACGAGATGGGGCCGAAGTAGCGATGGGCGGCGCCGGAGCACGATCGCTGCGAACCGGCGCGATGCCAGTCTCTTTCCTCGACTGTCATCACCCGCGACGGCGGGTGATCCCGTATTCCACAGACGTTCAAGGGATACGGAAGGGCCGCGGCGTACTGGATCGCCCGGTCGAGCCGGGCGATGACAGCAGAGTGTGGGGGACGAGCGCGTGACCCGCGAAGCCTCCGGCGAAGATTCCCTGATCGCCCGCTACTTCAAGCCGCTGGCGACCGACCCCGGCGCGTTCGGCCTCCTCGACGATGCCGCGATCATTCCGGCCAATGGTGACGACATCGTCGTCAAGACCGACGCCATCGTCGAAGGCGTCCATTATCTCGCCAACGATCCCCCCGACACCATCGCGCGCAAGGCGCTGCGGGTGAACCTGTCCGATCTCGCCGCCAAGGGTGCGGTGCCCGCCGGCTTCGTCCTGACGCTGGCGCTGCGCGAGAAGGACGACGCGTGGCTGTCGGAGTTCGCGCGCGGCCTCGGCGAGGACGCGGCGGCGTTCGGCTGTCCGCTGCTCGGCGGCGACACCGTGTCGACGCCCGGTCCCGTGATGATCTCGATCGCGGCTTGGGGGAGGGTGCCCAGGGGCCGGATGGTGCATCGCTTCGGCGCGCGTCCCGGCGACCGGGTGATGGTGACCGGGACCATCGGCGACGCCTTGCTCGGCCTGCGCATTCTGACGGGCACAGCCGACGCCACGGCGCTGGCCGACGATGCCGCCGCGCGGGATATGCTGATCGGCCGTTATCGCAAGCCGCAGCCGCGCAATGCACTGGCCGCGGCCGTGAGAGACTGCGCGACCGCCTCGATGGATGTCTCTGATGGCCTCGCAGGCGACCTGACCAAGCTCTGCGCCGCCTCTTCCGTGAGCGCCGACATCGCGCTGTCCGACATTCCTCGATCGCCGGCAGCGGCGAAGCTGCTTGCTGTCGGGGCCGCGCAGCTTGAAGGCATGATCTCCGGCGGCGACGATTACGAGATCCTCTGCACTGTTCCCGCAGCGCAATGCGCAGCGTTCCGTGCTGCAGCCGAGACGGCGGGCGTTGCCGTCACCGACATCGGCGCCATCGTCGAAGGGGCGCGAGCCCCGCGCTTCCTGGACGGGCAGGGCCGTCCCGTCACACTGACGCGGTTGTCCTTCAGCCACTTCTGACACCTATTTGCACCGCACAATGCGACCAAAGAAGCGTCTGAATTTGGAGCGGTTCAGGCGTCGCGGCGTTGCGTCATCATGGCGATTTTGGCAAGCTTCATATGTTCGAGGCGGCTCCGCCCGGAGCGGCCTGACAGGGGGCGTGCGTCGCACCATCGCGGCGTGACGTAGTTAGAAAAAGCAAAGAGCCGAGGAAACTAAATGTCAGCTTTATGGGTGATCGTGCTCTGCGGAGCGCTGTCGATCGTCTATGCGATCTGGGCCACACAATCGGTGCTCAGCGCGGACGCCGGCAATGCGCGCATGCAGGAAATCGCGGCGGCGGTGCGTGAGGGCGCGCAGGCCTATCTTCGCCGCCAATATACGACGATCGGAATCGTCGGCGTCGTGATCTTCGTGCTCCTTGCGTATTTCCTCGGCATGCTCGTCGCGATCGGCTTTGCGATCGGCGCGATCCTCTCCGGCGCGGCCGGCTTCATCGGCATGAACGTGTCGGTGCGCGCCAACGTCCGCACGGCACAGGCGGCCATCACCTCGCTCGCCGGCGGCCTCGAGCTCGCCTTCAAGGCCGGCGCCATCACCGGTCTGCTCGTGGCCGGTCTCGCGCTGCTCGGCGTCACCATCTACTTCGGCATCCTCACCGGCTTCATGAAGCTCGCGCCCGACAGCCGCACCGTGATCGATGCGCTGGTCGCGCTCGGCTTCGGCGCCTCGCTGATCTCGATCTTCGCCCGTCTCGGCGGCGGCATCTTCACCAAGGGCGCCGACGTCGGCGGCGACCTCGTCGGCAAGGTCGAAGCCGGCATTCCCGAGGACGATCCGCGCAACCCCGCGACCATCGCCGACAACGTCGGCGACAACGTCGGTGACTGCGCCGGCATGGCCGCCGACCTGTTCGAAACCTACGCGGTGACCGCTGTCGCCACCATGGTGCTGGCGGCCATCTTCTTCGCCAAGTCGTCGCTGCTGACCAACATGATGACCCTGCCGCTCGCCATCGGCGGCATCTGCATCATCACCTCGATCGCCGGCACCTTCTTCGTCAAGCTCGGCGCCAGCCAGTCGATCATGGGCGCGCTGTACAAGGGCCTGATCGCCACCGGCGTTCTCTCGCTCGGCGGCGTCGCGCTGGCGATCGGGTGGCTGATCGGCTTCGGCAAGCTCGACGGCGTCGACTACACGGGCACGGCGCTGTTCATGTGCGGCGTCGTCGGTCTCGTCGTCACCGGCCTGATCATCTGGATCACCGAATACTACACCGGCACCGACTTCCGCCCGGTGAAGTCGATCGCGGCCGCCTCGGTCACCGGTCACGGCACCAATGTGATCCAGGGCCTCGCCATCTCAATGGAGTCGACTGCGCTGCCCGCGATCGTCATCATCGCCGGCATCCTGGTCACCTACAGCCTCGCCGGCCTGTTCGGCATCGCGATCGCGACCACGACGATGCTGGCGCTGGCCGGCATGATCGTCGCGCTCGACGCCTTCGGCCCGGTGACGGACAACGCCGGCGGCATTGCCGAAATGGCCGGCCTGCCCAAGGAGGTCCGCAAGTCGACCGACGCGCTCGACGCAGTCGGCAACACCACCAAGGCGGTCACCAAGGGCTACGCGATCGGCTCCGCCGGTCTCGGCGCCCTGGTGCTGTTCGCGGCCTATAACCAGGACCTGCAGTTCTTCATCGCGGATTCGGCGCACCATCCCTATTTCGCGGGGATCAAGCCGGACTTCTCGCTGAACAACCCGTATGTCGTGGTCGGTCTGCTGTTCGGCGGCCTGCTGCCGTATCTGTTCGGCGCGATGGGCATGACCGCGGTCGGCCGTGCCGCCGGCGCGATCGTCGAGGAGGTGCGCCGCCAGTTCCGCGAGAAGCCCGGCATCATGCAGGGCACCGACAAGCCGGATTACGGCAAGGCCGTCGACCTGCTGACCAAGGCGGCGATCAAGGAGATGATCATTCCCTCGCTGCTGCCGGTGCTGTCGCCGATCGTCGTCTACTTCCTGATCTACGCGATCGCAGGCGGTGGCGCGGCCGGCAAGTCGGCAGCGTTCTCGGCCGTCGGCGCCATGCTGCTCGGCGTCATCGTCACCGGCCTGTTCGTCGCGATCTCGATGACCTCCGGCGGCGGCGCCTGGGACAACGCCAAGAAGTACATCGAGGACGGCCATTTCGGCGGCAAGGGCTCCGATGCTCATAAGGCTGCGGTCACCGGTGACACCGTCGGCGATCCCTACAAGGACACCGCGGGCCCCGCGGTGAACCCGATGATCAAGATCACCAACATCGTGGCCCTGCTGCTGCTGGCGATCCTCGCGCATTGAGGCGCGCCGACGCGTCTTGACGAGCGAAGACCCCGCGGCGCGAGCCGCGGGGTCTTTTCATGAGGCTGTGTTGTTTGGTTGTTTGCTACTCGGCCGCGCGCTGCCGCGTCCGATAGCTCTGCAACGCGCTCTGCGCGGTCCGCGGCTGCAGCTGCGAGAAGCTCGCCAGATGCTGGTCGAGCTGCGGGCGCGCGCTGCCGCTGGCGCTGGCCTGCATGAACAGCAGCGTCGTCGTCGTGACCCACGACAGATCGAGCGCCTTGGCGAGCACCAGGAGCTGGTCCGGCTGGTTGCGCACGAAGGCGCGTTCGATCACGTCGAGCGGCAGCTTGCACATCAATGACAGCGCCAGCGTCACCTTGTCGACACTGGCTTCCTTGGCGAAGCCGTGCAGTTGCGCCTCGTGGAGCTGGCCGGTCGCGTGCAGGAGCTCGACATAGTTCTTGGCGGTGACGAAATCGGCCGAGCGTGTCCGCGCGGCAGCCTGCAGATGGTCCGAAGCCCGCGCCACGGCGAGCTCGACGATCTCGGTCCGCGCCGCGTCGGCGCGGGCGAGCTGGCTGCGTACCGCGTCGGAGGCTTCGACGAACAGCCGGACCAGCACCTCGCGCGGGCTGTCGGGCCGGCTCCAGAGTTTCAAGGCGAGGCCGGGATCGTCGGACGCCTTCGTCACCAGGCCGGAGAAGCCGTGATCGGAGAAGCGCGCGCCGCCATTGTTGGCGGTGTTCGAAACGACGGCCTGATTGCCGCGATCGATCAGAACGTCGGTGACGGATTCGGTGAGGATCTTGCGGTCGGAGATCGCGAGCAGATGCTCCTGGCCCTGGGTCTGCGCGGTCGCAACCAGGATCTCGTCGTCGAGCCGGTCGCTCTGGCGCAGCACGGGGCCTGCCACCGCAATCGTCTCGTCACTGGCGAGCAGCCGGAGCAGCCGCGGCGGTGCATCAGGCAGTACCGCGAGCCGGCTGCCGAGCTGCGCCCGCGCCGCAATGGCGACGTTGTCGAGCAGCTTGGACAGCACGTGGTCGAACAGATCGACGTGTTCTTCGTTGAACTTGCCCGAGCCCACGACGAACAGGTCGGTGACGCGCTCCAGGATCTCGGCGCGCCGGGAGACGTAGCGGCTGGCGAGAATGTCTTCGAGCTGATGGAGGACGCTGTTGGGCAAGGCACGGCTCACGCGATGGACGACGCCGACGCCTGCCCCTCGGACGATGATCGGACCGCATCCACGCGAGGTTGTCGGCCCGGCATCCGCCGACGGTATCTCGCAACCAGATCAAAGACACGCGGCCGCCACGTATCGCATCATCCCGCTTAAGGTGCCGTTACACCACGCCCCCCCCCCCCATTCCAATGCTCCGCCGAGACGCGGCGCCGCCGGGCCCAGGGCTATTTCACGTCCATCTGCAGGCCTTCCTTCTGGATGATCGACGCGAATTTGGCTGTCTCGGCCTGGACAAAGTCGCCGAACTGCTGCGGCGTGCCGTAATCGGCCCGCGCGCCCATCGCGGCGATATTCTTGCGGATGTCCTCGCGCTCCAGCATCGCCTTGACCTGCAGGTTGAGCGCGCTGACGATCTCGGGCGGGCAGGCCTTGGGCAGGAATACGCCGAACCAGGACGAGACGTCGAACTTGGCCAGCTCCGGCGCGCTCTCGCGCATCGTCGGCAGGTCAGGCGCATTGGCGCTGCGTTCCGGCGTGGTGACGCACAGGCCGGTCAGCTTGCCCTCCTGCACCTGCGGCAGCGATGGAAACAGATTATCGAACAGGATCTGAATGTCGCCGGCGAGGGCGGCCTGCAGCGCCGGGCCGGCGCCGCGGAACGGAATGTGCGTCATCTTCAGCCCGGTGAGCTGCAGGAACCAGGCGCCCGTCAGATGCGGGCTCTGGCCGACGCCGGACGAGGCGTAGTTCAGCTTGTCGGGATTGGCCTTCAGAAAACCGATCAGCTCCGGGATCGACTTGAGGCCGGTCGAGGGATGCGCCGAGACGATGTTGGGGATGCGGATCATGTTGGAGACCGCCTGCAACTGATCCGGCTTGTATGCGAGGTTGCGGAAGATCGAATAGGCGATCGCGTTGGGACCGGGGTTGCCGATCAGGACCGTATGGCCGTCGCCCTTGGTGTTGCGCGCGACCTCGGCGGCGCCGATCGTGCCGCCGCCGCCGGAGCGATTCTCGACCACCGCCGATTGTCCCCACGCCGTCTGCAGATGCGCGGCCAGCAAGCGTCCCATCACATCGGTGCTGCCGCCGGGCGCGGCGGGCACGATCAGCTTGACCGTCTCGGTCGGACGCCAGTCGGCGAGACTCGCGCGCGGCAGGATGGCGGCTGTCGACAGCGCGGCGGCTCCGGACAGCAGATTGCGGCGCGACAGCGCGATACGAAGAGCCAATGATTCCTCCCTGCCTGTGTTTTGCGGCAGGGTAGGGAAGATTGCGGCGCCAGAGCAAGCAGGCGAATGGCGCACGAGCTGCGCCAATCAGCGCAGTTCACCGGCTTTGTGCCGTCACCCGGAAACATATTCCGGACCGCGGCGATCGGGCCGGGATCAGTTGAAGCTGAGCAGCTTGAACAGCGGCGTCAGGTAGCTGAGCTCCTGGCCGGAGGTCGGCGTCGTGCGGCTGACGAAGTCGAAGATCTTGCCGTCCTTCATACCGTAATTGGCGAGGCGGCGGACCTGGCGGTTCTTGTCGAAATAGATCGCAATGACGCGCTGATCGACCACCTTCTGGTTCATGAAGGCAACCGGGCGCTCGGCCCGCTGGGAGATGTAGTAGAACACCTCGCCGTCGAGTGTCGCCACCGTCGAGGGCGTGCCCATCACGATCAGCACCTGGTCCTGGCTGGCGCCGATCGGAATCTGCTCCAGCGCGCCTGGCGGCATGATGTAGCCCTTCTGGAACTGCTCGCCGGTGCAGGCGCCGAGCGCCAGACAGGTCAGCGCGATCGCACCAAGGGTGCGCAGACGGGAGCTCAAGCCACGGGAGAGCAGGCGGGCAGTCGTTCGCATTGTCTGGGTCATCTTCTTCAGATCGGATCCCGTCCCCTTGCGTCGGGCAGGGCGTTGACGTACCGGGCAAACTTGCGGATTGCAACATGCCCCTGAACAGGGTCAGGGAAACTCGACCGCGGAACCGTCATGCTCTGGCCATTCAACCATCTCAGGAAATCCCGACCGTCCCCGCGCGGAACCATCGAGCCGATCTATGGCACGATCGTGGCACAAACCCGAGACCCGTTGTTTTATAGACACTTGAATGTCCCTGACACGGTCGACGGGCGGTTCGATCTGCTGATTCTGCACCTCTGGCTGGTGCTGCGGCGGCTGCGCGGGGTGGGATCGGACCTGTCGCAGGCGCTGTTCGACCGGTTCTGCGACGACATGGACGACAATCTGCGCGAGATGGGGGTGGGGGATCTCACCGTGCCCAAGCGGATGCAGAAGTTCGGCGAGGCGTTCTATGGCCGCACCGCCGCCTATGACCTTGCCTGGTCCGAGAGCGAGGCCCGGCTGGCGGACGCACTGCAGAAGAATATCTTGAACGGGGAGCATCCGGACAGCGCGGCCGGACTTGCCGCCTATGCGGCGCGGGTGGCCGCGCACCTCGCCGCTCTCGACGACAACAGGCTGCTCGGCGCCGGCTGGAGCTTCCCGCGGCCGGTTCAGCAGGACTAGCGACATGACCAGAGACAGAGACACCTCGCGCGAAACGGCGCGAGACCCTTCCAAGGACCCCTGGCGGGCGCCGCCGGTGATCGTGGCGCAGATCCCGGATGCCGGCCTGCATCGCGAGATCGAGGCCGACGAGGCCACGCGCAACGCGCTCGCCGCGATTGCCGATCTGCGCGAGGTCATCTCGGCCCATGCCTCGTTCGACGTCGTCCAGAAGCGGGACGGCAAGGTGCATGTCGAGGGCCGTGTGCAGGCCCGGATCGGTCAGACCTGCGTCGTCACGCTCGATCCGATCGAGATCGAGATCGACGAGCCGATCGACCTGATGTTCGCCCCGCCGGAGCAGATTCCGGAGCTCGCCGATCTGGTCGAGGACGATCCCAACAGCGAGGTGGAGACGGCCGATCCGCCGGAGCCGATCATTGGCGGGCAGATCGACCTCGGCCGGCTCGCCGCCGACGCACTGTTCCTGGGGATCGATCCCTATCCGCGCAAGCCCGGTGCCGTGTTCGAGCAGCCGGCGGCAGCGGC
This sequence comes from Bradyrhizobium sp. SZCCHNR1017, assembly GCF_032381375.1. NCBI lineage: Bacteria > Pseudomonadati > Pseudomonadota > Alphaproteobacteria > Hyphomicrobiales > Nitrobacteraceae > Bradyrhizobium > Bradyrhizobium sp. SZCCHNR1017. The sequence goes on along the minus strand of NZ_JAUHIR010000001.1, from coordinate 1,013,647 downwards.
CGCCGAGTCGGAGGACCATCCCTTCGCGGCGCTGAAGGCGCTGAAATCGGCAGATGCCGCCGGGCCGGGCGCGGTCAAAGCGAAGAAAACGGGTGAGGATTGACGCGCCGTTGGGCAGGCCGGAAACGATCGATCCTGTCACAAAGCCTCTCGAAATCCTCTCAAGCTGCTGATTTCGATGGCAAAGGCGGGCCCCTGCTGACCCCGGCCCGGCGCGGCGGTTGCAAAATGCATCGCTCCCGGGAGGTTGTTTCGACACGGAGAGACGCTATTGTCGCGCCCGGGTCGGGGTGCGACGAAAAGGCCCGGACGGCCTCTGGCCCGTCCACCGGCCGCGCAATGCCTCTGAACGACCGCCAAACACGGCCAACCAAGTCACGGCCAAGACGAGACAAAGCTCGAGATCAGGTTTCCGGGACGTCATGCCTCAAAAGGTTCGAATCGCGCTGGACGCCATGGGCGGGGATTTCGGCGCGGCCGTCGTCATCCCCGGTGCCGCGATCGCGCTGAGCCGCCATCCAGATGCGGAGTTTCTGTTGTTCGGCGACAGTGCCAAGATCGTCGCCGAACTCGACCGGCATCCGCGGCTGAAAGCGGTCTCGCGCGTCATCCACACCGACGTCGCCGTCAGCAACGACGACAAGCCGAGCCAGGCGCTGCGGCGCGGCCGCAAGACCTCGTCGATGTGGCTCGCGATCGAGGCGGTGAAGAAGGGAGAGGCTGACGTCGCCGTGTCCGCGGGAAATACCGGCGCCCTAGTGGCGATGGCGCGCTTCTGCCTGCGCACGCTGGACGGGATCGACCGGCCGGCTCTGGCCGCGATCTGGCCGACTGCGCGCGGCGAATCGGTGGTGCTCGACCTCGGGGCAACCATCGGCGGCGATGCCCACCACCTGGTCGCGCTGGCCGTGATGGGCGGCGCGCTGGCGAGCGTGCTGTTCAACAAGCCCAGGCCGACCGTCGGCCTTCTCAACATCGGTGTCGAGGAGATCAAGGGCCATGAGGAGATCCGCGAGGCGGCCGAGCAGCTGCGCGCGATGAACCTGCCGCAGCTCGACTATATCGGCTTCGTCGAGGGCGACGGCATCGGGAAGGGCGCCGCCGACGTGGTCGTGACCGAAGGCTTCAGCGGCAACATCGCTTTGAAGACGGCCGAGGGTACGGTCCGCCAGGTTACGGATTTCCTGCGCGGCGCGATCCAGGCGAGCTGGCTTGCCCGGATCGGCTATCTGTTGGCCCGCGGCGCCTTCGCCGCTTTGCGGGCCCGGCTCGACCCGCGCAAATCCAACGGCAGCGTGGTGCTCGGCCTCAAGGGCATGGTGGTCAAGAGCCACGGCGGAACCGATGCCGAGGGCTTTGCCTCGGCGGTCAGGGTTGGCTATGAGATGGCCCGCTACGATCTCCTGACCAAGATCAATCAAACACTCAATCCCGACGGCGGCGCGCCGGCGTCCGAACCCGTCGCCCAGGAGGCTGTCTCGTGACAATTCGTTCGGTCGTGCTCGGCTGTGGCTCGTACCTCCCGCAGCGGGTCGTGACCAATGCCGAGCTGGCAAGCCGCATCGAGACCTCGGACGAGTGGATCGTGCAGCGCACCGGCATCCGTGAGCGCCACGTCGCAGCCGACGGCGAGTTCACCTCGCATCTGGCGATCAACGCGGCCCGTGCCGCGTTGGCCGCGGCCGACGTCGATCCGCAGTCGATCGATCTGATCGTGTTGGGCACCTCGACCCCGGACAACACCTTTCCGGCGACTGCAGTGGCCGTGCAGAACGGCCTCGGCATTCATCATGGCGCGGCGTTCGACCTGCAAGCGGTGTGCTCGGGCTTCGTCTATGCGCTCGCGACCGCGGACAATTTCCTGCGCAGCCGCTCGTTCAAGCGCGCCCTGGTGATCGGCGCCGAGACCTTCTCGCGCATCCTCGACTGGAACGACCGCACCACCTGCGTGCTGTTCGGCGACGGCGCCGGCGCGCTGATCCTGGACGCCCAGGAGCAGGGCGGCACGGCAGCCGATCGCGGCGTATTGACCACGCATCTGCGCTCCGACGGCCGCCACAAGGCCAAGCTCTATGTCGACGGCGGTCCGTCCTCGACCCAGACCGTCGGGCATCTGAGGATGGAAGGCCGCGAGGTGTTCAAGCACGCCGTCGGCATGATCACCGACGTGATCGTCGACGCCTTCGATGCCACCGGCCTGTCGGCCGAGACCATCGACTGGTTCGTGCCGCACCAGGCCAACAAGCGAATCATCGACGCTTCGGCGCACAAGCTGCACATCGCGCCGGAGAAGGTGGTATTGACGGTCGATCGGCATGGAAATACCTCCGCTGCCTCGATCCCGCTGGCTCTCGACGTGGCCGTCAAGGACGGCCGCATCAAGAAGGGCGACGTGGTCTTGCTGGAGGCGATGGGCGGCGGCTTCACCTGGGGCTCGGCTTTGGTGCGCTGGTGAGCCTGCCGCGCGGCGGGATTACGCTGAGATTGGCACTACGGCCTGTACTTCTATTCACGCTGCTGTTGACCACCGCCGCTTAACCTCTTAATTTCCGGAGCGAATTATTCGCCGTGAGTTTGGGGCAGGCGATGGCGGGAACCGGAAAAACAGTCACACGCGTCGATCTCTGCGAGGCAGTCTACCAGAAGGTGGGGCTGTCGCGGACGGAGTCGTCTGCGTTCGTCGAGCTGGTCTTGAAGGAGATCACCGACTGCCTCGAGCGCGGCGAGACGGTCAAGCTATCGTCCTTCGGGTCGTTCATGGTGCGCAAGAAGGGGCAGCGCATCGGACGAAACCCGAAGACCGGCACGGAAGTGCCGATCTCGCCGCGGCGGGTCATGGTGTTCAAGCCGTCCGCGATCCTGAAGCAGCGCATCAACGGCCAGCAGGGCAGCGGCAAGATGAACGGCGAGGCCAGCGCCGAGTTCGGCGCCGAGCCGGATTAGGGCCGAGGCCGTCGCCCCGCCGCGTTGTCGGCAGGGCCCGTGTCGAAGGCGTATCGTTCGTCCCGCGTATAGTTCGTCCAATCTTTTCAGCGTAGTCTCCCACTTTCTTGTCAGCACGGTCGAAGGGGAACGGGCATTTGGACAAGGCGCCGGATGCGTTTCGGACGATCAGCGAGGTCGCGCAGGAGCTCGACATTCCGCAGCACGTGCTGCGGTTTTGGGAGACCCGGTTCGCCCAGATCAAGCCGATGAAGCGGAGCGGCGGCCGGCGCTATTACCGGCCCGACGACGTCGACCTGCTCAAGGGCATCCGGCGTCTGCTCTATGGCGAAGGCTACACCATCAAGGGTGTGCAGCGCATCCTGAAGGAGCACGGCGTCAAATCGGTCCAGGGACTGGCCGACAGCTCCGCCGCGGTCTCGTTCGGCGCGATGGAGGAGACGCTCGGCCAGGCGATGATGGAAGAGGAGCCGATCGGCGAGGCCGAGGTCGAATCGGAGGACGAGGAGGAGGAAGCTTCCGACGAGGAGGGCATCGACTTCCGCTTCGTCGACACCGAGGACGACATCCTCGACACCTTCCGCGTCGGTCCACCGACCCGCGCCGGCATGAAGCCGGAGGAGCGGGAGAAGCTCCAGGGCGTGCTCAAGGAGCTGCTCGACTGCCGCGCGCTGCTCGACCGGGCGATGAGGGAAGTCTGAGGGCGGGGCTGGTCGTCAGAACGCGCCAGCATGGCGGCGGGTGTCCGCCGCATTGAGCCACGCCGAGCGCCGCGGGTCGGCTGTGCACCCTCCACCGTTCTGGAAGGGGGCGAAGGGCGACGATCTCCGCTCCATCCGATCACGCCATGAAACCCTTCCGCCGTGCCTTGCATCCCGCCCCGATCACGGCTAGAGGAACGGCCATCGGAGCGTGGCGCAGCCCGGTTAGCGCACTAGTCTGGGGGACTAGGGGTCGTGGGTTCGAATCCCGCCGCTCCGACCATTTTTTAGATCGTCGTAGCCGGTCGCGGGTTATCCTCTGGATCGGTGGCAAGCTTCTCAGTGCAGGGTTTGCTCCGGCTGCCAAGCCGACACCAATTATAAAAAAGGTCCGAGATGAATGAAGACCATCTGGACAAAGAAACCTCTGTTTCTGTGGATCTTACCCCCACAGGGGTAAAGGCAAAAGCAAGGAGCCGATTCGTCGCTGCTTTTGATCGCTTATGCGGAAATGCCGTCGAGTTGCTGAACATTCCGATGGAGAGACGTATTAGTCGGGATCGGGCAACGATCGACGGAGAAAAAAAGGTCATAAGCGCAATCGTGGATTATGGGCTGAGGCGCCTGAAGCGAGATCCTCAATTTGCTGAGCGCGTCGCAGAAAAGCACCTTGAGCAAATATTCGGTCGTCAGATCAACAAAGATGGTGTGATGGCCTGCACCATCGAAGATCTACGACACACTCAGATGACCGAGGACGAGGCAGAAAGTGGTCCCGAGAAGCTAGATCCGCAATTCCTAGGTCGGTTGGAACGTTATGCCGAGGATGCGTCGACGGAGGAGCTTCGGGAACGATGGGGGCGAGTTCTTTCGGCCGAAATCCGAAACCCAGGTACTTTCTCGCCAAAGGTACTCCGAATAGTTGATGAGTTAGATGTAGAAACGGCTCATCTCTTTGAGGAGGTTTGTAAGTCGCGGCTAGCGAACGTTCTGCCTAGGAGCTTGGTAGGCGATTTGCCATTTGATCATGTTACTCTGCTGAGCTCTGCCGGACTCATGGTTGAACCCGGACTAGGCCAGATCCGGTCCTTCAATTCTGTTACGGGCAGCGACGGCAAAAGCCGTTGGGTGCTTGGCCTCGGTGAGTATGCTCTCGCCTTCTTGGCCGACAGTAACATTGATATGAAATCCCTGTTTCTCGGAGCCGAAGCAAAGAATCCGCTGCTGTTCGATGAGAATGGTGTTCCGGCGATACCGGTATACGTACTAACGAATGCTGGAAATGCCGTGGCACAAATTCTGCCAAACAATCGACGCATCGCTTTTCAGGAGCTCGCAAAAAAGCTACGCGAACATAGCCCAAATATTGAATTTGACATGCTTGAAGTCGAATCCAATAAATTCAGGTTCTTCGAGATCTGAGTTTCGGTACAGCGGTGCCCCTATAGTGCCGTTGCCCCGGCGGAAGTCGTGGCCTATCGGCGGAATAGGAATGAGCAAACCTTGGCGCGGTGAGCTTACGTTTGCGCTGCGACGAACGCTTTTCAATTCGCTAGCCACCCCCTAAACTACCCGAACTGGGCGCCGCTGGACGCTGTTCGATCCGGCCCGTTTCATTTGTGAACTTTGTTGCCGAGACTTCCGTCATGGACGCCGCCGTCGCCGACATCTCCTTTGGGCATTTCGAGAACGCCGAGCAGATCGCCTTCTGGAACGGTGCGGGCGGCGGGCGCTGGGTCGCGCGCCGCGCCGAGATCGATGCGCTGCTGGCGCCGGTGCAGGAGGCGCTGCTGGAGCGCGCGGCAATTCAGGCGGACGAACGGGTGCTGGACATCGGCTGCGGTTGCGGGGCGACCTTGATCGCGGCGGCCGAGAAGGTCGGCCCCGGCGGCAGCGTGCTCGGCCTCGACGTGTCCGCAGCCATGCTGACCGCGGCCCACGAGCTCGCCCCTGCCGATGCGCCGGTGAGCTTCGTGCAAGGCGACGCCATGGTGCACCACTTCAAGGCCGCGAGCGCCGATCTCGTCATCTCGCGCCTCGGCGTCATGTACTTCGCCAATCCGGTGCGCGCCGTGCTCAACATCCGCAATGCGCTGCATTCGGAGGGGCGCGTCGCGTTCGCCTGCTGGGGCGAGCTGCGCGACAACCCGTGGGCGCTGGAGCCGCTGCAGGCGGCCTATGACCACGTGCCGAAGCTGCCGGGCTTGCCGCCGCACGCGCCGGACGATTTCGCGTTCGGTGCTCCCGAGTGGATGGAGAAGGTGACGACCGATGCCGGGCTGCGGCGCATCCGGCTGGAGCGTCACGACGTCGCGCTCGACTTCGGCGCGGGCGCCGGCCTCGATAGCGCGGTGCAGACGGCTCTCGCGATCGGGCCCGCCGGCCGTGCCGTGGCCGGGCAGTCGTCCGAGGCGGTGGAGGCCGCGACGGCCGCCGTGAGGAAGGCGTTGGCGCGCTACGCCAAGGGCCCGGGCGTCATGGTGCCCGCTTCGTTCTGGACCGTGACGGCCGTCGATCCGTGAAAGTCGGTCTTGATCACTGAGCCCCGTGACAAAGCCGCAAGATCGGTCGAGCGCGTCATGTCCGCCTGCGCTTAGCTGAAGCCGCCACGGAGCAGGGAACGATGAAGGCGGCGCTGCGAAACTACCATGCGCGGATGCAGCGGGTGCTGGATCATATCGACCGGCATCTGGAGGATGATCTCGATCTGGACGCGCTGAGCAGCATCGCGGCCTACTCGAAATATCATTTCCACCGGCAGTTCACGGCGACCTTCGGTCTGTCCGTGAATCGCTACATCCAGCTCGCCCGCATGAAGCGGGCGTCCTATCAGCTGGCCTACAGCGATGCCCAAAGCGTCACCGAGGTCGCGATGGAGGCCGGCTACGATGCGCCGGACGCCTTTGCCCGCGCCTTTCGGCAACGGTTCGGGCAATCGCCGTCATCGTTCCGGAAATCTCCCGACTGGGAGCCGTGGCTTGCGGCCTTCGGGCCTCTCGACGACGCAAGGAGCAAGCTGATGCGGACGACCTATACCCCTGACGACGTGACGATTCGCGAGGTGCCGACCACGCCGGTGGCGATCATGGAGCATCGCGGCGACCCGGCCACGCTCGGCGCCACGATCCAGCGCTTCATCGCCTGGCGCAAGGCCGCCGGCCTGCATCCCCGAACCAATCCAACCTTCACGGTCTGGCGCTCCGAGCGTCGCCCGGCCTCGCCTGCCGACTACAGCGTGGACCTTTGTGTCGGGACCGACCAGCCGGTCGAAACGCAGGACGCGACAATCAGGGCCGGCGTGATCCCCGGCGGACGCTGCGCGGTGCTGCGCGTCGTCGGCAACACCCACAATCTGGAGCCGGCCGCGCTGTTCCTCTATCGCGACTGGCTTCCGGCCAGCGGCGAGGAGGCGCGTGACTTCCCGATCTATTGCCAGCGGTTGAACTTCTTCCCGGAGGTTCCCGAGCACGAGATGGCTGCGGACCTGTTCCTGCCGCTGAAATAGCGCCTGACGGCCGGATCCATCCTAAAAACTTGCAGCCAGGAGCCTTCTCAACCTTCGAGCCCCGCAGAAGGCGGCTCTGAGGGGGAGAGGGGCCTACGTTGGAGCGGTTCCAGTTCCGTTCGGGAACCGCGATCGGCCATGTCCGTTAACGATCGAGCAGCTCAATTGAGGCCCCACACCCTGACATTGAACCTTTGCGCGCACGCGCGCACCAAACCTGTGTTCGGCTCGTTGTGGAGCCGGTTCCAGGAAATTTCAGACTGACATCGGGGTTCACCCCGATGTGCTGTTCATTGTCGTTGAAGGAGGCGCGTATGGTCCTCAGGACTTTGAAAGTTTCGCTGTCCGTTTTCGCCGCTGCAACCTCGGTGGTATCGCTGTTTGCCGTCAGCTGGGTCGGTCTCGCACTGCTCGGCTACTGACAATTCACGCAACAAGGATCGAGGCGCATCTGTGCCTCGCGAGACGGAAAGCGCGCCCCGGATCGAGACTGATCCGGGCGCGCTCGTTCTTGCCGATGCGAGAGGCGTTATGCGAATGCCTTCTCCATCGTCTCGATCAGCACGCGGAACGACTTGTCGTGGCGCGTGATCGGCGGGATCGCCCGGGTGATTCCGAGCAGCTGATAGACCGCCATCTGCGCCGCGCGCACCGAGTATTCCACCGTGAACACGACGTCGTCGGGGATCTCGACGAACTGGCTGACGAAGGCGAGGTTCTTCGAGTTCGCCGGCACCGGCAGCGGCCGGTCCGCCTTGTTGCGCGGCATGAACATGCTGGTGATGTAGGGCAGGCGGCAGGGCACGCAGGTCGCCTGGTCGAACACCGAGAGGTCGAAGTTGAGGTGGCCGCAGAGCTCCTTGAGAATGTCGGCGCCGCCGCAATCGGCCATCGCCTTCGGCACAAAATTGCCGATGCGGTCGGGATGCAGCGCGTAGCCCCAGAACACCTGCATGTCAGCAGGCTGATCGGCGAAATGCGGCTGGTGATACAGCACGACCGACATCAGCCAGTTGGATTCCGTGAAGGTGACGAGCCCGCCGGTGCCTGCGGCGTTGCCGCTGAACGCCTCCATCGCGTCGAAGAAGCGCGGATTGCGGCAGGTGACGGTGAACGATTCCCAGCAGGATTCCGGGATCGATGAGTTGAACGCGGCGGGATTGCCAAACTCGGGGCGGTCCTTCGCGATCTTCTCCCACAGCGTCCAGCCCTGGCTGTCCTGCTTGGTGAGCCGCGGCGGCGGTGCATCCTGGGTGCCCAGGCTGGTCGCGTCCGTCATCGAGCCGTTCTGCAGGAAGACGAGATCGTCGCTCGACAGCGCGATCGTCTCCGGCTGGCCGCTGCGATCCAGCGTCAGGCGCTTGACGACGTGCTTGCCGGCTTCCGTCGCGATCTCCATGTCGGTGACGTCGACGCCGCCGGCGAAATTCACGCCATGGCCCTCCAGCCATTTGACGAGCGGCACGACGATCGCGTCGTACTGATTGAACACGGTGCGCTTGACGCCAGCCAGCGTCTCGATGCGCGGAAACTCGTTCATGAAGCGATGCAGATAGCGCTTGAACTCGACCGCGCTGTGCCAGGGCTGGAACGCGAACGTCGTCTGCCACATGAACCAGAAGTTCGTGGTGAAGAACGGTGGCGACAGCCAGTCGGTGATGCGGGAGTTGCCGAGCTTCTCCTCGGAGGCCTCGGTCAGCCGCACCAATTCGAGACGGTCCTGCATGGTGAAGCCCATGGTCGAGACGTCGACCTTGTGCCGGTTGCGGTCGACGAGGCGCGCCTGCGAATGCGCGACATGGACCTTGTTGAAGGCGATCGTCTCGTCGCGCACGGTGCGGTTGGGATCGCCGGCATCGGGGATGGTGGAGAGCAGGTCCCACGTGCACTCGTAGTGATCGGTCGTCAGCATGCGGCCGCCGCGCAGCGAATAGGAGCCGTCGGGCAGCCGCGCACCATCGAGGCTGCCGCCATAGGGCAGGTGCTTTTCGAAGATCGTGATGTCGCGGCCTTCGACGCCGCCGTCACGGATCAGGAATGCCGCGCCGGCCAATGCGCCGATGCCGCTGCCGATGAAATACGCCTTCATGATGGTTCACCCGGGATCGTGTGCTACGATCCGGGGCTTAGCCGCTGTGTTCCCTCGTGGAACTGATCCAGGTCAAGCGCTGCGACGCGTGGTGATCACGATCTCGCGTGGTCCGTCAGGCGAATGATTTCACCACCGACTGCAGCAGCACCTTCAGCGATTTGTCGTAGGGCGTCACGGGCGGAATGGCCCGGTCGATCTTCAAGAGCTGATAGACCGCATGCATGGCCGCGCGCACCGAATATTCGATCGTGAAAACGGCGTCCTCAGGCAGCTCGACATATTGGCCGATGAAGGCGAGATTCTGCGAGGTGAGCGGCACCGGTAGCGGCCGGTCGCCATAGCTGCGCGGCATGAACATGCTCATGATGTAGGGCATCCAGCACGGCACGCAGGTCGCCTCGTCGAACACGGCGAGCGGGAAGCGCAGATGCCCGCACAGCTCCTTCAGGATTTCGGCGCCGCTGCACTCGGACATCGGCTTCCCCACGAAATTGCCGACGCGGTCGGGATAAAGCCCATAGCCCCAGAAGATCCTGATGTTGTCGGGTTGGTCCGGAAAGTATGGCTGGGTGTAGAGCACGATCGACATCCGCCAGTTCGAATCCGTGAACGTCACGAGCCCGCCGGTGCCGGCGACATTGCCGGTGAAAGTCTGCATCGCATCGAAGAAGCGCGCATTGCGGCAGGTCACCGTGAACGACTCGAAGCTCGATTCCGGAACCGATGAATTGAACGCGGCCGGATTGCCGAACTCGGGGCGGCCGTGTGCGAGCTTCTCCCACAGGGTCCAGCCGTGGCTGTCGTCCTTGGTGAGCTGTTGCGGCGGAGCCCCGTGGCTGCCGAGGCTGGTCGCATCCGTCATGGAGCCGGCCGTGTAGAACACCAGATCGTCGTCGGCGAGATCGATCGTGCGGCTCGCGCCGTCCTGCGTCAGAGCAAGCCTGACGGCGCGGTGCTTGCCGCTGATGGTGACGAGCTCGATATCGGTGACATCCGTGCCACCGACGAAGTTGACGCCGTGGCCTTCGAGCCAGCGGACCAGCGGCTTGACGATCGAGTCGTTCTGGTTGTGCACCGTCCGCTTGACGCCGCCAAGCGTATCCATCATCGGGAATTCGTTCATGAAGCGGCGCAGATAGCGCCTGAACTCGACCGCGCTGTGCCAGGTCTGGAAGGCAAACGTCGTCTGCCACATGTACCAGAAATTGGTGGTGAAGAAAGGCGGCGACAGCCAGTCCGAGATCAAGGAATTGCCGAGCTTCTCCTCGGAGGCCTCGGTGAGCCTGGTCATCTCGATGCGGTCCTGCATCGAGAAGCCCATGGTCGAGACGTCGACCTTGTGCCGGTTGCCGTCGACCAGCCGCGCCTGCGCGTGGGTGATGTGGAGCTTGTTGAACGCCACGGTCTCCTGGAGGATGGTCTCCTGAGCGTCGGTTTCGCAGGGAATGGTCGACAGCAGGTCCCAAGTGCATTCGTATTGCTCGGTCGTCAGCATGCGCCCGCCGCGCATCGAGTAGGAGCCGTCCGGAAGACGGGCGCCGTCGAGACTGCCGCCATAGGGCAGGCGCTTCTCGAAGATGGTGATGTCCGATCCGGAGATGCCGCCGTCGCGGATCATGAATGCTGCGCCTGAGAGCGAACCGATGCCGCCGCCGATGAAATAGGCCTTCATGAGACCGACCTGCAATCTAAGGGTTTGAAACACAATAACGAAAATGCCGGCAGGCGCGGCGTATCACAGGCCGATCAAAGCCCGCCGGGAGCCATGTTACCCCGGCGCGATGAATTAGTCGTCAACACGTTGAAGTCGTTTCGCGGGGCCGGCTCAATGCCCGGCCATGTGGCGGCCGATCTCGGTGAGATCGGCACCGCTCGCCCGGGTCTCGTAGACCAGCTGGCCGTGGAACATCACCACGAGGCGGTCGGACAGTTCGAGCAGCTCGTCGAGGTCCTCGCTGACCAGGAGCACGGCTGCGCCGCGGTTGCGGGCGGCCATGATCTCGGCATGGATCTGCGCCACCGCCGCGAAGTCGAGGCCGAAGCAGGGATTGGCGGCGATCAGCACCTCGACGTCGTGGCCGAGCTCGCGCGCCAGCACGGCGCGCTGCACGTTGCCGCCTGAGAGTGCCGAGATCGGCGTGTCCGGCGTGCGGGTCTTGATCTTGTAGCGGTTGATCTTGGCGGTCGCGTCCTTCCGGAAGGCGGACTTGTTCAGCCAACAGCCGCCGCGCGCGAACGGAGCGCGGTCGAACTCGCGGAGCGCGATGTTGTCTGCGACGCTCATGGCGCCGACGCAGGCGTTCCTCAGTGGCTCCTCGGGGAGCAGCGACATCTTGTGCCGGCGCATCTCGTCGCGCGTGGCGGAATAGGCTGCGCCGGAGACTCTGACAGCGCCGCTCTCGGCCTCGCGCTGGCCGGCGAGCACCTCGACCAGCTGGCGCTGGCCGTTGCCGGAGACGCCGGCGATGCCGACGATCTCGCCGGCGCGTACGGTCAGCGACAGGTCATGCACTGCCAGGCCTCCGGCGTCGTCGCGGGCGACCAGCTTGTCGATCGCGAGCCTGATCGCACCGGCCTCGCCGGTGCGCGCCGGCTGTACGGTGAGCTGCTCGGCGCCGATCATCATCCGCGCCATGTCGTCGGGGGTGAGCTCGCCGACCTTGCCGCGGCCGGCGAGCCTGCCGCGCCGGAGGATCGTGACCTCGTCGGCGAACGCCATGACCTCGCGGAATTTGTGGGTGATCATCAAAATGGTCAGCTCGCCGGCCTCGACCATCTTGCGCAGCATGCCCAGGACTTCATCCGCCTCGCCCGGCGTCAGCACCGAGGTCGGCTCGTCCAGGATCAGGAAGCGCCGCTTCAGATAGAGCTGCTTGAGGATCTCGCATTTCTGCCGCTCGCCGGCGGAGATGTCCGACACTTTGGCGTCGAGCGGCACGCGGAACGGCATGCGCGCCAGGAAGGCCTCCAGCTCCTTCTTCTCCTTGGCCCAGTTGACCACTGCCGGTACGTCGTCACGCGCCAGCACCAGGTTCTCGGCCACCGTCATCGCCGGTACCAGCGTGAAGTGCTGGTAGACCATGCCGAGGCCGAGCGCATGCGCATCCCTGGGGTTGTCGATTGCGCGCTCGCGCTCGGCGATCAGCACGTCGCCCTCGGTCGGCCGATAGTAGCCCATGATGCATTTGACCAAGGTCGACTTGCCGGCGCCGTTCTCGCCGAGCAGCGCGTGGAACGAGCCGGGCCTGACCTTCAGCTCGACATTGTCGAGCGCGGTGAACGCGCCGAAGCGCATCGTCATCGCGATGGCCTCGACGCCGAACGCGCCCGCAGGCGTCGGATCGTCGCCGATCACGACAGCGCCTCGATCAGCGCGGAGGAGGTCGCGACCGCGCCGAACACGCCGCCCTGCATCTTGATCATCTTCAGCGCGTGATCGTGATTGCCCTTGTCGGTGGCGCCGCAGCAGTCCGACAGCAGCACGCACTCGAAGCCGCGGTCATTGGCTTCGCGCATCGTGGTGTGGACGCACACGTCGGTGGTGATGCCGGTCAGCACGATGTTCTGGATGCCCTTGAGGCGCAGGATCAGCTCGAGGTCGGTGGCGCAGAACGAGCCCTTGCCGGGCTTGTCGATGATGATCTCGCCGGGCAGGGGCGCGAGATCCGGGATGATCTCCCAGCCGGGCTCGCCGCGCACCAGGATGCGGCCGCACGGCCCGGGATCGCCGATCCCGGCGCCGATCTGCTGCGAGCGCCAGCGCTTGTTGGCGGGCAGATCGGAGAGATCGGTGCGGTGGCCCTCGCGGGTGTGGATGATCAGGAAGCCCCGCGCGCGCATCACCGTCAGCAGCGTCTTGATCGGCTCGATGGGGGCGCGGGTCAAGGAGAGGTCATAGCCCATCTTGTCGACATAGCCGCCGACGCCGCAGAAATCGGTCTGCATGTCGATCACGATCAGTGCCGTGTTCTCTGGACGGAGATCGCCGTTGTAGGGCCAGGCATAGGGCTCGGAGCGGATGGTGCGCGCGGTCATGATGGACCTCCGAAATCAGCGGGTGATGGACAATTCAGCCGGCGCGCCGCTCAGGGTGCGTTTCGGCGAGCAGGTGATGATCATGATCAGCAGCGTCAGGATATACGGCGCGGCATTGAACAAGTGATAGCCGGAGGTGACGCCGACGGATTGCAGCGCCGGTCCGAGCGCCGCAGCACCGCCGAAAGCCAGCGAGGCCCACAGGCACAGCATCGGGTCCCAGCGTGCGAAGATCACCAGCGCCACCGCCGTGATGCCTTGTCCCGACGACAAGCCCTCGTTCCAGCTGCCGGGATAGAACAGCGACAGGAACGAGCCGCCGATGCCGGCAAGGAAGCCGCCGGCCATGGTGGCGCGCAGTCGGATCATCAGCACCGAATGGCCCATCGCCCGCGCCGCGTCGGCGCTCTCGCCGGCAGTGCGGATCAGGAGGCCCCAGCGCGTGGTCTTGAATGCCCACAGCAGCAACGGCGCGAGTCCCACGCCAAGCAGGAACAGCACGTTGATGCGCAGCGCGGCGCGAACCTGCGCCACGTCGCTCCACCAGCCGAAATCGATCGCCGGCAGCCGCGCGGCGGTGGGCTCGATCAGCGGCTTGCCGAGGAAGAAGGCGAGGCCGGTGCCGAACAGCATCAGCGAGATTCCTACCGCGACGTCGTTGACGCGCGGCAGCGAGCAGATGCCGGCGTGGAGCGCGCCGAGCAGCGCGCCGGTGAGGCCAGCGGCGAGCACGCCTGCCCACGGCGATCCCGTGAGATAGGAGATGCCATAGGCGCTCATTGCGCCCATCACCAGGGTGCCCTCGAGGCCGAGATTGATGCGGCCCGAACGCTCGGTGATGCATTCCCCCAGGCTCACGAACAGGAACGGCGTGGAGACGCGGATGGCGCCGCCGAGCACCGCGAGCGGCACGGTCCAGAGCCCGATATTGCCGTCAGCCATGGATCAGGACTTTCCCTTGAGGAAACCGATGCGGCCGTAGAGCGCGTCGCTCGCCAGCACCGAGATGAAGATGATGCCCTGCAGCACCAGCACCGAGGCGTCGGGCAGGCCGAGCCGGCGCTGCAGCAGTCCGCCCGACGCATTGATGCCGCCGAGCAGGATCGCGACCGGAATGATGGCGAGCGGATTCTGCCGCGCCAGGAATGCCACGAGGATGCCGGTGAAGCCGTAGCCGACGGCGAGGTTGGCATTGGTGCGGCCCTGCACGGCGGCGACCTCGACCATGCCGGCAAGGCCGGCGCAGGCGCCGGCGAGAAAGCAGACGGTGAGGATCAGTTTGCCGACCGACAGACCGACGATCTTGGCGGCGCGGATGTTGCCGCCGGCGACGCGCGCGGCAAAGCCGAAGGTGGTGTGGTAGATCAGCACATAGGCCGCGATGGCGGCAATCAGGCCGAACACCAGGCCCCAATGCACGTCGGTGCCGGGAATGCTGCCGATCATGTTGGCGGCGCCGATCTCGCGCGTCGACGGCTTGTTGAGGCTGGCCGGATCGCGCATCGCGCCTTCGACGAGATGGTTGAGGATCGCGAGCGCGATATAGACCAGCAGCAGGCTCGAGATCGTCTCGTTGACACCGCGATACTGCCGCAAGGCCCCGGACAGCAGGATCCACAACCCGCCGCCGGTCATGCCGGCGATCACCATCGCGATCTGCACCATCAGCGGCGGCATGCCCTGCAGCGCCAGCGCCGCCGAGGTTGCCGAGAGCGCGCCGATCAGCAGCGCGCCTTCGCCGCCGATGATCACCATGCCCAATTGCGCGGGCAGGGCGGTGCACAGCGCTGTCAGGATCAAGGGAGCTGCCCGCGTCAGCGTGTTCTGCCAGGAGAACCAGGTGCCGAACGCGCCGTAATACATGTACCAATAGAGATCGAGCGGGTTCTTGCCGAACAGCGCGACGAAGATGCCGAACACGATGAGCGCGGCGACCAGCGCCGCGCCCGGGATGAGAATGTATTCAATGCTCGCGCCATAGCGTTGCAGGAAACCTGCGTCGGCGGCCGGCGCGATGGCGGCCGCATCAACCGGATCGGCCGCCTCTGATGTCACGACGTGGCTCCGATCACGCCCTCGACCAGGTAGTCCATCTTCTCGAGCTCAGGATCCTTCTGGCCGCGCTCGGTGCCGGCGGTGATCACGGTGTTGCCCTTGTTGTCCTTGATCGGGCCCTTGAAGATGGTGTAGCCCTCACCGAGGAACTTGCTCTTGATGTCGTCGGCATGCTTGCGCGCCTGCTCGGACACCGCCTCGCCATACGCCGAGATCTTGACCACTTCTTCCTTGAGGCCGCCGCGATAGAAGTTCGGAATGCTCTCGCCAGCCTGGAGCATCTTGACGAACTTCGGATACAGCGCTTCCCAATTCCATTCTGCGCCCGTGAGATACGCTTTCGGTGCCAAAGGCGACTGGTTGACGTGATAGCCGGTGACGAAGGCGCCGCGGCGCGCGGCATTCTCCACCATCGTCTTGGGACCATCGACATGGCAGGTCAGCACGTCGACGCCCTGGTCGATCAGGCTGTTGGTGGCCTCGGCCTCCTTGACCGGCATCGACCAGTCGCCGGTGAAGATCACCTGCGTGGTGGTCTTGGGATTGGCGAGCTTGGCGCCGAGCGTGAAGGCGTTGATGTTGCGCAGGACCTGCGGGATCGGCTTGGCGGCGACGAAGCCGAGCTTGCCGCTCTTGCTCGTATAGCCGGCGACGATACCGGCAATGTATTGCGCCTCGTCGATATAACCGAAATAGGAGCCGGCGTTCTTCGGGTCCTTCTCGCTCCACAGGCCGCCGCAGTGTTCGAAGCGCAGCTTCGGATACTTCGCGGCCATCTTGATCATGTGCGGATTGTAGTAGCCGAACGAGGTCGGGAAGAGCAGCGTGGCGCCGTCGAGATTGATCATCGACTCGATCGTCTTCTCGACCGCGTCGGTCTCCGGCACCTTCTCCTCTTCGATCACCTTCAGCCCGGGCAGCTTCTTCAGCGCCGCCGCGCCTTGCGCATGCGCCTGGTTGTAGCCGTAGTCGTCGCGCGAGCCGACATAAATGAAGCCGATCGTCGTCTCCGCTGCGAAGGCCGGCCGCAGGCCCGCGGCTGCGCCGAGCGTCAGCGCCGCGCCACCCTGCAACAGATGCCGTCGTGAAATCCTGCCAAAGTCCATTGGTGAGCTCCCTCGGCGGGTCGGTCCGCCCGCGCTGTCATCTCGGCTTCACCGCCACGGCGGAGCCTTGAAGGGGGTGATCGCAAGCTTTGTGCCAGCGGCGCGCGGGAAGGCAGGCGCACCAAGCTGTTGAAATGGCAACATTTTGCAGATGATCGCAGCTTAGGCAGACGAATTTCCTGCCTGATATCAGCCTAAAATTTAGTCAATTGACTTTAATTGTATGCAACGAGTTCGACCGGATGGGACCTGTACCGCTGCCTGCGACGCGGCGGCGGCCTCCAGCTCAAAGCGGTGCAGAACGAACGTCGCGGCGAGGAGGAGCGGCGGCGCAATCGTCCTGCGCAGGCCGATCGCCGGTGGCGAGCCTTTTCATATCTGCTGCAGACGGTCTCGGGGTCTCAGATCCCGAGCAGCCAGACCGCGACGATGGTGCCGATCACTGCGAGCCCGCTGATCGTCCAGCCCGTCACATAGGCGCCGTCGTCAGATCCCGCGGGATCGACCATCGTGTCGCGCCAGCCTTCGTCCTGCCAGTGCCCCTGTTGGTACGCCATGCGAACCTCCTCGAGCCTGCCTCCCCGTGGAATAAGTCGGACGCCCCTCGAGAAGGTTCAACCCCAAGCTGAAATCTTCGTTGCATGCGCTGCAACGCAAATCCCCGACATCCCCTCTGGTCAGGCCGGCGAAACGTCCTAAGCTCGGAACGCGTTCCGCGAAGAGAACGAGCAAGTCGCCGGGACGGCATGGCCGTCCCGCAGCAGGGAAGGAAGACCATCCAATGAAGGATTTCGCCGGCAGGATCGCCGTGATCACCGGGGGCGGCACGGGCATGGGCCGCGAGCTCGCGCGCCAGCTCGTTGCCGAAGGCTGCAACGTCGCCATGTGCGACGTCTCGGCCGAGGCGATGGCCGAAACCAAGCGGCTGTGCGAGGCCGAGAAGCTGCCGCAGGGCCTGCGTGTCACCACCCATGTCGCCGACGTCTCGATCGAAGCGCAGCTGCAGCGCTTTCGCGATGAGCTCGCCGAGCAGCAGGCCACGGACAGGATCCACCTGCTGTTCAACAATGCCGGCATCGGCGGCGGCGGCAGCCTGTTCACCAACTCCCGGGAGCAGTGGGAGCGCACCTTCAACATCTGCTGGGGCGGCGTCTATCTCGGCGTCCGCACCTTCCTGCCGATGCTGCTGAAGGCAGACGAGGCCCATATCGTCAACACCTCGAGCGTCAACGGCTTCTGGGCCTCGGTCGGCATGGGCGTCTCGCACACCGCCTACAGCGCCGCAAAGTTCGCGGTGAAGGGATTTACCGAAGCGCTGATCAACGACCTCCGCCTCAACGCCCCGCACATCAAATGCTCGGTGGTGATGCCCGGCCACATCGGCACCTCGATCGTGTCGAACTCGCGCAAGGTGCAGAGCGGCACCGAGTCAGACGAGCTGAGCGAGACCGAGATCGGGCTTGCGCGCCAGCGCATGAAGGGCATGGGCATCGACGTCGCCGCCATGAGCGATGCCGACATCCAGGCTGCCGCCCGCGAGCGCGCCCGCAGCTTCCTCGAGGACGCCCCGACCACGGCGGCACAGGCGGCGAAGATCATCCTTGACGGCGTCAAGGCCGAGCAATGGCGCATCCTCGTCGGCGAGGACGCCAAGCTGCTGGACCTGCGCGTCCGCCAGTCGCCGGAGCAGGCCTACGAGCCCGAGTTCTTCCAGCGCTTCGCGCAGGAGGCGGGGTGGAAGCTGGGGTAGGGGATTGTTGTTAGTTAAAGATCGCTGCTCTCGCTACGCAGACGGTGAGCTCCCCTCCCCGCAAGGGGGAGGGGAGACGAGACCGCCGCGCCGTCCCCGCAGAACGCGGAGACTTAGCAAGGCGTAGCGCGTCAGCTAGCTCTATGCGGGCTCTGCTGCCCGCGCGGGGAAGGCTCCGACAAGGAGCTCGGCAGATTGTTGCCTACCGCGACGACGCCACCCGGTACGCCATCCGCGTGTGGCTCGGGCAATACGGCAGCCCCTCGATCGGCTTCGATCCGCAGAAGCAGAAATCATCCGCGCCGGGCGTCGAGATCGGCCAGCGGCAGCGTTCCTTGGAGAGCTCGAACAGCGAGCAGCCGTTCACGACGGTGCCGACCGGCTCCTCGACGATCACAGGCGGCGGGTCGTTCTGAACCGCGCGCAGGATGCGGCGGCGCAGCTTTGGCACGGGACGGCGTGCGCCATCGCGTGTCGTCTCGGCGCGCACCACGCGCCTGGTGTCGCCGCCATTGTCGCGCGTCAGCGCCAGGCGGGAGATCTTGCCGATCACGGCGTTGCGGCTGACGCCGAGCTCGGCGGCGATCTCTCGGCAGGTCAGCCCGGCCTCAAAGTGCTGCTTCAGGGCCTGGAGCCGTTCCTCGGTCCAGGTGGGGAGTGTCTGTCGTTCGGCGGGCATTGTTGTCGCTTCCAAGTTTGATCCGTCCTGGATCGTCCTGGCCGACGGCTGCACCGAAACTGTTGTCCGCGTTGCGTGTCCCTAGCTTACGCCCGTCCGTTGTCGCGAATCGACAGCAGCCCATCCTTGATGGCGAGCCGGATGCCTTCTTCAATCAACGTTCTGCAGACACCCGGAACGCTGGTGCCGTGGGTTCCCTGTTTCACGAGCTTTTCGAGATAGCCGATGGTTGCCAGGGCTAGGGTTACGGGGATGCGGTCAGTTTCGGCTTTTTCCGTCGCCATGCCTAAAAGCTAGTCCGTAACCGGTGTACAGAAAAGTAACTTTTTAGACTCTATTAGGAATCCAATAGGTTGTACAGCGGCTTGGGGATAACTGGTTAAGATATTGAATTTTATCGTAATATGACGAATCGGCGAGGTCGCGATGGTGACTCTCCGCCCGCTCGGCGAGTCCGGGGCCGGAATGGTACGGGGACGCACGGGCCGGGAAGATTCGCGTGGGCTGCGGTGTCCGATGGTCGCTTCAACCGCCGCCGTCCTGCGGTGCGTGGTTGGGGAACCCTGGTGGGGATTGCTGGCCGAGCAGGCGGTCGGTCACCCGCGGCCACTGCGGCCTTCGGCTAGAAAAGTTCGTCATTCCAGAAATAACGCTTTCGCTTTTCCGGAAATCGTGCTTTAGTGTCGCCATCCCGCCTCGGCCGGAGGGGCGTTGCGCGCGATCGTCACGACACGCGAGGCGGGGAGCGATGGCCGCGATGGAGCCGAAGCGTGTTCTCAGGGACGCGCGGACGAACGGTTTTGTTGTGGACGTGAAGTCGCAGCGTGCTGACACCCCGACGCTGGTGTCCCCACGCAAGGCGCGCGAGCGCGTTGCGTGCATGGTGGCCAGAAAGCCCGGCGCACCAGGCAGACTGCGTATAAGCGTGAAGACCATCGCGCAGGGAAGGCCGGGCGTTCTCGGCTGCACCTGTGGTACCTGCCGCCTGCATTTTTCTCGCAGGCGGGCCGCAGGCGCCAGCCGGCGCCTGGCCTTCCCTGCGCCCTCCGACATTTCAGAGGGTGAGATCTGCAGCATGACCCGGGCAGGATCTGCCGCGGCAGCGCGACGTCACGCGTCGTTCGATGCGCTCCCTCGCGCGGCATCAATGGCATCGTCCCCGCGAACGCGGGGACCCATAACCCCAGGGAGCAGTTGGCTTGCGCAAGTCCAACCACCTCGCGTCACGACTTGGTTCGGTGGTTGGGTCTCTGCGTTCGCAGGGACGACAGCAGTGTGTTTGGCCCGACGCTCAGCCCTGTCTTCTCACCCGTGCACGACGGCCTTCGCGATCATGCAATGAATGCCCTTGGAGCCGTTGACAGTCTGGGTCACCCGCAGATCGGCGGCGAGGCTGCACAGCGTGTAGGCGTCCTCGCGCGACAAATTGCGCTTCTCGCCGAGCAGCACGATCATGTCGCGCAGCGCCTTCACCGCGCACTGGTCGAGGTCGGGGTCCATCGCCATCGTCATGTAGTGGGTGGCCGTCTCGGCGCGCGGATAGTCGAAGTTGAGATCCTTGCGCACGGTGAGACGGAAACGCCCCTGCAGCGCGGTCTCGATCGCGGTGACGCAGACCTCGCCGTCGCCCTGCACGCCGTGGCCGTCGCCGCAGGAGAACAGCGCGCCCGGCACGAACACCGGCAGATACAGCTTGGCGCCGGCGCCGAGCTCCTTGTTGTCGAGATTGCCGCCCATCGCACGCGGGATCAGCGAGGTGATGCGGCCCCAGGCCGGCGGCGGCGCCACGCCCATCACGCCGAAGAACGGCGCCAGCGGCAGCTCCAGGCCCCACGGCAGCTTGCCGACCATCCGGTCCTTGTCGAGCGGGATGTTCATCAGCCGGCTCTCGTGGAAATCGTCGGGCAGGGTGCCCGCCAGCGGCCGGATGAAATTGTAGCCCCAGTCCTGCCGCAGCTGGACGTCGAGGATGTCGACCTCGAGCACGTCGCCGACCTCCGCGCCCTTGACCGCGATCGGGCCGGTCAGGATGTGGCCGGGCACCATGCGCTCGCTGCGGGCGTGGACGTCGAACAATTCCGGCGGCACGTGGAATTTGCTGGTGTCGGGCACCACGTCGGGCCCGCCGCTGATCGAATCGATCGTGACCTCGTCACCGCTGTCGATCGTGAGCACCGGCTTCAGCCGGGATTCGAAGAAGCCCCAATGGCAGGTCTCGGGGCTCGCGTGCAGATGGTGATGGGCCATGGTCCTCTCATTCGTACCGGTTCGGGACCGAGCATAGCGCATCCGCCGGCCGCCGCAGAGAGATGGCGACGCATGGCCGCTGTCGTGTATGAGGGCGGCCGTGGCACCTCACTCCGCGCCGGAGCTCGCAATGTTCTTTGTGCTGTCGAAGACGCTCGGCCTGCTGGCACTGCCGACCAATTTCATGATCGCGCTGGGCCTCGCAGGCGCCATCCTGATGCTGACCCGCTTTGCCGTGCTGGGGCGCAGGCTGGTCGTCTCGGCCATGCTGCTGCTGGCGATCGTCGGCCTGACGCCGCTCGGCAGCCTGATGCTCTATCCGCTGGAGAGCCGGTTTCCGAAATGGGACCCGGCGAACGGTGCGCCCGACGGCATCATCGTGCTCGGTGGTCCCGTCGATTCCGACCTGTCGGTCATGTACGGCATGCCGGTGACGGTGGCGGGCGCCGACCGGGTGATCCAGGCCGCCGCGCTGGCGCGGCGCTATCCGAACGCGCGCATCCTGTTCACCGGCGGCAGCGCCAATCTGATCGCGACCGAGGCCAAGGAGGCCGACGTCGGCGCCGAGATCCTGCTCAGCCTCGGCGTCCCCAGGGAGCGGCTGTTGCTGGAGCGGCAGTCGCGCAACACCTACGAGAATGCGATCTTCTCCAAGGCGATGATCTCCCCGAAGCCGGGCGAGCGCTGGCTGCTGGTGACCTCGGCCTATCACATGCCGCGCTCGGTCGGGCTGTTCCGCAAGGCCGGCTTTCCGGTCGAGCCCTATCCGGTGGACTGGCGCGTCGGCCGCGTGCTCGACTTCGACGGCATCTCGCTGCTCGGCCTGCGGCGCGCCGACATCGCCGTGCGCGAATGGGTCGGGCTCGTGGCCTACCGCCTGCGCGGCCGCATCGACGATCTGTTTCCGGGACCGGCCTAGGCAATCGTCTTGCTGAAGCTCGCCGCTTTCGCGGCCAGCTCGCCGCGCACGCGCGCGACGACCGGCTCGTAGCGGCAGCTCGAATCCTGCCGGAACAGCCGCGCGCTCGGATACCACGGGCTGTCGTCGCGATCCCTGAGCCAGCGCCAGTCGGCCAAGTATGGCAGCATGATCCAGGTCGGCCGTCCGAGCGTGGCGGCGAGATGCGCGACGCTGGTGCAGACCGTGACGACGACATCGAGACAGGAAATCAAGGCCGCAGTCTCGACGAAGTCGGTCAGCTCGCCGGTGAGGTCGCGGATGCCGCCCTGCTGCGCCAGCACCGCCTTGTCGGCTGGCCGCAGCTCTTTTTGCAGGCTGATGAAATCCGCCCCGAGATCGAGCAGCGGCAGCAGGGTCGCAAGCGGCATCGAGCGGTTGCGATCGTTGCCCTGATGCGGATTGCCGGACCAGACGAGGCCGACCCGCAGCCGGTCATGCGCCCCGAGCCGCTGCTCCCAGGCCGCGATGCGCTCGGCCGGCAGTGGCGGGAGATAGCTTGGCGGTGGAATGGTATCGAGCGTGGTGCCGAAGGCCAGCGGCAGGCTCATCACCGGGCAGTGCATGTCGAAGACCGGCCGCTGCAGGTCCGGCGCGTAGGCGAGGCATTGCGTCACACCGTCGATGCCGGCCATCAGCGGCCGCAGCGCCTCGCGCACCACCAAGATCACCTTGGCGCCGCGCGCGGCGACCATCGGCACGTAGCGGGCGAACTGGATGGTGTCGCCGAAACCCTCGTCCTCCTCGATCAGGATGGTCTTGCCGGCGATGTCCTCGTGGCCCAGCCATTTGGACTCGGCAAAGCGCGGATAGTCGATCGAGAAATCCGGCATGGCCCAGCGCGCCTCGCGCCGGGCCCAGCCGGAGACGAAGTCGCCGCACTGCAGCTCGATATGCGCGAGCTGCCACGCCGCCTTGGGATGATCGGGGACGAGCGCGAGAATCTGCCGGTAGACGGCAGCAGCATCCTCGAAACGCAGGAGCTGCATCAGCGCAAAACCCTTGTTGAGCAGCACCTCGACGAAGTCCGGCCGCAACGCCAGGGCCTGATCGAACCACGGCAGCGCCTCCGCGCTGCGGCCGAGACAGACAAAGGCATCACCGAGATTGTTGCAGACCATCGCCTCGGTCGGCGCCAGCGCATGCGCGCGTTCACAATCGGCCAGATACGCGTCGTAGTGTTTGAGCTCGCGGAGGCACCGGGCGCGCATCTGCAGCGACTGCAGGTCATTCGGCTGCTGCGTCAGGCAGATCGTGAACGCCTGGGCGGCTTCCTCATAACGCTGCTGCTGATGCAGCAGCAGGCCGCTCTGGAACGCGGCCTCGCGGTGCGAAGGATCGATCGTCAGCGCGTGCTGATAGCTCAGCAGCGCCTCGGCGCCACGGTCGAGCGCCAGCAGCACGCCGCCCATATGCTTCCACAACTCGGCCTCGTCGGGCTTGAGCTGGATCGCCTTGTCGAAGACGGCGAGGGCGTCGTCGAGCCGGCCCATCTGCTTCAGGGTGAAGCCGAGGCTGGTGAGATAGTCGATCTTCGGCGTCTGTCGGATCGCGCGCGAGAACCACGCAACGGCATGGTCGTGCTGGCCGGTCTGCAGCGCGATGATGCCCATCAGCGCAAGGCTGTCGGCGTGGGCCGGGTCGGCCGCCAGCGCCTGCTCGCAGCACATCTGGGCATCGAGCAGACGCCCTCCGCCGAGGTGATGCAGTCCCGCCTCGTAGAGCGCGGCGGGCGACAGCACGGGCGTTCCGCCGGGGCCGGCCGTTGCGCTCTTGGCGCCTTCCTTCCGGTCGCTGCGGGTCATCGACTGATCCTGTCCGAGGATCGAAAATTCATAAGTGATTCCCGTAATATCGAGAAGGATCATGGTATGGCGGGCGAGCCCGGAGGGCGGAAATACTGGCATCACGCGGTGCGAGGGTCTAACAAGCGCCCCGAAGTCGAACCACGCATTGGACCGGCAGGCGGTGCGGTAGGGAGGGAGCGCCACATGCAACAGCCGAACGGGACGGACAGGCTGGATCTGGCGGCCATGGTGGCCGATCTCAACGGCCTGCTGCGGCTGAAGACGACCGTGATCGGCATCAAGATGTTCGCCCGCGTCGAGGACATGGAAGCGGTGGAGAAGATCCGCCGGCCCAACGCGGTGCACACCACCGACCAGATCGTCAGCATGGCCTCGCGGCTCGGCTGGACAGTCGGCATCACCGGAGATGATCTGGTCGGCGCGCAGTGCCGCGCGGTGATCGGGCTCGGCCCGCAGGACGACACCTGGCTCGAGGGCGCGAACTATGTCGGCGTCTGGCACGGCACGGCGGAGGACGCGCGCAAGCGACAGGAGGCGCTGGATGTCGTGCCGTTCGGCCGCTACCAGGCCATGGCCGTCAGCCCGCTGTCGAGCGGCCGGCTGGATCCGCCGGACATCTGCCTAGTCTATGCGACGCCGGGACAGATGATCATCCTGATCAACGGCCTGCAATATGTCGGCTACAAGAAGTTCGAATGGGGCGTCGTCGGCGAGACCGCCTGCGCCGACTCCTGGGGACGCGCGCTGAAAACCGGCGAGCCGAGCCTGTCGCTGCCATGCTTCGCCGAGCGCCGCTATGGCGGCGTGCCGGACGAAGAGATGCTGATGGCGCTGAAGCCATCCGATCTCGCCAAGGCGATCGCCGGCATGAAACAGCTTGCCAGGAACGGCCTGCGCTACCCGATCGCCCCCTACGGCATCCAGAACGACGTCCGCGCCGGAATGAATGTGTCTTATGGAAAAAAGTAGACCCGCAAACTCCGTCATTGCGAGCGCAGCGAAGCAATCCAGGGCCGAGGACGGGACTCTGGATTGCTTCGTCGCTGCGCTCCTCGCAATGACGGGGCACTAAAATCGCAGCTGATCGCTAGGGAACAAGAATGACGTCATCCAAGTTCGATATCATCGTCTATGGCGCGACCGGTTTCACCGGGCAGCTCGTCGCTGAATATTTGGCCACGCAATATCGCGGCGACAGCTCGCTGCGCTGGGCGATGGCTGGTCGCAGCCTCGACAAGCTCGCGTCCGTGCGCGATGCGATCGGCGCGCCCGCCGATACGCCGCTGATCGCGGCCGATGCCGCCGATCCTGCATCCCTAAAGGCCATGGTGGCGCAGACGAAGCTGGTGCTGACCACCGTCGGTCCCTATCAGCTCTATGGCAACGAGCTCGTCGCGGCCTGCGCCGAGACCGGCACCGACTACGTCGATTTGTGCGGCGAGCCGGTGTGGATGCGGCAGATGATCGACAAGCATCAGGCCACCGCCGAGAAGAGCGGCGCGCGCATCGTGTTCTCCTGCGGCTTCGATTCCGTGCCGTTCGAGCTCGGCGTCTATTTCGTGCAGCAGCAGGCCAAGAAGGTGCTCGGCGCCGCAGCGTCGCGTGTGAAGGGCCGCGTCCGCGGCATGAGCGGCACGCTCTCGGGCGGCACCGCGGCGAGCGCCAAGGCGACCTTCGATGCGGTCGCCAAGGATCTGAGCCTGGTCGCGATCCTCAAGGACTCGTTCGCCCTGACGCCCGGCTTCAAGGGTCCGAAGCAGCCGTCGGGCAACAAGCCCGTCTATGAGGAAGATCTGCAGTCCTGGACGGCGCCGTTCATGATGGCGCTGATCAACACCCGCAATGTCCACCGCTCCAACATGCTAATGGGTTTTCCCTACGGGCAGGACTTCGTCTATGACGAGATGGTGCTGACCGGCCCGGGCGAGAAGGGCGAGGCCAACGCCAAGAAGGTGATGGCGGCGAATGCCGAGAAAACCGGCCCCAACGCGCCGAAGCCGGGCGAGGGTCCCTCGAAGGAGGAGCGCGAGAACGGCTACTACAATCTTCTCTTCGTCGCGATAGCCCCCGACGGCCGCCAGGTCCGCGCATCCGTGAAGGGCAACCGCGATCCCGGCTACGGTTCGACCTCGAAGATGATCAGTGAATGCGCCGTCGGCCTGTTGCGCGACGGCGCCGGCGTGAAGGGCGGGTTCTGGACCCCGGGCGCGGCGCTCCGCGACAGCCTGATCCAGCGGCTGGTGGACCACGCCGGCCTGACGTTCACGGTGGAGGGCTAAGAGCGGTGGAATCCATCCGCCGCGGCCCAGAGAGCAACCATGACGTCGGCTAAATTCGACATCGTCGTTTATGGTGCAACCGGTTTCACCGGCCAACTCGTGGCCGAGTATCTCGCCGCGCGCGGTAGCGGCGAAGCCAAGCTGAGCTGGGCCATGGCTGGGCGCAGCCGCGACAAGCTCGCCAAGGTGCGCGATGCGGTCGGAGCGCCGCCTGATCTGCCGCTGATCGTGGCCGATTCCAGCGACCCCGGCTCCATTCGCACGATGGTCGATCAGGCTAGACTGGTGTTGACTACGGTCGGACCCTATCAGCTCTACGGGGCCGATGTGCTCGCCGCCTGCGTCGCTGCGGGGACCGATTATGTCGATCTCTGTGGCGAGCCGCTGTGGATGCGCCAGATGATCGAGAAGCATCGAGATGAGGCGGAGCACAGCGGTGCAAGAATCCTGTTCTCGTGTGGCTTCGACTCGGTGCCGTTCGAGCTCGGCGTGCTGTTCGTGCAGCAGCAGGCAAAACAGGTGCTAGGTGCGCCACAGCCGCGCGTGAAGGGGCGCATTCGCGGCATGAGCGGCTCGCTGTCGGGCGGCACTTCGGCGAGCGCCAAGGCAACAGCGGCGGCATTGACCGCCGATTTGAGCCTTGTGGCGATCATGAAGGACCCGTTCGCGCTGACGCCGGGATTCACCGGCCCGAAGCAGCCACCGGCCAACCGACCGATCTATGAGGAGGATCTCCAGTCTTGGGCCGCGCCGTTTGCAATGGCGCTGGTCAACACACGCAACGTCCATCGTGCCAACGTGCTGATGGGTTTTCCGTACGGGCAGGACTTTGTCTACGACGAAATGGTGCTGACGGGCGATGGAGAGGAAGGCCAAGCCAACGCCAAGTTGGTCATGGCGGCAAATGCCGAGAAGACCGGCCCGAATGCGCCCAAGGTCGGGGAGGGGCCCTCGAAGGAGATGGGGGACAACGGATACTTCGACCTGTTGTACGTCGCAGTGTCTCCCGACGGACGGCGCGTTTGCGCGTCGGTGAAAGGGAAGGGCGATCCCGGCTACGGTCTGACGGCGAGGATGATCAGCGAATGCGCCATCGGCCTGCAGCGCGATGGTGCCGTTGTGAAGGGCGGTTTCTGGACGCCCGGCGCCGCGCTCGGCGACAGCTTGATCAAGCGGCTGGTCGACCACGCCTGCCTGACGTTCACGGTGGAGGATTAGTAGGCTGCGATGTGCGGGCCGATCCCTGCGGATCGGTTCGCCTCGGCCTGATGGGCGCGCGTGGCGGCGATCATGCCCCACATCGTGCCGAGCATCAGGAAGAAATGCCGCCAGTGGTCGGTGTCGATGATGAAGCTTTCGCCGACGGTGCCGAGGAACGCCGAGAATACCGCGATGTAGGTGCGCTGCCAGGGCACGCGCACGAACAGATAGCGGAAGCCGAGAATGACAGTGGTGAACACCAGCGCGGGATAGCAGATGCCGGACAGCCAGCCACCCGACATGAAGGCGTTCAGATAGGAGTTGTGGGTGTCCTCGGGGAAGTAGTTGTGGAACTGCAGCGGCCCGATCCCGAACGGCAGGTCGAGCGCCATGTCGGCGCCGAGAATGTGGCGTCCGAAGCGTCCGAAGCGGCCCTCGTCATAGCTCTGGTCGAAGCTTGCCCGCTGCTTGAACATGTCGGCGATGGAATCGATCGAGAGCAGAACGCCGATCAGGACGATGCCGGCCACGGCGGCCGCCAACGTCATGAAGATGATGCGGGAGCGCTCGCCCCGCGTCTGGCTGGTGAGCACCATCATCGCCAGCATGAAGGCGGCGGTGAGGACGAGGCCGCCCCAGGCCGCGCGCGAGAAGGCGAGCAGGATGGCGAGCGCCATCACGCCGAGCGCAAAGCTGGCGCGCAATGTCGCGGCGAAGCGGGCGGTCACGACGTTCTGCAGCGCGAGCAGCGCCGGCAGGATCAGGAACGCGCCGAGCACGTTGGGGTCCTTGAACGTGCCGCGCGCGCGGCCATACAAGGTGAGGAGATCGTAGCCACCGGGCACCAGATGGAAATAGCCGGCGACACCCGCGAGGGCTGCGATCGCGCCGCCCATCACGAGGCCGCGCCGGAGCATGTCGAGCCGCGATTCGGTATCGTCCGACGTGAGCATGGCAATGAAGATCGCCGTGAACGCCATGTACCAGGAGGTGGCGATCCAGGTCGCGATCTTGGAATCGTCGAGCAGCGGTATCGCGCTGATCGTGTAGCCGAGATTGACCAGGACCAGCAACAGGAGGAGCGGCAGGAAGACGAGGCGCAGCCTCATGCCGGTCGCGAAGAACACCGCGGCGGAGGCGAGCGTGACGAGCTCATAGGGGCTCGGTTCGATGAACACGATGGCGCCGGAGACCCCGACCAGCCAGACCAGCGTGCGCTGCAGGGCGACGACGCCCGGAGGGGCCATCGGCCTGGATGCGAACTCTTCGGCTGCTGCCGTCACGGCCATCGCGAACTCACACTCATACGCAGCGCACGGCGGGATCGGCCAGACACACGCGCGAAGCGGACGTGGGCCCGCTCCGGATCCCCGCGATCAATAGGCGTTCTCGCTCTTGGTCATCAGCGCCAGCGGCGTCTTGAGCAGGATGTAGAGGTCGAACAGCACGGACCAGTTCTCGATGTAGTAGAGGTCGAACTCGACTCGCTTCTGGATCTTCTCCTGGTTGTCGATCTCGCCGCGCCAGCCGTTGATCTGGGCCCATCCAGTGATCCCCGGCTTGACGCGGTGGCGCGCGAAGTAGCCGTCGACGGCCTCGTCGAACATCCGGTTCTGCAATTTGCCCTGCACGGCGTGCGGCCGCGGACCGACCAGCGAGAGGTTGCCCTTGAACACCACGTTGAACAGTTGCGGCAGCTCATCGAGGCTGGTCTTGCGGATGAAGCGGCCGACGCGGGTCACACGTGGATCGTTCTTGGTGACGACCTTGGACGCCGTGGGATCAGCCTGATGGTGATAGAGCGACCGGAACTTGAAGACGTCGATGCGCTCGTTGTTGAAGCCGAACCGCTTCTGCCGGAACAGCACCGGTCCCGGGCTGTCGAGCTTGATCGCAAGCGCAACCAGCGCCATCACCGGCAGTGCGAGCAGCAGGATGAGGCCGCCGACCAGTCGATCGAACAGCATTTTCATCACCAGATCCCAGTCGGTGATCGGCGCCTCGAACACGTCGAGCGTCGGGACCGCACCGAGATAGGAATAGGAACGCGGACGGAAACGCAGCTTGTTGGTATGGGCCGAAAGGCGGATGTCGACCGGCAGCACCCACAGCTTCTTCAGCATGTCCAGGATGCGGGTCTCCGCCGAGATCGGCAGCGCGAACAGCACCAGGTCGACGCGGGTGCGGCGGGCAAACTCGACGATATCGTCGACCTTGCCGAGCTTCGGCGCACCGGCGCAGGCCTCGAGCGATCGCGAGTCGTTGCGGTCGTCGAACACGCCGAGGATCTCGATCTCGGAGTCGTCCTGCGCCTTCAGCGCACGCACCAGGTCCTCGCCGCTCTGGTCGGCTCCGACGATGATGGTCCGTCGATCGAGACGTCCTTGCCTGGCCCAGCTGCGGATCAGGTTGCGCAGCACGACGCGGCTCGCGATCAGCGCGCCGAGCCCCACGAAGAAGAACGCGGCGAGCCAGAGACGGGAGACTTCGCTGCCGATCTTGGCGAAGAAGGACAGTCCTATGAACAGCAGGAACACGAAGCAGTAGGACGAGATCATCCGGGTCATCTGCCGCACCTGGGCGCGGAAGACCTGGATCTGGTAGATGTCGGCGGCCTGGAAGCACACCACGGCGCTCACGGCGAGGCCGACGATGGCAACGAGATACTCCCAATGGAAGCCGCTGAGCGGAACCACGTAGCCGAAATAGACGACGCTGCCGACGACGCTCAGCAGCACGAAATCGGTGATGCGGACGATGCCGGCGAGGACGATCGGAGAGTAGGCGCGGTGAACCTTCTGATTGGCGACCGCCAGGGCCGCCGGCGACAGGCGGCGACGCCGTTCAACGGCCGGCTTGTCTGCCGCGGCCGTCGATGCGGCCGTGGCCGCAGCAGCATCCAACATCGAGCGAGCGTTGATCGGTTCCACAGTCGTACAAGCCCGGATTATGTTTGTTAGTATTTGTGGTCATGTAAGCGCTGATAGCGCCGGGGGAAATTCCCCACCGGCGGGATTAAGGGCCAAATCGGAAGAAACGGTTAGCGATGGTAAATGACGTCAGGTCTTGGTAAACGCCTCGCGGTAGCTGTCGAGCACGCCTTCGACCATCGCCTTCTGCGAGAAATGCTGGAAGATCCGCTCGCGCAGCGCCTTGGCGCGCAGCTGCGCGGTAGCCGGATCGTCCAGTGCGGCTGCGATGGCGTCGGCCAGCGCGGTCGCGTTGCCTGGCATGAACATCGCGTCGTCGTGCGCCCCGAAGATCTCGGGGATGCCGCCGACCCTCGCCGCGATCATCGGAACCCCAGCGGCTCCCGCCTCGATCACGACATAGGGCATTGAATCGCCACGCGATGGAACGACGAGCAGTCGTCCTTTGGAAAATCCGTCGCGGGCCTTCACATGGCCGATGAAACGCACTGCGGCCGCAAGACCGAGGCGTTCGACCTGAGCTTTGAGCTTCGACATCTCCTCGCCGTCGCCGCCCAAGGTCAGCGTCAGCGGCCGGCCACGGGAGCGCAACTGCGCGACAGCGTCGATCAGCAGATCCGTGCCCTTGATGTGCCTGAACTCTCCGACATAAGCCAGGTCGGTCTGGTCCTGAGCCGGCGTGACCGGGTCGAATTCGCCTGCAGTGACGCCGTTGAAGACGCAATTCACCAATCCGTTGGGATGGCCGATCATGCGCTCATAGGTATCGCGGGCGAAGGCGCTCTCGAACAGGAAGAGATCCGTCCGGTTCATCAGCGCACGTTCAAGCCGGCCATACAGCGCGCCTTTGAGCGTGTCGAGCGGGTAGTGCAGCGAGCCGCCGTGAGGCGTGTAGATGCGGATCGTTCCTGGCCGATGCGGCAGCAGGCGTACGAACGCGCCGGCTTTGGCGCCGTGGCCGTGCAGCACGTCGGGGGCGAGCGCGCGGGAGAGGCGATGGAATCGGCTGAGTGCCAGAATGTCGCTCGGCCAAGGCTCCCGATGAATGGGAACGCGGTGCACGCCGAGTGTCAGGCGAGGCGCGATCTGGGCCAGCGCGGCATCGGCGCGTTCGCCGCCGGTCAGGCTGTCCGCAATGATGCCCACGTCATGCCCGCGATCGACCTGGCCGTTGGCAAGGTCGAGGATGTGCCGAAAGATGCCGCCGACGGGAGCTCTGACCGCGTGAAGGATTTTGAGAGGTTTGTTCTGCGACGGTGCCATGTCGAACTCGCCCGCGCCTTCGGCCTGCGCGTGGTTTAGCCAGGCGTCGCTGCGCGAGCTGATCTGACGACTGGCGGATAGAGGAAGCACGGGCGCCTCTCGTCGCTGAATATTGGTAGCTCCAACCTCGATAGAGGCTTGATGGTTAACAAAGTCTCACTTGTCGTCACTGCCGGGCAGGTTCGCTCCAGCATTGTGACGATCTGGCGCAAGCCTACGTGTTGCAAGCAGCATTTGGCGAAGGATGACGATTGTTCGATAGGGCGAGGTTGCAGGCGCTCCGGTTAACCCGTCAGCAACCTTAATGGAGTGTAATTGTACCACGTATGGTAGCGGCGTGGCGTAGGTCTCGCGGGAGTGGATGATGCGGTTGGCGTTCTGGCGTGCCGGCGAGAAGACACAGGTTGACGGAGCCTCCGTCCGACCCGTGACAGGCTCGCCATCGTCGGCGGAGCCGGGCCCGGCCGGCGATCTCGATCTCCGGCTGGTCGGCCGCGCCTTGGCACGAAAGCGTGGCTTCATTCTTTTGCCGACGCTGCTCGCTCTCGTTCTGTCGATCACCGCGGTCAACATGATCACGCCGCGCTACAAGTCCGAAGCGCGGATCCTGATCGACGGACGCGAGAACGTGTTCGTGCGGCCGAACGGGGAGCGTACCGAAGAGCGGACGGCACTCGATGCCGAGGCGGTCACGAGCCAGGTGCAACTGGTCCTGTCGCGAGATCTGGCGCGCGACATTATCGCGAAGAACAGGTTGGGCGAGCTGCCGGAGTTTGATCCCGTCCTGCGCGGCGTGTCGCCGCTGAAGTCGGTCTTGGCGATGGTCGGGCTCGTGAAGGATCCGCTTGCCATGACGCCGGACGAACGCGTCATGGATGCCTATTACGAACGCCTGACCGTCTACGCCGTCGACAAATCGCGCGTCCTCGTCGTCGAGTTCCAGTCGCAGGATCCGGCGCTTGCGGCGAAGGTCGCGAATTCGATCGCGGACGGCTATCTCGTTGTTCAGCAGAACGCTCGGCAGGCGCAGGCGAAGTCCGCCAGCCAGTGGCTGGCCGGGGAGATCCAGGGCCTGCGCAAGAAGGTCGAGGAGGCGGAATCGCGGGTCGAGGAGTTCCGCGCCAAGTCGAATTCGTTCATGGGGACCAACAACACCTCGCTGTCCAACCAGCAGATGGGCGAGGTCAATACCCAGCTCAACAATGCGCGCGCCTTGAAATCGGATGCCGAGACCAAGGCGCGGCTGATCCGCGAGATGCTGCAGAGCGGCCAGCCGATCGAGGCGTCCGAGGTGCTCAATTCGGAGCTGATGCGGCGCTTGTCGGAGCAGCGCGTGAGCCTGCGCGCGCAACTCGCGGAACAGTCGTCGACGCTGCTCGACAATCACCCGCGCATCAAGGAACTGAAGGCGCAACTGGCTGATCTCGACCGCCAGATCCGCGACGAGGCCGGCAAGATCTCCCGCTCGCTCGACAGCGACGCGCGTATCGCCGACGGGCGGGTGCAGATGCTGAGCCAGAGCCTCGATCAGGCCAAGAAGCAGGCCACCTCCACCAATGGCCTCGATGTCCAGCTGCGGGCGCTGGAGCGGGATGCCAAATCGCAGCGCGACCTGCTGGAATCGTATCTCGCCAAGTACCGCGAGGCGAACACCCGTGAGTCGCTCGACACCCCGCCCGCGGATGGGCGGATCATCTCGCGGGCGGTGCTGTCCAACACGCCGGCGTATCCGAAGAAGCTGCCGATCGTGCTGATCGCCACATTGGCGACCTTGATGCTGACCTCGGGCGTGGTCATCACCGGCGAGTTGCTGCGCCTCACGGCTCCGCGTGCGGTGGGCCCAGCCGCCCCGGCCATGAGCAGCATGGCCGATGTCATGGTGCTCGCGGCGCGGGTCGAGCCGATGATCGCCCCGCGTACGGTCTCCGCATCGCCGGCCGTTGCACCACCATCGACGCCGGCGCCGGTTGAGGCCGCGCGTCCGGCTTCGGTACCGCCGCCCCCCACCGCCATGCAGCCAGCCGAGGCGCCGTCGGCCGAGCCGGTCAAGCCGGCGCCGCCACCGCCGAACGAGACCGAGCAACTCGCAGCCGATCTGCTCGGCGCGGGCGAGGGCGCCCGCAAGGTCACCGTGCTCGGCACGGTCGGCGGCGAGGCCGTCACGTCCACTGCGCTCGCGATCGCCCGCACCATGGCGGCGCAGGCGCGCGTGGTGCTGGTCGACCTCGCCGGCAGCCCGCAACTGCTTGCAGGCGTCTCGGTCGATCCGGCCGCGCCCGGGCTGATCGAGCTGATGCTGGGCGAGGCATCGTTCGCGTCCATCATCACCAAGGACCAGGCCTCGCGGCTGCACATCGTCAATGCCGGCCGTCCCGGCGCCGACCGCAGCCAACTGCAATCGCCGCGGCTCGCGCTTGCGATCGACGCACTGTTGCGCGTCTACGACCACGTCCTGCTCGACGCTGGCAATGCATCCGACCTGCCGGCCGAGCTGCTGACCGCGGGCGCGCGCGCCGTCGTCGTGCCCGATCCCAAGATGGCCGCCGAGGCGCGCAGCCAGATGGGCGAGCAGCTGCGCGAGGTCGGTTTCGGCGCCGTCACCATGCTGAAGGCACCGGCCGGAGGCGCCAACCGCAACCAGCCGGGGCCGCGCGGCGTCGCCGCCTAATCTTCGGCCCTCTCGTCAGCCTTGGCGGCGCCGCCACGCGATTGCAGCGCGCCGCGCAGCTGTTGCGCCAGACGGAACAGGGCAGGGCTGTGCTTGACGGCATGCTTGGCCCGTCCAACCGCAGCCATCGTCGTCGCGGCGACGCGACCCCGCGCGGTCAACGGCATGAAGCTGTCGAAGATCGGCTCGTCATCCTTGCAGAACATCCGCTTGTAGTCGTCCGATCCGATGCCGAGATCGAGGGCACGAAAATCCTGTTGCGCGTAGTGATCGATGATCGAGCGCATCAGGATCAGGCCGGGGCTCCAGCGCGCATTCTCCGACAACGTATAGGTGTTGAACATCATCGAGAAGCGCGCCCCGTCGGCGACGCCGGCAAACAATGCGATGATCTCGTCGTCGCAGCGCAGCGCGTGGATATCGATGGCGCGATGCCCGCAGTCGAGCTTTCCCATACAGGCGCTTCGCACGAATGCCTCGATGCCGGGCTCGGCGAATACGTTCGGCAGCCTCTGCTCGGCCATTCGGATCGGCTTGGTGCGGAAGAACCAGTCGAGCAGCTCGGCGATCTCGGCGTCGCTGCTTGCGACCATGTAGCGGTAGCCGGGCAGCGCCTGCAGCTTCTTTTCCTTGCTCTTCAGCCGCTTTCGGAACGAATTCGACAACAGCGCCGTCGGCGCAGCCCCCGGCGGCATCAACAGCACCGGACAGTCGTTCACCGACGGCTGGTGCGGCCATTGCGCCAGCGGATTGGCGAGATCGCGCCAGCGCTCCGGCTGCTGTGTCAAGGCGAGCAGGTCGACACCGCCGCGATCGCGCAGCCCTGCGAGCAGGACGTCGAGATCGCCGGCGCTGGCGCGCGCGGCGAATTCGCGATCCATCAGCGGCATGTTGAAGGTCGTATGCTTGCCGCCCATGAAGGTGGCGATGCGCACGCCGCGGGCGATGCGCACGCCGCGGGCGTGCCGCAACGTCAGCGGCAGCAGCAGCAGCGGGCGTTGCTCGGCATCACGCCCGATGACGATGAACGGCGTCGCATGTTCGCGCGCGCCGACGTCGCGCTGCCATGCGCCGAGCAGGTCGAAGCGCTGGTAGGGCGTCGAGACATGTTCGGGGACTTCGAGCGCGCGCCAGACCGGCTCGGCGGCAGCCAGATCGGACACGATGTCGACCCGCGCGAGCCCCGACGGCAGCCGCCGCGCGGGCGCCTGCGCCGTCCGGCTCTCGATCACGGCGGCCATGGTCATCGCGCTGCTCGCGTTGTCGTGGAATTTTGTTGCTTGACGTCCGGAGACCCTCGCAAAGAAGTCTCAACAAAAGGTAATGGCAATGACGTCGTCCCAAATCGGGAATGGCACAAACAAAGACCTGTTCAAATCGGCAGCGGCCACGCGATCTTGACGGCGGATGGTCGCTATCATCGGATGGCGGTGATCATGACGCGATCGCGCCACGGTCTGTCCGCATCAGGTGGGCGCGGACGGTCTGGTTTCAAGTGGGATTCGGGGAAGGGGCGCGGGAATTGTCGTCGGACAACAGGTGGCTGCGCAGCGCCCGGCTCGAGCTGGCCTATTTCAGCGGTGGCACGCTGCTCGCGTCGCGCGCCACGGGTGGCGCGGGCGCCGTGCTGCGGTTCGAGCGCGTGCGCCCGCGGCGCAAGGGCGCGTTCCAGCCGCTGAAATGCGCGGAGATCACCCCCGTTTTCCTCGACAAGGTGATCCGGGCGCTGAGGCGCTGGGGCTATGACATCGTCTCGCTCGACGAGGCCTGCGACCGCGCCGTGCGCCTTCCCCAAAGCAGCCGCTTCGCCTGCCTGAGCTTCGACGGCACCGCGAAGGACCTGATCACGCACGCCTATCCGGTGCTGGCGCGCCACGGCGTGCCGTTCACCGTTTACGTGCCCTCGGCCTTCCCCGATGGGCTCGGCGAAGCCTGGTGGCTGGCGCTGGAGGCCGTGATCGCGCGCGAGACGCGCATCAGCCTCGTGATCGACCATCGGGAACAGCGCTTCAACGTGGTCACGCCGGCCGAAAAATACGAGCTGTTCGCGTATCTTTCGGCGTGGCTGCGCAAGCTGCCACCGGCCGAGCTGTCGATCGCGATCCGCGACCTCTGCTCGCGCCATTCGGTCGATCTCGCCGCCCTCAGCCGTGAGGCCTCGATGGACTGGGCCGACATCGCCCGTCTCGCCGCCGACCCCAACGTCACGATCGGCAGTGCCACCGTGCATTACTCCGTGCTCGCCAATCTCAGGGATGCCGACGCCCAGCGCGAGATCACGATGGGCAAGGCGGTGCTGGAGACGGCGCTGCGCCGCCCGGTCCGGCACATGGCGTATCCGTTCGGCGGCCGCTATTCGTTCCGCCGCAGCGACGTCGTGCTCGCCGAGCAGGCGGGCTTCGTCAGCGCGGCCTCGACGATGCCAGGCGTCGTGCAGAGCGAGGGCCGCACGCATCTGCACATGCTGCCGCGGATCGCCTGGGACGGCCGCTCGCGCTCGCTGCGCGCCTTGAAGGTGCTGATGGCCGGCATCACCCTGCCGCGGGAAAAATCCGCGCCGCAGCCGAAGCTCGATCTCGGCTGATCAGCCCTGCTGCCGCTCCGGATCCGGGCGCAGCATCCAGCTCACGATCGGCATCGCGGGCAGCACCCAGCCCATGCCGACCACGACGTAATACACCGCCTGCAGCCAGCCCGAATTGGCTATCAGGGGGAATTGCGCCATCACCATGCCCATCATCGACCAGGCGAAGGCGAGCAGGAGCAGCGCGACGGCGCCGATCAGTTTGCGGGTGCGGATCGTCATGACGGGATTGTCAGCCTCGGCTGGGGGCGGCGCGGCTTGCGCGTGATTTCCCCGGGATTATAAGGGCCTGTCAGCCCCGGTTCAATCGAGCGTTCAACGTCCATGACCACGGTTCCCCGCACGACAGATCTTGCCGCGATCCGCATCTGGCTGCTCGCCGTCGCCGGCCTGATCGCGCTGATGGTGTTGGTCGGCGGCGCCACGCGGCTGACCGAATCCGGGCTGTCGATCGTCGAATGGAAGCCGGTCACCGGCACCCTGCCGCCGTTGTCCGAGCAGGCCTGGACCGACGCCTTCGAGGCCTACAAGACCATTCCGCAGTATCGGCAGATGAACGCCGGCATGACCCTGCACGAGTTCAAGACCATCTTCTGGTGGGAATGGAGCCATCGGCTGCTCGGCCGCGTCATCGGCATGGTCTATCTGCTGCCGTTCCTGTGGTTCCTGTGGCGCGGCGCCGTGTCCGGCCCGCTCGGCCGCAGGCTGTGGCTGATCTTCGGCCTCGGCGCGCTGCAGGGCGCGGTCGGCTGGTGGATGGTGGCCTCCGGCCTCACCGAGCGCACCGAGGTGGCGCCGGTCCGTCTCGCGACGCACCTCTCGCTGGCGCTGTTGATCTATGCGTCGATCGTCTGGACCTTGCGGCGGCTTTCGTCGCGTGAGGAAACCGCGGCACCGGCGCGGCTGCGGCTCACCGCGTGGATGCTGGTCGGCGTCACCTTCGTGCAGCTCTATCTCGGGGCGCTGGTCGCCGGCCTGCGCGCCGGCCTCGTCTACAACACCTGGCCGGAAATCGACGGCGGCCTGATCCCGAAGGCGGCCAATCTGTGGATCCATTCGCCGTGGTGGATCAATCTGTTCGAGAACGATCTGACGGTGCAGTTCATGCATCGCATGACCGCCTACACGCTGCTGGCATTGGCAGCCTGGCACGCCTTCGACGTGATGCGTGCCGGCGTCGGCCGCGACGTGGTGCGCGGCGCGCACCGGCTGCTGGCGGCGATCCTGGTGCAGGCGGTGCTCGGCATTCTCACCTTGCTGGCGCTGGTCCCGATCTCGCTGGCGCTGCTGCATCAGGGCACGGCCATCATCGTGCTGACCTTCGCCGTGCTGCAGGCCGAACGCCTGTCGCCGCGACGTGTCGCTGTTGTCGCCGTGCCGCAGACGGCCGTGGCGGCCGGGCAGGCGGGGTAGGGCGTTCTCGCGCTCGCTGTTGCAGCGACCTCCGCCGTCATTCCGGGGCGCCCGCAGGGCGAGCCCGGAATCCATTGAGCCGCGAGACACGCTGGAAAATGGATTCCGGGCTCGTGCTGCGCACGCCCCGGAATGACGGTGGAGAGACATTCGCGCAAGCCAACAAGCGTGACTACGCACGCTGCGCAATGATGTGAAGACAAACATCCTCTTCCTCGCGCGCAATCACGCCGAGTTCTGCCGGTCGTTTCACCCTCGAAACACGCGAGGGCGCAGGGAAGGCCGGATGCCTGGCCGGCACCCATGGCCCGCGTGCAAAGAAAAGAGCACGCGGCGGTCACCACAGGTACGGCCTGATACATCCGGCCTTCCCCGCGCGATGGTTTTAACGCTTATACGCGATCTCCCCGGGGACCGGGCTCTCTTGCCCCCGTCATCTCGCGCGATGCGTTGAGCACCGACACGAGACTTGGCGCCAGCGTCGGGGCGCCAGGACCACGCGATTTCGCCGTCCGTGACAATCCGCTCGTCCGCGCAAACCTTCGTCCACGCACGGCCCGCCACGTCCACCGCATTCCCAATCCCACGCAACTGGACGATCCGGAAGCGCCCCTCGGCTGGACAGGAACAAAAAGAGAACATAAGCTGATTTGCGTCGTTTGGCAAGCGTGGCGTGTCGCGGACATCGCCGGGTGGGGCGGACCATGCAATTCGAGTTCGATTGGGATCCGGCCAAGGCAGAGAGCAATCTGCGCAAGCATGGCGTTGCGTTTGAGCAGGCGATGAGCATCTTCGGCGATCCGTTGGCGCTCTCGCGTCTCGATGACGGATCTGGCGCAGGCGAGGAACGATGGGTTACGATGGGACGCAATATTGCTCACGAGCTACTGCTGGTCGTGCATACGTACACGGAGCTATCGGCAGACCGCGCAGCGATCCGCATCATTTCTGTCCGTCGCCCGACCCGACGCGAAATCCGCTCCTACGAGAATGGGTGATCCGATGAAGGATGAATACGATTTCTCGAACGCCGAACGCGGCAAGTTCTTTCGCAAGGGCGCGCGAATGCTGCCTCCGGTGCATCTCGAGCCTGATGTGCTCGATCACCTGACCGGGCTGGCCAGCGCGCGGGGCGTCTCGTTGACCGAATTGGTCAACACGCTTCTCAAGGAGGATATTGAGCGGATCGAGGCTGCGAAATAGCTCTTTGGGAGTTTCTGCGAGCACCTCATGTGCCTTCGCGACCAGACTTCCGCGACACGGTTCGGGCGCGCGCGGACCGCGATCCGGCGTTTCGCGAGGCGTTGCGCGGAGAGGTCGATGACGGCCGCGCCGGCCTGCGTGCGTATATCAACGCAACGATCGGCTTCGAGGCGTTGAGCAACGCGCTTGGGCGGCCGTCGAAGAGCCCGATGCGCATGTTAGGGCCATCCGGCAATCCCACGGCCGAGAACCTGCTTGGCGTGATCGGCGTGTTGCAGGCAGAGACAGGCGTGCAGTTCGACGTGCGCGTCGTGGTCGCGGAGTGAGTTACTGGCGCGCGCGGATCAACAAGATCACAGCTGCTCTCAACCAATGAAGAACGAATACGACTTCTCGAACGCCGCCGCTGATCTCGGCAATATCCGATGGCCGTCTGTCGCAGGCGACCGCGGCGGATGAGGCTGTCTCCGCCGTTGCCGTTTGCACGGATACCGCAGGCTTCAATCGGGCGCATACGCGTCCGGGTCGGGACTGCTGCTGGGCGACTTGAACGCGGCGCGCAGGGGGGCCGGCATCTGGTAGTTGAAGTTGATCCCGGTCGGCGGCACGGGTGACTCGAACCATTTCTTGTAGAGCGCGTCGATGGCGGGGCTCTGATAGAGCTCGGCGGTGACGCGATCGGCGATGGCCTTGAACGGCGCATCGTCCTTGCGCAGCATGATGCCAAAAGGCTCGGGCTTGGAGAATGCGTCGTTGCTGATCATGTACGCCGCCGGGTCCTTCGACCGCGCGATGGCGACCGCGAGCTGGACGTCGTCGAGCACATAGGCCTGAGCCCGGTCGGTCTCCAGCATCAGGAACGCTTCGGCCTGGTCCTTGGCCGGAACGATGTTGATGCCGAGCTTGCGTTCGACATTGACCTTGTTCAACTGGGCGATGTTGGTCGATCCGGCGATCGCGACGGCCGTCTTTCCCCTGAGGTCGTCGATCGTCTGGAGCGAGAGCGATTTCTTGGCCGCATAGCGTGTGGCGCTGAGAAAGTGCGTATTGGCAAAGGCCACGAGCTTCTGACGTTCGGCGTTGTTGGTGGTGGAGGCGCACAGGAGGTCGATCGTGCCGTTCGTCATCAGCGGGATGCGATTGGAGGACGTCACCGGAACGGTTTCGATCGTGAGGTTAGGAAGCCCCAGCTCCTTTTTGACCGCATCCGCGATCCGGCCGCAGATGTCGAGCGCGTAGCCCACCGGCTTCTGGTTGCCGTCGAGATAGCTGAACGGCACCGACGATTCCTGGAAGCCGATCGATATCCTGTTCGTCTCCTTGATCTTCTGGAGCGTGCCCGTCAGTTCCTCGGCGCCGGCGGCGTTTGCAGCGAGCGCTGCCGTCAGCAGAAGTCCCCAAATGCGCATCAAGCCTCTCCTCGCAGCAACCCTCTTCGCGCGTGCAGCGTTGCCCGCGCAGCGGTGATGCAGCCTCGCTGCGTCCGGCCTGGATGAAAAGGGATAAAACCGCCTTATTTCTCATTCCTGGAAGTGATGGATCGCCGCGCCGGGCGTCGTCGCCGGGTTCACCTGCCCGGTCTAACCTTCGAGTTGACGGCCGAAATCGCAGGTCTGGCGCGCCAGCTCCGCTACGGCGGCCGCGAAGGCCGAGGGTCTGTCGTTGCGATACATGGCCGCATAGGGCACGGCCGGCAGCGTCGGCTTGACGGGCAGGATGACCAGCTTCTTCTGCTCGAAGAGAGGACGAAAACAGCGTTGCGGAAGATAGCTGATGCCGAGGCCGGCCACGGCGAGCCCGACCAGCGCGGTCAGATTGTCGACCGAGATGGCGCGCTTGAACGAGACGCCGTTGGCCGCGAGCCATTTGTTGACGAAGAGGCCGGAGCCCGAGCGACGGCCCTGCATCAGAATCGTATGATGACCAAGCTCGTCGAAATCGAGGCTCCGGCGCGCTCTGACCAGGCCGGGGCGCGCCGTCCACACGTTCTGCACTTCGGCAAGCCGCACCGACGTCACCTCCGGGTCGGAGAAGACGTCCGGGATGACGACGAGATCGAGGCTGCCCTCGATCAGCCGATCGTAGAGGCTTCGGGAGGTTTCGACTTCAGGCTCGATCATCACCGCCGGATGGGCTTCGCGAATCGCCGAAACCAGACGCGGCAGCCATGTCAGCGCTGACAGCTCCGTCGCCCCAAGCCGCAGGCGGCGGGCCGGTGACTGCCGGCCGTCCTTCAACTCCAGGATCTGGTCCTGCAACGCCAACATCTGTCGGCCAAGAGCAAGAATCTGCTCGCCACGTTCGGTCAGGCGAGCCCCGCGCTGGCTGCGATCAAACAGCGGAACGCGCGCGGAGGCCTCGAGCTCCTGGATGCGCTTCGAGATCGCCGATTGCGTGGTGTTCAGCTTGGCTGCGGCGCGTTCGAACGTGCCAAGCTCCGCGATCCAGTTCAAAGCTTCCAGCTGCTTCAGGGTGACCATGTTCGCATTCAAAAAAGAGATGGATCGATATCTCCATTTATCGGTTTTCTGAATTCAAGGCGAGTCCTACACCGCCGAGGCGGCGCGCCATCGAGCGACGCTCTGGACTGTGCAAGACGGGGAGCGAGAATGGGTGAGGGACAAGCGCAGCCTGGTGCGCCGATCGATGCGGCGGTCGTCGCCGCGTTCAAGAGCGTTTCCACGGCCGTGATCAGTGACAACCTTCAGCGGCTGCCTGGTGCAGCCAGTCTACGGCCATTCTATACGGGCTCGCCGATGGCCGGGATCGCGCTGACCGTGAATACGGCGCCGGGGGACAATCTCTTCATTCATCGCGCGCTCGATCTCATCACGCCTGGCGACGTCCTCGTCGTCAATGGCGGCGGCAACGAGACGCGGGCATTGGTCGGCGAGATCATCGCCGCCATCGCGAGGGAACGCGGCGCGGCCGGGATCGTCGTCGACGGTGCGATCAGGGACTCCGGTGTGCTGATGAAGTCCGACTTCCCCGTGTTCGCGCGTGCGGTCAATCACCGCGGCCCCTACAAGAACGGTCCCGGCGAGATCAACGTGCCGGTGTCGATCGGCGGCATGATCGTCACGCCAGGCGATATCGTGGTTGCCGACGCCGACGGAGTGGTCGCTTTCGCGCCGGCGATCGCACCCGAACTGCTCGCCTCCGCCCGCGCGCAGGAGCAGCGTGAAGCCGAAATCCTGGCGAGCATCCGCGCAGGGCGCTATGGCGGTGCCTACGCAAAATAGGCGTCTATTGCGGTCAT
This sequence comes from Bradyrhizobium sp. SZCCHNR1017, assembly GCF_032381375.1. Taxonomy (NCBI): domain Bacteria; kingdom Pseudomonadati; phylum Pseudomonadota; class Alphaproteobacteria; order Hyphomicrobiales; family Nitrobacteraceae; genus Bradyrhizobium; species Bradyrhizobium sp. SZCCHNR1017. Next base: position 970,969 of record NZ_JAUHIR010000001.1, on the reverse strand, counting down.
CCGTACGAGCCTTGGCGGTATGCGGGACCTCGTCCTCGTCGTCCCGGATGTCGCTTCGCTCATCCAGGCTACTGCATGCCAACGGCACCCCGCTCAGCAATACCCATACACGCCGCACGCGTAGGGCAGGCGGAACATGTAGTTGGTATAGCCTTCTCCGCCGTAATAGGGGCCCTGGTAGTCGTAGGAGAAGGCGCGGCCGTAATAGCCGGGCAGCTCCTGGCGCCCGAACAGCAGCGGCGTCGAGGGCCACATCGGGGAGATCAGCGAGTCCTGGTCCCTGACGACGACGACCGTCGGCGGCGGCTCTCTCACGGCGCGGCGGGCCTTGGTGTGCACGATCTTGTCGTGGACGGCCGGCAGGTCGGCTGCGAGCACGACGCCATTCGCCGCGATGGCCGCCAGCAGCATCATGATCACCAACGTTCGCATCCTGCTCTCCTCGACTTCTGTTCGGGTGGTATCGGCGCTTCGCGATACATCCACCGCTGCTTTCACGCGGGTCCGGAAGGCGATTCCACGGGTGGCAGGATGAGCCGGGTATGGTTAACGAAATCCTTCCGGCATCCGACGGTTGGCCGCAATCATCCGTAGAAGGACGGGCATTTTCAGCTTTTGTTAAGTTCTGCGGGTGCAAGCTTACTGCTGCCGGCGATTTTGAAGGTCGGCCGAGTGCAGCCCGGCCGCTGCGTCCGGGCGCGAAAATCTCTGCTGCATTTCATCAGAGTCTCAGACCAGAAGGTTTCGAGCATGTCGGTGATCATGTTTTCGGCGTCGGCGCGCCAAAATCTCCAATCACGGACCGGCTCAGTCAACGCTGAACTCGCTGCCATCGACGAGCGCGCCGCCGGCCTGCAGGCGCTGTCGGCGAGCCGGCTGATCGCGGCCTCCGCGCTGCCTCTGGCCGGCCAGATGCACGCGCGCCTGTTGCAGCTGATGAGATGATCACCTGGAGTTAACGAGGGCGCGGTCCGAGAAGCCGGCAACGGCCCGGCCGTGGGACGAAGGAGAGCGCGGAAGCCCAAGGGGGCCGCCCGCGCTCTCTTTGTTTTCGGGGCCGCTTGCTGCCTCAGCTGTCAGTTGTTCGTCATGCGCGGGCTTTTCCCGCCTGCGGGGCCGAAGCCCCTTCGGCGCGGCGACGGCCCGCGCATCCACGTCGTCATTGCCGGGGCAAAGACATGAATGGCCGGGACAAGCCCGGCCATGACGTGGTGAGAGATGCGCTCGTCATGCCGCATGTCGACGCGCGGCGCGATCCGTGGAGCGAAACGCGCCTTACGCGCTCAGCGCCTGCTCGAGGTCGGCGATCAGGTCTTCCTTGTCCTCGATGCCGACGGAGATGCGGACGATGTCGGGGCCGGCGCCGGCCTTGATCTTCGCGGCGTCGTCGAGCTGGCTGTGCGTGGTCGAGGCCGGGTGGATCACCAGCGAGCGGGTGTCGCCGACATTGGCGAGATGCGAGAACAGCTTCAGGTTCGACACCAGCTTGACGCCGGCGTCGTAGCCGCCCTTGAGCGAGAAGGTGAACACGGCGCCGGCGCCCTTCGGGCAGTATTTGCGGGCGAGCGTGTAATACTTGTCCTCGGGCAGGCCGGCGTAGTTCACCGAGGCCACGCCGGGATGCTTGCCGAGATATTCGGCGACGGCTTTGGCATTGTCGCAGTGCTTCTGCATGCGCAGCGGCAGGGTCTCGATGCCGGTGAGGATCATGAAGGCGTTGAATGGCGACAGCGCCGGTCCGAGATCACGCAAGCCCAGCACGCGGCAGGCGATCGCGAAGGCGAAATTGCCGAACGTCTCGTGCAGGCGAATGCCGTGATATTCGGGACGCGGCTGCGTCAGCATCGGATATTTGTCGCCACTGCCGGCCCAGTCGAAGGTGCCGGCATCGACGATGACGCCGCCGATCGAGTTGCCGTGGCCGCCAAGGAACTTGGTCAGCGAGTGCAGCACGATGTCGGCGCCGTGATCGATCGGGCGGATCAGGTAGGGCGAAGCCAAGGTGTTGTCGACGATCAGCGGCACGCCCGCCTTGCGCGCCACCTGCGCGACCGCCTCGATGTCGGTGATGGTGCCGCCGGGATTGGCGATCGACTCGATGAATACAGCCTTGGTGCGTGGGCTCACCGCCGCCTCGAAGCTCGCGACGTCATCGGTGTCGGCCCACACCACGTTCCAGCCAAAGCTCTTGAACGAATGCGTGAACTGGTTGATCGAGCCGCCATAGAGTTTTCGCGCGGCGATGAACTCGTCGCCGGGGGACAGCAACTGCTGCAGCGCCACGACCTGCGCGGCATGGCCCGAGGCAACGGCAAGCGCGGCGGTGCCGCCCTCGAGCGCGGCGACGCGCTCCTCCAGCACGGCGTTGGTCGGGTTGCCGATGCGGGTGTAGATGTTGCCGAATGCCTGCAGTCCGAACAGCGAGGCGGCGTGGTCGGCATCGTTGAACACGAACGACGTGGTCTGGTAGATCGGCGTCGCCCGCGCGCCGGTGGTCGGGTCGGGCTGGGCGCCGGCGTGAATGGCAAGGGTGGCAAATCCCGGGGGACGTTCGGTCATGGTGTTTCCTCTTGGCTTGATCCGTTGCGCGCCGGCGCCGGCTGGCGCAGGGATCGATGATGGGAGACGGTGTCGATAGCGCGCATCGTGCGCCTCCGCGTCATCCCGGCGGAGGACATTTGCCAGCGGCCAGGATGGCGTCAAGGCTGCCGGCGCCGATCGCTCCGATTTGAAATGCGCTGCTGTGTCGCGCCGTCGTCGCGACACGTTCCTTTCGCAGATGCGTCAGGCGGGATCGCTTCTGTCCTTCGCGGCGCGGTCGGCCGCGGCCGTCGTGCCGCCGCCGACGCTGGTGCGGTTCAGCGACAGCCGCATGCCTTGCGTCGGGATCGGCGCGCGCTTGGCGCTGATGGTGCGCGAGTTGACGCCCATCCAGGAGATCTCCGACGACAGCCGGCCATATTCGATCTTTGGGCAGCGGTTCATCACGACCTTCAGCCCAGCGGCCTCGGCCTTTTCGGCCGCCGCATCGTCACGCGCGCCGAGCTGCATCCAGATCACCTTCGGCAAGGGTGAGAGCTTCAGCGCCTCGTCGACGACGGGCATGATGTGCTGCGAGCTCCGGAAGATGTCGACCATGTCGAGCGGGCGGCCAATGTCGGCGAGCGAGGCGACGAAGGGGCGGCCCATCAGGCTCTTGCCGACATGGCCGGGGTTCACCGGGATCATGTCGTAGCCGCGCTGCACCAGATATTTGAAGGCGAAGAAGCTCGGCCGGATCTCCGACGGCGAGGCGCCGACCATCGCGATCACCTTCACGCCGTTGAGAATGCCGCGGATGTAGTCGTCGGGATAGGTGTCGTGATTCATGAGCGGTGCAATCTGTTAGTTGCTGTCATTCCGGGGCGTGCGCAGCACGAGCCCGGAATCCATACTCCCGATCGTGGTTATGGATTCCGGGCTCGCCCTCCGGGCGCCCCGGAATGACGAGCCAGTTTCAGTTTCTGTCATTGCGAGGAGCACTTGCGACGAAGCAATCCAGGGGCTCGAGCGGGACTCTGGATTGCTTCGCTGCGCTCGCAATGACGAAGGAGAGAGCAGGGCGAGCTTCACTCGTCCCGCCAATTCGGCGTCCGCTTCTCGATGAAGGCGCCGATGCCTTCTTCCGCGTCGCGGGCCAGCATGTTTTCGGTCATCACCTCTGCCGCATAGCGATAGGCGTCGGCAAGGCTCATCTCGGCCTGGCGGTAGAATGCCTCCTTGCCGAGCTTGATCGTATAGGCTGATTTGCGCGCCACTTGTTGTGCCAGCGCAATCGCGGTGTCGCGTTCCGTGCCGGCCGTGACCACGCGGTTGACGAGGCCCAATTCGCGGGCGCGGACAGCGGGAACCGGCTCGCCGGTCAGCAGCATCTCCATCGCCTGCTTGCGGGGTACGTTGCGCGACAGCGCCACCATCGGCGTCGAGCAGAACAGGCCGATGTCGACGCCGGGCGTGGCGAACGAGGCGCGCTCGGAGGCGACGGCGAGATCGCAGCTCGCGACCAGTTGGCAGCCGGCGGCGGTGGCGATGCCCTGCACGGACGCGACAACCGGCTTGGGCAGATGCACGATCGCCTGCATCATCGCACTGCAGGCGTTCATCAGCCGGGCGAAGAAGGCGCGGCCGCGGTCGGCCTCGCTGCGATGCGCGGTGAGTTCCTTGAGGTCATGGCCGGCGCAGAACGCAGGGCCATTCGCTGCGATCACCACGGCGCGCACGGCCTTGTCGGCGCCGATCTCGGCCAGGGCCCGATGCAGCTCTGCGATCAGCGGCTCCGACAGGCTGTTGCGCTGTGCCGGGCGGTTGAGCGTGAGCACGGCGACGGGGCCCGCCATCTCGCGCAACAGAATCGGCGTATCGGCGGCGTCGGCGGGGGCAGGGACGGACATTGCGATTTCCATATGGGCGCATCGATGCAGCTAATGTAACAGATGAGCAACGACGAGAGCAGGGGGAGAGATGACGGCGAAGATGACCATCGCGGAGCTGGAAACGTTCCTGCACGCGGAATTTCCCCCAGGCGTTCCGCACCGGCGGTGACATTTCGATCGAGAGCGCCGACGGCAAGAGCTGCCGGATGCGCCAGCGCTTCAATGAGCGCATGTTGCGCCCCGGCGGCACCGTCTCCGGGCCGACATTGATGGCGCTGGCCGATTTCGCGATGTACGTGGTGCTCTTGTCGGCGATCGGCCCGGTCGGTCTTGCCGTGACCACGAATCTCAACATCAACTTCCTGCGCAAGGGCGCGGCCGGCGCCGATGTGCTGGCGGAGGCGCGGCTGCTCAAGCTCGGCAAGCGGCTCGCGGTCGGCGAAGTCACGCTGCTGTCAGGGGAATCGCCCGATCCGATCGCCCATGTCACGGCGACCTATTCCATTCCGAATGCGTAGGGTTTTCGTGGGTATTATTGCACCATATTTGCAAGCTACTGTTTTTATTGCATTAATTTGACGCCGATGGCGTTGACGAATGCAGGCCGCTTCTCTAGAAGCTGCGACCAGTTCGGTGCGTCACCCGCGCCGCATTCTCCCTGTCACGGATATCTCTCATGAAAACCTTTTCGGCAAAGCCGGCCGAGGTCCAGAAGAAGTGGGTCGTGATCGACGCCAAGGGTCTGGTCGTCGGCCGTCTCGCCACGCTGGTCGCCATGCGGCTGCGCGGCAAGCACCTCCCGATCTACACGCCGCACGTCGACTGCGGCGACAACGTCATCATCGTCAATGCCGCGCACGCCGTGCTGACCGGCCGCAAGCGCGAGCAGAAGGTGTACTACAAGCACACCGGCTATGTCGGCCACGTCAAGGAGCGCACCGCGCGCCAGATCCTCGAGGGCCGCTTCCCCGAGCGCGTGATCGAGAAGGCCATCGAGCGCATGATCCCGCGCGGGCCGCTCGGCCGCGTGCAGATGGGCAATCTGCGTGTCTATGGCGGACCCGATCATCCGCACGAAGCGCAGAACCCCGAGAAGATCGACATCGCCAAGTTGAACCGCAAGAACACGAGGGCCGCATAAGATGGCCGAAAGCATCCAGTCTCTCGATCAGCTGTCGCAGCTCAAGGGGGCCGTCACGGCTCCCGACGCTCCGAAGTATGAGAAGAAGGTCGACAAGTTCGGCCGCGCCTATGCCACCGGCAAGCGCAAGGACGCGGTCGCCCGCGTCTGGATCAAGCCGGGCTCCGGCAAGGTCACCGTCAACACCCGCGACATCGAGGTCTACTTCGCCCGTCCGGTGCTGCGCATGATGATCGAGCAGCCGATGGTCGTCGCTGCCCGCAAGGGCCAGTACGACGTGATCTGCACGGTCGCCGGCGGCGGCCTGTCCGGCCAGGCCGGTGCGGTCCGTCACGGCCTGTCCAAGGCGCTGACGAATTTCGAGCCGGAGCTGCGCGGCGTCCTCAAGAAGGGCGGCTTCCTGACCCGCGACTCGCGCGTCGTCGAGCGTAAGAAGTACGGCAAGGCCAAGGCCCGCCGCTCCTTCCAGTTCTCGAAGCGCTGATCGCCTGGCTCCGGCTCCGTCCGGATCCATCAGCTTCAAATACGAACGGGCGCCCTCGCGGGCGCCCGTTTTGCTTTTGACGCAGGCTTGCGCGGGTCAGGCGCTGGCGCGGCGCGCGGTCAGCCATTGGCTCGGCGCCAGCGGTTTCGACACCACGCGGACCTCGCCGATGCTGCCGATGAAGCCGTCCGACGGCGCGCGGTCCCACCAGCCGCAGCCGAGTGCCCAGGGCTGCGACGCGGCCGTCGAGGCGATGCCGTTGCCGCCGATGACGCTGCGCACGACCGGCGCGCCCTCGATGTAGAGCACGGTCGAATTGTCGGCGGGATCGTTGACGATCGCGAGGTGATACCAGGTGTCGAGCATGATCTCGCCGGACCAGTCGGTCTGCGGCTGCCGGGTCGAACTCGACGGCACGATCTCCCACTGCACCTCGCGCAGGTTCGAGATCGCAAACAGGATCGGCGGCGATTCCGGATCGCCGCCGGCGTAGCCCGGCAGCCAGCCGCGGTTGCCGAAGCGGGTCAGGATGTTGCACCAGGCGTGGTCGGCGGCCTTCCAGTTCGGATCGATCTTGATGAAGGCTTCGACGGTGTAGCCGGATGCGAACGTTGCCGCGTTGATCGGCGCGTTGGCCGCGGTCGTGAACCAGCTGAAGCGGCCGGCGCCCTGCTTGGTCGTGTTGAGGAACTGCACGCTGCCCGGCGCCGACGACAGGCGATGCTTGTCGGCTGTGAAGACGACGTCGGCGACCTGGGCGGCACTCGCGAGCGTCGCGCGCTGCATCGGGTTGGCGGCGGTGAGGTCCGACAGCGCGGTGCCGGCGGCCACGGCCTTGCCGATCGCCGACGATGTGATCCGCCAATGCGCAACGGTCTCGGCCACGAGCGGATAGTCCTGCTCGTTCGCGGGCGGCACCACCACCGGTTCGGGCGCCTCGGTGTAGTTGGCGTAGAGATCCTGCTTGAGGCGCGGCAGGATCGGCGTGCCGGCGAAGGCCGGCAGATGGCAGAAATTGGTGAAGCGTGAAAACCGCCGGCGGAAGTCGATGGGAATCGAGAACGCGTGATTGTCCTCGGACAGCCAGGCGCGGTCGAACTGCTTCAGGCTGTCCTTCGGCTTCTCGACCACCCAGGGCGAGAACGAGGCGACGTCGATCTTGTTGGCCGTGAAGTCGAACTCGTACAGCCGCATCAGGCCGTTGCCGCCCTGATAGGCCATCTGATAGTCGACCACCATCTGGTGGACGGGGTTGTGGAAGTCGTTGATCTTCGTCAGCAGCGCGCCACCGTGATAGTGGCCGTTCAGGGTCATGAAGATCTGGTCGTTGCTGCGGATCAGCTTCTCCCACAGGTACTGGCCGTAGGCGACCTCGAGCGGGCTGACACCGTCATTGGCGATGTTCAGAAGCTGATGGTTGGCGAGGATCACCGGCAGCATCGGATGCCGCGCGATCATGCTGCGCGCCCAGGCGATCGCATCGTCCGAGGCGCGCCAGGACAGCGACAGCACCATGAAGCTGACGCCGCAGGCGTGGAACACATGCGCCTCGTGCCAGCCGCTCGGATGGCGCTCCAGGAAGGTCCGCTGCTTCGCCGCGCGGCTGGTCGGAAACCATGAGAGATAGGGCTCGGATGAAGCGCGCTGCGCATCGGTGCCCGCGCCCTGGCTCGCCGCGCTCTCGAACTCCAGCGCCGACAGCACGTCGTGATTGCCCGCGAGCACCGAATAGGGCCGGCCGGCATTTTCCAGCAGCTTCATCGCGGCATCGGCGACCACCCATTGCTGCGGATGCTTGGACTGGTCGACGACGTCGCCGAGGTGGATCGTGAACGGGATGTGGTACTTCGCGGCGTTGTCGACGATGAACTGCGTCTGCGCGGGGTAGGGCGTGCTGCCATATTGGCGCTGATAGGACTGGCCTTCTTCTGACGTCGCATAGCGCGAGTAGAACTGCGTATCGGGAAGGACGGCGAGCGCGAAGCTGGTCGTGACGTGACGATGGTGATGGTGCATGCGCCAATGCGCGTGCGCCGCCTGGCCGGGCAGCAGGCTGGCGCCGAGGCCGAGCGCCGAGACGCCCATGGCATTGCGCAGCAGGGTGCGGCGATCGACGCCCTGCGCCGGCTGCGGATCACGCGCCGGATGATCGCCTGCGGCCGCCTTGTTGTTCGATGAATCGTCTTCGAAAGACATCCTTGTCCCCACCTCGAGCGGCGGATCGCGCCGCGGTCGGGACGTGTTAGGGAGAGATGATCTCAAATTTGAGAAGGTTTCTTATCGTTTCGATGAGTGTTCGCCGCAGGACGGGAAACCATTGATTCCGCACGATGGGGCGCACAACTATCAATGAATGACGCTGTGCCGTGTACAATCAGGGCGGGCGGTCGCGCGGATTGCCCCGGCATTTTTGAATCCTGTTTGCAGATTTCTTGCGCAGCAATTTGCTGACGAGTTGTGCCGAGCTTTTCGAGAAAACTTGGTATCCCAGGCAAACCTCTTTCCAACAAACCGCCCGCTAGGTTGATCGCGATAAGGCCGCGCTAACCCTGAATTTCCGCGCCGCCGCAGCAAGCGAGGTGATCGATGGCGCTTGATAGCATGACGCTCGACATCGTAGCGACCATGGTCGCAGCGCTGCTTGGCGCTATGTTGCTCCACTTCGGCCGGCAGGAGAACACGCCGGCGCTGCGCTGGTGGGGCGCGGCCTACGTCCTCGGCGCGGTCGCGATCGCGCTGTGGACCTTGATCGGCGAGCTCTACGGCGAGGTGGTGTCGCTGTTCCTGAGCTCCATCGGCCTGATCGCCACCGCCATGGTGTGGAACGCCGCGCGCGTGTTCCACGGCAAGCCGGCGAGCGTGCCCGGGCTCGTGCTCGGCGCGACGGTCTGGATCGCCAGCGGCATGCTGCTCGATGCGTCGGCGCAGGCGCTGCGGCTGACGATCGGCGCAGCGATCGTCGTGATCTACGCCATGCTGACCGCGGCCGAGCTGTGGCAGGAGCGGCGGCGGACCCTGCACAAGCGCTGGCCGGCGCTGATCGTACCGGTGATGCATGGCTTCGTGCTGATGTTGCCGATCCTGCTCGGCAACATGCTGCGCGATTCCGACGGCGCCTTCGCCGCCGCCTGGGTCACGATCTTCTCGATCGAACTCGTGCTGTATGCGGTCGGCACCGTGTTCGTGATCTTCATGCTGGTGTCCGAGCGCATCGTCAGCGCCCACAAGCGCGCGGCGACCACCGACCCGCTGACGGGCCTGCTCAACCGCCGCGGCTTTGCCGAGTCCTGCGCGCAGCTGATCGAGCGCGAGGCGCGCGAGCAGCGCCCGGTCAGCGTGCTGATCTTCGACATCGATCATTTCAAGTCGATCAACGACCGCTTCGGTCACGCCGAGGGCGACGAGGTCCTGAAGCTGTTCGCAAACGTCGTGGTCAACAATCTACGCCTCACCGATCTCTCGGGCCGGATCGGCGGCGAGGAGTTCGCAGCACTTCTGCCCTGTTCCATCGAAGAGGCCATGGTCGCCGCCGAGCGTGTCCGCGAGGCGTTCGCGGCCTCCGGCGTGGTGTGCGAGGACAAGCCGGTCGATACCACCGTCAGCATCGGCGTTGCCGGCGGGCCGGGCGGGACCGATCTCGACGTGCTGCTCGCGGCCGCCGATACCGCGCTCTACAAGGCCAAGCGCTCCGGTCGCAACCGGGTCGAGGCCTCGGCGGAGCTGCCGCTGTCGCTCGACCGCTACCGCCGCCAGCGCGCTGCCGCGGCTGCCAGCCTGCCGCAGTCGGGAGAGGCGGTGTTGTCCAGCTGAGGTGCGGCTTTCGCTCTCCCGAGGTCTGGGCTAGACAAGCGGCCCACACCAGGGGAGGCCGACAGAACATGATCACGGAAATCGCCCAGATCGACGTCAAGCCGGGCACGGAGAAGGATTTCGAGGCCGCGGTCGCGAAAGCACGCGCCGCCTTCGGCCGCTCCAAGGGCTTTCACGGCTTCGAGCTGCACAAATCGATCGAGAAGCCGCAGCGCTACCGCCTGATGGTGAAGTGGGAAACGCTCGAGAACCACACGGTCGATTTCCGCGGCTCGGAGAACTTCACCGAATGGCGTGGCCTGGTCGGGCAGTATTTTGCCAATCCTCCGGATGTCGAGCACACCGAGACGGTCCTGACCTCGGCCGGCTGAGGCAGCGCGTCAGCGCTGCTCCGCCACGGAACACAACATGACGCACGACGATCTGGTCGAAGCCTACTCTGCCGGGGGACGGCACTACCACGATCTTCGCCACGTCCAGGATTGCCTGGACCAGCTCGATCGCGTCGCGGACCTCAGCGTCCGCGAGCGCGAGGTCCTGACGCTGGCGATCTGGTGGCACGACGCCGTGTATGATCCCACGCGGTCCGACAATGAAGAGCAGAGCGCCATCCTTGCCGAGCGTCACGTCGCGCCCGAGCTGCGCGACGAGGTCGGACGCCTGATCCGGCTGACCCGGACGCACCATGTCGCGCCCGACGATCGGCTTGGCGCGCTGCTCGTCTCGATCGATCTCGCCATTCTCGGCGCCGACGAGGCCAGCTACGACGTCTACGCGGATGCGATCCGGCGCGAATATGCGCATGTGCCGGACGACGCCTACCGCGCCGGGCGCGCGGCGGTGCTGGAGCGGTTCGCGCGGCGCCCCGTGATCTATCCAGATGCGGGCTTTGCCGCTGCGCTCGACCAGAAGGCGCGGGCCAACCTCGCGCGCGAGCTGCGCGGCCTTCGATCATAAGCAGGATCGGCTCAGGCGTTTCGCGCGGCCGCGTCGCCGCGGCAATGCAGGCTGCGCAGCATCGCATGTGCTGATAGCGCTTGTCTTTTGCCGTGGCCCGACATGCAATGGGATGACATGCGCGTCGCCATGACGTGCTCCTCATTTTCTGGAACTCCGTCATGCCGATCATCAACCGCGCCGCCGAGCTGGCGGAAGACGCCAAGGTCTGGCGCCGCGATTTCCACCAGCATCCCGAGCTCCAATATGAGGTGCATCGGACGGCCGGGCGCGTCGCCGAGCTCTTGACCTCGTTCGGTGTCGACGAGGTTGTCACCGGCATCGGCCGGACCGGCGTCGTCGGCGTCATCCGCGGCCGCGAGTCGTCGCCGCGGGTGATCGGCCTGCGCGCCGACATGGACGCGCTGCCGCTGCAGGAGGTCAGCGACATCCCGCACAAGTCCACCATTCCCGGCAAGATGCACGCCTGCGGCCATGACGGCCACACCGCGATGCTGCTGGGCGCGGCGCGCTATCTCGCCGAGACGCGCAACTTCGCCGGCACGGCCATCGTCATCTTCCAGCCAGCCGAGGAGGGTGGGGCCGGTGGCCGTGCGATGGTCGAGGATGGCCTGATGGAGCGCTTCGGCATCGAGGAGGTCTACGGCCTGCACAATGCGCCGGGCCTGCCGCTCGGAACGGTCGCGACGCGCACCGGCGCCGTGATGGCCGCGGCCGACACCTTCGAGGTGCGTCTGAAGGGCCTCGGCGGCCACGCCGCGCGGCCGAACAAATGCGTCGATCCGATCATCGCCGGCGCGCAGATCGTGACCGCGCTGCAGACGATCGTGGCGCGCAACGTCGATCCGGTCGAAAGCGCGGTGCTGTCGATCACGCGCTTTCACGCGGGGACGACCGCCGACAACATCATTCCGCAGACCGCTGTCATTGGCGGCACCGTGCGCACGCTCGATGAGGACATCCGCCGCTTGATGGACGAACGCTTCAAGGGCCTGGTGACGGCGCTCGCGAGCGGCATGGGCGTGGAGGCGGAGATCGACTACGAATGGGGCTATCCGGTCGTCATCAACCATGCGGAGCAGACTGCGTTCGCGGCCGACGTGGCGCGCAGCGTCGTCGGGCCGGAACAGGTCATCACCGACATGCCGCCCCGGCTCGGCGGCGAGGACTTCGCCTACATGCTGCAGGCGCGGCCCGGCGCGTTCGTCTTCATGGGCATCGGCGATGGGGCCGGCGTGCATCACCCGGAATATGATTTCAACGACGACGTGATTCCGCACGGCATCAGCTATTGGGCCAAGCTGGTCGAGACCGCGATGCCGGCCGGCTGAGCGGGCTCTGACCGGGCCTCAGATCGCGGCCGCGGCGTCCTCGGTGCGGCGGTCGCTCTTGAAATAGTCGATCATGACCTTGGCGATCGCCATCAGCGGCAGCGCCAGGGTCAGGCCCCAGACGCCGAACACGATGCCGAGCAGAATCTGGAACGCAAACAGCGTGGCCGGCGGGATGTCCAGCGCCTGGCGCTGGATCAGCGGCGTCAGCACGTAGCTCTCCATCGCGTGCACGCCGAGGAACAGCACGAAGGCGCTGACCGCAGCGACCCAGCCGGAGGCGAGGCTCGCCAGCACCACGATGACGCCGGCGATGATGGCGCCGACGGTCGGAATGAAGGCCAACAGGCCGGCCTGGATGCCCAGGATGAACGAGCTCTGCACGCCGATGATGGCGAGGCCGATCCAGGTGACGAGGAACACGGCGAACATCGTCGTGATCTGGGCGATCAGCCAGCGCTCCAGCGTGTAGCTGATGCGGTCCACGATCACGGTGGCCTGGTCGCGGTACTTCGCCGGCGCCAGGAAAAGCAATCCGCTGCGGTAGACCGCCGGCTGGGCCGCGAAGGCCAATCCCAGGAACAACACTATGAAGAAGTTGCCGACGGCGCTGACGGTGCCGAGCAGCAGCTTGAAGGTCTGGCTGACGATGGCGCCGCCGGAGGAGGCCAGCGCGCTCGGCGAGGGCAGGCCGCCCGGCAGGCCATGGGACGGCGTCTGGGTCGGTGTGGTCGAGCCGCCATCAGGCGCGGCAGTGGCCGTGCTCGCGGCGTTGAAGTCGAAGAAGCTGGTGTCGATGCCGTTGCGGTCGAGGAAGCCCTTGATGTTGCCGAGCTGCGACTTGATCGTATCGCTCAGCACCTTGGCCTGGTCCGCGATGGTGGTGCCGCCGAGGAAGACGATGCCGACGAGCACGGCCGCGAGCGCCAGGCAGACGATGACGAGCCGCGCCGGATGCGGCCAGGGCAGGACGCGGCCGAGCAGGCTGGTCATCGCGTTGAGCGCGACGCCGAGCAGCATGCCCGCGAACAACAGGAAGATCGCAGCCGCGTAATACCAGGTGAAGGCCATGCCGGCCATGAACAGGGTTACCCCGATGCCGCCCACGGCAATGGCCCAGGCCAGGTCGCTGCGGGCCTGGAGGCGTGGGTCGGCGGGGGCGGTCATGAGGCATCCTCTGTGCTGATCGGCCCCCACACATTGGCGAAAACGGCTGGCGGATCAAGCGCAGGCTTGGGGAAGCGGGGCGCTGCAGGACGCTTGCGGGGGTGTCCGGAATTGGCATTGGGGACCCGCGTGGCCATATGTTGATCCTGCCGTGCGACGCAGGCATGATTTGTGCCTGCCACACTGGCGGACGCGGCCGCCAACGGCCACATAAGAGGGGAGAGAAACAAAAACAATGAAACGTCCGGTGGTCGGCGTGATCGGCAACAGCCATCGCGTCGAGAACAGGTTCACCGTGCAGATGGTGGGCGAGCGCAACCTGAGCGCCGTGGCCGAGGTCGCGGGCGCGCTACCGCTGATGTTTGCCGGTGTTCCCGAGATCACCGACATCGCCGCGCTGCTCGATGTCGTCGACGGCGTGGTGCTGACCGGCGCCCGCGCCAACGTGCACCCGACCCGCTTCAACACCGAGCCGAGCCTCAAGCACGAGCCCTACGACGTCCACCGCGACGAGGTCGCGCTGCAGTTGTCGGAAGCCTGCGTCTCCAGAGGCATCCCGCTGTTCGGCATCTGCCGCGGCTTGCAGGAGATGAACGTCGCCTTCGGCGGCTCGCTGCATCCGGAGATCCGCGAGATTCCCGGCCGCATGAACCACCGCATGCCCAGGTTGGAGAACGGCGAGATCCATCCCGATCCCAACGTCGTGTTCGCCGATCGCCACGAGGTGCGGCTCACGCCGGGCGGTGCCTTCGCCAGCATCCTCGGTTGCGACAGCATCAAGGTCAATTCGCTGCATGGTCAGGGCATCCTGGAGCCGGGCGACCGCGTCGTGATCGAGGGCATCGCCGAGGACGGCACCATCGAGGCCATCCGCATCGCGGACGCGCCATCCTTTGCGCTCGGCGTGCAATGGCATGCCGAATATGACCCGCAGAAGAACCCGATCAATCGCAAGCTGTTCGAGGCGTTCGGTAAGGCGGTGAGGAAGCGGCATCTGTCATCCTGACGTCGGGGCTGAACCGGGTTTCCAAAACGGCAGACGAAGCTGCAGAGACGGCTCATCGTGAGCTCGTCACAAGGAAACCGTGATGCGCCACGTCCTGACTGTCGCCATTGTGCTCCGCGCCGCTCCGGCCTTGGCCCAAGGCACGCCGCCGATGGAAGGCCCGATCACCTGCTCGTCGCCGGTCGCGGCCACCGATTCGGCAAACAGCCTCAAGCAGCGCTATGGCGACGAGGCCGTGGTTCAGGATCTGCCGGGCGCCGAGGGCGAGACCTACAAGGGCCTCGTGCTGTTTCCGCGGGCGATGGACCGGCGCATCGAGGTCGGCTTCATCGACGATAAGGTCGCGACGGTGTCCGGGCTCACCTTGCGCGATACGGCCAAGACGAGCCGCTGGAGCGTGGCCGGCATCACCATCGGGGCCAGCCTCGTCGAGGTCCAGAAGGCCAATGGCAAGTCGTTCGTCGTGAGCGGCTTCGGCTGGGACTATGGCGGCTTCGTCACCGACTTCAAGAACGGCGCGCTGGGACGCATCCTGCCGGGCGGCTGCTCGATCACCGTGCGCTTCGGCAAGGACAAGGACCCACCGCGAGCGCTCTCGGGCGATGGCGTGAAGGTGTCGTCCGACAATCCGGCGCTGGTGAAATTCGCGCCCGTCGTCACCGAGATCGGCATCAATTTCGCCGCGAAGTGATGGCTTCATAGTCGCAGGACTGACCGGGATGAGCATGCGCCGAACGAGCTTGTTGTTGATGCTTCTGGCTGCGCCGGCATGGGCACAGACCGCGCCGCCTGCCGATGGGCCGATCACCTGCACCTCGCCGGTGTCGGTCACGGACTCCGCCAAGAGCCTGATGCAGCGCTACGGCCAGGAGGCGGTGACAGACGACCAGTTGTTCACCGGGGTGGAGGACATCACCTATCAAGGCGTCGTGCTGTCGCCAAAAGTGCCGGACTGGCGTATCGAGATCGGCTTTGCTGACGAGACGATGCGGCGGGTGTCACGTCTCACCTTGATCGCCTCCAAGACGAGTCATTGGAACGTTGCCGGCGTGACGCTCGGCTCCACTTTGGCCGAGGTGCAGAAGATCAATGGCAGGCCGTTTCTGATCCGCGAGTTCTTCACCGATGGTGGCGGCTTCGTTGTCGACTGGAAAGGCGGCACGCTGAGCCGTCCTTTGCCGGGTGGATGCTCCGTCAGCGTTCGCTTCGGCAGTGACGACCACGAGGGAAATCCGATCGGTGATCGCATCGCATCCGACAAGGCGGAGTTGCGCAAATGGGGACCGGTGGTCGAGCAGATCGTGGTGAGGTTTCCCGAGAAATAGCGGCTGAGTGCGCCCTCGGGCCTCATGGTTCGAGACGGCGCGCACTTCTGTCGGATGATCTCATTGACTCATGGGCGCGCGCCTCCTCACCATGAGGAGAAACCACGGCCTCGCGCGACCTCCATCTCCTCATCCTTAAGGAGCTTGGCGATAGCCGAGCGTCTCGAAGGACGAGTCCCGTTGGATCATCGCAGATGAGCAGCCACCAACAAAAGGCGCCCGGTGAAGGGCGCTGGGGGCAGGGGTGGTGCGGCAAGATCTCCATCAGGAAAGCTTGCCGCGTTTCTCGATAGCCACGACAACGCAGCGCTCGTCAATGGGCGCCGGTCGCAGGCGCGTCCGGCGGATTCTCCGAGAGCGGCCGTCTCCTACGGCCAAGCCCAATCCGTGCAGTTCGTCCCGCGCGTGGCGAGAGCGCAGCTCCGCTCAGGGCTTTGCGAGATGCCAGGCGTTGTTCAGGAAGCCGTCGCCTGTGATGTCGCCGGGCTTCTGATCCTTGGCGAAGGTGTAGAGCGGCTTGCCCTTGTAAGCCCACTGCCTGGAGCCGTCGTCCCGGGTGATGATGGTGTAGTTGGCGTCGGCCTTGTCGCTGGCTTCGGCTTTCAGGACCGGCCAGTTGGTCGCGCAGGGACCGTTGCAGGCTGATTTGCCGTCGACGTCCTTGTCGAACGTGTAGAGCGTCATGCCCTTGTTGTCGGTGAGGATGTCACCCTTCGTGCTGCTGCCGCTCTTGGTTGGAGGCGCCGCGCTGGCGGACGAGATCGCCGCGAGTGAGATTGCGGCGGTCAGGAAGAGGCGCGAGATCGAAAGCCTGGTCATTCGAAATCTCCCAATGCATGTGGATCACAGGGATAGAAACTCATTCCGGCCCGATCTATTCCTTGCGCCTGTCCCTATTCGTCATTGGGAGGAATGTCGTACCGCCGTTCTGGCGCTCATGCCGGCCTTGGCATTCGCAGCACGGCACTGCGACACCAATGAAAAGGGCGCCCCGTGAGGGGCGCCCTGGTGTCGTCATCCGCCGATCAATCGGGCTGTCAGCCCGAGTAGTACATGTCGAACTCGACCGGGTGCGGGGTCATTTCGAAGCGCTCGACCTCGGTCATCTTCAGCGCGATGTAGCTGTCGATGAAGTCGTCGTCGAACACGCCGCCGGCCTTCAGGAAGGCGCGGTCCTTGTCGAGGTTCTCGAGCGCCTCGCGCAAGCTGCCGCAGACGGTCGGGATCTGCTTCAGCTCTTCCTTCGGCAGGTCGTAGAGGTCCTTGTCCATCGCCGGGCCCGGATCGAGCTTGTTCTTCACGCCGTCGAGGCCGGCCATCAGCATCGCGGCAAAGCCGAGATAGGGATTGGCGAGCGGATCGGGGAAGCGGACCTCGACGCGCTTGGCCTTCGGCGACGAGGTGTAGGGGATGCGGCAGGACGCCGAGCGGTTGCGCGCGGAGTAGGCGAGCAGCACCGGCGCCTCATAGCCCGGGACCAGACGCTTGTAGGAGTTGGTCGACGGGTTGGTGAAGGCGTTGATGGCCTTGGCGTGCTTGATGATGCCGGCGATGTAGGACAGGCAGGTCTCCGACAGGTCGGAATACTTGTTGCCCGCGAACACCGGCTTGCCGTCCTTCCAGATCGACTGGTGGACGTGCATGCCCGAACCGTTGTCGCCATAGACCGGCTTCGGCATGAAGGTGGCGGTCTTGCCGTAGATGTGGGCGACCTGATGGATGCAGTATTTGTAGATCTGCATCTGGTCGGCCATCAAGGTCAGCGTGTCGAACTTCATGCCGAGCTCGTGCTGGGCCGAGGCGACCTCGTGATGGTGCTTCTCGACCTTGACGCCCATGCGGGCCATGGCGCCGAGCATCTCCGAGCGCATGTCCTGCACCGAGTCCTGCGGCGGCACCGGGAAGTAGCCCGCCTTGGTGCGGATGCGGTGGCCGAGATTGCCGCCCTCATATTCGGTGTCGGAGTTGGTCGGCAGCTCCGAGGAGTCCAGGCGGAAGCCGGTGTTGTAGGGCGACGAGCTGTAGCGCACGTCGTCGAATACGAAGAACTCGGCTTCGGGGCCGACGAACACGGTGTCGCCCACGCCCATCGACTTCACCATCGCCTCGGCCTTCTTGGCGATGCCGCGGGGGTCGCGGTTGTACGGCTCGCCGGTGGTCGGCTCGAGCACGTCGCAGGTGATGATCATGGTGGTTTCGGCGAAGAACGGATCGATCGTCGCGGTCACCGGGTCGGGCATCAGGCACATGTCGGATTCATTGATCGCCTTCCAGCCGGCGATCGAGGAGCCGTCGAACATCGTGCCTTCGGCAAAAATGTCTTCGTCGATCATGCTGACGTCGAAGGTGACGTGCTGCCACTTGCCCCGCGGGTCGGTGAAGCGGAGGTCGACGTATTTGACGTCATTGTCCTTGATTGCTTTCAAGACGTCCTTGGCGGTCTTCATGAATACCCCTCTTGGCTTATAACGTCACGGCCCGGCGCGGGACGGCGTCCGCGGGTCATGCTCCATAGCCTCGTGCGGGAGCCAAGACAACATCGGAAACGGCAAAACGGCCGCGTGCAAGCGCCTCGCAGAGGACACTCGAGCTGCCGTGGGGGCTGCTGGCGCAGCAAACGTTCCGTGGGGGGCCCGGAGCGGACGGTCCGTTGAGGCCCCCCGGTCAGGCTAGATCGCGTCCAGCCCGGATTCTCCGGTTCGGATGCGGATGGCTTCCTCGATGTTGGACACGAAGATCTTGCCGTCGCCGATGCGGCCGGTCTGGGCGGCGCGGCGGATCGCCTCGATCGCGCGCTCGACCAGGTCGTCGCCGATCACGATCTCGATCTTCACCTTGGGCAGGAAATCAACGATGTATTCGGCGCCCCGGTAAAGCTCGGCATGGCCTTTTTGCCGGCCGAAACCCTTCGCTTCGGTAACGGTGATGCCCTGAAGTCCCACCTCCTGAAGCGCCTCCTTCACCTCGTCGAGCTTGAACGGCTTGATGATGGCTTCGATCTTCTTCACTGAGCGCCTCCCGGGCATTCCGCTATAAACAACATGTGGGTCATCGTCAGGCTGCGCCCACGCGCAAGTCGTTCGATCATTTCGTTACCGGGCCCAACACTCTCCGGCGGAGGCCCGGTGATTGATTGCCCGACTTGCCCCGTGCCGAAGTGGCTCCACAAAAGCAGGGTCTATGCCAAGTCGTTAACGGGCCCAAATGGAGCCGATATTCAGGCATTTCACCAGCACCCGACGATTCCCTCAAGGAACGTCTAGAATACCGGAGCCTTGAGATTAGGCAAACAGATCAAACATTGTGCAAGTCTTGACGGCGGAGCCGCGCGCTGTCCGAAATGCCCAGGGAAAAGGCGACGTGCCGGGTTTCGTCGCGTCTTGCCAGATGTGCAGCGCCCTTGGAAGTTGCGGGCTGGCGCGGCAATAGGGAGCGCGGGATTCGCCCGCACCGGCTCCGAGGGACGGGGCGCCGACGTCCGCTGCGAGGCGACGGGGACGACATCACGCAGCCGGCGCAGGACGGCGGCTGGGGACGAGAGCGGTAATGGACATCTTGACCACGAGCGAAATGGAGCGCGCCGACCGGCTGACCATCGCGGCCGGCACGCCGGGCTTTTCGCTGATGCTGAGCGCCGGACAGGCGGTGGCCGAGGCGGCCATGGACCTGGTCGAGACCGGGCCGATCGTGGTCGTGTGTGGGCCGGGCAACAATGGCGGCGACGGCTTCGTTGCCGCGGCCGAGCTCGCCGCGCAGGGCAGGGACGTGTCGGTCATCCTGATGTGCGAGCGCGACGCGCTGCACGGCGACGCGGCCTCCGCCGCCAAGGGCTGGAAGTTTCCGGTGCTGCCGTTCACGCCGCAGGCGATCGGCAAGCCGGCGCTGATCATCGACGCGCTGTTCGGCGCAGGTCTCAGCCGGCCCGTCACCGGCGAGCCCCATGACGTCATCGCAGCGATCAACGGCAATGGCGCGCCGGTGCTCGCCGTCGACCTGCCGAGCGGCATCAACGGCACCACGGCCGCGGTGATGGGCATCGCGGTCCGCGCCACCGAGACGGTGACCTTCTTCCGCAAGAAGCCGGCGCACCTGCTGCTGCCGGGCCGCCAGCATTGCGGGCGCGTCCGGCTCGCCGACATCGGCATCGATCCCCAGGTGCTCGCCGAGATCAGGCCGCAGGCCTTCGAGAACGATCCCGAGCTGTGGCAGGGCCATTTTCCGGTGCCACGCATCGACGGCCACAAATACGCCCGCGGGCACGTGCTGGCGATGTCCGGCGACGTCACCGCCACGGGCGCGGCGCGGATGGCCGCGCGGGCCGCATTGCGGGCGGGCGCCGGCCTGGTCACGCTGGCCTCGCCGCGCGATGCGCTGGCGGTCAATGCTGCGGCGCTGACGGCGGTGATGGTGCGCGCCGCTGACACCGCGATCGAGTTCGGCGAGCTGCTCGGCGACAAGCGCTACAACACCTGCATCATCGGACCCGGCACCGGCGTCAGCGAGCGCACGCGCGACCTCGTCTACACCGCGCTGACGGCGCAGCGTCATCTCGTGCTCGATGCCGACGCATTGACGAGCTTCGCCGATGCGCCGGAGCGGTTGTTCGAGCAGATCAGGGCGATGACCGAGGCGCAGATCGTGCTGACGCCGCACGAGGGCGAATTCCCGCGGCTGTTCTCGGATCTCAGCAACAAGCATCCCGGCCGCTCCAAGCTGGAGCGCGTCCGCGCGGCGGCCGCGCGCTGCGGCGCCGTGGTGCTGTTGAAGGGCGCCGACACGACGGTGGCCGCGCCCGACGGCCGCGCCGCGATCGCCGCCAACGCGCCGCCCTGGCTCGCCACCGCCGGCGCCGGCGACGTGCTCGCCGGCATCATCGCCGGCTTGCTGGCGCAGGGTGTGCCGGCGTTCGAGGCCGCCTGCATCGGCGTCTGGATGCATGGCGAGGCGGGCAACGAGGCGGGACCGGGGCTGATCGCGGAGGATCTGACGGAGACCTTGCCTGCGGTGTTCCGGCGGCTCTATGACCGGTTCGGCGTCGAGTATTGATTAGGGGCGAGTCGTCGCCTCAACCACGCTGTCATGCCCGCGAAGGCGGGCATCCAGTACGCCGCGGCCTATCGATTTAGCCACCGATGTCTCGGCGTACCGGATCGCCCGGTCGCGGGTACGGGTGATGACAGTTGAGGGTGAGGCGGCGACGGCGCGTCCTGCTCTTGGCTGTGCTCACGTCACCTGATATTTCGCCACCGCGCTCTCGTTCCAGGCGAGGCCGAGGCCGGGACCTTTGGCTGTCACCTTGCCATCCACCACCCGCAGCGGCTCGGCGAGAATGGCGCCGGCGAAGTCCAGCACCTCGAGCCAGTGCGCCGTCGGCGTCACTGCCAGCACATGGGCGCTCGCCTCGGGCAGGATGTGGCTCGACATCGGGATCGAGGCGGCGTCGGCTTGCCCCGCGACGTTGAGCCAGCCGGTGATGCCGCCGACCTTCATCAGGTCGGGCATGATGAAGTCGGAGGCGCCGGCGGCGATCGCCTCGGCAAAGCCGCGCGGAAACCACCAGTTTTCGCCGGCCTGGATCGGGATCTCCGAGCGCTCGCGCACCCGGGCATGGCCGGAGAGGTTTTCCTGCGGCACCGGCTCCTCGATCCAGGTCAGGTCGTAGGCGGCAAGGTTGGTAATTCGACGTGTCGCCTCAGCGGGATCGAGCGACTGGTTGAAGTCGAGCATCAGCGCCATGTCCGGGCCGAGCAGGGCGCGCAGGCCCTTGATCATCGCTTCGTCGGTCGCGAGATCGCCATGACCGCCCTTGGTCTTGATGGCGCGGAAGCCGTGCTCGTCGCGCGCGGCGCGCAAGGTGCGCTCGTCGTCCTTGGCATCGAGCACGCCATAGCTGTCATAGGCCGGAATCGGCCGCGCCGTGCCGCCGAGCAGCTCGACGACGGGCTTGCCCGCGAGCTGACCGAGCGCATCCCAGAACGCCATGTCGAGGCCCGAGACGGCCATGCCGACGAGGCCCTGCCAGCCGAGCAGGCGGAATTTGGCGTCCATGAGTTTCATCAGGTCGAACGGGACCAGGGCTTGGCCCTTGAGCTCTCGGCCGATCTCCTCGACCAGATGTAGCAGCGGTTTCAAGGCGAGCCTGGTGTAAGCGAACAGGTAGGAATGGCCGGTAACCCCCTGATCGGTTGCGACGTCGATCAGCACCAGCGGTCCGGAGTCGATGATCCCGAACGCGTTGCGCAGGGGGCGGTTCATGGGCGTGATCACGGCGCGCGCCGTGACCCCGGTGATGGCGGCAGTGGTCATGGGGACTGTTCCCTCAGGTTCGTTTCCTCACCTGATCTCATACCACCGCAGCAGCCGCGGCGCCGCCCAGTTGGTCGCCATGCTCTCGACCAGGAACCGGCCGGATTGCTCGGCAAGGAATGCAATGCGCTGGGTCTGGCCGGCCTCCAGCGCCAGCGTGTCGAGCCAATAGGGCTTCCAGCCGTCGTCGAGCCGGTCGAGCAGCCGAAACGGCTGGCCATGAAGGTGGACCACATGGGTGCCGGCGGTCTTGTTCGCCAATGCCAGCACGACCACTTGGCCGGCCTTGGCCTGGAAGGTGGGGGCGCCGGCGGCGTTGAACGCGGCGGGCGGTTGCCAGCCGGCGCCGTCGAGCGCGAGCTCGGCCCGAGCGGCGGTCCTCAGGTCCAGCTTGTCCGGCAACCCGTTCGACGGCAAAGGCGGCGCCGGCAGCAGTGGGGCGGCACGGAGCGGCGGCTCGCTCGACGCCACCAGCCGGGCGAGGGGACGCGGATTGCTGCCGTCGTGCAGCAGCACGGCCAGCACCGTCTTGGCGGCGGGCATATCGATGAAGACGTCGGTGCGGCCGCCGGGCGGCAGCGCCACCGCGCCATTTCGAGCCAGGAAAGGCTCGGCCGGCTGGCCGTCGATGGCCATCACGCGAACGGCGTCGAGGTCGGCGATTTTGATCGCGATCACAGCGCGTTGACAGCCGTTGATGAACCGCAGCCTGACTCGCTCATGGGTCCGCAGCGCGATCTCGGGCTGGACGTGCCCATTGACGGTGAAGATGAGCTCGGTGTCTTGCGCTTCGGTTCCTGGCGCAACCGCGGTGCCGTCCGCCTTGAGCCTGAAATCCTCGACCAGGAAAATTTCGTCGCGGTCGACAGTTACCGTCGCGGCCTCATCGACGATGACAGGCAGCGGGCGGATCGGCACGGCGTCGGCGAGCAGCCGCAGGTCGAGCAGGCCGGTCCCGGCGCGCGACGCCAGGGCTGGAATGGTGGCCCGGCCGCCGGGGCCGATCTCCGCCTGCGCCAGCAGCGGTGCGGGCAAAGCGAGGCCGCGGCTGGACAATGCGGCCGGGATCGAAAGGCCATTCGAAAGGTCAAGATCGAGCGCCGTGCCGCGGGCGAGCCGGACCACCGGGGCCGGTGCAGCCAGCCGCCAGAGCGGGCTGGCCGAGCGTCCCTGGGCCAGCACCAGAGATTCGCCGCGAGCGTTCAACGAAACCGAGATTCGGCCACCGGCCCGAGCCGAGCGGGTAAACGAGGCCGCGCCGGCTGCCGCAAGGCCGCCGAGCAGGGCGCGGCGGCTGAGCCCCTCCGACGGTTCCGTCATGCGACAAAACATCGTGCGATGAGGGGGATGCGGATCATGCTGTTTTCCCTTATCTGTGCGTGCGACACGGTCGATCGGCCTGCCGGTGGTGCTTTCGACAGCCCATTTTTTTGCTGCGGACGGTTTCGTGCGTGGTATAAGCCGCGCCGCCCGCGGCACCGCGGCCGGGCTATCGATGCAGTTCACGCGGGCGTGGCGGAACTGGTAGACGCGCTGGATTTAGGTTCCAGTGACGAAAGTTGTGGGGGTTCGAGTCCCTCCGCCCGCACCAAGCGCTTCTCCGGCGTTTGCCCCAAGTTTTACCGGCAGACCCGCTCTCTCGCACAGAGAAGCGGGGCCGCCGATCCCACCGGCGCAAAGCCTTTTGCTGCGCGTCGTCCACAATTGAGTCAGATGTGTCCGGATCGCAAGGGTTCGGACCGAAGCGGAAGAAGATTGACGCCATGCAGGTCACAGAAACCTTGTCGGAAGGCTTGAAGCACGAGTTCCAGATCAGCGTTCCGGCGGCGGATCTCGACGCCAAGGCGGACGCCAAGCTGGTCGATCTCAAGGACAAGGTCCGCATCAACGGCTTCCGCCCCGGCAAGGTGCCGGTCGCGCATCTGAAGAAGATCTATGGCAAGTCGGTCATGGCGGAGACCATCGACCAGACCATCCGCGACACCAACACGCAGATCTTCACCGAGCGCGGCTTCCGGCTCGCCACCGAGCCGAAGGTGACGATGCCGACGGAGGAGGCCGAGGTCGAGAAGATCCTCTCCGGCCAGTCGGACCTGACCTACACCGTGGCCGTCGAGGTCGTGCCGGCGATTGCGCTCGCCGACTTCAAGACCTTCTCGGTCGAGAAGCCGGTGGCCGACATCACCGATGCCGATGTCGACGAGGCGATCAAGCGCCTGGCCGATGCCAACCGCAGCTACGCGGCGAAGGCCGAGGGCGCGAAGGCCGCGAGCGGTGACCGCGTGAAGATCAACTTCAAGGGCACGATCGACGGCGTCGCCTTCGAGGGCGGCACGGGTGAGGGCATCGACGTCGTGATCGGCTCGAACACCTTCATTCCCGGCTTCGAGGACCAGCTGATCGGTATCGGCGTCGGCGAGACCCGCACGCTGAAGGTCACGTTCCCGACCAATTATCTCAACAACGAGCTGGCCGGGAAGGCGGCGGAGTTCGAAACCACCGCCACCGCCATCGAGGCGCCCGAAGACAAGGTGGTGGACGATGAGTTCGCCAAGACGCTCGGCCTCGAATCGCTCGACAAGCTGAAGCAGTTGATGCGCGATCGTCTCGCCGGCGAGTTCAGCCAGGCGACCCGCCAGCGCGTCAAGCGCGCGCTGCTCGACCGTCTCGACGAGACCCACAAGTTCGATGCGCCGCCGTCGCTGATCGACGAGGAGTTCAACCTGATGTGGAACTCGGTCAAGGCCGAGATGGATTCCAGCGGCAAGACCTTCGCCGACGAGAACACCACCGAGGACAAGGCGAAGGAGGAGTACCGCACCATCGCCGACCGCCGCGTGCGCCTCGGCCTCGTGCTGTCGGAGATCGGCGAGAAGAACAAGATCACCGTGACCGACGACGAGGTCAGCCGCGCCGTGATCGAGCGTGCGCGCTCGATGCCGGGCCGCGAGAAGGAGGTCTGGGACTTCTATCGCAGCAACCCGCAGGCGCTCGCGCAGCTGCGCGCGCCAATCTACGAGGACAAGGTCGTCGACTTCATCCTCGAACTCGCCAACGTGACCGAGAAGAAGGTCTCCAAGGACGAGCTGTTCAAGGACGACGACAGCGACAAGGCGGCCTGATCAGGCTGTCCATCGTAGGGTTCGCGACATAAGCGCGAGATTAAGGTTGACCGGCGAAAGCGCCGGTCGTCCAGGTTCCGGCGCTGGCCGCCGCCGCGGGAATCAGCTTGAACAGGGCAACGACCTCGCTTGCGGCGGGCCAGGGCACCCGGTCTTGTCACCGGCAAATTGGTCCATATCTGTGGGCTCGGTCTTGAAGTTCTGCATCACGGGACACCTGTCCGTCGCTGCTCGTTGAAATGAGCCTCACCTGCGGCGGCCGGTCGTCTCAACTGCTGGTCCAACCCTTGGGTGATTCATGCGCGATCCCGTCGAAACCTATATGAACCTTGTGCCTATGGTGGTCGAACAGACCAACCGCGGCGAGCGCGCCTACGACATCTTCTCGCGCCTCCTGAAGGAGCGCATCATCTTCGTGACCGGTCCGGTCGAGGACGGCATGGCGACCCTGATCGTCGCTCAGCTCCTGTTCCTCGAGGCCGAGAACCCGAAGAAGGAAATCGCGATGTACATCAACTCGCCCGGCGGCGTGGTGACGTCGGGCCTCGCGATCTACGACACGATGCAGTTCATCCGTCCGGCGGTGTCGACGCTGTGCACCGGCCAGGCGGCCTCGATGGGCTCGCTGCTGCTCTGTGCCGGCCACAAGGACATGCGCTTCTCGCTGCCGAACTCGCGCATCATGGTGCATCAGCCGTCCGGCGGGTTCCAGGGCCAGGCGACCGATATCATGCTGCACGCCCAGGAGATCCTGAACCTGAAGAAGCGGCTGAACGAGATCTACGTCAAGCACACCGGCCAGCCCTACAAGGCGATTGAGGACGCCCTGGAGCGCGACAAGTTCCTCACTGCGGAAGCCGCCCAGGAGTTCGGCCTGATCGACAAGGTCATCGACAAGCGGCCGGAAGATCCGGCGGCGATGGGCAAGTGAGCCACCAGTAAGCGACGCGGGGCCCGATGGACGGGCCTCGGGGATGTAACGGCGGCTCCTTTACCGGCTTCGGTCGGCAAAGGTGCTGAGGTAGGGTCCCAAAAGAGCCGCAACCTTGCCGTGCGGCCGGCAAATAGGCGTGGCAAACACGCAACGCTCCGCTGATTTCGCGTGTTATTGCCGTGTCAAGCCCCAAAATCACGGTAATGTCACGGTCTAGGGTCTGTGCTCCGATTAGCGAATTCTTGATAGTCGGATGACAGCATGATTGGCTAGAGTGTCGAGTTATGGATCGTGGGGGATTCGCGTAGGTCGTGGGTGCACGACAGGTGAAGAACAAGGTGTTAATTTTGGTACGAAATTTGCTCTTTCACCAGTCTGGTCCGGCCCGTGCCGGATCGGGACGAACGAGCGGACAAGAGCGAACCGCGGACGGAGACAGGAATGAGTAAGGTCGGCACGAGCGACTCGAAGAACACGCTATATTGCTCGTTCTGCGGCAAGAGCCAGCACGAAGTCCGCAAACTGATCGCAGGTCCAACCGTCTTCATCTGCGACGAGTGCGTCGAACTCTGCATGGACATCATCCGCGAGGAGAACAAGTCCTCGCTGGTCAAGTCGCGCGACGGGATTCCGACCCCGAAGGAGATCTGCAAGGTCCTGGACGATTACGTCATCGGCCAGAACCATGCAAAGAAGGTGCTCTCGGTCGCCGTCCACAACCACTACAAGCGGCTGAATCACCAGACCAAGCACTCGGACGTCGAACTCGCGAAGTCGAACATCCTGCTGATCGGTCCGACCGGCTCGGGCAAGACGCTGCTCGCCCAGACGCTCGCCCGCATCCTGGACGTGCCGTTCACGATGGCGGATGCGACGACCCTGACCGAGGCCGGCTATGTCGGTGAGGACGTCGAGAATATCATCCTGAAGCTGTTGCAGGCGGCCGACTACAATGTCGAGCGCGCGCAGCGTGGCATTGTCTACATCGACGAGATCGACAAGATCAGTCGCAAGTCGGACAATCCCTCGATCACCCGCGACGTGTCGGGCGAGGGCGTCCAGCAGGCGCTGCTCAAGATCATGGAGGGTACGGTTGCGTCGGTTCCGCCGCAGGGCGGCCGCAAGCATCCGCAGCAGGAGTTCCTGCAGGTCGACACCACCAACATCCTGTTCATCTGCGGTGGTGCGTTCTCCGGCCTCGAGAAGATCATCTCGGCGCGCGGCCGGTCGACCTCGATCGGCTTCGCCGCCCAGGTTCTGGCGCCGGAGGACCGCCGCACCGGCGAGATCTTCCGTCACGTCGAGCCTGAGGATCTCCTGAAGTACGGCCTGATCCCCGAGTTCGTCGGGCGTCTGCCGGTCGTTGCGACGCTCGAGGACCTCGACGAGAACTCGCTGAAGAAGATCCTGACCGAGCCCAAGAACGCGCTGGTGAAGCAGTATCAGCGGCTGTTCGAGATGGAGAACATCGAGCTCACCTTCGCCGACGAGGCGCTGGGCGCGGTGGCGCGAAAGGCCATCGAGCGCAAGACCGGCGCGCGTGGTCTGCGGTCGATCCTCGAGAGCATCCTGCTCGAGACGATGTTCGACCTGCCGGGTCTCGAGGGTGTCGAGGAAGTGGTCATCTCGCGCGAGGTGGTCGAGGGCACCGCCCGCCCGCTGTACATTTACGCCGATCGCTCCGATCGCGCGGTGGAAAGCAGCGCCAGCGCGTGAGGCGCGCTGGTACGAGCGACAGAAGACCTCGATTTATTAGATCGGCGATCGCCGCGGACGTCATGTTCGCGGCATCGCAGCGTTTCAGCGTCCCGCCGCGTAAAGCCATTTTTGGCGGGTGTTTACCGATACTTGACACCCCCCGGGTCGATAGCCACCTAATGTCGCGTGGCGATACAAATCTCAATCCCGGGATTCGCCTCAACAACGATCCGAAACAAGCGGGCGATATCGACGCGTCAGTGATGTCCGGATCAGATCGCACCTTGTGGCGGTTGCGCACGATGGCGGACTGCGTGCAAGGGGGCTAAACAAAAGGAACAGGCCATGACGACCCCCAAACCCCGGCCGACCATCGTTTACGGCGAGAGCCACGCCTATCCGGTTCTGCCGCTCCGCGACATCGTCGTCTTCCCGCACAACATCGTTCCGCTGTTCGTCGGCCGCGAGAAATCCATCCGCGCCCTCGAAGAGGTGATGAAGAACGACGCGCTGGTGATGCTCGCGACGCAGAAGAACGCGTCCGACGACGATCCAGCTCCGGATGCGATCTACGAGACCGGGACGCTCGCCAGCGTGCTGCAACTCCTGAAGCTGCCCGACGGCACCGTGAAGGTGCTGGTCGAGGGCCTGGAGCGCGCGCGCGTCGAGAAATACACCGATCGTGCCGACTACTACGAAGCCACTGCCGTTGCGCTCGAGGACACCGACGCCAAGTCGGTCGAAGCCGAGGCACTCGGGCGCTCCGTTGTGTCGGATTTCGAGAGCTATGTGAAGCTGAACAAGAAGATCTCTGCAGAGGTCGTCGGCGTCGTTCAGTCGATCACCGATTTCGGTAAGCTGGCCGACACCGTCGCCTCGCATCTCGCCGTCAAGATCGCCGATCGCCAGGGCATCCTGGAGACGCTGTCCGTCACCACGCGCCTGGAGAAGGTGCTGGGCCTGATGGAGAGCGAGATCTCGGTGTTGCAGGTCGAGAAGCGCATCCGCTCGCGTGTCAAGCGCCAGATGGAGAAGACCCAGCGCGAGTACTACCTGAATGAGCAGATGAAGGCCATTCAGAAGGAGCTGGGCGACGAGGACGGCCGCGACGAGCTCGCCGATCTGGAAGAGCGCATCAACAAGACCAAGCTCTCCAAGGAAGCGCGCGAGAAGGCCCAGCACGAGCTGAAGAAGCTGCGCCAGATGTCGCCGATGTCCGCGGAAGCGACCGTCGTGCGCAACTATCTGGATTGGCTGCTGTCGATCCCGTGGAACAAGAAGTCCAAGGTGAAGAAGGATCTGGAGGCCGCGCAGGCGGTTCTGGATGCGGATCACTATGGGCTGGAGAAGGTCAAGGACCGTATCGTCGAGTACCTGGCGGTGCAGTCGCGCGCCAACAAGCTGACCGGCCCGATCCTGTGCCTGGTCGGACCTCCCGGCGTCGGCAAGACCTCGCTCGGCAAGTCGATCGCGAAGGCCACCGGCCGCGAGTTCGTTCGCGTGTCGCTGGGTGGCGTGCGCGACGAGGCGGAGATCCGCGGTCATCGCCGGACCTATATCGGCTCGATGCCCGGCAAGATCATCCAGTCGATGCGTAAGGCCAAGACCTCGAACCCGCTGTTCCTCTTGGACGAGATCGACAAGATGGGCTCGGACTTCCGGGGTGACCCGTCGTCGGCGCTGCTGGAGGTTCTGGACCCCGAGCAGAACACGACGTTCAACGACCACTATCTGGAGGTCGACTACGACCTGTCGAACGTGATGTTCATCACGACCGCGAATACGCTGAATATTCCCGGACCGCTGATGGACCGCATGGAGATCATCCGCATCGCGGGCTACACCGAGACCGAAAAGCTCGAGATCGCCCGCAAGCACCTGATCCCCAGCGCGATCTCCAAGCACGGACTGGACTCGAAGGAGTGGTCGATCGACGACGACGCATTGCTGCTCGTGATCCGGCGCTACACCCGCGAAGCGGGCGTACGTAATCTGGAGCGTGAGATTTCCACACTGGCCCGCAAGGCCGTGAAGGAGCTCATGATGTCCAAGAAGAAGTCGGTGAAGATCACCGAGAAGACCGTCGAGGAATTCTTGGGTGTTCCGAAGTTCCGCTTCGGTGAGATCGAGAGCGACGATCAGATCGGGATCGTCACGGGTCTGGCATGGACCGATGTCGGCGGTGAGCTGCTCACCATTGAAGGCGTCATGATGCCCGGCAAGGGCAAGATGACGGTGACGGGCAATCTGCGCGACGTCATGAAGGAGTCGATCTCGGCGGCGGCGTCCTACGTCCGCTCGCGGGCGATCGTCTACGGCATCGAGCCGCCGATGTTCGACCGCCGCGACATCCACGTCCACGTTCCGGAGGGGGCGACCCCGAAGGACGGTCCGTCGGCGGGCGTCGCGATGGCAACCGCAATCATCTCGGTCATGACGGGCATTCCGATCCGTCACGACGTCGCGATGACCGGCGAGATCACCTTGCGTGGTCGCGTGCTGCCGATCGGCGGTCTGAAGGAGAAGCTCCTGGCCGCGGCCCGCGGCGGCATCAAGACGGTGCTGATCCCCGAGGACAACGCCAAGGATCTCACGGAGATTTCCGATGCGATCAAGGGCGGCATGGAGATCATCCCGGTCTCCCGTCTCGACGACGTCGTCGCCCGGGCCCTGGTCCGCAAGCCGGTGCCGATCGTCTGGGAAGAGGACACCAAGGTCCCGGTGAAGGCCGATGGCGACGAAGCCGCCGGCGGCCTGACCGCCCACTGAGGTCCGAACTGATCCAAGGAAACGGCGCCCCCACGGGCGCCGTTTTCGTTTGGGGGATCGAGCCACTGACTCTTCGAGCGTGCGTGGTCTGCCCCCACCGTTCCCGCTGCGGCGGTTTCTCGCTGCCGCCGCGTGGTTCCGGCGTTGATTGAGGATCGGGCAGGGGGTAAAGAAGCGCGACGTGAGGGCGGCTAGCTCAGCTGGTTAGAGCATCTCGTTTACACCGAGAGGGTCGGGAGTTCGAATCTCTCGCCGCCTACCATTAGCATCCGCTGGGACGCACCCTCGCAATGGTGACGCTGCTATTGTGGTGCGTCGATTTTCCAAGCTGATGGCGATACTCTCCAGAAGCGCGTTTGTGCGTCGGGTTTCATCGATCTGCTGCTCTCCAAGCTGAGCCACCTTGCCATCGAGCCTCGGCGGCTGAGCCAAACCCACGTCCCGATCACGATGATGGCGCCGCCGAGTGCTCAATTCGGACAGGGGTTTAAAATCCTTTGCGACAGCTGGTGCGAAGCGCCCGGACGATTTCGCGTGGCGATGAACCGTTCTTCGGCTAGCTTGGCGCGCGGAGTGAAACATCGCGGGCGAACCGATGACCGACTTCCTGCGCCACTGCACCGGCGGACATGAGCGCGCCATTCCAGCGGGCACCATGCTGCTCGAGGAGGGGCACAGCACTGGGCATCTCTACATCCTGCTCGACGGAGAGCTGGAGGTGATCAAGGCCGGCGCCACGGTGGCGGTCGTGTCGGAGCCGGGCGCGCTGTTCGGCGAGATGTCGCTCCTGCTGGAGCAGCCGCACACGGCGACCGTGCGGGCGCTCGTCGATTGCCGGATCTACGAGATCCCGGATGCGCCACGCTTCCTCAGTGAAAATCCCGAGGCGACGCTCGCGATTGCGCGCATGCTTGCGCAGCGCCTCAACGTCGCCAACAGCTATCTCGCCGACCTGAAGCGGCAATATGCCGGCCATGGCACCCATCTTTCGATGGTCGGCGAGGTGCTGCAGAGCATGATCAACCTGCCGCCGCAGCAGGTTTCGCCAGGAACGGATCTGGAATCCGATCCACGACTCTGAGCCAGTCCGGCGCCGCCGTCACGGGCTGCGCCGGGCGTTGCAGGGGGCCGGCGAGATCGATCCATTCGGCTTGCCCCGCCGCCAACCAGAAGGCG
This sequence comes from Bradyrhizobium sp. SZCCHNR1017, assembly GCF_032381375.1. NCBI lineage: Bacteria > Pseudomonadati > Pseudomonadota > Alphaproteobacteria > Hyphomicrobiales > Nitrobacteraceae > Bradyrhizobium > Bradyrhizobium sp. SZCCHNR1017. Next base: position 939,331 of record NZ_JAUHIR010000001.1, on the reverse strand, counting down.
CGCCCTTCGTCGGTGTCGAGCACCATGTAGGTCGGCGGTCGCCCGGGTTGCCGCCCGGTGTTGAAGACCCAAGTCTCACCGACGCGATCGAACCAGGACCCATCCGTGATGAAGGGCGACTGGTGGACGTGGCCGGAGATCACCATCGCCGGGCGGTGCCGCGCGATGAAGCCTTCGGGCTCGGTGTCGCCGAAGAAGCGCTTGCCGCCCCAGCTCACCGGCGAGTTGGCCGGCGGCGCATGATGCACCCAGATCCAGCGGGCTGTGTCGCGCGTCGCGGCGGCATCGAGCTGGCTTGCGATGGCGGCCTTGACGATGGGGCCGTCCCACCACGGGCAAACCGAGAACAGCGTGTCGCCGATCAGAAGGTCATCGCCGTCGGCTGCGATGCCGAGCTCGCGGACCGTCCTGATCCAGGCCGCGATCTTCTCGCCATCCGGGTTGCGCTCCTCCAGGTCATGATTGCCCGAGCAGATCATGACCCGCGTCTTGGCCGCCAGGAGCGCGAGATATGTCTTCACGACCACGATCTGGGCGCGAATGTCGACGATCGAGGCGAGATCGAGCGCATCGCCGGCGAACACCACCGCATCAAAATGATCGGCAGCCGCCACCAGCCAGTCGAACTGCGGCAGCGAGTAATGAAGATCGGCAACGATGAGAGTGCGCATGTGGCTCCTGACGCGCCTGATCGAAGCAAGAGCGAGACCAGACCCGGCGACACCAGAGGCTGTCCCGCTATTGCATTGCGCTACGGCGCTCGCCAGCAGGTCCGCGTGCATCTATCGATCCCTCACCCGCGGCGGTATGATTGGGCCGTTGTTCAGCCGCAGCTGCCAATTGCGAGTGTCCCATGTCTCGTCGTCCGCGACCGCCAATGACTGTTTCCTTCGTCCGCACCGGAGAGCGCCGCTACGCGGTGCGCGCGATGCTCGGTGATGGACGCACCCTCGAAATGAGCCCGGCGCCTGGCTTCGATCCCTGGATGCCGCATGATCTGCAACACTTCATCGTCGAAAAGCATCTCGGGATTGACGGCGCCGTATTCGGGCGGCTCGCGGCCGGCGGCACGGCCGGGACCTTTCATTTGGTCCCGCATGCGACCTCGTCCCGCGAGGCCGCGCGGCTGCGTCGCAGGCATGAGACCAGGGACCAGCGCCTGATGCCGGAACGCAGCGAGGACTATGCCCGCTCCGAGCGCGCTACATATGTGTGCTGGCAGGACTGGCTGCAGCAGGCTGACGATCCGGCGCTGCGGGCGCGCGGGGCCGAGATGGCACCGTCGGCGCGCAGCCTGCTGGACGGGATGTCAGCGGAGGAGCGCGCGGCCTACACGCCGGCGCGGCGCGACGCCATCCGACAGGAGTTCGCGCGTCTGAGCCGACGTTGGAGCGCTCTCGCCATCGGCGAAAGTCTCTCCGAACCGTGGTGAGGACCGGCCCATTTTCTTCCTCAAGCGCATCGCGGCCTCGTGCCTTGACAGGACAGGCGGCTGCATGCGCCATGCCGGCTCTTGCGATGACCTCAATCAGACAGGGCACATCATGCAATTGCCGGCAGGGGACGACCGCAACGCCGACCAGATCGCCTATTGGAACGGGCCCGGCGGCCAGCGCTGGTCCGATCGCCAGGAGGCCCAGGACATCCTGCTCGCGCCGGTGTCGCAGATCCTGATCGAGCGTATCGCCGCGAAGCCGGGTGATCGCATTCTCGACATCGGCTGCGGCTGTGGTGGTTTGTCGATCGCACTGGCCGGGCAGGTGGCGCCCGGCGGCTCCGTTCTCGGCGTCGACATCTCCGCACCGATGCTCGAGCGGGCGCGCGCGGTGGCGCCGGCCGGGCTTCCCGCCGAGTTCGTGCTGGCCGACGCGACCGTGTATCCGTTCGCGCCGGCGAGCTTCGATCTGCTGGTGTCGCGGTTCGGGGTGATGTTCTTTGCCGATCCGGTGGCGTCGTTCGCCAACATCCGCCGCGCGCTGAAGCCGAGCGGCCGGGTCGTGTTCGCCTGCTGGCGCGAGCCGAAGGCCAATCCCTGGATGATCGCGCCGCTGCAGGCGGTCTATCGTCACGTCCCGAAGCTGCCGGAGATGGCGCCGGAGGATCCTGGCCCGTTCGCCTTCGCATCCGAAGCGCGAGTGGCGCGGATCCTCGGCGAGGCCGGCTTCAGCGACGTCGCGCTGGAGGCGCATGCGCTGTCACTCGACATCGCCCGCGGGCAGGGTCTCGAGGCGGCAGTGGAGTCGGCGTTCGAAATCGGCCCCGCCAGCCGCGCGCTGGAGGGGCATCCCCAGGAGACGCGCGAGGCGGCGCGGCAGTCGGTCCGCGAGCTGCTGACGCAGTATGTACGCGGCGACAGCGTGACGCTCGCCGGCTCGATCTGGCTGGTGACGGCGCGCGTCTGACGCGCGCCGGACGGCGCTCAGGATCGCTCTTCCCAGATCATCGCCAGATGGACGATGGTCTGCGCCGCCTTCTCCATGTCCTGGACGCTGACCCATTCGAGACGCGAGTGGAAGGCATGCTCGCCGGCAAAGATGTTGGGGCAGGGCAGGCCCATGAACGACAGCCGCGAACCGTCGGTGCCGCCGCGGATCGATGTCCTGACCGGCGTCAGGCCGGCGCGGCGGATCGCCTCCTCGGCATAGGTCACGATCTCCGGATGCAGATCGATGACCTCCTTCATGTTGCGGTATTGCTGCCGAACCTCCATCCGATAGCTCGAGCGCGGATAGTCCTTCAGGACATCCCTGACGATGTCCTCGAGCAGCGCTTCCTTCTGCCGCAGGCCCTGCTCGCTGAAATCGCGCACGATGAAGTCGAGTCGCGCCTGTTCGAGCGCGCCGGAGATCCCGACCGGATGCAGGAAGCCTTCCTTGCCCTCCGTCGTCTCCGGCGAGCAGCCATCCTTCGGGAGCCGATCGACGATTGCGGACGCGATCTTGATCGCGTGCTCCATCTTGCCCTTGGCAAAGCCGGGATGGGCGCTGACGCCGTTGATGAGGATGGTGGCGCCGTCGGCGGCAAAGGTCTCGTCCTCGATGTTGCCGGCGGTTTCGCCATCCATCGTGTAGCCGAAGTCGGCGCCGAGCTTCTTCAGGTCGACCCGGTCGACGCCACGGCCGATCTCCTCGTCCGGCGTGAACAGGATCTTGATGGTGCCATGCTTGATCTGCGGATTGCTGATCAGGAACTGCGCCGCGTCCATGATCTCGGCGATGCCGGCTTTGTTATCGGCCCCGAGCAGGGTGGTGCCGTCGGTGGTGACGATGTCGTTGCCGATCTGGTCCTTCAATGCAGGATGCTCAGCCGCACGGATGATCTGGCTCGGGTCCCCCGGCAGCACGATGTCGCCGCCCTGGTAGTTGCGCACGATCTGCGGCTTCACGTTGGCCCCGGAGCAATCGGGCGACGTGTCCATGTGCGAGCAGAAGCAGATCACCGGCACGGCCTTGTCGGTGGTGGCGGGGATGGTCGCATAGACGTAGCCATGGTCGTCCAGGTGGGCGTCCGAGAGGCCCATTGCCTGCAGCTCGGCTGCGAGCATCCGGCCGAGATTCTTCTGTTTGAGCGTCGAAGGACAGGTCGGCGACGTCGGGTCCGACTGGGTGTCGATCGCGGCGTAGCGGAGCAGGCGCTCGGTGACGGAGTGGGTGTAGCTGCGAAGCGGGTCGGACATGGGCACCAAGAGAGAGAGAGGGAGACGTTACTGGAGGTATCAGTATACTAATATATCAGTTATTGCATGCCAGATACCAGGGGGTGGCAGGCTATCAAGGGTTTCCGCTCTGATCAAAGATCGTCCGCCAGCTCCCGTGCGGAATACGGCGGGTCGCGGGCCGGCGTTGATCAGCACCGCCTCGCCGACAGCAGGATTGCGCACTCCGGCGCGCGCCACCTGCAGGATACCGACTCCGGCGATTCGAAGCTCATCTTCCTCGCACCGGTGGCGGGCGATTCGTGGGCAGCGTCCGCGAGGATTCTCCTCTCACTCGCTTCCTGGTCAGCAAGTGCGCCTCGGTGGGGACCGCGGCCGGAAATTTCAATGCCCGGTCGGAAGCATGCGCGGTCGGACTTGGCGCCCATTTTGCCATATCCGGCCTGCGACGTCGTCGCGAAGCGACCGCCAGCGCCGCCGCCGCGGGGCGGGGTTGCTGCGGTCCGGAAGGAGAGACGCGGGACAGGTCGATCTGGCCCATCATCGTGCGGCGACTAACGTCGGCTGCCTGGGCCCAGCCAAGGAGATCGGGCGTCCTGCATTGCTCCCCCATCAAGGACTTCGCACAGCTGTCGGTTCATTGTCCTTGACTTCGAAACATCGCCCCTTTAAGTCGCACTCCTCCGCGGATTTCGCGATCACGCGGGAGTAGCTCAGTTGGTTAGAGCGCCGGCCTGTCACGCCGGAGGTCGCGGGTTCGAGCCCCGTCTCTCGCGCCATGTTTTCAATGGCTTAGCTTTTGATGTGATCTGTCCGCTGGCGCAATCAGCGCCGCCGCGCGATCCCCTCCCGTCTACGACCTGGCGCTCCGCCGGACTGCAAGTGCTCCGTCGCCGATTTTCCGATCGGGCATGAAAAAGGCCACCCGGCGGGTGGCCTGCGATTGCTGTCAGATGGCAGCGGAGCAGTGGCCTCAGCGGACGACCATCGAGTCGCTGGAACTCGTCATGGTCACCGGCTTGCCTGCCTTCACGACGTGCGATGCCGTCTGGCTGTAGTCGACGTTGGCGCGGGTCGCGATGCCGAAAGCGGTCACCGCGATGCCGGCGACCAGGGCAACGACGACGATCTTCAGATGGGTCGATCGGTCTGCGGAATGCAGCGAGTGGTTCATGTCAGCCTCCCGGCGTCTCAGAGCGCCACTTTGTTGCCTGGACATGTACCCCCGCTTTGTTTCGATCCCGTTTCTTCGTTTCCTCAAAATGGTTTCATCGGTTGCAGCCGACGCGGCGGCAATCGGGAGTATGCGGCCGGGGCTAACAGCGCGCGGCGGTGCCGGTATCGACGGCGGCCGTGGATGATCTTGATCCGGCGGCCCTTCGTGACCATCTCCCGCGGTAACGGAAGCCTATCGGGTGACGGTCCCGTCGCCTCGTTTGGATCTCCCGATCGAGCGCTGATCCGCATCCGTCTCCGACCAGCCAGCCTGCGCACACCGGCGTGCGTCCTCGCGATTGCTGATCGCCTCAGCGTCCTGCGTTGGACCGTGCGGCACCGTAATGCTGCGGGTCTGCAATGCGGCTCCTGCACGCGTCATCCGCGGCGCCGTTGCTCGGTGTGTCCGGGTTTCCGCAATGTGGGGAGGGATGACACCGGCGAGACGGCTTGTCTTGCGCGGCTTGGTGCGCTGCGCTAAGGCTTCGACCAATTCCAATGCAACGAGTCTGCGGTTTGCACCGAAACCGCAGAGGAAAGTGGCGCCGATGACCGGCATCCTTCAGAACTATCTCCCCCTCGTCGTTTTCATAGGTGTCGCAGCCATCATCGGGGTGGTGCTGCTGATCGCGCCGTTCCTGGTCGCCTACCAGCAGCCCGATCCCGAGAAGCTCTCCGCGTACGAGTGCGGCTTCAATGCGTTCGACGACGCCCGCATGAAGTTCGACGTCCGCTTCTATCTGGTTGCCATCCTTTTCATCATCTTCGACCTCGAAGTCGCCTTCCTGTTCCCCTGGGCAGTCGCATTCGGCAAGCTCGGCGCGGCCGGCTTCTGGTCGATGCTGGTGTTCCTGGCCGTGTTGACGGTCGGGTTTGCCTACGAATGGAAGAAAGGCGCGCTTGAATGGGATTGAGCCCGACCACGTCCTCGACCGGGCCGGCGATCGCTCCGGCCCCGAAGGGCATTCTCGATCCCGCGACCGGCAGGCCGATCGGTGCCAACGACCCGTATTTCCTCGAGGTCAGGCACGAACTGTCGGACAAGGGATTCTTCGTCGCCACCGCTGACGATCTCATCACCTGGGCCCGCACCGGCTCGCTGATGTGGATGACGTTCGGCCTGGCCTGCTGCGCCGTCGAGATGATGCAGGTCTCGATGCCGCGCTACGACGTCGAGCGGTTCGGCTTCGCGCCGCGCGCCTCGCCGCGCCAGTCCGACGTGATGATCGTCGCCGGCACGCTGACCAACAAGATGGCGCCGGCGCTGCGCAAGGTCTACGACCAGATGCCGGAGCCGCGCTACGTCATCTCGATGGGGTCGTGCGCCAATGGCGGCGGCTACTATCACTATTCCTATTCGGTGGTCCGCGGCTGCGATCGCATCGTTCCCATTGACATCTACGTGCCCGGCTGTCCGCCGACCGCCGAAGCGCTGCTGTACGGTGTGCTGCTGCTGCAGAAGAAGATCCGGCGCACCGGCACCATCGAACGCTGAAGGTTTTTCGTTATGGACGACGGCAGGCTCGACACCCTTGGGCAGACGATCGTAAGCGCGCTCCCGGGCGCCGCGATCGGCCATACGGTCGCTTTCAATCAGCTCACGGTGAACGTGGAGCCCGCCCGGATCGTCGAGGTCGTGACACATCTGCGCGACGATCCGGCTCTCCGCTTCGTCAACATCACCGACATCACGGCGGTCGACTATCCTGAGCGCGCCAAGCGTTTCGATGTTGTCTATCACTTCCTGTCACCGACGCTGAACGCGCGCATCCGGCTGAAGGCCGAGGCCGACGAGACGACGCAGGTGCCGTCGCTGATCGATGTCTTTCCGGGCGCCGATTGGTTCGAGCGTGAGGCCTACGACCTCTACGGCGTGATCTTCGTCGGCCACCCGGACATGCGCCGCCTGCTGACGGATTACGGATTCGACGGCCATCCGCTGCGCAAGGACTTCCCGACGACGGGGTTCGTCGAGGTGCGCTACGACGATCAGGAGAAGCGGGTCATCTACGAGCCGGTGCGGCTCAACCAGGAATTCCGCAAGTTCGATTTCCTGTCGCCCTGGGAAGGTGCGGACTATCCGCTGCCGGGCGATGAGAAGGCGACGAAGTGAGTGGGAGCGCGAGCATGAACGAGCAGAGCCCGGCACTCCGCAACTTCACGATCAATTTCGGTCCGCAGCATCCGGCGGCCCACGGCGTGCTGCGCCTGGTGCTGGAGCTGGACGGCGAGGTGGTCGAGCGCGTCGATCCGCATATCGGCCTGCTGCATCGCGGCACCGAGAAGCTGATCGAGACCAAGACCTACATGCAGGCGATGCCCTATTTCGATCGGCTTGACTACGTCGCGCCGATGAATCAGGAGCATGCCTTCTGCCTCGCCGCCGAACGCCTGCTCGGCATCGAGGTTCCGCGCCGCGGCCAGCTGATCCGCGTGCTCTACTCCGAGATCGGACGGCTGCTGTCGCATCTGCTCAACGTCACCACCCAGGCGATGGACGTCGGCGCGCTGACGCCGCCGCTGTGGGGCTTCGAGGAGCGCGAGAAGCTGATGGTGTTCTATGAGCGCGCCTCCGGCTCGCGCATGCACGCCAACTACTTCCGCATCGGTGGCGTCCACCAGGACCTGCCGCCGAAGCTGATCGACGACATCGACGCATTCTGCGATCCGTTCCTGAAGGTGGTCGACGATCTCGACCGGCTCCTCACCGGCAACCGCATCTTCAAGCAGCGTAACGTCGACATCGGCGTCGTGACCCTGAAGCAGGCCTGGGAGTGGGGCTTCTCCGGCGTGATGGTGCGCGGCTCGGGCGCGGCCTGGGACCTGCGCAAGTCGCAGCCCTACGACGTCTATGCCGAGATGGAGTTCGACGTTCCGATCGGCAAGAACGGCGACTGCTACGACCGCTATCTGATCCGCATGGAAGAGATGCGCCAGTCGGTGCGTATCATGAAGCAGTGCATCCAAAAGCTGCGAGCACCGGACGGGCAGGGCCCGGTGATGATCACCGACAACAAGATCGCTCCGCCGCGCCGTGGCGAGATGAAGCGCTCGATGGAAGCGCTGATCCACCACTTCAAACTCTACACCGAGGGCGTGCACGTGCCGGCAGGCGAGATCTATGCGGCCGTCGAGGCGCCGAAGGGTGAGTTCGGCGTCTATCTCGTCGCCGACGGCACCAACAAGCCGTACAAGTGCAAGATCCGCGCTCCGGGCTTCGCGCATCTACAGGCGATGGATTTCATCTGCCGCGGCCATCTGCTCGCCGACGTCTCGGCCATTCTCGGCTCGCTCGACATCGTGTTCGGAGAGGTGGACCGCTGATGGGCCATGCGCCGATCCAGTTCGATCGTGCTTCCGGAGCGCTCGAAGGAGCGAACCTCTGGGAGCGCACGGCTGCATTGGCGCTGTCGACCGGCTCGAAGATTTCCTCGCATTTCTCGCATCGCGGCTACAACCGCTGTGCCAATCTGCTGCGGCTGGCGCTGCCCGAACGCGACATCGCGGTGAAGCTCAACCCGGACGCCGTGTTCGAGTTTCCCTATGGCGACGGCTATTGGAGCAAGCTGCTCAACCGCGACTATCACTATGAGGACGAACTCGAGTTCCTGTTTCTCGGCACTGTCGATGTCGACTACACCTTCATCGACGGCGGGGCCAATTACGGCTACTGGTCGGTGCTGGTGTCGAGCACGCCCTACGGCGCGCACAAGGCGATCGCGATCGAGCCGTCCTCGGCGAACTTCGCCAAGCTCGCGAACAATGCGCAGATCAACGGCGGCCGCTTCGAAGTGATGAAGTGCGCCATCGGCGAACGCCGCGGCGTCGCGCATCTCACCGGTACCAAGCACGAGGCCTTCAGTATCGCCGGCGACAACGCCGGCGGCGAGCAGGTGCCGGTGATGGCGCTCGACGATCTGATCGACGACGGCAAGGTCGCCGCTTCCGGCAAGTACCTGATCAAGCTCGACGTCGAGGGCGTCGAGATCGAGGCGATCAAGGGCGGGGCGCGGCTGCTCGCGACCGACAGCATGATCCTGTGCGAGGAGCACGGCCAGGATCGCAACCATACGGTCTCGCGCTACATCCTCGATCAGACGCCGATGCAACTGATGGTCTACGACCCCGCAAGCGGCCGCCTTGAGACCGTGACAGAGCTGTCGATCCTCGACCGGATCAAGGCGTCCGCCCACGTCGGCTATAACGTGTTCGGAACTGCAAGTGCCTTCTGGCAGAATCGCGTCGCAGCGCTCAATGCAAGTGCCGCGCGCCGCATGCAATGAAAGATTGAAGAGCCATGTCCGTCCGCCGTCTTGCCCCGAAGGAAGTCCAGCCCGCGAGCTTTGCGTTCACGGACGAGAACCTTGCCTTCGCCAAAGCGCAGATCGCGAAATATCCGGAAGGCCGCCAGGCCTCGGCCGTGATCGCGATCCTGTGGCGCGCGCAGGAGCAGAACGAGGGCTGGGTGTCGGAGGCGGCCATCCGCGTCGTCGCCGACATGCTCGGCATGCCCTACATCCGCGTGCTCGAAGTCGCGACCTTCTACACGATGTTCCAGCTGCAGCCGGTCGGCAAGAAGGCGCATGTGCAGGTGTGCGGCACCACGCCGTGCCGTCTGCGCGGCGCCGAAGAACTGATCGAGGTCTGCAAGCATCGCATCCATCACGATCCCTTCCACCTGTCGAAGGACGGCGACTTCAGCTGGGAAGAGGTCGAGTGCCTGGGCGCCTGCGTGAACGCGCCGATGGTGCAGGTCTGGAAGGACACCTATGAGGACCTGACGCCGGAGAGCTTCGGCAAGGTGCTCGACGGCTTCGCGACCGGCAACCTGCCGACGCCGGGTCCGCAGAATGGCCGCCAGTTCTCGGCGCCGGCGGGCGGGCCGACCACGCTGAAGGAGAAGACATGAGCCGCAATCGCACCCGCGTTGCGGCCCTGACCGAAGAGGGCGCCGCAATGAAGAACTGGCGCTACGTGGCACTGCATACGCTCGCAGCCGCCGCTTTCATTTTCGTGCTGCAGCGGTTCGCGCTCAATGCGACGCTGGAGTCCAGTCTGCTGTGGGCCTTGGTGTTCGGCGGCTGCGCCGCCTTCATCGCCACCATGCAGTCGAACCGCTGACACCCGAGGAAGCCGTCTGATCATGCTCGACGACAAGGACCGCATCTTCACCAACCTCTATGGCCTGCATGATTGGGGCCTCGAAGGCGCACGCCGGCGCGGCAGCTGGGATGGCACCAAGGCGCTGATCGAAAAAGGTCGCGACTGGATCATCAACGAGATGAAGGCTTCCGGCCTGCGCGGCCGCGGCGGCGCCGGCTTCCCGACCGGCTTGAAATGGTCGTTCATGCCGAAGGAATCGACCGACGGTCGGCCGAGCTACCTCGTGGTCAACGCCGACGAGTCCGAGCCCGGCACCTGCAAGGATCGCGAGATCATGCGGCACGATCCGCATCATCTCGTCGAGGGCTGCCTGCTGGCCAGCTTCGCGATGAACGCGCATGCCTGCTACATCTATGTGCGCGGCGAGTTCATCCGCGAGCGCGAGCGGCTGCAGGCGGCGATCGATCAGGCCTATGAGGCCAACCTGATCGGCAAGAACAACATCCATGGCTGGCCGTTCGATCTCTATGTCGCGCATGGCGCCGGCGCCTATATCTGCGGCGAGGAGACCGCGCTGCTGGAGAGCCTCGAAGGCAAAAAGGGCCAGCCGCGGCTGAAGCCGCCTTTCCCAGCGAACGTCGGCCTCTATGGCTGCCCGACCACCGTCAACAACGTCGAGTCGATCGCGGTGGCGCCGACCATCCTGCGCCGCGGCGCCGCGTGGTTTGCCGGCATCGGCCGTCCGAACAATGTCGGCACAAAACTGTTCTGCATCTCCGGTCACGTCGAGCGGCCTTGCAACGTCGAAGAGGCGATGGGCATCCCGTTCCGCGAGCTGATCGAGAAGCATTGCGGCGGCATCCGTGGCGGCTGGGACAATCTGAAGGCGGTCATCCCCGGCGGCTCGTCCGTGCGCATGGTGCCGGCCGAGCAGATCATCGATACGCCGATGGATTTCGACAGCCTGTCGAAGCTGCGCTCCGGCCTCGGCACCGCGGCCGTGATCGTGATGGACAAGTCGACCGACCTGATCCGGGCGATCGCGCGCATTTCCTACTTCTACAAGCATGAGAGCTGCGGCCAGTGTACGCCGTGCCGCGAGGGCACCGGCTGGATGTGGCGCGTGCTGACGCGCATGGCCGAGGGCCGGGCGCACAAGCGCGAGATCGACATGCTGCTCGAAGTCACCAAGCAGATCGAGGGCCACACGATCTGCGCGCTGGGCGACGCGGCAGCTTGGCCGATCCAGGGGCTGATCACGCATTTCCGTCACGAGATCGAGGCGCGCATTGACCAGTATTCGCACAAGGCCGATGTCGACGACGTGGGCGTGCGCGATCCCGCGCACATGGTAGCGGCGGAGTAGGTGATGGCGGCCCGGTTCGCCAGCAACGTTTTCCCCGCGCTCGCGCCCTCACGGTGCGCAGCGGCGCGGTGGTCCGTGGTTTGAGAGAGATGTGAGGCAATGACCAAGATCATCATCGATGGCAAAGAGATCGATGTGCCGCCGGAGTACACGCTGTTGCAGGCGTGCGAGGCGGCGGGCGCCGAGATCCCGCGCTTCTGCTATCATGAGCGGCTGTCGATCGCCGGCAACTGCCGGATGTGCCTCGTCGAGGTGAAGGGCGGACCGAAACCGGTCGCGAGCTGCGCCTGGGGCGTGCGCGACTGCCGGCCGGGCCCGAAGGGCGAGCCGCCGGAGATCTCGACGCGGTCGCCGATGGTCAAGAAGGCGCGCGAAGGCGTGATGGAATTCCTTCTGATCAACCATCCGCTGGACTGCCCGATCTGCGACCAGGGCGGCGAGTGTGACCTGCAGGACCAGGCGATGGGCTATGGTGTGGACACCAGCCGCTTCGCCGAGAACAAGCGCGCCGTCGAGGACAAGTATCTCGGCGCATTGGTCAAGACCTCGATGAACCGCTGCATCCAGTGCACGCGTTGCGTCCGCTTCTCGGCGGAAGTCTGCGGCGTGCCGGAAATGGGCGCGATCGGCCGTGGCGAGGACATGGAGATCACGACGTATCTCGAGCAGGCGCTGAGTTCGGAGCTGCAGGGCAATCTGGTCGACATCTGCCCGGTCGGTGCGCTGACCTCGAAGCCCTACGCTTTCGCCGCACGCCCCTGGGAGCTCGGCAAGACGCAGTCGATCGACGTCATGGATGGCGTGGGCTCGGCGATCCGTGTCGACACCCGCGGCCGCGAGGTGATGCGCATCCTGCCGCGCATCAACGATGCCGTGAACGAGGAGTGGATCTCCGACAAGACCCGCCATGTCGTCGACGGCCTGCGCACGCAGCGGCTCGATCGTCCCTACGTTCGCGAGGATGGCAAGCTGCGCGCCGCCTCCTGGCCGGAGGCGTTCAAGGCGATTGCCACCAAGCTGTCGCGCATCGACGGCAAGCGCATCGGCGCGATCGCCGGCGATCTCGCCGCGGTCGAAGAGATGTTCGCGCTCAAGGATCTGCTCGCCAAGCTCGGCTCGACCAACGTCGCGGTGCAAGGCGGTGACAGCTTCGATGCCAAGCTCGGCCGTGCGTCCTATCTGTTCAATCCGACCATCGCGGGTATCGAGCAGGCCGACGCGATCCTGATCATTGGCGCCAATCCGCGCAAGGAAGCGGCCGTGCTCAACGCCCGCATCCGCAAGCGCTGGCGCTCGGGCCAGCTCAAGGTCGGCGTGGTCGGTCCCAAGGCCGACCTGACCTATGCCTATGAGCACATCGGCGCGGGCACGGACTCGCTGAGCGACGTCGCCGCCGGCAAGCACTCGTTTGCGACCACCTTCCGCAACGCCAAGAACCCGATCGTGCTGGTCGGTGCCGGCGCCGCGGCGCGCCACGATGGCGGCGCGATCCTGTCGCTGGCCGCCAAGATCGCGATGGACGTCAACGCCGTGCGCGACGACTGGAACGGCTTTGCCGTGCTGCACGACACCGCCTCGCGGGTCGGCGCCCTCGACATCGGCTTCAACGGCACCGGCCTCACGGCTGCGCAGATGACGACGTTCGGCACCATGGACGTGATGTTCCTGCTCGGCGCCGACGAGGTCGATGTGCCCGAGGGCGTTTTCGTCGTCTACATCGGTACCCATGGCGACCGCGGTGCCCATCGTGCCGATGTCATCCTGCCGGGGGCTGCCTACACCGAGAAGTCCGGGCTCTACGTCAACACCGAGGGCCGGGTGCAGATGACGGGCCGGGCGTCATTCCCGCCGGGCGAGGCACGCGAGGACTGGGCGATCATCCGGGCGCTGTCCGACGTGCTCGGCAGGAAGCTCGGCTACGACTCGCTGGCCGCGCTGCGCGTTGCGATCATCAAGGCCGTGCCGCATCTTGGCCGCGTCGACCAGATCGAGGCGGGCAAGATCGCCGACATCAAGACCCTGGCTGGCAAGGGCGGCAACCTCGAGAAGGCACCGTTCAAGCCGCTGATCGACGACTTCTATCTCACCAATCCGATCGCGCGCGCATCGGCGGTCATGGCGGAATGTTCCCGTCTGGCTTCCGGGCAGATGCTGACGGCAGCGGAGTGAGCGTGACCTGATGGCTGATTTCTTCGCAAGCTCGTTCTGGACCGGCTTCCTCTGGCCGCTGATCATCATGGTCGCGCAGAGCGTCCTGCTGCTCGTCGTCCTGCTGGTCGCGATCGCCTACATCCTGCTGGCCGACCGGAAGATCTGGGCGGCGGTGCAGATCCGCCGGGGTCCCAACGTGGTCGGGCCCTGGGGCCTGTTCCAGTCGTTCGCAGACCTGCTGAAGTTCGTGCTCAAGGAGCCGATCATTCCGGCCGGCGCCAACAAGGGCGTGTTCCTGCTGGCACCGCTGGTCTCCTGCGTGCTGGCGCTGGCGGCCTGGGCGGTGATTCCGACCAATCTCGGCTGGGCGATCGCCGACATCAATGTCGGCATTCTCTTCATCTTCGCGATCTCGTCACTGTCGATCTACGGCATCATCATGGCCGGCTGGTCGTCGAACTCGAAGTATCCGTTCCTGGCGGCGCTGCGCTCGGCGGCGCAGATGGTGTCCTACGAGGTCTCGATCGGCTTCGTCATCATCACCGTGCTGCTCTGCGCCGGCACCTTGAACCTGTCGGCGGTGGTCGAGGCGCAGCATGCCCGCGGGCTTGCGAGCCTGATCGGCCTGCCGCAGCTGACCATCCTGAACTGGTACGTCTGGCCGCTGTTCCCGATGTTCGTGGTGTTCTACGTCTCGGCGCTGGCCGAGACCAACCGTCCGCCCTTCGATCTCGTCGAGGCGGAATCGGAGCTCGTTGCCGGCTTCATGGTGGAATACGGCTCGACGCCGTATCTCCTGTTCATGCTCGGCGAGTATGTCGCGATCACCACGATGTGCGCGCTGGCGACGATCCTGTTTCTGGGCGGCTGGCTGCCGCCGATCGACCTGCCGCCGTTCAACTGGGTGCCGGGCGTCATCTGGTTCTCGCTCAAGCTGTTCTTCATGTTCTTCCTGATCGCGATGGCGAAAGCGATCGTGCCGCGCTACCGCTACGACCAGTTGATGCGACTGGGCTGGAAAGTGTTCCTGCCGCTGTCGCTGGCCATGGTGGTCATCGTCGCAGGCGTGCTGCACTTCGCCGGCATCGCGCCGAAATGAGGCTGTCATGAACATTTCCGCCACCGCACGGTCGCTGCTGCTGCAGGAGTTCGTCTCCGCATTCTTCCTCGCGATGCGCTACTTCTTCCAGCCGAAGCCGACCCTGAACTATCCGTTCGAGAAGGGCCCGATCTCGCCGCGCTTCCGCGGCGAGCACGCGTTGCGGCGCTATCCCAACGGGGAGGAGCGCTGCATCGCCTGCAAGCTGTGCGAGGCGGTCTGTCCCGCGCAGGCGATCACGATCGAGGCCGGTCCGCGCCGCAACGACGGCACCCGCCGCACGGTGCGCTACGACATCGACATGGTGAAGTGCATCTATTGCGGCCTGTGCCAGGAAGCTTGTCCGGTCGACGCCATCGTCGAAGGACCGAACTTCGAGTTCGCGACCGAGACCCGCGAGGAGCTGTATTATGACAAGGCCAAGCTGCTCGCGAATGGCGACCGCTGGGAGCGCGAGATCTCCAAAGCCATCGCGCTCGACGCGCCGTACCGCTGAGGCCGTCCGATGATCCTTCCTGCGCTCTTCTTCTATCTCTTCGCGGCGGTCTGCGTGGCCTCGGCCGTGATGGTGATCGTCTCGAAGAACCCCGTTCACTCGGTGCTCTATCTGATCCTCGCCTTCGTCAACGCCTCCGGCCTGTTCGTGCTGATGGGCGCCGAATTCCTGGCGATGATCCTCGTGGTCGTCTACGTCGGCGCGGTCGCGGTGCTGTTCCTGTTCGTGATCATGATGCTCGATGTCGACTTCACGGAGCTGCGCGAGGGCTTCCTGCAGTACATGCCGATCGGACTGGTCATCGGCGGCATCTTCCTGTTCGAGCTGCTGCTGACGGTGTCCTACTGGGTCATCAACCCGACGACGCCGAAGGCGATCACCGCGGCGATCCCGACCAACGTCACAAATACCGAGGCGCTCGGCCTCGTGCTCTATACGAAGTACATCCATTACTTCCAGCTCTCCGGCATGATCCTGCTGGTGGCGATGATCGGCGCGATCGTGCTGACGCTGCGCCACAAGGCGAGCGTCAAGCGCCAGGACATCAACGTCCAGAACGCGCGCACGCCGGAGATGGCGATGGCGGTCCGCAAGGTCGCGGTCGGGCAGGGGCTGCAGGACACGGACGCGGCGGAGTGGGTGAAATGACCATCGGATTGGGGCACTATCTCGCCGTCGCGGCCATGCTGTTCACGCTCGGCATCCTCGGCATCTTCCTGAACCGCAAGAACATCATCGTCATCTTGATGTCGGTCGAGCTGATCCTGCTTGCGGTGAACATCAATCTGGTGGCGTTCTCGACATTCCTGGGCGACATCGTCGGGCAGGTGTTCGCGCTGCTGGTTTTGACAGTTGCGGCGGCGGAAGCCGCGATCGGCCTTGCCGTGCTGGTGGTCTACTTCCGCAACCGCGGCTCGATTGCGGTCGAAGACGTCAATATGATGAAGGGCTAAGGGCGCATGATCCGCACAGATGGGGGCCGGCTCGCCGGCAAGGTCATGCGTAAGGGAACGGGCGAATGATCCAGGCCATTGTCTTTCTGCCGCTGCTGGGCGCGATCCTGGCCGGCCTGATCGCGCTGCTCGGCGCGCATGCGCGCCATCCGAGCGGTGATACGGTCGAGCATCATCACGACGACGGTCATCACCACGGCGCCGCCGACGCTCACGCTCACGCGCATGACGATCACGGCCACGGACACGACGACCATCATGTCGCCGAGCCGCCGGCCTCCGGCACTTGGGCGGCGCAGGTGATCACGACGGCGCTGCTGTTCGTGTCGGCCGGCCTGTCCTGGGCGATGCTGATCAGCGTCGGCTTCATGCACCACGAGGCGGGCGTGAAGGAGCTGTTGCCCTGGATCAATTCCGGCGAGCTGCAGGTGTCCTGGGCGCTGCGCGTCGACACGCTCACGGCGGTGATGCTGGTCGTTGTGACCAGCGTGTCCTCGCTCGTCCACCTCTATTCGATCGGCTATATGGACGAGGATCCGAACCGTCCGCGCTTCTTCGCCTATCTGTCGCTGTTCACCTTCGCGATGCTGATGCTGGTGACCGCGAACAACCTCGTGCAACTGTTCTTCGGCTGGGAGGGCGTCGGTCTGGCGAGCTACCTGCTGATCGGCTTCTGGTTCCAGAAGCCGTCGGCCAACGCTGCCGCCATCAAGGCCTTCGTCGTCAACCGCGTCGGCGATTTCGGCTTCGCGCTCGGCATCTTCGCCGTGTTCCTGCTGGCGAAGTCGACCGACTTCGAGACCATCTTCGCCGCCGCGCCGAGCTTTGCCGGCAAGACCATCAACTTCCTCGGCTGGCATGCCGACGCGCTGACCCTGACCTGCCTGCTGCTGTTCATGGGCGCCATGGGCAAGTCGGCGCAGTTCCTGCTGCACACCTGGCTGCCGGACGCGATGGAAGGTCCGACCCCGGTCTCGGCGCTGATCCATGCCGCGACCATGGTCACCGCCGGCGTCTTCATGGTCGCGCGCCTGTCGCCGCTGTTCGAGCTCGCCCCGAACGCCCAGGCCGTCGTGATGTTCTTCGGCGCGACCACGGCGTTCTTCGCAGCGACCGTCGGCCTCGTGCAGAACGACATCAAGCGCATCGTCGCCTACTCGACCTGCTCGCAGCTCGGCTACATGTTCGTGGCGATGGGAGCAGGGGCCTATTCGGTCGGCATGTTCCATCTGTTCACGCATGCCTTCTTCAAGGCGCTGCTGTTCTTGGGCTCTGGCTCGGTGATCTACGCGATGCATCACGAGCAGGACATCCGCAACATGGGCGGCCTGTGGCGCAAGATCCCATACACCTTCGCGGTGATGACGGTCGGCACCCTGGCGCTCACCGGCTTCCCCGGCTTCGCAGGCTTCTTCTCCAAGGATGCGATCATCGAGGCCGCGTACGCCGCGCACAATCCGTTCGCGACCTACGCGTATTTCCTCACCATTGTCGCCGCCGGCCTGACCTCGTTCTATTCCTGGCGCCTGGTGTTCAAGACCTTCTTCGGCACGCCGCACGATCAGCATCATTATGATGCCGCACACGAGAGCCCGATCTGGATGCTCATCCCGATCGGCGTGCTCGCGGCAGGCTCGATCCTGGCCGGCCTCCCGTTCAAGGGCGTGTTCACCGATCCCCATGGCGTCGAGCACTTCTTCGGCGAGTCGCTGAAGATGAACCCGCACATCCTCGAAGACATGGAGCACATGCCGGCTTGGCTCGCTCAGCTTCCCTTCGTCATGATGGTGCTGGGATTTGTGGTCTCGTACATCTTCTACGTCAGACGTCCGGACATCCCGGAGGAGCTCGCCGCGCAGCAGCCGCTGCTCTACAAGTTCCTGCTCAACAAGTGGTACTTCGACGAGCTGTATGACGTGATCTTCGTCCGTCCGGCGAAGTGGCTCGGCCGCTTCCTCTGGAAGAAGGGCGACGGCTTCGTCATCGACGGCTTCGGTCCGGACGGCGTTTCGGCGCGGGTGCTCGACATCACGCGCAACGTCGTCAAGATCCAGACCGGGTACCTCTATCATTACGCCTTTGCCATGCTGATCGGCGTCGCCGGCCTGATCACCTGGTTCATGTTCATGGGGGGCCAGCAATGACCACCTGGCCAATTCTCTCCGTCGTCACCTTCCTGCCGATCGTCGGTGCGCTGCTGATCTATCTGGTCCGCGGCGACGACGAGGCGGCTAGGCGCAATGCGCGCTGGATCGCGCTGTGGACCACGCTGATCACGTTCGGGGTGTCGGTGATCCTGGTGCTGCGCTTCGATCCCGCCCAGACCGACTTCCAATTCGTCGAGAAGTCGAACTGGCTGGCAGCCGGCATCAGCTACCACATGGGCGTCGACGGCATCTCGCTGCCGTTCGTGATCCTGACCACCGCCCTGATGCCGTTCTGCATCATCGCGAGCTGGAAGTCGGTGACCAACCGGCTACGCGAATACATGATGGCGTTCCTGATCCTGGAAACGCTGATGGTTGGCACGTTCTCGGCGCTCGACCTCGTGCTGTTCTATCTGTTCTTCGAGGGCGGCCTGATTCCGATGTTCCTGATCATCGGGGTCTGGGGCGGTCCGCGCCGGGTCTACGCCTCGTTCAAGTTCTTCCTCTACACGCTGCTCGGCTCGGTGCTGATGCTGCTCGCCATCATGGCGCTGTACTGGAACGCCGGCACGACCGACATTCCGACCCTGATGCATACGGCGGTGCCGCGGTCCTTGCAGACCTGGGCGTGGCTGGCGTTCTTCGCCTCCTTTGCGGTGAAGATGCCGATGTGGCCGGTGCACACCTGGCTGCCGGACGCGCACGTCGAGGCGCCGACCGCGGGCTCGGTGATCCTGGCCGCGATCCTCTTGAAGATGGGTGGCTACGGCTTCCTGCGCTTCTCGCTGCCGATGTTCCCGCTGGCCTCGCACGACTTCGCGCCGCTGGTGTTCACGCTCTCGGCGATCGCGATCATCTACACCTCGCTGGTCGCGCTGATGCAGGAGGACATCAAGAAGCTGATCGCCTACTCATCGGTGGCGCATATGGGCTTCGTCACCATGGGCATCTTCGCGGGCACCATGCAGGGTGTCGCCGGAGGCGTGTTCCAGATGATTTCGCACGGTATCGTCTCGGGCGCGCTGTTCCTTTGCGTCGGCGTGGTCTATGACCGCATGCATACCCGCGAGATCGCGGCCTACGGCGGCCTCGTGAACCGGATGCCGGTCTACGCGCTGGTGTTCATGGTGTTCACGATGGCCAATGTCGGCCTGCCCGGCACGTCCGGCTTCGTCGGCGAGTTCATGACCCTGCTCGGCACTTTCAAGGTGTCGATCCCGACCGCGTTCTTCGCGACATCAGGCGTCATCCTCTCGGCGGCCTACGCGTTGTGGCTTTACCGCAAGGTGGTGTTCGGTGCGCTGACCAAGCCGTCGCTCGCCAGCATCAAAGATCTCACCCTGCGTGAGGGCGTGATCCTGTTTCCGCTGGTGGCGCTGACCATCCTGTTCGGCGTTTATCCGAAGCCGATCCTCGACATGTCGGCGGCGTCGGTGCAGCAGCTCGTCAACAACTACAATACCGCCGTGACGGCCGTGAAGGCCGCCGCGCTGCTCCAATGATGAGACCTTGAGGGGTCGGGACACAGACGATGATCGAGAATCTTGGGCCTCAGCTTTGGGTGGTGCTGCCGGAGCTGCTGTTGGCCGTGGGGGCCATGGCGCTGTTGATGCTGGGCGCGTTTCGCGGGCAGGAGACGACGGGGCTCGTCACCTGGTTGGCGGTCGCTCTGCTGATCGTGGTCGGCATCCTCGTGCTCAGGCAGCCGGGCGGCCAGGCCTTCGGCGGCAGCTTCATCGCTGACAGCTATGCGCGCTTCCTGAAGATCCTGGCGCTGATCGGTTCGATCGCGACCCTGATCATGTCGGCGGAGTTCCTGTCGAAGCCCGATCGTCGCATCTTCGAATATGCGATCCTCGTGCTGCTCTCGACCTTGGGCATGCTGGTGCTGATCTCGGCCGGCGACCTGATCACGCTCTACCTCGGCCTCGAACTGATGTCGCTCGCGCTCTACGTCGTCGCGGCCAGCCATCGCGACAACGTCAAGTCGACAGAGGCAGGCCTGAAGTACTTCGTGCTGGGCGCGCTGTCCTCCGGCATGCTGCTCTACGGCGCCTCGCTGATCTACGGCTTCACCGGCACGGTGAGCTTTGCCGGGATCGCAGCGGCGACGAAGACCGGCAGCGTCGGCATCATTTTCGGCCTCGTCTTCCTGTTCGCCGGCATGTGCTTCAAGGTCTCGGCGGTGCCGTTCCACATGTGGACGCCGGACGTCTATGAAGGCGCGCCGACGCCGGTGACGGCGTTCTTCGCCTCCGCGCCCAAGGTCGCGGCGATGGCCGTGTTCGCGCGCGTCGCGCTGACGGCGTTTCCCGGCATCACCTTCCAGTGGCAGCAGATCATCGTGTTCGTCTCGATCGCCTCGATGGCGCTCGGCTCGTTCGCCGCGATCGGCCAGACCAACATCAAGCGCCTGATGGCCTATTCGTCGATCGGCCACATGGGCTTCGCGCTGGTCGGTCTCGCCGCCGGTACGGTCGAGGGCGCGCAGGGCGTGCTGACCTACATCGCGATCTATGTCGCGATGACGCTCGGCTCGTTCGCCGTGATCATGGCGATCAAGCGCAACGGCCAGTCGTTCGAGAAGATCAGCGACTTCTCGGGGCTGTCGCGCACCAATCCGCTGCTTGCCTTCTTCTTCGCGATGCTGCTGTTCTCGCTGGCCGGCGTGCCGCCGCTCGCGGGCTTCTTCGCCAAATGGTACGTCTTCGTCGCTGCCATCAAGGCCGGGCTGTTCACGCTGTCGGTGATCGGCGTGCTCACCAGCGTGGTCGGCGCCTACTATTATCTCCTGATCGTCAAGACGATGTATTTCGACGAGCCGCTGCCGACGCTCGATCCGGTCCGTATCGAGCTGCGCACGGTGCTCGCGATCTCCGGCGTCTTCAACATCCTGTTCTTCGCCTATCCCGGCCCGCTGGTCAGCGCGGCCGCGGCCGCGGCGAAGTCGCTGTTCTAGATGACGTTTGCGCTAGGGTCCCAGGCTGACAAGGCTGGCTACCGACTCGTCACGTTCGACCAGACCGGCTCAACCAATGTCGAGGCGCTGAAGTCGGCCCGAGAGGGCGGCAAGGCGCCGTGCTGGTTTGTCACATCTGAGCAGACGGCCGGGCGCGGCCGGCGCCAGCGCCCGTGGATCGCCCCGCGCGGCAATCTGGCCTCGAGCGTGCTGGAAGTGCTGAACGTGGCTCCTGCGATCGCAGCCACACTCGGCTTCGCCGCCGGTCTCTCCATCGAGAGCGCGTTGCGCCAGGTGAGCATCGAGGCCGCGCTGCGGTCCGGAGCACGCGCGTCATTCGCGCTGAAATGGCCCAACGACGTGCTGGCTGACGGCCGCAAGATCGTCGGCATGCTGCTCGAGGCGGAGCAGGTGGCTCAAGGGCTTGCGGTGGTTGCCGGTATTGGAACCAACGTGGTCGCGGCGCCGCTGGATACCCCGACACCGGCGGTGTCGTTGGCGGACCTCGGCATCCAGGTGACCGCCGAGGACCTGTTCTCGGCGCTGTCGGATGCCTGGGTCGAGTATTTCGGCATCTGGAACGAGGGACGGGGCTTCGGTGACATCCGGAAACTCTGGCTCGAGCGCGCCGCAGGCCTCGGCCAGCCGGTCGCCATCAGGTCCGGACATGCTATCATCGAGGGGATTTTCGACACGATCGACGAACAGGGTTGTATGCTGGTGCGGACCGCGGAGGGACGATTGGAGCCGATCACGGCCGGTGATGTTCATTTCGGCTCGGTCGCATCCAAAGGAGCGGTCTAGATGGCACGTCCCGACGAACTGACATTTGCGCCGCTCGGAGGTGTCGGCGAGATCGGCATGAACCTGTCGATCTACGGGCTCGGCAATCGCCACCAGCGCTCGTGGCTCGCGATCGATCTTGGCGTCTCCTTCGGCGACGAGGAGCATCTGCCGGGCATCGACCTGATCATGCCCGACGTCGCTTTCCTGGAGAAGGAGCGCAACAATCTCGTCGGCCTCGTGCTGACCCACGCGCATGAGGATCATTTCGGCGCGATCATAGACCTGTGGCCGCGGCTGAAATGCCCGATCTACGCGACCAAGTTCAGCGCCGCACTGTTCGAGGCCAAGTGCGAGGCCGAGCGCCTGCCAGCCAAGATCCCGGTCAAGGTGATCCCCTCCGGCGGCCGCGTCGACATCGGTCCGTTCAACGTCGAGTTCATTCCGGTCGCGCATTCGATCCCTGAATCGCACGCGCTGGCGATCCACACCGAGGTCGGCACTGTCCTGCATACCGGCGACTGGAAGATCGATCCGACGCCGGTGCTGGGCGCGCCGACCGACGAGAAGCGGCTGCGCGAGCTCGGTGATGCCGGATTGCTCGCACTGATCGGCGATTCCACCAATGCCGTGCGCGAGGGACGCTCGCCGTCCGAGGCCGAGGTTGCCAAGACGATCGCGGCTTTGGTGAAGGAAGCAAAGGGCCGCGTGGCCGTGACCACCTTCGCCTCCAACGTCGCGCGTATCCGCGCCGTTGCCGAAGCGGCGCGCGAGGCCGAGCGCGAGGTCGTCATCGTCGGCCGTGCCATGGAACGCGTGGTCCAGGTCGCGCGTGAGACCGGTTATCTCGACGGCGTGCAGAACTTCCGCGGCATGGATCTCTACGGCCATTTCCCGGCCGACAAGGTGCTCGCGCTCTGCACCGGCAGCCAGGGCGAGCCGCGCGCCGCGCTCTCGCGCATCGCCAATGACGATCATCCGCTGGTCACCTTGAACAAGGGCGACACCGTCATCTTCTCGTCGCGCACCATCCCCGGCAACGAGAAGGCGGTCGGCGCCGTCATCAACGGGCTGGTGCAGCAGGGCATCGAGATCATCACCGACCGCAACCATCTCGTCCATGTCTCCGGCCATCCGCGCCGCGACGAGCTGCGTGACATGATCGCGTGGACGCGGCCGCAGCTCCTGATCCCCGTGCATGGCGAGGCGCTGCATCTGCACGAGCACGCGAGGCTGGCGCGCGCCTGCGGCGTGCCCAAGGTCATCACCTGCCGCAATGGCGACCTCGTCAAGCTCGGCCCCGGTGATCCCGGGATCATCGACCAACTGCCGGCGGGGCGGCTCTACAAGGACGGCAGCATCGTCGAGGATTCGAAGTCGCGCGCCGTGGTCGAGCGTCGCAAGATGGCCTTTGCCGGCTGCATCTTCGTGGCGCTTGCCATCACCGAGAAGGGCGAGCTGGCCGACGATCCCGAGGTCGACATGGTCGGCATCCCCGAGAAGAATGCGGCGGGCGAGGAGATGGACGACATCGTCTTCGATGCTGTCGTTTCCACCTTCGAAGGTCTGCCGCGGGCGCGTCGGCGCGATTCTGACGCAGCGGCAGAATCCGTCCGGCGGGCCGTGCGTTCGGCGGTCAATGAGCAGTGGGGCAAGAAGCCGATCTGTCTCGTCCATGTGTTGGAAGTCTGACGCGGGCCTGCTGAACGGCCGTTCAAAAAGAAGAAGTGGAGGATGTCATGCTGGGCCGGCTCAACCACGTCGCCATCGCGGTCAAGGACGCCGAAAAGGCCGCCAGGATTTATGGCGCGGCATTCGGTGCTGAGATTTCGGCGGCGGTACCGCTGCCGGAGCATGGCGTGATCACGGTGTTCGTCACTCTGCCCAACACCAAGATCGAGTTCATCCAGCCGCTGGGCGAGGCGTCACCGATCGCCAAATTCCTCGAGCGCAACGCGGACGGCGGCATCCATCACGTCTGCTACGAGGTGGCCGACATCATCGCCTCGCGCGACACCCTGATCAAGGAGGGTGCCCGCGTGCTCGGCGACGGCCAGCCGAAGATCGGCGCGCATGGCAAGCCGGTTCTGTTCCTGCATCCGAAGGATTTTTCCGGCGCGCTCGTCGAGATCGAGCAGGCCTGAGGCAGCGGGGCGACCATGGCCTATACGATCTCCACCTGGCTCGCGATCTACTTCGTGATGTGGTGGGTCACGCTGTTCGTGACCCTGCCGTTCGGCATCCGCAGCCAGCACGAGTCCGGCGGAGGCCCGCTAGGCACCGACCCCGGTGCGCCGACGATCAGCCGAATGGGGCGGCGCCTGATCTGGACGACGCTGCTGTCGGCCGCGATCTTCGCCCTGTCACTCGTGGCCTATCAGGCCGGCTATCTCAGCGTTGAGCGGCTTTCGCGGCTGATGGGGATTCCGTTCTAGCCCCGCTCGCATCGCACAACGTTCTCTCGAAGCCGATGCGCGGACGTGCGTCGGCTTTTTTGCTATAGGAGGTCAAAACAAGACCGACAGGGAGGTTGCGCGTGATGACATCGGCCGAGGCCCGGAACGGGACGCAATCGGGCTATCGCATTCTGAACGAGGTTGATCTTCGAAACTATCTCGCGGGGATCCCTTCAGTTGCAGGGCAACTCGGCGGACCGGCCGAGCGCTGGTCAATCACCGAGGTCGGCGATGGCAACCTCAATCTGGTCTTCATCGTCAAGGGATCGTCCGGCGGTCTCGCGGTGAAGCAGGCGCTGCCTTACGTGCGGCTGGTCGGCGAGAGCTGGCCGCTGCCGCTGTCACGCGCCCACTATGAGCATCTGGCGCTGACGCATCAGAACCGCCTTGCCCCCGGCCTCGTGCCGGCCATCGTTCATCATGATCCGGCGCTGGCGCTGACGGCGATGGAGTTGCTGGAGCCGCACATCATCATGCGCAAGGGGCTGGTCGCGGGCACAACCTATCCGGCCTTCGTCGATCACATCACGACCTTCATGGCGCGGACGCTGTTCTTCTCGTCCGACCTCGCACTGTCTGCCGCCGAGAAGAAGGAGGCGATCGCAAGCTTTGCCGGCAATCATGCGCTGTGCAAGATCACCGAGGATTTGATCTTCACCGATCCCTATCGCATCGCCGAACAGAATCGCTGGACGTCACCGTGGCTCGACGCGACCGCGGCCGACATTCGCGCCGACCTCGATCTGCACGTCGCGATCTCCAGGCTCAAGCTGAAATTCCTGTCGTGTGCCGAGGCGCTGATCCATGGCGACCTGCACACCGGGTCGATCATGGTGACGGACACCGAGACCAAGGTGATCGACCCCGAATTCGCCTTCTACGGTCCGATGGGATTCGACGTCGGTGCGGTCCTCGCCAATCTTCTGATGGCCTATTTTGCGTCCGAAGGACACGAGCAGCGGGCGGGCGAGCGGGAGCACTTCGAGGGATGGGTGCTGGCGGCAGTCGATGAGGTCTGGAACGGTTTCGCGGACAAGTTCCTGGCGCTTTGGCGCAGCGAGGCGACAGGCGATGCGTATCCGCGGTCACTGTTTCCGGGTGAAGCGGGCGCCGCACGCCTGGAGACCGAGCGTCAGGCCTACGTGGCGAGATTGTTCCAGGACGCCATCGGTTTCACCGCGGCCAAGATCATTCGTCGCATCCTCGGCCTCGCGCACAACATCGATTTCGAACTGATCGAGGACGCCAAGCGGCGCGCGACCTGCGAGGTGCGGGCACTGCGGTTGGCACGGACGCTGATGGTGGAGACGACGACGTTCACGACGATCGGGGCGGTGACGCGGGCTGCCCGCGAGTTGCGCCACTGGCAGCCGGGGCTTTAATTCCGTCGCCTCGGCCTTCTACGTCGTTATGAGGGGCGAGCTGCGCTCGCAACGTTGCGGAAGAGCTCGTAGCCCGGATGAAGCGACATCCGGGTTTTCCGATACGGCTCGTGTGATCGCGGATGTCGCTTCCGGGCTACGGCAGCGCGCGTCGCAGCACGCTCAATCCGCCGCCTTCGCCCGCAGCCGCTGGGCATAGACGTTGATCACCAGGGCGGCGAGCAGGATCAGGCCGCGGATCAGGATCTTCAGGAAACTGTCGATGTTGACGTGGTCGAGGCCGTTGTTGAGCACGCCGAGCACGAACAGGCCGACGATGGTGTTGCCGATGCCCCCGCGGCCGCCGAACAGGCTGGTGCCGCCGACCACGACGGCGGCGATCGAATCCAGCAGGTAGGTGTCGAACTCGTTCTGCTGCGCGCTGCCGAAATGCGCTACGCCGAGCATGCCGCCGATCCCCGAGCAGACGGCTGAGATCACCATCACGCTGCCGAGGATCAGCTTGACGTTCAGCCCCGAATACTCCGCCGCCTCGCGGTTGCCGCCGACCATGTAGACGTAGCGGCCGAACCGCGTGTAGGTCAGCACGAGGTGACCGAGCAACAGCATCAGGGCGGCCACGATCACGATCCAGGGCACCCCCGCCACGGAACTGGAGCCGAGCGTCGTGATGATGGGGGGAACCTTGTAGGCGATCTGGCCGCGCACCAGCATCGCCGAGATGCCGGCGGCGATCTGCATCATCGCGAGCGTCATGATGAAGGAGGGAATGCCGATCACGGTCAGGCCGAAGGCGTTGACCAGGCCGAGCAACGCGCACAGCGCCAGCGCGAGCAGGATGGCGACAAAACCGGGCATCGGCACGTTGGCGATGTTGACGTAGGACTCCTGCATCGTGAAGTAGGCAACGGCGATGCCGGTCACGTTGGCGATGGCGGCGATCGACAGGTCGATCTCGGCGCACAGGATCACGAAGGTGAGGCCGACCGCGATGATGCCGGTGACCGACACCTGGGTCAGGATGTTGCCGACGTTGTCGAGCGTGGCGAAGGACGGACTCGCGATCGCGAAGAACGCCGTGAGGAAGATCAAGGTCAGGAACGGCGCGATGTTGCGCATCTGCGAGCGCAGCAGCGATGCGACCCCGCCTGCGCGCCGCGACGGCGCCTCCGGCATCGGAACGGTCTCGCCATGCGCCATGACAATCTCCCTACGCCGCCTCGAGCAGACGGTCTTTGCTGATGGTTTCGCCGGCAAATTCGCGCACGACCTCGCCGCGCTTGAGCACGATGACACGGTCGGCCATCGACAGCACGGTCTCTGGCTCGGTCGAGAGCACGATCACGGCGATGCCCTGGTCGCGCAGCTGCCGCACGATTCCGATCACGTCGCTCTTGGCGCCGACATCCATGCCGCGGGTCGGCTCGCACAGCACCAGCAGCCGCGGCGGATGGCTGAGCCATTTAGCAAGCGCGACCTTCTGCTGGTTGCCGCCCGAGAGCAGGCCGAGGTCGATCTCGACATCCGCGGGCCGGATCTGCAGCTGCTCGACCTGGCGCTTCGCCAGCGCACGCTCATGTGCCGGCTTCAGCAGCACGGCGTTGATGCGGTCGAGGATGCTGATCGAGATGTTCTTGTAGACGGGCTCCTGCAGGAACAGCATGTCGCGCCGGCTCTCCGGCACGAAGGCGATGCCGGCGCGGCGCGCATCCGCCGTGCTCTTGAAGCGGTTGCGCTGGCCTGATACGCGCAGCTCGCCGGCGTCGGGCGCAAGCTTGCCGAACAGGATGCGCGCCAGCTCGAGCTGGCCGCAGCCCATGAAGCCGTAGATGCCGAGCACCTCGCCGGCACGCACGGCGAACGAGACGCGCTTCAGATTGCGCGCCAGCGACAGGCCCTCGGCTTCGACGACCACGGGCTTGTCGGCCGTCGGCGCGGGCAGGGTGATGTCGTGGGTGTAGCTGTCCTCCAGCGCATCGCGTCCCTTGCCGATCATGGCCTCGATCAGCGCGGCCTTGCTGGTGTCGGCGGCACGCGTCTCCATGATCTTGCGGCCGTTGCGGAACACCGTGACCTCGTCGGAGATCAGCAGGATGTCCTCGATGAAGTGTGAGATGAAGACGATCCCGGTGCCCTGCTCGCGCAGCTTGCGCAACGCCGCGAACAGCCGCTCGACCTCGGGCGGCGACAGCGCCGAGGTCGGCTCGTCCAGGATGATGATGCGCGCGCCGGAGAACAGCACCCGCGCGATCTCGATCAGCTGCTGAACGCCGATCGGAAGATCGCCGAGCCGGCTCGTCGGATCGGCGTCGATGCCGAGCCGCTTGAGCTGCTCGGCGGCCTCGCGTGCCATGCGACGCCACTGCACGATGCCCAGCGCATTGGTCGGCTGGTTGCCGAGAAACACGTTCTCGGCCACGGTGAGGTCCGGCGCGACGCTGAGTTCCTGGTGCACCATCGCGATGCCGGCCGCGCGGGCGTCGCGCACGGAGTTGAAATGAACCTCGCGGCCGTCGAGCAGGAAACGGCCGGAGAACCCGGTGTGCACGCCGGCGATGATCTTCATCAGCGTGCTCTTGCCGGCGCCGTTCTCCCCGACGAGACCATGGATCTCGCCGGGGCGAAGAGTGAAGTCGACGCCGCGCAACGCGGTGACGCCGCCGAACGACTTGGTGATGTCCTGCAATTCCAGAAGAGGCGGGCGGCTGTTCGACATGGGGAGGGACTTCAGATCAGGAAGTGATCCTCCATCCATTGCATGCCGGCGGCATTGGCCTTGGTCACGACGGGCCCGTCGGTGATGACGTGCTTCGGAATGCCCTGGCCGCTCTTTTCGCCGGCGGTGACCGCGGCGACGCCCGCGACGATCGCGCCGCCATGAATGCGGCAGGACGGATTGCGCACGGTCGCGAACATGCGACCCTCGCTGACGGCCTGGATCGCCGGCGGCATGGCGTCGACGCCGCCGATCAGGATGTTGGTGCGGTTGCGCGCCTTCATGATGTTGTAGGCGGCGAGGGCCATGTCGTCATTGTGGAAGAACGCCGCGTCGATCTGCGGATATTTCGTGAGATAGGTCTCCCACAGCCGTGCCGCCTTGGACACGTCCCAATCGGCCGGCTGCGTGTCCAGCACCTCGATGTTCGGGAACTGCTTGATCACCGAGTTGAAGCCCTTGGCGCGGCCCTGCGCGCCGGTGTGGCCGAGCGCGCCCTGCGTCATGATGATCTTGCCCTTGCCGCCCATCGCAGTCGCCAGAGCCTGCGTGACCGATGCGCCCATGAACTCGTTGTCGGGTGCGAGGAAGGAGTGGACGTTGATCTGATCGAGCGGCGCGATCAGCGTGTCCATGTCGATCACGGGAATGCCGGCATCGATCATCTTCTGCACCGGCTGAGTCAGGGTTCCGATGCCGAACGCCTGGATCGCGACGAAGTCCCACTTCTGCGACGCCATGTTGTCGATCGCGGCGCGCTGCTTCACCGCATCGAGCTGGCCGTCGAACCAGGTCACCTCGACATTGAGCAGCTTGCCCCACCATTCCGCGGCCTGCTTGCCCTGGGCGCACCAGGTCGCCTGCAAGCCGGCATTGGAGAAGGCTGCCTTGAGCGGCTTTTCGGAGCGGCCCATCTCGGCAGCCATCGCCGGATTGATGCCAAAGCCGGCGAGAAGGGCCGCCGCAGAGCCCGCGGCCGTCGCCGCCTGGAGAAGATCGCGCCTCGTCGTGGACGTTTTCTTAGTGCCGGACATCCCGTGCTCCCTGTCCCATCGTTGTCCGGCGGCGTCATTGATCGCGCCGCCGAGAGCAGCAGTGTTTCACAACCCCATTGATCACGCCACAGCCGGATGTTGTGCGTTGCACCGAGTGACCTTCGCGCTGCACGCGCGATGTCAGAAAACCGTGATGCGCCCGTGGTACGCGGCAGCGCAGCTTTGGGAGAGAGCCTTTGGCAACGACGCGCATCGCCGTGATCGCCGACATCCATCACGGCCGGGATACGCCCACGAAGCGGGGATCGGTGGCGCTGCAATTGCTCGAGCGCTTCGTCACGGAAGTGAATGCCGAAGACATCGATGCGGTCATCGATCTCGGCGACCGGATTTCTGACGAAGATCCCGAGCGCGATCGGCTGCTGCAAAGCGATGTCGCGATGTGCTTCGCGAAGCTGGCACCGACGCATCATCACGTCAGTGGCAATCATGATGTCGCATTGCTCAGCCTCGCCGACAATGAAGCGATCCTCGATCGTCCGAGCGGGTCGCGCGCGGTGATCGTCGGTGATGTCAGATGTGTGTTCTGGCAGCCCGACGTGAGTCTGACTCCGACGCGCGGCTTTCGCCTGTCCGCGGGCGATCTCGACGCGCTGGTCCAGCTGCTCGCCCAGGATGACCGGCCGACCTTGCTCGTCAGCCACGTGCCGTTGTCAGGACATGCTCAGACCGGCAACTACTACTTCGAAGCCAGTCCGGGACACGCGGCCTATGCCGAGACCGACGCGATCCGCGCGGCGATCGCGGATGCGCCGTGCCCGATCGTCGGGCTCGCCGGCCATGTTCATTGGAATACGCTGACAACGGTCGATGGCACACCGCATCTGACCTTGCAGTCGCTGACAGAGACGTTCATCTCGGGCGATCCAGCCGAAGCGGCGGGCATGCTCACGATCGGCGATGGTTCGTTGCGCTGGACCGTGACTGGCCGCGAACCGCTGTCGGTGACACTGCCATGGCCGAGGGCCAAGGCGCGGTGGTGCGCTCCGTTGTCGTGTTTTGCGACGGCTGCGATGGCCTGAGGTGATTGCGTGTTCAGACAGCGTTCATGCGGCCCGCGATACCGTCAGCGGGAAATATTGTGGCGCGCTGCGACGACTGCCAAAAAAATAGAGCAGGGCAGCGGGCCCTGCTCGGAAATTGTGTCGACCCTTTAGATATCCCGCAAGTTCAGATTTGATCTTGTTAAGCGGGGTGACGCTGCTTGTTGCGCGCCAGGGCTCCTCCCGAGACTTGGACCACCAGACTTCCGCAAGCGATAGCCTGAGGCCCGAATTCGTAGACGATCTTTTTGCGTTTGTCATCCTTTTCGGCAACGATTGTTCAAATTTCGCGCACTTCCTGAAATGATCGGTAAGTGCTTGCAATTGACGAGTTTTGTTTTCGAGTCTTCTCGCGATAGGTGCTGGATTACCTTGGAGGCTGGCGTCCCGCGAAGGCCCATCCGGGCGTAGCGGATTGTTCTTAATCAACGACCGCTGGCGAAATGTGCTGACTGTGCCCTGGGCGACCTCGACTCTGGGCGTTCGCTCGGGCACAACAATTCAGTTCATTTGGCAGGCTTTCATGCGGCAGCGGCTGCAGGCGTTTCTCCCGATCATGCTGATCGCACTGATGGTGCAGATCCTGGCGCCGATCGGCGTTGCCTGGGCGGCCGCGTCAGCCGTGGCTGATCCCTTGCACGGCCTCGAAATCTGCCACAGCCAGCCCGGTTCCCAGTCGGTGGACGACGAGTCGCCGGCCAAGCCCGCGCTCCACGGCTGTTCGCTGTGCTGCCTGGCGCAGCCGGTCACCCTGGATGGGCCGGAGCTGTCCGTCATCGCTACGCCGCAACGGGATTCGGGCGAGGTCGTGTGGCGGGCCGGTGATCCGGCCGGCCGGATGACCAAGGCCTTCTCAAACGCGCAGGCAAGGGCTCCGCCCGCAGCGTGACGCGCTGGCCGCTGTGCGGCCCTCATCTCCCAAATCGCAAGATTACGACCTGCGTTGTCTGCTCGGCCCTAGCCGTGCGGATACGCGCCAATCGATCAAGCTGGCGCATCGCCGCCAAGAAAAGGATGACGACATGACCTTCCTCGGACGCTCTCTGCTTGCATTCGCTCTCCTGTTGGGAGGATCTTCTGCCGCCTTCGCCGCGGACGTGAAGGCCGGTGACCTCGTCATCACCCAGCCATGGAGCCGCGCAACGCCGGGTGGAGCCAAGACGGGCGCCGGTTATCTGACCATCGAGAACAAGGGCAGCGCGCCGGACCGCCTCGTCGCGGTGACCGGCGCTGTCGCCGGGCGAGTCGAGATTCACGAGATGGCCGTCACCAACGGTGTGATGACCATGCGTCCGCTCGACAAGGGAGTCACGATTGAGCCGGGCAAGACCGTCGCGCTGGCGCCGGGCGGCTATCACCTGATGCTGATGGATCTGAAGAGCCCGCTGAAGCAGGGCGACAAGCTGCCGGTCACGCTGGAGTTCGAGAAGGCCGGCAAGGTGTCCGTGACGCTTGAGGTGCAGGCGGTCGGCGCCAAGGGGCCGGGGGGCGAGGGCGGCAGCATGATGAAGCAGCACGATCATTCCGGCATGAAGATGTAGGCCGGGCGCCTCGCGACTCCGACGGAGGGCCGGCCTCGATGAACCAACGGGTGTTAAACGCCGCCATGACAGCCGGTTCGCGCGCGAGCCGGCTGGTGGCGGCTGACCGCGCCCGACGTCCTGCCAATGTCCGTCAGAAGCTCGGCCGATATCTGCCGGTCGCGCTGCTAGCAATGCTGTTGCAGGTGCTGGCGCCAGTGGCGGCGTCCGCCCTGAGCGCCGCGACGATCGCGACGGCCGATCCGTTCGGCGGGATGGCGATCTGTCATGCCGAGACGGATGCGGCGCCCCCTGGTGGCGATACCGACCGCACCGCCTGCGGCCTTGACTGCGTCATGTGCTGCGTGCTGCACGCCGCCGCGGCGCTCGATGCGCCGCCCGCGCCGTTCGATGCGGCTCCGCTGCGTCTGACGGCGTCCATCGTCTGGACGGCGCGCGAGCTCCGCCTCGTTCATCTGCTTGCCCGGGCACAGGCGCAACCAAGAGGACCTCCCTCCCTCTCCTGAGGACAGAAATCGTCATCGGCCGCAGCCGCGCGCCGATCCGTTTTGAATCAGGAAGACCGGCCGTGCAGAGCCGGCATCGGGGAAGTCAAACATGTTCCGTCGTCATGCCCTGGGTGGTGTGAGCGTGCTCACCCTGCAGCTCTTGCTGCTGCAATCGGCCACGATCGCGCGCGCCGAGACCGAGAAGGAATTGCCGTCCGTCACCGTCGACGCGCCGCGTGCCGCACCACAACGGGCCGTGCGCAAGCCGGTCACGCAGGCAACGTCCGTCCGCACGCGCGCGCCAAAGCCGGCTGCCGCATCCGTGGCCAGCAACTCCGGACAGGGAGGAGCGGTGTCCGACCCAGCCTCGGGTGCCGGCGCCGCCCGCAACCAGCTCAGCCAGTCGCCGACCGGCCAGACCGCGACCACGATCGACCGCAGCCGCTACGATGACCGGCCTGCGTTTTCCGTCGGCGACATCCTGCGCGAAAGCCCCGGCGTCTCGCTCAAACAGGGCAACGGACCGCGCGACCTTGGCATCTCGATCCGCGGCTCCAATGCCCGCAACGGCTTCGGCATCCGCAACATCGTGCTGTTCGAGGACGGATTTCCAGTCACCCAGCCGGACGGGCTGTCGCGCAGCGACCTGATCGATCCCCACGCCTATGGCGCGGTCGACGTGATCCGCGGACCCTCCTCGGCGCTCTACGGCAACTATGCGACCGGAGGCGCGATCAATTTCCGCACCCGCCCGGGCGGCAGCATCGACGGTGCCGAGATCGGCAGCGAAGGCGGCAGCTTCGGCTATCTCAGCAACTACATGACGTTCGGCAAGAAGGTCGGCAACTTCGAGGGCTCGTTGTTCACCAGCGACGTCCGCGGCGACGGCTATCTCGGCAACAGCTGGTTCAACACCCAGACCGTCAACTTCCTCGGCACCTACAAGGCGACGCCCGACGACCGCTTCACCGTCAAGATCATCAACAACGACCTGTTCACGCGGCTGCCGATCCGGTCGTCGCTGAATCAGTACTATCAGAATCCCTATCAGCAGGGCTGCGCGACATGGACGACAGCTGCCGCGGGCTGCGGCAGCGTCACGTTGTTCAACAACGGGTTCAACAACTCGGCTGGAACGGACAAAGAGACGGCGCTGCAGGCCGGGCTCGGCCGCAACGACCGCCGCACCATCGTCGGCGGGCGCTGGGAGCACGATTTCGACAACGACACGACCTGGCGCAATCAGTTCGTGTTCGATGACCGCAACATCAGCCAGCCGACCGGGTCGACCAGCGCGGTCGGCGACTATCCGTCCTACAACTACATGAGCGACATCACCCGGCGGGGCGAGATCTTCGGCCTGGAATCGACCAGCTTCTTCGGCGCCTTCTACAATACGCTCACCGCGTCCGGAGACACGTTCAACGTCATGCCGGGCGGCAACGGCACGCTCGGCCGCTTGTCGACCAACCTTCTGAGCGAGACGACGAATTTCGGCGTGCGGGCGCGCGAGGAGCTCAAGCTGACGTCGGCCTTGACCGCGGTGGCCGGTCTCGGCTGGGAGCGCACCCACCTTCGCGGCGTGAACACGGCAGGGGGGACCGGGACGACGCTCACGACCGCGGACCGGCAGTTCGACAATCTCGCGCCCGAGTTTGCGCTGCTCTACAAGGTGAACAGCGACTGGCTGGTGCGGGCGCGCGTCGCATCGGGATATGGCACGCCGCAGGTCTCGAACCTGTTTGTGCTCCCGAGCGGCACAGCCGGAAACAACACCAATCTCGCCTCGCAAAGCAATCTCGGCTACGATTTGGGCTTTGACTGGACTCCCAACAAGTCGGTCACCCTGAGCGCAACCGGCTTCTACGAATTCTTCCGCAACGAGATCGTCAACCAGGCAACGCCGGTTGTCGGCGTGACCTATGCGTTCAATGCCCCGCGCTCGGAGCATCGCGGCGTCGAGCTGGCCGCCGACTGGAAATTCCTGCCCGGCTGGCGCTTCACGGCCGCCTACACCTATCTCGACGAGATCTACACCGACTATACGGAGAACCTGACAAACGGCACGGTCTTCCGCTTCAACCGCGCCGGCAACAAGATTCCAGGGATTTCCCCGAACGAGCTGACGGCCCGGCTGGGGTATGATCACGCCAGCGGAAGGCTTGCAGGGCTGGGTGCCTTCGTCGAGGTCCAATGGAAGGATTCCTTCTATATGGACAACGCGAACCTGCTCAGGGCGCCCGGCTACGAGCTGGTCAACCTGAACGTCCATTACAGGACCGAGCTTGCGTCCGAGGCCTTCAAGTCGCTCAACGTCTTCTTCGAGGTCAGGAACGTGTTCGACCGCACCTATATTGCGTCGGCCAACAATATCGCGAACTCGGTCACGTCTGCAGGCGTTCAAAATCCCGCCAGCGTTCTGGCCAATACCACTGGCTCGATCTATGCCGGCTCACCGCGCGCCTTCGTCGCTGGCATGAAGGTGGCATTCCGATGAGGCACAGCATGACAAGGACGCCATCGCTTCGAGGCTGCGTCGTCGGACTCGCCATGGCCCTGATGTGGCCGCTGTCCGTACAGGCCCAGATGGCACATCAGCACGGATCGGACGCGGCATGCGAGGGCACCGAGCTCCGATGCGCCACCAAAGTGACGCCGTTCTTCGCTGAAGACGGCAAGCTCTGGCTCGTCTGGATGGCCGGAGGCCGGGTGTCGGTGGCGAGCTCGACCGACGGCGGGAAAACGTATTACGCCGCCGTACCGGTCACCGAGCAGCAGCTCAATCTCGACTGGGGGCCCGATGCCCGTCCGAAGCTGGTGGTCGACGGCAAAGGCGTCATAGCGGTGGCGTTCTCGATCTTCCGCGACCAGGCGTTCAACGGGCAGGTGCTGTACTCCCGGTCGGAGGATGGCGGCAAAAGCTTCGCGGCACTCCGTCCCATCACGCCGAACAACGAAAGCCAGCGCTTCGAGGCGCTGGCGCTGGACCAGGACGGCACCGTCTTCGTGGCGTGGCTCGACAAGCGCAACCGGGTGCCGGCGAAGGCCGCCGGGCGCGCCTACGAGGGCGCGGGATTGTTCTTCTCATCATCGCGCGATGGCGGCGCCACCTATGCCGAAGCGACGCTGGCCCAGGACAACACCTGCGAATGTTGCCGGCTCGGCGTTGCCTTCGCGGGGCCGGGACGTCCGGTGGTGATGTTCCGCAACATCTTCGAAGGCAGCGTGCGCGACCATGCGGTGGTCACGTTCAGCGACCTCGGCACCCCCGGCGAGGTCCACCGGGTCAGCACCGATGATTGGCAGATCAAGGCCTGCCCGCATCAGGGGCCGAGCCTGACCGTGTCGCCGGCGGGCACGTATCATGTCGCCTGGTTCACAAGCGGCAAGGTTCGCAAAGGGCTGTTCTACGCGCATTCGCGCGACGGTGGCCGGACGTTCTCGGAACCCATGGCGATCGGCCAAGCCGACCGCAATCCGACGCGGCCCTATGTGCTCGCGACCCAGGACAGCACGACGCTGGTGTGGAAGGAGTTCGACGGCGAGCGCACCACGGTGATGGGAATGCAATCGCGGGACGATGGCGAGACGTGGTCGAAGCCGCGCGCCCTTGCCAGCACGGACAATGCGTCGGATCACCCGCTGCTGGTCGCCCATGGCAGGCAGATCTTCCTGTCCTGGATGACCAAGTCGGATGGCTATCGGTTGCAGCCGATCGGAGATGAGTCATGAAACGCCCATTCGCCGCCCTTGCGATCTTTGGCCTCGTCGCCTTGACGGCGTCGAGCACCGCAGCACCGCCATCGCTCAAGCCGTTCGAGCGCGGCACCTGGCGCGAGGTGCTGCGGGCCCATGCGGGTCGTCCGACGCTGATCCATTTCTGGGGCGTCACCTGCGGCCCCTGCAAGATCGAGCTGCCGCAGCTCGGCAAGTTCATGTCCGATCATCCCGAGATCGACGTGGTCACCGTCAGCGCCGATTTGGTGCCGAACCTGAACGCTGCGACCCAGGCCATGCTGGACAAGGCCGGACTCACCACGGCGGAGAACTTCATCTTCAACGACGGATATGTCGAGCGTCTCCGGTTCGAGATCGATCCGTCCTGGCAGGGTGATATCCCGCGCACGATACTCGTGACCCGCGAGGGCGCGGTCTCGACCATCGAAGGCAGCGCCGAGATCGGCGATCTCGACAAATGGTCCTCGGAGCAGGGGCGGGGGCACTAAGACGGCCGGGGCGCGGGGATCTTGCTCGGTCGCCCTGCGCGAGCCTCATCACGGCGACGTGCGCCGTTCATCCTCCACTTCAGCGGAACCGGTAAATTGATTGGGAATCCGGCGGCTTAGCCGCCTTTTTTCAAACCCAGCCTTGTGTTTTGCCGCCTGATCCGGTTTGACTGCGCCAGCCCGAACCGAATCTCGAAGGCCTCGCCCATGCGTCTGTCGCGGTTTTTCCTGCCCATTCTGAAAGAAAATCCGAAGGAAGCCGAGATCGTCTCGCACCGGTTGATGCTGCGCGCCGGCATGCTGCGGCAGGAGGCGGCCGGCATCTATGCCTGGCTGCCGCTGGGCTTCAAGGTGCTGAAGAAGATCGAGCAGATCGTGCGCGAGGAGCAGAACCGCGCCGGTGCGCTGGAGCTGTTGATGCCGACCCTGCAGCTCGCCGACCTCTGGCGCGAGAGCGGCCGCTACGATGCCTATGGCCCGGAGATGCTGCGTATCAGCGACCGCCACAAGCGTGAGTTGCTGTACGGGCCGACCAACGAGGAAATGATCACGGAGATCTTCCGTGCCTATGTGAAGTCCTACCGCAACCTGCCGCTCAATCTCTATCATATCCAATGGAAATTCCGCGACGAGCAGCGTCCCCGCTTCGGCGTGATGCGCGGCCGCGAATTCCTGATGAAGGACGCCTATTCGTTCGATCTCGACGAAGCTGGCGCGCGGCGTGCCTACAACAAGATGTTCGTCGCCTACTTGCGCACCTTCGCGCGCATGGGCCTGAAGGGCATCCCGATGCGCGCCGAGACCGGTCCGATCGGCGGCGATCTCAGCCACGAATTCATCGTGCTCGCGGAGACCGGTGAATCCGGCGTCTACTGCGACCGCGACGTGCTCGATCTGCCGATCCCGCCGGCGTCCGTCGACTATGACGGCGACCTGACCCCGATCATCAAGCAATGGACGTCGCTCTACGCGGCGACCGAGGACGTCCATGACGCGGCCCGGTTCGAGGCCGAGGTGCCGGCCGAGCGGCGGGTCCATACCCGCGGCATCGAGGTCGGCCAGATCTTCTATTTCGGCACCAAATATTCCGAGCCGATGAAGGCGCTGGTCGCCGGCCCCGATGGGGCGGAGGTCACCATCCATGGCGGCTCCTATGGCGTCGGCGTGTCGCGGCTGGCTGGTGCGATCATCGAGGCCTGTCACGACGAGGCCGGCATCAAATGGCCGGAGGAGGTCGCCCCGTTCCGTGCCGTCATCCTCAACCTGAAGCAGGGCGGTTCCGACACCGATGTCGCCTGCGAGCAGCTCTACCGCGATCTCCTCGCCAAGGGGGTCGACGTGCTTTACGACGACACCGAGCAGCGCGCCGGCGGCAAGTTCGCCACGGCGGACCTCATCGGCATCCCCTGGCAGATCATGGTCGGCCCCAAGAGCCTCGCCGAAGGCAAGGTCGAGGTGAAGACCCGCAGCGACGGCGCCCGCCAGATGATGTCCCCCTCGGACGTCGTGGCACGGCTCGGCGGCGGGACATTGGCTGGCTGAGACGCGCGTTCGATCATCGGATTATCCACCGGGGCTGCCCGTCCCTTCAGGCCAATCCGGCCACATTCGGCCCGAATCATGGGATGATCGCACAATGGATGACGCCATGACCGAACCGGTGCAGACCACCACCCCCTTCGCTCCCTTCGAGTGGATGCTGTCGGGGCGCTATTTGCGTGCGCGCCGCCGGGAGGGGTTCATCTCCGTCATCGCGGGGTTCTCCTTCCTCGGCATCATGCTCGGCGTTGCCACCCTGATCATCGTGATGGCGGTGATGAATGGCTTCCGCAAGGAGCTGCTCGACAAGATCCTCGGTCTGAACGGGCATCTGCTGGTGCAGCCGCTGGAGTCGCCGCTCACCGACTGGAAGGACGTCTCGGAGCGGATCGCGCAGGTGCAGGGCATCCGACTTGCCGCGCCGGTGGTTGACGGACAGGGTCTGGGCTCGTCGCCATTCAATGCGTCAGGCGTGTTCATCCGCGGCATTCGCGCGCAGGACCTCACGAACCTGACGTCGATCGCCAAGAACATCAAGCAGGGCTCGCTGGAAGGTTTCGACGAAGGCCAGGGCGTCGCGATCGGCCGCCGGCTCGCGGACCAATTGTCGCTGCATGCCGGCGACAGCATCACCCTGGTCGCCCCGAAGGGCGCCGTGACGCCGATGGGCACCACGCCGCGCATCAAGCCCTACAAGATCGCGGCGGTGTTCGAGATCGGCATGTCGGAATACGACGCCAGCTTCGTCTTCATGCCGCTGGCCGAGGCGCAGGCCTATTTCAACCGCAACAACGACGTCACTGCGATCGAGATCTTCACCAGCAATCCCGACAAGGTGGAGGAGTTTCGCAAGACGGTCACCGAGGCAGCCGGCCGCCCGATCTTTCTCGTCGACTGGCGCCAGCGTAACTCGACCTTCTTCAATGCGCTGCAGGTCGAGCGTAACGTGATGTTCCTGATCCTGACCTTGATCGTGCTGGTCGCCGCGCTCAACATCGTTTCGGGACTGATCATGCTGGTCAAGGACAAGGGCCAGGACATCGCCGTGCTGCGGACCATGGGGGCTTCGCAGGGGGCGATCATGCGGATATTCCTGATCACCGGCGCCTCGATCGGGGTGGTCGGCACGCTCACCGGATTCGTCGTCGGCCTCCTGATCTCGATGAACATCGATTCGATCAGGAAGTTTTTGTCCTGGCTGACGAGCACCGATCTGTTTCCCAATGAACTCTATTTCCTGTCGAAGCTGCCGGCTGAGATCGATGCCGGCGAGACTGCGGCCGTTCTGATCATGGCCTTGACCCTGTCTTTCCTGGCTACGCTGTATCCATCCTGGCGCGCGGCCCGATTAGACCCGGTCGAAGCGCTTCGCTACGAGTGAGGCGCTGATGGACGAGCAGGGGGCCGAGGATGTGCCGGTCGTTTATCTCCACGAGATCAAGCGGCGGTACATGCAGGGTGAGCAGCAGCTGACCATTCTGGACGGCGCCAAGCTGGCGCTGTGGGCCGGTCAGTCGGTGGCGCTGGTGGCGCCGTCGGGCTCGGGCAAGTCGACATTGCTGCACATCGCGGGTCTCCTGGAGAGTCCCGATGAGGGCGAGGTCTATGTCGGGGGCGTGCCGACGTCGCAGTTGACCGACATCGAGCGCACCCAGATGCGCAGGACCGACATCGGTTTCGTCTACCAGTCGCACCGGCTGCTGCCGGAGTTCACGGCGCTGGAGAACGTGATGCTGCCGCAAATGATTCGCGGCTTGAAACGGTCCGAGACGGTGAAGCGGGCGACCGAGATCCTGGCTTATCTCGGGCTCGGCGAGCGCATCAAGCACCGCCCGGCCGAGCTCTCCGGCGGCGAGCAGCAACGCGTCGCGATCGCGCGTGCGGTCGCCAATGCGCCGCGTGCGCTGCTGGCGGACGAGCCGACCGGCAATCTCGATCCTGGCACCGCCGATCACGTCTTTCACGCGCTGATGCAGCTCGTGAAGGCCACGCGGGTCGCGATGCTGATCGCGACCCACAACATGGAGCTGGCCGGCCGCATGGACCGGCGCGTCTCCATCGTCGGCGGCAAGGTCGTCGAGCTCGACTGAGTCCGGCCGCAGTCAGGGCCTGATCACCGTCATCTTGAACGGCTCGCGATGGGCGGCGGCATGGGCGACCGCGTCGTTGGCATGATCGAGGTCGAAACAGGTCGGCTCGAACT
The DNA here is from genome assembly GCF_032381375.1 of Bradyrhizobium sp. SZCCHNR1017. Taxonomy (NCBI): domain Bacteria; kingdom Pseudomonadati; phylum Pseudomonadota; class Alphaproteobacteria; order Hyphomicrobiales; family Nitrobacteraceae; genus Bradyrhizobium; species Bradyrhizobium sp. SZCCHNR1017. Next base: position 898,755 of record NZ_JAUHIR010000001.1, on the reverse strand, counting down.
GCGCGAGGTCGAGCAGTCCGGCCCTGATCAGTCCCACCATCTTCACTGTCGCTGTCGGCGGGCACATCCAAACGCCGCGGATGGTGATGCAGTCGCGCATGATCCAGGGATAGGGCAGCTCGAGCCCGGGGCCGCCGAGCATGCCGACTCCGCCCATCAACACCACGCGCCCATAGGGACGTACGGTCATCACGGCGGTCCGCACGACATTGGTCGTGACCGAGGGCGGCATGATGTCGAGCACGCAGTCGATCGGGCCGGGCGCGGCGCGCTTCATGCGCTCGGTGTCCTCGCTTTCATGGCCCGACAGCCTGACTGGATGGATGCGTGCGCCGAACCGGCGCTGGAGCTCGGCCAGCATGGCCTCGTTGCGACCGGGCGCCACGACCGCAGCGGCGCCCATGGCGAGCGCCACCGCGACTGCGGCGCTGCCGAACCTGCCGGTGGCGCCGCTGACCAGCACGGTCTCGCCCGCCTGCAGATTGGCGGCAAGAAAGCCGCCATAGGGCACGAGCAGGGTGCCGAGCGCGCACCACCGCGCCGCGTCGCGGGCATCGATGACACCGATGGGCTTGGCGTTCTCCGTTGGCAGCCGCATGCGCTCGGCGAACGAGCCGTGCCGGAAATGCCGTTGTAGCTTGAGCCCGCCCGGTCCGCGCGCGCTCAGGCCTTGCAGGGTTATGTCGGGGGCGAGCGCATTGTCACGTGAGCGCACCGTCGGATCGCAGAACACCCAGTCGCCAATCGCAAGATGCGTGGCATCGGGGCCGAGCGCGCTGACCCTGCCGATGCCGCTCGTTCCCGGGATGACCGGCAGTTCCAGCAGATATTTGCGTTCTCCGCTGAACACTTCATTCGCATAGGACAGCACGCCGGCTGCGGCGATGTCGACGATCACCTCGCCGGTGCCGAGCACGGGGTCTTCGACATGCTCGATCTCGAGCGGCGATCCAAATCGTTTGAGCACTGCGGCCTTCATGATCTTCTCCATTTTCGCGATGGCGAGGCACCAGTCTGCCGGTCTATCCTACGCGCAAGAAGGCCTGGTATTATCCTAGGATTGAAGAAGCCCAGGCTGGGCGCACCGCCATCGGGGGCGAACCATGAGTGATCTCGGAGATGAGTGATCCAAGACATGCCGAACTCGGAAACTTCCTGCGCTCGCGGCGCGAGAAGCTGACGCCGCAAGCGGTCGGCCTCGCGGCCGGGCGGCGGCGACGGACCGCCGGGCTGCGGCGGGAGGAAGTGGCCGAGCTCGCTGGCATCGGCGTCGACTGGTACATCCGAATCGAGCAGGGCCGTGCGGTGAAGCCGTCCTCATCCACCATCGATGCGCTGGCGCGCGCCCTGCGCCTGAGCCGGACCGAGCATGCTCATCTCAAGGCGCTGGTGCGCGATCCTGCGCGCAAGCCGTTCGTGCGCGAGCAGGTGCCGCCCCGACTGCGCGAACTCGTGCAGAGTCTGAACCAGCCGGCCTACATCTCCGGACGGCGATGGGACGTGCTGGCCTGGAATGCCGCGGCGGACGAGATCTTCGGCTTCTCGCAACTCGCCGACGATGAGCGCAACACGTTGGTGCTGATGCTGTGCAAGCCCGGCGTGCGCCGGCTGTTCGGCGCGCAATGGAAGGAGCTGGCGCAACGCATGGTCGCGCAGTTTCGCGCGACCTATGATCTGTGGGCGGGCGATCCCGCCTTCGTCGATCTGATCGCGCGGCTGCGGCGTGGCAGCCGCGAGTTCGATGGCTTGTGGGCGGCGCACGACGTCAATGCGCTTGCTGCGGGCGAGAAGCTGCTCGAGCATCCGAAGAAGGGCCGCGTGAGGCTGCGATACGCGACCTTCCAGTCCAACGACGATCCCGCGCTGAAGTTGGCGATCTACTACACGTCATGACGATGCCGCCCCGGACGAGCGTGCATTCCGCGTCGGCCGGGAAGCACCACACATTCGTCCGCTTTGCGCATGATGATGCTACGCATTCGCAAGACTCGTCGTGCTGCCCTGAAGAATTCACGACTGAGACGTGACAGGGGTCGTTCCGTGACCGAGAGTTTCCCGATCACGATTTTGCCGTCGCTCGCATTGTGGCCATGGATGGACGCCGGCCACGACTCCTCCTTACATCTTATTAGTTGTTTGTTCATGTTGCGGGCAAAGCCTTGAAAAACAGGCCTTTGCGCCCAATCCCATAAAAGCCGGAAAGAATGGTTCTGATCTGCACATCGGTTGATGTCGGCGGAGCGAATGCGGGTGGCATAGTCGCTTCGTCGCGCTGCATGTTTTTCGCACGGAACCAGGGGGCCTGGGGACTTTGGGACAGAAGCTACGGAGTTCGATGATGAAGACGCTTTTCGGCGCAACGGTGGGGCTCGGCGCAATCGCCGCGGCGACGTCTGCATTCGCAGCTGATCTTCCAATGAAGAAGGGGCCGTACACCAAGGCGCCGCCCGCCGTCGTGGCGACGGTGTATGACTGGAGCGGCTTCTATGTCGGCTTCAACGCCGGCGGAGGTTCCAGCCGGGATTGCTGGAATCTGGTTTCGAACGCCGGTGTGGCGGTGAACCCGGCAGCCAACCGCGAAGGCTGCTCGGGCGGCGGCGGCGCGGCCGTCGGCGGCCAGGTCGGCTACCGCTATCAGATGGCCAACTGGGTGTTCGGCGTCGAGGCGCAGGGCGACTGGGCGAACTTCAAAGGCACGAATCGCAACCTGATTCTTCCCAATGTCAGCGACCGTTCACGCACCAACGGCTTCGGCCTGTTCACCGGCCAGGTCGGCTATGCCTTCGACAACATTCTCGGCTATATCAAAGGCGGTGCCGCGGTCGTCGGCGATCGCTACGACACCTTCACCACGGGCACCAACGTGATGCTCGATCGCGCCAACACGACGCGTTGGGGCGGTACGATCGGTGCCGGCCTCGAATATGGCTTTGCGCCGAACTGGTCGGTCGGCGTCGAGTACGACCACATCTTCCTGGGCAACAAGAACCTGAACTTCGTCGCCGCGGCCGGCGCGCCCGCGATGACTCATCGCATCAAGCAGGATGTCGACATCGGGCTCGTGAAGCTGAACTACAAGTTCGGTCCGGGTTTCGGGATGATGCGCTGACGCAACGTCACCCTCGATTGCTCCGGTTCGTCGAAGCCGCGGCTTCGACGAACCTTCGATGGTATGGCCTGAGACGGCAGCTCGCTGCGTCGAAGGCGGGGACGGGTCAGTCCTCTTCGAACACGAACGGGTTGGGGAACGGCGCGTAGGGATTCGGCGCCGGCGGACGCGGCCTGATCCGCTGCCTGTGCGGATACGGATAGGGTGTCGCGCGCGGGTCATTGCTCACACCGGCGAAATAGGGGTTCGCGATGCAGTTCAGCAGGCGTCCCGACGCCGTCGCCTGGCATTGCGCGTAAGTGTCGAAGGTGCAGTGGCTCAAGCCCGGAAACTCATCACCCTGCAGACAGAACGCATGCCTGACACCGACGGCGTGAGCCGGCGCATGGGTTGCGACCACGAGGCCGGCTGCAGCCAGGGCCGCAAATAAAACCTCACGCATCAACGATCTCCCTTCATCCCTTGATGACCAGAACGCGCGCGCTTCATGGCGAAGCACCGGCGCGACGGCCCTCACGCGTGTGTAGTCGGTCGGCCCTCGATTGCAAGCTGGAAAGTTCCATCAACACACTGTGATTAAAGATTAATTTCCTAACATGTCTCTTGGCCTTTCAGCAGCGAGCTGTGACCGAGCGGCTACAGCAATTGTGGCGCAGATCGGTAAGAGGTGCGGCTGGCCTGGGGGCCAAATGAGACGAGACTGGACCTGTGATGAAGAAACTTCTGTTGACGACGACGGCGCTCGTGGTGCTGGCCTCGCCGGCGCTTGCCGCGGATCTCGCTGCGCGTCCCTACACGAAGGCACCGCCGCCTGTGATGGCTGCGATCTATGACTGGAGCGGCTTCTACATCGGCGTGAACGGTGGCGGCGGCTGGAGCGAGAACACCTGGGATCTGGTCGGCGGCGGCCGCGAGGGTTCGCATGATGCATCCGGCGGCACCGTCGGTGGCCAGGTCGGCTATCGCTGGCAGATGGGCCAGATCGTGTTCGGCGTCGAGGCGCAGGGCAACTGGGCCGACCTCACCGGCGACAATCAGAGCGCGCTGTTCGGAACGCGTAACCGCACCAAGACCGATGCGTTCGGCCTGTTCACCGGCCAGGTCGGCTACGCCATCAACAACGTGCTGCTCTACGCCAAGGGCGGCGCGGCCGTGACCAGCAACAAGTACACGATCACCAATGCGGCGACCGGCGCGTTCCTCGCCTCCAACGACGACACGCGCTGGGGCGGCGTGGTCGGTGCCGGCGTCGAATACGGCTTTGCGCCGAACTGGTCGCTGGGCGTCGAGTACGACCATCTGTTCATGGACCGCCAGACCGTCAGCTTCGGCGCGCTCGGCTCCGACAGCATCAAGCAGGACGTCGATCTGTTCACCGCCCGCCTGAACTACCGCTTCGGCGGCCCGGTCGCGACGCGGTACTGAGTCGATCCTCGCTCGATCGGCGGATTGGAAAGCCCCGGCGTTCGCGCCGGGGCTTTTTGTTTGCGGAGGCGGGTTAACCATTTGCTGTGCCGGCGCGGCGATGAGCCGATCAGCGCGCTTGACCTGAGAACAGAAAAGGAACATTGTTCTTCATATGTTCTGACTCAGGGAGGTCCCGATGCTGAAGGTTTTCGTTCAAGAAGCCGCCGCGCTGGCGTCGATCACGCTGTTCGTCGGCATGATCGCGCTCTGGGCGCAAATCATTCCACAGCTTTAGTTTTCCGAGCGCAGCGGCTGGGGACAAGGCAGGCGAGGGCGCCGGACTCGCCGGAGGTCGTCCGATATGATGCGGAGCGAGTCGGTCGGGGTCGGGGGCATGGCGGTTCATGACTTCGAGCCAAGCCCAAGGCTTGGCCCCGCACCGTGATCTCGGAACAAGCCCCAGGGAAGCTGCAAGGCGAGCATGTCCAGCGCCGGATTCGTCCATCTCCACGTCCATTCCGCCTATTCGCTGCTGAAGGGCTCGATCAAGATCGGCAAGCTCGGCGAACTCGCCAAGGCCGACCGCCAGCCGGCGCTGGCGCTGACCGACACCGACAACATGTTCGGTGCGCTCGAATTCTCCGACAAGATGGCGAGCTATGGCATCCAGCCGATTGCCGGCTGCGAGCTCGCCATCGATTTCGGCGACATGGACCCGAATGCCCGCAATGCCGGCGCGGTCGCGCAGCCCTCGCGAATCGTCCTGCTCGCCGCACGCGAGGAGGGCTACCGCCACCTGATGCGGCTGAACTCGCGCGCCTTCCTGGAGACGCCGACGCACCAGGCGCCGCACATCAAGTTCGAGTGGCTGAACGAGGGTGTCGATGGTCTGATCGCGCTCACGGGCGGGCCCGATGGGCCGATCTCGCTCGCGATCCAGCACGACATGGCGGCACTTGCGACGCAGCGCTGCGAGCGGCTGGCAAGCCTGTTCGGCGACCGCCTCTACATCGAGCTGCAGCGCCACGGCGTCGACCGCGAGCGCCGCGTCGAAGGCGGCCTGATCGATATCGCCTATGGCAAGGGCCTGCCGCTGGTCGCGACCAACGAGCCGTATTTCGCGACCGCCGACGACTACGAGGCGCATGATGCGCTGCTGTGCATCGCCGGCGGCCATCTGATCGCCGACACCGAGCGCGTGCAGCTGACGCCGGATCACCGCTTCAAGACCCGTGCCGAGATGGCGGTGCTGTTCGCCGACCTTCCGGAGGCCTTGGCCTCGACGGTCGAGATCGCCGAGCGCTGTTCGTACCGGCCGCGGACGCGCAAGCCGATCCTGCCGTTCTTCACGGTCGGCGCCGGCACCGGCAGCGATGCCGTGGACGCCGCCAGCGCCGAGGCCGCCGAGCTGAAGCGACAGGCGGAGGAGGGTCTGGAGCGGCGCCTCAAGGTGCACGGCATGGCGCCGGGCATGACCGAGGAGGACTATCAGAAGCGGCTCGCCTTTGAGCTCGACGTCATCATGCGCATGAAGTACGCGGGCTACTTCCTGATCGTGTCGGACTTCATCAAATGGGCCAAGGCGCACGGCATCCCGGTGGGACCGGGGCGCGGCTCCGGTGCAGGCTCGCTGGTCGCCTGGGTCTTGACCATCACCGACCTCGACCCGATGCGGTTCGCGCTGCTGTTCGAGCGCTTCCTCAATCCCGAGCGCGTCTCGATGCCGGACTTCGACATCGACTTCTGCCAGGACCGCCGCGGCGAGGTGATCTCCTACGTGCAGCAGCGCTACGGCCGCGACCAGGTGGCGCAGATCATCACCTTCGGCACGCTGCAGGCGCGCGGCGTGCTGCGCGACGTCGGCCGCGTGCTGCAGATGCCCTACGGGCAGGTCGACAAGCTCACCAAGCTGGTGCCGCAGAATCCGGCCGCGCCGGTGACGCTCGCCGCCGCGATCGAGGGCGAGCCGAAGCTGCAGGCCTTCCGCGACGAGGACCCGGTGGTGGCGCGCGCCTTCGACATCGCGATGCGCCTCGAAGGCCTGACGCGGCATGCCTCGACCCACGCCGCCGGCATCGTCATCGGCGACCGGCCGCTGAGCGAGCTGGTGCCGATGTATCGCGATCCAAAATCGGACATGCCGGTCACCCAGTTCAACATGAAGTGGGTCGAGCCCGCCGGCCTCGTCAAGTTCGACTTCCTCGGCCTGAAGACGCTGACCGTGCTCGACGTCGCCGTGAAGCTTCTGAAGCAGCGCGACGTCCACGTCGATCTCGCGACCCTGCCGATCGACGACGCGCCGAGCTATCAGATGCTGGCGCGGGGCGACGTGGTCGGCGTGTTCCAGGTTGAAAGCCAGGGCATGCGGCGGGCGCTGATCGACATGCGCCCGGACCGCTTCGAGGACATCATCGCGCTGGTGGCGCTGTATCGTCCCGGTCCGATGGCCAACATTCCGACCTACTGCGCCCGCAAGCACGGCGAGGAGGAGCCGGAATATCTGCACCCGATCCTGGAGCCGATCCTGAAGGAGACCTTCGGCGTCATCATCTACCAGGAGCAGGTGATGCAGGTCGCGCAGCAGATGTCCGGCTATTCGCTCGGCGAAGCCGATCTCCTGCGGCGCGCCATGGGCAAGAAGATCCGCGCCGAGATGGACAAGCAGCGCGTCCGCTTCGTCGAAGGCGCCGTCAAGAACGGCGTGCCGAAGGACCAGGCCGACACGATCTTCGACCTGCTCGCCAAATTCGCCGACTACGGCTTCAACAAGTCGCACGCGGCCGCCTATGCGCTGGTGTCCTACCACACCGCCTACATGAAGGCGCATTATCCGGTGGAGTTCATCGCGGCGTCGATGACGCTCGATCTCAACAACACCGACAAGCTCTCGGAATTTCGTGCCGAGGCGCAGCGCCTCGGCATCAAGGTCGAGCCGCCGTCGATCAACCGCTCGGGGCCGACCTTCGAGGTCAGCGGCAACACCATCTTCTACGCGCTCGCGGCGTTGAAGGGCGTCGGCCCGCAGGCGATCGAGATGATCGTCGAGGCCCGCAACAAGGGCGGCCCGTTCACCTCGCTCGCCGACTTCGCCTCTCGCGTCAATCCGCGCGCGATCAACAAGCGCATCATCGAGACGTTGGCGGCGGCCGGTGCGTTCGACGTGCTCGACAAGAACCGCGCGCGGGTGTTCGCCGGCGCGGACGCGATCGTCGCCGCCTGCCAGCGCGCGCACGAGGCCGCCACCTCCGGCCAGAACGACATGTTCGGCAACGCCGCCGATGCGCCCGCGATCATCCTGCCGAACATCGAGAACTGGCTGCCGGCCGAGCGTCTGCGGCGCGAATATGATGCGATCGGCTTCTTCCTGTCGGGCCATCCGCTCGACGACTACGCGGCGGCGCTGAAGCGCCTGCGCGTGCAGAGCTGGGCCGAGTTTTCGCGTGCGGTGAAGACCGGCGCGACCGCGGGCAAGGTTGCCGCCACCGTGGTGTCGCGCATGGAGCGGCGCACCAAGACCGGCAACAAGATGGGCATCATGGGTCTGTCGGATCCGACCGGCCATTTCGAGGCCGTGCTGTTCTCTGAGGGCCTCGCACAATATCGCGACGTGCTCGAGCCGGGCGCGGCGGTGCTGCTGCAGCTCGGCGCCGAGCTGCAGGGCGAGGATGTCCGCGCGCGGGTGCTGCATGCCGAGCCGCTCGATGATGCCGCCGCCAAGACGCAGCGCGGATTGCGCATCTTCCTGCGCGACACCAAGCCGCTCGATTCCATCGTCAAGCGCCTGCAGGGGCCGGAAGGTGCCGCGGTCAATGGCAACGGGGCGATCGCCAAGAGCGCCGCGCCGCCGTTGGCGCCCCGCACCGCAGCAGGCGAAGGCGAGGTGTCGCTGGTCATGATGCTGGACCTCGAAACCGAGGTCGAGATGAAACTGCCGGGGCGCTTCAAGGTTTCGCCACAAATCGCAGGTGCCATCAAGGCGGTGACCGGCGTGGTCGACGTGCAGCAGCTGTAATCGAGGCGATCGTTCCGCTGGAGCGGCTGCGTTCGGCGATCTTGCTGGTCGAACGGGGGGACGAGGAACAAAAAAGCTGCGCGTGGGCTGTACGGACATGCCTCCGTTCAACCGCGGTTCAGCCATTCTCCCGCTGAATCCGCGGCGGGTGCCTCGAAGGGGCTTGAACCATGCGCTTGACCAAGATCACCGCGAAGATCGTCCTGAGTGTCTCGCTCTGCCTGCTCGCCTTGGCGGCCTTGCCGCGGCTTGCCGCAGCGCAGCAGCCCGGCGCCGAAAAGCGTATCGCTCTGGTGATCGGCAACGGGGCCTATGCCAAGGGCCCGCTGGCGACGGCGGCCAACGACGCCGGCCTGATCGCGCAGACGCTGCAGGCCGCGGGCTTCGATGTGGTCGGCGCGCGCGATCTCGATGCCGACACGCTGCGCAAGAGCTTTCGCGATTTCATTCACAAGGCCCAGTCAGCCGACACCAACACCGTCGCGATGGTCTATCTGGCCGGCTACGGCATGCAGCTCGCCGGCGAGAACTATTTTCTTCCCGTCGACGCCAACATCGGCAGCGACGTCGACATTCCGACCGAAGGCCTGCGCCTCAGCGACTACATCCGCCAGCTTGCGGCGACGCCGGTGAAGGCCAGCGTCGTGGTGCTCGATGCCGCCCGCCAGCAGCCCTTCATCGCCAGCGGTCCGGCGATCGCCGGCGGCCTGGCGCTGGTTGAGCCCGATGCCAACATGCTGATCGCCTTCAATGCGGCGCCGGGCACGATCGCGCCGAACGAGACCGGCGCCTACGGCGTCTACGCGCGCTCGCTCGCGGAGATGATCCGCACCGGCGGCCTGTCGCTGCCGGAGGTGTTCGACCGGCTGCGGCTGCGCGTCAACGAGGAGACCAAGGGCGCGCAGGTGCCGTGGGATGCGCAGAAGATCCAGGCCGCCTTCACCTTCTTCGAGCGGGCGCCGGACGCGCCCGCCACGCCGGATTCGCCGGAGCAGACCGCGGCGCTGCGCTCGCGCCCGATCCGCGAGCTGCCGGTGCAGGAGGCCTATGCCGCGGCGCTGGAGCGCGACACGCTGCAGGGCTATGAGGATTTCATCGCCGCCTATCCGAGCGACCCGCTGGCGCGGCGCGTGCGCGCCCTCGTCGCCGCTCGCCGCGAGGCGCTGACCTGGCGACGGACGTTTCGCACCGACAGCCCGGAGGCCTATTGGTCCTACCTGAAGCGCTATCCCTATGGCGCGCATGCCGAGGACGCCCGGCGGCGGCTGGCGATGTTGTCGGCACAGCCGGCGCCGCCGCCGACCTTCGCGATGATCGAATATGACGTGCCGCCGCCGCCGCTCGACGAGGTGATCTATGTCGAACGTCCGGTGCTGCTGTTCTCGGATCCCGAATTCGATTTCGTGCCGCCGCCCCCGCCGCCGGTCTACATCCTGCCGCCGCCTCTGCCGGAGTTCGTGGAGCTGCCGCCGCCGTTCGCTCCGGTCGGCCTGTTCATCCTGCCGCGGCCGGTGTTCGTGCCGATCCCGGTCTATGTCCGGCCGCCGGCTTTCGTTGCCCCGCCGCCGAACAACATCATCTACCAGAACATCCACAACCCGACCGTCATCAACACCGTGATCAATCGTCCGGCGCCGCCGGCCGCGCCGATCACTGCCGGCCCCGCGGCCGTGACGACGCCGGCCGTGGCGGTGGCACCGGCCTTGCCGCCGGCCGTCGCGCAGCGCGCCACGCTGATCCAGCAGGGCAAGGTCCCGCCGCCGGGAGGACCGCTCACCAATCCCACGGTCCGGCCCGGTGCAGCACCGGCCATTCAGGCCAACGCTCCGCCGGGCGGACCCTCGCCGGCCATGACGGGACCCGGGCAGGGGCATGCCAATGTCAATCCGCTGCCGGTGCCCGGTCGCGGTGGTCCGCCGGTGCCACCATCGGTTCAGGCTCCTAGTCTGCGCCAGCCGGCACCGGCATCGCCCTCTGCCGCGCTGCCACCGCCCGCGCGCCAGGATCTGCGCGCGAACCGCACGCCGCCGGGCGCAGTCGTGCCGCAGCCCGCAAGGCCATCGGTGACGCCGTCCCGTCCGGTCATGCCGTCAGCCGTTCCGCGCGGGCCTGAGGTGAGCCCGCGCATTCAGCAGGCGACGCCACCGCAGATCCAGCGCCGCCCGCCGCCACCACCGGCGACGGCGCGTCTGAGCCCGCCACCGGCGCCGCCACGACCGCCGGTTGCACCGATGGTTCGGGCGGCTCCGCCACCTCGGCCGGCGCCACCGCCGCCGCAAGTCATGCGTCCGTCCGCTCCGCCACCGATGGCGCGTCCTGCGCCTCCACCGCAGATGGCGCGTCCCAGTCCGCCGCCGATGGCCGCCGTGGCCCGGCCGGCGCCGCCGCCGATGGCGCGGCCCGCGCCGCCGCCGCCACGTCCGGCGGCCCCGCCGCCGGGCAAGAGATGTCCGCCGAACGTCCCGCATTGCTGAGCCGCGGCGCGTTGGCCTGAGGTCGGCGCGGTTGCAACATCGGCCTGTTTTCGATATGGCCGGACCGCCGGACTGATCGATCGTGGGCGCAGGACGTCGACGGCCGACGACGTGTTGCGGGGGCATCAGTGATATCAGCGTTTGTCGGGACCTTGCGCACGCTGTCTTTGCGAAGCTCAATCATGGCCGCGCTTTGCGGCGTCGGTATCGCCGGCCTGCCATCGCCAAGCGATGCGCAAGCGCTGCCGGGCGCCGAAGCCGTCTATGCCTCGGCGCCGCCGCGCCTGCTCCAGATCCGCACGCTCGTGGCCGATGCCGGCCGCCAGACCTCGACCGGATCCGGCTTTCTGGTCTCCGCCGACGGGCTCGCGGTCACGAACTATCACGTTGTGTCGGATGCAGCACTCGAGCCGAAGACGTACCGGCTCGAATATACGGGAGCCGATGGCACGCAGGGCGGCGTCACGTTGCTCGCTGTCGACCTGCCCAACGATCTCGCGCTCGTTCGCGTCGACAAGCAGAACGCGCCGTTCTTTTCGTTCGACAAGGCCGCGCTCGACGGCAGCCTGCCGAAAGGCGAGCGGCTCTATTCGCTCGGCAACCCGCTCGACCTCGGCTTCACCATCATCGAGGGAACGTATAACGGTCTCGTCGAGCACAGCTACAACGATCACATCCATTTCACCGGCGCGCTCAATCCCGGCATGAGCGGCGGGCCCGCGGTCAATGCGCAAGGCCAGGTGGTCGGCATCAACGTCGCCACGCGCCGCGGCGGCCAGCTCATCAGCTTCCTGGTGCCCGCCCGCTTCGCGGCCGCGCTCCTGGCGCGCGGCCAGGACGCCAGGCCGGCCGCGGCCGATCTGCGCAAGGACGTGATCGCGCAGCTTACGAGCTGGCGTGGAGCGCTCTACAAGTCGCTGGGCGAGGAGGGCTTCCGCGATCGGGTGTTCGGGTCCTATCAGGCGCCGGAGACGCGCGCGGGCTGGTTCGAATGCTGGGCGAGCACCAATGTCAGCGCATCGCCGAAGCCGCGCGCCAGCATCAATTCGACCAGTTGCAAGGCCGAGGCCAGCGTCTATGTCGCCTCCGACCTCAACACCGGCGTGGTGGAGGTCAGCCACTCCTACGCGAAATCGATCGACCTCAATCAATTCCAGTTCGCGACCGTGCTGACGCAGCTGGCGCAGCCGCGACTCACCCAGGGCGGTTCTTTTCGCAAATGGTACACGCCGCAGCATTGCCATGCCGATTTCGTCGGCGTGACGCCGGCGGCCGCTCATCCGTCGCTACGCGTGCTGTGGTGTGCGCAGGGCTATCGCGAGTTCGACGGCCTCTATGACGTCGTGCTGGTCGCGGTGACGCAGGACCATGCCGACGAGGCGCTGGTGTCGCGGCTGAACCTGCAGGCGATCGCCTATGACGACGCCTTGCGCCTCGGCAAGAGCTTCCTCGAACGCCTGCAGGTCGCACGATGATCTGGATCGAGATCCTCTCCAAGCATCGCGACGTCGCCGGCCGCTTCCGCGTCGATGCCGCCGAGATCAGCATCGGCCGCGGCTACGACAATCACGTCATCCTCGACGATCCCTATGTCGCCGCGCGCCATGTGCGAATTTTCCGCGACGGCGAGGGGCGCCTGGTCGCCGAGGATCTCGGCAGCGCCAATGGCCTCTTTCTCGATCGCGGCAAGAGCCGGAAGCCGCAGCTCGTCCTCGACGGCGCCAAGCCGATCCGGATCGGCCAGACGCTGCTTCGGATCCGCGACGCCGGCCATGCCGTCGAGCCGGAGCGGCTCGCGGGCTCCGAACGCGGGGCGCTGCCGATCATCGCCGCGATCGCCCTCGGTGTCGTCCTGCTCGCGATCAACGCGGTGATGACCTGGTTTGCGCAGACCTCCGAGGCGCATCTGTCCGATTATCTTGTGCCGACCGTCACGATGATCGGGGTGGTCGTCGCATGGGTTGGCGTCTGGGCGCTGCTGGCGCGGCTGTTTTCCGGCCGCTCGCATTTTCTGCGCCACCTCCTGATCGCGCAGGCGGGTCTGATTGCGTTCTGGGTCTACAGCGAGTTCGCCCAGATTGCCTCGTTCGCCCTGACCTGGAGCGCTGTCTTCACCTACGGCTACGTCGTTTCGTGGATCGTTCTCGCCGCGACCTGCTTGCTGCATCTGCGTGAGGTCGGACGCACCCATATGCTCGCCAAGGGCCTGGTGGTCGGCCTTTTGCTGGTGGTCGCGATCGCGATCCAGACCGTGCAGCGGTCGGAGGCGTTGGCGAATTCCGGCCGTCCCAATGTCAGCCACGTGCTGATGCCGCCGTCCCTGCGCCTGGTCCCGGTGCAGGACGAGCAGACCTTCTTCGAAGACGCCGCGCGGCTGAGGGCGAAGCTCGATGCCGACCGCGCCGCGCTGGCCCCGGCCGGTGTGGAGCGCTGATCACAGTTCCACTGTCTTTGCTCCCGGAGGTTGAAAGTTCCCTGGTTCCCGTCATAGCCTCGAACCCCGGGTTTCTACGGGGAGGGGGCAATGAACAGGCGAGCGCTGCTGGGATTGGGAGCGGCATTTCTGGTATCAGGATGCCTGACAGGCAAGGAAGGCACCGAATACGCTGTGGTGTCACAGAAGATCGGGGCACCGCGTGCCGGGCAGTCCCGCATCATCATCATGAGCTTGAAGGATGCCTGGCTGGACCGGACCACGTGCGACGCCAAGGTCGACGGCGTCGCGCTGAGTCGCCTGATCCCCGGAACCTATGTCTACGTCGACCGTCCGGCCGGTCCGCACCACCTCGTCGCCACCCAGACCCTGTTCCCAGGCGACTCGGTGCTCGATTTCAACACCGAGCCGGGGCGGACCTATTTCTTCTCGATCAGGCCCAGTGATCGGTCCAGGGCCATGCAGGGCGGCGGCATGGCGTTCGGCCTGCTCGGCATGGGCGTCATGGCCGCGGCCTCGTCGGGCGCTGACAACAAGGGCCCGGTCGACTTCGTTCCGCTGCAGGAGGGGCAGGCCCGGACGGCGATGGTCGAGCTTCTGCAGGCCGAATGAGCCCATTTTCCTTGCGTTGCGCCAAAATCCGGCTATATAGCGCGCCATCTCACACGGAAACTTGGCTCTCCTAGAGGGCGTCCGGTGGCAAGCCGGGCCTTGACGGCCCGTTTTTGCTCACGCGTTTCCGGAGGAATCAACCGGAGAATATCCAATGGCGCTGCCTGAATTCACGATGCGTCAGCTGCTCGAAGCTGGCGTGCACTTTGGTCACCAGTCTCACCGCTGGAATCCGAAAATGGCCGATTTCATTTTCGGAGCCCGCAACAACATCCACATCATCGATCTCGCCCAGACCGTGCCGCTGCTGCACACGGCGCTGCAGGCCGTCAGCGACACCGTCGCCAAGGGCGGCCGCATCCTGTTCGTCGGCACCAAGCGCCAGGCGCAGGACAACGTGGCCGATGCAGCCAAGCGCTGCGCGCAGTATTTCGTCAATTCGCGCTGGCTCGGCGGCACGCTGACCAACTGGAAGACGATCTCGGCCTCGATCAAGCGCCTGCGTCATCTCGACGAGGTGCTGTCCTCGGGCGAAGCCAACTCCTACACCAAGAAGGAGCGGCTGACCCTGCAGCGCGAGCGCGACAAGCTCGACCGCTCGCTCGGCGGCATCAAGGACATGGGCGGTCTGCCCGACATGATCTTCGTGATCGACACCAACAAGGAAGACATCGCGATCCAGGAGGCCCAGCGCCTCAAGATCCCGGTGGCCGCGATTGTCGACACCAATTGCGATCCGAAGGGCATCACCTATGTCGTGCCCGGCAATGACGACGCCGGCCGCGCCATTTCGCTGTACTGCGACCTGATCGCGCGGGCCGCCATCGACGGCATCTCGCGCGCGCAGGGCGAGCTCGGGATCGACGTCGGCGCCTCGGCGGCTCCGCTCGAGGAAGATCTTCCGGCTGCGTCCACTTCGACGTTCCAGGGTCTGCCTGGTCCGCGCGGCACCGCCGATGATCTCAAGAAGCTCACCGGCGTGTCCGGTGCGATCGAGAAGAAGCTCAACGACCTCGGCATCTTCCACTACTGGCAGCTCGCCGAGCTCAACCACGACACCGCGCACCAGATCGGCGAAGAAGTCGGTCTCCCGAGCCGGGCCGATGCCTGGGTCGCGCAGGCCAAGTCGCTCGCCGACGCGTAAGACGACACAACACCATTCTGGCCGGCGTCTCACGCCGGCCATCGCGACTGAGATAGGTTTTTCCTGGCAGCGGGCGGCGACGAGCCATCCGCTGCGTCGCGCTTTGGACAGGCAAAAGGACGTTCAACGATGGCTAATATCACCGCAGCGATGGTGAAGGACCTGCGCGAGTCGACCGGCGCGGGCATGATGGACTGCAAGGCCGCGCTCACCGAGAACGGCGGCGACATGCAGGCCGCGCAGGATTGGCTGCGCAAGAAGGGCCTGTCGAAGGCCGCCAAGAAGGCCGGTCGCGTTGCGGCCGAGGGCCTGATCGGCGCGCTGACCTCCGGCAAGAAGGGCGTGGTCGTCGAGGTCAATTCCGAGACCGACTTCGTCGCCCGCAACGAGCACTTCCAGGGTTTGGTCAAGATGATTGCCCAGGTCGCGCTCGACGTCGGGGCCGACGTGGAGAAGATCAAGGCCGCCAAGGTGGGCAGCATCACGGTCGAGGCCGCGATTGCCGATTCGATCGCCACCATCGGTGAGAACCAGACGCTGCGGCGTGCGGCTTCGCTCGAAGTGAGCCAAGGCGTCGTGTCGAGCTACGTCCATGGCGCCGTCATCGAGGGTGCCGGCAAGCTCGGCGTGATCGTGGCGCTGGAGTCGCCCGGTAAGACCGACGAGCTCGCCGTGCTCGGCCGTCAGCTCGCGATGCACGTCGCCGCGGCCAATCCGCAGGCGATCGATGCGGCGGGTCTCGATCCGGAGCTCGTCAAGCGCGAGAAGGACGTGCTCGCCGACAAGTATCGTCAGCAGGGCAAGCCGGAAAACGTGATCGAGAAGATCGTCGAGTCCGGTCTGAAGACCTACTACAAGGAAGTCACCCTGCTCGAGCAGGCCTTCATCCACGACAGCGGCAAGTCGGTCGCGCAGGCGCTGAAGGAAGCCGAAGGCAAGGTCGGCGGTCCGATCAAGGTTGCCGGTTTCGTCCGCTATGCCCTCGGTGAGGGTATCGAGAAGGAAGAGACCGACTTCGCTGCCGAAGTCGCCGCCGCCAGCGGCAAGAAGTAACGACTGAGCACAGTCACGATCCGGCGCGGCGTTCGCGCCGGATCTCAACGCGCGGGATAGGAGAGCATTGGCACATGGCTGAGCCGGTCTATCGTCGCGTCGTGGTCAAGCTGTCCGGCGAATATCTCGCGGGCCCTCATTCCTTCGGCATCGACCAGCCGACCGTCGACCGCATCGCCGATGACCTCATCGCGGCCCAGAAGCTCGGCGTCGAGATCGCCGTCGTGGTCGGCGGCGGCAACATGGTGCGCGGCGTCGAGGTGTCGTCGCAGGGCGTGTCGCGTCCGACCGGCGACACCATGGGCATGCTCGCCACCGTCATGAACTGCCTGGCGCTGGAAGCCGCCATCCAGCGCAAGGGCACCCCGGCGCAGGCGCTCTCCGCTTTCGTCATGCCGGAGGTGTGCGAGCTGTTCACCCGCGCTGCGGCGCACAAGTCGCTGGCCGAAGGACGCATCGTCGTGCTCGGGGGCGGCACCGGCAATCCCTATTTCACGACCGATACCACAGCGGTCTTGCGGGCGGCCGAGATCGGTGCCCAGGCCGTGCTCAAGGCCACCAATGTCGATGGCGTCTATAGCGCCGATCCCAAGAAGGATCCGGCCGCCAAGCGCTTCGACCGGCTGACCCATTCACAGGCCATCGAGGGCGGCTACAAGGTCATGGACGCGACCGCATTCGCCCTTGCCCGGGAAACGTCGCTGCCTATCATTGTGTTCTCCATTGCCGAACCGGGCTCGATCGGCGCGATGCTGCAGGGCGAAGGGCGCGGCACCATCGTCGCGGGGTGAGCCGCGGCACCGTCGGCCGCCGGTGTTGGACCGATCCCGAGCCTGCGGTAGAAGCGTAAGCGAGACAGGAATTCATCCGGGAGTCGCCCGAGTCCGGCCGCAGGCATTTCAAGGCCTGGCAGAGCCGGCCGCAACGCCCCGGATTGCAGAAAGGAAAGCGTGATGAGCACGGGCAATTTCGACCTCAACGAACTGAAGCGCCGCATGCAGGGCGCGACCCAGGCGCTGAAGCACGAGCTCGGCGGCCTGCGCACCGGCCGCGCCTCGGCATCGATGGTGGAGCCGGTCCAGGTCGAGGCCTATGGCTCGCACATGCCGCTCAACCAGCTCGCGACCGTCTCCGTGCCCGAGCCGCGCCTGCTCTCGGTGCAGGTCTGGGACCGCTCCATGGTCAAGGCCGTCGAGAAGGCGATCGTCGATTCCAACCTCGGCCTGTCGCCGGCGACCGAAGGCCAGGTGATCCGTCTGCGCATTCCCGAGCTCAACCAGGAGCGGCGCAAGGAGCTGGTCAAGGTCGCGCATAAATATGCGGAAGCTGCCCGTGTCGCCGTCCGCCATGTCCGCCGCGACGGTCTCGATACCCTCAAGAAGCTCGAGAAGAATCACGAGATGTCCGAGGACGATCAGGAGCGTCTCGCTGCCGACGTGCAGAAGGCGACCGACAGCGTGATCTCGGAGATCGACCAGCTGCTGGCGGCGAAGGAAAAGGAAATCCTCACCGTCTGAAGGATGCGCTTGATGTCCAATGCCGCGGCCCCGATGACGGAGGCGCCGGACCGGTCCGACGGACCGGCCCATGTTGCCATCATCATGGATGGCAACGGCCGCTGGGCTGCGGCCCGCGGGCTGCCGCGCGCGGAAGGGCATCGCCGTGGCGTCGAGGCGTTGCGCCGCGTGGTGCGCGCCTCGCATGAGCTCGGCATTCGCTATCTCACCATCTTCTCGTTCTCGTCCGAGAACTGGTCGCGTCCGGCAAGCGAGATCGGCGACCTGTTTGGGCTGCTGCGCCGCTTCATCCGCAACGATCTCGCA
Source organism: Bradyrhizobium sp. SZCCHNR1017 (assembly GCF_032381375.1). Classification (NCBI taxonomy): domain Bacteria; kingdom Pseudomonadati; phylum Pseudomonadota; class Alphaproteobacteria; order Hyphomicrobiales; family Nitrobacteraceae; genus Bradyrhizobium; species Bradyrhizobium sp. SZCCHNR1017. The sequence goes on along the minus strand of NZ_JAUHIR010000001.1, from coordinate 880,687 downwards.
ACGCTGCATCGCGACGGCGTGCGTGTCAGGGTGATCGGCGAGCGCGACGGGCTCGAGCCCGACATCTGCGCGCTCCTCAGCGAGGCCGAGGATCTGACCCGGGGCAACACCAAGCTCACGCTCGTGGTCGCCTTCAACTACGGCTCGCGCCAGGAGATCGCGCGCGCGGCGCAGCATCTGGCCCGCGAGGTCGCCGAGGGCCGGCGCGATCCGGCTTCGATCGATGCCGATGCGATCGGCGCTCATCTCGATGCGCCCGATATTCCCGATCCCGATCTCATCATCCGCACCAGCGGCGAGCAGCGGCTGTCCAACTTCCTGATGTGGCAGGCGGCCTATAGCGAGCTGGTGTTCGTGCCCATCCATTGGCCCGACTTCGACAAGGCCGCGCTGGAGGGCGCGATCGCCGAGTTCGGCCGGCGTGAACGCCGCTTCGGCGGTCTCGTGGCGAAAACCGCCTCGTGACCAAACCGGATACCGCAGCCGTGAGAGACGCCGCCAACGCCGCGCAGCGCAATGATCCCGCGCCGCCGAAAAAGGCTGCAACCAGCAATCTGGTGATGCGGGTTGCGGCGGCGCTGGTGCTGGTGCCGCTGGCGCTCGGCGCCGCCTATGCCGGCGGCGTATTCTGGACCGCACTGGTCACGGTGGTCGCGGTCGGCCTGTATCTCGAATGGCTGATGGTGGTGGGCGAGGTTCGCACGGCCAGCGTCGGCACGGCCGGCGCACTGGCCGTCGGCGTTGCCGGCCTTTGCTGCGCTTATGGCCTGATCGACTTCGCCGTCGTCGTGCTTGGGCTCGGCCTCGTCGCGGTCACTGCGCTCGCTGCGGGACGTCGCGCCTGGGTGGCCGCCGGCTTCGTCTATGCTTCGGCCGCCGAGCTCGGCTCGGTGCTGGTGCGCCTTGATGCCGCCGAGGGATGGCATGCGCTGGTGCTGGTGTTTCTGGTCGTATGGGCCAGCGACATCGGCGGCTACGTGGCGGGCCGCAGCATCGGCGGGCCGAAGCTCGCGCCGCGGATCAGCCCGAACAAGACCTGGGCCGGCGCCGTCGGCGGCTTCGCCGCCAGCCTCGTCGCCGCGGCCGCCTGGTCGATGGCCGGCGCCGGCGGCCTGATGGCGATGCTCATGCTCGCCGCGGCGCTGTCGGTGGTCTCGCAGCTCGGCGACCTGCTCGAATCTGCGGTGAAGCGGCAGTTCGGGGTCAAGGACTCCAGTCACATCATTCCCGGCCATGGCGGCCTGTTGGATCGCCTGGACGGCTATGTCGCGGCGATCGTCGTCGCTGCGTTGCTCGGTTTGCTGCGCGGCGGCCTCGATGGCGTCGGCCGCGGTCTTCTGGTTTGGTGACCGGCAGCGCGGCTGGCCGGTCGAGATTGTTTGGTGAGAACATGAGCGCAGTGCCATTGCGGAACAACAAGGCCGGTCTCGCGGAGGTGCGCAGCGTCACCGTGCTCGGCGCCACCGGCTCGATCGGCGATTCGACCATGGACCTCGTGCGCGGCGCGCCGGAGCGCTACCGCGTCGAGGCGCTGACCGGCAACAGCAACGTCCAGGGCCTGGTGAAGCTGGCCCGGGAGTTCAACCCGCGCTTCGTGGCGGTGGCCGATCCGGCCGGCCTCGACGAGCTGCGCGACGCGCTGGCGGGCACCGGGATCGAATGCGGAGCAGGGGAGAGCGCCATCATCGAGGCGGCAGCCCGTCCCGCCGACTGGGTCATGGCCGCCGTCTCCGGTGCCGCCGGCCTCAAGCCGGCGCTCGCCGCGGTGGACCGCGGCGCGACCGTGGCGCTCGCCAACAAGGAATGCCTGGTCTGTGCCGGCGATTTCTTCATGGAGCGGGCCGCGCGGGCTGGCGCCTGCATCCTGCCGGCCGATTCGGAGCACAACGCGCTGTTCCAGGCGCTGTCCTCGGGCAATCGCGAGGAACTGGTGCGGGTGATCATCACCGCCTCCGGTGGCCCGTTCCGCACCTGGGCGCCGGCCGATATCGAGCAGGCGACCTTGGCCCAGGCGCTGAAACATCCGAACTGGAGCATGGGCCAGAAGATCACGATCGATTCGGCGTCGATGATGAACAAGGGCCTCGAGGTGATCGAGGCGTCCTACCTGTTCGCGCTGTCGCCCGACGAGATCGACGTCCTGGTGCACCCGCAGTCCATCGTCCACGGCATGGTCGAGTTCTCCGACCGTTCGGTGGTGGCGCAGCTCGGCGCGCCGGACATGCGGATTCCGATCGCCCACTGCCTCGGCTGGCCGGAGCGCATCAAGGGTCCGTCGGCCCGACTCGATCTCGCCAAGATCGGCACGCTGACCTTCGAGGCCCCGGACTTCGAGCGGTTCCCCGGTCTGCGGCTGGCGTACGATTCGCTGCGCACCGGGCGCGGCGCGACGACGGTGTTCAACGCGGCCAACGAGGTCGCCGTCGCGGCCTTCATCGCTGGTCACATCCGGTTCGGTGCGATCGCCCGGCTGGTCGAGGCGACCCTCGAGGACTGGACGCGTTCGGGTAATCTGGCACCGTTGACCTCGGCGGACGACGCCATCGCCATTGACCATGACGCGCGAAAAAGGGCCTCCGGCCTCTTGCCTCAAATCGCCGCAAAAGCATCTTAAAGGGTTGGACGGGCCACTGGCCCATCGGGAAGGTCATCGATGTCGGAATTTTTCCACCATATCTTCAATACGTTGAGTCACGGCCTTCTCGGCTACATCGTCCCGTTCCTGTTCGTGCTGACGATCGTGGTGTTCTTCCACGAACTCGGCCATTTCCTGATCGCGCGCTGGGCCGGCGTGAAGGTGTTGACGTTTTCGCTCGGATTTGGCCCAGAACTGATCGGTTTCAACGACCGCCACGACACCCGCTGGAAGATCTCGGCGATCCCGCTCGGCGGCTACGTGAAGTTCTTCGGCGACGAATCCGAGGCATCGACGCCGTCGGCCGAGGCGCTCGCCAAGATGACGGCCGAGGAGCGGGCCGACAGCTTCCACCACAAGACCGTCGGTCAGCGCGCTGCGATCGTCGCGGCCGGCCCGATCGCCAATTTCATCCTCGCGGTCATCATCTTCGCCGGCATGGCGCTGTATTTCGGCAAGCCGAACACGACCCCGCGGGTCGATGCCGTCCAGCCGGACAGCGTCGCGGCCCAGGCCGGCTTCAAGGACGGTGACGTCGTCGCCGCCATCGACGGCCGGGCGATCGAGACCTTCGCCGACATGCAGCGCGTCGTCTCGGTCAGCGCCGGCACCGAATTGTCCTTCCTGATCAAGCGGGACGGGGCGGAACTCACCCTGAAGGCGACGCCGGCGCTCAAGGAGGTCAAGGACCTGTTCGGCAACAGCCACCGGATCGGCGTGCTCGGCATCCAGTACAACGCCAAGCCGGACGAATCGCGGTCGATCCCGGTCGGGTTCCTCGAGTCGATCAAGATCGGTTTCGAGCAGGTCTGGTTCATCATCTCCACGACCTTCAAGTTCATCGCCTCGCTGTTCGCGGGCGCCGGGAGCGCCGGCGACGTCGGCGGTCCGATCCGAATCGCACAACTCTCGGGACAGGCAGCCAGCCTCGGCTTCCAGTTCGTTGTGCAACTGTGCGCGACGCTGTCGGTCTCGATCGGGCTCCTGAACCTGTTCCCGGTTCCGCTGCTCGATGGCGGACACCTGTTGTTCTATGGGGTCGAGGCCGTCCGCGGCCGGCCGCTGTCGGAGCGGGCGCAGGAGATGGGGTTCCGAATCGGCCTCGGGCTGGTCCTCATGCTCATGGTCTTTGCAACCTATAACGATATCCTTCACCTCGCCGGGTCCTGAGCGCGGCTTTTTTACGACGTGGCCGTTGGGCAACGTTTTGAAACGAATTTGAAAATTCAGAGAGATCCGGCGTTTGCCGCCGGGTCCAAATTGGCTACAAGCGAACGACAAATGGGAATCTGTCGGGTTCGTAGGGGTACGGAACCGGCAACGGAATATAAGGGCGCGTAGCGCATGAAGTTCGGATTGCGGGTGCGGGGGGGCTTGGCGGCCGCCTTTATCATGTTCGCCGGCCCGGTGGCTTTGCCGCTGGCGAGCGTGGTTCTTTCGTCGCCAGCTGCGGCTCAGACGGTCAACTCGATCGAAGTGGTCGGTAACCGCCGCGTCGAGCTGGAGACCATCCGATCGTACTTCAAGCCGGGCCCCGGCGGGACGCTCGACGCCGGCCGGGTCGATGACGGCCTCAAGGCGCTGATCGAGACCGGCCTGTTCTCCGACGTGAAGATCAACCGCCAGGGCGGGCGCCTGATCGTCACGGTCGTCGAGAACCCGGTGATCGGCCGCGTCGCGTTCGAGGGCAACAAGAAGGTCAAGGACGAGCAGCTCCAGGCGGAAGTGCAGTCGAAGCCGCGCGGCACGCTGTCGCGCCCGATGGTGCAGTCCGACGCCCAGCGCATCGCGGAGATCTATCGCCGCTCGGGCCGTTACGACGTGCGCGTCACGCCGGAAATGATCGAGCAGCCGAACAACCGCGTCGACCTGATCTTCACGATCGAGGAAGGCGCGAAGACCGGCGTGAAGTCGATCGAGTTCGTCGGCAACAACGCCTTCTCGTCCTATCGCCTCAAGGACGTCATCAAGACCCGCGAGACCAACCTCCTGAGCTTCCTCGGCTCGGGCGACGTCTACGATCCGGACCGTGTCGAGGCCGACCGCGACCTGATTCGCCGCTTCTACCTGAAGAACGGCTATGCCGACGTGCAGGTCGTGGCTGCGCTCAGCGAGTACGATCCGGAGCGCAAGGGCTTCCTCGTGACCTTCAAGATCGAGGAAGGCCAGCAGTACCGGGTCGGTTCGGTCGACTTCCAGTCGTCGATCGCGACGCTCGACGCCACCACGCTGCGCGGATATTCGCGCGTCAGCGTCGGCTCGCTCTACAACGTCGAGAACATCGAGAAGTCGGTCGAGGAGATGCAGATCGAGGCCTCGCGGCGCGGCTACGCGTTCGCGGTGGTCCGTCCGCGCGGCGATCGCAACTTCGAGGCTCATACGGTGTCGGTCGTGTTCGCCATCGACGAGGGCCCGCGCACCTATATCGAGCGCATCAACATCCGCGGCAACACCCGCACCCGTGACTACGTCATTCGCCGCGAGTTCGACATCTCCGAGGGCGACGCCTACAACCGCGCCCTGGTGGACCGTGCCGAGCGCCGCCTGAAGAACCTCGACTTCTTCAAGGACGTGAAGATCGTCACCGAGCCGGGCTCTTCGAGCGACCGCGTGGTCCTGAACGTCAACCTGGAAGAGAAGTCGACCGGTGACTTCTCGATCTCCGGCGGTTATTCGACCACGGACGGTGCGCTCGCCGAGGTCTCGATCTCCGAGCGCAACTTCCTCGGCCGCGGCCTGTTCGCCAAGGCGTCGGTGACCTACGGACAGTTCGCCCGCGGCTACTCGCTGTCGTTCGTCGAGCCCTATCTGCTCGACTACCGGGTCGCGCTGGGCCTCGACCTGTACCAGCGCCAGCAGCTCGCCAACAACTTCATCTCCTACGGCACCAAGACGCTCGGCTTCAGCCCGCGCCTCGGCTTCCAGTTGCGGGAAGACCTGTCGCTGCAGCTGCGCTACTCGATCTATCGCCAGGAGATCTCGCTGCCGGCGACGCTGTCGGACTGTAACAACGTCGCGGCCGGCACCCTGATCGGCAACCGCTTCGTGCCGTTCAATCCGACGCCGGCGTTCATCAATGCGAATGGTCTCGCCGATCCGAACGGCGGTCTCGGCTGCTTTGCCAATGGCGAGGCCTCGCTGCCGGTCCGCCAGGAGCTGGCGAACGGCGCGACGCTGACCTCGGCACTCGGCTACACGCTGAACTACAACACGCTCGACAACAACAAGAACCCGACCGACGGCCTGCTGGTCGACTTCAAGCAGGACTTCGCGGGTGTCGGCGGCGATGTGTCGTACCTGAAGACCGCGTTCGATGCGAAGTACTTCACCCCGCTGGTGTCGGACATCGTCAGCATCGTCCACCTCCAGGGCGGCATCCTGAACAAGATCGGCAATACGCAGCTGCGCATGCTCGATCACTTCCAGATGGGTCCGAACCTGGTTCGCGGCTTCGCTCCGAACGGCATTGGTCCGCGCGATATCAATCCATTCGGCACGCAGGACGCGCTGGGCGGCACCAAGTACTGGGGCGCTTCGCTCGAACTGCAGATGCCGTTCTGGTTCCTGCCCAAGGAGACGGGCCTGAAGGGTGCCGTTTACGCCGACGCTGGCGGCCTGTGGGGCTATCAGGGTCCGACGTCCTGGGCTGCGACGGGCGAGGTTAATACCCCCGGCTGTATCAAGCCGACGCGCAACCCGAACAACGCCGGCACCTGCCTTGGTCTGCAGTTCGATGACCAGAACAAGGTCCGGACCTCGGTCGGCGTGGGTCTGGTGTGGGCGTCGCCGTTCGGTCCGCTGCGCTTCGACTACGCGATCCCGCTCACCAAGGGTCAGTTCGACCGGACGCAGGAATTCCGGTTCGGCGGCGGTACATCGTTCTGAGCCTGGGCCGATCGAATCCGGGTTGGCATCGACCAACCTCGCCGGTGTAAGAAATGGGAGCTCGGTTCCGGGACACCGGAGCCGGGCTCTGACTTTTTGTCTTGAGAGTACGACGGAATGGCCCAGCCGACCTTCTTCCAATCGCCGCCGCCCACGACCCTGGCAGCGATCGCCGCCGCCGCCAAGGCCACCCTGGTCGACCCATCCCGCGGCGAGCAGGTCGTCAAGGGACTGGCGTCGCTCGACGAGGCCGGCCCGATGCATCTGGCGTTCTTCGACAACCTCAGATACGCAGGCCAGCTCGCCGGGACCAAAGCGGGCGCCTGCCTGGTCAGTCCGCGATTCGAGGCGCGCGTGCCGTCCCACGTCGCAGTGCTTCGCGCCAATCAGCCGTTCCGCGCCTTCGTGCAGCTCGCGCGCGAGTTCCATGCCGACGCACTGCGGCCGCAGCCCTGGTTCGGCGACGATGGAATCTCGCCTCAAGCCATCATCGATCCCACCGCGCGGCTGGAGGACGGCGTCATCGTCGAGCCGCTGGCGGTGATCGGCGCCCATGTCGAGATCGGCTCGGGGACGATCGTTGGTGCGGGTGCCGTGATCGGTCCCCACGTCAAGATCGGTCGCGACTGCAATGTCGGCGCCCGCACCGTCATCCAGTGCGCGCTGATCGGCAACGACGTCCTGATCCATCCTGGCTGCAGCATCGGCCAGGATGGCTACGGCTTCATCTTCTTCGGCGCGGATGGGCACACCAAGGTGCCGCAGACCGGGCGGGTGCTGATCCAGAACCATGTCGAGGTCGGCGCCGGCACGACGATCGACCGTGGCAGCCTGCGCGACACGGTGATCGGCGAGGGCACCAAGATCGACAACCAGGTGCAGATTGGCCACAATGTCACAATCGGGCGGCATTGCCTGCTGGCGGCCCAGATCGGGCTGGCAGGAAGTCTCACGATCGGCGACAACGTCGCGCTCGGGGCGAAGGTTGGTATCAACAATCACCTGACGATCGGTGATGGTGCGCAGGTGACGGCGATGAGCGGCGTCAAGGACGACATTCCGCCGAACGGCCGGTGGGGCGGTTTCTTCGCCAAGCCGACCAAGCAGTGGTTCCGCGAGATCGTTGCGGTGGAACGGCTGGTGCGAGATTCGACCGCGACGAACAGGGACGAGGGACGGGAGTGATGGAGGAGTCACCCATCAGGTTTGCGGACGTCGACATCAACGAGATTCTCAAGACGCTGCCGCACCGTTATCCATTTCTCCTGATCGACCGCGTGAAGAACATCCGGGCCGACTACAGCGGCATCGGCGTCAAGAACGTCTCGATCGGCGAGCCCTGCTTCCAGGGGCACTTTCCGGAGCGGCCGGTCTATCCGGGCGTGCTGATGATCGAGGGCATGGCCCAGACCGCCGGCGTGATCGGCATCAAGTCGGTCGAGGGCACGGAAAAGCCGCGCGCGGTGTATTTCCTCACCATCGACAAGTGCAAGTTCCGCAAGCCGGTGCTGCCCGGCCAGACCATCGAGTATCACATGCGCTCGATCGGCCGGCGCAAGACGATGTGGTGGTTCCACGGCGATGCCAAGGTCGACGGCGTCGTCGTCGCCGAGGCCGATGTCGGCGCGATGCTGACCGACTGACGGGCTGGTAGAAAGTTGATTGCGTCGAAATGAGCAAGATTGATCCCACCGCACGCGTCGAGGATGGCGCCGTCATCGGTGAGGGGACCGTGATCGGTCCTTACTGCATCGTCGGCCCCAACGTCGTGATCGGGGCCAACTGCAAGCTGATCAGCCACGTCCAGATCATGGGCCACACCACGCTCGGCGATGACAACGTGATCTCGCCCTTCGTCGTGCTCGGCGGCGCGCCGCAGGATCTCAGCTATCGCGGCGAGCCGCATCGGCTCGAGATCGGCTCCGGCTGCACCTTCCGCGAAGGCGTGACGATGAACATCGGCACCACGAAAGGCGGCGGCCTGACCAAGGTCGGCAATGCCGGGTTCTTCATGAACAATGCCCATGTCGCCCACGATTGCGTTGTCGGCGACAACGTGATCTTCGCGACCTCGGCGACACTTGGCGGCCATGTCGAGGTCGGTGATTCCGTCTACATCGGCGGCCTGTCCGCGGTGCATCAGTTCACCCGCATCGGCCATGGCGTGATGGTCGGCGGCGTCTGCGGCGTACGCGGCGATATCATTCCGTATGGCCTCGCCAACGGCCAGTATGCCGCGCTCGAAGGTCTCAACGTCATTGGCATGAAGCGCCGCAAGTTCACACGCGAGCGCCTCGCCACGGTGCGTGCCTTCTATCAAAAGCTTTTCCACGGCCCCGGCGTGTTCGCCGATCGCCTCGCGGCGGTGCGACCGCTGGCCGGCGAGGATCCCGCCATTGCCGAGATCCTCGCCTTCATCGATGGCGGCCGACATCGCGCCTTGTGCCTGCCCGAGATCGGCAGGCCGGCCATCGAGCCGTAGCGCCATGGCGACGCCGGCCGTCGAGACCTCTCCGCCGATCGGCATGATCGCCGCGGGCGGGGTGCTGCCTTTCGCGGTCGCCGATGCCATCGTCGCGCGCGGCCAGACGCCGGTGCTGTTCGCCCTGAAGGGCATCTGCGATCCAAAGCCGCTGGCGCGCTTTCGTCATCACTGGATCGGCCTCGGCCAACTCGGCAATGCCCTGAAGCTATTGAAGGCCGAGGGCGTTCGCGATCTCATGTTCATCGGCAATCTCGTTCGTCCGGCCGTGTCGGAGATCCGCTTCGACTGGGGCACGCTGCGCGAGCTGCCCTACATCTGGTCGGCCTTTCGCGGCGGTGACGATCATCTGCTGTCCGGCGTCGGCCGCATCTTCGAGCGTCACGGCTTTCACATGATCGGCGTCAAGGACGTCGCCCCCAATCTGCTCGTGCCCGAAGGGCGGCTGACGCGGAGCGGGCCCAACGATCTGGTGACCGGCGACATCGCCAAAGGAATGTCCGTGCTCCGCGCCATGGCGCCGTTCGATGTCGGGCAGGCCGTGGTCGTGATCGACGGCCACGTCGTTGCGCTCGAGGACATCGAGGGCACCGACGGGCTGCTGGCCCGCGTGGCGCGGCTGCGCGCCGATCGCCGCATTCGTGCTGCTGCCGGGCGCGGCGTGCTGGTGAAGGCGCCCAAGGCCGGCCAGGACCTCCGCTACGACCTGCCGACCATCGGTCCGCGCACCGTCGAGGGGCTTTCGGCCGCGGGTCTCGCCGGAGTCGCCGTCGCTGCCGCCTATACTCTGCTCGCCGATCCCCAGGAGACAGTGGCTGCCGCCGATCGGGCAGGCGTGTTCATCACGGGTGTCACGGCGTGACGCCCCGGCCTCCGGCAGGCCCGGCCATGCGCAGGATCTGCCTGGTCGCGACCGAAGAGTCCGGTGATCGCCTCGGCGCCAGCCTGATGAAGGTGCTGCGCCAGCGGCTCGGCGACGGCGTCGAATTCTCCGGCGTCGGTGGCCGCGGCATGACACGCGAGGGACTCGCCTCGCTGTTTCCGATCGAGGAGCTCTCGATCGTCGGCTTCGCGGCGGTGCTGAAGCAGTTGCCCAAGATCCTCCGTCTGATCCGCGGCACCGTCGATGCGATCGTTGCGGACCAGCCCGACGTGCTCGTCATCATCGACAGTCCCGATTTCACCCAGCGCGTGGCGAAGCGGGTTCACGCGCGCGATCCCGAGATTCCGATCGTGAACTACGTGGCACCGACCGTATGGGCGTGGCGCCCGGGCCGGGCGCGCGCGATGCGCGGCTACGTCGATCACGTGCTGGGCTTGCTGCCGTTCGAGCCGGAGGCGTTCCGAAGGCTCAATGGTCCGCCCTGCACCTATGTCGGCCATCCCCTGATCGAACAGCTCGCCAACCTGCGCCCCAATGCGGCAGAGCAGGCGCGCCGAGATGCCGACCCTCCCGTTCTGCTGGTGCTTCCTGGCAGCCGGCGCAGCGAGGTCGCTCGCCACATCGCCGTGTTCGGCGAGACATTGGCGCGGCTGCGCGCCCAAAACCTGGCCTTCGAAGCCGTGCTGCCCACCACGCCGCATCTCGAAGCCGCGGTGCGGGCTGGAGTCGCAAACTGGCCGCTCGTTCCGGAGATCATCACGGGCGAGGCCGAGAAGCGGGCAGCCTTCAGGCGCGCGCGCGCCGCGCTCGCCAAGTCCGGCACGGTGACCTTGGAGCTCGCGCTGTCCGGCGTGCCGATGGTGACGGCGTATCGCGTCGGCGAGATCGAGGCGTTCATTCTCCGGCGAGTCGTCAACGTGCAATCGGTCATTCTCGCCAATCTCGTGATCGGCGAGAACGTCATTCCGGAATTCCTTCAGGAAGCCTGCACCGCCGACAATCTCGCGCCCGTTCTCGCCGATCTCCTGGGCGACGGTCCGATACGTTCGCGCCAGGTCGAGGCATTCCATCGCCTCGACGCGATCATGTCCACGGGCGCGGCCTCGCCGAGCGTGCGCGCGGCCGACATCGTGCTGGCGACGATGCGCAGCGGGCGGCGCTGATCAGGCCTGAAGCGGCATCTTGAATTCGAAGGTCGCTCTGTCGCCGGTCGACGTGGCCTGGAGCGTGCCGCCATGCGCTCGCGCAATCTCGGAGGCGATGTAGAGTCCGAGCCCGAGACCATGCTGGCTCGGACGCTCGCCACGCATGTAGGGCTTGAACAGATTCTGCATCGCCTTGTCCGAGATCGGCGGTCCCTGATTGGTGACGGCGAGCACGAAACAGCCTTCGCTCGTTGTTGCGGAGACCTGGATCGGCTTGTCCTTGTCGCCGTAGGAGATGGCGTTGCCGAGCAGGTTCGAGAACAATTGTCCGATCTTGCTGCGGTCGCATTTGACCGGCTCCGCGATGTTGATCCGGGACTCGATCTCGTGATCGGGCCAGGCCAGACGGATCTCGGAGATGACCTGCTCGATCACCGGCGCCAGCGGTTGCCGCGCGTCGGGCTTGATCGTCAGGCCGCCGCCGAGGCGCCCCCGGGCGAAATCCATGATGTTGTCGACCAGTCCGGCCATGCGCATGACTGATTTCTGAATCATGGAAATGATCTCAGGCGCTCTGGCGCCGTCCTGGTTGCGCAGCAGCACGCGCATTCCGGCGTCGATCGAGGCCAGCGGATTGCGGAGGTCATGGCCGAGAACGCCGATGAATTGCTCTCTCAGCTCGGCGGTCCGGCGCTCGTCGAGCAGGTCAGCCTGGGTGATCTTCAGCCGTTCCTCGGTCGAAAACCTGCGCTTCTCGCTGAGGCCGAGGCTGGCCTGGCTGAGCGCGAAGCGCTGATGAAGCTCCAGCTGGGCCGCGATCAACTCCCCGAACAGCTGAAAGGTGCTGACGATCTCGGGCCGGTCCAGCTCGCGCGGCGCTGGATCGATCGCACACAGGGTGCCCCAGATGGTCCCGTCGGACAGGGTGATCGGAGCGGAGATATAGCTGCGAAAGCCGTAGAGCTTTGGCGTCGGGTGATCGCGAAACATGCGATCCGTCTCGACGTCACAGATGACGACAGCTTTGCCTCGCTCCCGGACCTCGCTGCAGATCGTCGTCTTGACGCGCAGCTCGCCGCCCTCTTTCAGGCCGAAATTGATGTCGTCGCGAACCGCACAACAGACCCATCGATCCGAGGTCACGCGCGCGACCGCAACGAATCCCATCCCGGTGATCCTGCTCACCGAGTCCAGAATTTTGGGAACGGCGTCGAGCTGCTGGACAGCGTCGACGTCCGGGTTGGGATTGGTCGTCATCGTATGCTCGAGCTGGTCCCCGATCCAGGATGCAAGTCGTGTCTTCGATTTGCACCGTTCAACGCATTCAGCCCCGGAACGTTCGCCGGAACAAAATGATCGTCGTGCGATTGAATGAGATTGGACAGGAGACAGAGTGTCCCGCGTTCGGCTCACAAGAAAAACAGTTCTGGTCGTTGAGGACGAGGGGCTGATCCGCGCCAACGCTGTCGACATGATCAGAGACCTCGGTTTCGAAGTCATCGAGGCAGCTGACGCCGATCAGGCCATTTCGCTTCTCGAACGATGTGACCGCATATCGGTGGTCTTCACGGACGTCCAAATGCCGGGGTCGATGGATGGCCTGCGGCTGGTCGCCGTCATCAGGGACCGCTGGCCTCCGGTCGCGCTCCTGGTGACGTCAGGTCAGGTGACCCCTTCGGAATTGCCGTCCGGCGCGCGCTTCCTTGCCAAGCCATACGGGGCCGAGCAGCTCAGGTCTCATCTCGAGGCGCTGGCCTGATGCACTCCCGGCCGATGCCGCGAGTCAGAAAGGTGCGACCTCACAAACGAAACGGCGCCGTCGGGATCGACGGCGCCGTTCGAAAGCGGAGTTGCGCTGCGCTCAGCCGCGCTTGTCCATCTCGACATAGTCGCGCGTCGCGACGCCGGTGTAGAGCTGGCGCGGACGGCCGATCTTCTGTTGCGGATCCTCGATCATCTCGCTCCACTGGCTGATCCAGCCGACGGTGCGGGCGACGGCGAACAGCACGGTGAACATCGACACCGGGAAGCCCATCGCCTTCAGGGTGATGCCCGAGTAGAAGTCGACGTTCGGATAGAGCTTGCGCTCGATGAAGTACTGATCGCTGAGCGCGATCTTCTCGAGCTCCATCGCGACCTTGAGCATCTGATCGTCGGCGTGGCCCGTCTCCTTGAGCACCGCGTGACACATCTTCTGCATGATCTTGGCGCGCGGGTCGTAGTTCTTGTAGACGCGATGGCCGAAGCCCATCAGGCGCACGTCGCTGTTCTTGTCCTTCACCTTGGCGATGAAGTCCGGAATCTTGTCGACGGTGCCGATCTCGGCCAGCATGTTCAGTGCCGCCTCGTTGGCGCCGCCATGCGCCGGACCCCACAGGCAGGCGATGCCGGCGGCGATGCACGCGAACGGGTTGGCGCCCGAGGAGCCGGCGATGCGCACCGTCGAGGTCGAGGCGTTCTGCTCGTGATCGGCGTGCAGGATGAAGATCTTGTCGAGCGCGTCGGCGAGAACCGGGTTCGGCTTGTACTCCTCGCACGGCACCGCGAAGCACATGTGCAGGAAGTTCTCGGCGAACGAGAGCGAGTTCTTCGGATAAACGAAAGGCTGGCCGATGGTGTATTTGTAGGCCATCGCCGCCAGGGTCGGAATCTTCGCGATCATCCGCATCGACGCGATCATGCGCTGCTTCGGATCGTTGATGTCGGTGGAGTCGTGGTAGAACGCGGCGAGCGCGCCGACCGAAGCGACCATGACCGCCATCGGATGCGCGTCGCGGCGGAAGCCGTGGAAGAAGCGCGACATCTGCTCGTGCACCATCGTGTGGTGGGTCACGCGATAGTCGAAATCCTGCTTCTGGGCCTTGGTGGGAAGCTCCCCGTACAGCAGCAGATAGCAGGTCTCCAGGAAGTCGCCCTTCTCGGCGAGCTGCTCGATCGGATATCCGCGGTATTCCAGGACGCCGGCATCGCCGTCGATATAGGTGATCTTGGACTGGCAGCTGCCGGTCGAGGTGAAGCCGGGGTCATAGGTGAACATCCCGGTCTGGGCGTAGAGCTTGCCGATGTCGATGACGTCGGGACCCACGGTGCCGCTCAGGATCGGAAGATCGAAATTCTTGTTGCCGACGGTGAGGGTCGCGGTCTTGCTTGCGGATTTTGCGTCCATCGTTTGTCCCCGATGAGATCGTTAGGCTTGGCCCTTGTTCTTTTTGAGAGATGGCAGGGCGGGTGGACTTTATCTAGTGCGGTGGCTTTGACATTCGGTCAAATCCGAAACCGTACTGGAATCTTATACTTACTAGTGTCCTTCGGCCCTAACATCCGTCAACGAGCCCGCCGCAACGTGTGAAGGATGTTCGAGCCGGGAAAACCAGTGGGTGCCGCGCAAATGCGTATCGTATTGCCCTGTGCGCTGCAAGATGGGGGGCCATGAGACCTTATGAGGTGGTCTGGTCCTCCAGACGGCCCAAGGATTCATCACGCCCCAGGATCGCCAGAACGTCGAAAATACCGGGTGAGGTGGTTCGGCCGGTGAGCGCCGCGCGGAGCGGCTGCGCCACCGCGCCCAGCTTGAGATTGTTGGCTTCAGCAAACGCACGCAGCGCGGCTTCTGTGGCCGGTCCGCTCCAGGACGCGACAGCGGCCAGCGCGTCACGCAGCCGGCCGATCAGGGCGCGGCTGTCCGGCGTCAGCAGGGCCGCGGCCTTGGCGTCGATCGGAAGCGGCCGGTCGGCAAAGATGAAGGCGGCGCCGTCGATCAGCTCCAAAAGCGTCTTGGCGCGCTCCTTCAGGCTCGGCATCGCCAGAGTGAGCTGCGCGCGCGTGGCGTCGTTGAGCTTGGCCTTGAGAGCCGCGCCGTTCGGCACGTAATTCAGCACGTCCTCGAACTGGCGCACCAGCGCCGCATCGTCGCTGTGGCGGATGTAGTGGCCGTTGAGATTTTCCAGCTTGGCAAAGTCGAACCGCGCCGCCGAGCGGCCGATCGCCGGCAGGTCGAACGCCTTGATCATCTCCTCGGTCGAGAAGATCTCCTGGTCGCCATGGCTCCAGCCGAGCCGCACCAGATAATTGCGCAGTGCCGACGGCAGATATCCCATCGCACGGTAGGCGTCGACGCCGAGCGCGCCGTGGCGCTTCGACAGCTTCGAGCCGTCGGGCCCGTGAATCAGCGGGATGTGCGACATCGACGGCACCGTCCAGCCGAGCGCATCGTAGATCTGCTTCTGGCGCGCGGCGTTGATCAGATGGTCGTCGCCGCGGATGACGTGGGTGACGCCCATGTCGTGGTCGTCGACGACGACCGCCAGCATGTAGGTCGGATTGCCATCGCCTCGCAGCAGCACGAGGTCGTCGAGGTTCTCGTTCTGCCAGACCACGCGGCCCTGGACCTGATCCTCGATCACGGTCTCGCCGGTCAGCGGCGCGCGCAGCCGGATCGTCGGCTTGACGCCTTCGGGCGCCTCCTTGGGATCGCGGTCGCGCCACATGCCGTCGTAGAGCCGGGTGCGGCCTTCCGCGCGCGCCTTCTCGCGCATCGCGGCCAGCTCCTCGGCGGTGGCATAGCAGCGATACGCCATGCCGCTGGCGAGCATTTGCTCGGCGACCTCGCGATGGCGCGCGGCGCGGCTATATTGGTAGATGACCTCGCCGTCCCAATCGAGCTCGAGCCATTTCAGGCCGTCGAGGATGGCATCGATCGCCGCACTGGTCGAGCGCTCGCGGTCGGTGTCCTCGATCCTGAGCAGCATCTTGCCGCCGCGGCCGCGCGCATACAGCCAGTTGAACAGGGCCGTCCGGGCGCCTCCGATGTGGAGAAAGCCGGTCGGGGAGGGGGCAAAGCGCGTGACGATCGGGGTGGTCATGGGCGGCAGCACGAAATCCAGGCAGGGGCTCAAGAGGGCGGGGGGTGTATAGCAGGCCTATCGCATAACTAAAGCCTTCCTTGGGGGAAGCGGATTTGGCAGATAGGCTGCCAAATTCCGGAGCAGGATATTCTTGATGACCACGACGACAGACACGGCGGCGACGGCAGAGGCAGGGCGCGACTTCATCCGCGACATCGTCCAGGCCGATCTCGACAGCGGCAGGCACAAGACGGTCGTCACCCGGTTCCCGCCGGAGCCGAACGGCTACCTGCATATCGGCCATGCCAAGTCGATCGGCCTCAACTTCGGCATTGCCCAGGAATTCGGCGGTCGCTGCAATCTGCGCTTCGACGACACCAATCCGACCAAGGAAGAGCAGGAATATATCGATTCCATCCAGGCCGACGTGCGCTGGCTCGGCTATGACTGGGGCGACAACCTGTTCTTCGCCTCGGATTACTTCGAACGCCTCTACGACTGGGCCGAGGGCCTGATCAAGGCCGGCTTGGCCTATGTCGACGACCAGTCTCAGGAAGACATTCGGCTGTCGCGCGGCACGCTCACCGAGCCCGGCAGGAACAGCCCGTTCCGCGACCGTTCGGTCGAGGAGAATCTCGACCTGTTCCGGCGCATGAAGGCCGGCGAATTCCCGAACGGCGCGCGCGTGCTGCGCGCCAAGATCGACATGGCCGCCGGCAACATCAACCTGCGCGACCCCGTGCTGTACCGGATCCTGCACGCCCACCACCCGCGCACCGGCGACGCCTGGAAGATCTATCCGAGCTATGACTACGCGCACGGGCAGTCCGACGCGATCGAGGGCGTGACGCACTCGATCTGCACGCTCGAGTTCGAGGATCACCGTCCCCTCTACGACTGGTTCCTGGACAAGCTGCCGGTGCCGTCGCATCCGCACCAGTACGAGTTCGCGCGCCTCAATCTCACCTATACTCTGCTATCCAAGCGCGTGCTGACGCGGCTGGTGCAGGACGGCCATGTCGCCGGCTGGAACGATCCACGCATGCCGACCATCGCCGGCCTGAAGCGGCGCGGCGTGCCGCCGGCGGCGGTGCGCGAGTTCATCAAGCGCATCGGCATCGCCAAGGCGAACAGCATCGTCGACGTCGGCATGCTCGAATTCTGCATCCGCGAGGAGCTGAATCGCACGGCGCTGCGCCGGATGGCGGTGCTGCGGCCGCTGAAGGTGGTGATCGAGAACTATCCGGAAGGCCAGGTCGAGGAGCTCGAGGCGATCAACCATCCCGACGATCCCGCAGCCGGCACGCGCAGGATCGCGTTCGGCCGCGAGCTGTATATCGAGCAGGACGACTTCATGGAGAACCCGCCGAAGAAGTTCTTCCGGCTGTCGCCGGGCAACGAGGTGCGGCTGCGCTACGCCTATTTCATCAAGTGCCGCGACGTCATCAAGAACGACGCCGGCGAGATCGTCGAGCTGCGCTGTACCTATGATCCGGCGACCAAGGGCGGCAACGCGCCGGATGGACGCAAGGTCAAGGCGACGATGCACTGGCTGCCCGCTGCACAGTCGCTGACAGCCGAGATCCGCCTCTACAACCAGCTGTTCGCCAATCCGAGCCCCAATGCGGCCGACTTCACTGCCGATCTCAATCCCAGCTCGCTCGAGGTCCTGACCGACGCGCGCATCGAGCCGGCGATCGCCGCGAGCAATTCCGACGCGCCGATGCAGTTCGAGCGCCAGGGCTACTTCGTGCGCGATCCGGATTCGACGCCCGACAAGCTCGTGTTCAACCGCACCATCGGCCTGCGCGACACCTTCGCCAAGGAAGTCGCGAAGGGGTGAGGCAAGCGGGGACCGCGGGACGCGTGTGGCTCAGCTGATCGCGTCCTGCCCGGCCTCGGTCAGCGTCGGCACGCCATCGGTGAGTTCGACGAGGCCGCGCTCGGTGAGCAGCGAAAGATCTTCGTCGGCGACAGGGGACAGCGTCAGCCGGTGGGCCTTGATGTCCCGGAGAGTCCAGCGCAGGTGGATCGCCTTCTCGAGCGCGAGGTCGGCGAAGGGGTCTTCAGGGTCGTGGGCGTCCATCCCCTGAAAAGCACGTGCGGCGCAAAAAGTTCCCCCGCAGCGGCCGTGCAGATTTCCAGGATTCCCGTTCCGTTCTGCTAGGCGCGCTCGCGCAGCTTCCGGTAGCCTTTCCGCCCGTCGGGTAACGGGTGGTGTGGGGGCAATGGCGGAGCCGGTCAGGCCGCCGGGAGGGCGTCGCGGGATCGCGGGCGTGATGGCCGATGTCTGGCCGCCGCGCGGCGCGCTGGCCGGCGGCTGGCCCGCGATCGGGTCCGGTGCGTCGTCGGCGTTCGCCGCCCGCCTGAAGAGCTGGGCGGCCGAGGAGGCCGGGGCGGGCCGGCTGCTACCCTGGGTGCCGGTGGCGTTCGGGGTCGGCATCGCGCTGTACTTCACCGCCGATCACGAGCCCGTGCTCTGGATTGCCGCCACCACCGCGGCGCTGCTCGGCATCGTCGCCATCATGATGCGGCGGCATCGGCTGTTTCCGGTTGCCGTGATGATCGTGGCGGCGGCGTGCGGCTTCGCCGCGGCGACCGTCAAGACCGCGCGCGTCGCGCATCCGGTGCTGGCGCGGCCGTTGTATTCGGTGGCGCTGTCCGGCTTCGTCGAGGCGCGCGACATCCGCGAGCGCAGCGACCGCATCGTGCTGCGGGTGACGTCGATGGAGAGCCCGCGCAACGCCGTCACCATCGCGCGTGTCAGGCTCGCGGTGCGCAAGGGCGCGGCGCCCGAGGTCGGCAGCTTCGTGCAGCTCAAGGCGCGGCTGCTGCCGCCGATGGCCCCGGTGCGGCCGGGATCCTACGACTTCGCGCGCGACATGTTCTTCCAGGGCATCGGCGCCTCCGGCTTCGTGATGGGCGCGATCACGACGGCGACGCCGCCGCAGGCCGCCGGCTTCGGCCTGGGCTATGCGGCGGCCATGCAGGGTCTGCGCGATGCGATCGACGCACGCATCCGCGGCCGCCTGTCGGGCGACGAGCGCGCCATCGCCACCGCGCTGCTGACCGGCCGGCGCGACGCCATCACGCCCGATGTCAACGACGCGATGTTCGTCTCCGGTCTCGGCCATGTGCTGTCGATCTCCGGCTATCACATGGCGGTCGTCGCCGGCGTCGTGTTCTTCGCCGTGCGCGCGCTGCTGGCGCTGATCCCCGGCCTCACCATCAGCCATCCGATCAAGAAATGGGCGGCGGCCGCGGCGCTGGTCGCGGCGGCGTTCTATCTGTTGCTCTCAGGCGCGGAGGTCGCGACCCAAAGGTCGTTCTTCATGACGGCCGTCGTGCTGATCGCGGTCATGGTCGACCGCCGCGCCGTCACCTTCCGCACGCTCGCGGTCGCGGCGATGATCGTGCTGGTGGCGGCCCCGGAAGCGCTCGTGCATCCGAGCTTCCAGATGTCGTTCGCGGCAACGCTCGGCCTGGTCGCGCTGGTGCAGTTCGGCCTGCCCAGACTGTTCGCGACGCCGGACAGCTCGGCCACCCAGCGCATCGCGCTGTGGGGCGGCCGCGAGCTTGCGATGCTGTTGCTGGCCTCGCTGATCGCGGGGCTCGCCACCACGCCCTATGCCGCCTTCCATTTCCATCGCGTCACGCCCTATGGCGTGCTCGCCAATCTCGCAGCGATGCCGGTCGTCTCGGCGCTGGTGATGCCGGCCGGCCTGATGGGCCTCGTGGCGGCGCCGTTCGGGCTCGACGGTCCCTGGTGGACGCTGATGGGCCTCGGCATCGACTGGATGATCGCGGTGACGCGCTGGGTGGCGGCGCTGCCCGGCGCGGTCGGGCGCATCCCGGCCTTCGGCATCGGTCCACTGATCCTGGCCAGCCTCGGTGTCATCCTGATCGGCCTGCTGCGCACACCGCTGCGCTGGTCGGGCGCCGTGGGGCTCGTGGTGGCCACCGTGTGGGCCGCCGCGACGCCGCTGCCCGACGTGCTGATCGCCGGCGATGGGCGCGCGGTGGCGGTGCGCGGCCGTGACGGGCGTCTGCATGCGATGCGCATCGGCAAGGACGTGTTCGCCACCAAGGAGTGGCTCGCGGCCGACGCCGATGCCCGGCTGCCGGCGGATTCATCGCTCACCGATGGCGTCTCCTGCGACGAGGCGGGCTGCGTGGTCGCAATGGCCGACGGCCGATTCGCCGCCCTGACCCTGCGCGCCGAGGCGCTCGCCGATGATTGCGCCCGTGCCGCGCTCATCGTCACCGCGCGCGCCGCGCCGTCATCCTGCGCGGCGGCCGTCATCGATCGCGAGCGGTTGCGGCAGCAGGGCGCCTTGATGCTGGTGCGGCAGGGCAGGAGCTTCGCCGTCACGCCGGCGCGCGCCGGCGGCACTGACCGCCCATGGTGGCCGGCGCCCGCCGAGGCCGGCGAGTTCGACACGACGCTGACGCCGCGCGCGCCGGCCGTGCGGCCTCAGGACGCGACGCCGCCGGAGACGGAGCAGGGCGAAGAAGACTGAGTGCCGGGCAGCTCGAACGTGCCGAGATGATACTCGGTGTCGCCAGGTCCATGTTGCCAAGTCCATCGAACAGCGAGGGGCTTTCGGCCAGCGTGAACGCAGCGCGCGGATAGCGTTGCCAGATGGCGATGTCGTCAGCCGTGACCGCCAGCCATCCGAACTCAAGCATGTAGCAGTCGGGCTCGGTGATCCGGCCGGCCTTGTTCCAATCGATCTTGTTGACCACGGCGGCAGGCTCCCCCGGCACATCATGCCGGCCGAGGGATGTCGTTCCTATCCGATGCGATGCCGGGGCGTGAGGTTCGCCCGAGAGGACTTTGCGCTTGCAGAACCCAAATCTCCCACGGTCGAAAGCTCGCTCACGACCGAGAGAAATGCCGATGCGGAGACCCCTCAGGTGATGCTGATGCGGCGAATCGGTGTGGCCTGCGAAGGCGGCACGTCCTCGGCGATGTCCGGGCGTCGCTCCGCCGGCTGCTTGCTGACCGGCAATTGCAGCACGGTGACGCGCTGGCCCTCGCAGAGCTGGGTCACCAGCACGTGGCGGCCATCGGCGAATTCGATCGCGTCGTGATGGCGATCGGGAATGTGAGTCTCGATGCTGTTGAACTTTGCGACGCGCTCGCGGATCGTCCGGGTCCAGAGCCAGCGGCTGTCGTAGCGGACGTCCTCGGCGAAGGCCAACTCGGTGCCGGGCAGCATGCAGACTGCGACGGTCGGCTCGCTCTCCAGCGCGAAGCCGCGGGTGGCGGTGCCACGGAAGGTCATCGAGATCAACGTCTCGCCGACCTTGGCGGGACGGGACGCAACCGCATGGAGGCTGTAGTCACACATCGGATCGCTCCTCGTTGAGAGATAGCCGACCCACGCTCCCCCCGGACAGGCGCAGGCCTCTATCAGAGTGGACATCGATGGTGATGTTAGCGCGCGCTTCGCGGCAATTCTGCGCTGATCTGCATCGCGTGTGCCCGCGGCCGATCACAAGCGTTTGAGCATGCCGCGCTGCACATCATGAGGTGCATTCGCGCGTGACGTATTTTGCTGGGCAGCCTCCGATCGGCGGCGAAAGCGCGTGCGCCCGCCGCCCATCGACCGATCCCATTCGCGATCAGTACTTGCGGTACAGCCCGACCAGCTTGCCTTGGATCTTCACCCGGTTCGGCGGCAGGATGCGTACCTCGTAGGCGGTGTTGGCCGGCTCCAGCGCGATCGATGCGCCGCGTCGGCGGAAGCGCTTCAACGTCGCTTCCTCATCGTCGATCAGCGCCACCACGATGTCGCCGGTGTCGGCGGTCTCGTTGCGCTGGATCAGCGCCATGTCGCCGTCGAGGATGCCGGCATCGACCATGGAGTCGCCGCGCACCTCGAGTGCGTAGTGATCGCCGTTGCCGAGCATGTCGGCAGGCACGCTGATGGTGTGGCTGCGCGTCTGTAGCGCCTCGATCGGAGTACCGGCGGCGATGCGGCCCATCACCGGCACTGCGACCGGGCGCTCGCCATCGTCCAGCGCGGGAGTGCTGGTGCGCACCTTGCCGAGATTGCCCTCGATCACCGACGGGGTGAAGCCGCGGCGGTTGTTGGCGGCCTGTGACAGCTCGGGCAGCTTGATCACCTCGATCGCGCGGGCGCGGTTCGGCAGCCGGCGGATGAAGCCGCGCTCCTCGAGCGCCGTGATCAGGCGATGAATGCCGGACTTCGAGCGCAGATCGAGCGCATCCTTCATCTCGTCGAAGGACGGCGGCACGCCGGCTTCCTTGAGCCGCTCGTTGATGAACCGCAGAAGTTCGTACTGTTTGCGCGTCAGCATCTCGACCTGGTCCCCGGTTTGTTGTCGTCCGAGTCCAGGAGCTGCGCCTCGCGCACAAACCGGCTGAGAGCGCCCTGGAGTCGGACCGTCATCGCGTCGCCCGCAACATACTAAAAACAAATCATGAACGGACACTATATGTTCGATGTGTGTTCCGCAATCCTAAAAATATGATGAACAGACCGGGCTTTACCGGGGAAGCGGCTCAGTTCGGCAGGCGCAGGATCTCGCACGGGCTGCCCGCAGGCGCCTTCGGCGCAAACGCCGGCCGGATCACCACCGCCTGCGAGAGCGCGAGATTGCCGAGCAGCGACGAATCCTGCTGGCTCACCGGGGTGGCGACCAGCGTGCCGTCGGCGCGCTCTTCGAGCCGCGCCCGCAGATAGTCCTCGCGCGAATCGTTCGGCCCGAGCTCGCGGCCGAGCAGGGCGGTCTCGCGCGGCATCACGGCCTCGTCGCGGCCGAGCAGCCGCCGAATCAGCGGCACCAGGAACAGGATGGCGCAGACATAGGACGACACCGGATTGCCGGGCAGTCCGATCACCCTCATGCCGCCGAGCCGTCCGTGCATCATCGGCTTGCCCGGCCGCATCGCGATCTTCCAGAACGCCATCTCGACGCCCTCGGCTTCGAGCGCCTGCTTGACCAGGTCGTGATCGCCGACCGAGGCGCCGCCGGTCGTGATCAAGATGTCGGCCTTGGCCTCGCGGGCCCGGCGGATGCCGGCGATCGTCGCCTCCATCGTATCCGCGGCGATGCCCAGATCGATCGGGGTCCCGCCCTCGTTGCGCACCAGCGCCCGCAAGGCGTAGCCGTTGGAATAGACGATCTGGCCCGGGCCGGGCGTCGAGCCCGGCATCACCAGCTCGTCGCCGGTGGCGAGCAGCGCCACCTTCGGCCGGCGCCGCACCGGCAGCGCCGGATGATTCATGCTGGCCGCCAGCGACAGGTCGCGGTCGCTGAGCCGGCGCCCGGACTTCAGCAGCACCATGCCCTGGTGAAAGTCGACGCCCGCCGGCCGGATATGCCGGCCCTTGATCGCGGCCTCGGTGATCACGACGTGGCCGTCTTCGGCGATCGTGTCCTCCTGGATCACCACCGCGTCCGCGCCCTCCGGAACAACGCCACCGGTGAAGATCCGCGCCGCCTCGCCGGGTCCAACCACGCGATCGAACGGCCGCCCTGCCGCAACCTCGCCGATGACCTTCAGCCGCGCCTTGGCCTGGGCGGCGTCCGCCGCGCGCACGGCATAGCCGTCCATTGCCGACATCGCCTCGGGCGGCTGCGTCCGCAGCGCCGCGATGTCCCGCGCCAGGATGCGGTGAAACGCCTCGTCCAGCCCGACCTGCTCCTCGGCCAGCGGCTCGGCGCCGGCGAGCACCGCGGACAACGCATCAGACACCGGCATCAGGGCCATGAGAGTTCCTTCGGACGGAGACGGCAGATCGAATGAATCGCCTTCTAACCGAACGCGCACGGCGCGGCCAAGGGCCTAGGCCGCTCCCTGCGTTCTGACCGTCTGCTGTGGGCCGTTTCCGGGCCGCTGCCTCACGATCGCGCGAGAAAGTCTGCAATCAACCGCATGACCTCCTGCGGACGTTCCAGGCTCGGCAGGTGCGCCGTTCCGGCCAGCTCATGTCCTGACCCGTTCGGCATTGTTGCGGCGAGCAGCCTGCTTCGCTGCTGGATGTGAGGAAAGTCCAAGTCCCCCCAGATGACGAGCGATGGCGCGACGATCTCCGCGAGGCGCGGGAAGGCTGGTGCCATATCGAGAGTCGCGCCGGTTGGCGGCGCGCGGAGTGCGGCGGCGTTCTTCTTCAGGAACGTCTCGCGCGGCTCGCCGGAGATGCGTCCCTCGCGCTGCAAGGGACCGTCGACCCACAGATGCGCCTTGATAGCGCTGACCCGATCCCAATCCTGTGCGGCCTCGGCAGCGGCCAACGACGCCGTTAGCGCCTTGATCTCCGGTGGATAGACCGGCTCCGGCGCGCCGCTGATCGAAGGTGCGATCAGCACCAGCGATGCCATACGTGACGGATGGCGAAGCGCGAAGTCGAGCGCGATGCGGCCTCCTTGCGAGCAGGCAATCAGCGTCGCCGGCCGCCCCGGCGCGAACGCGTCGACGACGGCGAGCAGGTCCTCGACCGGAGAATGAGCTTCCTCATAGGCGACCGTCTCACCAAATCCGCGCCGGTCATAGGCGATCGCCATATGCGTTGCCGCGACGCCCTCGATCTGCGCGCGCCACATGGAGCGGTCGAACACTGCGGCGTGCAGGAAGACGACAGGGTCTCCCTGGCCGGCAACCTCGGCGGCGAGCCGCGCGCGGCCGGAGCAGACGTGATGCAGAGAGTTCATTTTGAATGCTATCCCGCAGCCGCGCGACAGGCGGCGCGCTCGGTCGTGTGCAGGATGTCCGCCACCATGTTCCGCAGCCAGACCGATGCTGCATCACGATCGAGCTGCAGCGGCCAGACCATCGAGACGGCCGGCAGCCGCAGCTTCAACGGCGCGGGACAGAGCGCCAGCCCAAACCGCGGCCCGTAGAGCTTCGCCATCCTGGTCGGTATCGTCGTGATCACCGGTGATGCGGCGACCGTCGCCAGCACGCTGAGGAATTCCGAGGAGGCCGAGACCACGTTGAGCTCGGTGCCGATCTCATCCAGCGCCGCCTCCAGGCAGCCCTGCAGGCTGTTGGTCAGCGTCACCAGCGCGTGCGGAAGCGACAGATAGTCGGCGAGGCTGATCGGCGTTTTCATCGCGATGCGCTTTGGATTGTAGACGCAGCTCAGAGCCTGCTCGAACAGGAATTGCGATCTGTGCCGCTGTGCCACGGCCTCGAAGCAGCCGACCGCAACATCCAAGGCGCCATCGTCGAGCAGCCGATGCACCTCGTTTCGCTCGGTCGGCCGGCTGAGCAGCCGCACGCCGGGCGCGGTTCGACGGAGCTGCGCCGCAAGTTCGGGGATCAGCAGCAGCTCCACCTCGCTCGAAAATCCCAAGCGGATGGTGCGCTGCTCGGTCGCCGGGTCGAACTCCGGTGCGGCGTGCAGCGCAGCCTGCATCTGCCCCAGCGCCGCCCGAACCGGCCCGGCGAGCGCCGCCGCCCGCGGCGTCGGTTGCATGATCGTGCCGACGCGGACGAACAGCTCATCCTGCAGCAGCACGCGAAGCGTCGACAGCGAATGGCTCATTGCCGGCTGCCCCACCTTGAGGCGCGCCGCCGCGCGCGTCACGCTGCGCTCCTGCATCAGCGCGTCGAATGCGACCAGCAGATTGAGGTCGAAGGAGCGAAGATCGAAGTGATCGATGGACTGCATGAGCTGGATCGATTTGAGGAATGTATGACCTAGTCCTAGATCTCGGCCCAGACAAGACCACCGTTCGGATCGAGGCCGCCAGACATGCAGGACATCACGACCTATCGCGTCGGAGACGCCACCATCACGAGGATCTTCGAGATCGGCCTCGATGCGGTCGAGGGGGAGTTTCTGTTTCCTGGTGTGGACGCCGCCAGCATTGCCCGGGAACGCGGCCGGTTCGGGCCGGGATCAGTCGATCCGCGCACGGGATCGTTGCGCCTGAGCATCCATAGCTGGCTGGTGCGGACGCCGGAGCGGGTGGTTCTGATCGACACCGCCACCGGCAATGACAAGGAGCGACCCGACGCGGCCGTCCTGCATCGCCTGAACGAGCCGTTTCTGGACCGGCTGCGGGCAGCCGGCGTCACCCCCGACGATGTCGACCTCGTCCTGATGACGCATCTGCACGCCGATCACGTGGGCTGGAATACGCAGCTTGTCGATGGCCGTTGGACGCCGGTGTTTCCCAACGCCCAGCACGTCTTCTCAGGCCGCGAGCGCGCCTATGTCGCCGCACTCTCGGCCGGCAACGGCTCGGACGCCGCAATCAGGGACGCAGCTGGGCTTGGCCCCATGCTGCATCCACCGATGCCAGGGGTCTACGAAGACAGCGTGCTGCCGATCGTCGAGGCCGGCCTCGCGCGCGAGATCGCGGTGGATGGCAGCGAGGTCGCCGACGGCTTCCGTTTTCTGCCGAGCCCCGGTCACAGCATCGATCACGCCTGCATCAGCTTCAGCTCACGTGGCGAGCGCGCGCTGTTCTGGGGCGACGTGATGCATCATCCGCTGCAGGTCGCGCGTCCGGACTGGAACTCGGTCTATTGCGAATTCCCGGATGCGGCGCGGACCTCACGCCGATGGGCGATGAACCATGCCGCCGAGATCGGCTCCCTCGTGTTCACGACCCACTTCGCCGAGTCCTCGGCCGGGCGGATCAGCCGCGACGGCGACCGGTTCGCGTGGCACTTCGCCTGATCCGAGGTGACCATGACCGAGAACGCAACGTCCTCCTCGCGCATCGTTTCCCAGCACCGCCTGATCGAAGGGCCGGTGTCCGATGTCCAGCTTCAGCTCATCAACAAGCGCCGGCATGACGTGCAACGGTTCTCGGCCGACCGTACGCTGGTGATGATGCACGGCGCCACCTTTTCATCCGCCAGCCTGTTCGACGTCGCGGTCGGCGGCGCCTCCTTCATGGATGTCCTGGCGCAGGCCGGCTACGACGTCTGGGCCGTCGATGCGCGCGGCTATGGCGGCTCCAGCCGGCCGCCAGAGATGTCGCGGGCGGCCGAGGAGGGATCTCCATTGGTCAATGCGCGGACCGCCGTGGACGATTTCGGCGCGGCAGTGGACTTCATCTGCCGGCATCGCGACGTCCCGCGGGCCAACGTGCTCGGCATGTCCTGGGGCGCCACGGTCGCGGGCATGTTCGCGAGCGCGGCGAGCGCGAAGCTCGAGAAGCTGATCCTGGTGACGCCGCTCTGGCTGTCCAGCGAGCCGCTGCGCATCGACGCCGGCGGACCGCTCGGCGCCTATCGGATCGTCAGCCCGCGCGCGTTCGAGGCTGTGTGGCGCGGCGCCGCTCCGGAGCAGGCGCGGGACAAGCTGATTCCGGACGGCTGGTTCGAGTCCTGGGCGGAGGCGACGCTCGCGACCGATCCGGACTCGCCGTACCCCGGCGCGATCCGCGCGCCTTCGGGCGCGGTGCAGGACGTGCGCGAGCATTGGACCGTGGACCAGCCGATCTACGATCCCAGCACGATCGACTGCCCGGTTCTCGTGCTCGCGGCGGAATGGGATGTGGATGTCCGCTTCGCGATGGCGCACGACCTGTTCGTTCGCCTGGTGAGCGCGCCATACAAGCGCCTGGTCGAGATCGGGCAGGGCACGCACATGATCCTGATGGAGCGGAATCGACGGCAGGCGTTCGACGCGGTGATCGGATTTCTGGACGAGCGCGTCGTGCCGGCGCGTTGATCGTCGCGGGAGACGGGCCGGATGGTGCCGTTGCCGGCCGTCGCATTTAGGATTCGCTTTTTCGGAAAAAGCTGCTATGCTGATTTGGTCCCGTGCTCGACAGGAGGGGCGCTTCGCGATCGTCACGGACGTGGAGCGCGGGATGCGGTGGCCGCGACGTGTCGCAGCGTGCTCTGATGGCGCGCGGACGAACGGCATGGCGCGGACGTGAAGTCGCGTGGTCCTGGCATCCCGACGCTGATGCCAAGCCGGCGGGTACTGATGATCCCGTCGGCGACGGTGGCCAACAAGCCGAGCACCGGGGAGATCGCGTATAAGCGTGAAGACCATCGCGCAGGGAATGCCGGATGTCGGCTGGACCTGTGGTGACTGCCGCCTGCTTTTTTTCTGCAGGCGGGCCATGGGTTGCGGCCTGCAGCCCGGCATTCCCTGCGCCCTCCGATTGGAGGAGGGTGAAATGAGAGCAGCAAAGCTCGGGCACATCGTGCCGCGAGAACAATTTTGCAGGAGTGGGCACCGTCATTGCGAGCGCAGCCCTTCAGAACGTCACGCCGCTGGCCATGACGCACCCTTGCGCGACGCGATCAGATCCCGAGCGCCTCCAGCGCCGCGGCGATGTCGGCCGTCGAGCGCACCAGCACCGCCTGCAGCCCGCTCGTCCGCGCGCCGTCGATGTTTTCAGCGAGATCGTCGAAGAAAACGATCCGCTCGGCCGGCACGCCGATCGCCTGCACGACGTGATCATACGCCTCGGCATCCGGCTTTCGCAGGCCGATCGACGACGACAGGAAGATCTCGCGAAAGTGACCGAGCAAGTCGGCATAGCGCGGCGAGAAGTGATCGATGTGCGGCTGGTTGGTGTTGGAGAAGGCATAGAGCGGCAGTCTCGAAGCCGCGCGTGCGAGCAGCGGGGCGATGCCCGGCATCGGGCCGACGAAGATCGCGTTCCAGCCCTCGAGAAACTGCGCGTCGGTGATGTCGATGCCGAGCTGCCGGCGCAGGTTGGCGAAGAACGCGGCATCGGAGACGGTGCCGCGCTCGTGCCCGTGATAGATCTCGTCGCGCACGAAGCGCGCGGCGATGCGCTCCGGCGGACAGCCGGCATGCGCTGCCCAGCGCGAGACCACCTGGACGAAATCGATGTCGATGACGACGCGGCCGAGGTCGAACAGCAGCGCGTCGGCGACGCCGGGGCGGAGAGCGGAGGCGGGCATGGGGCGGGTCGACGATGCCTTGCGTGGGACGGAAGCGGCGCCTCCTCAATAACGGTAGGGCTCGATGTCGACCAGCGGAAACGCGCTGACCACGCTGGGCAGGTTGGTGGCGGCCGCCGGATGCAGATAGGACGCGTTCAGCTCCGCGAACGAGGTGACGCCGAGCAGGCCGAGCGTGCGGATCACCTCGTCCTCCAGCAGCTCGAGCATGCGCAGGATGCCGTCCTCGCCTGCGGCCGCCAGCGCCCAGCATTGCAGCCGGCCAATGCCGACGAGATCGGCGCCGGCCGCAATCGCCTTGACGATGTCGGTGCCGCGGCAGAAGCCGCCGTCGACCATGATCCTGGCCCGGCCCTTCACCGCCGCGACGATCTCCGGCAGCACGTGCATCGCGCCGCGGCCATGATCGAGCTGGCGGCCGCCATGGTTCGAGACGTAGATCCAGTCGACGCCGTGATCGACGGCGATCTGTGCGTCCTCGGCGGTCGCGATGCCCTTGATGATCAGCGGCAGCTTGAACTTGTCCTTGATCAGCTTGACGGTATGCCAGCTCAGCGCCTTCTGATGATCGCCGCCGGTCGCGCGCAGCCGGCTTTCGCGCACGTAGCGCTTGGCGATGTCGCGCTCGCGCCGGCTGTAATGGGCGGTGTCGACGGTGAGGCAGAACGCCGTGTATGTGTTGGCGATGGCGCGGCTCACATAGTCCTCGACGAAGGCGTCGTCACCGCGGACATAGAGCTGGAAGATGCGCAGCGCGTCGGGAGCGGCCTGGGCGGTCTTCTCCAGCCCGGGCTCGGACACCGAGCTCAGCATGTGCGCGACCCCGAACCGGCCCGCTCCACGGGCCACGCTGGCGGCGCCTGCCGGATCGAAGATTTCGAGCGCACCGACCGGGGCCATGACCACCGGCAGGCGGAGCCTGCGGCCGAAAGTTTCGACCGAGGCATCGACCCTGGAGACGTCGCGCAGCACGCGCGGACGGAATGCGATCTCGTCGAGCGCCATCCGGTTCCGGCGCAGCGTCGTCTCGGTCTCGGCCCCGCCGATGATGTAGTCCCAGGCATTCTGGTTGAGCTGGGCTCGCGCCTTGCGGATGAACTCGTGAAGGTTCTGGAACTTCTCGTCGCTCGAACCGAGCTCGACGTTCCTCCACCCGGCCTCGATCGGGGTCCGTTGGTTCATGGTTGCCTCCCAGCGACTGTCCTGTTTGCGGTTTTGCCGCGGAGCATTGCCCATCGAGCGGTCCGGGTGCAAGGCATTCCGAACTGGAGTTCGCCGCCGCGCGCGGGGGCGCCGCCGCAGGCGCAGGCCATCAATCGCGTCGCTGCACACGGCTCGTCGAATTGTGATGACAGGTGCCGTGAAAGACCGGATATGTGCAGCCGGGCCCTGGAGGACGACAGGCGCAGCCCTGATCTTGATTTCAGCCTGCGAACGTCCATTTCGGATACGGCGCCGGCGGTCGGGCTCCGGTACGGCGGCGCAATATCGGCCTTGAAGAAACCGGAAATGTGGTGTGAGTTCGCAACACAAATCGCGCCGGCGATGCGTGCGGACCCTTTAGATCGGCCGGCCATCCAACAAACGCTCGGGAAGCAAACAATGCGGAAAAACTGGCTGTTCTTGGCGGGCACGATGACCGGCGTCGGTCTGACCCTGATGGTGACGGGTCCCGACGGCGCGCAACTCGTGGCCAAGGCCAAGGCCGCGGCCGGCATGGCCGACACCTATTCGCAGCTCAATCTGTTCGGTGCGGTGTTCGAGCGTGTCCGCGCCGACTATGTCGAGAAGCCCAGCGATCCCGCGCTGATCGAAGGCGCCATCAACGGCATGGTGTCGTCGCTCGATCCGCACTCGCGCTACATGAACGACAAGTCCTGGCGCGACATGCAGGAGACGACGTCCGGTGAGTTCGGCGGACTCGGCCTCGAGGTCACCATGGAGGAGGGCCTGGTCAAGGTCGTCGCGCCGATTGATGACACGCCCGCGTCCAAGGCCGGCATTCTCTCCGGCGATCTCATCGCCAAGATCGACGGCGAAGCCGTGCAGGGACTGACGCTCGAGCAGGCCGTCGCCAAGATGAAGGGCGGCGTCAACACCAAGACCAAGCTCACCATCATGCGCAAGGGCAAGGAATCACCGCTCGACGTCACGCTGACGCGCGAGATCATCAAGGTGCGCCCGGTGCGCTATCACACCGAAGGCGGCGACATCGGCTATATCCGCATCACATCGTTCAACGAGCAGACCACCGAGAGTCTGCGCAAGGCGGTCGCCAGCATCTCCAAGGAGATCCCGCAGGAGAAGCTCGCCGGCTACGTGGTCGACCTGCGCAACAATCCGGGCGGGCTGCTCGATCAGGCCGTGTCGGTCTCCAGCACATTCCTGCCGCGGGGCGAGGTGGTCTCCACCCGCGGCCGCAATCCGGAGGAGACGCAGCGCTTCACTGCGCGCGGCGGCGACCTCACCAAGGGCAAGCCGCTGGTGGTGCTGATCAATGGCGGCTCGGCCTCGGCGTCGGAGATCGTGGCCGGCGCGCTGCACGATCACAAGCGTGCGACCCTGGTCGGCACGCGCTCGTTCGGCAAGGGCTCGGTGCAGACCATCATTCCGCTCGGCGCCGGCAACGGCGCGCTGGCGCTGACCACGGCGCGCTACTACACGCCGTCGGGCCGCTCGATCCAGGCGCAGGGCATCGCACCGGACATCGAGGTGAAGCAGGACGTGCCGGACGAACTGAAGGATCGCGGCGATCTCAAGGGTGAGGCCGGCATGCGCGGCCATCTCTCGGCGCCCGACGGCACCGAGCAGACCGGCTCGCAGTCCTACGTTCCGCCGGACGAGAAGGACGACAAGGCGCTGCACGCCGCATTCAACGTGCTGCGGGGCGTCACGGTGAACGCCGACGTCCGCGCCAAGGCGGCCGTGCCGAACTGATCTGCGAAGCGGGCGGGTGTGCGGCTTGCGACGCGCGATGCTCACACCCGACGGGGCGGCCCTGAGGCCGTCCCGCCGTGGTTTTCGACCAGCGTGTACAGGCGAACACGGAGTATGTCCGTCTGTGTCCCGTAGATCATGGCGGAGCCGTGGACTTCAAGGCACGACCGGTCGGCAGGGTTTGAATCTGGCTTGCGGAAAAGCCTCAAATTGCAACGGTATTTATCGGTTCGGAACCGGATCAGGCGGCGTCCGAGCGCGAACGGCGGCCGGATGAGGGATTGGCGCGCTGCGCGGCGAACAATTGCCGCACGTCGGCTGCGGGCTTCGGAGGGCTGAACAGATAGCCCTGCATCTCCGAGCAGCCGAGCCGCTTCAGCAGCTGGCGCTGCGCCTCGGTCTCGACGCCCTCGGCGGTCGTCGACATCTTGCGGATGGCGGCGATGTTGACCACGGCCTGGACGATCGCCGCGGAACCCTCGCTCTCGGTGATGTCCTTGACGAAACAGCGGTCGATCTTGATCTTGTCGAACGGAATGCGCTGGAGATAGCTGAGGCTCGAATAGCCGGTGCCGAAATCGTCGAGCGCGATGCGGACGCCGAGCGCGCGCAACTGGTGCAGGGTGTCGAGCGCGTCGTCGTCGCGGATCAGCACCGCTTCGGTGATCTCGAGTTCCAGCCGATGCGGCGGCAGGCCGGAGGTCGCAAGTGCGTTGGCGACCTTGAGCGCCAGGGTGCCGCTCTTGAACTGCACCGGCGAGACGTTGACGGCGAGCCGGATGTCGTCCGGCCAGCTCACCGCCTCGGTGCAGGCGACCTGGAGGACGCGTTCGCCGAGCAGGTTGATGAGGCCGGTGTCCTCGGCGATCGGAATGAACTCGGCCGGCGAGACGGCGCCGCGGGTCGGATGCTTCCAGCGCACCAGCGCCTCGCAACCGACGATGCGGTCGTCCTGCAGGCTCAGACAAGGCTGGTAGTAGACCTCGAGTCGATCGTCGGCCATGGCCTGGCGCAGGTCGACCTCGAGCTGGTGGCGCGCCTTGATCTGGGCGTCCATCTCGGGCTCGAAGAAGCGCCAGGTGCGCCGTCCCGCGGCCTTGGCGGCGTACATCGCCAGATCGGCGTCCTTCATGATCTGGTCGAGATCGGTGCCGTGCTCGGGGATCAACGCCACGCCGATCGAGGCGTCGGCGGTGAGCTGATGGCCGAGGCAGTCACGCGGAGCGCGGATCGCGCCGAGAATATCCTCGATCAGCTGTTCGACATCCTCCCGGTTGCGGATCGCCGTCTGAACCACGGCGAACTCGTCGCCACCAAGGCGGGCGACGAACCCCGCGGTGCCGACACAGGCGCTCAGGCTCGCCGCGACGGATTTCAACAGCTCGTCGCCGATGAGGTGGCCGAGCGAATCGTTGACGCCCTTGAACTCGTCGATGTCGATGTAGTGCAGCGCGAGGCGCCGGCCGTGGGGGACGCCGGTCAGCTCCTCCTTGAGGCGCTCGTGAAACAGGGTGCGGTTCGGCAGATCCGTCAGGGCGTCGTAGTGCGCCAGATGCGTGATCTGCTCCTCGGACCGCTTGCGCTCGGTAATGTCCTCGTGGGTGGCGAGCCAGCCGCCGCCCGCGATCGGCTCGTTGACGATCTGGATCCAGCGACCGTCCGTGGTCTCGATGATCTGCGAGGTCTTGCGGCCGATGTCGCGCAGCACCGCATCGGCATATTCGACGTCGTCGCCCGCCAGCGAGCCGGTGGCCTTGCGGTGCGCGATCAGCGCGCGAAACGTGCAGCCTGGTTTCACGACGTCAGCAGACAGGCCGTACATGTCGACGTAGCGCTGGTTGCTGATGACCAGGCGCTCCGATGCATCGAACAGCAAGAGGCCCTGGGTCATGTTGTTGACGGCCTTGTCGAGCCGTTCCTTCTCCAGCGTCAAGCGGCGGCTGGAGGCGTCGTGGTCGCTGATCAGCCGGCGCACCACGACGTAAAGCATGCCGGCGATCAGCAGCACCGACGTCACGCCGACGGCGATCAGGAAGCGCATCTGCTCGCGCCAGTCGGCGAGCGCCGCCGAGACCGTCGTCGTCGCAGTCACGATCAAGGGATAGCTCGTCAGCCGGTGCGATGCGCCGATGCGGTGCTCGCCGTCGACGGGGCTGCTGAAAATGCCCGTGGTGTTGCCATCACCGGCCAGGATCTGGCGGAAGATCGGCGCGTTCTTGTAGTTCTGGTTCTGCATGCCCTCATGGCGTGGATGGCGGGCCAGAAGGGTTCCGTCGCGATGCATCATCGAGATCGCCGCGTCGGGCCCGAGCGCGACCGAGGCGAAGAACCGCTCGACATTGATGGGTTCGAGACTGCGGCTGATGATGCCCAGGAACTCGCCGTTGGGACTGGTCAGTTTCAGGGCGATGACTGCGACATATGTGCCGGTGATCCGGCCCACCACCGGCTCGATCAGCAGTTGCGGCGCGGTCGGATCGGATTTCAGCCGCTTGAAAAAGGTGCGATCGGCAATGTTGACGGGCGGCACCGGCCAGGCCGCTCCGGAGTTGATCAGGTTGCCGTCGGAGTCGAAGATGTTCAAACCGCCGACATAGGTCACCGCGCTCAGCTTGTCCTTCAGCATGGCATTGACGGCGGCGCTTCCCATCTGCTCCTTGAAGCGGGCGCCGCTGTCGATGTGGTTCTGTCGGACGTAGTTGGCGAGATCGCGCTGGATCGCGCCGAGATCCTCCATCTGCTGATCGAAATGGCGCGCCAGCAGGAGGACGGTGTTCTCCAGCTCACGCGTCGCGCTGTTCAGCGCGCGTTCCCGGAAACTGTCGGCCATGATGGTCGTACCGATCGCGATGGCTGCAATCAGCACGAGGCCTCCGCCGACCAGCCAGCGGATCGGTCCACCGCGGTCGGTCGAAGCTCTGAGGGCATTCCCTGGACTAGCGTTGGTCGTCATCGGTCCTGAATACGCTTGCGATCGGCGCTTCGGGATGGAACCGCTACGATGTCCCTCCCACAACCATTGCTATCGGTCCGCAATGGAAGTGAGGTTAGGAAGTTGAGTTAGCGAACAATTAATTCGAAGTTGTATTTGGCTTGGTAATCTCTTCAGGCGCGATAGTGCCCGGACTTGCCGCCGATCTTTTCGGTCAAGCGGATACCTTCGATGCGTACGCCGCGCTCGGCCGCCTTGATCATGTCGTAAATGGTCAGGCAGGCGACGGACACGGCCGTCAGGGCTTCCATCTCCACGCCGGTCGGCCCGGTCACCTTGACGGTGGCGCTGACAAGGCAGCCGGCTAGTGCGGCATCGGGCGTGATGTCGACGGTGACTTTGGACAGCGCCAGCGGGTGGCACAGAGGAATCAGCTCGGAGGTCCGCTTGGCGGCCATGATGCCTGCGATGCGGGCAGTTCCGAGCACGTCACCTTTTTTGGCGTTGCCGGACAGGATGAGCTCGAGCGTCGCCGGGCTCATGACGACGCGGCCCTCGGCGGTCGCGGTTCGCTCGGTCGCGGCCTTGTCCGACACGTCGACCATGCGGGCTTCACCGCGGGCGTCGATGTGGGTCAGGGCGGGAGCGTCGGGCGACTTGTCGGCCATGGTCACTCAGCCGCGCTGGCGGAGGCGGCATTGCGCGCAAGCAGCGCGCGCGTCGCCGCCGTGACGTCCGCCTGCCGCATCAGGCTCTCGCCGACCAGGAAGGTCTGGATGCCGACGCGCGCCAGGCGCGCGAGATCGGCCGACGTGAAGATGCCGCTCTCGCCGACCAGAAGACGCTCGACCGGGACCAGCGGCGCCAGCGCTTCGGAGGTCGCCAGCGTGGTCTCGAAGGTTCGCAGGTTGCGGTTGTTGATGCCGATCATCGGCGAGCGCAGCTTCAGCGCGCGATCGAGCTCGGCGCGATCATGGATTTCGATCAGGACATCCATGCCGTGGGCGAGCGCGGCAGCCTCGATGTCCGCAGCGGCGGCATCGTCCAGCGCGGCCATGATGATGAGGATACAGTCGGCGCCGTGAGCACGCGCCTCGATCACCTGGTAGGTGTCGAACATGAAGTCCTTGCGCAGCACGGGCAGGGCGGTTGCGGCCCGCGCGGCGACCATGAAGTCGAGATGGCCCTGGAACGACGGCGTGTCTGTCAGCACCGACAGGCAGGCCGCGCCGCCGGCCTCGTAGGCCTTGGCAAGCACCGGCGGATCGAAATCGGCGCGGATCAGTCCCTTGGACGGCGAGGCCTTCTTCACCTCGGCGATCAAGGCGTAGTCGCCGTTCGCATGCTTGGCTCGGATCGAGGCAACGAAGCCGCGCGGCGGCGAAGCGTCACGCGCGCGGGCCTCGAGCTCCGGCAACGGGCATGCCCGCTTGGCTGCCGCGATCTCCCCGCGCTTATACGCTTCGATCTTGGTCAGGATGTCCGACATGGCACGCTCCGGTGGATCAGCTGTTGGAGACCTCGATCAGCTGCTTCAGCCGCGCCGCTGCGGCGCCGCTGTCGAGCGAATCCCGGCCGATTGCGACGCCTTCCTTCAGCGTCTTGGCGCGGCCGGAAACGACCAGCGCCGCCGCGGCGTTCAGCAGCGCCACGTCGCGATAGGGGCTCGGCAGGCCGTCCAGGACGCTCTGCAGGGCCACCGCGTTGGCTTCGGCGTCGCCGCCCTTCAGACCGTCGCTGCCGCACAGGCCAAGCCCGGCCTCTTCGGGCGTGACCTCGAAGGTGCGGATATGACCGTTCTCCAGCGCGGCGACAAAGGTCGGGCCGGTCAAGGTGATCTCGTCGAGCCCGTCGGAGCCGTGCACGACCCAGGCGGCCTCCGAGCCGAGATTCTTCAACACGTGGGCCAACGGCTCGACCCATTGCCGCGAGAACACGCCGACCATCTGGCGCCTGACGCCGGCCGGATTGGACAGGGGACCGAGCAGATTGAAGATCGTGCGGGTGGCGAGCTCGACCCGGGTCGGCCCGACGTTCTTCATCGCCGGATGATGCGCGGGCGCGAACATGAAGCCGATGCCGGCCTCGCGCACGCAGCGCCCGACCTGGTCCGGCTTCAGGTCGATCTTGACGCCGAGCGCGGCGAGCACGTCGGCGGCGCCGGAGCGGGACGACAGTGCGCGGTTGCCGTGTTTGGCGACCGGCACGCCGGCGCCGGCCACGATGAAGGAGGCGCAGGTCGAGACGTTGACCGAGCCGGAGCCGTCACCGCCGGTGCCGACGATGTCGACCGCGCTCGCCGGCGCATCGACGCGCAGCATCTTCGCCCGCATCACGCTGACGGCGCCGGTGATCTCCTCGACCGTCTCGCCGCGCACGCGCAGCGCCATCAGCAGCGCGCCCATCTGCGACGGCGTCGCCTCGCCCGACATCATGCTGTCGAAGGCGGACGCCGCCTCCTCGCGGGACAGCGGCGCGCCGGTCGCCACCTTGCCAATGATCGACTTGAGATCGTCCATCACGCGTGCCCCTAGCAAACCGTCACTGATTGTTGCCGCCGACCACCTGGGCCACCGCAGCCTCGTTGATCGTCGTCCCGATGTCCTTCTCGAGCTTCATGACATAGGCCGTGCCTTGCTCGTCGGCGAGCGCGCGCTGCAACTGGTCCTTCAGCTTCTTGGTATCTTCGGACGCGAGGTCGACCTTAGGCTCGATGATGTCGGTGACACGGAACACAATCCACCGCCGGCCGCCATCAGCCTCGGTCTGGCCGACGCCGTCCTTTGCCGTGCGGAATGCGGCGGTGATCGCGCCGGTGGGGACGCCGGGCACCGAGGCGTCGCGCTTGAACGCACTGGCCGCCTCGACCTTCACGCCGAGCGATGCCGCCTCGTCGGCGAGCTTGCCGCCCTCGCTGAGCTTCTTGACCAGCTCGGTGGCCTTCGCGCGCAGCTTGGTGGCGACCTCGTCATCGCGCCAGCGCGCGGCGACCTGATCCTTGACCTCGTCGAGGGGGCGATCGCGCGGCGGGGTGATGCCGAGAACCTCGAACCAGACATAGCCGCCGCGGAACGAGATCGGCTCGTTGTCGACACCGACATCGCTGGTGAAGGCCTGCGCAACGACATCGAGGCCAAGCGGGATGTTCGAAACGGGCTGGCCGTTGGGTTGCTTGCCGGACCTGTCGACGGCTTCGAGCGTGATGGCATTGAGACCGAGCTTCTTGGCTGCCTCGGCGACGCTGGCGCCACCGCCGCGCTCGTCTTCCATCTTGTCACGAAGATTGGCGACTTGCGACTTGGCGCGGTCGGCTGCGATCTCCTTCTTGATGTCGGCAGCGACGCTCTCATATTCGGGCTGCTGGCCCGGCTGAATCGCGCTGACCTTGACCAGCGCCACGTTGAATGCGCCCTTGACGGGCTGGCTGACCTCGCCGGTCGGCAGCGAGAAGGCGGTATCGGCAACGACAGGGTCGAGAATCGCCGATTTCGTCACCAGACCGAGATCGAGATCGGCTGGGTTGAGGTTGCGCTCCTTGGCGAGCTCGTCGAACGTGACTTCACCCGCGGCGATCCGGGCGCGCGCCGCCTGTGCCTCCTCCATGGTGGGGAAGGTCATCTGCTGGACCTGGCGCTTCTCCGGCGTGCCCATCAGCGCCTTGCGCTGGTCGAACAGCTTCCTGGCGTCCTCGTCAGAAACGTCGGTCGACTTGCCGATCTCTTCGGGCGTCACCACGACGAAGGAGATCTTGCGATATTCCGGCGCCTTGAACTGGGCTTTGTGCTCTTCGAAATAGGACGCGAGAACCTCGGGCGAGGGCGCATCGATGGTGCCGGCCTGCGCCGCGTCGAGCTTGACGTAATCGATCGAGCGCTGCTCGTTCTGGAAGCGGCCGAGCGCCTCGAGCATCGTGTTGGACGGCTCCAGCCCGGCCGCGATCGTGCCGGTGATCTGCCGCCGCAGCGACTGTCGGCGCTGGTCAGCCAGGTAGCGCTGCTCGGTGAAGCCGAAATTGCGGATGATGGCCTGGAAGCGCTGCGGGTCGAACGCCCCGTTCGGGCCCTTGAAGTTGGGATCGCTGAGGATCACCCGCATGGTCTCCGCATCGGACTGGGCGAGACCGAGACGGCGAGCCTGCTCATCGAGGGCGGCTTCCGCAATCGTCTGCTGCAGCACGGAGCGGTCGAGCCCGAACATGCGGGCCTGCTCGGTGGTCAGCGGACGACCGAGCTGGCGGCCGATCTGCTGCAGCCGGTCGGTATAGATCTGCCGGAACTCGTTGACCGAGATCTCCGTGCGTCCCACGGTTGCAGCCGTCGACTGCCCGAAGCCGCGGAAGATGTCGGCGATGCCCCAGATGCCGAAACTGACGATCAAAACGCCCATGACCACCGCCATGATGGTCTTGCCGAGCCAGTTTGATGAGGCCTTGCGTAATCCTCGAAGCATGGGTCCAGTCTGTCTGCAGGAAAAAGGATGAAGAGGCCGCGCCTTAAAGCAGATTCCGCAAAAGGCCGTCACCGAGTTGAAACGGCTTATAAAGAGGCGGCCGCCCGGTCGCAACCTCGGCCCTGAGGCCGATTGAAGCGGTGGGAAGACGGCTCCCGCTCTGGTGCTCGTCGAAGGGCTCTGCTAGCCGATGTCCGTCACAACATTTGCTGGAATCCCGCCATGACCGACCGCATCCGGCCGCTGATCGCCGGCAATTGGAAAATGAACGGCCTGAAGGCCTCGACCGCCGAGTTCGACGCCATGCTGGCCGGAGCCGCCGAGGTCACCGGAAAGGCCGACCTGCTGGTCTGTCCTCCCGCCACCCTGGTGGCAGGCTTCGCCGAGAGGGCGCGCGGCTCCCGCGCGATCGCGGTCGGCGCTCAGGATTGCCACCCCAAGGCGTCGGGAGCCCATACCGGGGACGTTTCGGCGGAGATGCTGGCCGATGCTGGCGCCACCGCCATCATCGTCGGCCATTCCGAGCGGCGCGCCGATCATGGCGAAAGCGATGTTGTGGTGCACCAGAAGACCGAGGCGGTGTGGCGCGCCGGGCTGGTCGCGATCGTTTGCGTCGGCGAAACCCAGCAGCAGCGCGATGCAGGGCAGACGCTCGACATCCTGCGCGGCCAGCTCAACCTCAGCCTGCCGCAGGAATCACGGGCCGGCAACCTGGTCGTGGCCTATGAGCCGGTTTGGGCGATCGGCACCGGCCTGACCCCGACTGCCAAGGATGTCGAGCAGATTCATGCCTTTATCAGAGAGCTGCTGATCGATCGCTTCAAGCAGGAGGGAGCGCGGACGCGCATCCTCTATGGCGGCTCGGTGAAGCCCTCCAATGCGGCCGAGCTGATGGCGGTCGCGAATGTCAACGGCGCGTTGGTCGGCGGCGCCAGCCTGAAAGCCTCAGACTTTCTCGCCATTGCGAAGGGCTGTTGAGAAGCAACGTGAGCGAAAGCGCACGCCTCAGTCCGCCTGTTCGATTCGCTTCCAATAGATCTTCGTGCCGGTAAGGCCGCCATGCGGCTTCAAGGCATAGTCCGGAATGGTTCCGCTCAGCTGGAAGCCGACGCTTTCATAAAGCCGTGAGGCGCCCCCATCCTCGGCGGTATCGAGGACCAGCATCGTCCGACCGTGCGCGCGGGCGAGGTTTTCGGCCGCGCGCAGCAGCGCGGTCGCGATTCCGCGTTTGCGGTGGCTGATGCGCGTCATCATCTTTGCGATCTCGGCGCGGTGCGGCTGGTTCGGCGGCAGCTTCAGCTGCAACGTGACGGTCGCAATCACATCCTCGCCGTCGAAGGCGCCAAGAACGGCTCGTTCGCCGCGCGCCGCGGCCGAAAGCGATTCCCGCCAAAAGGCGTCGGCATCCTCCTCGCGAAGCGGGTGCATGAAACTGACCGAACCACCATCGGCGACCGTTTCGATCAGCATGGCGCGAAGCGCGCTTCGCACGACCGGTGTGTCCGATAGGGATGCAATTCGAATCGCGGACATTCTCAACTCCGGGCAAGCGCCACGACATAGACGCAGGGTGCGTCCGACTCGTTGGCAAAGGTGGTGTCGATCGGTGGGCCGAAGCCGAGGCAGTCGCCGGGGCCGAGGACGTGGCGTTCCGCGCCTTCCGTGATGGTCAATTGCCCGCTCTGCACCCAGAGAAGCTGGCGGATGTGGATGTATGAGGAGGCCGGCAAGGTCACGCTGCGGTGCGCCGGCATCTCGACGGTCACCAACTCGATCGGATGATCCGGCCTGAGAAAGACCTGGCGCCGGACATAGCCCGTGTCCGGATCGCGCCAGACCGGCTGCTCGGCCGCCTTGGACAGGCGCTCCGACTGGGCCTCGGCTCGGAGCATCAAGCCGGCCAGCGTGAGATCGAACGCGCTTGCCAGCTTGACCAGGATGACCGCCGTCGGGCTGACCTCGGCGCGCTCGATCTTGCTGATGGTGGCCTTTGACACTCCCGAGCGCTCGGCAAGGTCGGCCAGCGACCAGCCGCGGCTGTCCCGTTCCAGCAGCAGGCGGCGCGCCAGCCGCTGGCTGAAGTCGTCTATTATTTGATCCATATGTCTCTAATAGTAGAAAATGGATGGTCGGGCAAGCCTCGACGACGGGCGGCGCGGCAGCGCTTGTGAGAAGCGCGGCTGCGATTATCTGCGGGGTGGCGTTGCCCGACATGATCGTGTAACACCGCGCAAATTTCCGAATAGCCCGCGAAGCTCTCGCGATCCCGGCCTCCGGCCGGGGCCTGCGAGGGCTTGTGACGGAAGGTCACCATGCAGACTGTCTTGATCGTCATCCACCTCATGATTGTCGCCGTCCTGATCGGTACGGTGCTGTTGCAGAAATCCGAGGGCGGTGGCCTTGGCATGGGCGGCGGCGCCGGTTTCATGTCGAGCCGCGGCACGGCCAACCTGTTAACGCGCACGACCGCGATCCTGGCACTCCTCTTCTTCCTCACCAGCCTGGCGCTGACTTGGCTCGCGGGTCTGGATCGCAAGCCGACCTCGATTCTCGGCACCTTGCCTGGGCAGACCCAGTCAGGCGGTGCGACCCCGGTGGCGCCGACCGGGGGCGGCGTGCTCGACCAGCTCAAGAAGGCCGACGAGCAGCAGGCTCCCGCGGCTCCGGCTGCGCCGCAGGCACCGCAATCGCAATAACGCGGATAAGCCATGCAGGAACGCAATTGGCGTCCTGCGTCATGAGGCGGTCTCAAGTTACTGAGACCATTCAGATTTTGAAGTAACCCACAGGCCCGCGACAGCGTTGCGGGCTGCAAGCGATTCGTTTTGGCGAATCGAGCGCGCGGCATTAAAGGTAGGGTCCCATGGCGCGGTACATCTTCATCACCGGCGGCGTGGTTTCCTCGCTCGGAAAGGGTCTGGCTTCAGCCGCGTTAGGCGCGCTGCTGCAGGCCCGCGGCTACAAGGTCCGGCTTCGCAAGCTCGACCCCTATCTCAACCTCGATCCAGGCACGATGTCGCCGTATCAGCACGGCGAAGTGTTCGTGACCGACGATGGCGCCGAGACCGATCTCGATCTCGGCCACTACGAACGCTTCACCGGGCGGCCCGCGACCAAGGCCGACAACATCACCACGGGACGCATCTACCAGGACATCCTGACCAAGGAGCGGCGCGGCGACTATCTCGGTGCGACCATCCAGGTCGTCCCGCACGTGACGAACGCGATCAAGGATTTCGTCCTGTCCGGGAATGACGAGTATGATTTCGTGCTGGTCGAGATCGGCGGCACCGTCGGCGACATCGAGGGCCTGCCGTTCTTCGAGGCGATCCGGCAGCTCGGCAATGAGCTGCCGCGCCATCACGCGATCTACATCCACCTCACGCTGCTGCCCTACATCCCGAGCGCCGGCGAGTTGAAGACCAAGCCGACGCAGCATTCGGTCAAGGAGCTGCGCTCGATCGGCATCCAGCCTGACATCCTGCTGTGCCGCACCGACCGCCCGATCCCGAAGGAGGAACGGCGCAAGCTCGGCCTGTTCTGCAACGTGCGCGAAAGCGCCGTCATCGAGGCGCGTGACGTCGACAACATCTATGCCGTGCCGGAGGCCTATCATGCCGCCGGCCTCGACGACGAGGTGCTGGCCGCGTTCGGCATCGAGCCGCGGGTGCCGCCGGCGCTGTCGAGCTGGCACACGATCAACGAGCGCGTTCGCAATCCGGAAGGCGACGTCACGATCGCGATCGTCGGCAAGTACACCGGCATGAAGGACGCCTACAAGTCGCTGATCGAGGCGCTGTCGCATGGCGGCATCGCCAACAAGGTCCGCGTCAAGCTCGACTGGATCGAGAGCGAGGTGTTCGAGAACGAGGACCCCGCGCCATTCCTCGAGCACGTCAACGGCATCCTGGTGCCCGGCGGCTTCGGCCAGCGCGGCGCCGAGGGCAAGATCCGTGCGGCGCAATTCGCGCGGGAGCGCGACGTACCGTATTTCGGCATCTGCTTCGGCATGCAGATGGCGGTCATCGAGGCGGCGCGCAATCTCGTCGGGATCGCCGAGGCCAATTCGACCGAGTTCGGTCCGACGCCGGAGCCGCTGGTCGGTCTGATGACGGAATGGCTGCGCGGCAACGAGCTGGAGAAGCGCTCCAAGAGCGGCGATCTCGGCGGCACGATGCGGCTCGGCGCCTATCCTGCGGCGCTCAAGCGCGGCAGCCGCGTCTCCGAGGTGTATGGCGGCGCCACCGAGATCTCCGAGCGCCATCGCCACCGCTACGAGGTCAACACCGCCTACAAGGATCGGCTCGAGCAGCACGGTCTGAAGTTCTCCGGCCTGTCGCCGGACGGCGTGCTGCCGGAGATCGTGGAATACGAGGACCATCCCTGGTTCATCGGCGTGCAATTCCATCCCGAGCTGAAGTCGCGCCCGTTCGAGCCGCATCCCTTGTTCGCGTCGTTCATTCAGGCCGCGGTGGTGCAGAGCCGGCTTGTGTAGCAGGCCTTTGTCGCCAAGTGCCGTCATTGCGAGCGGAGCGAAGCAATCCAGAGTCGCGGGCGGGACTCTGGATTGCTTCGTCGCTGACGCTCCTCGCAATGACGGCCGAGGCGCGCAACGCGACCTTTGACGGCCGCGACGATTGTTGCGACAACGCTCCCCGATCGCGCGAAGCCAGAAAAGATCAGGGAGGATCAGATGATCTACGAGAGCCGCATCTATCGCTGCATTCCGGGCCGGCTGCCGGCGCTGCTGAAGCGCTTCGAGACCACGACGCTGAAGCTGTGGGAGAAGCATGGCATCCGCCCGGTCGGTTTCTTCACGACTCTGATCGGCGAATCCAACCAGGACCTGACCTATTTCCTGGCCTGGGAATCGCTCGCCGAGCGCGAGACCAAGTGGACCAAGTTCATGACCGATCCCGATTGGATCGCGGCGCGCGCCAAGAGCGAGGAGGACGGCCAGATCGTCGCCAACATCACCAGCCAGTTCCTGGTGCCGACGGCGTTTTCGGCGCTGAAATAGAGCCCGGGGAGGGGCTGGGATGACCGATCCCCGCAACCCTGCTATTCGCAGGCAAACGCCGGTTGATCCGGCAGCCGGCGCCGGGCCATGGTCGCGCGCTCTCATGAGGATGATGTCGTGAACGCTCCGATCTCTGCCGCGCCGGTCGTCAGCCTCGGCTCCGTCAAGTTTGGCAACCACCTGCCGCTCGCCGTGATCGCCGGCCCATGCCAGCTCGAGAGCCGCGCGCATGCGCTCGAGGTCGCCTCGGCGCTGAAGGAGATCGCGGCGCGGCTGAACATCGGCCTCGTCTACAAGACCTCGTTCGACAAGGCCAACCGCACCTCCGCCTCGGCGGCCCGCGGGCTGGGGCTTTCGCAATCGCTGCCGATCTTCGC
Source organism: Bradyrhizobium sp. SZCCHNR1017 (assembly GCF_032381375.1). NCBI lineage: Bacteria > Pseudomonadati > Pseudomonadota > Alphaproteobacteria > Hyphomicrobiales > Nitrobacteraceae > Bradyrhizobium > Bradyrhizobium sp. SZCCHNR1017. Next base: position 836,218 of record NZ_JAUHIR010000001.1, on the reverse strand, counting down.
CGAGATCCGCTCCTCGCTCGGCCTGCCCGTGCTGACCGACGTGCATGACGCCAGCCAGTGCGCCGAGGTGGCGCAGGCCGTCGACGTGCTGCAGATCCCCGCGTTCCTGTGCCGGCAGACCGACCTGCTGCTGGCGGCCGCGGCGACGGGCAAGGTCGTCAACGTCAAGAAGGGCCAGTTCCTGGCGCCCTGGGACATGACCAACGTGGTCGCCAAGATCACGGGCTCCGGCAATCGCAACGTGCTGGTCACCGAGCGCGGCGTCTCGTTCGGCTACAACACGCTGGTCTCCGACATGCGGTCGCTGCCGATCATGGCGCGCACGACCGGCGCACCGGTCATCTTCGATGCGACCCACTCCGTGCAGCAGCCGGGCGGCAAGGGCACGTCCTCGGGCGGCGAGCGCGAGTTCGTGCCGGTGCTGGCGCGGGCGGCGGTGGCCGTGGGCGTCGCCGGCGTCTTCATCGAGACCCATCCCGATCCCGATCATGCGCCCTCCGACGGGCCGAACATGGTCCCGCTCGCGCAGTTCGAGGGGCTGCTGCGAACGCTGATGGCGTTCGACGCACTCGCCAAGGCGCCGTCGGCGGACGCCGGGCGCTGATGCACCAGACCGCCGCCAAGCCCGCGGGGAAGTTTCCACCGGCCGTGAACATCATCGCGCTGGCGGGCTTCTCGGCGGCGCTGTCGACGCGGGCGCTCGATCCGGTGCTGCCGCATGTCGCCGAAGACTTTTCGATCAGCATCACCACGGCGGCGAGCATCGCTGCCGGCTATGCGCTGATCTACGCATTGATCCAGCCAGCGATCGGCGCTGCCGCCGATCTGTTCGGCAAGGCGCGGCTGATGACGCTGTGCCTGGCGCTGCTCGGCGTCGCGAGCCTGCTCGGCGCGCTCGCCACCTCGTTCCCGCTGCTGTTCGCGACGCGCATCCTCGCGGGCATCGCCTCGGGCGGCGTGTTTCCGGTGGCGCTCGGGCTGACCAGCGATCTCGTCGCGCCCGACAAGCGGCAGGTCGCGATCGGCCGCACGCTCGCGGGCTCGATGGCGGGCAATCTGCTCGGCGCGACGGCATCCGGCATCATCGGCGATTTCATCGGCTGGCGTGGCGTGCTCGCGATCCTCGGCGCGCTCGGGCTGATCGCCTCCTTCGCGGTGGCGGCAGGCTTTCGCGGCGCCAAGGTCACACATGCGCCGACCACCGATCTCGCCGCGCTGAGGAAGGGCTACCGCACCATCTTCACCAATCCCAATTCGCGCTTCTGCTTCTCGGCCGTGTTCGTCGAAGGCTGCTGCGTGTTCGGGCTGTTTCCGTTCATCGCCTCGTTCCTGTTCGATCTCGGCGAGACCTCGCTGTCGATCGCGGGCATCGTCATCGCGGGCTTCGCGGTCGGCGGCCTGTTCTACACGTTCACGGTCTCGAACTTCCTGCCGCGGCTCGGCGTCAAGGGCATGATGATCACGGGCGCTGCCCTGGTCGGGTTGCAGCTTGCCGCGCTCGCCTTCGGCCCGGGCTGGAAGCTGCAGTTCGGCTGCATGCTGCTCATGGGCTGGGGCTTCTACATGATCCATGGCTGCCTGCAGGTGTTCGCCAGCGAGCTGTCGATCGGGGCGCGCGCGACCGCGATGTCGCTGCACTCGTTCTTCTTCTTCATGGGCCAGACGGTCGGCCCGATCGCCTACGGCTTCGGCCTGGTCCATGGCGGCAAGCAGCCGACCTTGCTGATCGCCGCCATCATGATGGTCGTGCTCGGCTTCGCCTGCGCCGCGCTGCTGCGGCAGCGGCCGCCGGCGGATGCGGCGGTCAGCTGACGGCCATGTCCGACACGGGCGCGGGCCCATTGCATCTGAAGACATGGTCCCGTCGCGGCAGCAACGCCTGCTCATTTGTTGCTCCGTCATGGCCGGGCTTGTCCCGGCCATCCACGTCGTTCGGCGCGCTGAGAAGGACGTGGATGCCCGGGCCTTCGCCGCGCCGAAGCGGCTTCGGCCGCGCAGGCGGGACAAGCCCGGGCATGACGACGTGGAGACGGGCGAGGGCAAAATGCCCGTCGTTAGCTGCGATGGTCCTGGGGAAGTGCGGCGAGGGCGTTTCTCGCTCTCGATGCTGTAGATGCGCGGCTGAGACATATCGGCGCTTTCGTTGGCTGCGGGACGCACCGCCGCCATCTCGCGGCGCGTCTGCGTCCGAGCTTTGCCTTGGGACATGCCCTCTTTCTGAGAAGAGGGCGCGGGGAATGCCGGGAGCTGGCCGCCCCCATGGCCCGCCAGCAGAAAAAAATGCTGGCGGCAGGAACCACAGGTTCAGCCGAGACATCCCGGCATTCCCCGCGCGATGGTCTTCACGCTTATACGCGATCTCCCCGGTGTCCGGGCTTGTTAGCCACCGTCGTCCTCGGGCTCATCATCACCCCAGGACTTAGCGCCAGCGTCGGGGCGCCAGGACCACGCGATTTCACGTCCGCAACAAGCTGTTCGTCCGCACGCACGAAGCGCGCTGCAGCCAGCTGCGGCCACCGCTCCCCGCACCCAACGTCCGTGACGATCGCGAAGCGCCCCTCTCGAGGAGCACGGGATGGGGGTGTCTAGCATGGATTTCTGAAAAATGGAAGAAGAAAATTTGCGCCGCCCGCTCGACGGGATCTTATTCAGGTCGGCGCGGAAAAAACAGGGACGCGAAAGTGGCGGGCTTGAAAAGATACTTCACGGTTGAGCTTTGCAAGTATGAGCACGTTGCGGAACGAATCGCTGCGAAGCGTACGTGTGTGGAGTGCGACCGCGCGGCGCGGGCGTAATACAACGCGAACCCGGGCCGCCGCGCCAAGAAGGCAGCTTACGACGCTAGTGCGGAGAGCCACGCGGCGCAGGCGAGATACGCCGCTAGCCGCGGAAGGCCGTGCAACATATTCCAAACGTCCTGCAGCGCCACCGCGGGCTAGTTTGATGAGCTAACAGCGCTCCCGAAACCGGCAGAACTATCCGGCCTCCGAGGCGGAAACCCTTCGGGGTCGCTTTTTTTTGTGAGAACTGCGACCTAAGACAGCACTGTTGACCGTAATCTTGCGGGCATTGCAGGTCACCAGGGCAACGAACATGGCGCGGATTGCAACGCCACCGTCGAACTGGACGGCTTCGAATGCGTGAAGGCTGTTAGTCGGATCGGCGAACAGTCTTTCCTCTTACAGCTCACTAGCGATCACTCCCCCCCCCCCCATCGGGAGAGCCTTCGAGCGGCCGATGACGCTTGCGGAGGAGTTCGGATGGCTGCGCGATCAGAACAGAAAATTAGTCGCGAATTCGTGAACTGAGAAAATGAGGGATAACTGACGAGTAGTCGTGCGGTCGGGAACCTGTGCGTGTAGGGCTGTTACCATTGTCCACAGCGAAGAGGACCGACATGACAAGCCACGCTTTCACCAGTATCAGGCGCGCAGCCCTCGGGTGGCGGTCCGGCTTTTCGCTTGCGAGTGGCGCAGTAGCAGGGTTGTTCGGCCTATTGGGCTGGCCTGCTGTTGTGCCCTCCGTAGTGTGGTGGGGGGTAGCGCTAGCCCTGATGTTTGTGACTGCGTGGCGTGGCTACTACGAAGCGGAGCGCGAACGGGACCATAAGCGCAAGCCGCTCCCCGATATGCCGCTTGTCGATGTGGTCGCGCAAATCATCGGCACACCGGCTGACAAGCTCTTCGATGAAGGCAACCCGCAAAAGGTCAGTGACGCGCTCTGCGACATTCGAGAGAAGGCGCTGCTAGACGCGATCAGCACTTGGGGCCGCCGTGACTGCAACTCAATGGACCTTCGCTTCTATCCGCTGAATACCATTGAGCGCGCGGCCTGGGAAAACCTCCATGTCGACTATCTGGCCTTCATGCGTGACAGACGGTGCGCGCTTGGGGATTGGTCCGGGCAGCCGACAGCCTACAAGCTTTCGGACATCCACATGAACCGTGATCAGGTTGACAGAGTATGGCCGAAGAAGGCTGTGCGACGGTTTGATGTAGGATGGCCGGGCCGGAAGGCTGCAGCCTAACCGGGCCATCGAGCGTCCACTCCATGTCAAACCAGTTCGATGTTATGTTGGTCGCGACAAGCTTGCCGCACGTATCGCAACGTATCGCCTGATAGACTCGGGGCCGCAGCCAGTCCGGCGGCAGCGCTCCGTATTCTATCGCGGGACTCATTGAAACCGTAGCGGGAAAGCTGGAGGAGGCAATGGACGTAGAGGTGGGGCTGTAGGTTGCCCCGACTGGTAGTAGCCGCAGAAAGTCTGGTAGTAATAAGTATGTGCAAGAGCTGTTGCGTGGAGTTGTTTACACTTCCGTGGGCGCTAGATAGGATACTCGACCGAGGTGGTGTTTTCTAATGGATACCCGTGATTGGATAGTCGGAATATCTAGTCTTGGTGCGCTCGCTGTGAGCGCTTTGAAGCTTTATGCAGACTGGCATAAGGAAACTGAAGAGGGCAAAGTCTCTCGCGTCTCGCCTCTGCTCATAGTCTGTGGGTTAGTTATAATAGTTTTGTCTGTGGTGGGCTATGATATCTATGATCGTAGACACCCCCTGGTGGGGCCGTCTTTGGTTAGTTGGGGTGGAGACCTCAACGCCTATCATATGACCGTTACAACCCAGGGCCTTCTAGAATACTCCAAGACGCATCGCTTGATGCTGATTATCCGGCCCAACCTGATGGGCGCCGATCCGATGACGGATACGAACATTGGGAAGAGTGCACTTTTCACCATCGCTGGCCCGGTTGTGACGTTGGCGCTTCCCGGCCGCATCCCCCTGCAGATGGTGCCCAACCAGATCAATATGATGGAGTTCTACGCGGTACGCGTACCGGTTGGCGTAACGGTCGACCGTATTCGATCCGTGGGCGACGTCATCGACCTTGGGGGGACTATCGTGCTGAGGTCAGGGGCTGCGATCATGGCAGGCGCTCCCACCGACCAGTCCCCGCCGCAACCGCAGAAGTAGGAGGCGATAGGGAGCAGAAAATGGCGAAGAGGCAATTTATCCCAAATCAGATATTCATCGGTCTGCCTTGGCAGTTAGGCGCCAAATACGACCGAGTTATTGCTAAGCTTCACGCGAAGTATCCACTGTACTTTACAATTGTCGGGCGACGTGACGCCCAAGACGCGGTCAACTTGTTCGACGTCATCAAAGAGCGGATCGAAACCTCAAGTTACGGGATTTTTGACGCCACCGGGGGAAATGCGAACGTCTCGTTGGAGTTTGGCTACGCCGAAGGAATTGAGGTTCCGCGAATGATAACGCTTAGTTCGCATCGGAGCGCTCAAAAGCATACGAAGGCCACTCCAATAATCTCCGATTTAGTCGGGATGAGACGCGCACAATATACTAACGAGGAAAAGTTGTTTTCAGTACTGGAGAGATTTTGCAAAGACCATGACTATACTCAAAGATTTGAAAAGGCTCTCGCGAAAATGGGAAGAGGAATCAATCGCGGCGAAAAGAAGGCCGCTAGAGCTGCCTCGTTGAAGGCAGTAAGAGCGCTAGACGCCAAGAGCAAAATACGAAGAGCAGAACTAGTACAGCATCTTGAGGCGAAGGGTTATGAGACTGACGAGGTTGAGTGGGTGCTAAAGCAGCTGCATAACACAAAAGTAATAAGAGTCACGGTTGGAAAATACTCCGAAGTTTCTTTGGTTTAGATTCTTGCGCCAAATGAAGGGGCCGACTTTCGTTTCGAGAAAGCGGCCTCAAGAGAGGACGAGATGGCAACAGGTTGGATCATCGTTTTTGAAGGGCAGGGGCGCTTAGTTGACGAACGTCATCCGAGCGCTTTGATCCATAGAACTCGTGAGCAGGCGGAAGCGGCATTAAACCGCGGCGATCAAGTCGGAAAGCCGCTCAGCTTACTTGAGATCAATTGGGATGACAGCAAGGCCCAGCGGCCGTGGCCTCCCTAAACAATCTCGCCTGATGTCAATGAGTGAAATTGAAAGATACAGATCACAAGAGAAGAATTAGGCTGACGTTGCTGGACTGCACCCTTGGGTGACACGTGATAATTTCGGGTGACAGCGGGTGAGCGTCATCGTGTTTTATTTTGCGCGAACGCGGCTTCGAACTCAAAGGGTGGTCGATATCCAAGCGCCGAGTGCAGGCGCTCGACCAGGCCGGGCCAGGAAATTCCCGGCAGAGGCTTACTTTAAAGCCTTTCCAGGTGCGAACCTATGCAACCGGAGGGAAGCAGCATGATCGGCGTTGATTACAGCGCGTGGATGGTTCAAGACGGCGAGCTACGGCGGCGATACGTCTACCAGGACTCCAAGACGAAGAAATACATCGCCACGATCTATCTCGATTGCAAGATCGAGCGAGGTACCGCCGAACCGCTCACCTTCCTCTCTTTCATGTTCACACCCTTCCGGGTCATTGACGGCCTCGACCTCGGCCTGTCACTTGCGAGTCTCGACGGCGGCCGCCCCGCGCCAGTGGGAGTGAACGTCACCTCGGCTGATGATGGCCAAGGCGCGCTAATGTCACCGCGCACTTCGCAGGGGCTTAGACTTCTGCTTTCGCAGCTGCTCAGTGGCAAGCACCTCAAGTTTGGCATCTTCCAGGGCCCTGAGCAACTCGTGGACATGCCGTTTTACAACGACCCGGAATTCGCTCAGCTGCATCGAGCGCAAGTGGGAGCATTGACGACGAAAAAGGAGAGCGTGTTTCTGGCGAAGATTACAGGAGTAATCCCCAAGGGCATGAACCTGCGGGCCGCACCGGTTCAGACACAGGAGTTCGACAACATTACCGCCGCCAAGCAATGGTTGCTCGGTGAGGCGCTGACCAACCTTCCAACGCCGATCAACAACGTCGAGGTCTTCGAGAACGGCCAGTCGGTCTGGCGCGAATGGCACTGGAGCCACGACGCATTGAAATCAAAGAACGAGCTTTGGTGGGACGCGAAAGACCCAGGCCGGAAGGGACGGGAGGCTGCCGACCAAGAACGCAAGCGGCAAATCGAGGCTGGCCTTATCCCCGACAGCCAGCTTTCCATGAAAGAGCAGTACGAGAAGGCAAACCCGCGCTGGCTGGGGCCTTACTTCGCCTGGCTTCCGACAAGCACCCTCGACGCGGGGACAATTTGGATGACGCGGTATTGGGTGCGCGCTACCCTAGGCCTCAAATACAAGAACAAAGGTTGGTTTCCGGATAACGATTAGGGAATTGCCGTGACAGTGCACCAAATGGCCTAGAGGATTACGAATTTAAGTGGACTGTCACCCAAAATCCCCCTCGCTATCGAACTGCGGTGGATCTCCTTTGCAATCCTCGCCTTGTGTGCTGCTGGCAGCGAAGACGGCCACGTGACGGTTATGGTGCACTTGGGACAGAACACCGACAGGCGGGGGTATTCTACGGCGCCGTTCACAGCCTTACCTCCTTCGCCTCGATCAGTTTCACCCCCGCCCGCGATACGGCGCCACGCCCTGGTCGGGGACCCACAATCCCTTCGGCAGCTTGCCGGTCTGCCAGAACACGTCGATCGGGATGCCGCCGCGGGGATACCAGTAGCCGCCGATGCGCAGCCATTTCGGCTTGATCTCGGCGGCGAGGCGCTTGCCGATCGCGACGGTGCAGTCCTCGTGGAACGCGCCATGGTTGCGGAAGCTCGCCAAATAGAGTTTGAGCGACTTGGATTCGACCAGCCACGGGCCGGGGGCATAGTCGATCACGAGATGCGCGAAATCCGGCTGGCCCGTCACCGGGCATAGCGAGGTGAACTCCGGCACCGTGAAGCGGGCCAGATAATCGGTGTCCTTCTGCGGGTTGGGAACGCGGTCGAGCGTCGCTGCATCCGGGCTGTCCGGCGCCGCCACCTCTCGGCCCAGCTGAAGGCCGGCCGATGTCGGGGATGTGTTGGGTCTTTTCGCCATGTGTCGTGTCACCTGCCGCAGTGGCGCCCGTTTAGCCAATCGGGGCGCCCCCGTCACCCGCTTCGTGATTTGGTCGTGACTTGATTTCAACGCCACTTGGCCTTTTCGCGCTCGCGGGCTTGCGGTAGAAGCAGCGCAACAACGCCCACCTAGAAACGCCCGCGAGAGGACCTCATGACCGCCATCGTCGACATCATCGGCCGCGAAATCCTGGACAGCCGCGGCAATCCCACGGTCGAGGTCGACGTCGTGCTGGAGGACGGCTCGGTCGGCCGCGCTGCCGTGCCGTCCGGCGCTTCCACGGGCGCCCATGAGGCGGTCGAGCTGCGCGACGGCGACAAGCACCGCTATCTCGGCAAGGGCGTGCTGAAGGCCGTCGAAGCCATCAACGACGAGGTCTACGAGGCGCTCAGCGACATGTCGGTGCAGGACCAGGTCCAGATCGACCAGATCCTGATCGAGCTCGACGGCACCGAGAACAAGAGCCGGATCGGCGCCAACGCCATTCTCGGCGTCTCGCTCGCCTGCGCCAAGGCGGCGGCGATCTCCTACGACATGCCGCTGTATCGCTATGTCGGCGGCACCTCGGCCCGCACCCTGCCGGTGCCGATGATGAACATCGTCAATGGCGGCGTCCACGCCGACAATCCGATCGATTTCCAGGAATTCATGATCATGCCGGTGGGCGCGCCGAGCTTCGCGGAGGCGCTGCGCTGCGGCTCGGAGATCTTCCACACGCTCAAGGCCGAGCTGAAGAAGGCCGGCCACAACACCAATGTCGGCGACGAGGGCGGCTTCGCGCCGAACCTGCCGTCGGCGGACGCAGCCCTCGACTTCGTCATGAGCGCGATCGGCAAGGCCGGCTACACCGCGGGCGAGGACGTGATGCTGGCGCTGGACTGCGCCGCCACCGAGTTCTTCAAGGACGGCAAGTACGTCTACGAGGGCGAGAACAAGTCGCGCTCGCGCTCCGAGCAGGCCAAGTATCTTGCCGACCTGGTCGCGCGCTACCCGATCGCCTCGATCGAGGACGGCATGTCCGAGGACGACATGGACGGCTGGAAGGAACTGACCGACATGATCGGCCACAAGTGCCAGCTCGTCGGCGACGACCTGTTCGTCACCAACGTCAACCGCCTCGCCGACGGCATCCGCAACGGGCGCGCCAACTCGATCCTGATCAAGGTCAACCAGATCGGCACGCTGACGGAGACGCTGGCCGCGGTCGAGATGGCCTACAAGGCCGGCTACACCGCCGTGATGTCGCATCGCTCCGGCGAGACCGAGGATTCGACGATTGCCGATCTCGCGGTCGCCACCAATTGCGGGCAGATCAAGACCGGCTCGCTGGCGCGCGCCGACCGCACCGCCAAGTACAACCAGCTGCTGCGCATCGAGCAGGAGCTGGACGCGCAGGCCAAATATGCGGGCAGGGCGGCGCTGAAGGCGCTGGCCTGAGTCAACGCAGAACGACAACAACCAAAAACGAGGGGAGGCACGCATGGGTGTCGAGACACAGGGCCTGCAACTGCGGACGTTGATCAGGCGCAGCGGCGAGCTCGAGCTCTCGCTGGTCGACGTGCCGACCCCCGAGCCGGGGCCGGACGAGGTGGTGGTGCGGATCGAGGCGGCGCCGATCAATCCGTCCGATCTCGGCCTCCTCGTCGGCGCGGCCGATCTGTCGACCCTGCAGGCGTCCGGCACCAAGGAGCGGCCCGTAATCACGGCCAAGGTGCCGGAGGCGGGGATGCGGGCGATGGCCGGCCGGCTCGACGAGTCCTTGGCCGTCGGCAACGAGGGCGCGGGCGTGGTGGTCAAGACCGGCTCCTCGGATGCCGCCAAGGCGCTGATGGGCCGCACCGTCGCCGCCATCGGCGGCGCGATGTACAGCCAGTATCGCTGCCTGAAGCTCTCCGAATGCCTGCCGCTGCCGGCCGGCACCACGCCGGCCGAGGGCGCCTCCTGCTTCGTCAATCCGCTGACCTCGCTCGGCATGACCGAGACGATGCGGCGCGAGGGCCATACCGCGCTGGTGCACACGGCCGCCGCGTCCAACCTCGGGCAGATGCTCAACAAGATCTGCCTCAAGGACGGCATCCCGCTCGTCAACATCGTGCGCAGCGCTGATCAGGCCGAGTTGTTGCGCGGCCTCGGCGCCAAATACATCGTGGATTCGACGGCGCCGACTTTCATGGACGACCTGATCGCGGCGCTGGTCGAGACCGGCGCGACCATCGCCTTCGATGCGATCGGCGGCGGCAAGCTCGCCGGCCAGATCCTCAACGCGATGGAAGCTGCGATCAACAAGTCCGGCAAGCATCCCTACAGCCGCTATGGCTCGAACGTGCACAAGCAGGTCTACATCTACGGCAGCCTGGACACGCGCCCGACCGAGATCACGCGCGGCTTCGGCATGACCTGGAGCGTCGGCGGCTGGCTGCTGTTTCCGTTCCTGATGAAGATCGGCAAGGCGGATACCGAGCGGCTGCGCCAGCGCGTCGTCGACGAGCTGAAGACGACCTTTGCGAGCCACTACACCAAGGTCGTTTCCTTGTCCGAGGCGCTCGATCCGGCCAACCTCGCCGCGTACGCCAAACGGGCCACCGGCGAAAAATTCCTCATCGACCCCAACAAAGATAAGTGACCTAACGTCGCTCCTCGGACGTTGCTGACGGGCTTGCGTTTGGCCCGCATGCGGAGACAATCCGCCCCGTTTGTCTGGGGGCGGTGTCAGCCGCATGGAGCACTGAGGAGAGATTTGTCATGACGCTATTGGATCGCCGTCTGGATCGCCGTCGATTTCTGGCCGGTGCGGCCCTCGCCGGAGCTACAACCGCTTTGCCGCCGCTGGCCGGACAGGCACGCGCAACGGTTGCACCCGCCGGCGCGCAGGCGCCCGGCTTCTATCGCTACAAGGTCGGCGACTATGAATGCACCTCCGTCAATGACGGCGCGCGCACCTTCCCGATGCCCGACACGTTCGTCGTCAACACGGCGAAGGACGACGCGCTCGCGGCTGCCGAAAGCGCCTACATGCCGAAGGGCATGATCACGATCCCCTTCAATCCGCAGTTGATCAACACCGGCTCCAAGCTGGTCCTGATCGACACCGGCAACGGCGCTGGCGCCTTCGAGGCCAGCAAGGGCGCGGTTGGCCGCACGCTGCAGAACCTCGCTGCCGCCGGCGTCGATCCGAAGAGCATCGACGTCGTCGTGCTCTCCCACATGCATGGCGACCACATCAACGGCCTCAAGCTCGCGGACGGCTCGCTGGCGTTCCCGAACGCCGAGCTGAAGGTGCCGGCCAAGGAGTGGGCGTTCTGGAATAGCGACGAGAACGCCGCCAAAGCGCAGACCGACTTGATGAAGGGCAACTTCGCCAACTTCAAGAAGGTGTTCGGCGGGCTCGAGAGCAATGTCACTCAGTACGAGTGGGACAAGGAGGTCGCGCCCGGCATCACCGCGCTCGGCACGCCCGGTCACACGCCGGGACACACCTCGTTCGCGGTCGCGTCCGGCAACGCCAGGGTCCTGATCCAGGCCGACGTCACCAACGTCCCCGAGCTGTTCCTACGCAACCCCGACTGGCACGTGATGTTCGACACCGATGCCGAGATGGCGCAGGCCACGCGGCACAGGTTCTACGACATGGCCGCCGCCGAGAAGGCCAAGGTGATCGGCTTCCACTTCTCGTTCCCGTCGGTGGGCTATGTCGAGAAGGACGGCGCCAAGTACCGGCTGATTCCGGCGCCGTGGAATCCGGTGATCTGAATATCGGTTCGCGTCATTGCGAGGAGCCCCCGGGTCTCGCCTCCGGCGAGCCCGAGGACAGGCTCCGCGACGAAGCAATCCAGACTCCCAACCGAGCCCTGGATTGCTTCGCTTCGCTCGCAATGACGGAGGAGAGAGGGGGCCGCCTTCGGGCGGCCTGAGCGTTTTTGCATATGCGAGATGTCGGGCTTTCCGCGCCTGTTGCGAACCCCTATGTCGAGCACCTCGGAAATCCCGCAGGATTCGTATGTCGACCGATCCCTCTCCCTCCAACGCCGACCTCTCCAACTGGCGCACTGCGCCGTTCAGCCGCTGGGCCTTTCACAACATCCGCGCGATCCTGCCGGTCGCCGACATCGAGAGCGCGCCCGGCAGCGCCTGGACGCTGCCGGCGAGCCTCGTGTCGTTCGACGATTTCAGCGTGCGGCTGCCCAAGGGCGGCACGCTCGATCTCGACGGTTTCCTGAAGGCGACGGCGACCGACGGACTCCTGATCCTGCAGGACGGCCGCATCGTCTTCGAAATGTATGACGGCGGCACCGACCGCGACACGCCGCACATCCTGATGTCGGCGACCAAGTCGATCACCGGCCTCACGGCCGGCATCCTGGCCGGCCGCGGCGAGCTCGATGTCGACGCCGAGGTCACGCGCTATGTGCCGGAAGTGGCCGCCACGGCCTATCGCGGCGCCACGATCCGGCAGCTGCTCGACATGCGTGCGGGCGTCGTGTTCGATGGCGCCGGCCTGCAGGCCTATGCCGACGCCGCGGGCTGGGAGCCGGTCGCGCCGGGCACGAGGCCGAACCTGCACGATTTCTTTGCGACGATGCGCGCTCAGGCGGCGCCGCATGGCGGCGCCTTCAGCTACGTCTCGTCCAACACCGATCTGCTGGGATGGGCGATCGAGCGCGCCACCGGCCGCAGCTTCGCGAGCCTCGCCGGCAGCCTGCTGTGGAAGCCGATGGGGGCGAGCGGCGAGGCCTTCATCACCCTCGACCGCGACGGCGCGCCGCGCTGCACCGGCGGCTTCTGCGCCACCTTGCGCGACGTCGCCCGGCTCGGCCAACTCGTGCTGTCAGGCGGGCGGCGGGGCTCTCACACGATCATTCCCGAAGGTTGGATCGACGACATCAGGCACAATGGCGATGTGCAGGCCTGGCGCGAGGGCCAATGGCGCGACAGTTTTGCCGCGATCAGCCGCAACATGCACTATCGCAGCGGCTGGTACGTCACAAACGACGCGCCGCAGCTGATGTTCGCGATGGGCATTCACGGCCAGAACCTGTTCGTCGATGCCGCCAACGGCATCGTGATCGCCAAGGTCTCGTCATGGGCGCAGCCGGTCGACGGGCAGGCGATCTGGCTCACACATCAGGCGGTGGCGGAATTCACGCGCTGTCTCAAGGCGACGGGCTGAGCTCCACGACGCGGGCAAGGGTCGGGAACACTCGGGCGTTGCTTGCGATGAAACGCAGTGTTTCGCGTGAGGATGGTCCATGCACTTGCATGTTCCTGCTCGCGCGCCTTAAGTGCGCTCCACACCCCGCTCCTCAAAGGATTCCCCATGCCCGCACCTTATTCGATCGTCGCCCTCGTCGGCAGTCTCCGCAAGGAGAGCTTCACCCTGAAGATCGCCAATGCGCTCGCCAAGCTGGCGCCGGCCAGCCTGAAGATCGACGTGACCACGCTCAACGGCCTGTCGTTCTTCAACCAGGATCTCGAAGCCAATCCGCCGGCCGACTGGCTCGCCCTGCGGGAGAAGCTGAAGGCCTCGAACGGCGTGCTGATCCTGACGCCGGAATACAACCGCTCGATTCCCGGCGTGCTCAAGAATGCGATCGACGTCGCCTCGCGTCCCTATGGGCAGAGTTCGTTCCTGGGCAAGCCGGTCGGCCTCATCTCCAATTCGCCGGGCCCGCTCGGTGGCGTGGCGGCGGCCAAGCATCTGCAAAACATCATGCCTGGCATCTCGGGCCCGGTCATGGGGCAGCCGGAAATCTACCTGAATGGCGTCGGCGACGCCTTCGACGCCCAGGGCGAGCTGGTCAAGGATTCGCTCAAGACGGTGTTGCAGCAATATCTGGGTGCATTCGCCGCATTCGTGGCCAAGCAGAACGGCTGATCGCGTTCGCCGCCGCCGCGTCCACCTGCGGCGGTCGGCAACTGCATGACGGGTATGATGCGGGCAGGGCGTTGACGCGCCTTGCCCGATCCGTTTCAAGGCGATGCCGGACCTGCGCAAGGATGCGCATTGCCAAGGAAGCACGATGGCCCATTCGTTCACACCCGCGTCGTCGTCGAGGCCCGGCCCGAACCAGCCGGATCTCGACTCGGAGGCCGTCTGGCAGACGCGGATCGACCTCGCGGCCTGTTTCCGGATGGCGGCGCGGCACGGGTTCGAAGAGGGCATCTGCAACCACTTCTCGGCGCTGGTCCCCGGCTATGACGACCTCTTCATCGTCAATCCCTACGGCTATGCGTTCCGCGAACTGACGGCCTCGAAGCTCCTGGTGTGCGACTTCGACGGCAACGTCGTTGCCGGCGACGGCCGCCCGGAGGCGACCGCCTTCTACATCCACGCCCGCATCCACAAGGCGCTGCCGCGCGCCAAGGTGGCGTTCCACACCCACATGCCCTACGCCACCGCGCTATCGATGACCGAAGGCGACCCGCTGATCTTCGCCGGGCAGACGGCGCTGAAATTCTATGGGCGAACCGCGGTCGACGAGAATTACAACGGGCTGGCGCTCGACGCGCGGGAGGGGGATCGCATCGCCGGGGCTGTCGGTGATGCCGACATCGTCTTCATGAAGCATCATGGCGTCATGGTTCTGGCGCCGACCATCGCCGAAGCCTGGGACGATCTCTACTACCTCGAGCGTGCCTGCCAGGTGCAGTGCCTGGCGCTGTCGACCGGCCGCAAGGTGGTGCCGGTCGCGCCCGAGATCGCCGAGGCCGCCTATCGCCAGATGCGCGAAGGAGATGCGGAATCGGCTCGGTTGCACCTCGAGGCCGTCAAGCGCATGCTCGACCTCGAAGAGCCGGTCTACCGGAGCTGAGGACGGATCGTCTGGAGGCTGGTTCGATGTCCAAATTGGAGCTTTCTGCCGAGCAGCACGCAGCGCTGGATCGCCCCGTCTGGTCAGCCCTGACCACCGGGCACCGAGCGCTTGCGGAGGGCGCCGCGCATGCTCGTCGCTATCCGGCGGCGATTGCGCCATTTGCCGCCATGTCGGACGACAGCGATGCTGCGTGGTCTGAACTCGCCGACCTTGCCAACGAGGATGTCGTTGCGATCGTGACCCCTGCACCCCCGGGCGAGGTGCGTGGCCTTGACGCCCGGCTCAGAGCCAGCGTCCGCCAGATGGTTGCCGTCGGGGCGGTCGATCCCGTGGGGGATGCCGCGGTCGAGGTGCTGGACGAGCGCGACATCCCTGCGATGCTGGAGCTGACTGCACGGACCAAACCCGGTCCGTTCCTGGCCAGGACCCGCGAGCTGGGCCGCTACATCGGCATTCGTGACGGGGAGCGACTGGCCGCCATGGCCGGGGAGCGCATGCGCCTCGACGGGTTCACGGAAATCAGCGCGGTCTGTGTCCATCCGGACTATCGCGGCCTTGGCTATGCCCAGAGGCTCGTCACGGTCCTGATGACGGCCATCAGGGGCAGGGGCGAGACGCCGTTTCTCCACGTCATAGACGACAATCATGCCGCGATCGCGCTGTATGAGCGTCTCGGCTTCGTGTCGCGAGCCACCTTGTGTTTCACGGTGCTTCGGCAATCCGTCAGCCAGTGACGCGTGATGGGACCTTCGGAACGAAGCCGCGCGGCGTAGATTAGCAGATCCTTAACCAAGGCGCCCCATCTTCCGGCCCATGGTCTCCCGCGCGCGGCTCAAATCGTTCCTGACCGGGCTCGCCCTCTACACGATGGCGGCCGCCATCATCGGCTATTTCGGCATCAACGCCTATACCGGCCGCTACGGCCTGACCGCGCGTCAGGAGCTCGACCAGGAGATCATTGCGCTCACCTCCGAGCTCGCCCGGCTGAAGCAGGAGCGGGCGGAGGGTGAGAAGCGCGTGTCGCTGCTGCGCTCCGACCGGGTCGATCCCGACATGCTCGATGAGCGCGCCCGCTTCCAGCTCGGCTACGCTAACCCGCGTGATCTGATCCGGATCAATCGGCCGAACTGAGCGAGCCGGTCTCCGCGATGCATCCGTTGTGAGACTCGCCTCGCGTCTGCGTAACGAACGCAGGCACGACAAGCCCATGACGAGGAAGACCCGCGCTGCGCGCGGGCCTTCGACGATCGCTGATGGGCTGCCCCTTATGCGGCCCGCACGGTGGCGAGGAACTTGTGGACCTCGGCCTTCAGGCGGTTGCTGTCCTGGGACAGTGACTGCACAGCGTTGAGCACCTGGGACGAAGCCGTCCCCGTCTCGGTTGCTTCGCGCTGGACGTCGGCAACATTCGCGGAGACCTCTTTCGTACCGCTGGCGGCTTGCTGGATGTTGCGCGAGATTTCCTGGGTTGCGGCGCCCTGTTCTTCGACAGCGGCTGCGATGGTGGCGGCGATTTCCGACATCCGGCCGATCGTGTCGCCGATTTCCTTGATGGCGGTCACCGAATGCTGAGTGGCGGTCTGGATGGCGCCAATCTGCTGGCTGATCTCTCCCGTCGCCTTGGCAGTCTGCTCGGCTAGCGCCTTGACCTCCGAGGCGACAACGGCGAAGCCGCGGCCGGCTTCACCCGCCCGCGCCGCCTCGATGGTGGCGTTCAAGGCCAGCAGGTTGGTCTGGCCGGCGATGGTGTTGATGAGCTCCACCACGTCGCCGATGCGAGCCGCCGCTTGCGACAATTCGCCCACGCGTTCATTGGTCTTGCGGGCCTGCTCAACGGCTTCACTGGCGATCGCCGAAGACTGCTGCACCTGCCGGCTGATCTCGTTCACGGAGGAGGACATTTCCTCGGTGGCGGCGGCGACCGACTGGACGTTGTTGGAGGCGGCGCCTGAGGCGCCGGCTACGACGGTGGCAAGACCCTTCGAGCGCTCGGCCGTTGCGCTGAGCGACTGGGCCGATGACTCCAGATCGGTCGCTGCCGACGACACCGTCTCGATGATCTGGCCGACCGCTGTCTCGAAATCGTTCGCAAGGCGCATCGTATCGATCTTGCGCTGCTCGGCCTGGCGTGCCTCCAGCTCGTTCTGCTCGGCCTCGAGCCGCTGGCGGGCGACGGCATTGACCTTGAACACCTCGACGGCACGGGCCATCTCGCCGACCTCGTCGCGCCGTTCCGAGTTCGGGATCTGCACAGCGAGATTCCCGTTCGCAAGCTCGGTCATCGTCCGGGTGATCGCTTGCAGCGGCCGGACCAGGCCGCGCGCGATCATCAGGGTCGCAACGCACAGCAGGGCGATCAGTCCGACGGCCCAGATCAGCGTCACCTTGACGGAGGCGTAGAACGCCTCGTCGAGATCGTCGACATACACGCCTGTGCCCACAACCCAGTTCCACGGATCGGCCTTCATGGTGTAGCCGAGCTTCGCCACCGGGACGCTGCTGCCGGCGCGCGCGAACATATAGCTGACGAAGCCGCCACCAGGCTGGGTCGAAGCCGCGATCAACTCGCGTACGAAGGGCAGACCATTGGCGTCCTTTTCGTTGAGCAGACCCTTGCCCTCCCAATCCGGCTTCGGGCCAAGCACGAGGTTCACGCCGTCCGGCTGGTAGACGAAGATGTAGTCGTTCTTGCCGAACCGAATGCCGCGGAGCACGGCCTTGGCGCGGTTCTGCGCCTCGTCCGCGGTCAGGGCCCCCTTCGCCGCCGCATCGGCAAAGCCCTTCACGATCGACACGGCAGATTGCACCTGTCCGACGACTGCGGCCTTACGCTCTTCGACCAGGGCTGTTCGGGTGGCCAGCAGCTGGCTGACCACGGCGACGATACAGACGCCGATGGATAACGCGACCAGAACCGCAAAGCGGCGAGGGATGGTGAGAACCATGTTCGTTCCTGTCAGAGGGCCCAGGCAGCCGGACAGTCCAGGCAGCCAGGGATTTTCGTTGAGTTGTTTGATTTCGTTGATGAATTCGGAAAAATTGTGCGCTGCGGAGGGTTTAGAATTGATTGATTCGAAGGCCCGTAGGAACACGGAGACCCCCTGCCGCTGCTCGGTCGGAATATCCGTTATGCCGATGTTCGATATGTCGGGTTTTTTGGTCGCTGTCGGCGTCGTCGAGATCCCAACGATGAGGGTGTCGTCGAGGGCGTCGCCGGCTTGGCCTCACGCGTCCCATCCGCTGAGATGGCTGCTCTTTTTTGTAGCGGCCTGCGGTCGGATTCCAAAAATGGTGGAATTGTATTTGCAATATTTCGTGTGCATTGCAGCGCGGCACGCCAAAGCCTTCGGACGCGCCACGCGGTCCTTTTACGTCTCCTGGAGTTGAGCTAGAGAGAGCTACTTTTTCTCTCATCCGGAATTGCCATGGCCGCACCGAAGAAGACCGCCGCAAAGGAACAAGGGCAGGACAGAGACAACGGCCCGCCGCCGGAATTCACCAGAGAACAGGAATTGGCTGCGCTTCGCGACATGCTGCTGATCCGCCGCTTTGAGGAAAAGGCCGGTCAGCTTTATGGCATGGGTGCGATCGGCGGCTTCTGCCATCTTTACATCGGCCAGGAAGCCGTCGTGGTCGGCATGCAGATGGCGCTGAAGCCGGGCGATCAGGTCATCACCGGCTATCGTGATCATGGCCACATGCTGGCCACCGGCATGGACGCCAAGGGCGTGATGGCCGAGCTCACCGGGCGCCGCGGTGGATACTCCAAGGGCAAGGGCGGCTCCATGCACATGTTCAGCATGGAGAAGAACTTCTTCGGCGGCCACGGCATCGTCGGCGCCCAGGTCTCGCTCGGCACCGGCCTTGCGCTCGCCAACCGCTACCGCGGCAACGACTCGGTCAGCGTCGCCTATTTCGGCGATGGCGCGGCCAACCAGGGGCAGGTCTATGAGAGCTTCAACATGGCGGAGCTCTGGAAGCTGCCGGTGATCTACGTCATCGAGAACAACCGCTATGCGATGGGCACGGCGGTGTCGCGCGCCTCGGCGCAGACCGACTTCTCCAAGCGCGGCATCTCCTTCAACATCCCGGGCGAGCAGGTCGACGGCATGGACGTCCGCGCCGTGAAGGCTGCGGGCGAGAAGGCCGTTGCCTGGTGCCGCGAGGGCAAGGGCCCGTACATTCTGGAAATGCAGACCTACCGCTATCGCGGCCACTCGATGTCGGACCCGGCGAAGTATCGCACCCGCGAGGAGGTGGAGAAGGTCCGTCACGACCAGGATCCGATCGAGCAGGTGCGCAACCGCCTGCTGGCGGCCAAGGTCAGCGAGCAGGATCTCAAGACGATCGATGCCGACGTGCGCAAGATCGTCAACGAGGCCGCCGATTTCGCGCAGGCCGATCCCGAGCCCGATGTCGCCGAGCTCTACACCGACGTTTACCGCTGAGCGCGCGCAAGCTGTTTCTCTGGAGCTGATATGCCTATTCAAGTTTTGATGCCTGCGCTGTCGCCCACGATGGAAAAGGGCAATCTCGCCAAATGGCTGAAGAAGGAAGGTGAGGCGATCAAGTCGGGTGACGTGATCGCCGAGATCGAGACCGACAAGGCCACGATGGAGGTCGAGGCGACCGACGAGGGCACGCTCGGCAAGATTCTGATCCCCGAAGGCACCGCCGACGTCGCGGTGAACACCCCGATCGCCACAATCCTCGCAGATGGTGAGACCGCCGCCGATCTCGGCAAGGCGGCAGCGCCGGCCGCTGAGATGAAGGCCGCGCAATCCGCGCCGCCATCCGAGCCGGCTACGACCATGCAGGCATCACCCGCGCCGACCGGCGTGGCTGCGCCGCAGAGCGTGGCCGAGCCCGATCCCGAGGTGCCCGCGGGCACCGAGATGGTGACGCAGACCATCCGCGAGGCGCTGCGCGACGCCATGGCCGAGGAGATGCGCCGCGACGGCGACGTCTTCATCATGGGCGAGGAGGTCGCCGAATATCAGGGCGCCTACAAGGTCACCCAGGGCCTGCTGCAGGAGTTCGGCGCCCGCCGCGTGATGGACACGCCGATCACCGAGCACGGTTTCGCCGGCATCGGCGTCGGTGCCGCGATGGCCGGCCTGAAGCCGATCGTCGAGTTCATGACCTTCAACTTCGCCATGCAGGCGATGGACCAGATCATCAACTCCGCGGCGAAGACGCTCTATATGTCCGGTGGCCAGATGGGCTGCTCGATCGTATTCCGTGGTCCGAACGGCGCCGCCGCCCGCGTTGCCGCGCAGCACAGCCAGGACTACGCGTCCTGGTACTCGCACGTGCCGGGCTTGAAGGTGATCGCGCCGTATTCCGCGGCGGACGCCAAGGGCCTGCTGAAGGCCGCGATCCGCGATCCGAACCCGGTGATCTTCCTCGAGAACGAGGTGCTCTACGGACACTCCGGCGAGGTGCCGAAGCTCGACGACTACGTGATCCCGATCGGCAAGGCGCGCATCGCCCGCAGCGGCAAGGACGTCACCATCATCTCGTGGTCGAACGGCATGACCTACGCGCTGAAGGCCGCCGATGAGCTTGCCAAGGAGGGCATCGAGGCCGAGGTGATCGACCTGCGCACGCTGCGTCCGATGGACACCGAGACCATCGTCGCCTCGGTCAAGAAGACCGGCCGCGCGGTGACGGTGGAGGAGGGCTGGCAGCAGAGCGGCGTCGGCGCCGAGATCGCCGCGCGCATCATGGAGCACGCCTTCGACTATCTCGATGCCCCAGTCGCGCGCGTGTCCGGCAAGGACGTGCCGATGCCGTATGCGGCGAATCTCGAGAAGCTCGCGCTGCCCTCGGCCGCGGAGGTCGTTCAGGCCGCCAAATCCGTCTGCTACCGGTAAGCCGTCGAGGACGCCCAGATGGCCGGACCCAAGGAGCAGCCGCTGCCGCCCGATGTAATCGGCCGCGAGGACGCCACCGAAGTGTTGCGCGCCTTCGTGCTCGATGGCGGGCTCTCGATCGCCTTCCAGCGCGCGTTCGAGGAGCCCGACGTGTGGGGGCTGCTCCTGGTCGACGTCGCCCGTCATGCTGCGCGCGCCTATGCGCGCGAGAGCGATTATTCCGAAGACGAGGCGCTGCAGCGCATCGTCGAGATGTTCGAAGCCGAGCTGGCTCGGCCGACCGATACGGGCACCACCAGCCCCAGGTCGAAACAAGGTCACTGATCATGCCGATCAACATTCTCATGCCCGCGCTGTCGCCGACGATGGAGAAGGGCAACCTCGCCCGTTGGCTCAAGAAGGAAGGCGACCAGGTCAAGTCAGGCGAGGTCATCGCCGAGATCGAGACCGACAAGGCCACGATGGAAGTCGAGGCGGTCGACGAAGGCACCCTCGCCAAGATCCTGGTGCCGGAAGGCACGCAGGACGTGCCCGTGAACGACGTGATCGCGGTGCTCGCCGGCGAGGGCGAGGACGTCAAGGCCGCCGGCAGCGCACCGGCTGCGGCAGCTCCCAAGCCCGAGGCCAAGCCCATCGCATCGGCGGCTCCCGCTGCGACGGCTGCACCGGCCGCGGCGCCCGCGCCGAAGTCGGCTACGGCTCCTGCGCCAGCCGCGCCTGCGGCGGCCCCTCAGGTCAACGGTCATGCGCGCATCTTCTCGTCGCCATTGGCGCGACGTCTCGCCAAGGATGCCGGCATCGATCTCGGCCGCATCACCGGCACCGGCCCGCACGGCCGCGTCGTTGCGCGCGACGTCGAGGACGCCAAGTCCGGCAAGGGCCTGAAGGCCGCGCCGTCGGCGGCACCTGCCGCGACAGGCGCGCCCGCGCTGGCGCCGTCGATGTCGGACAAGCAGATCCTGGCGCTGTTCGAGCCCGGCTCCTACGAGGTCATCCCGCACGACGGCATGCGCCGCACCATCGCGCAGCGCCTCACGGCGTCGGTGCAGAACGTCCCGCACTTCTATCTCACGATCGACTGCGACATCGGCAAGCTCCTGGCTGCGCGCGAGGAGATCAATGCGGCGGCTCCCAAGGACAAGGAGAAGAAGCCGCTCTACAAGCTCAGCGTGAACGATTTCGTCATCAAGGCGATGGCGGTGGCGCTGCAGAAGATCCCGAACTGCAACGTCAGCTGGACCGAAGGCGGCATGGTCAAGCACAAGCATTCCGACGTCGGTGTCGCCGTCGCAATGCCCGGCGGACTGATCACGCCGATCATCCGCAAGGCCGAGACCAAGACGCTATCGGCGATCTCCAGCGAGATGAAGGACTTTGCCGCGCGCGCCCGCTCGCGCAAGCTGAAGCCGGAGGAATATCAGGGCGGCACCACGGCCGTCTCCAACCTCGGCATGTACGGCATCAACCACTTCACCGCCGTGATCAATCCGCCGCATGCGACGATCCTCGCGGTTGGCACCTCGGAAGAACGCCCCGTGGTGCGCAACGGCAAGATCGAGATCGCGAGCATGATGAGCGTGACCCTGTCGTGCGATCACCGCGCGATCGACGGCGCGCTCGGCGCCGAGCTGATCGGCGCCTTCAAGCAGCTGATCGAGAATCCCGTGATGATGATGGTGTGATCTTGCTTTCCGGAGCGGGATGGCAAACGGGGCCAACGCATGCGCATCAGAACGCGATGGCCCTGGATCACGGCGCTGGCGAGCGCCGCGCTGTTCGCCAATCCGCTCGGGATCGACGTCATCCATTCTGCCTTCTTCTCCGGCGAGGCGCTGTCGCGCGGCATCTGGGCGCCGATCGCGCTCGCCGGATTCGCTATCTGCACCCTGCTGATGCTCCTGGAAGCCGTCATGCGAGCCATGATCTGGCGACGCTCCGTCCGCAGCCCCACCGTCTGATTTCCGACTGCTTAAGTTGAATGGGAGCCGTCATGGCCGACACATCCTTCGACATCATCATCATCGGGTCCGGCCCGGGCGGCTACGTCGCCGCGATCCGCGCCGCCCAGCTCGGCTTCAAGACCGCGATCATCGAGAAGTCCTACCTCGGCGGCATCTGCCTGAACTGGGGCTGCATTCCGACCAAGGCGCTGCTGCGCTCGGCCGAGATCTATCACTACATGCAGCATGCCAAGGACTATGGCCTGTCGGCGGAGAAGATCTCCTACGATCCGAAGGCGGTTGTGCAGCGCTCGCGCGGCGTCTCGAAGCGCCTCAATGACGGCGTCGGCTTCCTGATGAAGAAGAACAAGGTCCAGGTGATCTGGGGCAAGGCCGCGATCGACGCGCCCGGCAAGATCACGGTGACCAAATCCGACGTCGAGGCGCCCAAGGGCGCGCTGGGCGAGGGGACCTATCAGGCGAAGCACATCATCGTTGCCACCGGCGCGCGGCCGCGCGTGCTGCCGGGGCTCGAGCCGGACAAGAAGCTGGTCTGGACCTATTTCGAGGCGATGGTTCCTGACAAGATGCCGAAGTCGCTGTTGGTGGTCGGCTCTGGCGCGATCGGCATCGAGTTCGCGTCGTTCTTCCGCACCATGGGCTCCGAGGTGACGGTGGTCGAGGTGCTGCCGCAGATCCTGCCCGTCGAGGACGCCGAGATCGCCGGCCTCGCGCGCAAGCAGCTGGAGAAGCAGGGCCTCAAGATCATGACCGGGGCCAAGGTCACCAAGCTCGACAAGAAGAGCGACAGCGTGGTCGCCACGATCGACGACGGCAAGGGCAAGATCGAGGCGGTCGAGTTCGATCGCGTGATCTCGGCCGTCGGCGTGGTCGGCAACATCGAGAATCTCGGGCTGGAGAAGCTCGGGGTGAAGACCGATCGTGGCTGCATCGTCATCGACGGCTACGGCAAGACCAACGTGCCCGGCATCTACGCCATCGGTGACGTCGCCGGTCCCCCGATGCTGGCGCACAAGGCCGAGCATGAGGGCGTGGTCTGCATCGAGGCGATCAAGGGCCTGCATCCGCACGCGATGGACAAGAACCTCATTCCGGGCTGCACCTATTGCCATCCGCAGGTCGCCTCCGTCGGCCTCACCGAGGCCAAGGCCAAGGAGCAGGGCCGCGACGTCAGAGTCGGCCGCTTCCCCTTCGTCGGCAACGGCAAGGCAATTGCGCTCGGCGAGGACCAGGGCCTGGTCAAGGTGATCTTCGACAAGAAGACCGGACAACTGATCGGCGCCCACATGGTCGGCGCCGAGGTCACCGAGCTGATCCAGGGCTATGTCGTGGCGATGAACCTCGAGACGACAGAGGAAGAGCTGATGCACACGGTCTTCCCGCATCCGACCCTGTCGGAGATGATGAAGGAAGCCGTGCTCGACGCCTACGGCCGCGTGCTGAACATGTAGCTCCGTCCCCGCTCGTCATGCGCGGGCTTGACCCGCGCATCCATCGCGCTTCGGGAAACGTTGCGAAGCGGATGGATTGCCGGGTCAAGCCCGGCAATGACGACAGCAGCCAGAAAGTCACTGCCGTGAAATCCAGCGACAATCTCACCATCGAACGTCCGACCTTCGTCACCCATCTCGAATGCGCGATGGAAGGCGATCACTATCCGGCGGATCAGGTCCACAACCTCTCCAAGGCCGGCAAGCCGCTGCTGGTGCGCTACGATCTCGCAGGCGTGAAGCGGGCGCTCACGAAGGACGCGCTGGCGCAGCGTCCGGCCGACATGTGGCGCTATCGCGAACTGCTGCCGGTGCGCAAATGCCAGGACATCGTCAGCCTCGGCGAAGTCATGACACCGCTGATCAGCCTGCCCAAGCTGTCGAAGAAGCTCGGCGGCGGCGAGATCATCGTCAAGGATGAGGGCCGGCTGCCGACCGGCTCGTTCAAGGCGCGCGGCCTCGTGATGGCAGTGTCGATGGGCAAGGCGCTCGGCATCAAGCACATGGCGATGCCGACCAACGGCAATGCCGGTGCTGCGCTCGCGGCCTATGCGACCTCCTGCGGCATCAAGACCACGATCTTCTGTCCGGCCGATACGCCGGAGGTGAACGTCAGCGAGATCGAGCTGCAGGGCGCGACCGTCTACCGCGTCAACGGACTGATCGACGATTGCGGCAAGATCGTCGGCGAGGGCAAGGCCAAGGTCGGCTGGTTCGATACCTCGACGCTGAAGGAGCCGTATCGCATCGAGGGCAAGAAGACGATGGGCCTGGAGCTTGCCGAGCAGCTCGGCTGGGACGTGCCCGACGTGATCTTCTATCCGACCGGCGGCGGCACCGGCCTGATCGGCATGTGGAAGGCGTTCGACGAACTGGAGAAGATCGGCTTCATCGGTTCCAAGCGTCCGCGCATGGTCGCGGTGCAGGCGTCGGGCTGCGCGCCGATGGTGCGGGCCTTCGAGCAGGGCGTCGAGCATGCGCCCCGGTGGGAAGACGCCCACACCATCGCGTCCGGCATCCGCGTGCCTCAAGCGGTGGGTGATTTTCTCATCCTGCGCGCGGTGCGCGAGAGCAAAGGTTTCGCCATCGCGGTCGATGATGAGAAGATTTCATCTGCGCTCAGCGAAGTCGCGCGCGAGGAGGGGCTGCTGTTGTGCCCGGAAGGCGCGGCGACCTATGCCGCCTACAAGCAGAGCCTGGCCGACGGGCGCGTAACGAAAAACGATCGCGTCATGCTGTTCAATTGCGCGACAGGACTTAAGTATCCGCTGCCGCCGGTCACCCGCACGCTCGATCGTCACCAGCCGATCGACTTCGGGCAGTTCTAACTAACAACCAGCACCGCGGCCTCGGGCACATGCTCCGGCGCAGACGCATTCGCGTCTGCCGCCGGTGCGTGCGACACAAGGGAGGACGTGATGCGACGAGCTCTTTGCGCCGTGCTGTTAGTGTGTCTTGCGCTGATGCAGCCGGCGCGCGCCGACAATTATCCCTCGCGCGCGATCACCGTGATCGTGCCATTCGCTGCCGGCGGCCCATCGGATGCGATGATGCGCATCCTCGCCGAGCACATGAGACAGACGCTCGGCCAGCCCGTTCTGATCGAGAACGTGACAGGGGCGGGCGGTTCGATCGGCGTGGGCCGTGCCGTCCGCTCGAAGCCCGACGGCTACACCGTGAGCTTCGGCCATCTCGGCACCCATGTCGCCAACGGCGCCGTCTACCGGCTCGGCTATGACCTCGAAGCCGATCTCGAGCCGGTGGTGCTGCTGCCGAGCAATCCGATGATCATCGTCAGCAGGAACAATATCCCGGCGAAGTCGCTGCCGGAGTTTCTCGCCTGGGTGAAGTCGCAGCCGAACCCCGTGTCGGCCGGCACGGCGGGCAATGGCTCCGGCAGCCACATCGCGGGGCTCTATTTCGAGCAGGTCACCGGCCTCAAGCTGCAATATGTGCCGTATCGCGGCACGGGACCGGCGATGAACGATCTGGTCGCCGGCCAGATCGATCTGATCGTCGACCAGACCTCCAACGCCATCAACCAGGTTCGTGCCGGGACGATCCGCGCCTACGCCGTCACCGACGCCAAGCGGCTCGAGTCCGCGCCGGAGATTCCGACCACCGACGAGGCCGGCCTGCCGGGCTTCCACATGACCCTGTGGTCGGGCCTCTGGCTGCCGAAGGGCGCCAGCAAGGAGATCGTCGACACCCTCAATGCGGCGGCGGTGGCCGCGCTGGACGAGCCGGATGTGAAAAATCAGTTGAAAAACCTGGGGTTGCAGATGCCGGCGGCCGATCAGCGCAGCCCCGCCGCGCTTGGAACCCTGCAGCGCGCCGAGATCCGCAAATGGTGGCCGATGATCCGCGCCGCTGGAGTGGTGCCGGAGTAGGCTCGCCCTGCCACGCCCAACCGCACATGGTTGCGCATCGGCCACGAATGTTGCGACGTCGCCACAGTTTACGAAGTTTTGGTAACAATCTCCGGCGCTCCGCAAACGCGCCGCTTTTTAGCCACACCTGGTCGTGAAATACTTTGATCAGAACATAACCAGTGCGTGTGAGGCTGCCGAAAATCCACTTGCCGGATTTTGAGCGTTCTCCGCAGCACCGGGAGGCCAAAACAGCGATGGACGCGAAGACCGACATCAAGCGCAGGCTGCCCAGCCGTCATGTGACGGAAGGGCCCGAGCGTGCGCCGCATCGGTCCTACCTCTACGCCATGGGCCTCACCACGGCGCAGATCCATCAGCCCTTCGTCGGCGTCGCCTCGTGCTGGAACGAGGCTGCGCCCTGCAACATCGCGCTGATGCGGCAGGCCCAGGCGGTGAAGAAGGGCGTCGCCCACGCCGGCGGCACGCCGCGCGAATTCTGTACCATCACCGTGACCGACGGCATCGCGATGGGCCATGACGGCATGCGCTCGTCGCTGCCGTCGCGCGAGGCGATCGCCGATTCGGTGGAGCTGACGATTCGCGGCCATTCCTACGATGCGCTCGTCGGCCTCGCCGGCTGCGACAAATCGCTTCCGGGCATGATGATGGCGATGGTCCGGCTCAACGTGCCCTCGATCTTCATCTATGGCGGCTCGATCCTGCCCGGCAATTTCCGCGGCCAGCAGGTCACCGTGCAGGACATGTTCGAGGCTGTCGGCAAGCATTCGGTGGGTGCGATGTCGGACGACGATCTCGACGAGCTCGAGCGCGTCGCCTGTCCGTCGGCTGGCGCCTGCGGCGCCCAGTTCACGGCCAACACGATGGCGACGGTGTCCGAGGCGATCGGGCTGGCGCTGCCTTATTCGGCCGGGGCCCCGGCGCCTTACGAAATCCGCGATGCCTTCTGCATGACCGCCGGCGAACAGGTCATGGAGCTGATTGCCGCCAATATCCGCCCGCGCGACATCGTCACGCGAAAATCCCTGGAGAATGCCGCTGCGGTTGTGGCGGCGTCCGGCGGGTCGACCAATGCTGCGCTGCATCTACCTGCGATTGCGCACGAGGCCGGCATCAAGTTCGACTTATTCGACGTCGCCGAAATCTTCAAAAAGACACCTTATATCGCGGATTTGAAGCCGGGTGGCCGCTATGTCGCCAAAGACATGTTCGAGGCTGGTGGCATTCCGCTCTTGATGAAGACGTTGCTCGACCATGGCTATTTGAACGGCGACTGCCTCACAGTCACCGGCCGGACGATCGCCGAAAACCTCAAAGGCGTGAAGTGGAATCCGCACCAGGACGTGGTGGTGCCGGCTGACAAGCCGATCACTGCAACCGGGGGTGTCGTCGGTCTGAAAGGCAATCTCGCGCCAGAGGGCGCGATCGTGAAAGTCGCGGGCATGTCGAACTTGAAATTCTCTGGGCCGGCCCGCTGCTTCGATCGGGAAGAGGACGCCTTTGACGCCGTCCAGAAGCGCACCTATCGCGAAGGCGACGTGATCGTTATTCGCTACGAGGGGCCGCGCGGCGGTCCGGGCATGCGGGAAATGCTGCAGACCACGGCGGCGCTGACAGGGCAGGGCATGGGCGGCAAGATCGCGCTGATCACCGACGGCCGGTTCTCGGGCGCGACCCGGGGCTTCTGCATCGGCCATATCGGACCGGAGGCGGCGGTCGGCGGACCGATCGCGCTGGTCGAGGATGGCGACATCATCGAGATCGACGCCGAGGCGGGCATCCTTAACGTGAAGTTGAGCGATGCCGAGCTGGCGACACGCAAGACCAAGTGGACGCCGCGTGAGACGCATCACACGTCAGGTGCACTTTGGAAATATGCCCAGCAGGTGGGGCCGGCCGTGGCGGGCGCCGTGACCCATCCAGGTGGTGCGCAAGAGAAGTATTGCTATGCGGACATCTGATCGGATCCTTTTCGCATTGATGCTGGGGGTTGCCCCGCTCGCGTTGCCGACGCCATCGTTCGCGTTCGATGGCGCTCCGGTCAACCAGGAGCCGGCGATTCCCGTGGCTGGACAGCAGGCTGGCGCCGGCGCGCTGCGCAAGGCGCTGCCCGCGACGACGTCCTCGACCTCACCCACGCAGTCCCTGACGGCGCTGCAATACGCGGCGGAGGAAGGCCACCCGATTGCGCAGTTCAAGCTCGGCCGCATGTATGCGGCGGGCGATGGCGTTGCGCGCGACGACATGCGCGCCTTCGACTATTTCAGCCGCATCGCCAATGCGCATGCGGAGGACAGCCCGTCGGCGCCGCAGGCGCAGATCGTCGCCAATGCCTTCGTCGCGCTCGGCCGCTATTACCTGAGCGGCATCCCCAACACGAAGGTCAAGGCCGATCCGGATCGCGCGCGGGAGATGTTCTCCTATGCGGCGTCCTACTTCGGCAATGCGGACGCCCAGTACGACCTAGCGCGGATGTACCTGAAGACCGCGGATGCCTCGCGCGACGACTTCCGTTATGGTGCGCGCTGGCTCGGCCTCGCCGCGCAGAAGGGCCAGCACCAGGCCCAGGCGCTGCTTGGTCAGATGCTGTTCAACGGCGACCGGTTGCCGCGCCAGCCGGCGCGCGGACTGATGTGGCTCACGCTGGCGCGCGACAGCGCCGGTCCGGACGAAGCCTGGATCAAGGAGAGCTACAACCGCGCCTTCGCCAAGGCCTCGGACGATGACCGCGCCTCGGCGCTGCAGATGCTCGAGAGCTGGGTGCAGGGCAAGCGCGAGTAGCAGGAGCGGAATGCATCGCGTTCCCTCCGTTCGAGAGAGGGGCTGCGATGATCATCCGCGATGCGACGGCTGACGATGCCGAGGCGGCCTGCGCCGTGTTGCGGGCCTCGATTTCCGAATTGTGCAGGGACGACCACCGCGGCGACCCGCAGATCCTGGCGCGCTGGCTGGCCAACAAGTCACCCCAGAACGTGGCGCAGTGGGCGGACGGGCAGGGGCGCTCACTGCTGGTCGCGGTCGAGGATGGTGCGATTCTCGCGGTCGGCGGGCTCGCCCATCCCGGCGAGATCACGGTCAACTACGTGTCGCCGCAAGCCCGGTTTCGCGGCATCAGCTCGGCGCTGGTGGCCGAGCTGGAGCGGCGGGCGCTCGCGCTTGGTGCAAGGGAGATCGCCTTGTTGAGCACCGAGACCGCGCATCGATTCTATCTCGCCCGCGGCTACGCCGATGTCGGCGTGCCCGCCGGCAAGTTCGGCACCGCGGCCTCCTATCCGATGCGCAAAACCCTCGGTCCCGCGCGGTGAGTCGCGGGTCGCGACGACACATCGAGGCCATGGCAGCGGATGCCTAACGAATAGGCGTCGGCGCGCCGATGTTCTGACCAGCGTCAGGTTCCAGAACCAAAATCGGCGAACTTTGGTACACGGAACGACCGCGATGACGCCAAAACGCGCTTGGCACGATTCGTGAGTGCAAATCCTCTGCAACAGCAGAGGCGGCACGTTTGCACAGCGTTCGGATCGGCCTGATCATTCCTCAGCGCGGCTCGGCGGGGTTGTGGGCACCCTCCGCGGAAGCCTGTGGGCGGCTGGCCGTGACCGAGCTGAACCAGGCCGCCGGCATCCGCCGCCGACAGGTCGAGCTGATCGTCATCGACGCCGGCGCAACCGCCGCCAGCGCGGGTCGGGCCGCGGTCGAAGCGGTCGACGAGTTCGCCGTCGACGGCCTCGTCGGCATGCTGCCGAGCTACGCGCGCGATCCTGTCGCGCAAGCCGCGCGCGGCCGCGTGCCGTTCGTCTACACGCCCCAGTTCGAGGGCCTGCCGGCGAACAGCGATGTGATGACCACGGGCGAGACCGCCGGCGAATTGCTGGCACCCGCGATCCAATGGCTCTCGGAGTGCAAGCGCGCCCGGCGCTTCTTCCTGTGCGGCAACGACTACATCTGGCCGCGTTCCTCGCTCGACATCGCCAAGCGCCTGATCGCGCGATACGGCGGCGTCGTCACCGGAGAGCACTACGTGCCGGTCGGCGTGCATGATTTCGACGAGATGCTCGATCGTATCAAGACCACGCGCAGCGACGTCGTTCTCCCGGTCTTTCTCGGCTTCGACTGCATCGTGTTCAGCCGCGCCTTCTGCGCCGCCGGGCTCAGCCGCCACGTTCTGCGCTTCTCCTCGGCCTTCGACGAGACCATCGTCTATGGACTCGACAGCAGCGAGACCGAGAACGTGTTCGTCGCCTCCAGCTACTTTGCATCGCTGCGCTCGCGCAACAACGGCGCCTTCCTGGAGCGTTACTACACGGCGTTCGGCGACAACCCGCCGCCCGCGAACGGCTATGGCGAGTCCTGCTACGAGGGCATTCACGCGCTCGCCGCGCTGATCGAGCGCGCCGAGAGCTTCGATGCGCGCGTTCTCAGGCGCTTCTTCGGGCGCACGCTGCAGCGGCGCACCGCGCGCGGCACGGAGGCACAGCCGGTGGTTGGCGGCCGGCACCCGATCCACCTCGCCGAGCTGGACGGCTACGATTTCTCGGTTGTCGCATCGTCACACTGAGCGCTGCCGCGCCAAAAAGAACTTGCATTTTCAAATATTGTAATTTTAAACTTTGCGCGACTTGTGCAACAGCATCACCAACCGATGGGGACCCCTGATGACTTTTTCCCGCCGTCGTTTTCTGCAACGCTCGGCCATCGCGACGTCGACCTTGATCGCGACACCTGCGGTGTTCCGCTCAGGCGCGCTCGCGGCCGAGAACCCGATCACGGTCGGCAGCCTGCACGACCAGTCGGGCCCGATCGGCACCTCCGGCACGCCGATGGTCTACGCGCTGCAGCTCGCCGTCGATGAGATCAATGCCGCCGGCGGCCTGCTCGGCCGTCCCTTGAAGGTGATCCACTACGACACCCAGTCCAACATCCAGCTGTACTCGCAATATGCCCAGCAGCTGGCGGTGAAGGACAAGGTCGACGTCGTCCATGGCGGCATCACCTCGGCCTCGCGCGAGGCGATCCGGCCGACCTTCGACCGCTTCAAGGTGCTGTACTTCTACAACACGCTGTACGAAGGCGGCGTCTGCGACCGCAACACGTTCTGCACCGGCACCACGCCGGCGCAGACGGTCGAGAAGCTGGTGCCGAGCGCGATGAAGAAGGCGGGCAAGAAGGCCTACATCATCGCGGCCGACTACAATTACGGTCAGATCACCGCGAAGTGGATGACCAAGTACTGCAAGGACAATGGCGGCGAGATTCTCTCGACCGACTTCTTCCCGCTCGACGTCACCAATTTCGGCTCGACCATCTCGAAGATCCAGGCGGCCAAGCCCGACCTCATCCTGTCGGCGCTGGTCGGCGGCAACCACACCGCATTCTACCGGCAGTGGACTGCCGCCGGCATGAAATCGAAGATCCCGATCGCCTCGACCACCTTTGGGCTCGTCAACGAGCCCTCGACGCTGGACGCGGCGGAAAGCGATGGGGTCATTGGCGCCTACGGCTATTTCGAGGAGCTGACCACGCCGGCCTCCAAGAGCTTCGTCGAGAAGATCAAGAAGGCGCATCCGGATTCGCCTTACATCAGCGAGCTCGCCTCGTGCACCTATGAAGGCGTGATGCTGTGGGCCGAGGGCGTCAAGAAGGCCGGCAGCATCGACCGCATGAAGGTGATCGAGGCGCTCGAAAGCGGCCTCGTCTTCGACGGCCCCAGCGGCAAGGTCTCGCTGGACAAGCCGACCCATCACACGGTTCGCAACGCGTTCCTTGCCGAGGTGAAGGACCGCAAATGGTCGGTGCTGGAGACCTACACCGACGCCAAGCCGGCGGACACCGCGAGTGTCTGCGACCTCGTCAAGAACCCCACCGACACCAAGCAGTACATCATCAATCTCTGACGCCTGCCGGGTCCCGCCATCCGGCGGGGCCCGGTGTCCCTGGACTGCCCTGAAAGACCTGACGCATGGCGATCTACGTCATCCTCGCGCTCGACGTCCTCAATGGAATCTCGTCGCTGTTCCTGCTCTGCCTGGGACTGGCGATCATCTTCGGCATGATGAAGATCATCAATCTCGCCCATGGCGAATTCATCATGCTCGGCGCCTATGCGACCGTCATTTCCGCCAATGCCGGTGTGAACATCTGGATCGCGATGCTGATCATCGCGCCGCTGTTCGTCGGCATCGTGGGGCTCGTGATCGAGCGCTGCCTGATTCGCTTCCTCTATGGCCGCCTGGTCGATTCGATGCTCGCGACCTGGGGCCTCAGCCTCCTGATCATCGGGATCATCACGACGATCTATGGCAACACCCAGCAGGGCGTGCCGACGCCGCTCGGCGGCTTTTCGATTGGCTCGTATCAGTCGAGCTACTACACGCTGTTCCTTGCCTTGATGGCGGCCGTCATGATGGCGATCATCTACGGCGTGATGCGCTACACCCGTTTCGGCCTGGTCGCCCGCGCCACGATGCAGAATCCGGCGATGGCGGCGACGCTCGGCGTCAACCCGGCCCGGGTCTACATGAGCACCTTCGCGCTCGGTGCGGCCGTGACCGGCCTCGCCGGCGGCCTGCTGGCGCCGGTGTCCGGCATCACCCCCGTGATGGGCGGCGCCTATGTCGCGAAGGCGTTCATGACCGTGGTCGGCGGCGGCGCCGCGATCCTCTCCGGCACGCTCTCGGCCGCGAGCCTGTTCGGCTCGGTCAACCAGATCGGCGCCTATTTCACCACGCCCGTCTATGGCGAGGTGATCGTCTTCACCACCGCGATCGTGCTGATCCGCTTGCTGCCGCAGGGCATCTCCGGGCGCTTCTTCAAGGGAAACCTGTGATGGACAAGCACCTCCGTCTTTCCGGCCAGGTGGGCGCGATCGTCCTTGCCATCGTAGCGATTGCGATCGTGCCGAGCGTGATCGAGCTGTTCGCGCTGATGCAGCTGACGCTGTTCGCTGCAATGGCGGTGCTGGCGCTCAGCCTCGCCTTCATCTGGGGCTTCGGCGGCATCCTGTCGTTCGGACAGACCGCGTTCTTCGGGCTCGGCGGCTATGCCTATGCGATCGCGGCCATCAATTTCCAGGACTCGACGCCTGCGATCCTGGTGGCCATCGCGGTCCCGGCGACGTTCGCGGCGATCCTCGGCTATTTCATCTTCTTCGGCCGCATCTCCGACGTCTATCTCGGCGTCATCACGCTCACGGTGACCCTGATCCTGTTCAACTCGGTCAACTCGACCTCGGGCGATGCGTACAAG
Organism: Bradyrhizobium sp. SZCCHNR1017; assembly: GCF_032381375.1. Taxonomy (NCBI): domain Bacteria; kingdom Pseudomonadati; phylum Pseudomonadota; class Alphaproteobacteria; order Hyphomicrobiales; family Nitrobacteraceae; genus Bradyrhizobium; species Bradyrhizobium sp. SZCCHNR1017. The sequence continues at coordinate 802,519 of NZ_JAUHIR010000001.1, read as the reverse complement.
ATCGGCAAGGCGCTGCTCGGCGGCTTCAACGGCATGCCGGCCGTGCCGACCTTCAACATGCCGTTCGATCCCTCGACCGTGCTGTCGCCCGAGCAGTCGTGGTGGACCACAGCAGGCGTGCTGCTGGCCGTGTTCCTGATGCTGCGCCTGTTGCTGGCGTTGCCGGCCGGGCGCATCATCGTCGCGGTGCGCGAGAACGAGGTGCGGGCCTCGCTGCTCGGCTACGACCCGCGGCTGGTGAAGTGCCTGACCTTCATTCTCGGCGGTGCGATCGCCGGGCTTGCCGGCGCGCTCTACGTCAACTGGGGCGCCTTCGTCAGCCCGACCATCTTCAGCCTTTCGCTGTCGGCGGAGATCATCATCTGGATCACGGTCGGCGGGCTCGGCACCTTGTTGGGGCCGATCATCGGCTGCGTCGTCATCGAATACATCGTCGCCTATATCGGCTCGCAGCAGCTGTTGAACTCCAACCTCGTGCTCGGCGGCGTGCTGGTGATCTTCGTGCTGCTGCTGCCGAAGGGCATGGTGCCGACCGCCCGCGATCTCGTGATGCGGCTGATGCCGGCCTCCAAGCCGAAAGCCAATGGTCCACCGGTGCAATCCGCTGCGGCGCCGCATCCTGCAGGAGCCGAATGACATGGCAGACCTCGTTCCTCTGCTCAAGGCCGAGCACCTGACGATGCGCTTCGGCGGCGTCGTCGCCAATGACGACATCACCTTCACCCTGCAGGAGATGGAGTTGCGCTGCCTGATCGGCCCGAACGGCGCCGGCAAGAGCACGTTCTTCAAGACGCTGACGGGACAACTGGTGCCAACGTCGGGCAGCATCGCGTTCCGCGGCATGCCGATCGCCGGCAAGCTGTCGCACGAGATCGCGCGCATGGGCATCGGCATCAAGACCCAGGTCCCGAACGTATTCAACGGCCTCTCGGTGCGCGAGAACATCTGGATGGCGGTGCGCCGCAAGGCGACCCCGCGCCAGCAGGGCCCGGCGGTCAATGCCGTGCTCGAGATGATCCGGCTGACCGACTACGCCGACAGCATCGTCGCGACGCTGTCGCACGGCCAGCGCCAATGGGTCGAGATCGGCATGGTGCTCGCCGCCGAGCCCGAGCTGATCCTGCTCGACGAGCCCGCCGCGGGGATGACCGACGAGGAGACCTTCCACACCGCTGCGATCATCCGCGAGATCAACCAGACCCGTGCGATCGTGGTCGTCGAGCACGACATGGAGTTCATCAAGCAGATCGCCAAGCGCGTGACGGTGTTCCACCAGGGCCGCGTGCTGGTCGAGGACACGGTGGACAAGGTGCTCGCCGACCAGCGCGTCCGCGACGTCTATCTCGGCAAGAAGGTGGCGGCATGAGTGCGCTTCTCGAAGTCAACGGGCTCAAGTCCGGCTATGGCCGGATCCCGATCCTGTTCGGCGTGGACCTGACCGTGGCGGACGGCGAGTATCTCGGCATCCTCGGCCATAACGGCATGGGGAAGACCACGGCGCTGCGCACCTTGATGGGACACCTGCCGACCACCGACGGCTCGGTGGTGTTCGCAGGCCGAGCCATCACGCATCTCAAGCCGCACGAGCGCTCGCGGCTCGGCATCGGTCTGGTGCCGCAGGGCCGCGAGATCTTCCCGGATCTGTCGGTGATGGAGAATCTGCGCATGGGCCTTGCTGCGGCGCCCAAGGAGGACCGCAGCGTCATCGACACCGTGCTGCAGGATTTTCCGCGACTGGTGCGGCTGCTCGATCGCCGCGGCGGCGCGCTGTCCGGCGGCGAGCAGCAATTGCTGGCGCTGGCGCGCTGCCTGTGCACCAAGCCGAAGCTGATCCTGTTGGACGAACCGACCGAAGGCATCCAGCCGTCGATCATCGAGGAGATCATCGAGACGCTGCTGGCGTTGAAGTCGCGCTGGAAGATGTCTTTGATCGTGGTCGAGCAGAACCTCGAATTCATCACGTCGTTATCGGACCGCATCCTGCACATCCAGAAGGGGCGTATCACAGAGGAACTCGACCGTGAGACTCTCCTGGCCCGGGAAGGTCAGATGGTCCCGAGCTAGAGCCCGTACCGGCGCAGCTGCGCCGGCCCATTGAACTGACAATCTGCTGTCTCTGCCCAGCTTGTCCTCACAAGAAAGGATGACTCATGTCCATCAAACGCCCGAATGCCGAGGAAGTCGCCGATCTCGCCGCCAGCCTGCACATGAACATGACGGTGGAGGAGGCCGCCGAATATCTGTCGCTGATGGGCGGCATGTTCGACCAGTACGATATCATCGACGAGCTGCCGAACCCGCTGCCGCCTGTCAAATATCCGCGCACGCCGGGCGCCAAGCCGCCGCCGAAGGAGAACAAGTACAACGCCTGGGCGATCAAGACCGAGGTGAAGGGCGCGTCCAGCGGCAAGCTCGCCGGCCGGAGCGTCGTGCTGAAGGACAACGTCGCGCTCGCCGGCGTTCCCATGATGAACGGCTCGACCACGCTCGAAGGTTTCATTCCCGCCGCCGACGCCACCATCGTCTCCCGCATTCTCGATGCCGGCGGCACCATCGTCGGCAAGGCCGTCTGCGAGCACTTCTGCCTGTCCGGCGGCAGTCACACCTCCGATCCCGCGCCGGTGCACAATCCCTGGAAGATGGGCTATTCGGCCGGCGGCTCGTCGTCGGGCAGCGCCGCGCTGGTGGCGGCCGGCGAGGTCGACATGGCGATCGGCGGCGACCAGGGCGGCTCGATCCGCATTCCAGCGTCCTATTGCGGCATCTACGGCATGAAGGCGACCCACGGCCTCGTGCCTTACACCGGCGTGATGCCGATCGAATCGACGATCGACCACACCGGACCGATGACCAAGTCGGTCGCTGACAATGCGCTGCTGCTCGAAGTGCTGGCCGGCGCCGACGGTCTCGATCCCCGGCAATATGCGCCGAAGGTCTCGGCCTACACCGAGGCGCTCGGCAAGGGCGTCAAGGGTCTCAAGATCGGCGTCCTCAAGGAAGGCTTCAGCGCGCCCAACATGGAAGAGGGCGTGGTCGCCAAGGTCAAGGCTGGCGCGGAGCGCTTCGCCAAGATGGGCGCGAGCGTGTCGGAAGTCTCGATCCCCGAGCACATGCATGCGCTGGCGGCGTGGAATCCGATCACGCTCGAAGGCTTCCTCGTGCAGATGATGCTCGGCAACGGCATGGGGTTCAACTGGAAGGGCCTTTACGATGTCGGTCTGCTCGATGCGCATTCCGGCTGGCGCACGCGCGCCGACGATCTGTCGGTGACGTTGAAGCTGACCATGCTGGTCGGGCAGTGGGGCCTCGAGCACTATCGTGGCCGCTACTACGCCAAGTCGCGCAACATCGCGATTCAGGCCAAGGCGGCCTATGATGCCATGTTCGGCTCCTACGATCTGCTGCTGATGCCGACCCTGCCGTGCGTCGCCACGCCGATCCCGGCCAAGGATGCGCCGCTCGCCGAGGTGGTGCAGCGCGCCTTCGAGATGACCGCGACGACCAGCCCGTTCGACGTGACAGGCCATCCGGCGATGACCCTGCCGTGCGGCCTCTCGGACGGCCTGCCAGTCGGCCTGATGCTGATCGGCAAGGACTACGCCGAATCCACCATCTACCAGGCGGCGGCGGCGTTCGAGGCCGACGGCGACTGGAAGACCTTCTGATGATCACCATCACCGCGGTCATCAGGGCCAAGGCGGGATACGAGGCCACGATGCGCGACGCTCTGGTCGCCGTCGCGGCCCATGTCGCGGCCAACGAGCCGGAGACGATCGGGTTCTTCATCTCGCAGAGTGAGACCGAGCCCGGTCTGTTCACGACCTACGAGCGCTTCGCCGACAAGGCCGCGATGGACCGCCACAACGGCTCCGCCGCGGTGGCGACCTTCTTCGGCATCGCCAAGCCGATCCTCGACGGCGAGGTCATTCTCGTGACGTCGCAGGAGGTGTCGGCGACGCTGCGGTAGTGCGCTGGGAGGTACCAACCGTCTCCACAGTCATTCCGGGGCGATGCGACAGCATCGAACTATGGTGCGCAATTGCGCACCTGAGAATCTCGAGATCCGGGTTCAGCCCTGGCGGGCTGCCCCGGAATGACAGTGATGACGTCAACGAGAGGAAATCACGCCGATGCTCCGTTTGCACGGCATCATAGGACGCGCCGACGACAGGGCTTATGCCGGAAAACTCCACGCGCTGGAGCATCGCGGCGGCATCGAGCTGTTGTTCGTGCCGCCGGAGGACGCCGGCCGCAGGCGCTTCCGGCTGACCACCGATCGCGGCACCGACTGCGCCGTCAGCCTCGATCGCGACGAACAGCTCGTCGACGGCGCGCTGCTGCATCTCGATTCCGATCGCGCCATCATCGCCCGCTTCGGTGAGGAGCAGGTCTGGCACCTGCGCGCGCGCGATCCGGCCTGTGCGCTGAAGCTCGGCTGGCACGCCGGCAACCTGCACTGGCGCGTCCGCTTCGAAGACGATCATCTGATCGTGCTGCTCGATGCCCCGCTCGACACCTATCGCGCCCGCATCCAGCCGCTGCTCGATGCCGGCGAGGTCGTGGAGCGCGATCATGTTTGACCGCGGCGAGGCGCTCGCGCTGCTGCAGCTCGGCGACAGTGCCTTTCCCGCCGGCGGCTTTGCGTTCTCCTGGGGCATCGAAGGCCTCGCGGCCGACGGCCTGCTGTCCGGTCGCGCCGACCTCGACGGCGTTATTGCCGATCACCTCGCGCAGCGCTGGGCCAGCATGGATCGCATCCTGCTCCGCCGCGCCTGGCACGCCGACGACATTGCCGCGATCGCCGCCGTGGATCGCCTCGCCGAGGCGACAACGCCGTCGGCCGAGATGCGCGAGGGCTCGCGGCGCGCGGGCAGGGCGCTGCTCGGCGTCTGGGTCAAGCTCGCCGGTCCGTTGTCTCAGGCGTACCGTGCCCGCGCTTCTGCCGATGCGCGGCTCGGACATCTGCCGGTGGTACAAGCCATCACCGGCCGCGATGCCGGCCTTGGCCTCGACGCGGCCGAACTGGTCTCCGGCTGGACCCTCGTCGCCGGCCTCGTCAGCGCCGCCGTGCGGCTCGGCCTGATCGGCCACATCGAGTCGCAGCGCAGCCTCGCGCTTGCCCGCGCACGGCTCGCTGATCTGCTCGACGAGACACCCGACGACGACGCGATGCCGTCGAGCTTCACGCCCTTCATCGACATCGCCGTGTCGCGCGGTCCGCTGCGGCACGTGCGCATGTTCACGACCTGACCAGAGGTGCCGCGCCATGATGAACCTGTCGCCGACCGAGATGGATCGTCTCGTGATCTTCAACGCCGCGCAGATGGCGCGGCGCAACCGCTTGCTCGGCATCAGGCTCAGCCATCCGGAGGCGGTGGCCTACATCACCGACGAGGTGATGACCGCGGCGCGCCGCAATCTGCCCTATGCCGAGATCCGCGACATGGCGGGACGGCTGCTCACGACCGACGACGTCGAGCCCGGCGTCGCCCAGATGATCCCGATGCTCTATGTCGAGCTGATGTTTGCCGAGGGCACCAAGGTAATGGCGCTGTTCGAGCCGATCCAGCCGGCCGACGGCACTGCGGGTGACGAGTTCGTGCCCGGCGAAATCATTGCGGGCGGCGACGACATCGCGATGTTCACTGAGCTGCCGGCGGTCACGCTCGACGTCGTCAACACCGGCGACCGGGACATCCAGGTGCGCAGCCACACCCATTTCTTCGAGGTCAACCGCGCACTGTTGTTCGATCGTGCCGCCGCCTGGGGCATGAAGATTGATCGTCCGGCGGGACTCGGCGTCCGCTTCGAGCCGGGCGTCACCAAATCGGTACGCCTCGTGCCGATCACCGGCGACCGCATCGTGCGCGGCCAGGCCGGACTCGTCAACGGCCCGCTCGACGCGGCCGGCGCGCGCGAGACCGGGCTGAAACTCGCGCAGTCGCGCGGCTATCTGGGAGCTTGAACTCATGGCCACGCTGACCCGCCGCGCCTATGCCGAGCTGTATGGCCCCACCAAGGGCGATCTCATCCGGCTCGCCGACACCAGCCTGCTCGCCGAGATCGAGCACGACTACACGACCTACGGCCATGAGCTCCTGGTCGGCGCCGGCAAGAACCTGCGCGACGGCGAGGCCATCGCCGGCCACCGCACGTCGTCCCACAAGATCCTCGACGTCGTCGTCAAGAACGCGACCATCGTCGACGCCGTCGCCGGCATCGTGAAGGCCGACATCGGCATCCGCGACGGGCGTATCGTCGGCATCGGCAAGGCCGGCAATCCCGACGTGATGCCGGACGTGCATCCGGATATGGTGGTCGGCCACACCACCGCGCCGATCGCCGGCGGCCCGTTCATCGTCACCGCCGGCGCGATCGAAAGCCACGCGCATCTGATCTCGCCGGAACAGTCGGACCATGCGCTGGCCGGCGGCACCACGACGATGATCGGCAACGGCTCCGGGCCGGCGTTCGATGTCGGCTCCGGCTCGGGGCCGAATTTCGGGCACTTCCTGAAATCGATCGAGTTCTCGCCGCTGAACTACGCGCTGTTCGGCCGCGGCGGCTCCGATCCCGAAGCTGTCGAGGAGGCGGTTGCGGCCGGCGGCATGTCGGTCAAGATCCACGAGGACTTTGGCGCCGCGCCCGACGTCATCGACAAGAGCCTGATCGCCGCCGACCGCAACGACTTCGCCGTGCATCTGCACACCGACTCGATCAACGAATACGGCTTCTGCGAGGACACGATGGCGGCGGTCGACGGCCGCACCATCCACATGTATCACGTCGAGGGCGCCGGAGGCGGCCATGCACCCGACCTGCTCAAAGTAGTGTCCTGGCCGAACGTGATCCCGTCCTCCACCAATCCGACCAATCCCTACACCTCCTACGGCATGGAGGAGGGCGTGCCGATGACGATGATCTGTCATCAGCTCAACTACAACGCGCCCGAAGACGTCATGTTCGGCGAGGCGCGGGCGCGGGCGCAGTCGATGGCGGCCGAGGATTTCCTGCACGACATGGGCGCGATCTCGATCTTCGGCACGGACACGCAAGGCATGGGACGTCTCGCCGAGAACGTCGCCAAATGCTGGCAGCTCGCCAGCGTGATGAAGGACCGCGTCGGCCGGCTGCCGGAGGAGACGACCGCGCGCGCCGACAATGAGCGCATCAAGCGCTACGTCGCCAAGCTCACGATCAATCCCGCCATCGCCGTCGGCATCGATCATGTCGTCGGCTCCATCGAGGTCGGCAAGATGGCCGATCTCGTGCTGTGGCCGCGCGCCTCGTTCGGCCTCAAGCCCTACATGGTGATCAAGAACGGCTTCCCGGTGTGGGCCGCGATGGGCGACGGCAATGGCAGTCTGGGTCTCTCCGAGCCGATGATCCAGAAGCGGATGTGGGGCGCGCTCGGCGCAGCGCCACAGCGGCTCGGCGTCAACTTCATGTCGAAGCTCGCGGTCGACGCCGGCATCCGCGCTAAGCTTGGGCTCGGCCGTGAGACCGTGCAGATCAAGAACGTGCGCCGGCTGCGCAAGACCGACATGGTCCGCAACGCGGCGATGCCGCATGTCGAGGTCGATCCGCAGACCTTCGAGGTCCGTGCCGACGGCAGGCTGCTGATGTGCCCGCCTGCGACGACCGTGCCGCTCGCGAGGAGGTTCATGCTGCGATGAGCCGTCTCGCTCTCACCCGCACCGATGCGCCGATGACCGCCGCGCGCGTCGGGATCGGCGGTCCGGTCGGCTCCGGCAAGACCGCTCTGGTCGAGCGCCTGATCCCGGCGCTGCAGGCGCGCGGCATCGACATTGCGGTCATCACCAACGATCTCGTCACCGCCGAGGATGCCGAGCGCGTCCGCCGCTCGGGCCTGATCGACCCGGCGCGCGTGTCGGCGGTCGAAGCCGGCGCCTGTCCGCACACCGTGATCCGCGAGGACCCGACGCTCAACATCGAGGCCGCCGACGAATTGGAGCGGCGCTTTCCGGGCGTCGAGCTGATCCTGCTGGAGAGCGGTGGTGACAATCTCGCCTCGACCTTCTCGCGCGACCTCACCGATTTCTGGATGTTCGTGATCGACGTCGCCGGCGGCGACGACATCCCGCGCAAGCGCGGCCCCGGCGTGATCCGCGCCGATCTGCTCGTCATCAACAAGGTCGATCTCGCCTCGCATGTCGGCGTCGATCTCGATCGCATGCGGCGCGAAGCGGCCGAGGTGCGCGGCGGCCGTCCGGTGCTCTTGACCAACTGCCGACGCGGCGAGGGTATTGATGCGATCGTCGATCTGCTCGAGCGCGAGGTGCTGTTCCGCACGTGAGCGCTTCAGCCCCAGAGCCGCCGCGGCTCGATCTCTCCTTCGTTCGCCGCGGCGGCCGCACGGTGATCGACCGCCGGCTGTTCGCGTGGCCGTTCGTGCTGACACGCAGCTTTCACACCGATGCCGAGCGGCCGGACCTGCTCAGCGTGATCCTGCAGACCGGCAGTGGCGCGGTGCATGGCGAGGACCGGTTGACGCAGCGCTTCACGCTACATGCGGGTGCAGCCGTTTGCGTGACCACGCAGGGCGCCACCTCAGTCCATCGCGCCGAGCCGGGCGCACGTGCCATGGAGCAGGTGCTGCTCCGGGTCGAGACCGGCGCCAGGCTCGATTATCGGCCGGAGCCGCGTATTCTGTTTCCCGGGGCTGCCTTGTGCCAGGTGCTCGAACTGCACTGCGCCGCCGATGCTTTGGCCCTCGTGACCGACGCCTTCACGATGCATGACCCGGTCGGGCAGGGGCGCTTGTTCCGCGAGCTCGACTCCGCGCTCGTCGTGCGCCGGACGGGCGAGGCGCCGCTCCTCATCGACCGCATGCAGCTGCGCGATCCTGATGTCGCCGTCTTCAACGGTCATCGCGCGTTCGGCTCGGCCGTGCTGATGCTGCCGCTGACGAACGATCTCACCGCGCTTCGCCAGCGTCTCGTCGATGCGCTGTCCTGCATCGACGGCCTCTACGCCGCGGCAAGCCTGCTGCCGGAGAGCGCCGGTCTCGGCGTGCGCCTCGCGGGCCGCCAGATGCGCCAGCTGCGCACCGGATTCGACGCGATCGCCGCGATCTATCGCGAGGCTCAGGCCCCGAGCGCGCCTGCGACGGCTCGGCCGACCGCTGCGTGAACCGCGTTGCGCTTGTCGTCGCTGGCCTTGGTCTCGGTGAGATAGCTGCTCACGACGACCGGCACGCGCCCTGTCGGCCAGATCACGGCGACATCGTTGCTGCTGCCGCGCTCGCCCGCGCCGGTCTTGTCGCCGATGCGCCATTCGCCGGGCAGGCCGGCGCGCAGCTTGGCGCCACCGGTCTTGCAGGCGATCAGCCAGCCATTCAGGATGTCGCGCGATGCCGCCGACAGCGCCGTGCCGGTCGTCAGCTTCGCCAAGGTCTGCGCCATCGCCGCGGGCGTCGTGGTGTCCCTGGGATCGCCGGGCACGCTTTCATTGAGCGCAGGCTCGATGCGGTCGAGCCGGGTGATGGCGTCGCCGAAGCCGCGGATGGCGCGGGTCAGGCCGGCGGGGCCGCCGAGGCTCGCCAGCAGCAGATTCGCCGCCGTGTTGTCGCTGAGCGTCACGGTCGCCTCGCACAATTCGCCGACCGACAGGCCCGACGTCCCCACATAGGCCTTGGTGACCGGCGCGTAGGACAGGATGTCTCCTTGCGCGATGGGAATGCGGCGCGAGAGCTGCTCGGTGCCGGCATCGACCTTGGTGAGGATCGCGCCCGCCAGCAGCGCCTTGAAGGTGCTGCACATCGGGAAACGCTCGTCGAGCCGATGGCCGCTGAGTGCCCCGCTCGCGGTGTCCAGCAGCGCCACGCCGAGTCGCCCGCCGCTGCCGGCTTCGATGCCGGCGATGGTGGCCTGCAGGTCGGCGGCAAGCACCGGCTTCGCCGCCAGCAGCGGCACGATTGCGAGCGGAAACAATTGCCGCCGTGTGTAGATCGTCATGGACCGTCCTCGAGTTACGCCGTCTCGAGATCGAAATCGGCCCACACCGGCACGTGATCCGACGGCTTCTCCCAGGCCCTGACATAGCTGTCGATGCCGACCTCGACCAGCCGGTCGCTGGCCTGCGGCGACAACAGCAGGTGATCGATCCGGATCCCCGCGTTCTTCTGCCAGGCGCCGGCCTGATAGTCCCAGAACGTGTACTGCCCCGGCGCATCGGTGACGGCGCGCAGCGCGTCGGTGAGCCCGAGGCCGAGCAGCGACTGGAAGCTCTCGCGCGTCTCCGGGCGGAACAGCGCGTCCTCGACCCAGGCCTCGGGGTTGGAGACGTCGGCGGCCGCGGGGATCACGTTGAAGTCACCTGCGAGGATCAGCGGCTCCTCGGTCTTCAGCCGCTCACGCGCGTAGTCACGAAGCCGCGACATCCATTTGAGCTTGTAGGGATATTTTTCCGTGTTCGGCGGGTTGCCGTTGGGCAGGTAGAGGCAGGCGATGCGCACCACGCCGTGCTTGAGACTGACCACGCCCTCCAGGAAGCGCGCATGCACGTCCTCGGCATCGCCGTCGAGCCCGGACTTGGTTTCGTCGAACGGCAGCTTCGACAACAGCGCGACGCCGTTGAAGGTCTTCTGGCCGTGCGTCACCACGTTGTAGCCGAGCGCCTCGATCTCCAGCCTTGGGAATGCGTCGTCCGTGCACTTGATCTCCTGCAGGCAGACGATGTCCGGGGAGCATTCCTTGAGCCAGGTCAGGAGGTGATCGATCCGCTGCCGGACCGAATTGACGTTCCAAGTGGCGATACGCATTGGCTTGAGGTTCCCGGGGGGAAGGAGAAACGGCCCCGGTTAGATCAAGCCGCGACCACTCCGGTCAAGGCGGATGGCGTGGGAATCACAGGCGGGCGCAACATTCCACGGGTGGCGCTGAACTGGCTGCTGCAGCGCCCGACGGTCGCGACCATCATCGTCGGCGCCCGCGACGAGAGCCAGCTGATCGAGAATATCCGCGCGGTCGGCTGGAGCCTGACGGCGGAGCAGGTGGCCACGCTCGACGCCGCGAGCGACACGCCGGCGGCCTATCCGGTCCGGCATCAGCGCGGCTTCCCGATGCTGAACGAGCGTCGCGAGTCCAGCACGAGCGGAACTGCTGTGGATCATCAGCCTCAGGCCTCGTGCCTGCAGTGCCGATCCATTTGACGACGACGCCGGACGGGACGTAAAATCAGGTTCGATCGTCACGTGGCCGCGCTTCGGTCATTCTGGAGCCGCCACAACGGGGGGCATCGACCCCGGACTGATCGGCGGTTGAGCCTCACGACTGTGCCGGACCCGCAGTCTTCAATGTGACGATGTTTGGCTCACTAAGTCGTCCCGGCGGACCGCATCAGATTTTCCATGAAGAGAGAACCTCTCGCTCCTCACCCTGAGGAGCCCGCCGCGGGCGGGCGTCTCGAAGGGCGAGGCCAACGCTGCGGCCTCATGGTTCGAGACGGCGCTGCGCGCCTCCTCACCATGAGGGTAAGCAGCGGCGGCTTGAAGGACACTGGCCACCCGCGCGATCAGATCGTCCACCCCTCCGCCGGATACGCCAGCCCATCGCTTGGCAATATCTCTGCGCCCAGCCCATTGCGAAACCGGCTGGCGTAGAATGCCAGCGGCAGGCCGTCCTGGTGGCGGCACCAGCGGACCTCGCCGATGAACAGCGTGTGGTCGGCGATCTCGACCGTGTTCACGACCTCGCAGCCGAATTGCGCGATGGCCGCCGGCAGCAGGAAGAAGCCGTCACGCGCGTCCAAGGCAGGCGCGCCCTGTGCGAGGGCCGCGCCGGCGAAATGCCGGCCGATCGCGACATCATCGGCCGCGAGCACGTTCACCGTATAGCGGCCGGACGCGCTCACCGCCTGCCAGGTGCGGCCGCGCTTGAGCGAGACCAGCACCGTCGGCGGCTGCGTCGAGACCGTGGTGAAACTGTTGGCGGTCATGCCGACCGGCGCGCCGTCGCCATCGCTGCTGGTGACGACGGTCACGCCGGTGGAGAACCGCGACGCGGCTGCGCGAAAACCCGCGGCATCCGGATGATGGCTCATCGGCCGCTCTCCGTCATCACGCCTCACGCCGCGAGCCGCGTCCGCTCGTCGATCCAGGCATGAATGCGCCGCTCGCTCGCCAGCCGGTCCCACTGCCGCTCCGGATAGTTGAAATTGTCGGTGAACTCGTCGCAGAGCCCGCGATCCTGCGCCATGGTGAAGATCAGCCGGCCCATCGCCTCCGACGGCGGCTGCAGCATCAGGTTGGTCCAGCGCGCTGCGGCGAGCACGCGGTTCTCGCGCGCGCGATCGACCGTCTCGACGAAGCGGTCGTCGAACGCCACCGCCTCGGTGATCGCCTTGCCGAGTTCGAACGCGGCATAGGAGGCCATGTTGGCACCCTGGCCCATCATCGGATCGACCACGGAGTGCACGTCGCCGAGCGCAATCGCGATCTTGCCGTCGTCGAAGCTGACCGAGGAGCGCCGCACGGTCGGCACCACGGCGCCCTGCAAGAGGTCCAGCGGCTGCAGATCGAAGCGGTGCGTGTCGATCCGGTTGTAGGTGTGCGGATGGTGCTTCTCCAGCTTGTCGAGCAGCGTCTGCCGGAAGGCCGAGGGATCGGCGTCGTAGTTGAGCGATACCAGCTCGGCCATGTCACCGCCGGGAATGTTCTCCATCAGCAGCGCCGTCTTCATGCCGCCGAAGGTGAGCGTCGGAATCACGATCATCTCTCCATGGCCCGGAGAGACCGACAGCGTCACGCCGCGCGGATCGTCGCCCTCGGGGCTGCCGTGGTCGACGCCGTCATAGAGGCCGACGCAGAGCAGGCGCTGCGGCTGGTTGTAGGGCGACAGCTCCGGCCGGTGGCTGAACATCCGCCCCAGCGCGCCCTTGCCGGTCGATACCACCAGCAGGTCGAAGCGCGCCACCAGCGCCGGAATGTCGTCGTCCTGGATGCTGGCATATTCGATCGCGCCGCCGCGGTCCTCGAAATCCTTCATCAGCGCCGGCAGGTAGATCCGGTAGTCGACCGCGCGGCTCGGCTGCTTGAAGGCCCCGCGAAAGACCAGGGGGCTGCCGGGGAAATTGAAGAAGTGATCGTGGTGGTGATAGACGAATTCGGGACTGTCCCAGTGGTTCACGCCGAGCTCGTTCTCGCGCGCCACGGTGATGCCGTGATGGGCCACCGTGTTCATCAACCGCGTTGCAGCATACTGTTCCGGCTCGCGGTCGGTCAGAACCGTGGCCTGGATGCCTTGCTTCTGCAGATACAGCGCCAGGTGCAGCCCGCCGATGCCGGCCCCGACGATGCCAATCGACTTCTCCATGGTCTCCCTCCGTTTGATTTTTTGAGAGGCTAGACCGGCCTGCCTCCTGACGTATACGGAATGACGAGAATAAAACTCATTCCGGGGAGGAATGGATGGACCGGATCGACGCGCTGCAGACCTTCATCCGCGTCATGGAGGCCGGCAGCTTCACCCAGGCCGCGGCCGATCTGGGCCTGGGACAGCCGGCGATCACCAAGCGCATCGCGCTCTTGGAGGAGCAGTTCGGCTGTCGCCTGTTCGTCCGCACCACGCGCAAGCTGCGGCCGACCGCCGAGGCCGATCGCGTCCTCAAGCTCGCCAAGGACATCGTCACCTTGTTCGAGAGCGCGGGCATGCCGTCGCCGAAGCGCGTCGGCGCGCCCTCGGGCACCTTGCGGATGACGGTGCCGACCTCGTTCGGCCGCCATTTCTTCAGCGACGTCTTCGCCGAATATGGCCGCCGTTATCCCGAGGTGCGGCTCGACATCCGCTTCACCGAGCAGTTCGTCGACCTCGTGGAGACCGGGACGGAGCTCGCCATCCGCATCGGCGTGCTCAGCTCCAGCTCGCTGGTCGCGCGCCGCGTCGGCACGGTCAAGCGGCTGCTGGTTGCGGCGCCATCGCTGCTCGCAAGACACCGCCCGCCGCGGTTGCCCAATGATCTGCGCCAGCTCCCCTGCGTGACCTATTCGCGGCTGTCGCCGAAGAACGAATGGAGCCTCGAATCCGAAACCGGCCGCCACGTCGTCGGCATCACACCCTCGCTCACTTGCGACGACGCCGACATCATGACCCTGGCGGCGCTGGAAGGCCTCGGCGCCGCCGTGCTGCCGGACTGGTGCGCGGTTCAACACATTGCGTCAGGCAGGCTCATCCATTTGCTCCCCGACTACGACGTTCCGTCGCTGCCGCTTCACGTCGTCTATCCCGACCCGCAATGGATGTCGCACCGCGCCCGCCTGTTCCGCGACCTGATCATCGAGCGCGCGGATGTGTTCGCGATCGGGGCGCTGCAGTGAGGGAATTTTCGCAACCACCAAGGGAGCAGTGCTTCGCGACAAACGCGACTGTCATCGCCCGGCCTCGACCGGGCGATCCAGTACGCCGAGGCGGTTGTGGCGATACCGATGGACCGCGGCGTACTGGATGCCCGCCTGCGGGGGCATGACGGTGAGGATGTGGCTGCATGGGAGCTGAAGACGCGCAGCGAGGCCTCAGCGTCGTGAGCGCCGAGCCCGCGGCTTCCGCTGCAGTATAGACGAGCGAGGAGGCGCCGCACTTTAGTCCATCCGGCGTCTCCACCGTCGTTGCGAGCGAAGCGAAGCAATCCAGGGCCGCCAAGGACTCTGGGTTGCTTCGCTTCGCTCGCAATGACGAGGATGCTAGAGTTCTACCTCAAGCGACTGAAGAGAGACGGGACTGCGAGGGGGCGACAATGCGGCTGGCTGTGATTTCCGACGTGCATGGCAATCTGCCGGCGCTGGAGGCGGTGCTCGCGGACATCAAGATGCGCGGCGTCGACGCCACGGTCAATCTTGGCGACTGCGTGACCAGCCCGCTGTGGCCGCGGGAGACGTTCGATCTGCTGCAATCCCTGACGCTGCCCACCGTGCGCGGCAACCACGATCGTTGGATCGAGGAGTTGCCGGAAGAGAAGCTCTCTCCGGCCGGCCGCTTCGCGCAGGCCGCGCTGACCGCTGAACAGCGCCGTGTGTTGCATGACCTGCCGGCGCGGATCGCGCTGGAGCATGGCATCCTCGCTGTGCATGGCACGCCAGACGATGACTGCGCCCTCCTGCTCGAAGAGATGCTGGACGATGGCCGCTACGTCCCGGCGCGCCGCGACGTGCTCATCTCACGTCTCACCAACATCGGCGGCGCCACGCTGGTGCTGTGCGGCCACAGTCATCGGCAGGCGGTGGTGCAGGTGCCCCGTGGGCCGCTGGTGATCAACCCCGGCAGCGTCGGCTGCCCGGTGTTCGGCGACATCCCGATCGCAGCCCAGCTCGAACATCGCTCGCCGCACGCGCGCTACGCGGTTCTGACCGAGCGACGCGGACATTGGCAGGCCGAGCTGCTGGCGCTGACCTATGACTGGGATCACGCGGCGGCGCGTGCCGCCGAAAACGGTTTTCCGCATTGGGCCAGTGCCTACGCCTCCGGCGCGGTGCTGTGAGGGATCAGCGAACAACGACGTGGTGATTGTGATCCGGCGTGCACGTCGGGCAAATCGATCCACCGCATGACCCATGTTGGCGATGCCAATGGGCGCAGCCGGCGTCGAATAGGCGTGCGCCGAGAGATTAATTTCATGAGCGCCTTCAAGCTGATTTGCCCTGTCCAGTCCCGGTGCGAAAAATATCGTTGTTTCGCTTTTACAGAATTCATGCTCCTATGTCGCCGTCCCACCCCGGCACGAGGGGCGTATCGCGATCGTCACGACACGCGGGGTGGGATGCGATGGGCGTCGTGGGCCGCAGCATGGCGTGATGCCGTGCGGACGAACGGCACATGGCGCACGCCGAAATCGCATGGTCCTGGTCTCCCGACGCTGAGGCCACGCCGGTGGTGACGATGATCCGCCGGTCACGGGGGCAAGACAGCCCGGTCCCCGGGGAGAATGCGTATAAGGCGTAGAGCCGTCGTGCAGGGAATGCCGGTTGACCGGCTGGACCTGTGGTGACTGCCGCCTGCTTTCTTTCTGCAGGCGGGCCATGGGTTGCGGCCAGCACCCGGCATTCCCTGCGCCCTCGACCTGAACGAGGGGAAAACGGACGATCATGACTCGGGCACATCGTGCCGCGGGAACGATGAGTTGCATCCGGCGCTGCCAGCGCGCGCATT
Organism: Bradyrhizobium sp. SZCCHNR1017; assembly: GCF_032381375.1. Lineage (NCBI taxonomy): Bacteria > Pseudomonadati > Pseudomonadota > Alphaproteobacteria > Hyphomicrobiales > Nitrobacteraceae > Bradyrhizobium > Bradyrhizobium sp. SZCCHNR1017. The sequence goes on along the minus strand of NZ_JAUHIR010000001.1, from coordinate 786,359 downwards.
CGGAGGTTCCGTAATTCTACGGGCGGAACAATTAACGCGGCTGAAGCAGCCGATCAGGCATGGCAAGGGATCACAACGAAGGTTCTGCGCGCTCATGAATTGGCCTGGGGATCCCACGCGCTCGAAGCGAACGGCCGGCGGCAGCCCGCTGGGGGCCTTCTTCATTTGGATCGGCGGCTTCGGCGCCATCGAAGGTCTCGACGACGAAGCGCTGACCGAGCGCGATCGCCGGCGCATCCGGGCGCGGCAGGTCGATGCCGTCGCGCGCCTCGTCCCCGTGACCATCGGCATCAACTTCGCCAACGCGGCGATCATTCTTGGCGTGTTCTGGAACACCGTCTCCAATCTCTTTCTCTTCGCGTGGGGCGCCGCGATCGCGGTGGCCGGCGGCATGGCGCTGCGCGGCTGGTGGCGCGCGCGCAAGTCGCGGCCGCAGGAGGCGTCCGAGCGCGCCATCTCCCGGATGACGTTGCAGGCGTTCTTCTTGGCGACCATCTGGGGATCGCTGCCGCTGATCGTGATGCCGCAGGTCGATCCGCATCTGCAGATCATCGTGGGTTCGCTGATGACCGGGATGATCTCGGGTGGCGCCTTCGCGATGTCGAGCGTGCCGCGGGCTGGTCTCGCCTACACCTGGACCCTGATGCTCGCCTCGGTGGGCTCGCTGTTTCTTTGCGGCGGCACGACCTATCTCGTGCTCGTCGTGTTCCTGCTGCTCTACACCTCGTTCATGGTGCGGCACCTGGTGTCGCACGGCAACGTGTTCCTGGAGAACCTGAAGGCGCAGATCCGGCACGAGCGCCAGAACGAGACGATCTCGCTGCTCCTGAAGGAATTCCAGGAGAACGCCGCGAGCTGGCTGTGGCAGACCGATGCCGAGGGCCGTCTGATCGACGCGCCGCAGCGCTTCGCCGACGTGGCCCAGCTTCCGCTCGATCAGCTCAAGGGCGAGCGGCTGATCGATACGCTGAAATATCTCTGCCCGACCGATACGGCGACGCTCAAGACGTTGGCCGATCGCATGGCGCAGCGGCTGTCGATCCCGGAGATTCTGATCCATGTCGTGGTGGCTGGCGGCGAGCGCCGCCGTTGGGCGCTGACGGCGCGGCCGGCGCGGGATCACGAGGGCAAGTTCGCAGGCTATCGCGGCTTCGGCCGCGACGTCACCGAGCGCTGGCGGGCCGAACAGGCGGAAGCCGAAAGCCGTGCCAAATCCGACTTCCTGGCGATGATGAGCCACGAGATCCGCACCCCGATGAACGGCGTGCTCGGGCTCGCCTCGACCTTGCTGGAGACGAAGCTCGACGACGAGCAGCGTCACGCGGTCATGACGATCCGCGAGTCCGGCGACAACCTGCAGCGCATCCTCAACGACATCCTCGATCTGTCCAAGCTCAACGCCGGCAAGCTCGAATTCGAGACGGTGGATTTCTCGCCGGCGGCGCTGGTCGAGGCGGTCACCGCCATCATGGGCGTCAACGCGAAATCGAAGAGCCTGCTGGTCAATGCGGACATCGATCCGAAGCTGCCGCCGGCGCTCAAGGGCGACGTGGCGCGCATTCGTCAGGTGCTGATCAATCTCGCCTCCAACGCGGTGAAGTTCACCGAGCAGGGGGGCATCACCATCGCCGTGGCCTGCCGCACGCGCGACGACCACAGGGCGACGATCGAGTGGCGCGTCTCCGACACCGGCATCGGCATTCCCGCCGATCGGGTCGGCAAGCTGTTCACGGATTTCGCCCAGGCCGATGCCTCGATCAACCGCCGCTTCGGCGGCACCGGGCTCGGGCTGGCGATCTCCCGGCGGATCATCGAGCAGATGGGCGGGGTCATCGCGGTGTCGTCGGTGCAGGGCGAAGGCTCGACCTTCCGCTTCAGCCTGACCTTGCCGTGGAGCGACAAGCAGGTGTCCGATCAGCGCGGCGACCGGGTCGGCGCCGGCGACCTCAAGGCACGGATCGAGGCACTCGGCCGTCCCTTGCGCGTGCTGATCGCCGAGGACGACGCCACCAACCGCATGGTTGTGTCGAAGATGCTGCAGGAGTTCCCGGTCGATAAATGCATCGTTCCGGATGGCGTGCAGGCGGTGAAGGCGGCCGACGAACAGGAGTTCGACCTCGTGCTGATGGACGTTCGCATGCCGGAAATGGACGGCATCGCCGCGACCCGGGCTATCCGGGCCAAGGGTGGACGGCTCGCCGAGCTGCCGATCATCGCGCTGACCGCGAACGCCTTCCCGGACGACATCAAGCAATGCCGCGAGGCCGGCATGACCGACTTTCTGGCCAAGCCGTTGCGCAAGCCGGCCATGGTGGCGGCAATGCTGAAGGCGATCGGAACGCCCGCGCCAAACGTCGAGGCGCCGGCGCTTGCGCCGTCAGATGTCCCGGCTGCGACGGCGGAGGCCTGAGCCGACAACGAGGGGACGCTAGACCGAGAAGCTGGTGCCGCAGCCGCAGGAGGCGGTGGCGTTGGGATTATTGACCCGGAACGAGGCGCCCATCAGGTCGTCGACGAAATCCACCTCCGAGCCGGCGAGGAATGGCACCGAGGCCGGATCGACCAGCACGACCGCGCGATCGCGCTCGATAACGAGATCGTCGTCGGCCTTGGCGCGGTCGATGTCGAACTTGTACTGGAAGCCGGAGCAGCCGCCGCCTTCGACCGAGATGCGCAGCATCGCGCCGGCGCTCTCCTTGCCGAGGATCTCTCCGATGCGGCGGGCGGCGCGTTCGCTGATGGTGACGGGGCCGGTCGAGGCATCAGTCATGGCAGGAGGTCTCCGAGGTAGCGCGTCATGCCCTATTCATTTGGTGCCGGGCGCTCCCCATAGTTAAGTGGGCTCCGCCGAGGAATCAAACCGCAAAAGGAACAATCGCCCGTGTCGGTCGGAATGGCTGCCCCCCGCGCTCCCTATTCCTGCGATCCCGATCGCAGCCGGGGCCGCCTGTTCGCCGAGCCGCCGTCCCGGACCCGCAGCGCGTTCCGCAGGGATTGCGACCGCGTCATCCATTCGACCGCCTTCCGCCGGCTGAAGCACAAGACCCAGGTGTTCGTCTTCCACGAAGGCGACCACTACCGCACCCGCCTGACCCATTCTTTGGAAGTGGCCCAGATCGCCCGCGCGCTGGCCCGGCAGTTCGGCCTCGACGAGGACCTGACGGAGACGCTGGCCTTGGCGCATGATCTCGGCCATCCGCCGTTCGGCCATGCCGGCGAGCGCGCGCTGAACCGCTGCATGGCGGACCATGGCGGCTTCGACCACAATGCCCAGACATTGCGCATCGTCACGTCGTTCGAGCAGCGCTACCCGGATTTCGACGGACTCAACCTGACCTGGGAATCGCTCGAGGGCATCGTCAAGCACAACGGGCCGTTGCAGGAGCCGATCCCGCCGGGAATCGCCGAGTTCAATACCCGGTTCGACCTGGAGCTGTGGAGCTACGCCTCGCTCGAGGCCCAGGTCGCGGCGCTCGCGGACGACATCGCCTATGACGCCCACGACATCGACGACGGGCTGCGGGCCGGCCTGTTCACGGTCGACGACCTCAAGGAAATTCCCCTGCTGGCCGCGATGATCGCCGAGATCGATCGCCAATATCCGGCGCTCGATCCGATCCGGCGCGGCGCCGAGCTGGTGCGCGAGCTGATCTCCTACCTGATCGCCGCCGTGGCGGCCGAGGCCGAGCGCCGGATCGCGCGGGCGCAGCCGATGTCGCCTCACGACATCAGGCGGCACAGCGGGCCGCTGGTGGCATTTCCGGCCGATGTGGCCGAGCATGAGGCGACCATCAAGGGGTTTCTCTGGCAGCGGATGTACCGCCATGAGCGGGTGATGCGGGTGATGCGCGACGCCGAGCGCATCGTCGCCGACCTGTACGGCCGCTACCATGAGGACGGTTCGACGCTGCCCGCGGGCTGGCTGGACGGTTGCGACGGCGAGGGCGATCGGGCTCGCCGCATCGGCCATTTTATCGCCGGAATGACGGACCGTTTCGCCTTAACGGAGCACCACCGGCTTTTTGACTCGACTCCGGATTTGCGTTAGGCGGCGGCATGGTTGAACAAGCGTCCACCCCCTATCTTTTCGCCGACATGCTGGCCCGCGTGCACGCGATCTGCGCCGCGCTCGCCAAGGATGGCGGCTGGCCCGAGGGCATCGATTTTTCGCGCGTGGTCGTCGAGCCGCCGCGCGACCCGAGCCATGGCGACATGGCCACCAACGCGGCGATGGTGCTCGCCAAGGAGGCGAAGGCCAAGCCGCGTGATCTCGCCGAGCAGATCGCCCAGCGCCTGCGCGAAGATGCGCTGGTGGCGAAGGTCGACGTCGCCGGTCCGGGTTTCATCAATCTCACTTTGCAGCCGACGGTTTGGGCGAAGGCGCTGGCGACGATCCTGCGCGAAGGCGCCGCCTACGGCCGCGTTGCGCCGGTGCCCGGCGCGCCGAAGGTGAACGTCGAGTACGTGTCGGCCAATCCGACCGGGCCGATGCATGTCGGGCACTGCCGCGGCGCGGTGTTCGGCGATGCGCTATGCAGCCTGCTGCAGTTCGCCGGCCGCGATGTCACGCGCGAGTACTACATCAACGACGCCGGCGCGCAGGTCGACGTACTCGCGCGCTCCGCCTTCCTCAGATATCGCGAGGCGCTCGGCGAGGACATCGGCGCCATTCCGGAAGGGCTCTATCCCGGCGACTATCTCAAGCCGGTCGGGCAGGCGCTCGCGGCCGAGCACGGCGACAAGCTCAAGGCGCTCGCTGAGACCGAGTGGCTGCCGATCGTGCGCGACAAGGCGATCGCGATGATGATGGCCGAGATCAAGGATGATCTCGCCGCGCTCAACATCCGTCATGACGTGTTCTTTTCGGAACGCTCGCTGATTGCAGGCAGCACCAACAAGGTTGCCGACACGATCGAGTTCCTGCGCGAGCGGGGCGACGTGTATGAAGGCCGTCTGCCGCCGCCCAAGGGCGCGCCGGTGGAGGATTGGGAGGATCGCGAGCAGCTTCTGTTCCGCGCCACGGCCTATGGCGACGACGTTGATCGGCCGCTGATCAAGTCGGACGGCAGCTACACCTATTTCGCCTCCGACATTGCCAACCACCGGCACAAGTTCGAGCGCGGCTTCGCCGACCTGATCGACGTGTTCGGCGCCGATCACGGCGGCTACATCAAGCGCATGCAGGCGGCGGTGAAAGCGGTGACGGCCGGACAGGCCGTGCTCGACGTCAAGGTCGTGCAGCTCGTCAAGCTGTTGCGCAATGGCGAGCCGGTGAAGATGTCGAAGCGCTCCGGCGACTTCGTCACCTTGCGGGAAGTTGTTGATGAAGTGGGGCGCGATGCGGTCCGTTTCATGATGCTCTACCGCAAGAACGACGCCGTGCTCGATTTCGACCTCGCCAAGGTCATCGAGCAGTCGCGCGACAATCCCGTGTTCTATGTCCAGTATGGCCACGCGCGGGGGCATTCGATCTTTCGCAATGCGCGGGAGAGCCTCCAGGACCTGCCGGAGGACGAGGGGGCGCGGTTAGCGTTCCTCCGCGAGGCCAACCTCGAAAAACTCTCCGACTCGGCCGAACACGACCTCTTGAAACGCCTGGCACTGTACCCACGTACGGTGGAGAGCGCAGCGCTGGCGCATGAGCCGCACCGGATCGCCTTCTACCTGTATGAACTTGCAAGCGAATTTCACGCCCTCTGGACGCGGGGGCGGGATTTGCCCTATTTACGCTTCATTATCGATGATGATGCAGAATTGACCAAGGCACGTTTGGCCATGGTTCAGGGCGTCGTCTCGGTTCTGGCGTCGGGACTTGCGATCTTGGGCGTTAATGCTCCTGATGCAATGCGCTGATTGGGGGAAACACACGACTTCAGTTGGGGGCCTCAATCTGGCAGGGTCCGCCTTAGGACGCATATGCGGCTCACCCGCAGGGACGCTTCATCACGATGGCTGATCGTTACCAGGACAGACCCTTTCCCGCTGATGGTTTTGGCCGTGGTGGAAACCAGCAGGCCGATGCCGATCCGCTCGCCGAACTCGCTCGCCTGATCGGGCAGAACGATCCTTTTGCCGCCTCGGGCCGGGCAACTCCGCAATCTCAACCGCGTCCGATGGCGCGCCCCGCGGCGCCCGCGCCGGAACAGCCGGTTCCCGGCATGCCTCCGGCCGGCGCTCCGGCCTGGATGCAACGTGCCCAGCCTGCCGCCGCCAACCCCTTCGCCGACATCGGCCGCGAGCCGCCGCAGCCCGCGCCTGCACCGCCGGCCTTTCCGGCGGGCTATCAGGATCCGCGCGGCCAGCCGGGTTTCCCGGACCAGGATTTCGCGCCCGCGCCCGCCCCCCGGCAGCAGCCGGGTTATCCGAACGCGGAGTTCGCCGATCAGTTGTCCAAGCTCGACTACAGCGTCGGGGAGTCGCGCCACGGGTTTGCCGAGAATGACCGCGACTACAACCGCGACAACGGCTTCGATGACAACGAGCCGGACTCCTCGCGCTATGACGATGCGCTGTTTGGGCAGATGGGCTCGGGACAGCAGGGGTTTCAGGGCGACAACGATTTCCAGGACGGCCAATACGGCTATCAGGACGGTTACGACGAGGGCGAGGAAGAGGAGCGGCCGCGGCGGCGCAGCGGCATGAGCACCGTGCTCGCGGTGCTGACCCTTGCGGTGGTCGGCACCGGCGGCGCCTACGGCTACAAGACCTACATCTCGTCCGGCCGTACCGGCGAGCCGCCGATCATTCGCGCCGACAACAGTCCGACCAAGATCATGGCCCAGCAGGATCCGACGCCGAAGGTGCCGGATCGTCTGCTCGGCAATGACGGCGGCGAGAAGCTGGTGTCCCGCGAGGAGACGCCGATGGATCTGAACGCCCGCGGCGGCAATCCGCGCGTGGTGTTCCCGCAGATGAACCAGAATGCGGCTCCGCCGCCGGTCAGCGCCGGGGCGGCCCCGATGTCGCAGATGGCCAACGCCAACGGCATTTTGCCCAACAGTGATCCGCGTCCGATCAAGACGCTGTCCGTGACGGGGGGCAATCAGGCTGCTGCGGCCGATCCGCCGATGCCGGCGACGCCTGCAACCAAGCCGGCGGCGACGCCGAAGGGCCGCAAATCGCCGGCCAACGCCAATGCGTCGGCCGCCAACGACAGTCCGATGCCGCTGACACCGCAGCCGGCCGCACCGGCGCGCATCGCTGCGGCCGTGCCGGTCACCGAGCAGACCCAGACCGATCGTACTGGCGGCTACCTGGTCTCGATCTCGTCGCAGGCCAGCGAGGCGGAGGCGATGTCGTCCTACAAGGCGGTGCAGGACAAGTACGGCGCCGTGCTGGGCAAATATGAGCCGATCATCAAGCGGATGGATCTGGGTGAGAAGGGCGGCGTTAGGTACCGCGCAGCCGTCGGGCCCTTCGCGACGAAGGAAGAGGCCAACAAGATGTGCGGATCGTTGAAAACTGCCGGCGGACAGTGTTTCCCGTTTAGCAACAATTAAGGCCTGCTTGACCGCCCCCGAGGCGGGGTCTATGCGGCCCGCATGACCATGCGGGCTTTCATCACCGGCATCTCCGGGCCTGATCTCACCGACGCCGAGCGCGCGTTCATCGGCGAGTCCAGGCCCTGGGGCTTCATCCTGTTCAAGCGCAACGTCCAGTCACCCGCCCAAGTGACTGCGCTGGTTGAGGAATTAAGGGCCTGCGTCGGCCGCGCCGACGCTCCGGTCCTGATCGACCAAGAGGGTGGCCGGGTGCAGCGGCTGGGGCCGCCGCATTGGCCGGCCTATCCCGCCGGCGTGGTGTTCGACCGTCTCTACGATCTTGATTCGGCCGCAGGTCGCCGTGCCGCCTGGCTCAGCGCGCGCCTGATCGCCGCCGACCTAGTCGCGCTCGGCATCACCGTGGATTGCCTGCCGCTCGCCGACGTCCCTGTCGCCGGCGCCGATGCCGTGATCGGGGATCGAGCCTATGGCACGACGCCAGAAAAGGTGGCGGCGATCGCCCGGGCGGTGACGGAGGGGCTGGAGCAGGGCGGCGTGCTGCCGGTGCTGAAGCACATTCCGGGGCATGGTCGGGCCACCGCCGACACCCATTTCCGGCTGCCGACCGTGGACGCGCCAGAAGCGGAGCTCGACGCAACCGATTTCGCCGCGTTCAGGCTGCTGGCCGACCTCCCGATGGCGATGACTGCACATGTTGTGTTTAGCGCGATCGACGCCGCCCATCCGGCCACGACTTCTGCGACAATGATCGAACGGGTGATTCGCAAACGGATCGGGTTCCAGGGTTTGTTGATGAGTGATGACGTTTCCATGAACGCGTTGGCCGGATCGATCGCCGAGCGCACGCGTGCGATCGTGGCGGCTGGCTGCGACATGGTTCTGCATTGCAACGGCAAGCTCGACGAGATGCAGGCCGTGGCCGCCGAGACACCTGAGCTTGAAGGGCAGGCTCTGATCCGCGCCGATCGCGCGCTTGCGGCGCGCAAGGCACCCACAGGCTTCGATCGTGACGCCGCGCGCGGCGAGCTCGACGCCTTGATCAACCGGCTGGGATCCGCTAGCGCATGACCGCTGAAATTCTGTCGTTTGAAACCGGCCGTCCCACGACGGAGCTGGCCGAGGCCGAACCGGCGTTGGTCGTCGACGTCGAGGGCTACGAGGGTCCGCTCGACCTGCTGCTCGCGCTGGCGCGGCAGCAGAAGGTCGACCTTGCCAAGATCTCCATCCTGGCGCTCGCCGACCAATATCTCCAGTTCATCGAGGCTGCCCGCAAGATCCGGCTGGAGCTCGCCGCCGACTATCTCGTGATGGCGGCCTGGCTCGCTTTTCTGAAGTCGCGTCTCCTGTTGCCCGAGCCGCCAGCGCAAGAAGGTCCGAGCGCCGAGGAGATGGCCACGGCACTTGCCAACCGGCTGCGCCGGCTGGAGGCGATCCGCGAAGCCGCCAATCGCCTGATGAACCGGCCCCAGTTCCAGCGTGACGTGTTCCCGCGCGGCAACCCGGAGGCCATAGCGGAGGTTCGTCGTCCCAAGTTCACCGCGACCCTGTTCGACCTGCTGTCGGCCTATGCCATCCAGCGGCAGTCGCGCGTCGTCACGTCCGTTCATATGGCCAAGCGCACAGTCTGGTCGCTTGCCGAGGCCCGCGCCACGCTCGAGCGTCTGGTCGGTATGACCGAGGTCTCGGACGATTGGGGATGTCTCGACGACTACCTGCTGGACTACGTCGTCGAGCCTGCACAGAAGGCCACCGTCTTCGCATCGAGCTTTGCGGCCGTCCTCGAGCTGGTTCGCGAAGGCAAGCTCGAGCTGAACCAGAAGCAGGCGTTCGCGCCGCTGTACTTTCGTAAGCGTCCACCGATCCAGCCCGGCGCCATGGCTGCGCCGGACTTGACGGTTGAGTAACGAACAAGGAGACCCTGCCATGGCAAGCTTGGCGGAACTGCGCATGGAAGAGCCCGACGAGATCGCGATCGAGCCTGTAGCGCGCCCCGAAGAGTTGCGCATCCTCGAGGCTCTCCTGTTTGCCTCGGCCGAGCCGCTTGAGCAGGCTGCGCTCGCCAAGCGTATGCCTGAAGGTGTCGACATCAAGGCCGCACTGGCGCAGCTGCAGGCGGAGTACGCCAATCGCGGCGTCAATCTCGTGCGCGTCGCCAACAAGTGGACCTTCCGTACCGCCGGCGACCTCGCCTGGCTGATGACGCGCGAGAGCACCGAGACGCGCAAGCTGTCGCGCGCGGCGATCGAAGTTCTGGCCATCGTTGCCTATCACCAGCCGGTGACGCGTGCCGAGATCGAAGAGATCCGCGGCGTCGTCACCTCCAAGGGAACGCTGGACGTTCTGCTGGAGACCGGCTGGATCAAGCCGCGGGGGCGCCGCAAGACGCCGGGCCGTCCGTTGACCTTCGGAACCACCGATGCGTTCTTGGCTCAGTTCAGCCTGGAGACCCTGGGCGATCTGCCTGGCCTGGAAGAGCTGAAGGGAACCGGCCTGCTGGATTCCCGGCTGCCGACCGGCTTCACCGTCCCGACGCCATCGGACGATCCGACGCTGCGGGAGGACGAGGAGCCGCTGGATCCGGGCGATCTCGACCTGGCGCTTGCGCCGGCGGTGGAGGCCGAGCCTGGCGAGGCCGAAGCCGCGGAAGACGAAACGGCCGAGATGGAAACGGTCGCAGCCGGCACGGTTGCGGCCGAGGTCGCCGAAGGCCAGATGGCGACCGCTGAGGCCGCCGTTCGGGACGACACCTCGTCGCAGGTCGCCGTTGGCGATCTGGAACTGCCGGGCGCCGATGCGGAAACCGAGATCACCGAGGTGGACTTGGCCGTCGAGCAGATCGAGGTCGGGCCGGACGACGAGGCCGTTATCGAGCTCGTCGAGCTGTCTGCCGACGCTGACGCTGACGCTCAGGCAGACGACGAGTCAGAGGCAGAGGCCGAGGTCGACGCGGCGGATGAGGAGATCGACGCGGCCGATGACGCGCACGACCGCGATACCGACGACGACGGCTCGCCGCGCTAAAGCTAGCGGCCGGGGCAGTTGACACTCGCGTTATTACGTAGGTCCGGCCGCGAATTGTCGGACCTTAAGTGCTTGTTTTTGGGGGCGTTGGCGCCTACCTTCCGGCCAGATCGGGCTGTCCGCGGGCCGCTTTCGGCTGATGCGCCGCGTTCGTGTTGATGTTTCGCAATCGAATGCTAGAAGCGAAGTGTCGCGGTCAAGTCCATGGATATGACGCGGTTTCGGCGGTAGCGTCGACGGGCAGTCGGGTGAAGGCTGCGCCGGTGTTTGGAGGGTTGCAGGATGGGTTCGCTTAGCATTTGGCACTGGATCGTCGTGATCGCGGTCGTCCTGCTGTTGTTCGGGCGCGGCAAGATTTCCGATCTGATGGGCGACGTCGCGCAGGGCATCAAGGCGTTCAAGAAGGGCATGCAGGACGACGACAAGGCGCCGGAGAAGACCGAGCCCGTCAAGTCGATCGATCACGGCGCCACGCCTTCGGCCACCCGCACGGATGTCGGCAGCAAAGCCGTTTGATCTGCGCGTGAAAGGCGCCGGCGGCGCGCTCCCGCAGGGACGGCACCGGGACCTGTTCAGACAGGCCCGGATAGGCGGGATCAGAGGCGTCGTCGCGTAGGCGGATTGTTTCATGTTCGATATCGGCTGGAGTGAGCTGCTCGTCATTGGGGTCGTCGCGTTGATCGCGATCGGTCCCAAGGAGCTTCCGGGCGTCCTGCGCATGGTCGGGCAATGGATCGGCAAGGCGCGCCGGATGGCCTCGGAGTTCCAGGGCCAGTTCCAGGAGGCGATGCGCGAAGCGGAGATGGCCGACCTCAAGAAGAGCTTCGATGAGGTCCGCGAGGCGGCCAGCGGTTTCACCCCGACCGGCGTGATCTCCTCCTTGCAGCGCGACGTCGACAAGGCTCTCGATATCGAGGGGATCGACAAGCCCGCCGAGCCGGCGCCCGCATCGGATGTGGCTGCTGCTTCGCCCGAGCCTCCTGTGATGACCCCGACCACCCCCGAACCTCCAGTGGCCGAGACCTTCGCAGAGGCTGAAGTCCATCAATCCGTGGGCGAGCCGCTGGCGATCGTCCGTGAAATCAAACCCGAGCCACAGCCTGAAATGTCTGCGTCAGCAGAAGCTGACCGCCCGAAGGACGCCAAAGCGTCATGACCGTCGAAGATATCGAGGCCAGCAAGGCCCCGTTGATGGACCACTTGATCGAGCTGCGGTCGCGGCTGATCAAGGCGCTGATCGGCTTCGGCGTGGCCTTCATCTTCTGCTTCTTTTTCGCCAAGCAGATCTACAACATCCTGGTGCTGCCGTTCGTCTGGGTCGCAGGTGCCGAGAACAGCAAGTTCATCTACACCCAGCTGCTCGAATATTTCATCACGCAGTTGAAGCTCGCGATGTTCGGCGCTGGTTTCATCTCGTTCCCGATCATCGCGACCCAGATCTACAAGTTCGTGGCGCCGGGGCTGTATCGCCACGAACGCAATGCTTTCCTACCCTACTTGATAGCGACCCCCGTCTTCTTCGTCCTCGGCGCCATGCTGGTCTATTTTGCGGTGTGGCCGATGATCGTGCGCTTCTCACTGGGCATGCAGCAGCTCGGCGGCCCCGAGACGGCGCAAATCGCGCTGATGCCCAAGGTCGGTGAATATCTGTCGCTGATGATGTCGCTGATCTTCGCCTTCGGTATCGCGTTCCAGCTCCCGGTCATCCTGACCCTGCTCGGCCGCATCGGCATCGTCACCTCGCAGATGCTGAAGGAGAAGCGGCGCTATTTCATCGTGATCGCCTTCATCATCGCCGCCGTGCTGACCCCGCCGGACGTGCTCAGCCAGGCCTCGCTGGCGCTGCCGCTGCTGGCGCTCTACGAGGGCGCGATCATCGCGGTCGGCATCGTCGAGAAGCAGGCGGCTGCGGCCAAGTCCGGCTCGTCGTCCGGCTCGGGGAATCTCCCGGCCAACCCTTCCGAATAGAACGGTTGCGCTCGGGGACATCCCAGGGCGTTGCCTGTTCCCATCCGGCGCCATTCGCGGTAGTGCAGGCCGGCCCGCGAGCCCAGGCGACTCGCCGATACTCTTCGTTCCCAGGACCGAACGACCATGCACGACATCAGATCGATCCGTGACAATCCGCAAGGTTTCGATGTGGCGCTGACGCGCCGGGGTCTGGCACCGCTGTCGTCGCATCTGCTCGCCATCGACGAGCGGCGGCGTGCGGCGATCCTGGCCTCCGAGCAGGCCCAGGCCCGGCGCAACGCCGCCTCCAAGGAGATCGGCGAGGCCAAGAAGGCCAAGGATGACGCGCGCGCATCGGCGCTGATGGACGAGGTCGCCAAGCTCAAGACCACCATGCCGGAGCTGGAGGCAGCCGCGAAGCAGGCGGATGAGGAGCTGGCGCGCGAGCTCTCGGCGATTCCCAATTTGCCGCTCGACGAGGTGCCGGACGGCAAGGACGAGCACGACAATGTCGAGCGCCACATGTTCGGCGCCCGGCGCAACTACGCCTTCGCGCTGAAGCCGCATGATGATCTCGGTGCGGCTCTTGGCACCATGGACTTCGAATCGGCTGCGAAGCTGTCGGGCGCGCGCTTCGTCGTGCTGAAGAGGGGCCTGGCGCGGCTTGAGCGCGCGCTCGGGCAGTTCATGCTCGATCTTCATACCAATGAGCACGGCTACACCGAGATCAATCCGCCGCTGCTGGTACGCAACGATGTCATGTTCGGTACCGGCCAATTGCCGAAATTCGAGGACGACCAGTTCTGGGCCGTGAAGGGCGAGCTGATTGCAGAGCCGGATGATCGCCTCAAGACCGAGCGGCTCGGTCTCATTCCAACTGCCGAGGTGGCCCTGACCAATCTGGTGCGCGAGTCCATCGTCGACGAGAAGGAGTTGCCGATGCGGCTCACGGCGCTGACGCCGTGCTTTCGCGCCGAGGCGGGCGCGGCCGGCCGCGACACCCGCGGCATGATCCGTCAGCATCAGTTCACCAAGGTCGAGCTGGTCTCGATCACGACGCCGGAGACCAGCAAGGACGAGCACGAGCGCATGCTGGCCTGCGCCGAGGAAGTGCTGCGCCGGCTCGATCTGCACTATCGAGTCATCACGCTGTGCACCGGCGACATGGGCTTCTCCTCGCAGAAGACCTACGACATCGAGGTCTGGATGCCCGGGCAGGGCGATGGCGGCGCCTTCCGCGAGATCTCCAGCTGTTCGGTGTGCGGCGACTTCCAGGCGCGCCGCATGGATGCACGCTATCGCGGAAGCGATGGCAAGCCGCGCTTCGTGCACACGTTGAACGGTTCGGGCACGGCTGTCGGCCGTGCGCTGATCGCGGTGATGGAGACCTATCAGCAGGCCGACGGCTCGATCGCCGTCCCCGATGTGCTGCAGCCCTATATGGGCGGCCTCAAGGTGGTGGCCGCGGAGCCATAGCGCCGCGGCAAATTGCATCCGCTCAGGTCGCCGCCATTGCGTGCGCGCCGGCGGGTCGTATCCTCGGTTCTGTTCAGCAATTGCTTTTCAGATACCGGCATCATGGCTCTGCATCGGGATATTTTCTGGATCGGACGGCAATGGGCCGTCACCGGCTCCGGCATCCAGGCGGTCGATCAGCGCCTGAAGGGAGCATTCGATATCGAATCCTCAAGGGTCTGGGACGAGGGCCTGCACGACTCGCTGCGCGATCAGGCTTGGTTCAACCCCGTCGACTTCGAGAAGGCATTGAGTGTCGCGCGGGCCCGGTTTGCGGCAGTGCCGCGGACGGAGCCGTCAGCGGTGCCGGCGCCTCCTGTCCAGCAGGCGCCCGGCGCATCCAGCCTACCGTTGAGGCTGGGCACACGAGGGCAGCTCGCCAGGTTCCTGCCGCAGTGGCGGATCCGGCATTGACCGGGTGATGCCGCAGCGCGCTCAGGTTTGCCTCGATGCTGCACAGCAGATAAGACACCCCCCGAACGATGCTTTCGAAGGGACGGAAGGTTGGCCATGCGGATTCTCTGCACTAATGACGACGGAATCCATGCGCCGGGTCTCAAGGTGATCGAGGAGATCGGACGCGCCCTGTCCGACGACGTCTGGATCGTGGCTCCCGAACTGGACCAGAGCGGCGTGTCCCATTCACTCTCGCTCAATGACCCCCTGCGGCTGCGTGAGGTCGGCCCGCGGCATTTCGCGGTGCGCGGCACGCCGACCGACTGCGTCATCATGGGATCCCGTCATATCCTGGGGGCGAAGCTGCCCGACGTGGTGCTGTCCGGCGTCAACAAGGGCCGCAACGTTGCCGAGGACGTGGTCTATTCGGGCACCATCGCCGGCGCGCTCGAAGGCACCATTCTCGGTCTGCCGTCGTTTGCCCTGTCGCAGGAATTCAGCGTCGCAACGCGTGACAAGCCGTCTTGGGACACCGCGCTCAAATTCGGCCCGCAGATCGTGCGCAAGGTGCTCGAAGCCGGCGTGCCGAGGAATACAGTGATCAACGTCAACTTCCCCGCCTGTGCACCGGAAGAGGTCAGGGGCGTCGTGGTCACCCGCCAGGGCAAGCGCAATCTGGGCTTCTTGAAAGTCGATGAGCGGCGCGACGGCCGCGGCAACCCCTATTTCTGGATTGGCTTCGACCGGGCTGCCTCGCTCGATGTGCCCGACGAGGGGACGGACCTCGCAGCTCTCGCGGCGCGCTACGTATCAGTGACCCCGCTTCGCCTGGATCGCACGGACGAGGCGTTCTCCGGCAAGCTCAGCGACATTCTCGGCTGAAGCGCCTTCTACCCCTGTGGCCCAGCGCCACGCAGGGCATGGTCGATCGCCTTTCCGAGCGTCTCGAGCTGGAATGGCTTCTGCAGGGCCGGCCGGTCGCGATATTCTTCCGGCAACCCCGACGAGCCGTAGCCGGTTGCGAAGATGAAGGGACGGTTGCGCGCCTTGATGAGATCGGCCACCGGCGAGATGACCTTGCCGTTGACGTTGACGTCGAGAATGGCGACGTCGAAATAGGTGCTCTCGGCCAGCCGCATCGCTTCGCCGATTTCGCCGGCTTCGGCCGCGACGGTGTAGCCGAGCTCTTCCAGCATGTCGGCGACCATCATTCGGATCATGACTTCGTCTTCAACCAAAAACACAGAGCCGCGCGGCGGCCGCGGTGCAGTCATGATGTCAGTCCTTGCCCATACCCGATTTGACGCTCGCAAATAACGGCTTATGGCGCAACGTCAACAATGTCGTCTTTCACGGTCGTGCGGCGTGGGCACGATCGCCCATAAGGTGAACGAACCGGACCCGACTTGGTTCCTTGTGCGGAACGCGGTCCGTCGTCGGGACCATGACGGTGCATCCGGTTGCGACGGGTGTGCGGAAAATCGGTGCGCAACCCTCGCCCGGCAGGTAAATTGCGCACGAGCCCACCAACCGACATCCCGATGCCCCCAGCTGCTCCTCCCGAGAAAATGATGTTTCAGCTGACCCTGCGTCGGCGGGGGATCAGCGATCAGGCGGTGTTGCGCGCGATGGAAGAGGTGCCGCGGGAGGAGTTCGTTCTGCCGGCCGACCGCCCGGAGGCCTATCGCGACAGCGCGATGGCGATCGCCTGCGGGCAGACCATCAGCCAGCCCTTCGTCGTCGCCTACATGACCGAGCAGCTCAAGCTGCAGAAGTCCCATCGTGTACTCGAAATCGGGACGGGGTCAGGATACCAGGCCGCGATTCTGTCCAGGCTGGCCACCAACGTCCTGACGGTGGAGCGCTTCCGGACATTGGCCGACAAGGCCAGGGAGCGGTTGGAGAAGCTCGGCTGCTTCAATGTCGAGGTCATGCTCGGCGATGGCTACGCGCTGCCGCCGGGGGGCGGCCAATTCGACCGCATCATCGTAACGGCGGCGATGGACGAGATTCCCCAGAGCCTGCTCGACCGGCTGGAGCCGGACGGTATCCTGATCGCGCCGGTCGGGCCGCAACACGGGGTGCAGACGCTCGTCAGGAGCACGCGGACGGGTGATCGTTTCGACCGAAAGGAGCTCGTCGACGTGCGATTTGTGCCGGCAATTCCGGGGATTGCGCGCGAACTTTAAACGTGCGGATCAGCAGGCCGCACAACGCTTTATTCGCGGCTTAAGCGCTTATTTACCGCGGCTGTGTTTACTCGAATTCGTTGTTTGTTGCGTACGAGTGAGTAACCATGCCCGCCACTGTCGAGTTGCTTCGCTCGCGCCGCCTGCCGCAAGTTGCGGCGTTGGCGCTGATGTCGTTCGGCGTCGCCGGCTGCAGCGCCGACATGTCGACGCGGCTGTCGCAGACGCAAAATCCGTTTTCAAACCCCTTTGCATCCGATTCCACCGGGTCGGTGCAGGCGCAGCCGCCCCGGCAGCACCAGCAATACAGCCAGTCCTACACGCCGGCTCCCGCGCCGGCGCCTGCCTATTCGTCCTCGGCGCTGCCGCCCCCGGCGGTCGGGGCTCCGCAATCCTATCCGACCGGTGGCGGCGCCGGAGGCATGTCGTCGGGCGGGCGCGGCGTCGCGTCCTATGCGCCACCCGCTGCGGTCCCCGTCGCGGCGCCCGCCGTCGCCGCACCTCCGGCCTATGCACAGCCCGCGCATTCCTATGCTCCGCCGGCCCAGCCGCGCCTCGAGACCACCGGCACCGTGCCGCCGCGTTCGGTCGCGGCCGCGCGTCCTGCCAGTGGCACCAAGATCATCGTCGGTACCAGCGATACGCTCGACATCCTCGCCAAGCGCTACCGCGTGACGCCGGCTGAGATCCTGGCTGCCAACGGCTACAAGGGCCCGCGCGCGTTGTCGCCAGGCCAGCAGCTGATCATTCCGCATCCTGGCGCGGTGGCGGCTGCGCCCGCGGCCCAGCCCGTTGCCGCCGCGCCAATGGTCGCGCCGAAGCCGGTGGCGGCCGTCGCACCGTCCACCGTCCATTTCGTCAACCGCGGCGAGACACTCGCCAGCATCGCCCGCCAGAATCATCTGACGGCGGCTGAGCTCGCCCGCGCCAACAATCTCGATCAGGCTTCGCCGCTCAAGCTCGGGACCAGGCTGACCGTCCCTGGCAGGGCCGTGGCGGCAGCTGCGCCGGTGGCTCCGGTCGCAACCGTTCCCCAGGCGGTTGCGACCGTGCCGGCGCCAGCGCCGACAACGCGGGTCGCGACGGCCGCCGGTCCGGTCCAGACCGCCCGCCTGGCCCAGGCCAATCCGGCGCCCGAGAAGGAGGAAGAGCCGGCACGGCCGGCCGAGACCACGAGCTCGCTGCCGACCTTCCGCTGGCCGGCGCGCGGCAAGGTGATCACCAGCTACGGCGCCAAGACCAACGGCAAGTCCAACGATGGCATCAACATCGCCGTGCCCGAGGGCACCCCGGTGAAGGCGGCCGAAGATGGCGTCGTCGCTTACGCCGGCAATGAATTGAAGGGTTATGGCAATCTGGTCCTGGTGCGGCATTCCAACGGCTATGTCACCGCATATGCCCATGCGAGTGAGCTGATGGTGAAGCGCGGTGATCCGATCAAGCGCGGCCAGGTCATTGCCAAGTCGGGTCAATCGGGAGAAGTCGGATCGCCGCAGCTCCACTTCGAGATCCGCAAGGGATCGTCTCCGGTTGACCCGCTGCAATTCCTCAACGGGGCGTGAGGTCCGGTCGTTTGACCTCACGCAATCGTGGACGACACAGGGCCGCGCAGATTACTGCGCGGCTTTTTGCGTTGTCAGCCGCACGCCGAGGCGGCCCGCCAGATCTTGCGTGAACTGCCACGCGACGCGGCCCGAGCGCGAGCCGCGCGTCGTGGCCCATTCCAGCGCCTCGCGCTCCAACTGATCCTCGGCGACTGCAATGTCGAAATGGCTGCAATAGCCTTTGACCATCGCGAGATATTCGTCCTGGCTGCACCGGTGGAAGCCGAGCCATAGGCCGAAACGGTCGGACAGTGAGACCTTTTCCTCGACCGCTTCACCCGGATTGATCGCGGTGGAGCGCTCGTTCTCGATCATGTCGCGGGCCAACAGATGGCGCCGGTTCGAGGTGGCGTAGAGAATGACGTTCTCCGGGCGTCCCTCGATGCCGCCTTCGAGCACGGCTTTCAGCGATTTGTAGGACGCATCATTGCCGTCGAACGACAGGTCGTCGCAGAACACGATGAAGTGGAACGGCGCGGCACGCAGGATGTCCATCAGCGCCGGCAGGCTCTCGATGTCCTCGCGGTGAATCTCGATCAGTTTCAGCCGGTCGGCCGGCTTGCGCGTGACGTTGATGCTGGCATGGGCGGCCTTCACCAGCGATGATTTGCCCATGCCGCGCGCGCCCCACAACAAGGCGTTGTTGGCCGGCAGGCCGTTGGCAAAGCGCTCGGTGTTCTCGATCAGGATGTCGCGCATCCGGTCGATGCCCTTGAGCAGGTCGATCTCGACACGGCTGACGCGCGGCACCGTCGAGAGCCGGCCGTTCGGATGCCAGACGAAGGCGTCGGCCGCGTTGAGGTCCAGCGCGGGCGTGGCACCCGCATGGGTTGTTGCCAGATGCGCGGCAATTGCTTCCAGCGCACGGGCAATCCGGTCAGCCGTATCATCGGAGGGGGGGCCGGCGGGACGTTTTGCCGCGATCTTTGGTGGCTTTTGCGCTGCAGGCCGGGGGCCTTTGGCGAGCGGTCTGAGGGCGTTTTTGGCGGAGGCGCGGGACGAGGCTTTGGCTGGTTTTTTCGACATGCTGCAAGTTCCTGATGGGGCAGCCATATCGGGCCTCGCCGGCTGCCGCAAGCGGGGCGAAATGAAGGGGCGGGGCGCCTTGCTATTGGGACTGCTGCCGCTATATTCCGCGCGAAATTCGCAAGAGGCCGGCCCGCGCCGAGACAAGCGTGGTTCGCCGGCTATTCCCGTCTCACCGGGCGCTGCCCACGAGGATCGACCACATGCTGATCACCCCTGCCTATGCCCAGGCCGCCGGCGCTGGCGACACCAACAGCATGCTGATGTCGCTGCTGCCGTTCGCGCTGATCTTCGTGATCATGTATTTCCTGATCCTGCGGCCGCAGCAGAAGAAGGTCAAAGAGCACGCCGATCTCGTCAAGAACGTCCGCCGCGGCGACACCATCGTGACCCAGGGCGGCCTGGTCGGCAAGGTGACCAAGGTCGTCGACGACGACCAGGTCGAGTTCGAGATCGCCGACGGCGTGCGCGTGCGCCAGATGCGCCAGATGATCACGGGCGTCCGCACCAAGGGCGAGCCCGCGAAGGCAGACGCAAAGGACGACAAGAAGGACGAGAAAGCCGCGAGCTGATCGCCGGCCTGGCCGGTCGAACGCCGGTCTTCGCTCTTTGTGATGTTCTGATTTTCCGGGCCGGCTACGGCCCTTACGGACAACCTCCATGTTGTATTTCACGCGGTGGAAGGCGCTGGGCATCATTCTCACGGCGCTCGTCGTGTGCCTGTGCGCGGTGCCCAACTTCTTCTCCGAAGCGACGGTCAAGACCTGGCCGGCCTGGGCGCAGCGCCGGCTGGTGCTCGGCCTCGATCTGCAGGGCGGCTCCTATCTGCTGCTCGAGGTCGACTCCAACTACATCAAGAAGGAGCGGCTCGATGCCGTGCGCGACGACGTTCGGCGTACGCTGCGCGATGCCAAGATCGGCTACACCGGATTGGTGAGCCGGGGTGATGGGGTCGAGGTCCGGATCACCAAGGAAAGCGACACGGGAACTGCGATCTCCAAGCTGCGCGATCTCTCGCAGCCGCTCGGCGGGCTGCTCGGCTCCAGCGGCCAGCGCAGCCTCGAAGTCAGCGATGCCGGCGGCGGACTGGTCCGGCTGACGATCCCGCCGGCGGCCATCACCGAACGCATCCGCCAGACCATCGAGCAGTCGATGCAGATCGTCGAGCGCCGCGTCAACGAGCTCGGCACCGTCGAGCCCGTGATCCAGCGCCAGGGCAACGATCGCATCCTGGTGCAGGTGCCGGGCTTGCAGGATCCGACGCAGCTCAAGAACCTGCTCGGGCGCACGGCCAAGATGGAATTCCGGATGGTCGACACCTCGGTGCCGGCGGATCAGGCGGTGCAGGGGCGGGTGCCGCCGGATTCCGAGGTGCTCCAGAGCGCATCGCCACCCAACCAGCCCTATGTCGTGAAGAAGCAGGTGCTTGTCTCCGGCGGTGATCTCTCCGATGCGCAGACCGGCTTCGACCAGCGCACCAACGAGCCGATCGTCACCTTCCGCTTCAACTCGGCCGGCTCGCGCAAGTTTGCGCAAGCCACCACCGAGAATGTCGGGCAGCCGTTCGCCATCGTCCTCGACAACAAGGTGATCTCGGCGCCGGTCATCCGCGAGCCGATCACTGGCGGCTCGGGCCAGATCTCCGGCAATTTCACCGTGCAGTCCGCCAACGAGCTCGCGATCCTGCTGCGCGCCGGCGCGCTGCCCGCGCCGCTGACGGTCATCGAGGAGCGCACCGTCGGTCCGGGCCTCGGCGCGGACTCGATCGCCAAGGGCGAGCTCGCCTCCTATGTCGGCTCGATCCTCGTCATCGTGTTCATGCTGCTGACCTACCGGCTGTTCGGCGTGTTCGCCAACATCGCCGTGGTGGTGAACGTCGCGATGATCTTCGGCGTGCTGTCGCTGCTCAATGCCACGCTGACCTTGCCGGGCATCGCCGGCATCGTGCTGACGGTCGGCATCGCCGTGGACTCCAACGTGCTGATCTATGAGCGCATCCGCGAGGAGCTGCGCGGCGGCCGCAATGCGATCTCGGCGATCGACGCCGGCTTCAAGCGCGCATTGGCGACCATTCTCGACTCCAACATCACCACCTTCATCGCCGCCGCCGTGCTGTTCTATATCGGCACCGGCCCCGTGCGCGGCTTCGCCGTGACCTTGGGCATCGGCATCCTCACCACGGTCTTCACCGCCTTCACGCTCACCCGTCTGATCGTCGCGGGGTGGGTGCGGTGGAAGCGGCCGCAAAGCGTGCCAATCTAGGAGCTACTGTGACACACTGGGTTCTCATCGGGCTTGGCATCCTGATCGCGGTGCTGACGGTGGTCAGCGCGCTCGGCCTGCT
Source organism: Bradyrhizobium sp. SZCCHNR1017 (assembly GCF_032381375.1). Taxonomy (NCBI): domain Bacteria; kingdom Pseudomonadati; phylum Pseudomonadota; class Alphaproteobacteria; order Hyphomicrobiales; family Nitrobacteraceae; genus Bradyrhizobium; species Bradyrhizobium sp. SZCCHNR1017. Next base: position 764,812 of record NZ_JAUHIR010000001.1, on the reverse strand, counting down.
GCCGTCGCTGCGCATCGTTCCCGACGACACGCATTTCGATTTCACACAGTTCCGCCGCATCAGCTTTCCGATTTCTGCGGCGCTGTCGATCCTCGCGATCGTGCTGTTCTTCACCCATGGCTTGAACCTCGGCATCGATTTCCGCGGCGGCACCTTGCTCGAGGTGCGGGCCAAGTCCGGCACCGCCGACATTGCGGGGATGCGCGCGACGCTGGCGACCCTCGGTCTGGGCGAGGTGCAGCTGCAGCAGTTCGGCACTGCGGCCGATGCATCGGTTCTGATCCGAATTGCCGAACAGCCGGGCGGCGACGCCGCGCAGCAGGAGGCCGCGAACAAGGTGAAGGCGGCGATCGGCGATTCCGTAGAGTATCGCCGGGTCGAGGTGGTGGGGCCGCGCGTTTCCGGCGAGTTCCTGGCCGTCGGCATGCTCGGCCTGATGCTCGCGATCATCTCGATCCTGATCTATCTCTGGTTCCGGTTCGAATGGCAGTTCGCGCTCGGTGCCATGATCGCCAACGTCCACGACATCGTGCTGACGATCGGCTTCATGTCGATCAGCCAGGTCGATTTCGACCTCACCAGCATCGCGGCGCTGCTGACCATTCTCGGCTATTCGCTCAACGACACCGTCGTCATCTACGACCGTATCCGCGAGATGCTGCGGCGCTACAAGAAGATGCCGATGCCGCAGCTGCTCAACGAATCGATCAACTCGACCTTGTCGCGCTCGATCATCACGCACGTCACGGTGACCCTGGCGCTGCTGGCATTGCTCTTGTTCGGCGGCCCGGCGATCCACAGCTTCACCGCGGTGATGATGTTCGGCGTGGTGCTGGTCGGCACCTACACCTCGATCTTCATCGCCGCGCCGATCCTGATCTATCTCGGCGTCGGAACCGTTCGGGGTGATCAGGTCGACGAGCCGAAGAAGAAGCCCTGATCAGCCGTTGGACCCGGATCGGGGTTGAGATGTTGGTCTCGCATGGCAACTGACGCCCCGCATTTCCCGCGGTCCGCGCCGATCGACGGTTATGGCAAAGGCGGCTTCGCCTTTGCCGGCATGTCGCATCGCGGCTCGCTGCTGTGCCTGCCCGACTCGATCTGGGCCTGGGACGTCATCCAGCCCGACCAGATCGACCGCTATTCGTTGCAGCGCGTTTTTGATGCGGCGAACAGGATCGACACGCTCATCATCGGCACCGGAAACGAAGTCTGGATCGCGCCGGCACCGCTGCGCGCGGCCCTGCGTGGCGTGAACGTCGTGCTCGATGCGATGCAGACCGGCCCCGCGATTCGCACCTACAACGTCATGATCGGCGAGCGGCGCCGGGTTGCGGCAGCGCTCATCGCCGTCCCATGAGCGAGACGACCGCCAACAGCGACGCCGCGTTCTGTGCAGGCCTTGTCCGCGAGCACGATTTCGACCGCTACGCCTCGACGCTGTTCATGTCGCCCGAGCCCCGGCGTGCGCTGTTGTCGCTGTACGCATTCAACGTCGAAGTCAGCCGCATTCGAGATCTCGTGTCGCAGCCGCTGCCGGGCGAAGTCCGCCTGCAGTGGTGGCACGACACGCTGACGGGTCACGAACATGGCGGCGCGGAGGGAAATCCCGTTGCGGCCGAATTGCTGCTCACCGTGCAGCGCTTCGCGCTTCCGGTCGAGCGGCTGACGCGCCTGGTCGATGAGCATCAATTCGATCTCTACAACGATCCGATGCCGACGATGGCGGCGCTGGACGGCTATCTCGGCGACACGCGTGGCGCGCTGTTCGCGCTGGCCGCGCAGATCATTGCGCCGCCGTTTGCGGACGCCGATCATCTCGCGCACCATGCCGGCATCGCGCAAGGGTTGCTCCAGGTGATCGCGGCGCTGCCGCGCGATGCGGCCCACCGGCAGCTCTATGTCCCGCTCGATCTTCTCGTGCAGCATGGCGTCGGCCAGGAGGAGATGTTCTCCGGCAAGGCGTCGCCGGCGATCCAGGAGGTGATCATGGATCTGCGCGGGCAGGCCCGGCAGCATCTCGATCACACCCTCGAGCTGGCGCGTCAGGCGCCACCGGCCGTGCGGCCGGTTCTGCTGCCGCTCGCGCTGGTCCGGCGCGACCTCGCGCGGGCCGGACCCCGCGACGATCCGTTTCAGCCGCGCTCCCGCTCGCGCCTCGCGACGCTGTGGACGCTGTGGCGGGCTGCGGGGACGACGAGTTTTCGCGCGCGCTGACCCGTCGCGGGCTCAGGCCGAGGGCATCGTGCTCCAGAGCGGCGGGCTGTGCAGGAGTCTCGGCATGTCCGGCGGCTCGTGCCGGTGGATCGTGCAGCGGGTGTCCCAGACGACGAGATCACCCGGCCGGCAGGTGTGGGTCCAACTGAACTCGGGCCGTTCGGCAAGCTGCCAGAGATCGTCGAGCAGCGCGTCTGATTCGTCCTGCTCGAGGCCGACGACGTAGGAATGGCGACGCTGCCCCAGCGCGAGCATCGAGCGGCCGGTATCGATATGATTGCCGACCAGCGGATGCACCGGGCCTGCGATGACGGTGCGACGGCCATCATCGGCGGTGTCGGTCGCGAGATGACGAACCTTCAGATGAGCGACGCGGCTGCGCAGCGCCGGTGAGAGTGCGTCATAAGCGGCGTAGAGGCTGCAGAATGACAGTCTGTCGCCCAGCAAGCCCCCGGGGGAGGTGTAAAATAGATCCGCGTGACCGAAGCGACGGCTGAAGGCCGCGATGTCACGTTCACCAAGCCGCTGGCCGCGCACCAGCAGGACCTGATGCTTGAGCAGCGCGCGCATGAACGAGGCGAACGCCCAATCGTCGAAGGATCCGAGATCGACATTGCAGACCTCGGCACCGAGCGTCTTTCCCGTCGGGATGACCTGGATGAGGCTGCTTTCGGCGCTTCGAGCAACGTTGCTTCTGAGACTCACTTGCGTCATCTCCCAAGTTTCACCAGCGCCTGCAAATCAACCATCGTAATTTGTCGGGGGTGTTTCGGCTCGGAGGCAATTCGCGGAAGGATCGCGGCACGATCTGCCGATTGTCGGCACACTCTGCCGCTCTGAGTCGGAAGTTGGACGCTTCAAGGCGATGCGCGAGGAAATATCCAGCAACCTGCAACTCATTCGCAGGCAATCTGGCGCTTGATCGTGCTGATACCGCGCGCAAGCGAATCAGTGTGGGCGATCTGTTCCCTTGATCTGGGTCCGATGCATGATTCGCCGCGCATGATCATCGAACGGATCGCGCCGATGCATGGTGCAGCGATTGTCCCAGATGACGAGATCTCCGACCTTCCAGACATGCTCCCAGGAGAATTCCGGACGGGCAACATAGGCCCACAACGCGTCGAGCAATGCTTCCGACTCGGCGAGCTCGAGGCCGACCAGATAGGCATTGCGCCGGCGGCCGAGATAAAGCATCCGCAGGCCGGAATCGGGATGCGTGCAGACCAGCGGATGGATCGCGCCCGGCGATCTGCGCGGATCATCGGTCGGCGTTACGCCCTGTCGGACGAAGCCGCCGCTGTTGTAGGTGCCGTCGTGCTTGATCTTCAGATCTGCGACGCGGCGCTTCAGTTCAGGAGGAAGCGCGTCGTACACGGCATACATGCTGCAGAACGACGTGTTGCCGCCGACGGGGGGAATTTCCAGCGCGTAGAGCGCGCTCGCGATCGGCGGCGTGTCGAGATACGACATGTCCGTATGCCACACCGCTTCGCCCGCGCCGAGGCTGCCGATCGCCTCGCCATTCACCTTCACGTTCGAGACGATATAGATTTCGGGTAGACCGTCGACGAAGCGGCGCCCGTTCTCCTGCACCGGCGCCCAGTCGAGATCACCGAAGCGGCGGCTGAAGGCGATCAAGTCCTGGTCCGTCAGACCCTGGCCGCGCACCAGCAAAACGGAGTGCGTGTGAAAGGCACGGAGCAGGGAGCTGAAGCCCGCATCGTCCAGATGCTTGAGATCGACATGTCGAATCTCGGCACCGAGTTGCCGGCCGGTCGGGATGATCTCGATGTTCGACGACAGAGACGTTGTGGCCGCGCGGGTTTCGACGTTCATTGCCAATCCTCACAAACGACATTGCAACCAAAGGATACAATGGTCGGTCCGCGAAGTCTCGTCCGCTCAGGCCGAAGGCAGGTTCAGGTCCGCCTCGAAATTGAACCGGTCGCGCAGGTTCTTGCGCGAGTCCAGGATGTCCTTGAGGAAAGCGCGATCGCTGTCGCTCGTGAGCATCGGTTCGATCAGGTCGATCTGGTTCATCGCGACCAGCTGCAACAGTTCAGTGCGTGGCCTGCCGCTGGCGTCGCGCGGCAGGGCATGCACGACCTGGATATGCTCCGGCGGCTTCGGGCCCTTGGCTGAAGCAAGCTCGTTTTGCAGCTGAGTTTCAAGCGTCGGCTGCTCTCCCTCGACGAACGCATAGAGCCCGACGCCGGTCCGGCGGTCTGCGAAGGCAACGATCGCCGCGTCGCGCACGGCCGGGTTCTTCCGGATCATGTCCATCAGCACCGGCGCATCGTTGACCAGGCGTCGTCCGCCACCCTCGCGGTCGGTGAAATTGAAGATGCCGCGCGTGACGGCGCGATACACCTTCTTGCCAGTCATCAGCCAGACGCGCGCGAACAGCGATTTGCGTGCCAGGATCTTGCGCTCCTTCGGCGTCAGCGCCTCGGGCGCGTAACTCCGCTTATGCTTGAGCAGATGACGCAGGTCCTCATAGGCCGCGATCCGGAACAGCCGGCTGCGGCTCTCGAAGCAGGCGGCCAACTGAAAATCGGTGACGTAGCAATGGCCGTCGTGACCGACGAGCCAATTCTGCTCCTTGGCGAGATCGTTGTGCGTGATTCCGGCGCGATGCAGCCGGCGCATCATCCGCTTGGCCGAGCGGAAATAGGCGACGTTGCCGTGCGGCTTGGCCAGATGCAGCGCCACGCCATTGATGAAGCCGCGGACCAGCGCGCGATCCCCAGCCCATAGCAGATCAGGGCCGGCGTTGAGCCCCTTGGCGCGCATCAGCGCCTTGCGCTCGCGCGCGAACAAATGCCGCGCCAGCACGAACGACCACCACGGCACCTCGTCGAGCCGGCGCAGCACGGCGTCGACGTCACCGGCCTCGCTCTTGAAGCGGCCGCGCTCGACGGTCGAGAACACGTCGCGCTTGAGCAGAACGCCTTCGCTCCAGCGCGCCGCCAGCACGGCGAAATCAGTCTTCGGCAAACTCATGGGGCTCTCACGCAGCGGCCGCGACGGGCAGGTGCTCGGCGATCCAGCGGTCGAGATCGGCCAGCGCGCGGGCGCTCATCGCCTGCTTCTTCGCCACTGTCTTCTCGTTGCCCTTCAGCCGCGTGCCGTCCGGCTTGCGGGTCGGGGTTGTCGCCAGCGGCGGGAACAGGCCGAAATTGATGTTCATGGGCTGGAACGAGCGCGTCGCACCGTCGATCGTCTCGATGTGGCCGCCGGTGATATGGCCGAGCAGGGCACCGAGCGCCGTGGTTGGTGGTGGCGGCAGCAGATTGGCGCCACGCACCTCGGCGGCGGCGTAGAGGCCGGCGATCAGGCCGATGCTCGCCGATTCCACATACCCCTCGCATCCCGTCATCTGGCCGGCAAAGCGCAGCCGTGGCTGGACGCGCAGGCGGAGCTGCGCATCGAGCAGCTTCGGCGAGTTGAGGAAGGTGTTGCGATGCAGGCCGCCGAGCCGCGCGAACTCCGCGTTCTCCAGCCCGGGAATGGTGCGGAAGATCTGCTGCTGCGGGCCGTATTTCAGCTTCGTCTGGAATCCGACCATGTTGTAGAGCGTGCCGAGCTTGTTGTCCTGGCGCAGCTGCACGATCGCGTAGGGCTTGACCGTCGGATTGTGCGGATTGGTCAGGCCGACCGGCTTCATCGGGCCGTGACGCAGCGTCTCGTGGCCGCGCTCGGCCATTACTTCGACCGGCAGGCAGCCGTCGAAATAGGGCGTGTTGGTCTCCCACTCCTTGAAGTCGGTCTTCTCGCCGGCGAGCAGCGCCGCGACGAAGGCGTCGTACTGCTCCTTCGTCATCGGACAGTTGATGTAGTCAGCACCCGTGCCGCCCGGACCGACCTTGTCGTAACGCGACTGGAACCACGCCTTGGTCATGTCGATCGTGTCCTTGTGCACGATCGGCGCAATGGCGTCGAAGAAAGCAAGTGCCGTCTCGTCGGTCAGGTCCCGGATGGCCTCGGCGAGCGGCTGCGAGGTGAGGGGACCGGTGGCGACAATGACGCGATCCCACTCCGCCGGCGGCAAGCCGGTAACTTCGCCGCGGCGCAGCGCGATGCGTGGATGCCCTTCGAGAGCCGCTGCGACGGCCGCCGAGAAGCCGTCGCGGTCGACGGCCAATGCGCCACCGGCCGGAACCTGATTGGCGTCGGCAGCGCGCATGATCAGCGAGCCCAGCCGGCGCATCTCGGCATGCAGCAGGCCGACGGCGTTGTTGGCCGCATCGTCGGAGCGGAAAGAGTTCGAGCACACCAGTTCGGCCGCGGTGGCGGTTCGGTGCGCCTCGGTCATGCGGTCCGGCCGCATCTCGTGCAGCACCACATCGACTCCAGCCTCGGCGAGCTGCCAAGCGGCTTCAGAGCCGGCGAGGCCGGCACCGACAACGTGGACGGTATTCGAAGGTGATTTGGAGCCTGTCATGCGCGGGACAGGTAGCGCTTTTCCCGAGCGCTGCAAATGCGCCAATGAGGCTCGGCGCGAGAAAGCGGGCGCATGAGTTTCGCTGCGCCAGGCCTAGATGCGGCAACGCCCGCAGCGAGGCGGGCGATGTCCGGTAGATATCGGAAGAAGGCCGATCAGCCGTTGTAGTGACCGGCGGCAACGCGCGGGATGTCCGAGCGATCGAGACCGATGTCGGCGAGTTCGCGATCGCTGAGCTGCGACAGCTCGGCAACGTTGCGCTGATACTCACGGAACGCCTGAACCATGCGGATGAGCGAGAGCAACATGAGAAATCTCCTTTAGTTCACGATTCAGTTCTTCATTGGAACCTCATCGTTGAAATGAACATAGAAGAGATTGTTGCGATGCGGAAGCGCTGATGTTGCGATGCAGCTAAACCTCCGGCGCATAGCTTGGGTAACGCTTGGGTAAGAATCGGGCAGGGGGATCAGAGGGGGCGGATCTGTCGGAAACCTCCGTAATCATGCTGTTTTTCAATCGTTCGTTTGAAAAGCCCGATCGATAGCCTGCCACCACGGCTGTGAAGCCGTTAGGCGTTGAGCATCTCGCGAGCCCCGACGAAGTGCATGGGTCGATCGGCGTGAATTTTTATTCACTCTTTGATGTCGCGACGGTGAACCGATGTCCACGATCACGCGCGGCTCGCAGTGATTTCATTTCGCGAGAATATCGCGGTGGTGCGACAAATTGTCGCGGCGTCCGGCAATGATGCCTGCGCCGTCGCACCAGCGAGGAAAAACAATGAACAGCAAACTGTTGGGGGCCGCGCTCGTCATCGCGGCGATGACCGCGTTCGGTCCGGCTCAGGCGGCGCGGATGCACGGCGCCGGCTGCAGCGGGGCCAACCTGGAGAAGACTGAGACGGCGATCGAGGCGATGGCTGATGGCGATGCCAGATACACGGCACAGCGAGAGATCGCGGCGGCCCAGGATGCGCTGCTGAGCGGCAAGATGGGCGCCTGCAGCGTTCATCTGACGAAGGCGATGCAGGCCGGGATGATCAAGTAGCGCGTCAGTCGTTCGCATCGTTGAACCAAGGGCCGATCGCGTCACCGCGATCGGCCTTTTTCCGGGCAGGCTATGGCGCCCGCGCCAGCTGCGTCGCGAAGGTCGCGATCGTCCGCGCATAGACCTCGCTCTTGTTCCACTGCTGGATGACCGCAAAATTCGGGCCGCCGGGCTCCCAGTCCTTGCCCTTCTGCCAGCCATAGCCCTTCAAATAGTTCGCCGTGGAGGCGAGAACGTCGGGCGCGCTGCGGATCAGGTCGCGCCGGCCATTGCCGTCGAAATCGACGGCATATTTGATCCAGGACGACGGCATGAACTGGGTCTGTCCGATCTCGCCGGCCCAGGCGCCGCGCATCTCGGCCGGCTGGAGATCGCCGCGGTCGACGATCCGCAGCGCATCCAGCAACTCGCCGCGAAACTGCTCGGCGCGGCGGCAGTCATAGGCCAAGGTCGCGAGCGCACGGATGGTCGGGAACTTGCCGACATTGACGCCGAAATCGGTCTCGAGGCCCCAGATCGCGACCAGCACCTCGCCGGGCACGCCGTAGCTCTGCTCGATCCGCGACAGCACCGAGCCGTATTGCTTCAGCATGTTGGAGCCGCGGGTCAGGCGCGGCGGCACCATGCGCCCGGAGAACTCCTCGAAGGTCTGGCTGAACACCTTCTGACCGCGGTCGCGGTTCAGCACGCTTTGGTCCGGCGTCACGCCCGTCAGCGCCGCATTGATCGTGTTTTGCGAGATGCCCTTGGCTGCAGCCTCGGTCTTGAACTCGGCGAGCCAGCCGTCGAAATTGCCGTTGCCGCAAGGTACCGCGGCGTGCGCTGGCGCTGACAGGGGGGTAAGGGCAGCGAGACAGGCAAGAGCGGACACGGCGAGAACGCGAGCAATCATCGAAACACCTGGACGGCAATGGATTCAAAAAGCGTTGCTGGGCGTGCTCCATGTCGGGCGTAACCGCGGCAGCAGCAAGGCATTTCGATCACATTGGCGTCGGATTTCGTGAGCGCCGCCACACTCCGCGGCCGCTCGACGCGACCGCCGGCCTGGAGGCCGGCGGCAGTGAAGACTCATCGCTGCGTCCTCACATCTGGTCACGCGAGCGCCATGGGAACAGGTTCGCCGGGAAATCGGCCGCGGGCTTGGAGCTGCGGGGGACCGGCGGCACGATCCGGGCGGCGTCGGGATGGATCGCGATGGCCTCACGGTAGAGATGCCAGGTGGCGTGGCCGAGCACCGGGATCACGACGGCGAGGCCGAGGAAGAACGGGATCGTGCCGGCCACCAGAAGCACTGCGACGATGAGGCCCCAGGCCGCAACCGGAACTGGGTTCTTGGCCGCCACGCGGAGCGAGGTGACGACCGCTTCGAGCGCGCCGGCGTGACGGTCGAGCATCAAGGGGAAGGACACGATGCTGAGGCACAGCGCCAGCAACGCGAACAGGAAGCCTGCGCCACAGCCGACCGCGATCAGCCACCAGCCTTGCGGCGTGGTGAAGACCCGCTGCAGGAAATCGCTGACACCGGTCGCGCCGCCATAGCCGAACACTGCGACGTAGATCGCCTGCGCGGTCGCGACCCAGGTGACGAACAGCGCGAACAGCAGCGTGCCCAGTCCGAGCATCGAGCCGAACGACGGCGACCGCAGCACCTCCAGGGCATCCCAGGCACTGGTGTCCTCGCCGCGGTCTCGGCGGCTGCTGAGCTCATAGAGACCGAGCGCGGCGAACGGGCCGAGCAGGGCGAAGCCGGCCGCCAGCGGAAACAACAGCGGCACCACCGCATAGCCGAACACTGCGCGCGCCAGCACCAGGCCGAGAACGGGATAGATCGCGCATAGCATCACGGCGTGACTCGGCACTGCCTTGAAGTCATCCCAGCCGAGCCGCAGCGCACGCATCAGGCTCGACATGTCGATCGTACGAATCGTCAGCTCAGCCGCGACCTCGTCTGCCGCCCGAACGTGGGAGGCAGCATTGCTGTGGTAGGTAGCCATCGTCGTGTGCTCCCTCAACTTGCGCAGGGCGCTTCCCAACCACGCAGGCGGGCTGCGCTTCTCGTTGGAACAAATTCGCGGATGGCCAGACGCGACGAACCTCGGGGCGGCCATTCGCGAACGGAAGTCATCAGGATAGTGGCAAAACAGGCTGCGCCTACTCACGCCTCGGTGAGGACTGTGAATGTCGCAGTGCATTGGCCTGGGACGCCCACGCAGAAGCTGGAGCATGGTCCAATAAAGTCGTTCCGCCGTCATTCCGCCTTGGGTAAGCTTCACATTCATCGCCGTGTTCGCGTTTGGCAGGCCACGGCGGTGGCGGAGCGGCTCCGACGGGCGTCTCCGCAACGGAACACCGCCGGCCGAGTTCTTCTTACGATCACCATCCATTGGGAGCCATTGATGAGCATTTTCGGAAAGATCATGGGCGCGATTTTCGGCCATCATGCCGAGGCGGCACCGGCCGGCGGCAGCACGCCCGCCGCGGGCGGTGCCGCGCCGGCAGGCGGCGCGGCTGCGTCCCCGACGGCGGCCCCGGCTGCTGCGCCGCAAAATGTCGATGTGGCTGCGATCGTCGACAAGGCGGCGGCTGCCAAGCACGAGAAGCTGGAGTGGCGAACCTCGATCGTCGACCTGATGAAGGCGCTCGATATCGATTCGAGCCTCGCTGCGCGCAAGGAGCTCGCCAAGGAGCTCGGCTATAGCGGCGACACCAACGACTCCGCCAGCATGAACGTGTGGCTGCACAAGCAGGTGATGAGCAAGCTCGCCGCCAATGGCGGCAAACTGCCGCCGGAGATCAAGCACTGAGCTTGCGCCGCTCACGGCAAGAACAAGAAGCGAAAGGCCCGCCATCGTGCGGGCCTTTGTCGTCTTGGATCGCGTCTGGCGTGAGGCTGTGCCAGCGCCTCAGACGTGCACGAAGCCGGCGCGTTCCCAGGCCTCCGCATGCAGCTGGTCGCGGTTGAATCCGATGTCGCGCAGCGTGCGCTCGTCGAGCTGGTCGAGATAGGCGAGCTGCGTGCGGTAGTGAACGTAGCGCTTGAGAACGTCGAGAATGGCTGTGATGAACATCTGCCTCTCCCCATGGGTCTGGTTGCTTGCTCGGCGGGGGATTGCTGATCCATCCAGGTAGCCATTGCGTCAAGGCGCTCCAATCGTCTCGCCCGGTAATTGCACGGCCCATCAGGCCATGATGTCCCGGTTCTCCGGATGGTCTCGGAGGTAGTCGGCGACGAAGCTGCAGCCCGCGATGACCTTGCGGCCGTCGGCGCGGATCAGCGCGAGGGCACCTTCCACGAGCTGCGAACCGATGCCGCGGCCTCGCAGCGGTAGCGGGGTCTCGGTGTGGGTGATGATCACCCCCTGCGGCGTGGCCCGGTAATTGGCAAACGCGACGTGGCCGTTGATGTCGAGCTCGAAGCGGCTCCCGGCCTTGTTGTCACGGACATCAGTCATGCGCCTCTACTTTCGTTTAGGTTTCTCGGTGATCTTGAGGAACTCCGCCAGCAGTGCACGGATCGACCATGGCTTGCCATCGACCGCCCCCCGGATGTCGTCGATCTTCCATTGGCCCGCTTCGCGCACGAGGTCGTAACGGATGATGTCGTCGGCCTGTTCCTTGCGCTCGGTCCGGTGGCCGCGGATACTGACCGCGACGGTTGCCTTGTCGCCGTCCTGCATTTCCGGCGTCACCTTGAACGAGGCGACATCGGGATCCTGCGAATTCGTGACGGGATCGAAATCGATCGCCCCGACCTCGCCCTTGGGCGTGCGGGCGTCCATCTTCGCCCATTGGGCGGCCAGCGACTTCGACAGATACTTCGCGCGCGCCGCCTTGTCCTCGATGACGAAGGTGCCGCCATCCTCCCCCTTGCCCTTGGCGACGCGGGTGTAGATCGCGGTCATGATGCCGACGGGCTCGCTGGAAGCAGGCGCCTGCGCGTGCAGCGGAGAAGCGGCGAGCACGCCAGCGAGGCCGAGAAGCAGGAAGCGACGATCGATCATGGTTGTCCTCAAATCAGATTCGGCGCGCGGTGATATGAAGAAATGCGCGGCCGGCCACGGTTTGTCGCGCGGCATCCGCATCCGTTCGAAACACGCCACCGCATGGGTGGGATGGGGAGGCCGGCCTTGCGAGGGCGAGCAGGACCGGGATAAACAGGCCCAAAGGTATCGGGCGGCTGAGATCGCCTGAAGGATCGATCGAGGGGACGCTTCCATGGGTCTGTTCGTCAGCAGCCGCGGCGCGAGAGATTGTCGATGACGCCGGCACCCCTGCGCATGTCCCGCCGGGTGATGAACCTCGCGCATATCGTCACGCAAAATGGCCGCCGGCTCGGCGACCGCGTCGGCTTCGTCTGGGGCGAGAGGTCGTGGACCTGGCGCGAAATCGACGCGATGGTCTCGGCACTCGCGGCGGCGCTGGCCGAGCAGGGGATCGCCAAGGGCGATCGCATTCTGGTGCACTCCAAGAACTGCGAGGAGATGTTCGTCTCGATGTTCGCCGCGTTCCGGCTCGGCGCGGTCTGGGTGCCCACCAATTTCCGACTGATGCCGGACGAGGTCGCCTATCTCGCGACCGCCTCGGGCGCGAAGGCGTTTCTCTGCCACGGCGACTTTCCGGATCATGCTGCCGCAGTGACGACTGCTGACTTTACCTGGCGCATCGGTGAAGGCGGCAGCTTCGGCACGGGGGCCGTGGCCGACGCAATGAAGGCGCATGTCGGCGCACACGTCGCGAACGCGGCCGTCGAGCATGACGATCCCTGCTGGTTCTTCTTCACCTCCGGCACGACCGGTCGCTCCAAGGCGGCGGTGCTGACGCATGGCCAGATGGCGTTCGTCATCACCAATCATCTCGCGGATCTGACGCCGGGCACGACCGAGTACGACGCGTCTCTCGTCGTGGCGCCGCTGTCGCACGGCGCCGGCGTGCACCAGCTGATGCAGAGCGCGCGCGGCGCCAAGACCGTGCTGCTGCCGAGCGAGAAGTTCGACATCACCGAAGCCTTCCGCCTGATCGAGATGCATCGCGTCAGCAACCTGTTCACGGTCCCGACCATCCTGAAGATGATGGTCGAGCATCCCGCGGTCGACCAGTTCGATCACTCCTCGCTGCGCCACGTGATCTATGCCGGCGCGCCGATGTATCGCGAGGACCAGAAGCGCGCGCTGGCGCGGCTCGGCAAGGTGATCGTGCAGTATTTCGGGCTCGGCGAGGTCACCGGCAACATCACGGTGCTGCCGGCCGCCGCGCACGAGGAAGAGGATGGGCCGGAGGCGCGGATCGGCACCTGCGGCTATGAGCGCACGGGCATGCAGGTCTCGATCCAGGACGATCAGGGACGCGAGCTGAAGCCGGGCGAGACCGGCGAGATCTGCGTCATCGGTCCGGCCGTGTTCGCGGGCTACTACGACAATCCCGACGCCAATGCGAAGGCGTTTCGCGACGGCTGGTTTCGCACCGGCGATCTCGGCCACATGGATGCGCAGGGCTTCGTCTATATCACCGGCCGCGCCTCGGACATGTACATCTCCGGTGGCTCCAACATCTATCCGCGCGAAGTCGAGGAAAAGATCCTGACGCATCCCGACATCGGCGAGGTCGCCGTGCTCGGCGTGCCCGATCCGGTGTGGGGCGAGGTCGGTGTTGCCGTCTGCGTGGCGCGCGAAGGTGCGGCCGCGCCGAGCGAGAGCGCGATTGCCGGCTATCTCGCCACCAAGCTGCCGCGCTACAAGATGCCGAAGCGCTTCTTCTTCTGGGACGCGTTGCCCAAATCGGGCTATGGCAAGATTCCGAAGCGTCTGGTGCGCGACGAGCTCGAGGCGCGCGGCCTGCTCGATCTCACCAGGCAGGGCTGACGCGTGATGCGATCCATCACCCAGCCCGGTGCGCCCGTCGCGGATCGCATCCAGTGGGTCGAGGCCCGCGGCCGTGTGTTCACCTTCACCATGGAGCAGGGGTTGCCGCTCTTGGACGCCGCGCGCCGCGGCTTTGCGGCCAATGGCTTTGCCGGCGGTGTGCTCGATATCAAAGGCGGTGCGCTCGGACCGTTCGCCTATGTGATGCCGGCGCTGTCGAAGACGGCGGATCATGCCGCGTTCTACAGCGACACCTATCGTCCCGCCGGTGTGACGCGCCTGTCGACGGCGACGATGACGCTCGGCGTGCGCGACGGCGCGCCATTCTTCCATTGCCACGCGCTGTGGATGGAGGAGGGGAGCCGCAACGGCGGCGGGCACATCCTGCCGGAGGAGACCATCGTCGCCGAGCCGTTCGAGGTCGACGCCTTCGGGCTCGACGGCGCGATCTTCACGGCAGAGCCGGACGTCGAGACCGGCTTCAAGCTGTTCGGGCCGGTAGCGGCCGCACCAAGCGGCGCCACGACGGACTGCCGCGCCTTCGCGCTCCGGCTGCGGCCGAACCAGGATTTCGCCGGTTGCCTGGAAGCGTTCTGCCGGGCGCAGGGGATCAGCAAAGCGCGCATTCGCGGCGGCGTCGGCTCGACCATCGGGGCGCGCTTCGAGGACGGCGTCGTCGTCGAGCCGTTCGCGACGGAGCTGACGATCACCGCCGGCGCGATCGCGCCGGGCGACGACGGCCTTGAAGCCACTGTTGACGCCGCGCTGGTCGACTACACCGGCGCGCTCGCGCGGGGGCGCCTCGTCCGCGGCGACAATCCGGTGCTGATGACGATGGAGCTGGTGCTGGAGGTCGTGGCGTAGCCCGCGTGGGCCGGTGGCCGATGCGGGCGCGATGTGCGAGATTGCCGGTGATGTTACCGAGGTTGTGAAGGCGTCATGGCGAGGAAGCAACGCGAGATCCGGCTGCCGGCCCCTTATCTGAAGCGGCTGTGGCTCGATCCGGCGAAGATCTCCGATCGCGCGGCCTATCCGTTTTGCCTGCCGTTCCTGCAGGACGCGTTCGAGCTCAGCTTCACCAACGCCATCACCATCATTGTCGGCGAGAACGGCACCGGCAAATCGACCCTGCTCGAAGGCATTGCCGCGCTCGCGGGCTACGACGAAGCTGGCGGCGGCAAGGGTTACGTGCCGGTCGACCATGGGCGTGCGATCGAGCGTATGGGCGGCGCAGTTGCCGCCGCGCTGCGCGCGAGTTGGTTGCCGAAGATCACGCAAGGCTGGTTCTTCCGCGCCGAGAGCTTCTTTTCGGTGGCGCGCTATCTCGATCAGGCCGCACTGGACGATCCGTTCGGCGGGCCGCCGCCCGACTTCCTGTCCCATTCGCATGGCGAGGGGTTCCTGCGCTTCTTCGAGGAGCGCTGCCAGCGCCAGGGCATCTACATCTTCGATGAGCCGGAATCGGCGCTGTCGCCGGCGCGCCAGATCGAGTTCCTGAAGCTGATGCGGCGCATGGATGATTCCAGCCATTGCCAGGTGCTGATGGCGACGCATTCGCCGGTCCTGATGGCCTATCCCGGCGCGACCCTGTTGCGGCTGACCAAATACGGCCTGGAGAAGGTCGCGGTGCAGGATACGGATCATTTCAAGGCGATGCGTGAGTTCTGCGCCGACCCCGACGGCTTCGCGCAGGCGGTGCTGGCGGAGTGAGGCCGGGATGACGGGCGAGCAGAGCGAAGCCTGCTCGGCCGTCATTGCGAGCCAACGGGTCCGCGCTAAGCGCGGCCCGATGACAGGCTCCGCGAAGCAATCCAGGATCCCACGAGGACTCTGGATCGCTTCGTCGCTTTGCTCCTCGCGATGACGGAGAGACATGACTGCGCGTTCTCGCCGTGCCAGGTGCACCCGAGCTTTGACGTTCATTCCGCCCTCCTCGGTGAGAGGGCGCAGGGAAGGCCGGGTGCAGGCCGCACCCATGGCCCGCCTGCGAAAAAAATGCAGGCGGCAGGAACCACAGGATTGGCCGAACAACCGGCCTTCCCTGCGCGACGGTTTCTACCGGCTTATACGCGCTCTCCTCGGTGCGCCGGGCCTTCTGGCCACCGTCATCGGCGCGACGCCTTGAAGGCATCGACACCCACTTGACCTCAGCGTCGGGAGGTCAGGACCACACGATTTCGCCGTCCGCCACAAAACCCGTCGTCTGCGCAAAAGCGCCGGGCCCGTGACGTCCATCGCATCCCGCCCTCCACGCCCGTGACGACCGCGAAGCGCCCCTCTCGTGAGGACAGGACGCATGCAGGAAAACAGAAATTCCGAAATGGCGAAACAGGAATATTTTTCACGGCAGGACTGGACAAGGGTGATGCCGCTGATCCCGTGCGCAAATTTAGGTTTTGCGCGCATGGCCGTTTTGGTGTCAAAACGGCCGCGTCGTGGCTCGGCCATGTGCGCGCCGTGCCCGTCGGGCGACTCGGAACGTGACAGGAGCGAAGGAAGAGGGGCTGCATGCCGGAGCAGATCGGTCGCCACGACAAGCTCGAACAGGCGCTCCTGGCCCTGGATGATCGCGCCATGGTGCTGGAGGAGCTCGACGGCTTCATCGCCGGCCTGCTCGTGCTCCCTGAGCCGATTCCGCCGGGCGAATGGTTCGCGGCGGCCTTCGGGCTCGGCAAGGGCCGTCGCTCCGTGTTCACCGGCATCGACCATGCCAACGAGGTGCTCGGGCTGGTCATGGACTATCACCGGGAGATCGCGCTGACGCTCGCGCATCATCCGGAGCAGTACCAGCCGCGCTTTCCTATCGACGGCTTCAACGGCGAGGTCGTCTGGGAGCTGTGGATCGACGGCTTCGCGGCGGCCACGAACCTGCGTCGTGACAGGTTCGATGCGTATGAGCGGGTGGGCGGCGAAGTCGCCATGGCTGCGGTCGGTCTGATGATGATGATCGGTGCAACTCTCGACGAGAACCCGGATCCCGTCGAATATCGAAATCTCAGTCGCAACGCGCCCCAGAATATCCGCGAGGCGGTGCTGACGCTGCATCAATACCGGCAGAGCGGGGCTCCGCTGCCCGCGTCCACCAGCTTCGCCCGGCAGCCCAATCCCTTCGCGTCGTTCGGCAGGGTCGGCCGCAACGACCCCTGTCCCTGCGGTTCCGGCAAGAAATACAAGCGCTGCTGCGGCGCGAATTGATCGGCCACGACACGGTCTTTTTTGTTGCAACAATCGGGAGCGGTGCAAAGATGCGCCGCCGCGCGCCGGATGCGCCGGCCAATGAGAGTGACTGAGGAAACGACATGAGGATGGTGTTCGGCAAGGCGCTGGCCGTGACGGCGGCGCTCGCGATCGCAACGACGGCCCTGACCACAGCGGATGCGCATGGTCCGACCCGGCGCAAGGTGCAGGAGCACGTCGAGATCAACGCCGCGCCCGCCAAGGTGTGGGCCGTGATCGGCAACTTCCAGGACATGAGCTGGCTCGGCGTCGTCGACAAGACCGCGGGCGACAAGGGCAACGAGATTGGCGCCACGCGCAAGCTGACCCTGAAGGGCGGCGCTACCGTCGACGAGGAGCTCTACAAATACGACGCCGAGAAGATGAGCTATTCGTACCGTATCACCGCCGTCGACGTGAAGGTGCTGCCGGTGACGAACTACTCGTCGACCATCGCGGTGACGCCGAGTGCGGACGGCAAGGGCAGCGTGGTCGAATGGACCGGCGCGTTCTACCGCGGCTTCCCCAACAACGATCCGCCACCGGAGCTGAACGACGAGGCCGCGGTCAATGCGGTGACCGGCCTGTACAAGGGCGGGCTCGAAGGACTGAAGAAGAAGGTGGAAAGCGGGAGCTGATTGGATACGACCATGTCGCCAAGTCAGCGCTGCGCTCCCTCTCTCCGTTCTTACGGGGAAAGGGTTGGGGTAAGGGGCTGCCGAACGGGTGGTGTGGGTGGTGGGACCTGTGCCCCCTCACCCGGATTGCATCTGGCGATGCAATCCGACCTCTCAGCGCGAGCGAAGCTCGTCGCGGCCCCGCATCCGCCTTCGCTCTGCGAGCTACGGCGGACAAGAGCGGGGCGAGGTGGGTACAAGGCAAGGCGCTGCACCACTCATCGTCTCCCAGATCCTATTCGAGCGTTTCTGCTCGCAGCCTTGCTCGTCTGCTGCGCCAGTGCCCATGCCGAGGAGGCCTTCGTCACCAACCAGCTCAGCGACGATCTGACGATCGTCGACCTCGCGACCTCGAAGCCGGTGGCGACGATCCCGATCGGCGGCAAGCCGGCCGGCGTCGCGGTGGCTGCCGACGGACGCTTCGCCTATGTGGCGAGCCCGGACGACAAGAGCGTGAGCGTCGTCGACGCTGTCGCGCGAAAGGTGGTTGGACGGGTCGAGGTCGGTGGCGGGCCGCTCGGCATTGCCGTGACGCCGGACGGTTCGACGGTCTACGTCGCAGACTGGTACAACGCCGCAATCCGCGTGATCGATGCGAAGACCCGGACCGTGACCGGCAGCATCGCGGTCGGCGCCTCGCCGTCGGGGCTTGCGGTGACACAAGACGGCAAGCTGCTGCTCTCCGCCGACCGCGATGACGACATGGTCTCGGTGATCGACACGGCGACGCGCCAGCGCCTTGCGACCATCAAGGTCGGCACGCGGCCGTTCGGTGTCACCATCGACGCCGAGGGCAAGCGCGCCTACACGGCAAATGTCGCCTCCAACGACGTCTCGGTGATCGACCTCGCCGAGCGCCGCGAGATCGGCCGGGTCAAGACCGGTTTGCGGCCCTATGCGGTGGCGCTGGCGCAGGGCAGGGGCTTCGCCACCGACCAGTATGACGGCACGGTCAGCGTGTTCGACCTGGCGAGCCTGCAGCCGCTCAAGCGCATTAGCGTCGGCGACTATCCGGAGGGCATCGAGGCGACCGCCGACGGCCAGCGCGTCATCGTCGCCAATTGGGAGAGCAACATTCTGAGCGTCATCGACGTGGCCGCGCTGAAGGTCACCGGAGAGATCAAGGTCGGCGACGGTCCGCGCGCATTCGGCGCGTTCCTGCGGCGGTGAGCAGGTCCGCCGGTGGCGGAAATGGAGTTGCATCTGCAGCCTCCGTCACTGCGAGCGCAGCGGCGCAGCGAAGCAATCGAGGCCGCGCGAAGACTCTGGACTGCTTCGCTGCGCTCGCAATGACGCGGTGAGGTTATCGAGGCTCGTCACTATCCCTGCATGTCGCCGGCGGCGCTGATGCAGGCTACGAATCTCGTCTGGCGGGCACCACCAACCGCTCCACGATCTCGTCCATCCGGGTGAACAGCATCTCCGGCTGGTGGTCGCGCAGCGCCTGCTCCGCGGCATAGCCCCATGTCACCGCGCCGAAGGCGATGCCGGCGGCACGCGCCGCCTCGATGTCGCGGGTCTCGTCGCCGATCGCGATGGCCTCTGCCGGGTCGACGCGCAGCCGCTTCAGCACCCGGCGAAACTTCCGTGCCTTGCCGAACACCGAGGCCGAGCAATCGAAATCGGCGAACAGCCCGGCGCGCGATCCGAGCTTCTGCCGCGCGTTGGCCTCGCTGTCCGACGAGACCAATGCGAGCATGGTGCCGTTCGCGGCAAGGGTGTCGAGCATGATGTCGACGCCTGCGAACAGCGGGATGCTCGCTGCATGCGCCGTCTTCAGTTGGCGCACGTGGCGCGCGATGAAGGGCAGCTTCCAGCGCGGCACCTGAAGGAAATCGAGGATCTCACGGGTCGAGGCATGGCGGAGCCCGTCGATGTCCTCGTCCTTCACCTGACGAAAGCCGAAGCGCTGCGCGACGACGTTCACGTGGGTGCGAAACCACGGGAAGCTGTCGGCGAGGGTGCCGTCGAGATCAAAGATGACGAGAGAGTAGGGCATCGCGCGAGGTGAGCGTGGCGAGGAGCTGATGATCGTCGAGGCGTGTCGTCCTGCGACAGCCTGCGCCATAGCAATGGGAGGGGCGGCGCGCAATGAGATGCGATCATTGCGTGTCGCAGCTCCACGGTGACGTTCGATGATCAGGGGTTGAACATGTTGTGATGTGCACCTGGAGATAACGCGGTCTATCATCCCGGTGGGCCGGCGGATCAGGGTCTGCCTGCCCGATTTGATCGAAATTGTTTTCATCATTCAAGCCAGAGAGATTTCACATGGCCCTCAACAAGGTTGCTGCAGCGTATCTGTCCTACTTCGCCTATATCGACGACGCGCTCGATGTGGTTCAGCCGAGCGATTTCGTGGCGATGCTGAAGTCCGTCCCGTCGGGGGCGGCGAACGGTCCGTGGTCGCTATGCTGGGGCCCGGCGGTCAACAACGGCGTGCTCGCCTACGTCGCGCAAGGCAGCGACGGCAGCTACGCGGTGGCGTTCCGCGGCACCGATGTTGATGGCTCGGTCGCCGGCGCGTTCGAGAACGTGCTCGCCGATGCCGATGCTGTCTTCCAGGTGCCGTGGCTCTATCCGCAGCAGGCCGGAGCGCCGCTGCAGATCAGCGCCGGAATCAACGACGCGCTGGCGCTGGTCATCGCGCTCACCGATCCCACGACGGACCTGTCGCTGCTGGACTATCTGCGCGGCCTTGCGGCCAAGCAGAACCTGCAACTGATGGTGACCGGGCACAGCCTCGGCGGCGCGCTCGCCGTGGTGGCGACGGCGTGGCTGCAGGACCAGTTGCCGAAGCTGAACTCGTCGCTGACGTTCACGCTGTGGCCGCACACCTTCGCGGCTCCGACGATGTGGAACGCGGGCTTCGCGACGACCTTCGCAAAGAGCTACACCTATTACGCGGCGGTCAACAGCAACGACATCGTGCCGATGGCCTGGGCCAACCTGAACGGAATTCTCGGTACCTATCCGCCGCCGGCGCCGGTCCTGAAGGATACCAACTACTACTCGATCTACAAACCGCTCGAGTGGCTCAGCGCAGCGATCCCGACCTATACGTCGATTGCGCCGAGCAATTCGGATCTGTTCACGATCACGCCGATCGTCGAGGCGAACGACTCCTGGACCGCGGAAGCCGGCTACATGCATTCCATGCAGCTGCAGTATTTCCCGCATGCGACCGGCACGAAGGCGCCGCCGCTGCCGGGAGTCACCAAGACCGGCGTGGCGCGGCCACGGGCGGTCGCCGTCGCGGCCTGAGCGCCGCAGGGCAGCTTTTGCGGGGCTGGGTTCGCTCAGTCCTGCAAGGGGGCTCGGTGCGGCGGCCGATCAACCTTTCATCACGATTATTGTGAGTGTGCGCTGCGGGAACGCCTGGCGCCGTGCGGTGGTTGACCCCGCACAGAAGCGAGGAGAGAGACATGCAACGTACGATCAAGATGGCCGCGCTGGCCGGAGCCACGCTGGTGATCGGCACCGCCGCCGCGTCCGCGCAGGGCTATGCTCGATTCGGCGACTCCATGGCCTGGGTGCCGCCGGCGCAGACCTCCGATTCCGAGCCGGTGTATGGCGCAGCGCCGGCGCCGGCCTACGCGCCGGGTCCGGTGGCTGGCCCAGTGGCCTGGGGCGGCGGCTACAACGGCACCAACCATCCGACCCCGGGCTCGACCCAGGGCGATGTCGGCCCGTCCGGCAACAACAACGGCACGCTGACCGGCGCCTACCGGCAGTGGTAGTTGCCGTCTGGCGCTGAAGTGAGCCGATCAAGCCCGCCGCTCGGACAAGAGCGGCGGGTTTGTCGTCTGAGAGGGCGCCCAGGCGCTTGCGAGATGATGCGACCAGCATTCTGGATCATCTGATCGCGGCAACGTGAGCGCCACGTTGTGTCGCACACATGTTGTGGCGGGTGGCGGAACTGCCGGGGCATGACGATGGTTTGTTCCTCGATGAATTAGGAACAACGGAGCAAGTTCATGACACGCACGTTTGGATTGGCAGCGCTCACCGCCGTCACGCTGGTCGCCGGCACGATCGGCGCCTCGGCCGGCGAATACGGGCCGGGCGGCTACGGCTATGGCGGCCAGGTCACCAGCACCTATGCCTACCGCGACTCCTTCGCCTGGGCGCCAGGGCCGGTCTATGAGGAAGGCTACGTCGCCGTCGCGCCGGGCCCGTATGACGGCCCGGGCTGGGGCGCCGGCTACAACGGCACCAACCACCCGACCCCAAGCTCGACCCAGGGCGACGTCGGCCCGCGCGGCAACAACAACGGCACGTGGAGCGGGTATTATCGCCAGTGGTAATCTGAGTTCGTTGCAGAAACATCGAGCCCGCCGCTCTGCAGGGAGCGGCGGGCTTTGCTGTGATGAACCGGTATCGACCACATGCGTCATTGCGAGGAGCGCAGCGACGAAGCAATCCAGAGTCGCGTACGCGGCCCTGGATTGCTTCGCTTCGCTCGCAATGACGATCGATACAAGGGAGTTGAGGGCAACTACTCCGCCGCCTCGCTGGCGGCGCCGCGGCCGCGCTTCTTCGGCTTGGCCGACTTCTCCAGCACCGGCTTGAGGAACTGCCCGGTGTAGCTGCGCGGCGCCTTGACGATATCTTCCGGCGGGCCCCAGGCGACGATCTCGCCGCCGCCGTCGCCGCCTTCGGGGCCGAGGTCGATGACCCAGTCGGCGGTCTTGATGACCTCGAGATTGTGCTCGATCACGACCACCGTGTTGCCCTGCGCGACCAGCTCGTGCAGCACCTCCAAGAGCTTCTTGACGTCGTGGAAGTGCAGGCCCGTCGTCGGCTCGTCGAGGATGTAGAGCGTGCGGCCGGTGGCGCGCTTGGACAGCTCCTTGGCGAGCTTGACGCGCTGGGCCTCGCCGCCGGACAGCGTGGTGGCCTGCTGGCCGACATGGATGTAGTCGAGGCCGACGCGGCGCAGGGTCTCGAAGGTGTCGCGCACGCGCGGCACCGCCTTGAAGAACTCCGCGGCCTCCTCGACGGTCATGTCGAGCACGTCGGCGATCGACTTGCCCTTGAACAGCACGTCGAGCGTCTCGCGGTTGTAGCGCTTGCCCTTGCAGACGTCGCAGGTGACGTAGACGTCGGGCAAAAAGTGCATCTCGATCTTGATGACGCCGTCGCCCTGGCACGCCTCGCAGCGGCCGCCCTTGACGTTGAAGGAGAACCGGCCGGGCTCGTAGCCGCGCGCCTTGGATTCGGGAAGGCCGGCGAACCATTCGCGGATCGGCGTGAACGCGCCGGTATAGGTCGCGGGGTTGGAGCGCGGCGTGCGGCCGATCGGCGACTGGTCGATGTCGATGATCTTGTCGATATGCTCCAGCCCCTCGATGCGGTCGTGCGGCGCGGCTGCCTCGTTGGCGCCGTTGAGCTTGCGTGCGATCGCCTTGTAGAGCGTGTCGATCAGAAGCGTCGACTTGCCGCCGCCGGACACGCCTGTGATCGCGGTGAACAGGCCGAGCGGAATCTCGGCCGAGACGTTCTTCAGATTGTTGCCGCGGGCGTTGACGACCTTGATGGTGCGGCGATGGTTCGGCGGCCGCCGCTCGGGCACCTCGACCTCGAGCTCGCCGGTGAGATATTTGCCGGTCAGCGACGCCGGATTGCGCATGATCTCGGCCGGCGTGCCCTCGGCGACGATGTGGCCGCCATGAGTGCCGGCGCCGGGACCGATGTCGAGCACATAGTCGGCGAGCCGAATCGCGTCCTCGTCATGTTCGACGACGATGACGGTGTTGCCGAGGTCGCGCAGCCGCTTCAGCGTGTCGAGCAGGCGGGCATTGTCGCGCTGGTGCAGGCCGATCGACGGCTCGTCGAGCACGTAGAGCACGCCGGTCAGCCCCGAGCCGATCTGCGACGCCAGGCGGATGCGCTGGCTCTCGCCGCCGGACAGCGTGCCGGAGGAGCGCGCCAGGGTCAGGTAGTTGAGGCCGACGTCGAGCAGGAAGGTGAGGCGGTCGCGGATCTCCTTCAGGATTCGCGTGGCGATCTCGGTCTGCTGCGCGTTCAGGGCCTTCGGCACCTCGGCAAACCATTCTCCGGCGGCCTTGACGGAGAGGTCGCTGATCTCGCCGATGTGCTTGCCGCCGACCTTGACGCACAGCGCCTCGGGCTTCAGGCGGTAGCCGTTACAGCCGGCGCAGGGCACGTCATTGAAGTATTTGCCGAGCTCCTCGCGCGCCCACTCGCTCTCGGTCTCGCGGAAGCGGCGCTCGATGTTGGTGATGACGCCCTCGAACGGCTTCTTGGTGTCGTAGGCGCGGACGCCGTCCTCATAGGTGAACTTGATCTCGTCGTCGCCGGAGCCGTGCAGCAGGGCGGTCTGCGTCTTCTTCGGCAGGTCCTTCCACTTGGTGTCCAGCGTGAACTTGTAGAACTTGCCGAGCGCGGTCAGCGTCTGCAGGTAGTAGGGCGACGACGACTTGGCCCAGGGGGCGATCGCACCCTTGCGCAGGGTGACGTCCTTGTCGGGAATGACGAGGTCGGCATCGACGTGCTGCTCGACCCCCAGGCCGCCGCATTCCGGGCAGGCGCCATAGGGGTTGTTGAATGAAAACAGCCGCGGCTCGATCTCGGGGATGGTGAAGCCGGAGACCGGGCAGGCGAACTTCTCCGAGAACAGGATGCGCTCGGGCCCGCTCTTGTCGTGGATCTTTGCGACCTTCTTCTTGTCGTCTTGCTTCTTCTCGTCATGGCCGGGCTTGACCCGGCCATCCATCTCCTTGGAGGAGGATGGATCACCGGGTCTCGCGCCTTCGGCGCGGCCCGGTGATGACGATGCAGGCGCGTCGGCGAACTCGATCACGGCGAGTCCCTCCGCGAGCTTCAGCGCGGTCTCGAAGCTTTCTGCGAGACGCTGGCCGATGTCGGGGCGCACGACGATGCGGTCGACAACGACGTCGATATCGTGCGGGAACTTCTTGTCGAGCGTGGGCGCCTCGGCGAGCTCATGGAAGGTGCCGTCGATCTTGACGCGCTGAAAGCCCTTCTTGAGATATTCGGCGAGCTCCTTCTTGTACTCGCCCTTGCGTCCCCGCACGACCGGCGCCAGCAGATAGAGGCGGGTGCCCTCGGGCATCGCCAGCACGCGGTCGACCATCTGCGAGACGGTCTGGCTTTCGATCGGCAGGCCGGTCGCCGGGGAGTAGGGAACGCCAACGCGCGCCCACAAGAGGCGCATGTAGTCGTAGATCTCGGTGACGGTGCCCACCGTCGAGCGCGGGTTCTTCGAGGTCGTCTTCTGCTCGATCGAGATCGCCGGCGACAGGCCGTCGATCTGGTCGACGTCCGGCTTCTGCATCATCTCGAGGAACTGACGGGCATAGGCCGACAGCGATTCGACGTAGCGGCGCTGACCCTCGGCATAGATCGTATCGAAGGCGAGCGAGGATTTGCCGGAACCGGACAGGCCGGTGAAGACGACGAGCCTGTCGCGCGGGATCTCGACGTCGATGTTTTTCAGATTGTGCTCGCGGGCGCCGCGGATGGTGATGGCCCGCAGGCTCGACTGGTTGGCTTGCGCGCGCTGCTTGGCCTTGAGCACTTCATCCATGACGATCGTCCCACGGCGCAGAGTTGCGCCATCGTTGCAGGCGCGTTCGCCGGAAGCCGGCCATCGGACGCCAGGGGGAAAAGGTATGGTCGGAACGTAGGAAGAACGGAGCTGGATTTCCAGTGCCGTCAGCGAATCATCAACAATGCGCTCAGGGAATGGCAGCGACTGGCAGGAGACTGCCGGTTCCGTACTGTTTTGTGCACGATCCCACAAAGAAAAAGCCTCCGCTCTGACAGAGCGAAGGCTGTGTGCGTTGGCCCGTAGGCAAAGACTTAGAAGTGGTAGTTGATGCCGACCTGACCGGAATGCACGTTGAGGGTGCCGGTTGCGAGCGTGCCGAGGCCGGTGAAGGTGTAGCTCTCGCCACCGAAGCTCTTGTAGAGGTACTCGCCCTTCAGCGACCAGTTCGGGGCGAACATGTACTCGACGCCAGCGCCGACGGTCCAGCCGGAGTGGATCTTGCTGTCGGCAGCGGCGAAGCCGGGGGCCGTCAGCGAGATGCGGTTGTCGGCCCAGGCGTAACCACCGGTCGCGTACAGCAGGGTCGGGCCGAAGGCGTAGCCGATGCGGCCGCGGACAGTGCCCCAGTCGCGGATCTTGGACTCGGCGTTGACACCGAGCGCGCCAACGTTTGCGTTGATGTCGGCCCAAGCGGCGTCGGCCTCGAGGCCGAACACGACAGCACCCTGCTGCCAGTTGTAGCCGACGGTGCCGCCGGCGAAGCCGCCCTTCATGGCCGCGAAGTCAGCATCCTCGTTGGCATAGCCGCCCATGGCACCGATGTAGAAACCGGTCCAGGTCAGCACCGGCGCGAGAACCGGGGCCTTGGTGTAGGTCGGGCGCGCGGCAAGATCAGCGGCGGCAGCGGGAGCGGCCAGGGCGGCCAAGGCCACGGTCGCGAGCAGGATCTTCTTCATTCCAGTCTCCAGTTTTTTATTCCTCGAAGTCCGCATCGCACCGATAAGCTTACGCACGAAACAGACTCACCCGTTCAAGTTGACGAGGTTCCTATAGCCCGGTTCCGTACGGATTACCGTCACCCTGAAGACACACTCGCGGCCAAACCGCGTTTCTACGGGGGAGTTCCAGATTGTTCATGTAACTCAAATGCTTGGTTCCAAGTGTTGCAGGGCGGCAAAGGCGGCTTCTGAGCAACAAAAAGGCCGGCTTGCGCCGGCCTTTGGAACTTTCGGTTGTCGAACGATCAATCAGTATTTGGCGACGACCGGACCGCCGAAGCGGTAGTTCAGGCGCGCCGTGAACAGGTCGACGTCCTGCTTGATGGTGTCGGTCTGGGTGAACACCGCACCGCGGAACGGGACGTTCGTGTTGCCCATGAACAGGTGGTCGTACTCGAAGCCCACCGACCAGCCCGGCGAGAAGGCGTATTCGACGCCAGCGCCGACGGACGCGCCCCACTTGTGCACGGTCGTGGTAGCCAGCACGGTGTTGATCACGCCGGAAAAGATCTCGTACTTGGTGTCGGTGACGGCCGCGCCGCCCTTGGCGTAGAGCAGGACATTGTCGAAGGAATAGCCGATCTGGCCGGTGAACAGGCCGAAGGCGCTGAGCTTGGTGCGGTTGCGATCGGGCGCGAACACCGGGCTGACGTTGTTGCCGGTGAGGTCGGCCCAGTTGCCCTGCGCCTCGAGGCCGAACACGACCGAGCCCATCTGCCAGCGATAGCCGAACTGACCGCCGATCGTGCCGCCGGTGGCGTTATGGCAGCCCTCGGCTGGGCCATTCACGAGCGTCCAGCAATTGCGGCTCGTTCCGTAGCCGCCGTTGATGCCAAGGTAGAAGCCGCTCCAGTCGTTGATGGCAACCATCATCGGCGGCGCCTTGGTGTACGGGCGGGCCGCCATGTCGGCCGCCGACGCGGATGTGGCGGATGCGATGCCGACGAGCGCCGTCGTGATCACAAGCAACTTCTTCATCAAATTCTCCCCCGGGAGGTTGGAATGACAAGCGATGGGCAAGTCATACACAGGGCATCCCGGAGAGGCTGTAACGCGCCCGCCACAGAAATGAAAAAGCGTTATAAATCATATATTTAGCACGAAAAAGCCGCGACGCTGCCGGGCTGTTGACACGAAAAAGGCCGGCGCGACGGCCGGCCTTTCCGAATGCGTGCGAGCGGTGACTTTCTTCAGTAGCGGGTGCCCATCGGCGCTCCGAAACGATAGTTCACCCGGACGGTCGCCATGTCGATGTCCTGCTTGATGGTGTCGACGCGCGACAGCACGGTTGCGGTGGCCGGGAAGGTGATGTCGCGCGAGCCCATGAACAGGTGATCGTACTCGACGGCGACCGACCAGTTCGGTGCGAAGCCGAACTCGACGCCGGTGCCGACGGTGCTGCCCCAGCGGGTCTCACTGGCGGAATCCAGCAGCGTGCCGACCGGGAAGGGCGCGGCCGCATTCGCCGTGCCGGTGTATTTGTTGTGGGTGACGGCGGCACCGCCCTTCACGTACCAGAGCACGTTGCCCCAGGCGTAGCCGACCTGGCCGGTGAACAGGCCGATCGCATCGGTCTTGGTGGTGTTGGTGATGCCCGCGGCCAGCGCAGCCGTGCTCGCATTGGACGACTTCAGGTCGGTCCAGTCGCCCTGGGCCTCGACGCCGAACACCCAGCTCGCCGCTTGCCAGCGATAGCCGACCTGGCCGCCGACCAGGCCGCTCGAGGCGTTGTGGCAGCCTTCGGACTGGGTCGGCACCACCGGCACGCCGCCGACGCGATTGAGCGTCCAGCAATTGTGGCTCCAGTCGGCGCCGCCATTGACGCCGAGGTAGAATCCGGCCCAGTTCGGCAGCGGCGTGACATAGGCCGGCGGCGGCGCCTTGCTGTAAGGGCGCGTCGCGAAGTCGGCCGCTGAGGCCGGCGCCAGCCCCAGCGCCGCGGCGCTGGCGGTCAAGATCAAGGTCGTCTTCTGCATTCGTCTCTCCCCAGTCCCAATACACCACGCTCCGGATCCCTCCGATCCGGGCCCACGCGAAGGTGGCCTGTGGCTGGTTGTAAGGGAGACTGCTTTCCAAACTCGTGACCGGGACGAGCCGCGTGGCGGGATGTGCCGATCGTGCTTAAGCGCGGGTAAAGACGGCGACTGCCAGTGCCGACGGGGGAGCTGTGTCACAGCGTGAGTGACGACAGGCCGGGCAAGCGCCGCCGCGTGAGATCCCGAGTGTCAGCCCTCGAGGGTCAGTGCTTGGAAACGACGGGACCGCCCCAGCGATAGTTCACGCGGACCGTCGCCATGTCGACGTCCTGGCCGACCGCATCGGTCCGGCCCGCAGCTCCAAGGGGAACACCCGAGAAGCCGAGGGTGCGGTTGCCCATGAACAGGTGCTCGTATTCGGCTGCGACCGACCAGTTCTTGGCGAAGCCGACCTCGACACCAGTCCCGACCGCAGCCCCCCAGCGCGTGGCGCTGGACTGGTCGAGCACCACACCCGTGGCCGTGGAGAGGCCGTTGTACTTCTCACCCGCGACCGCGGCGCCACCCTTCACGTACCAGAGCACGTTGTTCCAGGAATAGCCGATCTGGCCGCTGAACACGCCGATGCCGTTGATCTTGGTCTGGTTGGTCACGGCCGGGGCGAACTGGCTGGTGTTGCTGCCCTTGAGGTTGGCCCAGTTGCCTTGACCTTCGATGCCGAACACCCAGCCGCCAGCCTGCCAGCGATAGCCGATCTGGCCGCCCGCCAGCGCGCCGGTCGCATCATGGCAGCCTTCCGCGTTGGTTGCGGCCACGCCGGCAAAGCTGACCTTGTTGGTCCAGCAGGTGCGGGCCGCTGCGCCGCCGGCATTCAGGCCGATATAGAAGCCACTCCAATCATAGATCGTCGTGATCATCGCAGGCGCTTTGGTGAAGGTGCGCGCGGGCAGATCGGCAGCGATGGCCGGCGCAATCCCCAGCGCCAGCGAAGTTGTCGCCCCCAGCAACAGCCTTCTCATCGCATTCCCCAAACCACGTCCGACGCCCGCACGCACGCTCTCACCAACGCCCACCCGCCGGACGTTGATAGCTCCTTCCGCCGTAAAAAGCCGTCACCCAAAGGACACAACGGCTCGGCAAGTGCCGGTTCTGGCACACAAAAAAGGCCGGCGCGAGGCCGGCCTTTCGACATATTCGCTTTTTGCGTGCAATCAGTAGCGCGACACGATCGGGCCGCCGAAGTGATAGGAGACGCCCGCCTTGACGGTGTGCACGGTGTCGCTCCACTCGGAGCGGTTGGTCGGAACCGCGCTGTACTGAATCGAGCTCTTGCCGAAGTCGAGATAGTTGTATTCGACCTTGGCCGACCAGTTCGGCGCGAACATGTACTCGGCGCCGGCACCGATCGTCCAGCCCCAGCGCCAGTTGTTCTGAGCGAAGCTATTGGCCGCGCCACCATTGAGCGCCGCGTCGTAGCGGTGCTGGAGATCGCCGACGGCAGCGCCGCCGCTGACAAAGAACAGCGCCGGACCCGCAGCCCAGCCGAGGCGGCCCTTGATGTCGCCGAAGCCGCGCAGCCTAGTGAAGTAGGTATCGCCGAGACCGGCGTTGACGACGCCCGACCGGCCGTTGATGTCGGCCCAGTGATAGTCGCCCTCGAGACCGAACACGATGTTGTCGACCTGCCAGTTGTAGCCGACCACACCGCCGACGAAGCCGCCGCTGGTGTCATAGTTCTGGGTGCCGGCAAAGATCGCCGTATTCGGCGCCCCGAAGAAGGTCTCGTTGCTGCGGCCCCAGCCGCCGCCGCCCTGCAGGCCGAGGTAGAAGCCGGCCCAGGTCGGAAGCGGCGCCGGCGCCATCACCGGGGCCTTCGTGTACGGGCGGGCGGCGAGATCGGCGGCTCCCGCCGGCGTCAGCGCCCCCAAAACCATCAAGCTGACAGCTCCGAGAAAAATTCGTTTCATCCCAAGTCTCCCGCGTTGGGCGTCTCCAAAATGGTCCCCGGAGACGCTCGTCTGTGAAGTTGGTGCGACCACGCTTGCGGCCCCAATCCATCCTCAAATATACGCGATTCAACCCTGGATACCGTCTCCCAAAAGCCACAGCCGAGGAGGAAGTGAGGCCGGCTAACTTAATGAAAGTTAATCCCTTTTTCGTGAATAAGGGAACTTTTTCCGGGTTCCATTGCGAGAACTTGCGGTTCCATCGAGTTCCGTGGAACTCGACGCACGGTTGTAGACATATGCGCGCGAACAAAACTGGAACAATGGCCTTCCGCCTGCTATATGTGGATAAGCAATGGACAGGGCGGGTGGACCGCGCGGCAACCGTATAGGGTCCGCCGCGAGAGGAAGGGTTAGCCACCGGACGCCGTGAGGCCGGTGTGGACGGCCGGTCCGATGATCGAGAACCGCGGGAGAGTGGTGATGGCGGGTAGTGTGAACAAGGTGATTCTGGTCGGCAATCTCGGCAAGGACCCCGAGATCCGGCGCACGCAGGATGGGCGGCCGATCGCCAATCTGAGCATTGCGACGTCGGAAACGTGGCGCGACAAGGCGACAGGCGAGCGCAAGGAAAAGACCGAGTGGCACCGCGTGGTGATCTTCAACGAAGGTCTTTGCAAGGTCGCCGAGCAGTATTTGAAGAAGGGCGCCAAGGTTTACATCGAGGGCGCGCTGCAGACCCGCAAATGGACCGATCAGAGCGGTGTCGAGAAGTACTCGACCGAGGTCGTGCTGCAGGGCTTCAACTCCACCCTGACGATGCTCGATGGCCGGGGCGGCGGTGGCGGCAGCTTCTCCGATGACATGGGTGGCGGTGATTTCGGCAGCAGCGGTCCGTCGATGGCGCCGCCGCGCCGCGCGGTTGCTTCGGCGGGCGGTGGCGGACGCAACAGCGACATGGACGACGACATTCCGTTCTGAAATTCAGGGCGCGCCTTGGTGTGAAGGAGAAGGCGCGATCTCGGTGAAGCTGTGGGGTGTACGCGCCGCCGGCGGCGCGTCGCCTCCAGGTGGTTTCGGGCGCTCACGATGGGAGTGCCCGGTGATGTGGGAGAGGGGTTCTACCGCCCTGTTGTCGCCATCAGGTGCGGGGGATAGCGTTCTCCCTCAACCTTGATCGCAACTGCGGCCTGCTCCATCTGGGCGAGATCGTCCGCAGTGAGCTCGACGTCGGCGGCCTTGAGATTCTCGTCGAGGCGATGGAGCTTGGTCGTGCCCGGAATGGGAACGATCCACGGCTTTTGCGCGAGCAGCCAGGCGAGCGCGATCTGGGCCGGCGTGGATGCCTTGCGTTCGGCGATCTGCTTGAGGAGATCGACCAGCGCCTGGTTGGCCTTCATCGCCGCGGGCGTGAAGCGCGGCAGGGTGCTGCGGAAGTCGTTGTCGGCCAGCGTGGTCGTCTCGTTCATCGCGCCGGTCAGAAAGCCTTTTCCCAGGGGACTATAGGGCACCAGGCCGATGCCGAGCTCCTCGCATGCCTGAATGATGCCGTTGCTCTCGGGACCTCGGGTCCACAGCGAATACTCGTTCTGGAGCACGGCAACGGACTGGACGGCATGCGCGCGCCGTACGGTCTGGGCGCTGGGCTCGGACAGGCCGAAGTGCCTGACCTTGCCTTGCCCGATGAGATCCTTGACCGCGCCGGCGACGTCCTCGATCGGCACGTCCGGATCGACGCGGTGCTGATAGAACAGATCGATGCGATCGGTCTTGAGCCGCTTCAGGGATGCCTCCGCGACCGCGCGAATGCGCTCGGGGCGGCTGTTCATCCCTGATGACCGGCCGGTCGCCGGGTCGATCGCAAAGCCGAACTTGGTGGCGATGACCACCTTGTCCCGAACGGGAGCCAGGGCGTCGCCGACCAGCTCCTCATTCGTGAACGGTCCATAGATTTCGGCGGTGTCGAAAAATGTCACGCCGCGATCGAAGGCGGCGCGGATAAGGTTGACCGCGTCGTCCTTCTCGAGCGCGTGACCGTAGCCGAAGTTCAGGCCCATGCAGCCGAAGCCGATGGCCGACACTTCGAGGCCGCTCTTGCCCAGGGTTCTCTTCTTCATCCGGTTCTCCTGTCCGTCCCGGTCAACGCCGGCATCACGCGTCGTCAACCTTGCCGTCCGGGCTGAACCTAAGGCTGTGACCGCGATAACATTAGAGGCTAGAATGCGCATACTTTTATGAAATGGAATCATGAATGCTGCGCGAGAACCTGAACGACGTCCTTGGTTTCCTCGCTGTCGCCCGGGAGGGAAGCTTCACGCGGGCGGCTGCCAGGCTCGGCGTCAGCCAGTCGGCGCTCAGCCATGCCCTTCGCAATCTGGAGGCCCGGCTCGGCGTGCGGCTGCTGGCGCGCACGACGCGCAGCGTCGCCCCGACGGCCGCCGGTGAACGTCTGCTGCGGAGCATCGGACCCCGGTTCGATGAGATCGAAACGGAACTGGCGGGGTTGAGGGAATTGCGCGACAGGCCCGCCGGCACGATCCGGATCACGGCGGGAGAGCATGCCGCGGACTCCGTGCTCTGGCCGGCGCTGAAAAAGCTGCTTCCGCTGTATCCCGACATCAAGGTCGAGGTCGTGACCGACTATGGACTGACCGATATCGTCGCCGAGAGATTCGATGCGGGTGTCCGCCTCGGCGAGCAGGTCGCCAAGGACATGATCGCCGTCAGGATCGGGCCGGACCTGCGCATGGCCGTGGTCGGCTCACCGGCCTATTTCGCCGTGCGGTCGCGGCCAAGGAAGCCGCAGGATCTCACGGACCACAATTGCATCAACATCCGACTTCCGACCCTGGGCGGGATCTATGCGTGGGAGTTCGAAAAGCGTGGACGCGCGCTGAAGGTGCGCGTGGACGGGCAACTGGTGTTCAACAACATCGCGATGCGCATGAACGCGGTGCGCGCCGGGCTCGGGCTCGCTTATCTGCCCGAGGATCAGGTCCGGGACGACCTTGCGCGAGGCAAGCTCGTTCGCGTCCTGGAAGACTGGTGCGCGCCGTTTGCCGGCTATCATCTGTATTTTCCCAGCCGCCGGCAGCCCACATCCGCGTTCACGGTGCTGGTCGACGCGCTGCGCTATCGCACATGACGAGCCCGGTTCGCGAGATCGTTTCGCCGGACAAACGGATTTTGCTGAAGAATCAACGGCTCTCGCGCGCCGCTGGCAGTCTCTCTGCAACTGCGGCGCTGAGGCGGGAAAACAAGTGCGGCGGCACGGCTGAAGTCCAGTCCGCGGGGGGGCGTCCGGGGCACCGTCGGTCGCAGCGTAAGACCTCGTTAAGTCGCTGGAAATGCGGCCAAAAAATCCGTCTTGCCGGTGCGTCAAGGGGTGGCCTGCCGTGACGCGATGCGCTATATGATTCCAAGCGATTTTCGCGTGTCAAAACCGACCGGTATCCCCTTTGTCCGATAAAGAAGATGAGAAGCCCGGCGAGCCGGGCGGACCTTCCGACATTCGTCCCGTCTCCATCCTCGATGAGATGAAGCGCTCCTACCTCGATTACGCGATGAGCGTGATCGTGTCGCGAGCGCTGCCCGATGCGCGCGACGGCCTGAAGCCGGTGCATCGGCGCATCCTCTATTCGATGTACGAGCAGGGGCACACGCCCGACAAGAAATACGTCAAGTCCGCGCGCGTGGTCGGTGACGTCATCGGTAAATACCATCCGCATGGCGACCAGTCGATCTACGACGCCATGGTGCGCATGGCGCAGGACTTCTCGATGCGCGTGCCGCTGATCGACGGCCAGGGCAATTTCGGCTCCGTCGACGGCGATCCGCCGGCCGCCTACCGATACACCGAAGCGAAGCTCGCCAAGTCGGCGATCCCGCTGCTCGACGACATCGACAAGGACACCGTCGACTTCCAGCCGAACTACGACAATTCGGACAAGGAACCGTCGGTTCTTCCGGCCAAATATCCGAACCTGCTGGTCAATGGCGCCGGCGGCATCGCGGTCGGCATGGCCACCAACATCCCGCCGCACAATCTCGGCGAGGTGATCGATGCCTGCATCGCGCTGATCGACAATCCGGCGCTCACGATCGACGAGCTCATCAACATCATTCCGGGGCCGGATTTCCCGACCGGCGGCATCATTCTTGGACGCGCCGGCGTCCGCTCGGCCTATCATCTGGGCCGCGGCTCGATCATGATGCGCGGCAAGGTGACGATCGACACGATCCGCAAGGATCGCGAGGCGATCATCATCTCCGAGATTCCCTACCAGGTGAACAAGGCCACGATGGTCGAGCGCATCGCCGAATTGGTGCGCGAGAAGAAGGTCGAAGGCGTTGCCGACCTGCGCGACGAGAGCGACCGCGACGGCTACCGCGTCGTCGTCGAGCTGAAGCGCGACGCCGTGCCGGACGTCGTGCTCAACCAGCTCTACAAGTTCACGCCGCTGCAGACGAGCTTCGCCGCCAACATGCTGGCGCTCGACGGCGGCCGCCCGCAGACGATGACGTTGAAAGACCTGCTGACGATCTTCGTCGCGTTCCGCGAGCGTGTCGTCACGCGCAGGACCAAGTTCCTGCTCAACAAGGCGCGCGACCGCGCCCACATCCTGGTCGGCCTCGCCGTGGCCGTGGCCAATATCGACGAGGTCATCCGGGTCATCAGGACCTCGCCCGATCCTGCGACCGCGCGCGAGGCGTTGATGTCGCGCGACTGGCCGGCGCGCGACGTCGAGGCCATCATCACGCTGATCGACGATCCGCGCCATCGCCTCGCCGAGGACGGCACCATCCGGCTGTCGTTCGAGCAGGCCAAGGCGATTCTCGACCTGCGTCTGCAGCGCCTGACCGCGCTCGGCCGTGAAGAGATTTCCGACGAGCTCGACAAGCTCAAGGTCGAGATCAACGACTATCTCGACATCCTGCGCTCGCGGGCGCGGGTGCAGGGGATCATCAAGGACGAGCTCGCCGCGATCAAGGCGGAGTTCGGCACGCCGCGCCGCACCGTGATCGCCGAGCAGGAAGGCGAGGTCGAGGACGAGGACCTGATCCAGCGCGAGGACATGGTCGTGACCGTGTCGCATGCCGGCTACACCAAGCGCGTGCCGCTGTCGGCCTATCGGGCGCAGCGCCGCGGCGGCAAGGGCCGCTCGGGCATGCAGACCCGCGAGGAGGATTTCGTCAGCCGGCTGTTCGTGGCCTCCACGCACACGCCGGTGCTGTTCTTCTCGTCGCGCGGCCAGGTCTACAAGGAGAAGGTCTGGCGGCTGCCGATCGCGGCGCCCAACGGGCGCGGCAAGGCGCTGATCAACATCCTGCCGCTGGAGCAGGGCGAGCGCATCACCACGATCATGCCGCTGCCGGAGGATGAATCCTCCTGGGCCAATCTCGACGTGATGTTCGCCACCACCGGCGGCAACGTCCGCCGCAACAAGCTGTCGGATTTCGTCGACGTGCGCCGCTCCGGCATCATCGCGATGAAGCTCGACGAGGGCGAGGAGATCGTCAACGTGCAGATCTGCACCGAGCGTGACGACGTGCTGCTCACGGCGTCGGGCGGGCAGTGCATCCGATTCCCCGTCACCGACGTGCGCGTCTTCACCGGGCGGACCTCGATGGGCGTGCGCGGCATCGCGCTCGCCGGCGGCGACAAGGTGATTTCGCTGTCGATCCTGCGCCATGTCGAAACGACCTCGGACGAGCGTACGGCGTACTTGAAGATGCGCCGGGCGATGTCGGGCGATGCTGCCACCGAGGAGCCGGTCGAGACCGAGGGCGAGGAGGCGGCCGCTGGCGCGATCCAGCTGTCGCAGGAACGCTATGTCGAGATGTCGGCGCAGGAGCAGGTGGTGCTGACCGTCTCGGTCAACGGCTACGGCAAGCGCACCTCGTCCTACGAGTACCGCACCACCGGCCGCGGCGGCAAAGGCATCGTCGCGATGTCCGTCAACAACCGCAACGGCAAGCTCGTCGCCTCATTCCCGGTCGAGGATGGCGATCAGATCATGCTGGTGACGGACAAGGGGCAGTTGATCCGTTGCCCCGTCGACGGCATCCGCATCGCGGGACGCTCGACCCAGGGCGTCATCGTGTTCGACACCGCCGATGATGAGCATGTCGTGTCGGTGGAGCATATCGGCGAGGAGGCCGAGAACGGCAACGGGGCCAGCGAGCCGGCGAATGGCGAATAGGGAGCAGCGAATAGGGACGAATCAGGTTTCGGGCTATTCGCTCTCTCCTCACTGCGTCCGGTCGACTTCAATGATCCGCGCCTCACGAATGGTCCCCCGGGTTCCGGCGCTGCGCAGGCAGCCCGCTTCGAAGTTCGGCCAGGCCTGCTGCGAGCAGTCGCGGCCGATCGGTCGAATGTCCAGGCGGTCCGCCTTGGCGAGCGGACGCGGCACGCTGGCTTCGACCTGAGGAGCGAAGCCGGGCAGGAGGGTGATGCCGGCAGCCACCAAGCCGGCCGCTGCGACTGCAGATAGCGCTTTGATCATGACGGTCCCCTGTCCGGGCCGTTCGGCCCGTTGTTCGTTAAGGATTTGATAATCAGTTCGGGTTTCGAGACGTCTTCGCGGAACGGGCGAATTGGTTTCGTCTCGGCGCGAGCGTGTTTCGTGTCCCGAGTTCCGATGAAACAATCGCGGTAGCCGACCACAGTTCCGGCTCCCCGGTGTCGCAACCCATTTCATTGCGGTGCGGTCTCTCGGCCGCTCTTTGCCCATCACAGCCACGCCAGCGGGCCTGACGGCGGCTTGCCGGCCTGTTCCGGGCGGTATAGGACGGGCGCATGCAACGCATTGCGCTCTATCCGGGCTCGTTCGATCCCGTCACCAACGGCCATCTCGATGTGGTCCGGCAGGCCGTTCATCTCTGCGATCGCCTGATCGTCGCGGTCGGCGTGCATCACGGCAAGAAGCCGCTGTTCTCGACCGAGGAGCGGCTGGCGATGGCGCAAGAGATCTTCGGTCCCGTCGCAGCCGCGGCGGGCTGCGGCTTCGAGGCTTCGACCTACGACAATCTGACCGTCACCGCCGCGCAAGAGGCCGGTGCGATCATGATGATCCGGGGCCTGCGCGACGGCACCGATTTCGACTACGAGATGCAGTTGGCCGGCATGAACCAGACCATGGCACCGCAGGTCCAGACGGTGTTCGTTCCAGCCTCGGTGGGTGTCCGTCCGATCGCGGCCACGCTGGTTCGCCAGATCGCCGCCATGGGCGGCGAGATCTCGCATTTCGTGCCGCCGTCGGTGGCCGAAAGTCTCAAGGCCAAGTTCAAGTGATCCTTCGGGCACCGGCCGCTTCCGGCGGTGCCTTCCTCTCCTCATCGTCTCATGTCATCGGAGTTGCCATGATCCGCGCTCTCGCTTTCGTCTTTGCTCTCGTGTTCGCGTTGCCGGCGCTGGCCCAGTCGCTGCCTGCCGGCCTCGACAAGCAGAATGCCCTGGTCATCGACACCACCAAGGGCCGCATCATCATCAAGCTGCGCACCGATCTGGCGCCACAGCATGCCGAGCGACTGAAGACGCTGGCGCGCGAGGGCTTCTACAACAACGTGCCGTTCCACCGCGTCATGGACGGCTTCATGGCGCAGACCGGCGACGGCCAGAACTTCAATGGCACCGGCGGCTCGAAGTACCCGAACCTGAAGCAGGAGTTTTCGAGCACGCCGTTCAAGCGCGGCACCGTGGGCATGGCGCGCCGGGGCGACAGCGTCGATTCTGCCAACTCGCAGTTCTTCATCTGCTTCGGCGATGCGTCCTTCCTCAACGGCCAATACACCGTGATCGGCGAGGTCGTGCAGGGCATGGACGTCGTCGACAAGCTCAAGAAGGCGCCTCCGGGCTCGTCGGGCGGTGCCGTCACCGATCCGGACAAGATGGTGAAGGTTCAGGTCGCCTCGGACATCAAGTAGGCAGGCAGAGCGGGGGCATGCCCGGGTCTCGCGCCCGGGTTCCCCCGGGCCTTAAGGAACCTTTTGCCACGTCGCGGAGGCATGGCGATTCTGCCGCCCCGTCACATCGACAGGGCCGGTGGCTTCAGCTTTAAGCGCATTGGGTCTATTCTGGGCCAGCATCGCGGGCCTCGTCGTGCTCGGATTGCCGTCAGTAGGGGTGACGGCCGCACATGGGAAGGCGCCGCGACATTTCAGACCCAGGATTTGCTTTGTCCTGACCCCCGTCAATTCTACAAAACCGAGAGACCAGAATGGCTGTGACCGAAAATACCTTGATCCTCGAGACCACTCAGGGGCCCGTCGCGATCGAGATGCGTCCCGATCTCGCGCCCGGCCATGTCGCGCGCATCAAGGAGCTCGTCCGCGAGGGCTTCTACGACGGCATCGTCTTCCACCGCGTCATCGACGGCTTCATGGCGCAGACCGGCTGCCCGCAGGGCACTGGCACCGGCGGCTCCGGCAAGAAGCTGAAGGCCGAGTTCAACGCCGAGCCGCATGTTCGTGGCACCGCCTCGATGGCGCGTGCGGCCAATCCTGATTCTGGCGACAGCCAGTTCTTCATCTGCTTCGACGACGCCCGCTTCCTGGACAAGCAGTACACGGTCTGGGGCAAGGTCACCGAGGGCATGGAGAACGTCGACAAGATCAAGCGCGGCGAGCCGGTGCAGAACCC
Organism: Bradyrhizobium sp. SZCCHNR1017; assembly: GCF_032381375.1. NCBI lineage: Bacteria > Pseudomonadati > Pseudomonadota > Alphaproteobacteria > Hyphomicrobiales > Nitrobacteraceae > Bradyrhizobium > Bradyrhizobium sp. SZCCHNR1017. The sequence goes on along the minus strand of NZ_JAUHIR010000001.1, from coordinate 726,246 downwards.
GGACAAGATCGTGAAGGCCTACATGGCCGCCGACGCGGCTTAGACTTTGCGATCCTCACGGTGAGGCGCGTGCGCAGCAGGCGTCTCGCACCATGAGGCAGACAGTCGGGCCTTCATCCTTCGCGACGCGTGCTGTCGCACGCTCCCCGGAATGAAGGGCCGATGGTCGTCCCAGAACGACGATGCGCACTGACCTGTTCGATTTCCATCTTCCCCCCGAAAACATCGCGCTCCGCCCGGCGAGCCCGCGCGAGTCCGCGCGCATGCTGGTGGTGCAGGGCGACGGTGTCCTGCGCGACCGCACGGTCGCCGACCTGCCGGACTGGCTGGAGCCCGGTGATCAGCTCGTCGTCAACGACACCAAGGTGATCGCGGCGCAGCTGTCCGGTCGGCGCATCAGCCGCGAGACCGAGGCGAAGATCGAGGCGACCCTGATCAAGCGGCTCGACGGCTCGCGCTGGCAGGCGCTGGTGCGGCCCGCCAAGAAGCTCGCGCCAGGCGATACGATCCGGTTCGGCAACGAGGGCAAGGTCTGCCTGCTCGGCCATCTCGACGCCACCGTCGAGGCCAAGGGCGAGGAGGGCGAGCTGACGCTGTCCTTTGTGTTCCATGGGCCCGCGCTCGACCAAGCGATCGCCGATCTCGGCCGGCCGCCGCTGCCGCCCTACATCGCCGGCAAGCGGCCCGCAGACGAGCAGGACGCGACAGATTATCAGACCATGTTCGCGGCCAAAGAGGGCGCGGTGGCTGCGCCGACGGCTGGGCTGCATTTCACGCCGACGCTGGAGCAGCGGCTGCGCGAGCGCGGCGTCGGGCTGCAGCGTGTCACCCTGCATGTCGGCGCCGGCACGTTCCTGCCCGTGAAGGTCGATGACACCGAAGGCCACCGCATGCATGCGGAGTGGGGTAGTCTCACGCCGGACACGGCGGCCGCATTGAACGAGGCGCGCGCCAAGGGCGGCCGCATCGTCGCGGTCGGCACGACGTCGCTGCGGCTCGTGGAGAGCGCGGCGCAGCCCGACGGCACGATCGCGCCGTTCGAGGCGGAGACGTCGATCTTCATTACGCCCGGCTATCGCTTCCGCGCGGTCGATATCCTGATGACCAACTTCCATCTGCCGCGCTCGACGCTGTTCATGCTGGTCTCAGCCTTCGCCGGCTTGGAGACGATGCACGCGGCCTATGCGCATGCGATCCGCAGCGGCTATCGCTTCTATTCGTATGGCGATGCGTGCCTGTTGTTTCGTCAGCCAGACGAGCGCATCGTCGAGCCGTAGGGTGGGCAAAAGGCCCACCCTGCAAGTTCGCCCTGAGAGCTACGCCATCGCCCGCTCGGGCAGGAGCTCGGCGATCTGCACCGCATTGAGCGCAGCGCCCTTGAGCAGCTGATCGGCGGCAACGAACATCGCGATCGAGTGGCCTGACGGATCGGACAGATCCTTGCGGATGCGACCGACCAGCACGTCGTCCTGGCCGGAGGCGTCGACGGGCATCGGGAAGTAGTTCTTGGCGCGGTCGTCGACCACGCGCACGCCGGGCGCGGTCGCCAGGATGCGGCGGACGTCGTCCTCCGAGATCGGCTTCTCGCATTCGAAGTTGATGGATTCACAATGGGCGCGCAGCACCGGCACGCGGACGCAGGTGACGCCGATGGCGATGCCTTCGTCCTCAAAGATCTTGCGGGTCTCGTTGATGACCTTGGTTTCCTCGTCGTTGTAGCCGGTCTCGGGATCGATGGCGGTGTTGTGGCTGAACAGGTTGAAGGCGAACGGATGCGGCATCACCTTGGGCGCATAGATCTGGCCGTTGAGGCTCGCGCGGGTCGACTGCACCAGCTCGTCCATCGCCGCCGCACCGGCGCCGCTGGCGGCCTGATAGGTCGAGATGATCACGCGCTTGATGCGATTCTTCTGATGGATCGGCCACAGCGGCACCAGCGCCGTGATGGCCGCGCAGTTTGGATTGGCGATGATGCCCTTGTGGTCGCGGATTCGGCGGGCGTTGATCTCCGGGATCACCAGCGGCACGTTCGGATCCATGCGGAAGGCCGAGGAATTGTCCACCACGACGGCGCCGGAGCGCACGGCGATCGGCGCGAACTTCTTGGAAATGCCGCCGCCGGCCGAGAACAGCGCGATGTCGACGCCCTCGAAGGAGCGTTCGGTCAGCTCCTCGATCACGATGGTCTGGCCGCGGAAGGTCAGGGTCTGGCCGGCCGAGCGGGCGCTCGCCAGCGCCTTGAGCTGGCCGACGCGGACGTTGCGGCGGTCCAGGGTGGCGATGAATTCGGCGCCGACGGCGCCGGTCACGCCGACGATGGCAATGGTGGGATCGTGGGGCACGTCTCAAGTCTCCGGTTGAAATTCGGGCAATAAAAAAGCCCCGGACCTTCATCAGGCGGGGCTTCGGTTCGAAGATGGTCGCAATCGAGTTCGACTACGCGCGCACGCCTCCCGAGGCCCTCGTGGGCTTGGTGGTTTTCGTCGTGCGTTTGGTCGAGATCGACATGGCGCGGGACCATAGGGGCGGTCGGAACCGCCGTCAACGGCCGAAATGGACGAAAACGGCGCCATCGCGGTTGAATCGGGGGCCATCCTGACGCAATAAGCCGGCCATGAGCTCCTCGGCCAGCGACCTTCCCAACCATTTCGAACTGCTCGGCAATGACGGCGCGGCCCGCACCGGCCGGCTGACGACGCCGCATGGCGTGGTCCGCACCCCGGCCTTCATGCCGGTCGGCACCGCCGGCGCCATGAAGGGCATCCACTGGCGCGACGTCCGCGAGGCCGGCGCCGACATCGTGCTCGGCAACACCTATCACCTGATGCTGCGGCCCACGGCGGAGCGCATCGCCGCGCTCGGCGGCCTGCAGCGCTTCACCGGCTGGGGCGGGCCGATGCTGACCGATTCCGGCGGCTTCCAGGTGATGTCGCTGTCGGGTTTACGCAAGGTGACCGAGCAGGCGGTGACGTTCCGCTCGCACATCGACGGGGCGAAAATCGAGCTGTCACCGGAGCGCGCCATCGAGGTGCAGCGCCTGCTCAACTCCGACATCGCGATGCAGCTCGACGAATGCGTGCGGCTGCCGGCCGAGCGCGACGATATCGAGCGCGCGATGCGGCTGTCGCTGCGCTGGGCCGAACGCTGCCGCCGCGCGTTCGAGAGTGCGCCGGCAGGCTACATGCTGTTCGGCATCGTGCAGGGCGGCGATGTGCCCGCACTGCGCGTCGCCAGCGCGCAGGCGCTGGTCGACATCGGCTTCCACGGCTATGCGATCGGCGGCCTGGCCGTCGGCGAGCCGCAGGCGGTCATGCTCGAGATGATCGAGGCGACCGCGCCGGTGCTGCCGGCCGACCGTCCGCGCTACCTGATGGGCGTCGGCACGCCTGACGATCTCCTGGAGTCGGTCCGGCGCGGCATCGACATGTTCGACTGCGTGCTGCCGACCCGCAACGGCCGCCACGGCGTCGCCTACACACGCTTCGGGCCGGTGAACCTGCGCAATGCGCGTCATGCCGACGATGACAGGCCGCTGGATGAGGAGAGCCCGTGGCCGGCGGCGCGCAGCTATGCCCGCGCCTATCTGCATCATCTGATCAAGGCCGGCGAGGCGCTCGGCGCCACGCTGCTGTCGGAAATCAACATTGCCTACTTCCAGCAATTGATGGCCGGGATGCGCGCGGCGATCGCACAAGGGCGCTTCACGGAATTCTACGAGCGCACCAAGGCCGATTGGGCGCGCGGCGACATCGCCCCGCGCGCCGGCTGACAGCCGCTTCAGGTGAAGGCCGCCAGCTCGTTGTGAGCCCGGCCCTATGCGCCGGCCCTCTTGAAATTGTGCTGATCATGCATTGCCGACCTGCCCGACGGTCGCGTTATCCTCAGCGACGGAACGGCCGCGACATCACGTCGCGGAACTCTCTCGCCCTGGCGCCGTTCAGTTGCAGACCGTTCAGTTGCACACGAAGCGGCTTTTCACGGAGTGCTTGGTGACGAAGCCATAGCCGCAGGTGTCGCAGGTCCAGAGATAGCTGATCGCATTGTCAGCCAAATATGCCGACGCCTCCGCGGCAATCATGGAGTCGGCGCAGACCGGGCATGTCGGCAGATCGCAGCCGCGAGGATTCGGGCGTGCGGTTGCGGTCGACACGAGATCAGCGAGTGCTGACATATTGACCTCCTGGACGATCTCTTTGTTGGCGATCTCTGCTTGAACGACGTCAATTTCGAAAAGGGTCGATTTCGAACGAGTCGCGTTCGAACGGGTCTATTCCGACGAGTCCAACTTTCGCGGATATCAAGTCCGTCACACAAAGAGTTTGTTTGGGTGGTCTGTTCTTATGTCTATTCTACAACGGTGCTGTCGTTTGGCACGAACGCCCCGATTGTATCACTCCGAAGATGACATCTTGCTGATGTCCGCCCGGGTTGCAGTCGACCTGCACCGTGAATCTTCGTCCGGCTGCAATCAAGCATACACCGAGTTTATTGACCTTGTCGCAACACAAATGCGTTGGTTTTTCGCAATTTAGCCACGACTTGTTGTGCGCCGCGATCGTCCTAAGATCGCGCAAACGTGCTTGCGCAGCGCAACAGGCTCGCTGAAGATGGTCGGAATCGTTGTCGACGTCGCGCGGGGCGCGCAGAGGAGTGATTTCATGGAGTCGTCAGCACAGCGTCCCGGACGCGGGCGCGTATTTGATTCAATTGTCGACGCGTTCGGCAATACGCCGATTGTGCGGTTGCGAAAGCTGCCGGAGCAACATGGCGTCAAGGCGACCATCCTCGCCAAGCTGGAATACTTCAATCCCGCCGCGAGCGTGAAGGATCGGATCGGCGTCGGCATGATCCTGGCGATGGAGCAGGCCGGCGTGATCAAGCCCGACACCGTGCTGATCGAGCCGACCTCGGGCAATACCGGCATCGCGCTGGCCTTCGTTGCTGCGGCGCGCGGCTACAAGCTGAAGCTGGTGATGCCGGAGTCGATGTCGGTGGAGCGGCGCAAGATGCTCGCGTTCCTCGGCGCTGAGATCGTGCTGACGCCGGCTTCGCAGGGCATGAAAGGCGCCATCGCCACCGCCGAGGAGCTGTTGCGGACGACGCCGAACTCGGTGATGCCGCAGCAGTTCAAGAACCTCGCAAACCCGGACATCCATCGCCGCACCACCGCCGAGGAGATCTGGAACGACACGGCGGGCAATATCGACGTGTTCGTCGCCGGCGTCGGCACCGGCGGCACCATCACCGGCGTGGGCCAGGTGCTGAAGGCGCGCAAGCCCGGTCTCAAGGTCGTCGCGGTCGAGCCGGAGGAGAGCCCGGTGCTGTCGGGCGGCCAGCACTCGCCGCACAAGATCCAGGGCATCGGCGCCGGCTTCGTGCCCGACATTCTCGACCGGTCCGTGATCGACGAGATCGTCAAGATCAACAGCACCACCGCCATCGAGACCTCGCGCGCGCTGGCCCGCAACGAGGGCATTCCCGGCGGTATCTCCTCGGGCGCGGCGATTGCGGCCGCGATCGAGATCGGCAAGCGACCGGAAAGCGCGGGCAAGACGATCCTGGCGATCGTGCCCTCGTTCTCCGAACGTTATCTGTCCACCGCGCTGTTCGAGGGGATCTGACCATGGCCGACCAGCCGCGGCGGCCCCGCACGCTCGCTGACGCCCGTACCGAGGCTGAGGCCGCGTTCAAGAAGGTGACCACCAAGCCGGTGGAGGCGCCGCCGAAGAAGGCGGCGGTTCCTGGCGTGCGCGAGCAGGTGACGTTGCGGATCGACCAGGACGTTCTCGAGCACTTTCAGTCCGAAGGGCCGGGCTGGCAGGACCGCATCAATGCGGCGCTGCGCAAGGCGGCAGGGCTCTGAGGGCCGGCTGCATTCTAACGAACAAGCCCGGAGCTCGTGCTCCGGGCTTTTTTTACGCGGGAAAGACGAAGACGTTTACCGGCGGAGCGCGCTGCCGAGCACACCGCCCATCATGCCACCGATGAAGGCGGCGCCGGCGGCGTTGCCCGCGTTGTCCTGCGGCGGCGGATTGCGATAGACCGGCGCACCCTGCGGCGGCGGGCCGCCGGCCGCGACGTTGCCCGCCGGCTTGGCGCGGCGCGGCCTGGCCTCATCGCCGACTGCGGCGGTCGCCGGCGCCGGCTGCGGCTCTGCCAGCAGCGCCTTGTGCTGCAGCTTGGTCAGGAATCCGGTCGACGGATAGCCTCGGGCCGCCTGCCAGCGCTTCATGACGCCGCGGGTCTGGTCGTCGAACACGCCCGTCATCTTGGTGTCGAAGCCAAGACCGGTCAGCCGCCGCTGCACGTCGCGGCGCTTGGTCTTGTCGAGGCCGATCTGATCCTCGCTGACCTGAGTGCCTTCCTCGGTGTAGGTGGCGGGATCGACGCCCTTGGCGACGTTGCGGGTGGCGGTGTTGATGGCCCCGCTCTCGATCGCGGCGATGCGCGCCATCGCCAGCGACTTGAACTGCCCGTTCGGGTAGGTCGAGAGATAGGCGTTGAGCTCTTCCGGCTTGTTGGAGTCCTTCACCGAGCGCCAGAATTCGAGCTCGGCTTCGCCTGCGGTCACGGTGGCCGTCGCGACGGCCGGCGTCGTGCCGGCCGTGGCGGCCGTTGCAGCGGGGGCAGCCGCCGGGTTGAGGTAGACCGCGCCGATCAGGTTGGTATGCCCCCAGGGCAATTGGCCCTTGCTGGTCTCCTCATTGACCTGGGCGCGCACGGCGGTCATGGCCTGCTGAATCTCGACGCCGGGCTGGGCGATGTGCGAGATCAGCGCGCGGGTGAACGGGCTGTTGGCGCCGGCCTCGCCGTCGAGGGCGGTCTGGCCCGGGCCGGTGGCGAACGCGATCAGCGTGCCCTCGCCGGACTTCATCTCGGCCAGACCGGTCTGCACCGACACGCTGCGGGTTGGCGAGTTCGACTTGATCTTGGCGGCGAACGGATTGTCGCGGCAGGCATCGAGGAAGACCAGCTTGACCTTGGCGTCCCCCATCGTCTGGTCGAGCGTCACGTCGATATTGATGGCTGAGCCCAGCTTGACGTCCATTTCCGACTTCAGGTCGGCGTCGACCGGCAGCAGGTAGTTGGTGCCCGCAATGGCGATGCCGTGCCCGGCGTAATAGAACACCGCGATGTCGGCGCCCTGCGCCTTGCGACCGAAATCGAGCAGCTTCTCGGTCATCTTGTCGCGCGTGAGATTGGTGCCCTCGACGACGTCGAAGCCGACGTTGCGCAGGGTGGCCGCCATGGCCTTTGCGTCGACCGGCGGGTTCGGCAGTTGAGCCACGCTCTTATAGGCGCCGTTTCCGACGACGAAGGCGACGCGGCGGTCGGCTTTGGCGGCTTCAGCGGTCAGCACCATGCAGAGCAGGGACAGGGCGACGGTGAGATAGCGCATCAGGAGATCCCCCAACGATCAAGCGAAGCGTTCACTGCAGCATTTGTCGCGGATCGGCGCGAAAAGTCTTGTTCCCAGGCAAAAAATCACGCTTCCGCCACAAACCAGTTCGCGGGTGTTGCGCCCGATCCACGACGATCGCGTGTAGCGCGCCGGTTCCGTGATCCGGATCACGCCGCTTGAGGGCTCCCCGGCGCCTCAGGTCCCAGCCGAACTGCCCATCGGCACGGCCCGAGGCTGCGGCGGACGCAGGTTCAGCAGGTTCCCGGCGAGAATCAACGCAGCGCCGACCACGGTCAATCCGTCGAGACGCTCCGCATAGACCAGCCAGCCGACGGTGGCGGTCAGCGGAACGCGGAGAAAATCCATGGGCACCACGATGGTGGCGTCGGCGTAGAGCAGCGCCCGCGTCATGCAGAAATGCGAGAAGGTCCCACAGAAGGCGACGAGGAGGATCCAGCCCCAGGTCGCGGCCGAGGGCGGCGTCCAGAATACGAGCGAAGGGATGAGGCCGGCGATGGACTGCACCACCAGCATCCAGAAGATGATTGACACGGTGGGCTCGGTGCGCGTCAGCAGCTTGACCAGCGCGATCGAGATACCGAAGCCGACTGCGGCGGCCAGCGCGATGAGCTGTCCCGGATTGATCGCCCCGGTATCCGGGCGGACGATCACGACGACGCCGACGAGGCCGAGCCCGATCGCCGCCAGCTTGAACAGGGTGATGCGCTCGCCGAGGAAGGCCGCCGCCAGCAGCGCCGTCCAGATCGGCATCGTGAACTCGATCGCCACCACCTGGCCGATCGGGATCAAGGTGAGCGCGAAGAACCAGCCAAGCTGCGCGCCGTAATGGACGAGGTTGCGCGCCGCGTGCTGTTTGAGGCGCGAGGTGCGCAGCCTGGCAAAGCCGCCGCTCAATGCGATGACCGGCGACAGCATCACCAGGCCGATCAGGCAGCGCAGCTCCATCAGCTCGAACACGTTGAGCTCGCGCATGGCTTCGCGTCCGGCCACCGCCATCACCAGCATCAGGCCGAGCCAGCCCGTCATCCACAGTGCGGCGATCAGTTTCGAAGCGGGACGATTCATGAGGTGGCGGGGAGAGGGAGGAGGGCGGCGAAGGCGGGCTGTATCACCTCGCGTGCAGAGCAATGCAAATGAAATCAACGGTGCAGTGCACCAACGCCGCGCCAGGTTCGCTCGCGACGGACGCGTGTCATCGAGAAAAACGTGGAGTGTGGCTGTGTTTCGTCCTAAAGCGACCGCCGCGATACAGCCCAAGGCAGCCAGAGACACGACATGACCGAACGCGCCGCTTCAGCCGACTTCGTGACCGCCTTTGCCACCGGCTGGCCGGAGCGGGAGCCTCATCTCATGGTGCTGTCGCTGACCACCCATAAAGGTGTGCAGGACTTCGCCATGACGCGGGAGCAGGCGCTGCTGGTCGCCAAGACCATCAAGCGCACCGCCGCGCAGCTTGCTCCGGCGCCCTCCGCAGGTGCAATCCCCGGCGCCAAGCGTGGCGGTTGATCGAGATCACCGCGACAGTGAAATGTTGGCTGCGCGGAACTGGCTGTCGGCCCGGATCGACACGGACTGCCTCTTGCCGCGGGTGGCGAGCGCGATGTTGGCGTTGAAGCCGGCGGTGGTCGCGAGCAGCTGGAAGTTGCCGCCGCCGCCACGGCCCTGCAGCACGCCATTGATGCCGCGGCTGGTCTCACTCCAGGTCCCCGAGATGGCCGAGCCCTCGGCGATCACCTCGGCCTGCAGCCCGAACTTGTAGGCATCGCTGGCGCAGGTCAGGACGAGCGTCATCCGCGGTCCCGAGACGCCGTAATTGGCCCGGCACCGGATACGCTCGGTTGAGCCGTCCTCAAGGGCAACCGTGCCGCTGCCGCCCCACGTTCCGGCCATGCCGGTGAACGGGCCCGGATCGGCGTGTCCCGGCGAGGCGGTCATACCCGCTGTCAAAACGACGGCGGCGGCCGCGGCCCGCCGCACCATCTTCAGGAGCGTGTGCGCGCCGTTACAGGCGCGAAGCCTGCCAGCGGCCGCTACAGGGGATGCCGGCCGAGGCGCCGTTCCACTTGCCCGAGCCAGAATTGCCGTTGAGCTGCCCATTCGCATATGCGCCATTGATGGAGACCTTGACGAGGCCTTCGCGTCCAATCGAACCCGACACATTGGCGCCAGCCGCAGAAATCTTACCGTCTGCGACGATCAAGGTCGAGCTGGCCGTGGGCTCGCAGCTGCCACTGTTGGTGACGATCGTCACCTGCCACTGACCGTCATAGGGCGACTGGGCGAATGCGGGGGCGGCCAAGCTACCCACCAGGATCGACGCGGCGAAAGCCATTCCAATGCGGTCGAGACGCATGAATCGTTGTCCCTCAATGTCGTTTGATCGGTACCTTATTTGGAGGAATTGTGACGAAAATTTGCCGCAGCGCCGCAACGAATTTTTATCGAGCAATTTCAGTCCATTAACGATTAATGCGGAACCCGGCTTTGAGCCATTCGGGCGGCATTGTGCGCAAACTGCGCCTTCGCCCACCCCATGAGCGGACGACCGCCCTCATCCTTCCGCTGACCGCCCATGCTGCCGTTCGCAGGGCACCGCGAAGGCGCCAGCGGGGAGGATGTCCACAACTTATCGGGGCGATGCGATCAGATGTTCAGTGCGGGGTGAGGCTGGGCGCGTTGGTCGCGAACTGCTCGTCCTGCGGCTTGGCCGGAATCGTGCCGGTCGCCTTGGCCGATTCGACGACATCGCCGAGCAACTTGAGCCCGAGCGGTGCGAGAGCGCGCTCCCACAGCTCGCGCGCGGTCTCGCCCTTCTTGACGAAGCACCATTCCTGGGCGGCGATGGCGCCGGCATCCATGCGGTCGGCGAGGTGGTAGATGGTGCCGCCCGCGATCGGATCGCCCTCCTTGATGGTCCACTCCACTGCGGCGATGCCCCGGTGGCGCGGCAGCAGCGAGGGATGGTAGCCGATGCCGCCGAGCCGGGCGGCTGCGACGGCCTCGTGGGTGACGCGGGCGTGGCTATGTGCCGTGACGATCAGGTCCGTGTCGGGGGCGATCTCACCGGCGGGCACGACCTTCGGATTGGCCTGGACCACGACCTCGATCCCGGCTGCTCGCGCCGCGGCTGCGAGCCGGTCCTCGCCATCATGAACGACGACCCGCGCGATCTCGATTCCTCTCTCGCGCAGCATGTTCAGTGTGGCGACACCGAAATGGCGGGAGCCGACGAGAGTGATGCGCATGGTCAGGGATCTTCCACGGTTGGGGGCTGGATCCGGTCGGGCTCTGACCGGATGAAACGGGTCAAACCAAGCCTTGGCCTCCAGGTCAAGCGCCTGCTGGGCCGTCGTCACAGTCTGGCTTCGTCCGGCCGGTGGAGGCGCTGGGGGATTCAAACGGGAAAGGAGAAAGCTGCTGCGAGCCAGAGTTGGGCGGGCGCTTCAACCTCGCCGAATGCCGTGGGGCGCCATCAAGGTGCAGGCCGAGATGACCGTGGCGGATGACACACCCTCGTTGGGACCGGCGTCAGCATCAGATGGACCGCGAGGCAGGACCGATACCCGAAACTCGCCGAAAGGTTGTGTCCGGACCGGTGCCGCATCGCGGCATGCCCGTCGACAGGCCTCAAACCCCACAGGAGCGAACTATCAATTGAACTGATAAGGACGACCGAAGGTGCTATCCTGGTGGCTTTTGGGTTCGATTTGGCCGGTCTGCGAACGCAATTCGCCTCAGCCAATGGCTGAGTGGATAGATAAACCCTTGATTGTGTAATTAGTTGTCGGTCTGCGTATTAAAACTGACGCTTCTGCATATGACGAAGATAATTTCTTAAAGGCCACGGAGCACAATGCTCCGGCCGCTCCGCCGCGCGGCCGGATAGCCGGGTGCCGCGCCTGTCACCAATCCCTGGGCAACAGCACCCGGTTATTTGCCGGCGGTCATGTGGATTCCGGCGGCGGAAGGTCGATGCCGAGGGCTTCGCAAAGCGGTCCAAGATGTTTCTCGTAGCGGCGCCAGCTTCCGATCGACCGGCGGTAGATCGGCTCGCGCACCTGCATCAGGCTCGCCGTGCGCACCATGCGCTCGGTGCGATGGAAGTCGAGGCAGGCATCCTCCCAGTCGAGGCCGCAATGATCGAGCACGCGGCGCGACACGCCCTCGAGGTCGTCGACCAGATCCTCGTATCGAACGTCCATCAGGACGCCGGGCGGCAGCACCTGGTGCCAGTGTTCCATCACGCCCTCATAGCCCCGGTAGTAGTGGCCGAGCTCGGTCAGGTCGTAAGCAAAGGGCTGTGAGCCGGTGAACAGCAGCGAGTAGCAGGAAACGCAATTGTCGAGCGGGTCGCGCCGCGTGTTGATGATCCTGGCGCGCGGGAACGCCGCATGGATCATCCCGACGAACAGGAAGTTCAGCGGCATCTTGTCGACGATGCGCTCGGCCTCGGGCGCCAGCGTCCGAACGCGGGCGGTGTACTCCTGACCGATCTTCGTCATCTCCTCGGGTGGCAGCAGCGTGATCAGATCGGGATACGCCGGAACGACCTTCTGGCGGTTGGCGCATTCGCCGACGAGATCCTTGAAGGTCTCGAGCTCGCCCGCGCCGAAGACCTTGGAATGGCTGGCCAGCACCTGCTCCATCAGGGTGGTTCCGGAGCGCGGCATGCCGACGATGAAGATCGGGGCCCAGGAGTCGTCGCCGTGCCCTGCAACCATGCGAAAGAACTCGGGCGTGAAGCGCGCCGCGACATTTTTCATCATGCCGAGCCGCTGCTCGGAGTCGTAGTCGAAGGTCTTGCGCTTGAGGGTGTTCGCCTTGTGCAGATGCGAGAAGGCCTGGTCGTAGTCCTTCAGGTCGGACAACGCCTTGCCCATCGCGAAATGGGCTGCGATTTGCTTCTCCTGATCGAGACGGTCGACGCGTTCGAGGAGCTGCCGCAGACCAGGAAGCCGGCTGTCGTCCGGCTTGAACTTCGACATGTTCGCGAGATTGAGATGGATCGGCGCGTCGTCCGGCGCCAGCTCCAAGGCCTTCTGGAACGCCGCCGTCGCCTCGTCGAAGCGGCCGAGCGCCTGGTAGGCGACGCCGAGATTGTTGTAGGAGCCGAAGCGTTCCGGCTTGATCTTGATGGCCAGCAGGTTCTGCTCGATCGATTCCTCGAGCCGGTTGAGCTCAAGGAAGGCATTGCCGAGATTGCCATAGGCGTCGGCATAGTCGGGCCGGCTCGCGATCGCCCGCTTGTAGTGCTCGATGGCGCGCTCGCGATGGCCCTGGCGCAGCAGCACGTTGGCGATGTTGTTGTGGGTCTCGGCGTGTTCAGGACTGAAGTCGAGAACCTTGAGATAGTGCTTCGCCGCCTCGATATCCTTGCCCGCCGTATAGAGCAGGTTGCCGAGCGCAAAATGCGCATCGAGGTGCTGCGGCTTGTTGTCGATCGCCCGCCGGAGCAGGGCGATCGCCTCGTCGATCAGCCCCTGGTTCTGGCGCACCATGGCGAAGGCATAGAGGATGCCGGCGTGGCTCGGCGCCAGCGCAAGTGCCGTCTCGTAGTGCTGGACGGCCGTCTCATAATGGCCGGCGGAGGCCTCGACGGCTCCGATGCTGCCATGGGCCTCGGCGGACTTGTCGTTCACCGCGACCGCGCGCCGGAAGAACTCCTTGGCCTCGTCGAGCCGGTTGGCGGTGGTGCAGACCATGCCGAGCCCGACCAGCGCGTCGAACTGGTTCGGCTGCCCCGCGAGGATCAGCTTGAAGATCGTCTCGGCATCCTTGAAGTCACCGCGGCCTTGCAGCTTCTTTGCCACGGCGGCGGCGCCTTCGGCCAGAGTCTGCAGCGATCCGGCCTGCTGCGAAGCGAAGGAAAGCGATGCTGTCGTCGGCGTCACCACGGGCGGAGCGACGTTCACCGGCTGGGGCGGCTTGGCGCCCGCGATCGCCTCGGCAATCGTCGGCCGCACGGCCTCGCTGCCGAGCGCATCGAGCAGCGGCTTGAGCCGGTCGCCATACATGCGCCAGCGGCCGACCGATCCGGAGAACAGCGGCTTACGGACCTGGACCAGGCTGGCGGTGTTCACCGGACGCTCGTTCTCGTGGAACGACAGGCAGGCATCATCCCAATCGAGCCCGCAATGCGCAACGATCTTGCGGGCATGCGCATCGAAGTCGCGCACCATGTCCTCATACGTCACCTCCAGCATGACGCCCTCTGGCAGCACCGAGCGCCAATGGCTCATCAAGGCGTCGTAGGCCCGGTAGTAGCGGCCGAGCTCGGCCAGATCGTAGGCGAAGGGCTGCGGCTCGGCGAACAGTTGGGTGTAGCAGGACAGGCAGGTGTCGATCGGATTGCGCCGGACGTGAATGATCCGGGCATTCGGCAGCGCGAGATGGATCAGCCCGGCGAACAGGAAGTTCGACGGCATCTTGTCGACGATGCGCTTGGTGTCCGCCGGCAGGTCCGTGAACCGGTCGAGATAGGCGCGCGCGAGGGTCGTGATGTCGGCGTCGGACAGCTTGGCGAGCATCTCCGGATAGTCACCGCGGTCACGATCGGTGAACAGCCCCGCGGCGGCCGCGAAATAGTTGACCTCGCCGGCGCCATGCACGGCGGAATGGCTGGCGAGGAGCTGCTCGACCAGGCTGGTGCCGGACCGGGGCATGCCGATGACGAACACCGGCGCGTGCGATGGATCGCCATGGCCTGCGCGCGCCTGTAGCATGTCCCTGGAGAACACCGCGCGGATGCGCTCGATCTGGCGCAGCGTCTGGTTCTCGTCATAGTTGATGCGGCGGCGCTCGAGAGCATTGCCGGCGTTGAGGTGCACCAGCGACCGTTCGCCGTCCTTGATGTCGGCATAAGCCCGCCCGAGGGTGAAGTGCAGGGCGATGCGCGCATCCTCGGTGAGTGTCTCCGATCTCGCGGCCAGATCCTGCAGAGGTGCCCAGCGCGCGTCGTCGACCGCGAACGGCTTGACCACGCCGTAATTAAGGTGCGTGCCGATACTGCGCGGGTTGACAGCCAGGGCCGATTCATACGCGAGCGCCGCCTCGTCGAGCCGCCCCAGGATCATCAGCACGCCAGCGAGATGGTTCATCGTCGTGGCATCGCGGGGATCGTGGGCGAGGGCGGTTCGATAGCTCGCGACGGCGTCCTCGTAGCGCTGGATGTCGCGCAGCGCATCGCCGCGGTTGCGGTGGGCGACGGCATAGTCGGGGCGCCGGCGTACCGCCTCGTCGTAATGCGCGAGCGCCAGGTCGTGCTTGCCGCGCGATCGCAGCGCATTGGCGAGGTTGTTATGGGCCTCCGGGAAGTCCGGCCGCGCGGCGATGGCACGCTCGTAATGGAAGATGGCGGCAGGGCCGCTCTTCATCTCCAGGTGCAGATTGCCGAGATTGTAGTGCGCCTCTGCGAGCCGGGGGTTCAGGGCAAGGGCCTGCTGATAGGTGTGGATCGCGGCGTCGAGCTGACCGGTGGCCTGCTGACAGCCGCCGATGTTGAGCAGCACGACCGGCGCGTTGGGCTGGATCGCGAGCGCGCGCGAGTAGTGGACAATGGCTTCCGAGTGCCGCCCAAGCATGCGGCAGGCGTCGCCAAGGCTGGCGGCGGCTGCGGCGAAATCCGGCCGCGCGTCGAGTGCGGCCTCGTGATGCGCGAGCGCGCGCTCGTACTGGTCGAGGCGCTGCAAGGCAAAGCCGAGCGCCTGGTGCGCATCGGCGCTGCCCGCGTCCGCAGCCAGCAACAGCTCCAGATGCCGAACCGCGCCGGCAGGATCGCCGAGGCTGGTGAGCGCGCTGCCGAGCAGAAGCCTGGCCTCGGTCGAGGTCTCGTCGAGCGCGACGGCGCGCTGCAGATGCGCGCTCGCTTTGGCGAGGTCGCCGAGGCCTGCGAAGGACTTGCCGAGCGACAGGTGCCGATCCGCGGCGTCACCGGCTTCCTCTGCGGCCTGGTCGAGCAGGTCGCGTGCCTCATGTGTGTCGCCGAGCTGCAGGCGGACCATGGCGAGGCTGCACAGGGTGCGGAAATGACGGGGCTGAAGCGAAAGAACCTTCCGGTAGGCCTGCTCGGCGATGCGCAAGGCTTGATCATTGAGCGCGGCCGCCGACGGCTGTCTGCCGTCGGACGCTGCGGGGACGAGGCGGGGACGGAAGGCGACGGCGAGCTCGTTCATGATGGCAACTTGCTGAATGTTCGACGAATGCCGTTGTCGAGGCGGATTGAAGCGAAACGGAGGCTTAGGTGAGGCCGATCGCAAACGGTCGGCTAGAACCCTTCGAGCAGCGGATGGAGCTTGTCCGGCCACGTGCAGCGTCGATGGCCGGTGCTGCCACAACGCAACGAGCCGGCGTAGACCCAAGGGATCTGCGCCGGCCAATGTTGGTCAGGTTGCTGAAGGCGTCAGCCCCACATGTGGTGCATCGCGTGGTGGTGGGACATGTCCGGACCGCTCGAGGCTGCTGCCGCCGTTGCGGCCGTGGCCGCGGCTGCCGCCGTGTGGTGGCTGCTATGATGGCTGTGGTGGCCGCCGCAGTGATGCGTCGTGGTGGTGTTGTTGCCGCCGGTGGTTCCTCCGCCGGCCGTTCCACCGCCCGTCGTGCCGCCACCGGTCGTCCCACCACCCGTGGTGCCGCCGCCCGCAGTGCCGCCTCCGGTGGTGCCACCACCGGTCGTGCCACCTCCGCCCATGCCGCCGCCGGGCGTGGTCGTGCTCGTAGGCGTTCCGCCCGTGCCGTTGGCGATGTTCGGATTGGCGCCCGCCGGCATGCCGGTGCCCTGGGCAATGCCATTGACCGCAGTCGCTGTCACGAAGCTCGTCGCTGAGGTCACGTAGGCCGATCCGCCGATCGCGATGTTGTTGCCCGCAATGTCTCCGGCATTGCCGATGTAGTTCGCGGCGGCAGCCTTCAACATCGCCTGATCGGTCGCCAGGGCTGTACCCGTGTCGCCGTTCATGATGCCCATCAATGCCTTGGTGGCCATGATGGTGTCAGACTGCAGAGCTCCGGCGGCGAGCTCGTCGTCGAACCGTCCCTTGAACACCGCCCCCTGCGCCGCATCGAACGCGGCGCCAAAGTTCTGGTAGTTCGTGATCTGGTCGATCAGGGCCTGTGACGCCGTACCTGTTCCATTTGCGACCGCAACCAACTTCGCACCCAGCGTATTGCCCTCGGCGAGGAACGACGCCCAGAAATTGGTCTGCGCCTGATTATCCTGGAA
Organism: Bradyrhizobium sp. SZCCHNR1017; assembly: GCF_032381375.1. Taxonomy (NCBI): domain Bacteria; kingdom Pseudomonadati; phylum Pseudomonadota; class Alphaproteobacteria; order Hyphomicrobiales; family Nitrobacteraceae; genus Bradyrhizobium; species Bradyrhizobium sp. SZCCHNR1017. The sequence continues at coordinate 709,606 of NZ_JAUHIR010000001.1, read as the reverse complement.
CTTCGTGACGGTCCCGGTCAGGCCGCCGGGCATTTCGGAGAACCCGCCGATGTGACCAGGCGCGCCGGTGCCGCCCGCCGCTGCGTTGAGCGCCGCGTCGTTCTGAAACACGTCGATCATGTCGACGATGTTGTCGGCGGAGCCGCGCAGCGCCGTCGGATTGGCCATCGTCTCGGCGACATCGTATTTGTTCAGCTGAAGGTTTGCTTGGCTGAGCAGCGTCATCAGGTGAAGTGTCGTCGTTTGGGCCGCAACGGCGGTTTCACCGGCTTCAATCGCAGCGAGCTTCGCGGGGTCATTCAGGATCGCCTGAAGGCCCTGCGTCACGGCCGTAAAATCAGCCTGGATCTGGTTGATGTTGTTGGCGCTCATGCCGCCCAGCGAAAGGTCAGCGGCGGCATTGAACACCGTTCCGATGGCGGTCAGGTCGCCCGCGGCCGCTGCAGCGAGATTGGTGGCGCTGTCGTTGCCGGCGGGAAGGCTCTGGAACGCCACGTCCATGGCACCCGTGTTGGCCAGGAAGGGAACGTTGTTGAGCGCGGCGGAAAGATGCGCGTCACCCTGGATCTGCGCCAGGATCTGCATCTGCACGTTGTGGATGGTCTGGTCGGCCTCGGCGAGGGTCGCCGGATTGGTCGTGTTGGGTGCGGCGTTGATCAGCGTCGTGATCTCGTTCGAGACCTGGGTGAGCACCGCGGTGTCGGTCGCGTTGAGCGTGAATGCCTTGCCGCCGATCGTGACATCTCCGGGATTGGCCAGCATCGCGTTGATGTCGTTCTGCACGGCATGCAGGTCTGTGGTGTAGCTGCCGAGGAACGGGTTGGAGTTGCCGCTGTTCTGGGGCGTCGAGAACAGACCGGTCGAGATGCGAACCGCGTCGTTGAACACGACGCCGGCCTGGACGAGGTCGGTCGACGGGTTGAGCGCAGAGGCGCGAACCAGCAGATTGGACGTGCCATTCGCCAGCGCCGTCGGGTTGAAGGTATTGGCTGCCATTGATCATCTCCCCAAGTTTCAACCCGGCGTCTGCTGCTTGGCGTATGGGCAGCACGCGGGCGTTGATCGGGCAGCGACGTCTCGTTCGCTCCTTCGCGGAACGGGCGAAATGTCGCAGCCTCAGAGCACCTGGGAATTATTTGCTCCAATGGGGCCAAAAGAAGCGCCGCGGAGTCCTCAAATATGATGTTGTTCGGGCAAATGGCTCCTGTCGCAGCCGGGTCACGGCGGCGGTCGGAAGCTTACTAACTCGTTGATTTCCGTCGTGGCATCCCCGCAACATCGTCGCTCAGCGGCGCTTCGACGCACGGTCCAGACAAGAAGTTGCCCCGATCTTGCGACCGGTCACCGATCTCTCCTTAGAAAAGTTCCAGCGTGACGAGCCTCCGCGGTGCGGAACGGAACGTGCATCTTTGTTGATCTTCCGAGGCCTCCTTCTTCAACGCGTGTCGTCTCGCCCGGCTCATTGTCCTTCTCATTTCCCCCGGGAGCACTGCGCGAGTGGACCTCATCTGCTTGCTCCCGGGTATCCGTATCCCAGCCGCAGCAGCTGCTGCGGCTGCCTCGTCAACCCCACATGTGATGCATCGCGTGGAGATGCGACATGTCGGGCCCGGCAGCCGCGGCCTGGCTCATATGCGCGCCCTGGCTTTGATCGTGATGATGGTGATGATCGCTGTGATGCGTGGCGTTGCTGCCGTTGTTGGCCGTGGTACCCGTCGACGTGCCGCCAGCCGCCGTTCCGCCAGCCGCCGTGCCGCCAGCCGCGGTTCCGCCGGTCGACGTGCCTCCGTTCGCCGCGGTGCCACCGGCTGCAGCGCCACCGGCGGCGGTGGTTCCTGCCGCAGCAGTGCCGCCGGTGCCGTTGGCCAGGTTCGGTGTCGCGGTGACCGGAATGGTGCCGTGCGCGGTCCCCTTGATTGAGGTCGCCGCCGAGACCGTCGTGGCCGTCCCAACATAGGTGCCGCCATTGACCGGAATGTTGTTGCCGGAGACGTCCATGGCGTCGGCGGCAAAGCCCTGGCCGGCCGCGGCGACCATCGCCTTGTCTGCCGCAAGTGCTGCGCCGGTGTCGCCGTTGAGGATGCCTTGCAGGCCCTTGACCGCGTTGGCGGTGTCGGCTTCGAGCGTGCCGCTGAGCAGTTCGTTGTCGAACCGACCCTGGAACACGGCCCCCTGGGCGGCGTCGAAATTGGCGCCGAACTGCTGGTAGTTCTGGATCTGCGTGATCAGGGCCGCGCTCGCCTGCGCACCGCCGGTCGAGATTTTCTGCAGCGTGGCGTTGATGGTGTTGGCCTCGGCCAGGAATGCGGCCCAGAAATTCGTCTGCGCCTGGTTGTCCTGGAATTTGGTGACCGTCCCCTTGAGCCCGCCCGGATCCTCGGCAAAGCCGCCCGCATGGCCGGCGTTGCCGTTGCCACCTGCCGCCATGTTGAGGTTGGTGTCGCCCTGGATGATGTCGATGATGTCGAGCAGGTTGTCGGCCGTGCCGCGGAGAGCGGCCTGATTGCCGGTGGTCGCAGCCTGATCATACTTGCCCAGCTGCAGGTTGATCTGGCCGAGCGCTGTCTGCAGATGGATCGTCGTCAGCGCCGCGGCGTTGGCAGTCTCGCCAGCCTCGATCTGCGCGAGCTGGGTCTTGTTGTTGAGGATGGCCGTCAGTCCGTGCTGGACGGCGGTGAAGTCCGCGGTCACCTCGGCAAGGTTACCGGTGTTGATGCCGCCCGAGGCGACCTCGACGGCCTTGTTGAAGACCAGACCAACGTCCTTCAGGCTGTTGCCGGCGGTAGCGGCGGCAAGACTCGCCGGATCGTCCGCGCCCGCGGGCGACGTCTGGAAGGCGACGTCCTGGCCGCCGGTATTGGCGAGGAAGGGGACGTTGTTCAACGCGTTCGCCAGATGCGCGTCGTTGTGGATTTCGCCGAGGATTTCCTGCTGCAGCGCATGGATCGTCTGGCTTGCCGCTGCCGATGTGCTGGCGTTGGCGAACTGTCCCGCCGCCTGCAGCAGTGTGCCCAGTTGCCCCTCGACATTGGTCAGCACCGCCGTGTCGGTCGCGTTCAGGGCGAAGGTCTTGCCGCCGAGCGTGACCTGACCAGGGTTGGCCAGCATCGCCGCAATATCGGTCTGCACCGCCGTGATGTCGGCCTGGTAGCTGGTGAGGAAGGCCGGCGAGTTGCCGCTGTTGGCGAGGCTGAAGAGGCCGAGCGAGGCGCGCACCGCGTCGTTGAAGACGACGCCAGCCTGCACCAGGTCGGTCGAATGCTGGATCGCCGTGGCACGGGTCAAAAGGTTCGACGTGCCGTTGGCAAGCGCGGTCGGGCTGAAATTCACCGGCGTGGCGCCACCAGCCGGCGGCGTCGACGATGAGCCGCCGGTGCCGTTGGCAATGTTCGGGGTTGCCGTGACCGGGATCGTGCCCTGGGCGAGTCCGTGCACCGACGTGGCCGTCGAGACCGTGGTCGCCGAGCCGACATAGGTCGCGCCGCCGATCGCGATGTTGTTGCCGGAAACGTCCATGGCGTCGGCCGCGAAGCCCTGGCCGGCCGCGGCGAGCATCGCCTTGTCCGCGGCAAGCGCAGCGCCCGTATCGCCGTTCAGGATGCCTTGCAGGCCCTTCACCGCGGCCGCCGTGTCGGCTTCGAGCGTGCCGCTCAGAAGCTCGTTGTCGAAGCGGCCACGGAAGACGTTGCCTTGCGCGGCATCGAAATTGGCGCCAAATGCCTGATAGTTCTGGATCTGAGTGACCAGTGCGGCGCTGGCCTGCGCTCCGCCGGTTGCGATCTTCTGCAGGGTCGCGTTGATGGTGTTGCCTTCCGCCAAGAAGGCGGCCCAGAAATTCGTCTGCGCCTGGTTGTCCTGGAACTTGGTGACCGTGCCGGTCAACCCGCCCGGATCCTCCGCGAAGCCGCCGGCATGGCCGGGCATGCCGTTGCCGCCCGCGGCCTTGTTCAGATTGGCGTCGTTCTGAATGATGTCGATGCTGTCGAGCAGATTGTCCGCCGTGCCGCGCAGCGCAGCCTGATTGCCGGTTGTTTCCGCCTTGGCATACTGGTTGAGCTCGAGATTGATCTGCCCGAGCACCGTTTGCAGATGGATGGTCGTGAGCGCGGCCGCGTTCGCCGTTTCGCCATTCTCGATCTGGGCAAGCTGGGTCTTGTTGTTGAGGATCTTGGTGAGACCTTGCGAGATCGCGGTGAGGTCGTTCGTTACCTCCTGCAGGTTCGCGGTGCTGATGCCGCCGGAGGCGAGGTCGACGACCTTGTTGAAGACGAGGCCGACATCCTTCAGCGTGTTGCCTGCGGTCGCTGCGGCCAAGGTCGCCGCATCATCGGCACCGGCCGGCGTGTTCTGGAAGCCGACGTCCTGGCCGCCGGTGTTGGCGAGGAAGTTGACCTTGTTGAGCGCGCCGGACAGATGCGCGTCGCCGTTGATCTCCTGCAGGATCTCCTGCTGGACCGCGTGCAGGGTCTGATCCGCGGCTGTGATCGTCGCAGCATTCGTGGTCTGCGGTGCGGCCGTGAGCAGCGTCGAGATCTGCGCCTGCACGTTGGTGAGAACGGCGGTGTCGGTCGCATTCAGCGTGAAGGCCTGGCCGCCCAGGGTCACCTGGCCGGGATTTGCGAGCATCGCGGCGATGTCGTTCTGTACGGCGTGGAGATCGGTCGTGTAGCTGCCGAGGAACGGGTTCGAGTTGCCGCTGCCTGCCTGCGTGAACAGGCCGAGCGAGGCGCGCACCGCATCGTTGAACACCACGCCGGCTTGGACGAGGTCGGTCGACATCTTGAGCGCTGAGGCGCGCACCAGCAGGTTCGACGTTCCGTTGGCCAGCGCCGTCGGGTTGAAGGTGTTATTCGCCATAGATCATCTCTCCCCAAGTTCATCCGACGCCCGGCAGGGCCCCGTACCGAAACTGGCCGGACGATGCGGAAGCGCATCGGCCCTGCGTCGGACGTGCTGCGCCGCGCCTCACGCCCGTGCGCCGCTGTGTCGCGCGCTTTTCTGACGCGCGCTACTTTGTCGCACCTCGCTATATGCTCGGAGCAATCGGGCCAAAAAAGGCGTGGGGGAGTCCGCAAATATGTTGTTCTCGGGACATCGCGGATCTGTGACAGATGCGCCGCGATCGCGTGCCAAGTGATTGATTTCTGGCGGCAAGCAGCAAATGCGGGGTGCGGCGATCGGGCGCGAATTGCATGTTGTCGTCAAGATGCTGCCTGCATCTCGCCGGTGAGTGGCCGGTCTCCGGAGATCAGACGCAGGGTTGGTCTGATGCGCTCGAGGTTGCCCGGCGACACGGGCGCGCGGCATTGTCGCAGCGCGATCGCTGGAAAAACGCCACGATGGATCGTCTGTCCGGGGGAGTGAGAGGCGAAGGCGCCTGGGCGTATCGGCCGACCTCGCCGTGCGCCGTTCAGGACGGCGGCGCGGCCTGACGCTGTGCCAGGAGCGCAGTCCTGATCTTCTGCAGCAGTGTAGTGTAGAGCTGATTCCAGGCCGGGTCATTCTGCCCGTTCGCGTCCAGCCCTTGCTTGGTCAGGCCCAGGCTGATCCGGTAGACGGCGAGCGCGCCGTCGATGTTGCCGAGTGGAATGAAGGCATCGCCCAGACTCTGGTAGGAATTTGCAAGCGCCTGCTGCAGCGACGGATCGTTGGCGACCGTGTTGGCGAGGTGGGTGATCAGCGCGGTATTGGCGCGACGCTGCTCGAAGGCTTCGGCATGGCGGCCCTGGGCGGCGAGCACGTCCGCCAGCAGAGCGTGGCACCAGGCGAGGTCGCGCTCAAAGCTGAGATTGCCGCGGTGAGCTGCGGTCAGCTTCCGGATGATGGCGAGGCTGGCGGAATAGGCGGCATGCGCAGCCTCGAGGTTTCGCTGAACGAACAACACGGCGCCAATGCGGTTCAAGGCGACCGAGAGGTTGCGTTGAAACCCGGCGTCGTCCGGATTGGCTACGGTCAGGTACCTGACGATGGCGATGCTCTGCTTGTAGTTCTGCAGCGCGCCCATGAGATCGCTCGCGGTGGCTGCGCGATCGCCTTCCGCGATGCCGGCGGCAGCCTGATCCAGCAGCCTGCCGGCGGCGACCGTGACGCCGACTGCAAGGCCCCCGCGGGCAACGTCGCCGCACGGTTGCGCCAGCAGTGCTGCGAGCGCGACCGGTTCGTCGCTCTCCACGGATTCCGGCGCCGACTCTGCCCTCGAGGTTCGATGCCGATCAAAGGGCGCAGGCGCCGCCTGCTGCTGAGAGGTGCGCGGTTGCGGATGCAATCCCTGTCCGAAGCCGGGAATTCGGCGCAACATGCCCTCGACCTGCGCGGCCGTGATCAGGCGCGTGCACTCGAACTGTCGGGACGTGCCCTGCCATCGCGGGCACCACAGAAAGTCCTCATGGTCGAAGCGATGACTGGCATCATTCCAGCAACTGTTGCAGGCGTGATGGTTGATGACCCGATAGGGGGTCGCAAACTCGTTGGTGGGGTGGGTGAAGCCGCTGATCAGCACGACCGGAGTGCCGACCGCCCAGGCCAGCCATGACAACCCCGAGGAAAGGCCGATGAAGAACGCGGCGTGCTTGAGCCAGCGGGCGCGCTCGGGCAGCGGCCGGTCGCCGGTCTGATCCTCGGCTGCGGCGGGAATTTGCGTCCGGTAGGCGCCGTGGCTGCGCTCCGCGGTCTGATCGATGCAGATCACGCGATAGCCGGTCTCGCGGAGGAAGGCCACGATGCTCTGCCAGCCCTCAGGATTGTTCCAGTGCTTGCACGCGGTCGTTGCTTGCATGGCGATGCAGACATAGGGGTCCTCGATGGGACGGCTGTCTTCGCTCAACGCGACGCGAGGTGGACGCTCGGCCGGATCCACGCCGAGAATGTGAGCTGCGGTCCGATGCAGGCCGACCTGCCTGAAATCATAGGGCTGATGGACCAGCTCGGCATCGTCGAAGAACAGCCCGACCGAGTAGGTTGCGTAGTATCGCTCCGGCTGGACCGTCTCGTGGCTGAGGAATGCGATGTCAGGGTAGGCGTCGCGGAACAGCGGGATCAGCGGCTCGCCCATCGCACAGCTCAGGCGGCACCGATGCAGGTCCTTGAACTTCACTGCATAGCTCATCCAGCCGATGATGTCGCCGATCGTGCCGACCGGGAATTGGATCAGGACGTCGCGGTCGGTGGCGTCATAGTCGTGGCACAGCAGCAGCTCGGGCCCTGACCACACTTCGAGCCTGAACGGGACAAAGTAGCGTTTGCTGCTGTTGACGTGCCCAGAACGCAGGTCGATGTCGAACAGGACGTTGGCGGTCTCGAGATCGCTCAATCGGACGTGCCAGGCGTGTCCGGTGTCGGGCAGCATGACACGACAGCCGTCGTTGAAGTCGAAGCGCAGCCCCTGGGGACCCTCCTGGGTCGGCACGGCCGCTGGCGGCGGCAGTCGCGGCTTTCGTGCGTGATCAGACGCCTCGGTGCGGGCGCCGGGCTGGGCGGACGGTAACGCACTTGCCGGCACCATCGCCGGGTCTGAGGTGCGGGGAAAATTTGCAACGTTCATGTCGAGGTGCCGACGCGGTCTGCGTTCATTCGTGAGCGATGACGCCGACCGCGGCCGTTCGGTCTTGTTACTCCACGAAGGCGCGGCGCCACTGATCGAGAACCGGCTTCATCAGATAGCTGAGCATCGTCCGGCTGCCGGTTTGAACGTAGACTTCGGCCTGCATGCCGGGCATCAGGTTGACGTTGCCGAGCCGCTTGCGCTCCTCGTCGGACAGCGTGATCCTGACCGTGTAGAAGGTGGAGCCGGTTCGCGGGTCATTGGTGATATCAGGCGACACGAACGAGACCTGGCCGCTCAATTTCGGCGTGGTGCGCTGGTTGAAGGCGTTGAAGTGGACCATCGCATCCTGCCCGGTGTGAACGTGATCGATATCCTTGGGCTGGACGTGCCCTTCGACCTGCAGTTCGTCCGAATCGGGGACCAGCTCCATGACGGTCTCACCCGGCTTGATGACGCCGCCGATGGTGTGGATCGCGAGCTGGTGGATGGTGCCGGAGTTCGGCGCGCGCATCTCGATGCGATCGAGCTGGTCGCGCGCGGCGACGCCCTTCTCGACCAGATCGCCTTCCTTGGCCTGGGACTCGCTGAGGTCCTTGACCACCTCACTGCGGAAATCCTGATCGATCTTGACGGTCTGGAGCTCGGCTTCGCTGATCTTGGACCTCGTCTCCGCCACGCTGGACACCAGCTGGCCGCGTTCACCGTCGATCCGAGCGGCTTCCCGCTGCAGCGTGGTCAGTCGCGTCAGCGGAACGAGCCGCTTGTCATAGAGCTCCTGCACGCCGGCCAACTCGCCCTTGATCAGCTCGATCTGCTTGTTCTTGGATTCGAGCTGAGACTCCATGCCGCTGATTTCGTTGTTCAGCTGGACGATGCGGCCCTGCAGCAGCTCTTTCTGGCTCTTGCGGGTCGTGGCACGGGCCTTGAACAGCGCGTTCTCCGACGCGATCACGGTGCGGACGTTCGGATCGTCCTGACGTGAGGTCAGAGTGGACGGATAGTCCGGCTGATCGAGACCGTCACGCTCGGCCGAGAGCCGCGCAATCTTGGCGCGCTGCTCGTTCAATTGCTTGGTGATCGCCTGGAGCTGGGCCTGGCTCTGCGTAGCGTCGAGCCGCACGAGCAGATCGCCCGCCGCGACGCGCTTGCCGTTGTCGACCTTGATTTCCGCGACAATGCCGCCGGTCGGATGCTGAATGGCCTTCACGTTGGATTGCACCACGAGATTGCCGGGAACCACGATCGCGCCGGCGAGCGGCACGAGGGTCAGCCAGCCGCCGCCGAGAACGCCGGCGACAAGCAGCACCCGCAAGCCGAGACGCAACTCGTTCTCGAACATGCGGCTGACGCGCGGCACCAGCGATTCGTCCGAACCGTCGTCGAGATCGGCCGCCGTTCCTTGCGTCGCAATGAAGGTCATGCCGGTGGTCAAGGCCGTACCGGCGGTACCGACCAGGCGGCCGACACGGGTTTGCGGAACGGCAGGCGCATGCGCCAGACGGGCGGGAAGGTTCTGCTGCCCGACCGCGCGCGGCGCGCCGACGCCGAAATTGCCGTCGCGTCGTGCATCCTGCAGGTCGAGCAGGGGCGCCGAATTGCTGCCCGCCATGCGCGCGGGCGGATGGCGCGGCGGCGGCGACAGCTCCGGCTCGTTGCCGCGCATCGGTGCGGGCTGCTGCCAGTCCATCTCGCGGATGCCTTCACCCCGGCGTGTCCGGGGCGCCTGGGCGCCGAGACCGAACAGCGACAGCGACGCACCGAGGGCGCGGCCCATGGTGCTGCCCTTCTTCTTCGAACGCGGCTTTGGCCTGCCTGGCGACGGTGGCGGACGCCGTCGCTTCTTGCCGCCGTCCCGTGTGCCGTGGCGCTGCCGCGGGTCCTCGTCGGAGCCGTCGTCGAATGCGCCCTGCAGCCGCTGCAGCTCGAGAATCAATGCATCGCCCTGCGGACCGACCGCGCGAGTCTTCGGTCGCACATAATCGTCGTCGTCGAACGGCCTGAAGTCGTTGATGTGTTTCATTGATCAAGCGCTTTCTGCTGGGGCGGCGCGACGAAGCGAGCGGGCGTTCGGATTTGGCGCCGCTGCGGGAGCAGCAACCCTGGGCGGAGCGGGGGCATGCGCGACGGCGGGTCCCGCGGCCTTGTTGGCTCCGGCGACGCGGGCAAAGATCTCCTGGCAGGGACCGAATGCGATCGCCTTGCCCTCGTACAGCACCAGCGCCATGTTGAGCGCATTCAGCGCGCTGGGACGGTGCGAAATCACGATCACGATGCTCTGGTTCTGCTGCCGCATGATCTGAATGGCGCGGCTGAGCGCGTTCTCGCCGTCGGTGTCCAGATTGGCATTCGGCTCGTCGAGGACGATGAGAAAGGGATCGCCATACACCGCGCGGGCCAGACCCACGCGCTGCCGCTGACCGGCCGACAGCGACATGCCGCCTTGGCCGATTCGCGTCGAATAGCCTTCCGGCAGCCGCAGGATGATGTCGTGCACGCCGGCGATCTGCGCCGCCTTCAGAATCGCATCCGAGCTCGCATTCTCGTCGAAGCGGCAGATGTTGTCGGCGATGCTGCCGTCGAACAGGGCAACGTCCTGCGGCAGGTAGCCGATGTGGCGGCCGAGATCCTCGTTGCTCCATTGGTCGAGCGCTGCGCCGTCGAGGCGGACGGATCCATGCTGTGCAGGCCAGATGCCGACCAGCGCCTTCGAGAGCGAGGTCTTGCCGGAGGCACTCGCGCCGAGCAGTGCCAGACCCGTGCCTGCCTTGATCGAGAACGACACGTTTTGAACAATCGGCCGATCGGTGCCCGGCGCGGTGACCGTCAGCTCCTGTACGGTCAGCTCGCGGAACGGGCGGGGCAACGCGACCGGCGGCGCTTCCGGCCTGGCGGTGGCCTTGCAGATATCGCGCAGACGCGCGATGCCCTGGCGCGCGGCGACCAGCTGTTTCCAGCTGCCAAGTGCGATCTCGATCGGGGCGAGCGCGCGGCCCATCAGGATCGACGAGGCCATCATCACGCCGCCGGAGGCCTGCTCGGAGACGACGAGCGCCGCGCCGATGCCGAGCATGCCCGACTGCAGGATGAAGCGCAGCACTTTCGCGGCGGCTCCGAGATTGGCGTAGACATCGCTCGCGCGAATGTTGTCCTTCAGATAGCGCTCGTTGACGGCGTTCCAGCGTGCCGAGAAGCGATCCAGCATTCCGAGCGCGCGAATCACCTCGGCATTGCGCTGGGTGGCGTCGGCGAGAACCTGCCGCGCGGCGCTCGTATCGCTGGCGGATTTGCTCGCCTGACGCGACAACCGGTCGGTCACCAGCGTCATCGAGATGATTCCGGCCGTGCCGATGACGGCCGTGATGCCGATCAGCGGATGAAACAGAAACATGCCGATCAGGAAGATCGGTATCCATGGCATGTCGAGAAAGGCGGTTGGTCCCATGCTCGACATAAAGGCGCGCAGCTGGTCGAGATCGCGCAGCGGCTGCTGCATCAGCATCGGCTTGGTGCCGCGCAGGGGCAGGGTGGCCAGAGCGTGATGAATCGCGTCCTGCAAGCTCGCGTCGAACACGGTCGCCACCCGGCACAGCATGCGGGTGCGCAACGCGTCGAAATAACCCTGAATCAGATAGACGGCTAGAATCATCACCGACAGGCCGACGAGCGTGGCGAGATTCTTGCTCGGAACGACGCGATCATTGACCTGCATCATATAAACCGAGCCCGAGAGCATCAGGATGTTGATGACGCCGCTGAACACGCCGATGCCGGCCATGCGTTTGACAGCCTGGCGCAACCCGCGCGTCACCGGATCGTCGCTTCCCGAGAGAAGGTCGTTGAGGGCAGCCGCGGCTTTCGTTCTCGGGCGGTCTTGAGCCAGACTCATCCAGGCGCGTCTCCCAAACACAGTGCTTCACTCCGCGCTATTGACAGTCGATACCGACGATTTTCCGGCAACAATTGGACAAGTGGGCAATTCCGTCGCAGCGTCGCGGGCAAACGACCGGCACGAGGCGCGATGCGCCGGGGCGGCTCTGAAAAAGTGTGGCATCGTTCAGCGCGATCGGGTCCGTGCGAAATCCGTCCGCGATCGTCGATAGTTGCAGCGTGATAGCAGCCATCGGCACGCGACGCGTGTCACACATTCGTCCGTCTATCACCTTGGTTCCGTACTCATTGGTCGCGGTCCGGGCCGAATGACGCCACGAAGCCGAATAAATCTTCCTGCGGTGCAACGCACAGGCGTTGTCATCTCGATCATGCGGTATTCGATGATGGTGCGGAGAACGATCATGATGGCGGCGGCAACACAAGGACATGCGGCTCCGCGCACCAATCCAAGACGTGCAATCAGCTCAGCCGGGCATGGCGACCGACGATGTGTTCTATCATCGAACGTGCGGCCGCTGTGGAACCGGTGACCCGCCAAGCATCGGGCGCACGAGATCAACATCAACTCCAGGGAGGACGAAGCAGATCAGTCCGCGTGCGATCCGAGCAACTCGTCACCGGCTCGGGCCACGGCAGCTGATCAACCATAGGCGTGATCCAACCGATCACGCTCAAGCGTAGCGGGGCAACGATTGGGTGCAGAACGGCGCCGTAACGCCGAAGTCGGACGAAGTTGCTCACTTAGTAAAGCGTATCCGGGGGACGACAAAGTTGCTGGACGACATCACCATCGAGACGCGTGATGCGGGAATGGATTCGGGTCGAGGGGCGGCCCGCAGGGTTGAATACTTGATCATCCTGCGCCGGATCGGTCCGCTGAGACGAAATACGGTCGCCAGGTCGGCGGTGAATCGCGCCGATCGCGTGCGCGCAGCTCTGGAGGCGCACGCATGAAGATCCGCAAGACCGACTATGGAACGATCATCCTGCACTGGACCCTGGTTGGGGCCACGGTGATCGCGTTCCTGACGGGGCTTCGCATGGCGACCGAAGCGCCTGGACACGCATGGATCGCCAACAATCTCGATTGGCTGCTGCCCCGGCACCGGACCTGGACCTGGCACATGCCGGCTGGGGTCGTGCTCGCGAGCGTCGCCGTCGCCTACATGATCTATATCTCGAAGTCAGGGCTCGGCCGTCGCGTCACCATCGACAAGATGCGCTTCAAGGGCTTGCTCGGCCGCCGGCCGGCGCGGCTGGGCTCGATCAGCGTGATGCTGCATTGGGTGCTTTTCATCTCCATGGCGATCCTGATCGTCACCGGAGGCATGCTCTTCTTCGGCGTAGCCTCCGGCTACGTCACCATGATGATCCACTGGTACGCGACCTGGGTGATCCCGGCCTTCGTGGTGCTGCACGTCCTGGTTCACTTCAGCATCGGCGGAAAGATGCAGCTCTATCGCGTGTTCCGGCCGGCGCCCTTGCCGCCGCCGCCGCCAAAGCTCGATCCCGTCGAACTCCTCACGATGCTGGTCGAGCAGTCGGAAAAGCTGGAGGAAGCGGAGGCGCCTCCGAGGAGGCCGGCGCCAGCTGCGCGGCCTGCAGCGCGTGAGCCGATGCCGGCGCCGCGGCGCATGGAGGAGCCGATGCGGGCCCGGTCCGAGCCGCGTGTGCCGCCGGGTCGCATGCGTCCGCCGCCGACACCTGCCAAGGGCAATTCCCGCCGCCGCAATCCGAGCTTCCAATCCAACCCGTTCATGGTCGCGATCGCCGCAGCCATCGTGATCGGTTCGGCGATGTTCGCCGCCGACTACTACGCCGAGGACACCGTCACGGTGTATCGAATCGCGACATCGGATGCGCCGACGCTTGACGGCGATTCGTCGGATCGTGTCTGGCGCAACATCCAGCCGCACATGGTGACGACCAACCAGGGCGACAATTTCGACGGTACCGGCGAATCGCGCGTCTGGATCAAGGCGGCGCATGACGGCACGTGGGTCTACTTCCTCGTCATCTGGGAGGATCCGACGCGATCGTTGAAGCAGCTGCCGCTGATCAAGAAGGCGGATGGCTGGCATCTCCTGCAGAATGGATTCGACAAGGGCGACGAGAACGATTTCAACGAGGACAAGTTCTCGCTGTTGTTCACGACGCTGCCGATCACCTTGGCCGCGGACCGAACGTTTCACATGAGCTCGCAGCCGATGCCGGACAAGCCGCCGACGCTGTCGGGTCGCGGCATCCACTACACGCCGGCGCCGAATCTCTATGCCGACGCCTGGCTGTGGAAGGCGACGAGCGGCGGCCCGACCGGATGGATGGACGATGATCATTTCGGTCCGCCTGCGGAGCCGACACCGGATCAGGTCAAGGGACTCACGCCCTACAAGGGCGGGTTTGCACCGGATCCGGGGACTGCGAACTATTCGGACAATTTCGTGATCGACAGGGAGGCCGCAAGACTGGGAAATCGGGGCGTGAGACCGAAGCGCCTGCCGAAGGACGTCGCCGCGATGACCGCGGCGATGGGCGAGATCAATCTCGATCCCAACATCGGCGAGAGTGAAGGCTCACGCTGGTTCATGACAGAGGCCGAATCGGTGCCCTATTCGGCCGAGGCGGATGCCCAGACGCCGATCGGGACCGTGGTGCCCGGTGTTCTCGTCAGCGGCGAGTTCACCGGTGATCGCGCGGACATCCGTTGCGCTGCGCGTTGGGCCGCGGGCCACTGGACGCTCGAAATTGCCCGCAAAATGGACACGAAAAGCAAGTACGACGTTCCGATCAAGAATGGCGTGTTCATGCGTGTCGCAGCGTTCGACCATACCCAGATCAGACATACCAGGCAGATCCGGCCGATGCGACTTGAGGTGCAGTAATGGGTAAGATTTGCAAGATCCAGTACAACAGGGAAACGTTCTACGCGAATGTGGGCGATATCCTGCTCGACGGCGCCATCAACAGTGGCGTGGATCTGCCCCATGACTGCCGCAGCGGAATCTGCGGCTCCTGCAAAGTGACGGTCATCGACGGCAAGCTGTTCGGCGGCATGGAAGGCGACATGGCGCATGCGTGCCAGGCGCGTGTCGTGTCCGACCTCAAGATCATCACGGAGCCCGTGCCGGATACGGTGACGATGAACTGCGAGGTGGGCGATCTCGTGCGGCTCGCGCCCGACGTCGTCGGTGTCACCCTCGAGATGCCGAAGCCGCTGCGATTCTTCCCCGGACAATACGCCAAGGTCCAGTACCGCGGTTTTCCGACACGCTGCTACAGCCCGACCTATCCGATGGTCGGCGCGCCCGATAGCCATCTGCTGTATCTGCACATCCGCATCCTGAAGGATGGCCTGGTGTCCTCGGCGCTCGGCCGTGACATCCAGGTCGGACATCGCGTCAAGCTGACGGCGCCGCTCGGCACCGCGTTCTTCCGTCAGAAGCATCGCGGCCGGATCATCCTGGTGGCGAGCGGCACCGGCTTCGCGCCGATGTGGGCGATCGCGGTCGCCGCCATCACGGAGAATCCGAAGCGCGAGATCGTCTTCATCGTCGTGTCACGCACCTTGCAGTCGTTCTACATGCATCAGGCGCTGTGCCGCTTGGCGCGCTTCCCGAACGTGAAGATCATCCCGATCGTGTCGGAGCCGCAGAACGTCTCGCCGGCGATTCGCAGCGGCCGGCCGACCGAACACATGCCGGAGCTCACGCCGAACGACGTCGTCTACACCTGCGGCGCGCCGGCTATGACGGAGGCGGTCGCGAAGATGTCGCGCGCGGCCGGAGCGAAGTGTCATTGCGATCCGTTCGTCTCGTCGGCGCAGCCCTCCGAGTCGAGCGGCGGACTCATGGATCGGCTGGTCGGGTGGCTCGACAGCCAGCGAGGCCGGCCGGCCATGTTCCAGCCGGCGGAATGAGATCGTTGCGGCCGCGACGCGCGCGGCCGCAGTCCGGCGCTCAGCCGGCCATGAACGCGAGCAGAGTGCCGGTGGCCGACGCGGGCGGAACGATCAGGCTCGCGCCACTGCGCACCGCTGCCGCGCCCAGAGCCTTTTCGGTGGCGGTCAGATCGTGTGAGGCCAGCACCAGGCCTGCGCCGCCTCGCTCCGGCAGGCCGGCAAGCGACACACCCGGATAGCGCGCTGCGAGCTGGTCCCTGGTCAGGAATACGAAATCGGCGCGGTCACCGCCCGAGGTGACGGTCACGGCGCCGTCGGCTTCGTCCCGGCCGTCGCGATCGATCAGGCGCGACAGGTGAGCCGCGTCCTTGGCCGGATCCGGCGTCACGATCAGCGCCTGCTTCAGTTGCTTGGCGGCGTTGGCATGGCGCATCAGTTCCGGGATCCACACCGTTTCGCGCGTCTTGTGCTGGCAGGCGAAGATGCGCAGGCCGCCCGGAGCCTCCGCGACGGGCCATTGAAACACGCGGAATTTCGCTGCCGAGATGCTGCCGTCGGGCAGGGGCACCGGACGCTCGAAGTCGATGGGACCAATCGGCTCAAAACCTTTCGCGCGGATTTCCTCGGCGCCGGCCGCGGAATCGATCGCCGTGAAGGCGATGCGCTCGATGCCTTCGCCGCGCTGGGCAAGGAAATTGCGGGTTGGAACGTTGTGATCGGTCTCGGCGAGGATGCCGAGCAACTCGATGTAGTCAGGATCGAGCATGATGGTGTAGTTGCCGGATCCCATCTTGGCACTGTGCGTGCCGCGCGGAGACAGCGTAAAACCCAGCCGCTTCCAGGTCTCCGCCGCGGCGTCGAGATCCTTCACCACGACGACCGCGTGATCGATACCGATGACATTCTTGAGGGCCACGCGTTTGTCTCCTTGCAGCGAACTTGGCATATTGGTGGCCGAACTATGCCCAATCGACCCATGCGCCGCAACCGGCGCTGCGGGGCGCTGGGCGCAAGGCAAGATCGATCTCCGGCAGGGCGGTCGACCAGCAAGGATGAGCTGTCCGCGATGAGCACCACCACAGATTCCGTTCAATGGCCGCCATCCCTTTGGGCGGCGCAGACCCCGGCTGGACCCGACCTGTCCGAGCTTCAGGGCAGTGTGCAGGCCGACGTGGTCATCATCGGCGGCGGCTTCACGGGGCTGTCGACGGCGCTGCATCTGCGCGAAGCTGGGACGGACGTCGCCATCGTCGAGGCGATGGAGCCCGGCTGGGGCGCATCCGGCCGGAACAACGGTCAGGTCATTCCGACGCTGTCACGTCCCGATCCGGACGACCTCGTCGCGCGTCATGGCGCCGCGGGCGAGCGCTTCGTGGCGATGTTGCGCGACAGCGCGTCCAATCTGTTCGATACCGTGAGACGGTACAACATCGACGCCGAGCATGAACAGGCCGGCTGGGTCCAGCCGGTGCATACGCCCGGCCGCATCAAGATCGCCGAGCGCAGGTTCAAGCAGTGGTCGAAGTTCGGCGCGCCGGTCGAGCTGCTGTCGCGCGATCAGGCGCGAGACATGCTCGGCTCGGACGCCTGGCATGGCGGCTTCTGGAACAAGACCGGCGGCCACATCAATCCGCTCGCGCTGGCGCGTGGCTTGGCGCGGACGGTGCTGAGCCTGGGCGGCCGGATCTATGCGCGCTCACCGGTCATCGACTTCGCCCGGCGGGGGGATCGCTGGATCGTGCGCACCGCACGGGGGGAGCTGTCGGCGCGCGCGCTGGTGCTGGCGAGCAATGCCTATAGCGGCGAGTTCTCCAAGGCGCTCGCACCGGATATCGCGCACGAGGTGATGCCCGTGCTGTCGTGGCAGATGGCGACGCAGCCGCTGTCGGACAATGTCCGCAAGACCGTCATCCCGGCGCGGCAGGCGATGTCCGATACCCATGGCGAACTCTATTTTGCGCGCTACGACGCCCGCAACCGACTGGTCACCGGCGGCGCCGTGATCGGCCCCGGCAATAAGGCCGAGCGGCTGAAGGCGCGGGTCGCCGAACGCCTGCAGCGCCTGTGGCCGCAGATCGGCGAGGTCAGGTTCGACTATGTCTGGAACGGCTATGTAGGCATGACCACGGACTACATGCCGCGGATTCATCGCCTCGGTCCTGATGCCTATGGCTGGACCGGCTGCAACGGCCGCGCGGTCGCGCTCACGATCCCCCTCGGTGCGGAGCTTGCGAAAGCGGTGCGGGGCGTGCCGGCCAACGAGCTGGCGCTGCCGTTCACGGAGCCGGTCACCATTCCGGCGCACGCCCTGCTGCGTCCGTTCGCGCCGCTGATGCTGCTCTTGTACCGATATCGCGACGCGCGTGAGATCGGCTAAGACGTGGGATGTTCGGTCCGGGCGAAGTCGCCGCCCGGAATGGCCTCGAGCAGAGCCTGCGTATACGGATGCTGCGGGTTGCCGAACACGTCGTGCGTGGGTCCATGCTCGACGACGACGCCGTCCTTCATGACCGCGACCAGATCGCAGATCTGGGCTGCGACGCGCAGGTCGTGCGTGATGAAGATGATCGACAGGTCGAGGCGCTCGCGCAGGCTGGTCAGCAGCTTCAACACCTGCGCCTGAACGGAGACGTCGAGCGCGGACACCGGTTCGTCCGCGACCAGCACCTTGGGCTTCAGTGCCAGCGCGCGCGCCAGCCCGATGCGCTGACGCTGACCTCCGGAGAACTCATGCGGGAAGCGATCGGCGGCCGACGGGTCGAGCCCCACCAGGCTGAACAGCTCGCGCGCCTCCGTCAGCGCCTGCTCTCGCGAGGTGCCGTGCACGATAGGTCCCTGCGCCACCAGATCGACCGCCTTGCGCCGCGGGTTCAGCGAGGCGAACGGATCCTGAAACACCATCTGCATCTGCTGGGTCCGGTTTCTGACCTCGCTGCGGGAGAGGGGCGCCCAGTCCTCACCGTCGAGCAGGATCGTTCCTGCGTCGGGATCGATCAGGCGAATGATGCAGCGGGCGAGGGTGGATTTGCCGGAGCCCGACTCGCCGACGATGCCGAGCGTCGCGCCCTTTGGCAGCGCGAGCGAGACGTCCCTGACCGCATGGGTGACGCGCTCGCCGCGGCCGAGGAAGCCGCCGGTGCGATATGTCTTCGAGACAGCGGAGATGGTGAGGATCATCCGGTCCGACAGCTTGCGTGCCGGGGGCGCCGCTACCGGCGGCACCGCGGCGATCAGTTGCCTGGTGTAGTCATGCTGCGGCCGTTGCAGGACATCCGCCGCCGCGCCCTGTTCGACGACGCTGCCATGTTGCATCACGACGACGCGGTCGGCGATCTCGGCGACGACCCCGAAATCATGCGTGATGAACAGCACCGCAGTCTTGCGCCTCTGCTGCAGCTCGCGGATGAGCTTGAGGATCTGGGCCTGCGTCGTGACGTCGAGCGCCGTCGTCGGCTCGTCGGCGATCAGCAGCTTCGGATCGAGCGCCAAGGCCATGGCGATCATTGCGCGCTGGCGTTGTCCGCCGGACAACTCGTGCGGATAGGCCTTCGCCGCGCGCGGCGGATCGGGAATGTTGACGTCCGACAGCAGCGACAGCACGCGTGATTTGATCTCGACTTTCGACAGATCGGTATGGATGTCCAGAACCTCGCCGATCTGGTCGCCGATCGTGCGCAATGGATTGAGCGCGGTCATCGGCTCCTGGAACACCATCGCGATTTCGGCGCCGCGGATGCGGCGCATCTCGGCCGCCGTGGCGGTGCAGAGGTCGTGGCCGGCAAACAGGATGCGGCCGCCGTCGGTGGTCACGCCGTCCGGCAGCAGCCGCATGATCGTGTTGGCCATCATCGACTTGCCGGAGCCGGACTCGCCGACGATGCAGACGATCTCGTTTTCGGCGATCGAAAGCGAGACCTCCGAGATCGCATGCATGCGGTCGGCGCCTTTCGGCAGACGTACGCTGAGGCGGTCGACGGTCAGAACGGGCTTGGCTGGACTCATCGCTGCTTCAGCCGGGGGTTCAGTGCATCGTTGAGGCCCTGGCCGACCAGCGACACCGCAAGCACGGTGATGAGGATGGCAACACCGGGGATCGCCGATACGTACCACTGCACGCGCAGCACATCGCGTCCCAGGCCGATCAGATTGCCCCAGGAGGCGACGTTGGCGTCGGACAGCCGCAGGAAGGCGAGTGCACTCTCCAGAAGGATCGCAACCGCCATCACGACGCCGGCATAGACGATCACCGGCGGCAGCGCGTTGGGCAGGATCTCGCCCAGCATCAGCTGGGTGTCGCGCATGCCGAGGGTGCGGCCTGCCTGGACGAATTCGCGGCTGCGCAGCGAGAGGAACTCAGCCCGCGTCAACCGCGCCGGCGCCGGCCATGAGACGATGCCGACGGCGATCGTGACCGTCGTCAAGGTCGAGCCGAACACCGCGACCAGCACCAGCAGCAGCACGAAATTCGGCAGTGTCTGGAAGGCCTCGGTGATGCGCATCAGGATGTTGTCGACCCACCCGCCGTAGTAGCCGGCGAGCGCGCCGACCATGATTCCGATCGCCACGGCAATGAACGTGGCGACGCCGCCGATCAGGAGCGAGATGCGGGCGCCGTGAAAGATCTGGGCGGCGATATCGCGGCCGGAATTGTCGGTGCCGAGCAGGAACCGTGGATTGGCGAACGGCCAGATCAGCGGCCGGCCGGCGAGGGCGAGCGGATCGCGCGGATACAGATAGCCGGCGCTGATCGCCATGCCTACGACGATCAGCAGCAGGATCAGGCCCAGCACCGCAGCCGGACTGCGAAAGTAGCGCTTCGCGGCGTCCATGTTCAGCCCTCCGCCGTGATGCGCGGATCGAGCCGCGCGTAGAGCAGGTCGGTGACGAAGTTGACCAGGATCACCAGCAGCGCGGAGACGAA
The DNA here is from genome assembly GCF_032381375.1 of Bradyrhizobium sp. SZCCHNR1017. Taxonomy (NCBI): domain Bacteria; kingdom Pseudomonadati; phylum Pseudomonadota; class Alphaproteobacteria; order Hyphomicrobiales; family Nitrobacteraceae; genus Bradyrhizobium; species Bradyrhizobium sp. SZCCHNR1017. The sequence goes on along the minus strand of NZ_JAUHIR010000001.1, from coordinate 689,353 downwards.
GACGATTCCGAGCAGCGTGTTGAGATCGCGCTGGACCACCGATTCATAGGCGAGGCGCCCAAGGCCGGGCAGCGAGAATACGGTCTCCACCACGACCGAGCCGCCGAGCATCGTTCCGGCCTGGAGTCCGATCAGCGTCACCATTGGCAGCAGCGCGTTGCGCAACACGTGGCGGGTGATGATGCGGGTTTCGTCGAGGCCCTTGGCACGCGCGGTGCGGACGAAATCGAGGTTCAGGACCTCGAGCATGGATGCGCGCATGATGCGCAGATAGATGGCCAGGAAGATCAGGCCGAGCGTCAGCGACGGCAGCACCAGATGGCTCGCAATGTCGAGCACGCGCCAGATCCCGGTGCTGACGGCGCCGATGTCCTCGAAGCCGCCCGCGGGCAGCCATTGCAGATAGATCGAGAACACCACGATGGCCATCAGGCCGAACCAGAACGAGGGCGTGGCGTAGAAGATCAGGCCGACCGTCGAGATCAGCGTATCCGGCCAGCGATTGACGCCGCGCGCCGCGATCACGCCGAACACGAGGCCGAAGAAGAACGCAAAGGAGAGAGCGGAGGTCATCAGCAGCAGGGTCGGCGGCAGCCGCTCCAGGATCACGGCGGCGACCGGCTTGCCGTAGATCGCGGAGAAGCCGAGATCGAGACGCACCAGCCGCCACAGGTAGTTGGCGAGCTGCATCGGGACCGACAGATCCAGCCCGTAGAAGCGGCGCAGCTCACGGGCGGTCGCCGCATCGCCGCCGCCCATCTGAGCCATCATCGCGTCGACCGTATCGCCCGGCGCGAGCTGCAGCAGGAGGAAGACGCCGATCAGGATCAGGAACAGGGTGGGGATCGAGGCGGCGAGCCGCCGCCCCGCAAGGCTCAAGATGCGCATGGCCTTATCCTGACGGATTCCGGCTCAGGCGGAAAGCCACAGATCGTGCCAGCTCGACGATCCCCAGCGCGGCGTGTTCGAGTGGTTGCGCGCCTTGGCCGTGATCACGGTGACGAAGATCTGCTCGATCGGCATCCACACCGGCAGCTCGGTATTGGCCTCGCGCACGAAATCTGCGTAGAGCGCCTTGCGCTTGGCCGGATCGACCTCGGTCGCCGCGTCATCGATGATCTTGTCGATCTTGGCATCGTCCCAACCCCACTGATTGGTCCACGGCGCGCCCTTGGGCTGACCGGAGCGATACCAGACCGTGGTCGAAACCGCGGGGTCATTGCGGTACTGGTGCCAGCCGGTCGCGAGATCGAAGGCGTGCTCGTCATAGACCTGCTTGAGGAAGCCGCCGCCATCGTTGCGCACGATCTCGATCGCGATGCCGACCTCGCCCAGCGACTGCTGGAGGAAGGTCGCCCACAGCGAGATGTCCTCCCCCCATGGCGCGGGCAGCAGCCGCAGCGAGAAGCGGGTGCCGCCAGCGCCGGGCTTGTAGCCGGCCTCGTCCAGGAGCGCCGCCGACTTGGCCTTGTCGTAGGGATATTGCGGCGTATTGGCGCCGGGGTAGAAGTCGGTCGAGGTCGACGGGATCGGACCGGTGCCCAGCTTGGCGAAATCGCCGAGGAAGTTCTCGATGAAGAAGGGAACGTTGATCGCGTGTGCGATGGCGCGGCGGACCTTCACGTCCGCCAGCTCCTTGCGGCGGACGTTGAACTCGAGCGTATTGGTGCGCGCGTTGCCCTCATTGCCTTTGGTCGAGACAATGAAACGCTTATCCTTGCCGAGCCGCGCCATGTCGGAGATGGTCAGGCCCGAGAACGGGCTGTAGTGCAGCTCGCCTGCCTCCATTTGCGCCGCCGCCGCTGCACGGTCAGTGATCACCTTCCACACGATGCGGTCGAGATAGGGCGCGTTCGGCCGCCAGTAGTCGGCATTGCGCTCGGCGATGACATACTGGCCGCGTTCGTACTTCACGAATTTGAACGGACCAGTGCCAATGGGGGCGAGGTTCGCGGGGTTCTGCCTGATGTCGCCGCTCTCGTAGATGTGCTTGGCCGAGACGTAGCCGAGATCGGGCAGGGCGCGCAGCAACAGGTTGAGCGGCATCGGCCGCTCGTAGCGGAAGATCGCGGTTTGCGGATCTGGCGTGTCAACCGCAGTCAGGAACAACTGCAGGGTCGATCCGTAGTTCAGAATCTTCTTCCACATGTTCATCGCGGTGAAGGCAACGTCCTCCGACGTGAACGGCTTGCCGTCATGCCAGGTGATGCCCTTGCGCAGCTTGAAAGTGACGGTCTTGCCGTCCGGCGTCGCCTCCCAGCTCTCGGCAAGTACGCCGACCGGCTGGCCGTTGGCATCGAGGTCGACGAGGTTCTCCTGGATCTTGCCGCCGATGATGTAGACGCCGGTTGAAGCCTGGAGGCTCGGGTTGAGCTGGCGTTGCTCGGCGCCGTAGTGAACGTTGAACACGCCACCCTTGCGCGGCGTCTCCTGGGCGAAGGCGCGGAGTGGATTGACCACGTTCGCGGCGATGGCAGCGGAGGTCAGGAGGGCGGTCCGGCGGCTGATCTCGAAACGGCTCGAATTCATCAAGGTCTCCCGAAGGCCAAGCGGGACGCTGGCCGATGGCGCAATCGGCGCGAAGATTACGCGGATCGCGGGTCCAAGTCATTTGCGAATTGCCATGCAGTTCTGCGGCATTCTCGGCCGGCCCATGCAGCCGGCGGCACCGTGGCATACATTGCTCGTATACGAACGATTGGGAGAAGATATTCGCCGACAGGGACTTGACTGAGGTGGGGATTGGCGGCTGCCACGAACAACCGGAGGCAACTCTGACGCGGCGCCAATAGACTGCGCTATCTCAGATCGACGTCATGGGGCGCCTTCGATCGGCAGCCGCAGCTCGAACGCGACACCTTTGTCGCCCGGCCCCAGCGAGATCTCGGCGCCATGGCTTGCCATGATGGCGCGCACGATCGCCAGCCCCATGCCGGTACCGCCGCTGTCGCGCCGGGTCGTGAAGAAGGCATCGAAGATGCGGTCGCGGTTCTCCGGCGAGATCGGATCGCCGTCATTGCTGGCGATGACGATCAGCATCCCTTTGCTCTCCTCGGCCTCGAGGCGGATGCGCCGGGCGCCATGCCGGACGGCGTTGTCGACGAGATGCGTGAGCACGATCAGCACGGTCTCGTTCGGGAGCCTAGTGCTGCGCTCGACCGGGCCGGACGTCTCGATGACAGTCGAGGGGAAACGCACTCGCAGCGTGCCGACGGCCTCGGCTATGCTACCAGCCTCGACCGTCGACACCGTCTCCGCCCGTGCCAGCTCGCGCAAGCGTTGGGCCAGCGCCGCGAGGCGGTCGGCGTCGCCAAGGATGTTGGTGAGGAATTTCTCCTGCTCGGCGCGGGTCAGGGTCTCGGAAGGGCTGGCCAGGGAGTCGAGCAGCAGCTCGGCTGCGCCCTTGATCGAGGTCAGCGGCGATTTGAGCTCGTGCGTCAGATGCGCGGAAAAGCTCCTGATGTAGTTGGAGCGTTGCGCCAGTTGCTCGGCCATGGCGAAGAAGTGCTCGGCGAGCTCCGCGAAGTCGCGGGTGCCGTAATGGGCAAGCGGACGGAAACCCGCGGGATCGTTGCGTCCGATCCTGCCGGCGCGATCGACCAGCTCGCGCATCGGCCGTGTGATCGTGCGTGCCACGACGAGGCCGACCAGCAGCGTCGTGAGGACAATGGTGGAGCCGGCAGCGATGAACTTGCCGCGCTCCTGATAGAGATGCTCGAAGATGTTGCGGGGCGTGCGCGAGGTATAGATGACCCCGGCAACGTGATCGTCGACGATCACGGGCATGGCCGAGAACACATGGACGCCGACGCCGCGGCTGATCGAATAGATCGGTGGCGGGGCCTTGTCCGGAATGCGAATGCGGAGCGCGGCGCTGTAGCGTCCCTTCAGGGCGGCAGCCACCTCGTCGATATGAGCGAGTGATTTGCCCATCTCATCGCGGCCGGCGATCACGACCCCCTGGGGGTCGAGCACGCGATACCCGGCCAAGGTGACCTTCTGCGTCTCCCTGACGATCGGCAGCAGCCGCGTGCCGATCGCGACGTAGGCCGGATCGGCAGGATGGACCGCGTCGCGGGCGTCCGGGCGGCGGACGAAAAGATCGTTGGCCAGAAGATCGAGCAGGGGGCGAATGGGCGTCACCTCGTCGGACGAATCCGGACGTGACTCGGGCGGGATCTCGGCGCCGAGCGGAACGCCGGTGGCAAGGCGCGCGGAAACCTCCTCGGCGAAGACCGCCGCGAGGACACGGCTCTGCGCGATCAGTTCCGCCTGTGTCTGACGGATCAGCTGGTTGTCATAGATGCGAAAGAAGAACAGCCCGACGAGCGGCAAGGTGCCAACCAGCGCCAGCACGCCAAAGACGATCTGTCCCAGCGACGGCCGCCATTTTGCCTTGGGCTTGGGCGCGATCATGGGGTGCCGCAGCGGCCGAGCCGGAAGCCCACGCCATGGACCGTCTCGATCGCGTCCTCGCAATGCGCGGCTGCGAGCTTCGCTCTGATGTTGCGGATGTGGCTGTCGATCGTTCGGTCGGAGACCTGAATGTTGAGCTGATAGGCGGCGGCCATGATCTGCTCGCGGCTGAACACGACCGCAGGACGCGTCATCAGCGTGCGCAGGATGCTGAACTCCAGCGCGGTGAGCGTCAGCGGCATGTCATCGAAACGGGCCAGGTGCTGCTGCGGGTCGAGCCGGAGCCGGCCATGGACGAGCTTCTCCGGCTCGGCCGAGCGATCACCTCCGCCGTTCGCGACCCGGCGGAGAATGACGTTGACGCGGGCAACCAGCTCGCGCGGACTGAACGGCTTTGTCACGTAGTCGTCGCCGCCGATCTCGAGCCCGAGAATGCGGTCGATCTCCTCGTCGCGGGCCGACAGGAACAGGATCGGCACTTGCGAGGTCCGGCGAATGCGCCGGCAGACCTCGAGGCCGTCGAACTCCGGCATGCCGACGTCGAGCACGATCAGGTTCGGACGGTCTTCGGTGACGCTGGCCAGCGCGGCGCGGCCGTCGGCGGCTTCCTTCACCGCCATGCCGGCCTTGCTCAAGGCCACGCGCAGGACTTCGCGGATATGCGGGTCATCGTCGACGATGAGGATTCGGGGAGACACGAGCTTTACTCCGCGGCGAGGCATCAGCTTGGTTTCTGCGACACAGGATGTGTATCGAGATAGCGCTGCAGGCGCCAGCCGCGAAAACTCCAGGATCGCCAGGACGCCATGCTGCTTTCCTGTTGCTCAAGGAGCCGATCACGGTCGCTGGCCAGCCCTCGGTCCGTCGGTCGCAACAGCATCGCCCGCTCGATGGCCGGCAGTGCCTCGGGCCCGAGCCAGACGAGATAGGAGCCGTCGATGAGAGGGCCGCTCTGTCCTGCCTCACGACTATGGGAGACATTGAAGTCTGCGATCGGTCGGTCGAAATTGATCAGCGCACAGCCGTAGATGGTCGCCGAGAGCACGAGCAGGTTCATACGGATGAGCCATGCGTTGGACTTGTCGAGAGCGATCCTGAGCACGATGAGGATCAGGCCGATCGCAACCAGGATCATCCATATCAGGGCCGCGATTCGCCAATAGGTCAGAGCATAAGTCTCGATATACATGTGAAGCCGTTGAATCGAGGACACGACCAGCATCACGTTCTGAGCCACCCAGAGATAGACCAGCGGCCGGACCAGTCGCGACTCGTTTGCCGTGGTCTCGGAGCGGACGGCGACGATGACGAAGGCAGCCGCGAGCAGCGCCGTGACGATCAAGGGGTAGGCGCCTCGGTGCGCATAGGTCGCATAGGTCATGCCGTCCGGAAGCGCAGCATGTCCCCACAGATATGCGCCGTCGAGCGCCGTCTGGAGGGCAAACAGGATGTTGAACAGGATCAGCGCCCGGATCACGGTTTCAGGGCCGAGCACGGTCGTCAGGATTGACGGCTGATCGGGCTCGCTTTCGATCGGTGGGCTCGAGGTCTTGGTCCGCTCGCGCCAGCGAAGGTTGACGAATGGCCAGACCATGGACAACGTCACGAGCCAGAAGATCGCGTGCCCCATCGTGAGTTGGGAGGCGACGCGCTCGGGACTGAGGACGGCGAACCACCGCTCAATGACTGGATTGGCTGCTGCGAACAGAGCCAAGAACACGCAGCCGAGTGCCAGCGGGATGCTCCAGACAACGAGAGTTCGCGTGATCATGTTCGTGCGCAGCGTCACGATCGCATCAGGTATCAGTCGAAACGGCCCGATCAGGAGCAACTGCCGCGCGGCGGTCAGCGGAAGCCGGAAGCCGCGCGCGGATCGGTTGGTCGCCAGCGTGATAGCCGACAGCGTCGTGAGCAGCAGGACAGGAAAAGAAAGCAGGTTCAGCTCCTCGATGGCGGGAGCCAGGCCGGCAACGAAGAGAACTGCAGCTCCGACCAGACGGTTTCGATCGGTCTTGGCAAGATTGGCGAGAATGCTCGCTGCGGCGAGCGCGGCGAAAAACAGCGGGAATGCCAGGCCGATCGGCCGGCCGTTGTAGAGCAGCGTGTCGGCGAGGCCGACGAGGCCGGCAGTGATGGCGAATTTGAGCCACATGGAATCGGGCGCGACGGGCGCAGCCGTCGGCTCGGCGAGAGTCGTCATGGAGGAATCCTTGGTTTGGGTCATCGTTCGGGCCGGGAGGCACAAGCCGATGAGCCAAGCATGACGCCTGCCCATGCAGCAGCTCACGAGGGGATCTGCAGCATTTCAGGATTTGTTTGCAGATTTCGTGCAGACGCGATTCCACATCTGGCGCAGGGAAAACGTGGTTGTTACGGCAATGGCCGTCTTTCCCCTCGGATGATCGACTGCACACATGCTCGGACTTATCAGGACCGCGGTTCTCTGGATCCTCGCTCTGCTCTTCATTTTCGTCACGCTGAACAGCAACGAGCCCTATCTGGTTCGGCTGCGGGGCAGCGGCCACGCAGCCCTGCTCCTCATCGGGCTTGCCGTTCCGCTGCTGCTGATGCTCGGCGGTCGGTGGCGGCGGGGGCCCGCCGGACGCGCTCTGGTCGTAGCATGGTGCGTTCCGCTGATCATGCTGACGTCGACGCAGTTCATGTTTGCCTGGCGCAAGTACGAGACGTTCCGGACGCCCCCCGACGTGGCGCATCTGCTCGGCCGGCATTTCATCGTCGGTTACACGGCCGTCGATGACGCAGCCGCGTTGGCCCGGCAGGGGTTGATCGCGGGCGTCTATGTGACACACCACAACATCCGCGGCCGGACCGAGCCTCAGCTGCGCGCCGAGATGGCGCGATTGCAGGACGCGCGCCGGAGTGCCGGGCTGCCGCCTCTGCTGGTTGCGGCGGATCAGGAGGGAGGCGCCGTCGCACACCTGTCTCCGACCCTGCCGAACATGCCCGGCCTCGCAACGCTGGCCGATCTGCCGGCCTCGCGGCGCGCGCAGGATGCGTTCGCGATGGGGCGCGCCCAGGGTGAGGCTCTCGCGGCTGCCGGCATCACCTTCAATTTGGCTCCGGTCGTCGACCTTCGCCCGAGCTGGACACGCAACCGACTGGACTTTCACACCTTGATCGGCCGCCGCGCGATCTCCAACGATCCCGCGGTGGTTGGCGACATTGCGCTCGGTTACGTCCGTGGCCTGGAAGCAAGCGGTGTCCGCGCGGCCGTCAAGCATTTCCCTGGTCTGGGGCGCGTCGCAGCCGATACGCATCATTTCTCGGCACAGCTCGGCACGCCGGCAGATGTCTTGGAACGGTCGGATTGGCGGCCGTTCCGACAGGTGCTGCAGGGCTCGCACGCGGCGATGATGGTCGGTCACGTGACGGTCGATGCGATCGATCCAGAGCGGCCTGCCTCACATTCCAAAGCCGTGCTCGAGGGACTCATTCGCGGCCGCTGGAACTATCAGGGCGTGATCGTGACGGATGATCTCGTGATGGGGGCGATCTACGGCCGCGATCTCTGCAAAGCTGTCGTGGAGGCTCTCAACGGCGGCGCCGATCTGTTGCTGGTGGCCTATGACGGCACCCAGTTCCACCGCGCGCTCGCCTGCGCCAAGGAGGCTCTGGCGGAAGGACGCATCGACCTCGATGCAATCAGCAGGAGCGATGAACGGCTGAAGCGCTGGGCGCCGACGGTTGACAAATCACAGCCGTCGAATGTGTCTACGGTTATGCAACAGCCTGGAGGCGTGCATCAGAAGATCGTGGACTGAATGGCAGCGAGCCCTCAGCGCGGGCCATTGCCGGTCCAGTTGCGCCAAGCGACATTCGAGAGGCTTCGCAGGTCGGTCGCCAGCGGGCGTCGCGTCTGCTTGTCGTGCTGAGCGATGAGGTGCTCGGATTCGCGGATCTTGACCTGGAGTTCCGCAACCTGCCGCTTGGTCTGTTCAAGCGCCTTCGCATCGGCGCTCTCGCCCACCGTGAACCGCGCCGTCTCGATCTGTTTCAAGGTCGCGCGATTCTTTTTGAGCTGGGCGCGATGCCAGGCAACCTTGCTGTCACTGTCCGCAACCATGGTGGACTCCCGCGAAATGCCGCGGAGACTAAACGACCGATTTCTGATTCGCGACAGCTTCGGACCGGCATCGCCAACATTGGAATACCGATCTGCCGACCCATCGTCCTGGTGAGTCGAATATGCCGGTTCAATCCAACCCTGCGGCGCGTCTCATCTCATCAATCAGTTCTGACGCTTCAGCCTTCGTCATCTCCGCTCGCGTGGGATCGGATCGGCCAGCCTGCTCGCTGAGCGTTCTCAAGTAGGAAGCTTGGGTATCCGTCATCGGATCGGCTCCGGACACCCAGTCCTCGGGATCTTTCTGCAGCTGTTCGGCCATGGGGATCTCCCGTTGTTGCCCGGCTTCAACGGGAAAGCTTGCAAAGTGTTCCTATTTTGTTCTATTGTGCGATCCTACTCTTGCTCGGGTGCTTCATGCGCGATCTATGTGTGGTTCGAGCCGAAATCGACCGTATGCGTCTCCGGGTCGGGCGGCAGCGCCGTGAAATCGTGCAGCTACGGCGAGCTCGGCCCTCGACGGCGGCCGCCGAAGTGCTTTTGCACCACATGCTGGAGACGCTTGACCGGCTGCGGCAACAGCGAGAGCGGCTCAAGCTGGAGGAAGCGAGCCGACTGCCTCGCAAGCAGCGCGGCGCCCGGCGCGCATGAGACGCTGGCGGTAAGGCCGAGTGATCCGCCGCTCGTCCGTAGTCCGATGATCAGGCCTGGAACCGACATGGCCGACGATCACCTGAGCCGCAAAGGCCAACCTGCGCCGGGTCATGAGGACGTCCGCATCTTCAATTTGGCCGGTGAGGAGAAAGATTGGTCGGTCGTCCGGCTCCCTCGATCAGCATCGGGCGTGTGAGCTTCGGGCAATACGATGTCCGGCGGCGCGGCGGTAAGCTCTTCCGGTGTGGCCTCGCATGATTTGATCTCGAAATTGTTGTCGAGGATTTTCTCGCCATGCGTGCCGAGCGTGATGAGATCGGCCTGTTCCGCGGCCTCCCAGACCTCGCGCTCGGTGCGAAACGGGCGGGTCATCTGTTCGTCATTCTCAAACAATGCGTAGGGCACGAGCGCCTCCAGATTGCGATCCGCCGATGCAGCGATGCCGTGCCGCTCGACGCCGCCCATCCATTCAAGGCAGGGACGTCCAAACAAACGGCGCCATAGGCAGGCTGGTTCCACCCAGGCGAGCGCTGACTCGATCGACCAGTTGTGACGATCCGCCTGGCCTGCCAGGCGGAACATGGAGGCCAGCGCGAGGTTGCCGGCGGTGTCGAATGGCCAGGAGAGTCCAATGGATATCAAGGGAAAGAAGATCGCGATCCTCGCAACCAACGGGTTCGAGCAATCCGAGCTCGAAGTGCCGCGCGATCGTCTCAAGCAGGCGGGCGCGACCGTCGAGATCATCTCGCTCGCGCCGGGCGAGATCAAGGGCTGGGATGAGAAGGACTGGGGACGGACCGTCAAGGTCGACAAGACGTTGGACCAGGCGTCTGCTTCGGACTACGACGCCGTCGTGCTGCCGGGCGGTCAGATCAATCCGGATCTGCTGCGGCTCGAGCCGAAGGCGCTGCGGTTCATCAAGGAGATCTTTGAAGCCAAGAAGATCGTTGCGGCGGTCTGTCATGCGCCGTGGCTCCTGATCGAGACCGGAATTGCCAAGGGGCGAAAGATGACGTCCTACAAATCGATCAAGACGGACGTTGCCAATGCCGGCGCGCATTGGCAGGACGCGGAGGTCGTGGTCGATCAGGGCGTGATCACCTCGCGCAATCCCGGAGATCTGGAAGCCTTCAGCGCCAAGATCATCGAAGAGGTCAAGGAAGGCCGCCATCTCAAGCGCAGCGCGGCTTGATGCTGAGATCGGAAGCCGGGAGAAAACCCGGCTACCTCAGTGGGACGGGCCCAGCGCCCGAGGGGTCGAACGCTGGGCCGCAGTCCACACGGAGTGCCTCCAGCGAGATGGGGGAACGCCGCCAGAGGCATGGAAATGACTCGCGGCAGGCCGGGTCGTTCCCAATTCCTAGCGCGGACCTTCGCCCGCGGGACTTCGACGATAGCCTCGCAACGTTCAGTGAGGAATCGGAACTTCGCTGCTCATCCCGGGTTTGCCGCTTTTGAACAGGCCGCGGAGAGCGTCGTGAGCGAGAAAGCAAAAATCCAGGACTACAGGGCTCCGGCCGGCGGATGGGGTTCGGTGCACGCGGTCGCCAGCATCCTGACGCAGGAGGAGGTGACCCTGCTTGGCAGCGAGATCCTGTTGAAACAGAACAAGCCAGGCGGCTTCATGTGCGTCAGCTGCTCCTGGGCCAAGCCGGCAAAGCCGCACCCGTTCGAATTCTGCGAGAATGGCGCCAAGGCGACCGCGTGGGAAATCACCGGCAAGACAGTCGGACCGGAGTTCTTTGCTCGGCACAGTCTGACAGAATTGCGATCCTGGTCGGATCATCAGCTCGAAGAGCAGGGGCGTCTTGCTCATCCGATGCGCTATGACGCTGCGGCGGATCGCTATGTTGCCGTGAGCTGGGACGAGGCCCTTCGCGACATCGGGGCGGAGTTGAACAGGCTCGATCCACGCTCGGTCGTCATGTACACGTCGGGCCGGGCCTCGCTCGAGACGAGCTACATGTATCAGCTTTTCGGCCGCATGTACGGCACCAACAATTTTCCCGACAGCTCCAACATGTGCCACGAATCCACATCAGTTGCTCTGCCGGAGGTGATTGGCGTCCCCGTCGGTACGGTGCTCCTTGAGGATTTCGACAAGGCGGATTGCTTCTTCTTCTTCGGCCAGAACACGACCACCAACTCGCCGCGCATGCTGCATCCGTTGCAGAAGGCGGCACAACGCGGCGTGCCCATCATCACGTTCAATCCGCTGCGGGAGCGTGGGCTGGAGCGCTTCACCAATCCGCAAAATCCCATTCAAATGGTGCTGACGGGGGGAACGCGGATCAGCACGCAGTATCATCAGCTGCGCATTGGCGGCGATGGTGCGGCACTACTCGGATTGTGCAAGGCCGTGATCGAGGCGGATGATGCCGCGGTCGCGACCAAGAGCCCGCCCGTGCTCGATGTCGCCTTCATCGAGCGGCACACGTCCGGCTTCGAAGCTTTCGCAACCTGCTGCCGGCAGGCGTCGTGGAGCGATATCGAACGCTCCTCCGGCCTCACGCGCGGCGCCATTCTGGAGGCTGCCAAGGTCTACGCAGGCTCGCACGCCGTGATCGCCAATTATGGGATGGGAATAACCCAGCATCGGCATGGCGTCGAAACCGCGAAGATGATTGTCAACCTGCTGCTGTTACGCGGCAACATCGGAAAGCCGGGGGCCGGCATCTCGCCGGTTCGTGGCCATTCCAACGTTCAGGGGCAACGCACCGTCGGCATCTCCGAGAAGACCAAGTTGGTGCCGCTCGACAAGCTTGCCGAGCTCTATTCGTTCGAGCCGCCGCGTTGGGACGGTCTCAGCACGGTCGATGCCTGCCAAGGCATCATCAAGGGGGACGTCAAGGGCTTCGTCAGTCTCGGCGGTAACTTCCTGCGCGCCGTCCCTGAACGCTCGCTGATGGAGCCGGCGTGGTCGAAGCTGCGGCTGTCGGTGCAGATCGCAACCAAGCTCAATCGCAGCCACATCGTCCCAGGCGAGGTGACCTATCTGCTGCCGTGCCTCGGCCGCATCGAAATCGACCGGCAGGCAGGCGGAGATCAGGCGGTCTCGATGGAGGACTCCACCACCTGCATTCACGGCTCGCGCGGGCAGCGCCAACCCGTCGCAGAGACCCTGTTGTCGGAACCAGCCATTGTCGCCGGTCTCGCCAAGGCCACCCTGAAGCCAAATCCGCGCGTCGATTGGGATGCCTGGGTGGGCGACTACGCGCGCGTCAGAGACGCGATCGAGCGGACCTATCCCGAGCAGTTCAAAGACTTCAACAAGCGCCTGTTTGAGCCCGGCGGCTTTCCGCGGCCGCTTGGTGCCCGCGAACGCAAATGGAAGACGCCGACCGGCAAGGCGAACTTCACCGTGCCCAAGGCGGCGCTCAATCCGCCGGAGGAAGGCAATGGCGTTTACCAGCTGATGACCTTGCGCGCCGACGGCCAGTTCAACACCACCATCTACAACGAGGACGACCGGTTTCGCGGCGTCACCGGTGGCCGTCAGATCGTCTTCATGAACGCGAGCGACATGGCTGATCTGGGCATCAAGCAGGGCGAGCCGGTTCGGCTCTCGACCGAGGCCGATGACGGCGTGGAGCGCTCGCTGGGCGGGCTCCAGGCAGTGGCGTTCGACATTCCGCGCTACAGCGTTGCGGCCTACTACCCCGAATGCAACGGATTGATTCCGCTATGGCACTACGCGGAAGGGAGCAAGGTGCCCGCCGCCAAGTCGATCCCGGTCCGGATCTCGCGCGACATGGCCTGAGCTATCCGGAGCGGTCAGCCAGCAGCCCGTTGTCGTGCGTCGCCCGGCGCCGCCGTTGCGCAAGGGCTCGTGATCTCCGGCGGGGTCGCGCCGGGGCGGAGCGGGACGACCAGCCGGCACACCAATCCCTCGGGACGCCAGTCGAACGAGGCGCGCCCACCGAGCTGGCTTTCCACACTGGCCATCAGGCTGCGCGTGCCGAAGCCGCGCGAGGTCGGCGCGCGCACCAAGGGACCGCCGGTTTCAATCCAGATCAGATCCAGGCGCTCATCCTCGATGCTCCATTTGACCGAGAGATGCCCGGAGCGGACCGACAGCGCGCCGTATTTGGCCGAGTTTGTCACCAGCTCGTGCAGCGCCAGCGCCAGCGTCTGCGCGGTCGCAGGCTCAAGCTGCAGATCGACGCCGTCAAAGGCGACTTGGCCGCCGGTTGCATAGGGCGCGAGCTCTTCGGCCACCAACCTACCTATTTTCGCACCTTCCCAGCTTGATAGCGAGAGGATGGTGTGAACGCGGGCCAGTGCGCTGATGCGCCCCTCTACCGCGTTGACATAGGTCTTCACGCTGTCGGCTTTGGTCAGGCGAACGATCGACTGAGCCAAGGTCAGCGCATTCTTGGCACGATGATCGACCTCGCGGGTCAGCAGGTTCTGGCGTTCCTCGGCGCGCTTGCGCTCGGTGATGTCGATCGTGACCCCGCTGACGCGGACCACGCGGCCGGTCCTGTCGGTGGTCGCCGCGGCCGTTCCCACGCACCACCGCTCTTCGCCATCGGGCCGGTGGATCCGGAACTCAGCCTCATACGACGTCGCGCCACGGCTGAATTCCGCGACCACCTGGCGGGCGCGCTCGGCATCCTCCCGGTGCAGCAGCGCCATGATGTTCACGGTGTTCAGCTCGAAGTTCTGCGGCGTGACGCCGAAGATGCGGTACTGCCCCTCGTCCCACATCCAGTCGCCATTGACACCGTCCCAGTCCCACGAGCCCATCCTGCCGGCCGCGATCGCCATGCTCCGACGCTGCTCGCTCTCGACGAGCTTTGCTGTCGATCGCTCAAGCTCGGCGGTGCGGGCCCGTACCCGGTCCTCCAGCTCAAGGTTCAGATGTTCCAGCTCGCGTGTCTTGCGATAGAGCTCGGCAAAAACCTTGATTTTGGCGCGCAGCACCTCCGGCACGACAGGAACCGGCACGTAGTCGACGGCGCCCATCTCATAGCCACGAAGGCGATCGAAGTCGCTCACCTGGATGGCGGAGATAAAGATGATCGCAATCTTCTGGAACCTCGGATGCTCACGGATCATTTGCGCCAGCTCGAAGCCGTCGAGCTCAGGCATGCAGACGTCGACGAGAATCACCGCGATCTCGTTCTTCAGCAGAATTTCGAGCGCCTCGCGACCAGACGTGGCGACTACGAGGTTTTCGCCGAGTTCCTTCAGGATGACCTCGTAGGCCAGCAGCTTCGCCGGCTGATCGTCGACCAAGAGGATGTTGACCTTCGCATGTTCCATCATGATGAGCCGTTCAGCGGTGCAGCCACATGCGGATCGCAAGAAGCAGCTGCTCGGTGTTGACGGGTTTTGCCAGATAATCGGAGGCGCCAGCTTCGAGACACTTTTCGCGGTCTCCCTTCATGGCTTTCGCGGTCAACGCGATGATGGGGAGCCGGACGAAGGCGGGGTTTTGCCTAATGACGCCGATCGTCTGATAACCATCCATCTGCGGCATCATGATGTCCATGAGGACGATCGCGATCGCGGGATTGCTCTGCACCAGGTCGATCGCTTCGCTGCCGGTGGTGGCCGTCAGCACTTTCATGCCGCGGCGTTCCAGCACGCTGGAAAGAGCAAAGATGTTGCGGGCGTCGTCGTCGACCAGCAGCACCGTCTTGCCGATCAGATCCTCGTCGGAACTGTTCAGCTTCTCGAGCATGCGCTGCTTCTCGAGCGGCAGTTCCGTAATCACGCGGTGAAGGAACAACGACGTCTCGTCGAGCAGCCGCTCCGGCGATTCCACGCCCTTGACGACGATGCTCCGCGCCATCGTATGCAGTTCCGCATCCTCTTCGGCCGACAATTCCCGCCCGGTGAAGACGACCACCGGAACGCTCGACAAGAACTCGTCGGAGCGCAATTGATCGAGCACGTCGAACCCGCTCATGTCGGGCAGCCGCAGATCGAGAACCACGCAGTCGCACGGTGCGCTGCGCAGCGTCTCGAGCGCCGCAGCTCCCGTATCCGCCGCGATGATCTCGATGTCGTCGTGATCCAACAGCTGGCGGATGCTGAGCTGCTCGGCCGCGTTGTCCTCCACGATCAGCAGCCGCTTGCGTCGCGGCTTCGCGTATTCCTTGATCTGCGACAGGGCCGCGCTGACGCCTTCCGTTGTCGTGGGCTTGCTGACGAAGGAGAAGGCCCCACGCGCCAAAGCGTGCTGGCGGTCTTCGTCGAGCGTGATGATCTGCACCGGGATGTGCCGCGTCAGCGGATTATGCTTGAGCTGGCTCAGAACGGTCCAGCCGAGCATGTCCGGCAGGAAGACGTCGAGAGAGATCGCGGCCGGTTGATACTGTTTGGCGAGATCCAGCGCCTCGGCGCCGCGGCTGGCGGTCAGGACCTTGAAGCCCCTGTCGCGCGCGAGGTCGATCAGGACGCGCGCGTAGTGTGGATCGTCCTCGACCACGAGCAGGATCGTATCGCCGGGTTCGAGATCGAGACGATCGTCCGGCGGGGGCTCGATCCCGCGCTCTGGCGCGGCCGCTTGCTGTAGGGCTGGAGGTTGAACGTAGGGAACGGGCGATGCCGGACTGACGCGCGGCGCCGTTGCGGGACCTGAATATTTGAGCGGCAGATACAGCGTGAAGGTGCTGCCCTTGCCGGGGGCGCTCTTGAGGTGGATCTCGCCGCCCAGGAGGTTGGCGAGCTCGCGGCTGATCGCGAGCCCGAGACCAGTGCCACCATATTTGCGGCTCGTGCCGGCATCCGCCTGCTGGAACGCCTCGAAGATCAGCTTCTGCTTGTCTTGCGGAATGCCGATGCCGGTGTCCGAGACTTCGAACGCGATCACGGCCGGTGCCGTGTTGAGCACCGGATGTTCTGCGCTCCATCCGCCGAGCGCCGCAGACACCTTCAAGCGCACCCCTCCTTCGGCGGTGAACTTGAAGGCGTTCGAGAGCAGATTCTTCAGCACCTGCTGCAAGCGCTTGGAATCCGTGACGATGCTACGCGCAAGGTTCGGGTCGACGTCGATGTTGAAGGCGAGCAGGCGATTTTCCGCCTCGTGGCGGAACGGACGCCCCACGGTCTCCAGGAGGTTGGTGGTGAGGATCTCCTCGGCATCGACCGTCACGGTGCCGGACTCGATCTTCGAGAGATCGAGGATGTCGCTGATCAAATTGAGCAGATCGGTGCCGGCGCCATGGATGGTGCGGGCGAACTCGACCTGCTTGAGGGTGAGATTGCCGTCCGGATTCTCGGTCAGCTGCTGGCCGAGGATCAGGATGCTGTTGAGCGGCGTGCGCAGCTCGTGCGACATGTTGGCGAGAAACTCGGACTTGTACTTGGACGTCAGCGCGAGCTCGGTCGCCTTTTCCTCGAGCGCGCGGCGGGCCTGCTCGATCTCCTGGTTCTTGCGCTCGACCTCGACGTTGCGCTCGGCGAGCTGTTGCGCCTTCTGCTCGAGCTGCTCGTTGGTCTGTTGCAGCTCGCGCTGCTGGGTCTGAAGCTCCGCGGCGAGCTGCTGCGACTGCTTCAGCAGTCCCTCGGTCTGCATCGTGGCTTCGATCGAATTGAGCACGATGCCGATGGAGTCGGTGAGCTGCTCGAGGAACGTCATCTGCGACGTCGTGAACGGACTGAGCGACGCCAGCTCGATCACCGCCTTGACCTGGTTCTCGAACAACACCGGCAGCACCACGAGGTTCTTAGGGACGGCGCGGAGCAGGGCGGAGCCCACGGGGATGACGTCGGATGGGATCTCCGAGACCAGCCGCTGGCGCTTGTCGATCGCGCATTGCCCGATCAGCCCCTCACCGAACTGGACGTGCGTCCGGTGAGGATAGATGCCGTCATCGGCGTATGAGGCGAGCAGGCGCAGCTGTGGCGCGGACTCGGTCTCGACCTGGTAGATCACGCCGCGGTGGGCGTTCACCAGCGGCGTCAGCTCGGTCAGCAGCAGGCGGCCAACGGTGGTCAGGTCGCGCTGGCCCTGCAGCATGTTGGTGAACTTGGCGAGGTTCGTCTTGAGCCAGTCCTGCTCGGTGTTGAGGTCGGTGGTGAGCCTCAGATTGGTGATCATCGTATTGATGTTGTCTTTGAGCTCGGCCACCTCGCCGCGGGCATCGACCTGGATGGAGCGGGTGAGATCGCCCTTGGTCACGGCGGTCGCGACCTCGGCGATGGCGCGCACCTGGGACGTCAGGTTGGCCGCGAGCAGGTTGACGTTGCCGGTCAGGTCCTTCCACGTGCCGGCCGCGCCGGGCACGTTGGCCTGGCCGCCGAGCCGGCCCTCGACGCCGACCTCGCGGGCCACGCTCGTCACTTGGTCGGCGAAGGTCGCCAGCGTCTCCGTCATGTTGTTGATGGTGTCGGCGAGCGCTGCGACCTCGCCCTTCGATTTGACCGTGAGATTCTGCTTGAGATCGCCGTTGGCGACGGCGGTCACGACCTTGACGATGCCGCGGACCTGCTCGGTCAGGTTCGCGGCCATGAAGTTGACGGTATCGGTGAGGTCTTTCCAGGTGCCGGCAACGCCCGGCACCTGCGCCTGTCCGCCGAGCTTGCCTTCGGTGCCGACCTCGCGTGCCACGCGCGTCACCTCGCCGGCGAAGGCGTTGAGCTGATCGACCATGGTGTTGATGGTGTTCTTCAGCTCCAAGATCTCGCCCTTCACGTCGACGGTGATCTTGCGCGACAGGTCGCCGCGCGCCACTGCCGTGGTCACCTCGGCGATGTTTCGGACCTGCGTGGTCAGATTGGCCGCGAGCAGGTTGACGTTGTCGGTCAAATCCTTCCAGGTGCCGCCGACGCCGGGCACAACGGCCTGGCCGCCCAACCGGCCCTCGGTGCCGACCTCGCGCGCGACCCGCGTCACTTCGGCCGCGAACGAGCGCAACTGCTCCACCATCGTGTTCAGGGTGTCCTTGAGCAGCAGGATCTCGCCGCGCACGTCGACCGTGATCTTCTTCGACAGGTCGCCCCCGGCGATCGCGGTCGCGACCTCGGCGATGTTGCGGACCTGCGCGGTCAGGTTCGAGGCCATGAAGTTGACGCTGTCGGTGAGGTCCTTCCAGGTACCTGCGACTTCGGGCACCTCGGCCTGGCCGCCCAGCTTGCCTTCGGTGCCGACCTCGCGCGCCACGCGCGTCACCTCCGATGCGAAGGCGTTGAGCTGATCGACCATGGTGTTGATGGTGTTCTTCAGCTCCAGGATCTCGCCCTTCACATCGACGGTGATCTTGCGCGACAGGTCGCCGCGCGCCACCGCCGTGGTCACCTCGGCGATGTTGCGGACCTGCGCCGTCAGATTGCCGGCCATCGAGTTGACGCTGTCGGTGAGATCCTTCCAGGTGCCGGCGACGCCGGGCACGTTGGCCTGGCCGCCGAGCCGACCCTCGGTGCCGACCTCGCGGGCGACGCGCGTCACCTCGCCCGCGAAGCGGTTGAGCTGATCGACCATCGTGTTCAGCGTCTCTTTGAGACTCAGAATCTCGCCGCGCACGTCGACCGTGATCTTGCGCGACAGGTCGCCGCCGGCGATGGCCGTCGCCACCTCGGCGATGTTGCGCACCTGCGCCGTCAGATTGCCGGCCATCGAGTTGACGCTGTCGGTGAGGTCCTTCCATGTGCCGGCCACACCGGGCACCTCGGCCTGGCCGCCGAGCTTGCCGTCGGTGCCGACCTCGCGCGCCACGCGCGTCACCTCACCGGCGAAGGCGTTGAGCTGGTCGACCATCGTGTTTAGCGTCTCCTTCAGCTGAAGGATCTCGCCGGAGACGTTGACCGTGATCTTCTTCGACAGGTCGCCCTTGGCGACGGCGGTGGCGACCTCCGCGATGTTGCGGACCTGGCCGGTCAGGTTCGAGGCCATCGAGTTGACGCTGTCGGTCAGGTCCTTCCAGGTGCCCGCGACGCCGCGCACCATGGCCTGGCCGCCGAGCTTGCCCTCGGTGCCGACCTCGCGGGCGACGCGGGTCACCTCGCCGGCGAACGCGTTGAGCTGGTCGACCATCGTGTTGATGGTGTCCTTCAGCTCCAGGATCTCGCCGCGCACGTCGACGGTGATCTTCTTCGACAGGTCGCCGTTGGCGACGGCGGTCGTCACCTCGGCGATGTTGCGGACCTGCGCCGTCAGGTTCGACGCCATCGAGTTGACGCTCTCGGTGAGATCCTTCCAGGTGCCGGCAACGCCGAGCACGTTGGCCTGGCCGCCGAGCCGACCGTCGGTGCCCACCTCGCGCGCCACGCGCGTGACCTCGCCGGCGAACGCATTGAGCTGGTCGACCATCGTGTTCAGCGTCTCCTTCAACTGAAGGATCTCGCCGGAGACGTTGACCGTGATCTTCTTTGATAGATCGCCGCTGGCGATGGCGGTCGCGACGTCGGCGATGTTGCGGACCTGTGCCGTCAGGTTCGACGCCATGAAGTTCACGTTGTCGGTGAGATCCTTCCAGGTGCCGGCAACGCCCGGCACCTGCGCCTGGCCGCCGAGCTTACCCTCGGTGCCGACCTCGCGCGCCACGCGCGTCACCTCGGATGCGAAGGCGTTGAGCTGGTCGACCATCGTGTTGATGGTGTCCTTCAGCTCCAGGATCTCACCGCGCACATCGACCGTGATCTTGCGTGACAGGTCACCGCGGGCGACCGCAGTGGTGACGTTGGCGATGTTGCGGACCTGAGCGGTGAGGTTGCCGCACATCGCGTTGACGGAGTCGGTGAGGTCCTTCCAGGTGCCGGCAACGCCGGGAACGATGGCCTGACCGCCGAGCTTGCCGTCGGTGCCGACCTCGCGGGCCACGCGCGTCACCTCCGACGCGAACGAGCGCAGCTGGTCGACCATCGTGTTGATCGCCTCCTTCAACTGCAGAATTTCACCACGCACGTCGACCGTGATCTTCTTCGACAGGTCGCCATTGGCAACCGCGATCGTCACCTCCGCGATATTGCGGACCTGGCCGGTGAGGTTGTTGGCCATCGAGTTGACGCTCTCGGTCAGGTCCTTCCAGACGCCCGTGACTTCGGGAACCTGGGCCTGTCCGCCGAGCTTGCCCTCGGTGCCGACCTCGCGCGCCACGCGGGTCACTTCGGACGTGAAGACGCTGAGCTGCTTGATCATCGTATTGACGATGGTCGCCGACTGCAGGAACTCGCCGCCCAGAGGCCGGCCATCGACATCCAGCTTCACGGTCTGCAGGAGGTCGCCTTGGGCCACGGCGGCGACCGCGCGAGTCACCTCGCGCGTGGGCCATAGAAGATCGTCGATCAACGTGTTGATCGAGCTCTCCATATCCGCCCAGGAGCCGCTGGCGATGCCGAACCGCACGCGCTGGCGCGTCTTTCCCTCGCGTCCCACGACCTGGCCGACGCGCTCGAGCTGCTGCGCCATCCGCTCGTTGGCTGCAATGATCTCGTTGAACGTGTCAGCGATTTTGCCGTCGATGCCGAGATAGTCGCCGCTCATGCGCACGGAGAAATCTCCGGAACGCATGGCCTGGAGGACGCGGAGCAGATCCTGGCTGGCATCGGCCGCCTCGACTCCGTTGCCGTGGCGACCGAACCCCTGGCGCATGGGCATCGCACCGGCAGCAGCATCATCGCTCATCAAGTTCCCCCAAGTCAGAATCGTCTACCATCAAGAATCTGAGACACTTATGACGGGCGGCATAGAAGCCGCGGCAACTAATCAAATCAAGCCGGGAGGCCGATTTCTCCGGCTGATGGAACCGGCATTTGCCGGCACAAATGGCTCAACTCCACTCCAGGCGGAACGTTCCAGAATTCTTTTTCTCTCTTGCGAGGATGAGCCATCCCTTTCCGGAACCAAGCCAGAGATTAGCCTTCGCTGGTCGTGCCGAGGGGTTACGAGAAGCACGATTCTCAACTCAGTGTCGTGGCCGCCTTCATGGTCGTCCACCGCCAAGTCCCGCGGCCCGGGAGCGACGGGCGATGCGCCCGCCAGTTCCGCAACGCTCCGACCGCAGCGCAGCAAGTAGCGGGTGCAGCGGGGACCTCGTTGTTCGGAGCGCGGGATGACAATGCAGTCCAGGGCTGCGACGCGATCCCGAAGGGGAAGAGGTCAGAGAGTCAGCAAACCACGGCAGAGCGTTGTGATGCTCGGTCTCACGACCATCTTGCAACTTGGAACAGAACGTACTGCTCCCCGCTTTCGATAGAGAACTGCCGACAGTTCCATGATCATTAATATCGTGTAACACGATTGCATCGGCGCGCGGCGCCCACCAGCTAAATTTGTATGAAACAATCAGATCTTTTCAGAGAGAACGCGGACAACTGCCTCCAGCTTGCGGAGCGCACGCAGGAAGAGCCGGCCTTCCGGCGCTATCGGCGCATGGCCCAGGGCTGGAATGCGCTCGCTCTCCAGCAGGACTGGCTCGACGGCGAGATTGCGCCGCTCGGCGAGCCGAAGGCTGCGCGGCACGAGTAACCAATTAGAATGCAGGAGCGTCCGATGACCCCACGAACGATTCTCATTGCGCTACTGACTGCGTTCAGCTTGGCGTCGGCTGTCGCTGCGTTCACAACGATCCGTCAGGTGCATACGGAAGCGTATTCGCTTCCGCAGCCTGTCACCCGCATTTGAGCGAGGCGGGCGGCTTCAGGGCTGCCCGGACCCTCCCGAAGATCCATAGACCTGCCCGTTGGCGTAGCTCGCGTCCGCAGCGGCCAACTGGACGTAGATCGATCCAAGCTCCACCGGCTGGCCAGGACGACCGAGTGGAGTCTGACCACCGAATTTTTCGAGTTTCTCCATAGTGGCCCCGCCTGAGACCTGAAGGGGCGTCCAGATCGGCCCGGGAGCGACGGCGTTCACGCGAATGCCCTTCGGCCCGAGCTGTTTGGCCAGGGACTTCACGTAGTTCATGGTCGCCGCCTTGGTCTGCGCGTAGTCATAGAGGTCGGGAGAGGGATCGTAGGCCTGCTCGGACGAAGTGCCGATGATGACCGATCCCGGCTTCAGATGGGGCAGGGCGGCCTTGATGATCCAGAACGGGGCATAGATATTGGTTTTCATCGTCGCGTCGAACTCTTCGGACGAGACATCCAGGATCGACTGGCGTGCCTGCTGCCGCGCGGCGTTGTTGACGACGATGTCGAGTCCGCCCAGCGCTTCGACGGCCTGTTGCACCAGCCGCCGGCAGAACTCCTCGTCGCGCAGATCGCCGGGGATGGCGACGGCCTTTCGCCCCTCGGCCTCGATCAATGCGATGACCTCCTGCGCATCCGGCTCCTCGGTCGGGTAGTAGTTGATCGCGACGTCGGCTCCTTCCCGCGCATAGGCGATGGCGGCCGCGCGTCCCATGCCGGAATCGCCTCCAGTGATCAGCGCCTTGCGCCTGGCGAGACGCCCGGAACCCTTGTAGCTGGTTTCACCGTGATCCGGCCGCGGCGACATCTTGCTCGCAAGACCCGGCCAGGGCTGCGATTGGTGTTCGAACGGCGGCTTCGGATATTTGTCCTTGGGGTCCATGAGCGGTTCGGGCGGGGTTGAATTTGCGGCCATCGTCTCGCGTCCTTTCGCTGTTGCCGAGGTCAGCGATGCGGCCGCAAGTGTTGCGGTGCCTCCGACCATCTTGCGGCGGGACATCGACGTTGTGCGATCGCCTGCCATGCGGTGTCTCCTCTCGAGGGACGTGGTCAACGGCCTGAGACCACCAACGTTTCATTTGGATCTCTGAAAGCACCGTGTCGCGCGCCAGATGCACTGGTCGGCTCTGCGGCCGGTTGGCTCAGGGAGGAACGAACAGGCGCGGACCGCGTCGTTTTTGATCTAATCGGAGTGGCGTCGGCACTATCCAATCCGACGCCCTTCGTGGATCACCAACCAAGGAGAGCCATCCGATGGCGCAGCAAGGCCAAGGCATCGTCAGGACAGGACGCGGGGAGGATCAGCCCGCCGACAAGGAGCGTGCGCAGCAGGTTCATAGGACCACATCTCCCGATGCTCCGTCCCGCGAGGCGACACGTCATCCCGAGCAGGACAGTAACCCGTCGGAGGGTGACTGAGAGCCCTTCAGGCCCTTGGGAACGGCCGGTGACGGCCGAACGTTATCGATCCACTAGCACCGGGAGGATCACATGACATCGATGCTCGATGAACGCGAATATGGCAACCTGATTGGAAGCGACAAGGTCGAAGGCACGGCCGTCTATGGCGCCGATGACACCAAGATCGGCACCATCGAACGTGTGATGATCGACAAGCCGAGCGGGCGGGTCTCGTATGCCGTCCTGGGCTTCGGCGGTTTCCTCGGGCTTGGCAATGATCACTACCCGTTGCCCTGGCAATCCCTGAAGTACGACACGCGACTCGGCGGCTACGTTACCGGCGTGACCGAGAACCAGCTGCGGGGCGCGCCGAAATATTCCGACGAGCGCGAGTGGGACTGGGGGGATGCCGGGGCGGGGCGCAAGGTCGACGACTATTACGGCGTCCAACTCGCTTAGGACCGTCGCCCTCGTTCATTGCGCTTGCGAGGCCGCCGACGAACCTCGCGTATCGCGGCCTTGTCCGCGACCCCCGATGAAATCTCAGGCGGCCGGCGGCTGAGCGCCGTTTTCGGCCGCCGATCCAGCCATCATGCTGCGGCGGCTCGATAGCCAGATCGGAATCTCGCGGTAGCAGGTGCCTTTTTCATTCATCTCTGCGACCGTCCACCGGCTCGGATGCCGTTCCTTGCCGACGAAGACCCAGTCATCGGCGATGGGGGGAGGCTCATTCGGCCTCGTCCTCAGCCATGCCGAACGGGCTCCTTTCGGCAAGCGATCCTGCTTCATCTGATAGAGATCATATACTGGTGAACGCATGACGCTACTCGTCCTCAAGCAACCGCAATTCTCAACACAACCAGCGTGTCGCGTCGTCGCGGCGGAATTGTGGGAGCGGCGCGGCCAGGCTGTGCAAAAGCACGATCAAGCCTGTGATTGACGGCATCTGCCATATTCTTCGCGTGGCGCGTATCGCTTCGAAAAGGCGACGCGCGGGGCCGTTCAATAACCCCGCGAGTCGGGACCGACGCCGATCGCGTCCGGCAATGAAGAGTCGCCAGCCCGCGACCGGTTGACTGATCAAATCAGAAGAAGGCGTAGCTGAGATCGAGACCGTAGGTGGCGTGGAGGATGAAGCCAAACGCCGTGGCGCCGCAGAGCATCAGGATCGTGCGCAGCTTCTCGGTGTCGATACGGGTCTCTTCGAGATGGGTCGGGAGAGCCTTGATGAGTGTTGTCATTGTGGGACCTCTGTACGCGAAACGAAGACGGAGAGTGAGTTATGAAAAGTATATCCGAGGTTGTTAGATCCCGTTTCTGGGGAGGTGGTTTTTGTAGAGTCCCAGAAGAGTTCTAATTGTGAAAGAGGAACCCAGCATCGTGCAGTTTTTGGGGCAAAGTTGCGGAAAGTAAATGATCAGTAAATTAAATCTGAGGTTGATATTAGTTGCGTGCAGTATTGTTGCACGTCTTGGCTGTTGAAAGAAGTTGCCAGGTTGCGGAGACGCGGCGCCGCACGTTTTTAAGCTTAATTCCTTCAGGGAGGCGGTTTGAGCGTGCTCAGCCTGCGCGGCTCGGTGGCGACGAGCACCATCCGGGCTACGGCGCCAATGCGGTTGCAAAAGCAACTCCAAGTATAGAGGCAGCTCACCTCGACCTCGGCCAATTTGTGGCGAGGTATTAACGGCTATGGCGATGTCGCCACTCGCTCGCCGGTTTCTTTGGCATGACTGGTATCATGTGGGTGGTGACGACGGAAGCCGGTCGCCGAAATCTCGCTGGCGGGTGTGCTCATCATACAACAGCCCCACATTCATCGAGCAGGGATCGCACGGGCGTCTCGTGTCGAGCCCAGTTGAGGCGCCAGCATGATGGGCAGTTCATGAATCATGATGGAGGAAGCGCGCGTGGCATGCCCGCCCTCGGTGATGAAGGCGCGTTGCTAGGCTTGAGCAAAAAGAGAAGGCCCAAGGTTGAGTAGTTACCGACACCCGAGCGGCCGTCGGGTCGAAGGCTGCGTTGGGCAGCGCGCGCGAGCGCGGCGCATGGATCTGGCCTGCTCGCAAGGTGGGCCTGGACGGATGCTGCGCGTTCTCGCTGCTCTGTCGAGCTTTCGATCACCGTCCCCATGTCAGTACCGGGATGTCGCGACCGATCGCCAATCCTCCTGATGCGAAGCGGATGACGCCGCAGGCGGAATGGGCGCCGGCCGTGCCCGCGATCCGCCAGCATCCCCGCGTGATGGGCTCCTGAGGCGGTGCGGCAATTCGGATACACCAACCAACAACGGTATTTCCGTGTGTTTCTGAATGTTGCAATTCATTTTCGAACATGTCAGCAGGTAACCTGTTAGGGCGAACGGCCCGCCCAGGCTGCCAGTATGACGCGCACAAAGGTTTTGGAGTACCGGCCGGACATCGATTGGCTGCGCGCCGTAGCCGTGGTTTCGGTCATTGGATTTCATTACGAGCTGCCGGGCTTTGGCGGTGGGTTTGTCGGCGTCGACATCTTCTTCGTCATCTCCGGTTATGTGATCTCCCGGCTCATTTGGACCGGCATTCAATCCGATTCGTTTTCCTTCATGGAGTTCTACGAACGGAGGGCGAGGCGGCTGCTTCCGGCGCTCTATTTGATGATCGTCGTCACCGGGATGGTCGCGTGGTTCTTGGCGCCTCCAGGCGACTACCGAATGTTCTTCGGAAGCGCGATCTCCACGGTGCTATTTTCGTCGAACGTCTTCTTCTGGTCGCAGACCGGCTATTTCGATTTACCAACGATCGGGAAGGTTCTCATCCACACCTGGTCATTGTCGGTGGAGGAGCAGTTCTACTTCCTGTTTCCGGTCGTGACTTGGCTCTGGAGCCGGCTGTTTCCCGATCCAACGTCGAAGCCGTCGCTCGGGCTGGTCATCCTCGGAACGATCGCGCTGTGTGTGCTCGACGAGCTTTGGATCAAGCAATCGCCCTCGACCGCCTTCTACATCGCCCCGCTGCGGGCCTGGGAGTTCCTGATCGGAAGCATTGCGTTTTTCCTGCATCGATGGTCGCCGGTTGGAAGCGTGACGCGCCTGGCCTTCGCGGCCGCGGGCATGGTCTCCATGCTGCTTGCCGTGGTCATCTTCCGCGCAGAGACCCGCTTCCCGGGATTGCACGCGCTGGTCCCCTGTGTCGGTGCTGCGGTCTACATCGTCGCGTTCAATCAGGAGGAGGGCAGACCCGGGCTGCCGTTCAGTGAGCTCGGAGCATTCCTCGGCCGTCTGTCCTACTCGCTCTATCTTTGGCACTGGCCGGTTTTCGTCCTCGGCAGGGCCGCGCTGCCGCTGGATGTTGCGACCTCGGCGGCAGCTACGGTTGGACTCCTGCTGTGCTCGCTGCTGCTGGCCTATCTGTCCTACGTCATCGTCGAGCGGCCTGCGCGCGCACGAACGGTATGGGTTGGCGTGCGAGGCTCCCCGGTGATCGCGGGCATTGCCGCCGTCATGGTCGCGGTCGGAGTTCACGGCGTCGCGCATGACGGCTACGCCGATCGCTTCCCGCAATCACAGGCACGAATGCTCCGGTACGATTCCCGGACGATGGAGCCGTTCTATCGTGCGCACAGCTGCTTCTTGCAGCCCGATGAGCCGGCATCGGCCTACGATTTCGAGGCGTGCCTGAAACCGGCTGCAAACAAGCGCAACATTCTGCTCGCCGGCGACAGCCTGGCCGCGCATTATGCCTGGGCGTTGCGGGGCTACCTGTCGCCCGATGCCTACCATCTTCTGCAGCTCACGTCAGGGGGCTGCCCGCCGTTCGTCGAGCTCAAGCTGAGCACCTCGCGAAACTGTAACGACGTCAATCAGCTGCTGCGCGATCAGATCAAGGCGCACCGCTTTGACGCCATCATTCTTTCCGGCAATTGGCGCGCCTATCTCGAAACCTATGGCCGGCCTCCCGCACGGCGCGTCGACGGTTATTTGAACGCGCTGCTGGCGGTCGCTCAGGAAACGGGCGTTCCCGTTCTGTTGCTCGGTCCCTCGATCGAGTTTTCAGCTCCCTTGGCTCCGACGTTGTTCAACCATGAGCAGACGCACGTCCCGATCGGCAATTCGCTGATGCCGAAGGACGCGTCGTTCCAGGCGGACGATCGTCTGAGAGAGAGCGCCCGCGCGTATCCGCTCGTTCAATACGTTTCCATTCTCGACACGATTTGCAGCAAGAGGCGTTGTCCGCTGACGGTTGACGCGGAAACCCCGATCGTCTGGGATACCATCCATTTCACCCCGGAAGGCTCGAGGTTCGTCGTCTCGCAACTCGCGCCGCAACTGGATGCCTTCTTGCGAAGGTTGGAGCAGCCCTCCGAGACCGGAACGAACGAGCTCATGGCTGGTGACGGTCCGGCGGCAACCCAGAACCTTGCCCCCTCCCGCATTCAATGATGGGAAGCGACCGAGCACGGGGCCTGCGGGAGCCATGAACTCCGGCGGGTGTCGTGCATTCGCCTGCCGTTGATGTCGGACATTGCCTTCGCGCGGCCGCGAAAGTGATCCAACGTCATCGCGTTCTCAAGCCATTCGGGACGACACACATGAATCCGATCATCAAGGCGATGGCAGTGCTTGCGTGCGCCGCCTGCGGGAGCTCCGCCGCGACCGCCCAATCGGTGCGCTGGAACACCTATAGGATCCCGGAGACCGGCACATCGGTCGACATTCCGGTCTCGATCTTCAGCGACACGGCGGGCCAACCCGAGGGCTACGGCCAACGCTTCCAGACTGCCGACGGCCGCGCCAACCTGACCGTGCAGTCGGTATCGAATAACGCGCGGGAGTCACCTGCGCGGTTCCTTGCCAGGAAGAATCCGCCGCCGAATATTCAATACAAGCGCGTCACCTCGCGATTCTTCGCGGTGTCGAGCTACAAGGGCGACTACGTCTGGTACAACCGCTGCAACTTCGTTGGCGGCTACGTGCACTGCGTGCTGATCAACTACCCCCGAGTCTGGGAGCGCGCTTGGGACGGCATCGTCACCCGCATCAGCCTGTCGCTGAACCGAAGCTGAGGGGGGCGCTTAGCGAAGTCTTCGGCTGGCGGCTTTGATCCACCTCAATGATACCGTCGGGCTCCTCTGAATAAGCTTCGGCTTCATTTCAGCCGCCGCTTACAGATGAGCCAGTCCTTCATGGCCGCAGCGTCCTTCACCGTACGGGCCGAAAGCGCCAGCGCGATCGCCACCATCAGGTGCCGCAGCGCGCAGGACGCGCTGCTGACGGCCAATGCCTATCTGCGTCTCGGCGCCGCCTGCGTCAGCATCGAGATGCCGGGCGGACAAAGCATGAGCCCGGACCGGCTCGATGCGCTGCTCAACGATTCTGGCGGGCGCATCGGCTTCTGAAATCGGGCGTCGGGCGCACCGCCACTCTTCCCTGGCGTGATCGCGACGGCTTGTGCGGGAGCATTCCGGGAGTGCGTCCAGGCTCAGGATGACGACGCTTCGACGCGGTCGTCGCGGAGCGCCGTCGGCCACGAGACATCGGTAATGTAGGGGCCGTACAGGACATCCTGGCGCCGCTGGTAAATGATCCTGAGGGCGACGGCGGCGATGAAACAGATTGCAGTCAAAATGGCTAGTTCGAACATGGTTCAACTCCATCGCCCAGCACGTGGCGGATGAAGGGCGTCGGCGTCAAATGGAAGCCGGCGTTAAGCTGAAGAGGAAAGCTTAATGCACGCGAGGCATCCTGCGTTGCAGGCGAACAGCCAAAGCAGAACCGCTGGGTCCGCGCGGCTGAACCTCGGGTCGAGAGTCCGGCCGCTCGGCGCGCGCTACTCCGCGACGGTCGGCTGACCGGTATCAAGCTCCGGAAACATCGCCCGGCAGCTCAGGCAATAGGATTCGAAAATAAAGCTCAGCAACATGGACATCGGTAAGCCCCATCAGTCGATGTGATGCTGGGCAACGTGCCGGGGAACTGTTTCAGGACGACTTCGTGCGCCCGGCGAAGTGGTTTCGATCGGTGCCAGGAAAGCTTCGTGGTCACAGGACGTCGGCGCGCGCACGCTCCTGAAGATGAAGTTGTTGCAATAGTCCTTCCGCTTCCAGAACCATTCGCCATCGGCGCGCTGATGGATTTCCGGGTCGAAGGCAGACAACGGAAACAATCTCCCGCGGCTCAGGAATTGGCCCCGATAGCCGAGACTCCGCAGGAGCAAGAATGTCTCCTTCACCCTGTCGAGCGTCGCCAGGCGGCGGTCGCACTCGACCACGATCAACGGCCGGCATCGGCGCAAGGTGCGCTCGGCGCCGCGCAGTACGTCGAGTTCGGCACCCTCGACGTCGATCTTGATCGCAGAGACGTTTGCGGTGTCGGGGAGATAGTCGTCCAGCGACGTCGTCTGCACCTGGATCGCCTTCGAGGTCTCGGCGGGCCGGAGCAGCGAGGCTCCGGGCTGATGCCCTTCGGGAACGAACAGGGTTTTCCTGCTGGAGCACGAATAGACGGCGCGCGGTTCGACGACGACATTGTCGAGCGAGAACCGGGAGCAGAGCCGCGCCAATCGTTCGGCAAGATCCGGCTGGGGCTCGAAGGCGACGACCCGCCCCGGCGCCGACCACCGTGCCAGCCAGTAGAGAAAACTGCCCTTGTTGGCGCCGATGTCGCAGACGATGTCGCCGCGCCGGATGTGACGCTGCAACTCGGACAACTCCGTCTTGTGGTCGCGGAATCGGGACCGCAGGATTCTGACCAGAAACCGGGATGCCTCATGTTTCGCCAACCGAGCCCCCCAACGCCATGGCTACGCGCCCGCCAAACGAGGGCGAGCTCGGGTGCGCACGCCCTGTCGTTCACGGCAATGTTTCAAAATGGACGAGTGGCGGGGCGCCAGGATGGCGCTGGCGTGGCGACTGGCGATCCCAGCAGGACTCGAACCTGCAACCCGCGGAGTAGAAATCCGCTACTCTATCCAGTTGAGCTATGGGACCGTCGTCGTGAGACGACTATCGCCGGGTGACCATCCCAAGATGAACGTCCGGAGGATGAGCGTCATGGGATGGGTGCCGGGGGGGCGAAGCCCGGCCGGCGCGCTTTCCATAGCACGGGTCATATGAAAAATCTTCCGTTTCGCCAAGAGCGGCCGAACCCGACGGAGGCCCGGCGAGACCAAGCGGAGGCGGAGGTGGGTCTATCGCCCCATTTGCGCGTCAGCGGCGCCGGATCGGCGGCCGCCGCGGCTTGTCTGTATGCCATGTCCCGTGAATTGCCCGTTGATGAACAGATTTTCCTGTCGCATGTGCGTGCCGATGATCGCGCCTGCGACGGGTCGCTCGCCGGTCCACTGCAACCTTTGCCATCAGTCCGTCACCATTTCGCGTCCATTCTCGCCACGAATCGGCCAAACACGGACATCTCTCCGCGTGTCCGGAACAGCCGCCCCAATCGCCGTCCAAGGAGCTGCCCCATGATCGGTCTGGTTCGCGCCGCCGTCCTCTGCGCCATCATGGCGCTCAGCCTTGCTTCTGCCCACGCCGCCGACAAGGCGTTCAAGCGCGACGACCTGGCGGATGCCGCGATCAAGCTGGAGGCGCAGATCAAGAGCGAGGCGGGGGCGGTGAACAAGCCGCTGGCGACGCTCCGCACCGATGCCGACGCGGCGCTGCGGCGGAACGACCTGCGGACCGGCCTGCAGATCCTCGGGCAGATCGCAACCGCTGCGCCGGATGATTCCGGTAATTGGCTGCGGCTGGCGCGCACCGTGCTCAACCAGATCAAGCCGATCAACTCGTCGGAGCAGACCTTCCTGCTGGAGCGGGCCTCGACGGCGGCCTACATCGCCTATCAGCGCGCCGGCAATGCCGGCGAGGAGGCGGATGCGCTGGCCGTGCTCGGCAAGACCATGGCCGAGCGCAAGCTGTGGCGGCCAGCGCTGGATACGCTCAGGATGTCGCTCGAGCTGCGTGAGGTGGCCGATGTCCGCGGGCAGTATGAGCGGATGCGCGACGAGCACGGCTTCAAGCTGCTCGACTACACCGTGGATTCGGACTCGGCGAGCCCGCGCGCCTGCTTCCAGTTCTCCGAGGACCTCGCCAAGCGCACCGACTTCTCGCCGTTCGTGGCCCAGGCCGGCAATGACAAGCCGGCGCTGACCTCGGAGGACAAGCAGCTCTGCGTCGAGGGCCTCAAGCACGGCGAGCGCTACAACATCAATCTGCGCGCCGGGCTGCCCTCGGGCGTCAAGGAGAGCCTGCCGAAATCGGCCGAGTTCAACATCTATGTCCGCGACCGCAAGCCGTTCGTGCGCTTCACCGGCAAGGCCTATGTGCTGCCGCGCACCGGGCAGAAGGGCATTCCGCTGGTCAGCGTCAACACGCCGGCGGTCAACATCAACGTGTTCCGGATCGGCGACCGCAATTTGATCAACACCGTCATCGACAGCGACTTCCAGCGGCCGCTGTCGAGCTATCAGCTCACCGATCTCGGCAATGAGCGCGGCATGAAGGTGTGGAGCGGCGAGCTGTCGACCGCGATGACCCTGAACCAGGACGTCACCACCGCCTTCCCGGTCGACCAGGCGCTGAGCGACATGCAGCCCGGCGTGTATGTGATGACGGCGACGCCGAAGGGGCCGACGAGCGGCAATGACGAGGACGGCGGCCAGCTCGCGACGCAATGGTTCATCGTCTCCGATCTCGGCGTCGCCGCGTTCTCCGGCAATGACGGCATTCACGTGTTCGTCAATTCGCTGGCCTCGACGGATCCGGTCGCGCGCGCCGAGGTGCGGCTGGTGGCGCGCAACAACGAGATCCTTGCGACGCGCAAGACCGACGACGCCGGCCACGTGCTGTTCGAGACGGGCCTGGCGCGTGGCGAGGGCGGGCTGTCGCCGGCGATGCTGACCGTGTCGGGCGAGAAGACCGACTATGCCTTCCTCAGCCTGAAGACGTCAGCCTTCGACCTGTCCGATCGCGGCGTCGCCGGGCGCGAAGCGCCCACGGGGCCGGACGCCTTCGTCTATTCGGAGCGCGGCGTCTACCGCTCCAACGAGACGGTCTACCTCACCGCGCTGCTGCGCGACGGCAAGGGCAATGCCATGACCGGCACGCCGCTGACGCTGGTCGTCGAGCGTCCCGACGGCGTCGAGTTTCGCCGCGCGGTGCTGCCGGACCAGGGCGCCGGCGGCCGTTCGTTCAGCGTGGCGCTGAACTCGGCGGTGCCGACCGGCACCTATCGCGTCCGCGCCTTCACCGATCCGAAGGGGACGGCGGTCGGCGAGACCACCTTCATGGTCGAGGATTACGTCCCCGAGCGGCTGGAATTCGACTTGAGCTCCAAGGACAAGCAGATCAAGGCTGAGACTCCGGTGGAGGTGAAGGTCGACGGCCATTTCCTCTACGGTGCGCCGGCCTCCGGCCTGCAGCTCGAAGGCGACCTGCTGGTGACGACCGCGTCCGAGCGGCCGGGGTTCCCGGGCTACCAGTTCGGCGTCGCCGACGAGGAGAGCGCCTCCAACGAGCGCACCCCGATCGAAGGCATGCCGGAAACGGACGAGAAGGGGGCGGCGACGTTCCCGGTGAGCCTGCCCAAGCCGCCGTCCTCCAGCCGGCCGCAGGAGGCGCAGATCTATGTGCGCCTGGCTGAGACCGGCGGCCGCGCCGTCGAGCGCAAGCTGGTGCTCCCCGTGGCGCCCAAGGCGGCGCAGATCGGCATCAAACCGTCGTTCTCCGGCAAGAGCGTCGGCGAGGGCGACAAGGCCGAGTTCGACGTCGTGTTCGTCTCGCCGGAGGGCAAGACGCTGGCGCGAAGCGGGCTGCGCTATGAGCTGCTGAAGATCGAGTCGCGCTACCAGTGGTACCGGCAGAACTCCTATTGGGAGTACGAGCCGGTGAAGTCGACGAAGCGCGTCGGCGACGGCGACGTCACGATATCAGCCAACAAGCCGGCGCGGCTGAGCTTCCAGCCGGAGGCCGGGCGCTATCGCCTCGACGTCAAGTCGGCGGATGCCGACGGCCCGGTGACGTCGCTGCAGTTCGATGTCGGCTGGTACACCGACGGCAGCGCCGACACGCCGGATCTCTTGGAGACCTCGCTCGACAAGCCGCAATACCAGTCCGGCGAGAGCATGGTCGTGACGGTCAATGCGCGCACTGCCGGCAAGCTGACGGTCAACGTGCTCGGCGACCGGCTGCTGACGACGCAGACCACCGAGGTCAAGGAAGGTACCAACCAAGTCAAGCTTGCGGTCGGCAAGGATTGGGGCACCGGCGCCTATGTCGTCACGACGCTGCGCCGTCCGCTCGATGCGGCCGCGCAGCGCATGCCGGGCCGCGCGCTCGGCGTCGCCTGGTTCGGCATCGACAAATCAGCGCGCACGCTCAACGTGGCTCTGACGCCGCCTGCGCTGGTACGTCCGGGCTCGGCGTTGAAGATTCCGGTCAAGGTCGGCGGGCTCAATCCCGGCGAGGACGCCAAGATCGTGATCGCGGCGGTCGATGTCGGCATTCTCAACCTTACCAACTACAAGCCGCCGGCGCCCGACGATTACTATCTCGGCCAGCGCCAGCTCTCCGCCGAGATCCGCGACCTCTATGGCCAGCTGATCGACGGCATGCAGGGCACGCGCGGCCAGATCCGCTCGGGCGGCGACAGTGGCGGAGCCGAGCTGCAGGGCTCGCCGCCGACGCAGAAGCCGCTGGCGCTGTATTCGGGCATCGTGACCGTCGGGCCCGATGGCACCGCCGAGGTCAGCTTCGATATTCCGGAGTTCGCAGGAACTGCGCGGGTGATGGCGGTCGCATGGAGCGCCACGAAAGTCGGCCGGGCCAATGTCGACGTCACCGTGCGCGATCCGGTGGTGCTGACCGCGACCCTGCCGCGCTTTTTGTTGAGCGGCGACCGCGGCACGCTGTCGTTCGACCTCGATAACGTCGAGGGTGCGCCGGGCGACTATGTCGTCGGCGTCAAGGCCAGCGGCCCGGTCAAGGTCTCCGGCAATGCCAACGTCACGCTGAAGCTCGCTGCCAAGCAGCGGGCGTCGTCGACGCTGCCGCTGGATGCCAGCGGCACCGGTACGGCGCAGCTCGACGTCGATATCAAGGGCCCCAACGGGCTGGCGCTGGCGCGGCACTATCAGCTCGACGTCAAGCCGGCGACCCAGGTGCTGGCGCGGCGCTCGATCCGCACGCTCGCGAAGGGCGAGAGCCTGACGCTGACATCGGACATGTTCAATGATCTCGTGGCGGGCACCGGTACGGTGTCGCTGTCGGCGGGACTGTCGACCGCGCTCGATGCGGCAACCATCCTCAAGGCGCTCGACCGCTATCCGCATGGCTGTTCGGAGCAGATCACCAGCCGCGCGATGCCGCTGCTCTATGTCAACGAGCTCGCAGCCGGCGCGCATCTCGCGATGGACACCGAGGTCGACCAGCGCATCCGCGACTCGATCGACCGCTTGCTGGCGCGTCAGGGCTCCAACGGCTCGTTCGGTCTGTGGTCGGCCGGCGGCGACGATCCCTGGCTCGATGCCTACGTGACGGATTTCCTGACCCGCGCCCGCGAAAAGGGCTTTGCCGTGCCGGACGTGCTGTTCAAGAGCGCGCTCGACCGCGTCAGGAACTCGGTGGTCAATGCCGAGGAGCCGGAGAAGAGCGGCGGCCGCGATCTCGCCTACGGCCTCTACGTGCTCGCGCGCAACGGCGCGGCGCCGATCGGCGACCTGCGCTATCTCGCCGACACCAAGCTCGGCAATCTCGCAACTCCAATTGCCAAGGCGCAGCTCGCCGCGGCGCTCGCGCTGGTCGGCGACCGCGCCCGCGCCGAGCGGGTCTATGCGGCAGCCGCCGACAGCCTCGCGCCGAAGCCGGTGCTGGTGTTCGGCCGCACCGATTACGGCTCCGACCTGCGTGATGCGGCGGCATTGGTGTCACTGGCCGGCGAAGGCAATGCGCCGCGCGCGACGCTGACGCAGGCGGTGACCCGCGTCGAGGCAGCGCGTGGCCTGACGCCGTACACCTCGACGCAGGAGAATGCGTGGATGGTGCTGGCGGCGCGTGCGCTCGCCAAGGAGACGCTGACGCTCGATGTCAACGGGCAGGCGGTGAAGCAGGCGCTGTACCGCAGCTACAAGGCGGCTGAGCTCTCGGGCCAGCCGCTGAAGATCACCAACACCGGTGATGCGCCGGTGCAGGCGGTGGTCTCCGTCTCCGGCTCGCCGCTGACGCCGGAGCCGGCGGCATCGAACGGCTTCAAGATCGAGCGTGGCTACTACACGCTCGACGGCAAGCCGGCCGATATCAGAACCGCGAAGCAGAACGACCGTTTCGCTGTCGTGCTGAAGGTCACCGAGGCCAAGCCGGAATACGGGCACATCATGGTGTCCGACTATCTACCGGCGGGGCTGGAGATCGACAATCCGCATCTGGTGTCGTCGGGCGACAGCGGCACGCTCGACTGGATCGAGGACGGCCAGGAGCCGGTCAATACCGAGTTCCGCGACGACCGCTTCACCGCCGCGCTTGACCGCGCCGCGGATTCCAAGTCCGTGTTCACGGTCGCCTACGTGGTGCGGGCGGTGTCGCCGGGCAAATACGTGCTGCCACAGGCCTATGTCGAAGACATGTACAATCCCTCACGCTATGGTCGGACCAGTACGGGCTCCGTGGAGGTCCGCGCGGCGAAATGAGCGAGGGTGGAACGAGCGATCGTGAGTTGGGTGGCCGGACGGAGCCGCACACTCCGTCATGCCCAGGCTTGACCCGGGCATCCATCGCTCGCGGCGACGAAGGCGCGGACGGCCGGGACAAGCCCGGCCATGACCCGAGGAGAGGGCGGAGCGTCAAACGGCTGCTCGCGGGCGCGCTGTTTTTGTTCGTCGCAGTCGTCCTTGCCTTCACCGCCTACACCATCTCCCTCGGCCCCCTGCCGCTGCGCGAGGCCAAAGCCGTGTCCACCACCGTCGTCGACCGCCACGGCAAGCTGCTGCGCGCCTATGCGATGGCGGATGGGCGCTGGCGGCTGCCGGTCAGCGCGAAGAAGGACGTCGATCCGACCTATTTGAGACTGCTGTTCGCCTATGAGGACCAGCGCTTCTACGACCATCACGGCGTCGACCCCCGCGCGCTGGCGCGCGCCACGATCCAGCTCGGCGCGCACGGCCACATCGTGTCGGGCGGCTCGACCATCACGATGCAGCTGGCGCGGCTGCTCGAGCCCAGGCGGCAGCGCTCGCTGCACGCCAAGCTTAGGCAGATCGTGCGCGCGCTCGAGCTCGAGCATGAGCTGAGCAAGGACGAGATCCTCGATCTCTACCTGACGCTCGCGCCCTATGGCGGCAATCTCGAAGGCATCCGCGCCGCCTCGATCGCGTATTTCGGCAAGGAGCCGAAGCGGCTGTCACTGGCGGAAGCGGCACTCTTGGTGGCGCTGCCGCAGTCGCCGGAGACGCGGCGGCTCGACCGGCATCCGGAGGCCGCTCGACGCGGCCGCGACCGCGTTCTCGACCGCATGGTGTCGGAGAACGTGATCTCCGCCGAGGACGCGGCGCAGGCGAAGGCGCAAGCCGTGCCGGCCTTCCGCCAGCCGATGCCGATCCTGGCGCCGCATGCTGCCGACCAGGCCTCGGCGACCGTCAAGGATCAGCCGATCATCCGCCTTACGCTGGATGCCTCGCTGCAGAAGGTGCTGGAGCCGCTGGCGCGCGATCGCGCCATCGCATTGGGACCGAACGTCTCGGTCGGCATCATCGTGGTCGACAATGACAGCGGCGACGTGCTCGCCCATGTCGGATCGGCCGACTATTTCGACGAGAAGCGGGCAGGGCAGGTCGACATGACCCGCGCGGTGCGTTCGCCAGGATCGACCCTGAAGCCGTTCATATATGGGCTCGCCTTCGAGGACGGCTTCGTGCACCCGGAGAGCCTCATCGAGGACCGCCCGGTGCGCTTCGGCTCCTACGCGCCGGAAAATTTCGACATGACGTTCCAGGGCACGGTGCCGGTGCGCAAGGCGCTGCAACTGTCCCTGAACGTTCCCGCCATCGTGCTGCTCGACCGTGTCGGCGCCAGCCGGCTGTCGTCGCGACTGAAACAGGCCGGCGGCAATTTGGTGCTGCCGAAGGACGAAGCCCCAGGCCTTGCCATGGGCCTCGGCGGCGTCGGCGTGACCCTGCAGGACCTCGCCCAGCTCTATGCCGGATTCCCGCGACTGGGCACCACCAGGCCGATGCGTGAGATCATGACCGGGGAGGGCACCGACGATGCCCGCGAGCCGTTGCGGCTGATGGATTCGGCGGCCGCCTGGCAGGTCGGCAACGTGCTGCTGGGGACCCCGCCGCCGGAAAACGCAGCCCGCAACCGGATCGCCTTCAAGACCGGTACCAGCTACGGCTATCGCGACGCCTGGTCGGTCGGTTTCGACGGCCGCGTGACGATCGGCGT
Organism: Bradyrhizobium sp. SZCCHNR1017; assembly: GCF_032381375.1. Lineage (NCBI taxonomy): Bacteria > Pseudomonadati > Pseudomonadota > Alphaproteobacteria > Hyphomicrobiales > Nitrobacteraceae > Bradyrhizobium > Bradyrhizobium sp. SZCCHNR1017. Next base: position 651,810 of record NZ_JAUHIR010000001.1, on the reverse strand, counting down.
CTGGGTCGGCAGGCCCGACGGCGCGCCGGTGCCCGGCCTGATCGGGCGCGTCGCCGCGGCGCCGATCCTGTTCGACGCTTTTGCCCGCAGCGGCAAGCTGCCGGCGACACTGCCAAAGCCGCCCAAGGGTGCGCTTGTCGCCAGCAATTCAAAGTTGCCGCTGCCCCTGCGCCGGTTCCGGCCGGTCGGAGAACTGGTGCGGACCGGCGCGGAGCAGGCGCCGCACATTCAGTTCCCGCTGAACGGCTCCCGCATCGATGTCGACCGGTCCGCCGGTCCCGAGGCGTCGGTGATGCCGGTGAAAGTGTCCGGGGGCGTGCTGCCGCTGACCATGCTGGTCAATGGACTAGCCGTCGGCGAGATCGACAGCCGGCGCCAGCGCCTGATCGATCCGCCCGGGCCCGGCTTTGCCCGCCTCACCGTGATCGATGCCACGGGCGCTGCGGACACAGTTGTGGTCAGAATCCAGTGAGGGTTCGCTAAGCGGTTGTCGACATAGCGGTTTCAGCGTATTCGGAACCCCATGGTCGAGACCTTTGCCCGCCCCCGTTTTGGAGAGCCGCGCGAGCCGAAGAACCTGGTCAATCCAGGCAATCGGCTGGCGCGGATGATCGATGTCGTCACCGTGAGCCACACCAGGGCGGTGACGTTCCTGCTCGTCTGCGGGCTGCTGTTGTTCCTGCCGGGCTTCTTCACCATCCCGCCGATCGATCGCGACGAGGCGCGCTTCGCCCAGGCGACCAAGCAGATGGTCGAGAGCGGCGATTACGTCGATATCCGCTTCCAGGACGACGTGCGCTACAAGAAGCCAGTCGGCATCTACTGGTTGCAATCGGCTGCGGTCGAGACGGCGTCGGCGATCGGTCTGCCGCGTGCGCAGCTGCGCATCTGGGTCTACCGCATTCCCTCGCTGATCGGTGCCATCGGCGCGGTGCTGCTGACCTATTGGACCGCGCTCTCCTTCGTGACACGGCGCGGCGCCGTGTTCGCCGCCCTGCTGATGTGCTGCTCGGTGCTGCTCGGGGCGGAAGCCCGGCTCGCCAAGACCGACGCGATGCTGCTGTTCACCGTGGTGGCTGCGATGGGTGCGCTGGCCCGCGTGTATCTGTCGTGGCAGCGCGGCGAGGATCCGGTGCATCCACCGTGGGGACCGCCTGCGATCTTCTGGACGGCGCTCGCCGGCGGCATCCTGATCAAGGGCCCGCTGATTCTGATGTTCGCAGGACTGACGATCGTGGCGCTGGCGATCATGGATCGTGGTGCCGGCTGGCTATCGCGTCTGCGCCCTCTATGGGGACTGATGTGGATGCTGGTGCTGGTGCTGCCCTGGTTCGTGCTGATCTTCCTGCGCGCCGGCGACACCTTCTTCGCCGATTCCGTCGGCGGCGACATGCTGAGCAAGATCGGCGCCCAGGAGTCGCACGGCGCACCGCCGGGACTTTATCTGCTGCTGTTGTTCATCACCTTCTGGCCCGGCGCGCCGCTGGCCGCTATGGCGGCGCCTGCGGTATGGCGCGCGCGGCGCGAGCCGGGGGCGCAGTTCCTGCTGGCCTGGCTGCTGCCGTCCTGGGTCGTGTTCGAGGCCGTCCTGACCAAGCTGCCGCATTATGTGCTGCCGCTCTATCCGGCAATCGCCATCCTCACCGTGGGCGCGCTGGAGCGGCGGGTGCTGGCGCGCAACTGGCTGCGGCGCGGCGCCGCCTGGTGGTTCGCGATTCCCGCCATCACATCGGTGGTGGCCGTGATCGGCGCCATCATCGTCACGCACCAGCCGGTGTTCCTGGCCTGGCCGTTCGTGGCGGCGTCGCTGATTTTCGGCCTGTTCGCCTGGTGGCTCTATGACGACGGCCGTGCCGAGCGCTCGCTCTTGAATGCCGGCGTGGCGGCGATGTTCCTGGCGTTCGTGGTGTATGGCGCCGTGCTGCCGGCGCTGACACCGCTGTTTCCCAGCGCGGAGATTGCGCGCGCGCTGCGCAACGTGGTCTGCGTCGGGCCGAAGGCGGCAGCGGCAGGTTTCCACGAACCTAGCCTCGTGTTCATGACAGGAACCTCGACGCAGCTCACCGACGGCTCGGGGGCGGCCGACTTCCTCAACCATGGCGCGTGCCGCTTCGCGCTTGTCGAGCAGCGCACCGAACGGGCGTTCGTGCAGCGCGCCGAGGCCATCGGGCTGCGCTACAACGTCGCCAAGCGCATCGACGGCTACAACATCTCGCAAGGCCGCCCGGTCTCGATTGCGATCTATCGTTCGGAAGGCACCGAGTAGATGTCGGCGCCAGACACGCCCTCGCTGTCGTCAGGCTATCTCGCCCAGCTCGCGCTGGTCGGCAAATTCTCGTTCGGCCGGCTGGTTCGGCGGCCGCAGACCGCGCCGGACGCTGCGGGCCGGCAACGCCTGCAACGCGAGCTTCTCCTGCTCGGTGCCATCGGCCTGAGTGTGGTCTCGGTGCTGATGTTCACCTTCGATGCCTACGAAATCGGGCTGATGCCGGCGCGTGGAACACCGAGCCTGTGGCCGGTGCGCATCATCACCGAATTCGGCCAGGACGAATACGTGCTGGGACTGCTGGCAGTGGGGGTCGTCGCGACGATCCTGATCGCGCCGTTGTGGCCTGAGGCTTCGCGCAGCCGCCTTCTGAACTTTGCGACGCATGTTCAGTTTTTCTTCTTCGCGGTTCTGCTCTCCGTGCTATCGGCCCAGGTGTTGAAATATATCATCGGGCGCGGCCGTCCCTTCGTCGGCGGCAAGGCCAACGCGTTCAATTTCGAACCCTTCAACGGCACGCCGGCCTATTTCAGCATGCCGTCGGCGCATGCGGTGACCGCCTTCGCGCTCGCATTCGCCATTGCGGCCGTCTGGTCGCGGCTGCGGATACCAATGTTCATCTATGCCATCGTGATTGCCCTGAGTCGGCTGGTGCTGCTGGCGCATCATCCAAGCGATGTGGTCGCCGGCGCCGTGGTCGGATTGGCCTGCGCCATGCTGGTCCGCTACTGGTTCGCAGCACGACGGCTGGGCTTTCGCCTGGGCAAGGACGGCCAAATCGTACCGCGCTAAAGGGGTTGATAGGCGGCCCCAAGCCCCATAATAAGCCTCCGCCGCATCGCCCGGGGCAGGAACCGGTCCAGTCACGCCATCGCGAGTCTCATCTTGTCGACCGAAACCCCCGTTGCCGTCTCCATCGTCGTTCCCGTGCGCAACGAGGCCGGCAACATCACGCCCCTGATCACCGAGATCGCGGCCGCGCTCGACGGTCTCTGGGCCTATGAGATCATCTACGTCAACGACGGCTCGACCGATGACACCGCGCAACGGCTCGCCGAGGAGATGGCGCGGCGGCCGAACCTGCGCGTGCTGCGCCATGAGAAGTCGTCCGGGCAATCGGCGGCCGTCAGAAGCGGCATCCGCGCGGCCCACGGCGCGATGGTTGCGACGCTGGACGGCGACGGGCAGAACAATCCCGCCTTCCTGCCCGACCTCATCGCTGCGCTCGAAAAGGGCGGGGCGGGTGTCGGCCTCGTCGCAGGCCAGCGCGTCGGTCGCAAGGACACCGGCTTCAAGAAACTGCAATCGCGGCTTGCCAACAAGATCCGCAATGCGGTGCTGCATGACGGCACCCGCGATACCGGCTGCGGCCTCAAGGCGGTCCGCCGCGACGTCTTCCTGATGATGCCGTATTTCGATGGTCTGCACCGCTTCCTTCCCGCCCTGGTGCGGCGTGAGGGCTACGACATCGCCTACATCGACGTGACAGATCGACCCCGGCACTCCGGTGTCTCGAACTACGGGTTCTTCGACCGGCTCTGGATCGGGATCATGGATCTCGCCGGCGTGTGGTGGCTGATCCGCCGCAAGAAGCCGACGCCGGTTGTGATCGAGGTAAAGTAATGCTGATTCAATTCGGGCAGGCGTTCAGCAACTATCTCTACGACATCTTCATCGCCAAATTCGATTTCTGGCTGGTGTTCGGCCTCGCCGCCCAACTGGCCTTCGCCGCGCGCTTCCTTGTGCAGTGGATCGCCAGCGAGCGCGCGGGCAAGAGCGTGGTGCCCCTTGCCTTCTGGTTCTTCTCGATCGGCGGCGGCCTCATGACGCTGATCTATGGTCTCGTCAAACGCGAGCCGGTCATCATCTTCGGCCAGTTGCTGTCGAACATCATCTACGTCCGCAACGTGATGCTGATCTTCAAGAACCGTCAGCGCGAGTCGCAGACGCTGAGCAATTGACCGGAGCGGGCTTCAGGTTCACAGGGCGGATGTGCCGTCGCCCGTTCGTGGGGCCGTCCTGCGCCTCAGCGCGGCAGCGGCCGGGCTGAGGACCGGGGCAGGGGCACGGGCACGGTGGTCGCCACGCTGTCAGCCGCCTCGCCGCGGCGCGTCGCAACCTCGCCGGCGGCATCGAGCACAGGATAGGCGACCGAACAGATGTGTGAGTGGATCCGCCTGAGGTCACGCAGCACGTCGAGATGCAGTGAGGTGGTTTCGAGCGTCTCCGAGCGGCCGTCGCGCAGACGTTCGAGGTGCCGCTCGGTCGCGCCGAGCTCGGCGTTGCGGAGCTCGGCTTTCTGATCGAGCAATTGGTGCGCCTGCTGCGCATCGCCGGACATGAAGATGCCGAACGCGACGCGGAGCGCCTCCATGATCTGGCGGTGAAAGGCCTGCAGCTCGTCGGCCCCCTCCGCGGAGAATTGGAACCTGCGCTTGATCTTCTTGGTTGCGAGCTCGCTCAGGTTCTTGTCGATGATGTCGCCGATGTGTTCGAGGTTGATCGCGAAGGAGATGATCTCCATCGCCCGCTTGCCCTCGCGATCGTCCAGGCTGCCCCGCGTCAGCTTGGTGATGTAAAGCTTGATGGCTTCGTCGAGCCGGTCGACGGACATTGTCCGCGCGTGACACCTGATCCACGAGGCCACGGTCGTTGGTCATCATCGCGGTCATGACATTGCGCAACATGGTCTCGACCAGATCGCCCATGCGCAGCGCCTCGCGCGCCGCGTCCGCAAGCGCCAGCGACGGTGTCTCCAGCGCGGTCTCGTCGAGGTAGCGCGGCTTGGCGGGATCGACTTCGGCCGGGCGGTCGGGGAACAGTCTGACGAGCAGCTTCTCGATGCTGCCGAGCAGACCGATGAAGACCAGCGCCGTGCCGAGGTTGAATGCCATGTGAAACTGCGCGGTCAGCTTCGACAGATCCGGCTGCCATTGCTGCAGCTGAGCCGCGAGCGGATGCAGGAAGGGTGCGATCAGCGCGACGCCGATGATGCGGTTGAGGAGATTGCCGACGGGCAGGCGATAGCTCGCGGGATTGTCGCGCCGGGCGCCCTCGAACACCGGGTTGACGGCGCTGCCGAGATTGGCCCCGAGCACCAGTGCCATGGCCGCATCGGCCGTGATGAAATGCGCATAGGCCAGCGACATCACCAGCAGCACGCTCGCGACGCTGGAATGCACGATCCAGGTGACGGCGGCGCCGAAGATGATGCACAGCGTGACGTCGGCGGTGATCGCCTGCATGAACACGCGCATCGCCGGCGCCTCCTCGGCCGGCGCGAGCGTGTCGATCAGGATATGGAGCGACAGCAGCATCAGGCCGAGGCCGATCGACACCCGGCCGAGATCCTTGATGCGCGATCGCGGCCCGCTGCGGAACGCCACCAGGCCGAGCACGAACAGGATCGGCGCGACGGCCGCGACGTTGAACGACAGCACCTGGACGATCAGCGTGGTGCCGATATTGGCGCCCAGCATGATCGCCATCGCGGGGATCAGGCCGACGAGGCCTTCCGCAGCAAAGGAGGTGGTGATGAGCGCCGTTGCCGTGCTGCTCTGGAGAAGCGCGGTGAGGCCGAGTCCGGCCGCGAGGGCGCTGAAACGGTTCCGCAGCGCTCGCGACAGCAGCAGCCTGAGATCCGGGCCGAAGGCGCGCAGGATGCCGCTGTGGACCATGTGAAGGCCCCACAGCAGCAGCGCCACGCCACCCATCAGATCGAGCAGAACCATGATTCCCGTTCGTTCCCGCTTGTCTTCAGACCAAGGCTACGCCCAATCGGCCGGGGATCAACGCCAATTTGGCGGCCCCGGTTGCCCGATCGCGCGGCGCTCCGCCCCTGCAGGCGTGGTCAAGCGGCGTTGAACGCGGCAAAGCCGCGATCGAGATCGGCCTTGAGATCCTCGGTATTCTCGAGACCGATGTGCAGCCGCAATGTCGGACCGCCGGGTGCCCATGTGGTCGCCGTACGGTAGCTTGCGCAGTCGAACGGGATCGCCAGGCTCTCGAAGCCGCCCCAGGAATAGCCCATGCCGAACAGCGTGAGCGTGTCGAGCATGGCGTCGACGGCGGCCTGCGCCTTTGGTTGCAGCACGATGCTGAACAGGCCGGAGGCGCCGGTGAAATCGCGCTTCCAGATCGCGTGCCCCGGATGGCTCTCCAGCGCGGGATGCAGCACCTCGATCACCTCAGGACGCGCGGCGAGCCAGCGCGCCATCTCCAGGCCTGACCGGTGATGCTGCGCCAGGCGCACGCCAAGCGTCCGTACGCCGCGCAAGGCCAGGAACACGTCGTCCGGTCCGGCGCAGACGCCGAGCAGGCGGATGCCCTCGGAGATCAGCGGCCACGCCTTCGCATTGGCCGAAATCGTCCCGAACATGATGTCGGAGTGGCCGCCGATATATTTGGTGGCCGCCTGCATGCTGATGTCGACGCCCTGATCGAGGGAGCGATGGTAGAGCGGCGTCGCCCAGGTGTTGTCGTCGATGACCAGCGCGCCGTGCGCATGCGCAACCGCGGCAATGACGGGGATGTCCGGCATTTCGAAGGACTGCGAGCCCGGCGCCTCGACAACCACCGCGCGTGTATTCGGTTTGAGCAGTTGCTCAATTCCTGCGCCGATCAAGGGGTCGAAATAGGTCGTCTCGACGCCATAGCGTGCCAGCATGCCGTTGCAGAAATTGCGGGTTGGACGATAGATGCTATCGCACACCAGAACGTGGTCGCCGGCCTTGAGCACCGACAGCAGGGTGGTCGAGATGGCGCCGAGGCCTGACGGCGCGATGCCGACGCCGGCGCATTGCGGCCCCTCGAGCGCCATCAGCACTTGCTGCAGCGCCTTCGTGGTCGGGGTGCCGTGGCGGCCGTACTGGAATTCGCCGCGGTGTGCATGCAGATCTTCAGCCGTTGGATACAGGACCGTTGAACCATGAACGACAGGAGGATTCACGAATCCGTGCTGCGCTTTCGTGTCCCGCCCCGCCGTGACCAGCCGTGTCTCGACGTTTTGTCGCACCGCCGCAGCGGGGTCGTTCGATGATGCCATTCGCGTGTCTTTTCTCTTTGAACCTGCCGGGATAGCTGGAAATCAGGCCGCACTGCGGTCGTTAATAACAGAATGCAGAACAGGCCCGTCAACCCCTTGACCCGGACCGCCAGTCGTTCTGTGATGCCGGCGCAATTCGATCGCTGCACGTTGAGGGGCTTGCCGCGATTTCCGCTTCATCTCGCATGCACGGCTCCGTCGTGCATGGCGCGCGCCATATTCTTGGTATGGCGTTTGCAGAGGCGGATTCAGGTCGGCCCCTCCTACGCGCTGAGATTCATCGCTCCCCAAGGACGACCCGCGAAAGGCTGTATTTATGAAACGCGTCACTCTGGCTCTTACTCTTGCTCTCGCCCCGGTGCTGGCGAGCGTCGGCGCCCAGGCCGAAACGCTCAAGACCGTCAAGGATCGCGGCATGCTCGCCTGCGGCGTCAGCCAGGGCCTTCCTGGCTTCTCGGCGCCCGACGACAAGGGCAACTGGACCGGGCTCGACGTCGACGTTTGCCGCGCCATTGCCGCCGCGATCTTCAACGATCCGACCAAGGTCAAGTTCGTTCCACTGTCCGCCAAGGATCGCTTTACTGCACTGCAGTCGGGCGAGATCGACGTGCTGTCGCGCAACACCACCTGGACCCTGTCGCGTGACACCTCGCTGGGCGCCAATTTCGCCGGCGTGACCTATTACGACGGCCAGGGCTTCATGGTGAAGAAGGCCCTGAAGGTCAATTCGGCGCTCGAGCTCAACAGCGCCTCGATCTGCGTGCAGACCGGCACGACGACTGAGCAGAACCTCGCCGACTACTTCAAGGCCAACAAGATGAAGTACGAGGTGATCGCATTCGCCGGCCAAGACGAGACCATCAAGGCGTACGAATCTGGCCGTTGCGACGTCTTCACGACCGACGTTTCCGGCCTCTACGCCGAGCGGCTGAAGCTCGCCAATCCGGCCGATCACGTGGTGCTGCCGGAAGTGATCTCGAAGGAGCCGTTGGGCCCGATGGTCCGCCATGGCGACGACCAGTGGTTCGACATCGTCAAGTGGACCTTGTTCGGGCTGGTGACGGCCGAGGAGCTCGGCGTGACGCAGGCGAACGTCGATGAAATGGCCAAGTCGGACAAGCCGGAGTTCAAGCGCGCCTTCGGCACCGACGGCAATCTCGGCGAGCAGCTCGGCCTCACCAAGGACTGGTTCTACCGGATCGTGAAAGCGGTCGGAAACTACGGCGAGATGTATGATCGCAACGTCGGCGCCGGCTCCAAGCTGCAGATCGCGCGCGGTCTGAACCAGCTCTGGAACAAGGGCGGCCTGCAATACGCGCCGCCGATCCGCTGATCACTGCACGATAGCGGGGCTGCGGCGAATGAGCATCGAAGCAAGGTTACCGCCTACGCAATATGGGCTTCGGCTGAAGCGCATGCTGGGTGGCAAGGCAGGATGGAACGGCATCATCCTCCAGATCCTGTTCGTCGCAGTGCTGGTGTGGGTTGGCTACGAGATCGTGGCCAACGCACGCAGCAACCTCGCCACCCAGCGGATCACGTCGGGCTTCGGCTTCCTCAACAATACGGCCGGCTTCGACGTCAACCAGACCCTGATCAGCTACTCCGGCTCCGACAGCTACAGCCGCGTGCTGATCGTCGGCGTGCTAAACACGCTGCTGGTCTCCGTCATCGGTATCGTGCTGGCGACCATCCTTGGCTTTCTGGTTGCGCTTGGCCGCTTGTCACCCAACGTATTGCTCTCGCGGGTCTCCGGCGCCTATGTCGAGCTGATCCGGAACCTGCCGCTCCTGTTCCAGATCCTGTTCTGGTATCTCGCGGTGTTGGCGGCTCTGCCCGGACCGCGGCAGAGCATCTCTCTTTTCTCGACCTTCTTTCTCAACAACCGCGGCTTCATCGTTCCGCGCCCGATCGAGGAGCCCGGCTTCACGCCGTTCGCGATCGTGCTCGGTGTGGCGATCGTGGTCTCGATCGGTCTGCACTATTACGCGCGGCGTGAGCTGTTCCTGCGCGGCCATGTGATCCGGATTTGGCCCTACCTGCTGGGGCTGCTGATCGGCCTGCCGCTAATTGCAATGCTCGTGTTCGGCGTGCCGATTTCGTTCGAGGTGCCGGCGCTCAAGGGATTCAACTTCGCCGGCGGCTCCCGCATCATTCCAGAGCTCGTTGCGCTGACCCTGGCGCTCACCATGTACACGGCGTCGTTCATCGCCGAGGTGGTACGGGCGGGAATCCTCTCGGTCCACAAGGGACAGATGGAAGCGGGGCTCTCGCTTGGACTGAGCCGCGGCACCGTGCTGCGCCTGATCGTCGTGCCACAGGCGCTCCGCGTCATCCTGCCGCCGCTGACGAACCAGTATTTGAACCTGACCAAGAATTCCTCGCTCGCGGTCGCTATCGGTTATCCCGATCTCGTGTCGGTGTTCGCGGGCACGACGATGAGCCAGACGGGGCAGGCCATCGAGATCATCGGAATCACGATGGGCGTCTATCTGGCGCTGTCGCTGATTACGAGCGCGATGATGAGCTTCTATAGCTGGCGGCTTGGGAAGAGACTTGGCGCATGACCGACATCACGGCCTCAACCTTCATCCGTCAGGACATGGCTGGAGAACGCCCGGCGCCCATCAAGACGACCGGTTTCGTCGGCTTCGTCCGCACGAGGCTGTTGAACTCGCCGACCAATATCCTGCTCACCCTGGTGAGCGCACTGTTGATCTGGTTCACCGTGATTCCGGCGGTCAAGTTCCTGCTGGTCGACGCGGTGTGGGTCGGCAAGGACCGCGATGCATGCCTGGCGCAGAACGCCGGCCATCCGGTCGGCGCCTGTTGGCCCTACATTTCGGCGAAGTTCAGCCAGTTCATGTACGGCTTCTACCCGGAGGCCGACCGCTGGCGCGTCAATCTGACCTATGTGCTGGCGGTGGTGCTGCTCGTGCCGCTGCTGATTCCGCGCCTGCCGGCCAAAGGCCTTAATGCGGGTCTGTTCTTCTTCGCGCTGCCGATGGTCGCGTTCTTCCTGCTCTATGGCGGTGGGCTGGAGGGCTTCGGCGTGAGCTGGGCCACAGGCACCCTCCAGCTGTTCGTCGAGAGCATCGATACGGCCGGCAACGCGCTGGTGCGCGCCGGCGATAACGTGCCGGTGGTCGGCATGCTGCTGTGGCTGCTCGGCAAGCTGGTCGTGCTGATCGGAACGCTCGCATCGCTCGTGATCTGGCCGCTGGTCTGGATCCGCAATGAACTGCAGCAATCTCACCAGCCCGTGTGGAATGATCTCGCGCTCTCCGCGATCATTGTCACCGCGCTGGTGTTCATCATCGGCGGCGGGAGCAGGGCGCTGCGCAGCGTCATCGCCACGGCCGCGACCTTCGCCGGCATCGCCATCGTCATTGCGATCATGGGCCTCGATCGCGGCGGCCTTCCCATCGTCGACACAAGGCTGTGGGGCGGCATGCTGGTGACGCTGGTCGTCTCGGTGATCGGCATCGTCGCGTCGATGCCGATCGGCATTGCGCTTGCACTCGGCCGCCGCTCGACCATTCCACTGATCCGCGTCTTTTCGATCGCCTTCATCGAGCTGGTGCGCGGCGTGCCGCTGATCACCGTGCTGTTCTTCGCCACCTACATGCTGCCGCTGTTCCTGCCTGGCAATGTCAGGGTCGACGGCCTGGTACGGGCGCTGATCGGCGTTGCGCTGTTCTCCGGCGCCTACATGGCCGAGGTGATCCGCGGCGGCCTGCAGGCCATTCCGCGCGGCCAGGCGGAGGCGTCGAGCGCGCTCGGCCTGTCCTGGTGGAAGACGACGAGCTTCATCGTGCTGCCGCAGGCGCTGCGCCACGTCATCCCCGGTATCGTCAACAGCTTCATCTCGCTGTTCAAGGATACCTCGCTGGTCTCGATCGTGGCGCTGTTCGACTTGCTCGGCAGCCTCAAGGCTTCGTTGGCCGATCCGGTCTGGGCGACACCGACCACGGCTTTCACCGGCTTTGCCTTCACAGGAATGATCTACTTCGCCTTCTGTTTCGGCATGTCACGCTACTCCATGCTGGTCGAGCGCCGCCTCAACGCGCACCGGCGCCATTGACCCAGAGATCGTCGAGAGATCCATGACTGCAAATTCGATCGTCAGCATTTCCGCCCTCAACAAATGGTACGGCGAATTCCACGTCCTGCGCGACATCAACCTCTCCGTCGGAAAGGGTGAGCGCATCGTGATCTGCGGGCCCTCGGGCTCGGGCAAGTCGACCCTGATCCGCTGCATCAACGCGCTGGAGGAATTCCAGGAGGGCGAGATCAATGTCGACGGCATCGATCTGGGTCCGAATCTCAAGCGGGTGGACGAAGTCCGCCGTGAGGTCGGCATGGTGTTCCAGAGCTTCAACCTGTTTCCGCATCTGACCGTGCTGGAGAACTGCACCTTGGCTCCGATCTGGGTGCGCAACATCCCGCAGAAGGAAGCCGAGGCGACTGCGATGAAGTTCCTGGAGCGGGTCAAGATCCCGCATCAGGCGCAGAAATATCCGGGCCAGATGTCGGGCGGTCAGCAGCAGCGCGTTGCCATCGCGCGCGCGCTGGCGATGAACCCGAAGGTCATGCTGTTCGACGAGCCGACCTCGGCGCTCGATCCCGAGATGGTCAAGGAGGTGCTCGACACCATGGTCGATCTCGCCAAGGAGGGCATGACCATGCTGGTCGTGACCCACGAGATGGGTTTTGCACGCGAGGTCGCCAACCGCGTCGTGTTCATGGACGCCGGCCAGATCATCGAATCGAACACGCCGCAGGAATTCTTCGCCAACCCGCAGCATGCGCGCAGCAAGCTGTTCCTGAGCCAGATTCTGCGGCATTGATGAGGAAGCGAATCGGGACTTGCGAATAGGGCGAGAAATTCTACTCGCTACTCGCTACTCGCCCTCAAACGAAAGGCGGCTTGATCCCGCTGCGCCGCTCCAGCCAGGCCGGCACCGGCAGGTTCTTCGAACGCATGAACTCCGGATTGTACAGCTTCGACTGATAGCGCGCACCGGAGTCGCACAGGATGGTCACGATGGTGTGGCCGGGGCCGAGCTTCCTGGCGAGTTGCACCGCGCCAGCGACGTTGACGCCGGTCGAGCCGCCCAGGCACAGGCCTTCATGCTGCACGAGGTCGTAGATGGTGTTGACGGCGTCCTCGTCGGACACCAGGAACGCGTCGTCGACCTTGGCGGTCTCGATCACGGGCGTCACACGACCGATGCCGATGCCTTCGGTGATGGAATCGCCGGGCGTCGATTTGACGACCCCGTTCTTGAACCATTCGTACATCGCGAAGCCGTGCGGGTCGGCACAGGCGGTGACAATGTCCTTGTTCCTGTCCTTCAAATAGCGGCTCGTGCCGGCGATCGTGCCGCCGGTGCCGACCGCGCAGATGAAGCCGTCGACCTTGCCGTCGGTCTGCTCCCAGATCTCGGGTCCCGTGGACTCATAATGCGCCTTGGCGTTGTCGAGGTTGTTCCACTGGTCGGCGAACAGCACGCCGTTGGGCTCGGTCTTGCGCAGTTCGTCGGCGAGCCTGCGGCCGACATGCTGATAGTTGTTGGGATTGCTGAACGGCAACGCCGGCACCTCGACCAGCTCCGCGCCGCACAGCCGCAGCATGTCCTTCTTTTCCTGGCTCTGCGTCTCCGGAATCACGATCAGTGTGCGATAGCCACGCGCGCTGGCGACCACGGCCAGACCGATGCCGGTGTTGCCGGCAGTGGCCTCCACCACGAGGCCGCCGGGCTTGAGATCGCCACGCCTCTCGGCCTCCAGGATCATCCACTTGCCGGCGCGGTCCTTGACCGACTGGCCCGGGTTCATGAACTCGGCCTTGCCGAGAATGGTGCAGCCCGTCGCCTCCGAGGCGCGCTTGAGCTTGATCAGCGGTGTGTTGCCGATCGCCGCGACGACGTCGTTATGAATGGTCATTTTGCAGATACCGTAGGAGTTTCCTCGAGCACACTTAAGAGGACCCTAGCCTGATATCCAGGGGAGCGTAAGCCGGCTGGATCAGCCCCCCGATTTCGCAAAGACGACCTGGCGAACATCGATATTCCCGGAGAGGAAACCCGCTTCGCAGTAGGACAGATAATATTCCCAGAGCCGCCTGAAGCGCTCGTCGAATCCGGCGGGCGTGAGGTCCGGCCAAGCCTCTCGGAAGTTATTTCGCCAGATCGCAAGCGTCCTGGCATAATCTTCCCCGAAGATCCGCTCGCGGATGACGGGTATGCCAAAGCGGTCGCCGAGCGACTTCAGAATCTGCGGTGTCGGCAACATGCCGCCGGGAAAGACGTAGCGCTGGATGAAGTCGACCTCGCGGCGGTAGTGCTGGAACAGGCTGTCCTGGATGGTGATTGCCTGGACACCGGCCAGTCCGCCCGGCAGCAGGCGGTCTCGCAGTTGCGAGAAATATTTCGGCCAGAACTGTTCGCCGACCGCCTCGATCATCTCGATCGAGGCGATGCGATCGTAGTGGTCACGCTCGTCCCGGTAATCCTGCAGGCGGATTTCGACCTTCTCGGCGAGCCCGGCCTCCTGGATGCGGCGCTGCGCGAAGTCGCGCTGCTGTTGACTGATCGTCAACCCAACGACCTTGGCGCCGAACGTCTTGGCGGCATATTCGGCAAAGCCGCCCCAGCCGCAGCCGATCTCGAGCAGCTTCTGCCCGGGCTTGAGATCGATCGCCTCGGCCAGCCGCTTGTACTTGTTGGTCTGCGCGGCAGTGAGGTCGGTGGTGTGCTCCTCGAACAAGGCCGAGGAATAGGTCATGCTCGGATCCAGCCATGCCGAGTAGAACGAATTCCCGATGTCGTAATGGGCATAGATGTTGCGCTTCGCCTGACGCTTGGTGTTGCGGTTGAACCAGTGCCGGACCAGCTGGGCAAACCGGATCAGCGGCTTGTCTTCCAGCATCGACTGCAGCAGGTGCTGGTTGACGCAGAACAGATAGAGAAACTGCGTCAGGTCCGGCGTATCCCAGTCGCCGTTCAGATAGGCCTCGGCGATGCCGATGTCGCCGCCATTGAGAAGACGCGATGCGAAGCCGTAATTGGCCAGGATCATTGCGGCGGCCGGCCCGGGCTCAACGCCGCCGAGCCGGATCACCCGTCCGTCCGGCAGGGTGACGTCGAGCGTGCCTTTTCGCAACCGCGAGCCGAAGCCGAGGGCAAGGCGGGGCAGGCGGGGAAGATCGGCAAGCACCTTGTCGATGGTATCAGGGGTGACTGGGATGACGTCCGGCATGGCAGGTCCACTCACGCAAACGGCTCCAGCCCACGTCCCCGTCGGCTGGCCGGTGCGGCACCTGTGCGGGCAGGGATCACGGACGCAGAGCGAGCCGGCCGTTTCCGGTCAGCGTCGTGACATATAAGCGTGGCTGCCGTTCCCCGCCAAGCCGGTATTGGTTCCAGGGCTTGCACTGATTTCGCCACGCGGGACGAGGCGGACGCCTTTGGCCCACAGCCGCAGTGCCTCCCAATGGATCGCGGCGAAGATTTTGACAGTCACCAGCGGGAGTGAGACGAAGGCTGCGAGCAGGGAGCCAGACGTCAGCCCGCGACGGCGGCCAGAGAAGGTTGCAGCGAGCAGGGGCCCGTCGGGGCCAGTTTCCAGAATCCGCAACTTGACCTTGTCGCCCGGCGGCACGACCCGGAAATGGTAGCGCATCGCCATGTCGATGAACGGCGAGACGTAGAAGGTCTTGTCCTGCGTCTGGCGCAGCCCTGCCGCGGACAGCTCATTGGATCTGACCGGCAGCACATAGGGCTTGATCTCGCCGTAGGTGTTGCGGACCTCGTAGATCATCAGCGCCAGGGTGCTGTCGCTGCGATAGCAGAAATAGACCGACAGCGGATTGAACACGTAGCCGAGCAGCCGCGGATAGCACAGCAGCAGCACGCGGCCGCCGCCGAGATCGATCCCCTGATCCGCCGCACAGGTCTGCGCATAGGCCAGCAGCGACGAGCCGTCGCGCGGACCGTGGTCGGCCTCGTGGAAGCTGTAGAGCGCGCGCCGATTGACCCCGAACAGCGAGGCCTGCCGGTCCGCCTGGTCGAGCCGGCCGAGATCGATCAGCAGGCTCATCACGCGATACCGGAAGCGATGCGTGGTCGGCCGCATGCGGGCATGCATGACCTCTCCGACATAGAGCGCGGCCGCTTCCGTTCGGTCATCCTGTCCCGAGTGATCCATGTCCATATCGCGCCTATTCTGCAGCCTCGGCGAGCTCGGTGGGAAACCCGCGCCATGGCACGCTCGCGCCGAGCGCCTCCGCCACGGCGAGACCCGAGCGCAGCCCGTCCTCATGGAAGCCGTAGCCGGTCCAGGCCCCGCAGAACCAAGTATGGCGCTGCCCCTGAATCGCTGCCAGGCGCTTCTGCGCCGCAAAGGCCGCAGCTGTATATTGTGGGTGCTCACAGATATATTTGCCAAAGGTCAGCTCCGGGGCCGGAGCGAAGGGTGGGTTGAGGCTGACGAACAGCGGCTTGGCGTCGTCGATGTCCTGCAGGTTGTTCATCCAATAGGTGACGGCGACGTCGTTCATGGGAACGCCCTCACGCTGCCAGCGCAGGAAATTCCACGAGGCCCAGGCGCGGCGGCGCTTCGGCATCAGCCTGCTGTCACGGTGCAGATAGATCGTGTTGGGCGAATATTTGATCGCACCGAGGATGCCGCGCTCCCGCTCGTCCGCGTCGGTGAGCATCGACAAGGCCTGGTCGCTGTGTGCGGCAATCACCACATGATCGTAGGTGTCCCGACGCCCGCTGCTGTCTTGAACGACGACGCCGTGGGCGGTGCGTTCGATGCTGGTCACGGCGCTGCCGAGCCTGATCTGGTTGCGGAAGCTCGACGTCAGTTTCTCCACATAGCGCCGGCTGCCGCCCTTGACGGTGCGCCAGACCGGACGGTCATATTGCAGCAACCTGTGGTTGCTGAAGAACGCAACGAAGTTCTCGGCCGGAAAGTCCAGCATCTCGGACGCCGGGGCTGACCAGATCGCGGCCCCCATCGGCGCCAGATAGTCGGTGAGCAGTCGCGGAGCGAAATGGTTGCGCCGGAAATAATCCCCGAGCGTAAGGCCATGCAGGCGGCCGGCCTTGAAGTCGGCTGTACTCTGCTCGTTGAAGGTCAGGATGTCCCTGAGCATCCAGAGATAGGATGTCGACAGCAGGTTGCTCGGCTGCGCGAACAGCCCCTTGGCGGTGTCGAGCCAGGTGTTTCCGCCACCTTTCCATTCGAAGCGGCCGGCATCCGCGGTGACGGCAAAGCTCATGCTGCTGTCGACCGTCTCGACCCCCAGATGGTCGAACAAGGCGGTGAGCTCAGGATAGTTCAGCTCGTTGTAGACGATGAAGCCGATGTCGACCGAGACCGGAGCGCCGTCATAGTCGATCGTCACGGTATGGCTGTGGCCGCCCGGACGGAGATCGCGCTCGTAGACGGTGATCGGATAACGTTTCGCCAAGGACCAGGCCGCGGCGTTACCCGCAATACCCGTTCCGACCACCGCAACTCGCATGAATGCCCCCTGAAGTTCACGTGCAAGTTACGGAGTCCCCGCCAAAGGGTTTCACGGCCGCGCTCGCCGCGTCACACCCCGGCCAAAACGGCATTCGACAGATGAAATCTTGGTAAGGCGGCAGCCGGGGGCCCGTGGCCCTGCCTGCACGAAACTCCGCTGATTTACGGGAGATTCGTCGATTCGGTGGACTTTATCGGCACCATCGCTGCTGGGGCGACGGGGAGCTGCAGGGCTGTCCGCCGCCGTGGGCTGCGGCTAGAATGATTCCCAAGACTACAGGGAAGCATCACGCCAGTGTCCATCGTGCCGATCGCCGTCGACGAGCCTTGCCGCGCGTCCGCTGACCCGCGGATCGTCGCCGGGATGCGGGAGCGCCGTGTGCCGGCTACCCTGCGGCGATTTGTCCACTGGCTGGCGGCGATCGGATTGGCGGCGAACTCGGCCGGCTGCCTGCTGACCCAGGATATTCCCGATCCGGCCCTCGACTTGCCCCAGCGCTACAAGGCGGCGTCCGGTTCCGATATGGCGGCGCCGCCGCCGCTGGATTGGTGGCGCGGCTTCGGATCACGCGAGCTGACCCAGCTGATGGAGGAGGCGCAGAGCGTCAACCTCGACATTGCCGCTGCTGTGGCAAGGTTCCGGCAGGCCGATGCGCTGGCGCGGCAGGCCGGCGCGGCGCTGCTGCCAAGCCTGTCGAGCACGGGGCAGGAGACCTATTCGCGCACGTCCGGGTCGAGCTCCAGCGGGCTCACCAATGGCGGCCGCGAGGTCGTCAATTACCAAGCCTCGCTCTCTGCGAGCTACCAGCTCGACTTCTTCGGCCAGAATCGCGACGCGCTGCAGGCGGCCGAGGAAACCGCGGTAGCCAACCGCTTCGACCGCGACGTCACGCAGTTGACGACGCTTGCCACCGTCGCCAATGCCTATTTCCAGGTGCTGGCCGCGCAGGATCGGATTCGGACGGCTGAGCGCAACATCGCCAGCGCCACGCGTGTGCTCGATGCCATCCGCGAGCGGCAGAAGGCTGGCACCGGCAACGATCTCGACGTCGCGCAGCAGGAGAGCGTGCTCGCCAATCAGAAGGCGGCGGTGCCGCCGCTGCGCCAGACGCTCGATCAGAACGTCAATGCCCTGGCCGTGCTGGTCGCGCGATCGCCCGAAGGCATTCGGGTCATTGGCGGCTCGCTCGATCAGATCAGGACTCCGCGGGTCACGCCTGGTCTGCCGTCGGAGATCCTGACGCAGCGTCCGGACATCCGCCGGCAGGAGGCCCAATTGGCATCGGCAACGGCCAATGTCGGCAGCGCGCGGGCGCAGTTCTTTCCGAGCATCCAGCTCACGGGCAACGGCGGCTACCAGAGCGCGGCACTGGTGTCGCTGTTTCAGCCGCATGCGGCGTTCTTCAGCCTCGCCGGCAGCCTGACCCAGCCGATCTTCGACGGCGGCCGGATTCTGGGCAACTTCGAGAACGCCAAGGCGCGGCAGGATGAACTGCTGCAGACCTACCGCAAGACCGTGATCCAGGCCTTCACCGACGTCGACAATGCGCTGTTCTCGATCAAGCAGACCACGATCCGACTGCAATTGCAGCGCCAGGTCGTCGCCGCCTCGCGGCGTGCGTTCGAATTGTCGGAGCAGCAGTTGCGCGCGGGAACTGCCGACATCGTGACCGTCTTGAATACGCAATTGACGCTGTTCCAGGCCGAGGACGCGCTATCGCAGGCGCAACTGGCGCGCCTGCAGGCGTTTGTGAGCCTCTACCAGGCGCTCGGCGGCGGCTGGGAGCCGCGCATGGAGAAGTCGGCCGATGCTCTTTAAACCGGACGAGAAGGGAGCAGCGGCAGTGAAGCGCGCGCGGTCCAGCGTGGCACGGCGACTGGTGTCGATCGCGATCACGCTGCTGATCCTCGGCGGCCTCGGCTATATCGGCTGGTCGGCGATGCAGCAGAAGCAGCAGGCCAATAACCGCTTCGCGCGGCCCGACCTTCCCGTTCCGGTCCTGGCTGCCTCGCCTGCCATCAAGGACGTGCCGGTCTATCTCGACGGCGTCGGCGCGGTGCGCGCGCTGAACACGGTCACGGTGCGCTCGCAGGTCGACGGCAAGCTGATCGCGGTCAATTTCGTCGAAGGGCAGGACGTCAAGAAGGGCGACGTGCTCGCGGAGATCGATCCGGCGATCTATCAGGCGCAGTACGATCAGGCCGTTGCCAAGAAGGCGCAGGACGAGGCGCAACTCGCCAACCAGAAGCTCGACCTCGCCCGCTACGAGCAGCTCGCAGCCAGCAATGCCGGCTCCAAGCAGCAGGCCGATACGCAGCGCGCGGTGGTGGCGCAGCAGCAGGCGCTGATCAAGGCGGATCAGGCCGCGATCGACAATGCGGCGACGACCTTGAGCTACACCAAGATCGTGGCGCCGCTCTCCGGCCGCGCCGGCCTGCGCCAGGTCGACCAGGGCAACATCGTTCATGCCTCTGACGCGACCGGCCTCGTCGTCATCACGCAGCTGCAGCCGATTGCGGTTCAGTTCAGCCTGCCCCAGCAGCAGATCATGCGCGTCAATGCGGCCGCCGCCAAGGGACCGCTCGCCGTCGACGTGTTCGGCAATGACGGCGTCACCGTCATTGACACCGGCACGTTGCGGGGCATCGACAACCAGGTCGATCAGACGACGGGCACGCTGAAGCTGAAAGCAGAATTCCCCAACGGCAGATTTCAGCTTTGGCCGGGACAGTTCGTCAATGTCCGCCTCAAGGTCGAGACCCTGTCGCAGGCGATCACGGTGCCGACGTCGGCCGTGCAGCGCGGGCCGGCAGGTACGTTCAGCTACGTGATCGGCGAGGGCGACATCGTCTCTGCGCATCCGGTGGCGGTCGTGCAGCAGAATGAGAGCGAGGCCGTGATCGCGAGCGGCTTGAGCCCGTCGGACCGTGTGGTGACGACAGGCTTTGCCAACCTCGCCGAGGGCGTCAAAGTGGTGGTCGGGCGCGCCGAGCAGACGCCGCAGGCCGATCTGGCGCCACGCAAACGCGGCCGCAATCCGCAAGCGAAGGATCAAGGCAAGGACCAGGCCAAGGAGGGCGGAGCTCCGCCTGACGGCGCGAAGGACGGCGAGCCGCGTCGCAGGCCTCAGGCCGCGGGCCAGACCGATGCCGGTGCAGCGCCCCAGGGAGGGAGTGAAGCAGGTCGCGGCGCGAAGGCGCAGCCATGACGCGACCGCAAGAGTGACGAGCAGTCGCGATGAGCGTCTCCGAACCCTTTATCCGCCGTCCTATCGCGACCTCGCTGCTCGGCGTCGCGCTGCTGATCGGCGGGCTGCTCGGCTATCTCGCGCTGCCGGTCTCGGCGCTGCCGCAGGTCGACTTCCCGACCGTCCAGGTGACGACGCAACTGCCGGGCGCCAGCCCCGATGTGATCGCCTCGCTGATCACGGCGCCGCTGGAGCGCCAGCTTGGCCAGATCCCGTCGCTCTCGGCGATGAACTCGACGAGCTCGTTCGGCGTCAGCCAGATCTCGCTGCAGTTCGATCTCGGACGCGACATCGATGGCGCCACGCAGGACGTCCAGGCGGCGATCAATGCCGCCGCCGGCGTCTTGCCGAAGTCGCTGCCCTATCCGCCGACCTACGCCAAGGTCAATCCGGCCGACGCACCGGTCATGACGCTCGCGCTGACCTCGGACACGATCTCTTTGCGCGCGATGAGCGACATGGCCGACACGATCCTGGCGCAGCGGCTGAGCCAGGTCTCCGGCGTCGGCCGCGTCTCGGTGCTCGGCGGACTCAAGCCCGCGGTGCGCGTGCAGGCCGACCTGGCGCGGCTCGCCGCCTATGGCATCTCGATGGAGGACCTGCGCGCCGCCATCGCAGGCGCCAACGTCTCCGGTCCCAAGGGATCGCTCGACGGTGCCCAGCAGGCCTATCTGATCACGGCCAACGACCAGATCGGAGCCGCCGACGCCTACAAGCCGATCATCATCGCCTACCGCAACGGCTCGCCGGTCACGATCGGCGATGTCGCAACGATTATCGATGGTCTGGAGAACGATCGGACCGGCGGCTGGTACCAGGGTGTCCCTGCGGTCATCCTCGACATCCAGCGCCAGCCGGGTGCCAACGTCATCGAGGTCGTCAAGCAGATTCGTGCCGAGATCCCGAAGCTGCAGCGCACGCTTCCCGCCGGCGTGAAGCTCGCCATCGTCAGCGATCGCACCGTGACCATCCGCGCCTCGGTGCACGACGTGCAGTTCACGCTGGTGCTCAGCGTGGTGCTGGTGACGCTGGTTGTGCTGCTGTTTCTGCGCTCGCTGCGCGCCACGATCATCGCCGGCGTCGCGCTGCCGCTGTCGCTGATCACGAGCTTCGGCGTGATGTACTTCGCCGGTTTCAGTCTCGACAATCTCTCGCTGATGGCACTCACCATCGGCACCGGCTTCGTCGTCGACGACGCCATTGTGATGATCGAGAACATCGTGCGCCACATGGAAAATGGCGAGAGCGCGATGAACGCTTCGCTGCGCGGCGCGCGCGAGATCGGCTTCACCGTGATCTCGCTGACCGTGTCGCTGATCGCGGTGTTCATTCCGCTGCTGTTCATGTCCGGGCTTGTCGGTCGCATGTTCCGCGAGTTCGCGTTGACCTTGACGATCGCAGTCGTGACGTCGGCGGTGGTCTCGCTGACCCTGACGCCGATGATGTGCTCGCGGCTGTTGAAGCATGCCAGCGAGGAATGGGTGCTGCCGGGGCTGAACGCCATCAGCCGCTTCATCGACCGCACGGTGGCGGTCTATCACCGCAGCCTGCTCTGGGTGCTCGACCGCCAGACCGAGACGCTCGTCGTGACCTTCGCGACCTTGGCGGCGACCTTGGCGCTCTACGTCGTCGCGCCCAAGGGCTTCCTGCCGCTGCAGGATACCGGCTCGATCACGGCGGTGACCGAAGCCGGCCCTGACGTGTCGTTCGCCGAAATGAAGAAGCGCCAGGCGGACGTCGCCGCCGCGATCCAGGCTGACCCCGACGTCGTCGGCGTCGTCTCGGTGATCGGCGCCGGATCGGTCAACCCGACCACCAATGTCGGCCGTCTCGTCATGACCTTGAAGCCACTCGGCGAGCGGCAGGACGGCGTCGCCGAGGTGATCGACCGGCTGAAGCAGAAAACCTCGGGCGTGCCCGGCATGACCGTGTACTTCCAGCCGGTCCAGGACGTGCAGATCTCGACCCAGGCGAGCCGCTCGCAGTACCAGTACACGCTGACCGGTGCCGATGCCGCCGAGGTGTCGAAATGGGCGAGGCAGCTTGTCGGAGAAATGCGCCGCGACCCTCTATTCCGCGACGTCTCCTCCGAAGCCCAGGAGGGCGGCCTGCGCGCGGAGCTGACCATCGACCGCCAGCGCGCCGGCCAGCTCGGCGTCAGCCTGCAGGGCGTCACCGACACGCTCAATGACGCCTTCGCGCAGCGGCAGATCTCGACGATCTACGGCCAGGCCAACCAGTACCGCGTGGTGCTGGAAGCGCTGCCGATGTATCAGCGCGACCCGTCGGTCCTGTCGAAGCTCTATCTGCCCGGCGCCGGCGGCCAGGTACCGCTCTCGGCGGTGGCAAGCCTCAAGCGCACCACGGCGCCGCTGGCGATCTCGCATCAGGCGCAGTTTCCGGCGGTGTCGCTGAGCTTCAACCTCGCGCCCGGCGCGGCGCTCAGCGAGGCGGTCGACGCGCTTCATGCGACCGAGAACCGCATCGGCATGCCCGGCAGCATCATCGGCGTCTATTCGGGCGATGCCGCCGAGTTCGCCAAGTCGCTGGCCGGCCAACCCTGGCTGCTGCTCGCGGCCGTGGTTACGATCTACATCGTGCTCGGCGTGCTCTATGAGAGCTACATCCATCCGATCACGATCCTGTCGACGTTGCCGTCGGCGGGCGTCGGCGCCATCCTGGCCCTGATGCTGTTCGGCCAGGATCTCTCGGTGATCGGCCTGATCGGCATCATCCTCCTGATGGGCATCGTCAAGAAGAACGCGATCATGATGATCGACTTCGCGCTCGAGGCGGAGCGTCACGAGAACCGCCCCCCCTACGACGCCATCGTGCAGGCGTGTCTCCTGCGCTTCCGCCCGATCATGATGACGACCCTGGCCGCTCTGTTCGGCGCGCTCCCGCTGGCGATCGAGAGCGGCACCGGCTCGGAGCTGCGCTTTCCGCTCGGCATCTCCATCATCGGCGGCCTGCTGCTCAGCCAATTGCTGACGTTGTACACGACGCCGGTCATCTATCTCGCGCTCGACCGCATCAATCGTCGCTTCGAGCGCGCGCTGCCGTCGGCGCCGGACCTGCCGTCGCCGCCGATCGCAGGTGCGACCGAAGGCATCCAGTGATGGCCTCGATCTCCGAGCCGTTCATCCGCCGGCCGGTCGGCACCACGCTGCTCTCGATCGGCCTGTTCCTGGTCGGGATCGTCGCCTATATCTTCCTTCCCGTCGCACCGGTGCCGAACGTCGACTTCCCCGCGATCTTCGTCAGCGCGTCGCGCCCGGGTGCGGACCCGTCCGTCATGGCGGGGACGGTCGCGGCGCCGCTGGAGCGGCGACTCGGCGAGATCGCGGGCGTCAACCAGATCACCTCGACGAGCTCGCTCGGCACCACCAACATCCAGATCCAATTCTCGATCGGCCGCGACATCGACAAGGCGGCGCGCGACGTGCAGGCAGCCATCAATGCCTCGCTGTCGGACCTTCCGAGCGACCTTCCGGCGCTGCCGCGGTTCCGCAAGGCGAACACGGCCGCGGCTCCCGTATTCGTTCTGGCGCTGACCTCGAAGACGATGACGACGAGCGCGATGTACGACGTCGCCGACACCGTGCTGGCGCAGCGGCTGTTCCAGGTGCCCGGCGTCGGTAACGTCACTGTCAGCGGCGCCGATCAACCCGCCGTGCGCATCGCGCTCAATCCGGTCTCGCTCGCCAATGCCGGCATTTCGACCGACGATGTCCGGACGGCGATCATCAATGCCAATCCGATCGGACCTGTCGGCATCTTCGAGGGCGGCCGCCAGAGCGAGACCATCGCCATCAACCGGCAGATGCGCAGCGCGGCCGAATTCCGCGACATCCTGATCAAGAGCAGCAATGGCAGCTTCGTGCGGCTGTCGGATGTCGCCGACGTCGAGGATTCCGTACGCAACGTGCGTTCGATCGCCTGGTTCAACAAGCAGCCAGCGGTGCTGATCCAGATCGCCAAGCAGGGCGATGCCAACGTGATCGAGACGGTCGACCGTGTGAAGGCGCTGATCCCGGAGCTCAAGCAATGGCTGCCGGCGGGCATCGAGATCTCCACTCTGGTTGACCGCACCGGGACCATTCGCGCCTCGGTCGACGACATGCAGTGGACGTTGCTCGCGACCGCCGTGCTGGTGATGGTCGTCGTGTTCCTGTTCCTTCGCCGTCTGGTGCCGACGGTCGCGGCCGGCGTCTCGGTGCCGCTGGCGCTCGCCGGCACCTGCGCGGCGATGTGGCTCGCAGGCTTCTCGATCGACAATCTGTCACTGATGGCGCTCGCGATCTCCGTCGGCTTCGTCGTCGACGACGCCATCGTCATGATCGAGAACATGTACCGCAATCTCGAGCATGGCCTGTCGCCGATGCGCGCCGCGCTCGACGGCGCCCGCCAGATCGGCTTTACCGTGTTGTCGATCAGCCTTTCCTTGATTGCGGCCTTCGTGCCGTTGATCTTCATGGACGGCGTCGTCGGCCGTCTCCTGCGTGAGTTCTCGCTGACGCTGACCTTCGCAATCGTCGTGTCGACATTGGTGTCGCTGACGGTGACGCCGATGATCTGCGCGCATTACATCAAGGAGACGCTGTCCGATCGTGCCACCTGGTTCGACCGTATCGTCGAAGGCGCGCTGTCCGGCATGGTCCGCTTCTATGCCTGGACGCTGCGCGGCGTGCTGGTTTATCCGTTTCTCACCCTGATCGTGTTCTTCGCCACCATCGCGCTCACGGTGACGCTCTACATCAAGGTGCCCAAGGGCTATTTCCCGACCGACGATTCCGGCTTCGTCATCGGTGCGACGCGCGCCTCGGCCGACATCTCGTTCCAGTCCATGCTTGGTCTGCAGCAGCGGCTCGCCGACATCGTGATGGCCGATCCCGCCGTGGCCGGTATCGGCTCGACGATCGGGGGCGGCGGCGGGCCGGGTGGCGCGACGTCCAACCGCGGCACCATGTTCATCAATCTCAAGCCCCCGGCGGAGCGCGAGGGCGTCTCCACTGAGCTCGTGATCAACCGCCTCAGGCGGAGCCTCGCGACGGTCCCCGGCATTCGGCTCTTCATGTTCGCCGCGCAGGACGTGCGCACCGGCGGCCGTCAGAGCGATTCCGACTATCAGTACACGTTGAGCAGCCCCGATCTCGACCTTCTGCAGAAATGGGCGCCGATTGTCGCCAAGCGCCTGGAGACGGTTGACGGCATCACCGACATTTCCAGCGACCGCGATCCCGGTGGCCTGCAGCTCGCGCTGCGGATCGACCGACAAAAGGCGGCGAGCCTCGGCGTCCGCGTCCAGGATATCGACAACGCGCTCAACAACGCCTTCGCGCAACGCCAGATCTCGATCGTCTACAGCCAGCGCAACCAGTACATGGTCGTGCTGGAGATCGACCCGAAATTCCAGACCGATCCCTCCAATCTCGACCGCATCTATGTGGCCGGGGCAGGGGACGCGCAGGTGCCGTTGTCGGCGCTGGTCAAGGCCGAGCGTGGCCTGTCACCGCTGGCGGTGTATCACTCGCAATCGTTCCCTTCGACCACCGTGTCGTTCAACCTGCTGCCGGACGTGCCCTTGCAGACCGCGACCGCCAACATCCAGCGCGCCGTCGACGAGCTGCACATGCCGGAGGGCATCCGCGGCAGCTTCGACGGCAATGCCGGGGACTTCAACAAGAGCAGCGGCCGCCAGCCGCTCTTGATCCTGTTCGCCCTGGCCGCGATGTATATCGTGCTCGGCGTGCTCTATGAGAGCCTGGCGCATCCGCTGACCATCATCTCGACCCTGCCGTCGGCCGGGCTCGGCGCGCTGCTCGCTTTGCAGGTCACCAACACACCGCTGACAGTGATCGCCTTCGTCGGCATCATCCTGTTGATCGGCATCGTCAAGAAGAACGGCATCATGCTCGTCGATTTCGCGCTCGAGGCCGAGCGCCAGCGCGGCATGTCCTCGGCCGATGCGATCTTCGAGGCCTGCCGGGTGCGCTTTCGCCCAATCCTGATGACGACCCTCGCCGCGCTGTTCGCCGGCCTGCCGCTGGTGATCGCGACCGGTCCGGGCACCGAGCTGCGCCGCCCGCTCGGCATCACCATCATCGGCGGGCTGCTGGTGTCGCAGATCCTCACCCTCTACACCACGCCGGTGATCTACCTGCTGATCGACCGGCTGCGCCGCCGCTCGACCCCGGAGCCGCTCGCCGCGCCCGCTGAATGAGCCGTTGTGGCCCTGTCCGCGGGCGCGTATAGCCGCCGCATGCCAGAACCACACGACCATCCGCCGCTCGCCACCGAGGCGCCGCCCGATTGCCCGCGTTGCCAGAAACCGCTGCCGCTGTGCATCTGCGACAGCGTCACACCGCTGGAGAGCCGGCTGGGGCTCCTGATCCTGCAGCATCCGCAGGAGCAGGATCGCGCGCTCGGCACCGCGCGGCTCGCCGCCCTGCATTTCAAGAACGCGGTGGTCAAGGTCGGGCTATCCTGGCCAAGCCTCGCCAAGGCACTGGGACGGCCGGTCGCCGATCCCGCGCGCTGGGCCATTCTCTATCTCGGCTCGGCGAAGGCGGCCGAGCTCGATCCCGAGAGCGAGGTGGTCGCGGTGACCCGCAAGGGTGAGGTCGCCGACAACCAGCGCGCCATCCT
Source organism: Bradyrhizobium sp. SZCCHNR1017 (assembly GCF_032381375.1). Taxonomy (NCBI): domain Bacteria; kingdom Pseudomonadati; phylum Pseudomonadota; class Alphaproteobacteria; order Hyphomicrobiales; family Nitrobacteraceae; genus Bradyrhizobium; species Bradyrhizobium sp. SZCCHNR1017. Next base: position 625,064 of record NZ_JAUHIR010000001.1, on the reverse strand, counting down.
CAAGTCGATCGAGGGCGTGATCCTGCTCGACGGCACCTGGAGCCAGGCCAAAGCGCTGTGGTGGCGCAATCCGTGGATGCTGAAATGCCAGCGCGTGATCCTCGGGCCGCGGCAGCCGTCGCGCTACGGCCGGCTGCGGCGCGAGCCGCGCCGCGACGGGCTGTCGACCATCGAGGCTGCGGGGATGCTGATGGCCGCGCTGGAACGGCGGCCGGAGATCGCCACGGCCCTCGACGCGAGCTTCGAGCGCATGCTGGCGCGGTATCGGGAGGTGGAAAAAGCGCAGCCGGAGCTCACGCCCCGCCCAAAGGCCCGCAAGCCGGATTGGCGCAACCGTAAACGGCGGGTTTAGGAACCGGAGGTACGCTTCTTGCATTGCCGCATGGAACGAGGATGAGAGCCATGCCGGAAGCAGAAAAGTCCAATGTGGTGCAGTTTCGGGATTACGCGCCCCGGCTGGCCGGCAGATCCGGCTCGGATCGGACGGGCGTCTCGGCCGGTGAACGAGGGGCAATTCTGACTTGGCCGCGCGCGCAGGTCAGCTATCCCGGCGGCATCGACGATCTGCCCATCTAGCGCCGGTTCGCGGCCCCAATGGGTAGTCCAACCGCTTGATTTTGATCGAGTGGAGGCCACGACCAGAATTGAACTGGTGTAAACGGTTTTGCAGACCGCTGCGTAACCACTCCGCCACGTGGCCCCTGTGGGCGGAGCAATATAGGCAATCTCTCGGTTAGGCAACCACTCTCGTCGCGAAGGCCGACGCCGTCGATCCGGGCCTTCGGCCAGCTGGAATTTCGATCCGCCCAGCCGCGTTCGAACTGGTCGCATCGGGCACGGCAGCGCAGAGAGGGATTGTCGCGCCGCCCTCATCGCGACCCTGGTCCACATCGCGTGGTCGCAATCCCAGACGGAGCTGGCGACACCGTCGCTTCCGATCACGAGGAGCTTTCGCCGAACCGCTGCACCGGCGATGACGCGCAGCAGCGACGATAGTTGAAGACATCGCGGCGAAATCGCGCAACGCGCCTTGATTTCTTCAGGTTGTGTCGTTCTAATTATTCTATGTCAGGGTGCGTTGCGGGGAGCCGAGCTCCCTAAAACAGCACGCCTGCGACTCGCACACAACTTCACACGCAAAGATCTGTCATGGATGATCACCCGACACGCCGCTCGGTGGTTTTCGGCACGCTTGCCGCATGCGCAACGGTTGCCAGCGCGGCGGCCGATGACGACGATCCGCGCAAGGAGAAGCGGCCGCAAAAAGGCGACCTGATCGTGTTCTCGGAAGGGGAACGCGAAGGGCAGACGATCACGCCTGATGACTTGAAGATTGGCGAGCCACCGGTTCATGGGTGGCCGAAGGATCCAGCGAATGCGATCGTGCGTGACGGGTCGCGATTGAACGAGGTGCTGCTCGTCAGGCTCGATCCAAACGAACTCGACGAAGACACGCGTCAGCGTGCGGCCGAAGGCATCGTCGCCTATTCGGCCATCTGTTCGCATGCGGGATGCCCGGTCACGGCCTGGATCAAGGCGACCGAGGGCAACGACGATGTCTTCAAATGCATGTGCCACAATTCCGAGTACGACCCGAGGCGCGGGGCGCAGGTCGTGTTCGGCCCCGCGCCCCGGCGGCTCGCCGCGCTTCCCCTCGTGCTCAAGGACGGCGCGCTCATGATCGCTGCGCCCTTCATTGGAAAGGTAGGTGGCCAACAGGGCTGATGAGATCCCATGTGCCTATCGGAACTCGCATCGTCTCGACGCCCGTCACGACAACAAGTGAATCGAAAAACGAAGCAGGGGAGGTTTGTCCATGTCCATCACGTCCACCGCGATCAAGCAATGGCTGCTATCGAGCACCGTGGCGTTCACCTGTCTCGCCGCACCGGCAGCCGTGGCCGGCCCGATTGACAACTACAGTCCTGTCACGCCCACGCGGCTCGAAGATCCCGAGCCAGGCAACTGGATGCTCTATCGCCGGACCTATGATGGCCAGGGGTATAGTCCGCTCGACCAGATCAACACCACGAACGTCAAGGACATGGTGCCGGTCTGGACCTTTGCCACCGGCGTGGTCGAGGGGCACGAGGCGCCGCCGCTGGTCAACAACGGCGTCATGTTCATCACGACGCCGATGGGGCAGGTGATCGCGCTGAATGCCAAGACCGGCGACCAGTACTGGCGCTACAAGCGCGAGCTCCCGGAGGATCTGTTCCAGCTGCATCCGACCAATCGCGGCGTCGGCCTGTGGCAGGACAAGCTCTACCTCGCCACGACGGACGATCATCTGGTCGCGCTCGACGCCAAGACCGGCAAGGTGCTGTGGGACAAGAAGGTCCAGGACTACAGGAAGGGACAATATCTCACGCTGATGCCGCTCATCGTCGACGGCAAGGTGATGGTCGGCGGATCCGGCGGCGAGTTCGGCGTCCGCGGCTATGTTGCCGCTTATGACGCCGAGGACGGCAAGGAGCTTTGGCGCACCTTCACTATTCCTTCCGAAGGCGAGCCCGGGCATGACACGTGGAGCGGCGACGACTGGAAGAATGGCGGCGGGTCTGCCTGGATGACCGGCACCTACGACAAGGACACCAAGACGGTGTATTGGGGCGTCGGCAACGCCGCGCCCTGGCCGGGGGGCCTGCACCCCGGCGACAATCTCTACACCAGCTCGGTGATCGCGCTGGATCCTGCGACCGGAAAGATCAAGACGCATTTCCAGTATCACCAGAACGACTCGTGGGACTGGGACGAGGTCGATGCACCGATGCTGGTCGACCTGCAGCGGGACGGCCGCAGCTTCAAGAGCCTGATCCATCCCGGACGCGACGCCATCTTCTGGGTGCTCGAGCGCACGCCGGTGCGAATCAACTACGTCAACGGCTGGAACTTCGTCCACACCGATGTCTGGAAGGGAATTGAGCCCGAGACGGGACGGCCGATCGTCGATCCCGCGCACAAGCCGACGCTCGGCAAGCGTGTCGACTTCTGTCCCTCGTTGTGGGGCGGCAAGGACTGGCCGTCCGCGGCCTACAGCCAGAAGACGCGCTTCGTCTACGTGCCGGCGAACGAGAATTTCTGCGGCGGCTTCACCGGGGAGAAGCTGCCGCTCGTTCCCGGCCAGCTCTGGCTCGGCACCAAGGCCGAGGACATCGGGCTCACGGTGCGGCCCGGTGCCGACCATTTCGGGGAGCTGCAGGCCTGGGATCCGGCGACAGGCAAGAAGGTGTGGTCGCACAATTTCCCGAAATCCCAGCTGTTCGGGTCGGTGACCGCGACGGCGGGCGATCTCGTTCTGGTCGGCGGCACCAACGACCGGATGTTCCGGGCGTTCCATGCCAAGACCGGTGAGCTGCTGTGGGAGCAGAAGACGAACTCGGGCATCATGGGCATGCCCGTCGCCTATGAGGCGGATGGCACGCAGTACATCGCCGTGCAATCCGGCTGGGGCGTCGATGCGCAGCGCATCCAGGATGCGCTCTCGAAAGGCGACATCGGTCTGGAGGACAACGTCCCGCAGGGCGGCGTCGTCTGGGTATTCGCAGTCAGGAAGTAGCGCCGGTGATCTGAAGGGCGGCGGCCTCGGCAGTCGCCATCTCAGAAAATGAAGACCGCGGCAGCGTTCCGGCGTGCCGATCCCTTGGCTTGCATGACGACAGAAGATCGCGCGTCAGCAGGCCGCGAACCAGCCGTCCGGAAACGGGATCAGCGGCCAGGCGCCCTGGTTGTCGTTGGCCGCCGTGGGGAAATGCAGAATTGAGAACAAGCGGGCCATGGAATCGGTCTCGGTCTCGGGCGCAATAGCGGTTCTCACAACGTCCATCAACAACTCGTATTCGGCTTCGCTCATCTCGCCCTCGCGCAAACTGCGAGCCACGATGGCGAAATTCCACTTTTTTCAAATTGAGCGGATCGTTCAAATTCTAACGATCGGGCACGACGGACCCAATTGGTTAGCGGTGCCCTTCGTTCCAAATATACCGCGGTCCGCTTTGTTCCAGTGTGAACGGGCTCACATCCCAAGGCTTCGCGTCGTCGGTGACCCGTCTGCCCGCGCGGCAGGTGATGCCGTGCAGCGATCACGATCCGGCCCGTAGCCGACCGGGAGCAAGAGATCCGCAACGCCTGCCGCGAGTCGCAGGCCGCTTCACTGGCAAAGGCCGAAGAGGCGACCCGCTCCAAACGTCCGGCTCGACGCAAGCGGCAGAATCGCTGGCGGTCAAACCGCGACGGCGAGAAGCTCGGTGTCCTGCACCAGAATGTCGCGCATCAGCTGCGACAGGTCTTTCGGCTTGAACGGCTTCGCCAAACGATGAAGGCCGACCATTCTGGGCGAGGGGCCGAGCAAATCAGGCGTCCCGCGTCCTGATTCCAGCACCATGCCCGACATCATCACGATGGGCATCGTGGGCCGGGCCGCCCGTGCAGCCCGGATGACCTCGTTGCCGTCCATGTCGGCCAAGTTGAGATCGATCAGAGCCGCGGCGAAATCATCGCGGGACACGGCATCCATGGCCAGCCGACCGTCGGTGACGGCAGTGACCGCGTAGCCCTCGCGAACCAGAAGGTGCTGGATGACACAGCAAACGCCGACTTCGTCATCAACGACCAGGATGTTCATCATGAGCCCTTCCTGACAGACGTGGATGAGGAGCGACGTGCCGCGCCTCGCTCAGAAGTCGTTGGCGCACCTCGATCGCACGATCGACCGCTTCGAGCAGATCGAGGATGTCGAACGGCTTCTGCAACGCTGCCGTCGCTCCGAGCTTGATTGCCATACCGAGGAAGTCTGGAGCACCCAGTTTCTTGTCGGTGAACGCGTAACCGGAGATCGCGATGAACGGGACCGTGGGATCGAGCTTGATGAGCTCGCGAATGGTTGCGATGCCGTCCATGCCCGGCATGAACATGTCGATCACGACGGCATCGAAGGACACGCTGCCGATCAATCGAATGCCGGTCGGACCGTCCGGCGCGAGAAACACGCAGAACCGCTTCTTCTTCAATAATGTTTCCAGCGCAGCGCGCGTGGCACAATCATCATCAATAATGAGGACAGTAGGCATGGGCCACCTCAGTATCAGCAGGACTGAAGGACGCTCACGCTACAAGGACAATAGGCTGAGGCTCGAAAATGGCAAAGTAGTTAACACTGAATTAGTTGTCGCGATTCGGCAACCAGGGGTTTTACGGAACTTCCTGTCCGGGGCCGCTGGCCGGCCTTCTGTTGTGCATCATGCGATGAAGATGGAACTATGATGTCCGGGGGTGATGGCTCCGGTTGTTTGAAGAATCTCAGTCCGGCTTGAGCAGGGCGACCGCGACCAGCCCCATTGCGATCAGCGCTGCACAGCAGAGTCGTCGCGGCGTTGCACGCTCCTTCAGGAACAGCACGCCGATCAGCGTCGCAAACAGGACGCTGCATTCGCGAAACGCGACCACATTGGCAATCGGATTGCGGCTCAAGGCCCAAAGGAATACCACGAACGACGTCAGCCCCAGGGTGCCTGCGATCAGCACCGGGATCCAGGCGTCTCGGATCTCCAACACCAGCGCAGGTCCTCGCAGCATCATCGCGACGAGAAAGAACACGACACTGTCGAGTACGATCATCCAGACCGTGAACGAAGCCCAGCCTTCGGTCTGCCGGGTGCCTGCCGCATCGACGACCGAATAGCCGGCGATCAGTGCGGCGGCGCTGACGGCGGCCCAGAACGCGCGGCGGTCGATCGGACCGTGGATTCGGTCGCTCGCCAGGCCGGTGATGCCGAGGACGATGACGGCAATTCCGATCAACTGCCCGCTCCGTGGCAGTTGCTGCAGACCCAGCGAGGCAAATAGCGTTGCGAACAGCGGAACGATGCCACGCGCGATCGGGTAGGCGCGTCCAAGCTCGGCCGAACGGTAGGCCATTGCGAGGCTCGCCTTGTAGCCCGCGTGCAAGACCAGCGAGGCCACGATGAGCGGCCAGGTCGCGAGTGCCGGAACGGGAACGAGAAACAGGAAGGGCAGGATCAGGGCGCTGCTGACCAGACCCATGCCAGCGAGGAGGGAGAGGCCGCTGCCGGTCTTGACGATGGCATGCCAGCTCGCGTGAAGCAGACCGGCCATCAGCATGAGAATTGCGGCGACAGGATCCAACGACTCGAGTCCGGTTCAGCTTTCGGGCCGCCAGCTCGCGGCAGCGAAGTAGGGGGTGGGGTCGTGCTGGAGCGCCTGCCGCGAGATGATCCGGCTCGATGGCGACACCGGGAGCTGGTCCCATTCCCCACGATCGACGAATCGAAGGCTCGCGATCTCCTCGCCATCGGGCGCAAGCGCGCCGCCTTCGATGACGGCCTCGAAGGCGATCACCGTGTAGTAGGTCAGATCACCGTTGGGATAGCGGATGAGGAACTCCGGGCCCCCGAACACCCCGAGCAGGCGAATCGGCCGGGCCACGAGCCCGGTCTCCTCGAAGCATTCGCGGGTGGCCGCGTCGGCCGGGTGCTCATTCGGATCGATGGCGCCGCCGGGCAACGTCCAGAGGCCCGTCTCCGCGTCGCGCCCGAGCAGAATGCGGCCCTGGTTGTCGAACACGGAGATGGAAACCGCTGTGGTCGCCAAAAGATCATGGCCGATCTTGCTGCGGACGGCTCTCAGATGATCGGAAATCGGCATCGCTGGTCGTCACTTGCAAGAGATGCGCCCCGCTTGCCCGACGCTCCATGCGCGGTCAAGGCAAGACAGCGAAGATCGGCGCACGTTCGCGGCCAATCGGCGGATGTCCCGCGTCACAAGAAAGAGGGATTGGGAGGATATATAGAACCATTCGGCATGGCCAGAATGGCTCCCCGGGCTGGATTCGAACCAGCGACCATTCGATTAACAGTCGAATGCTCTACCGCTGAGCTACCGAGGAACAGGCGAAGCAATGTTCGCGAATGCGGCTGCGTATAACAAAGCCGTTTCGCCTTGCATAGAACGAAATCGCATCTTTGCGACGATTGCGGGCTCAGGAATAAAATACCGAAATTTCAGATGGTTAGATTGATTTTGAACGCTTGCTGGGCAGCGGTCGCCCACAGTTCGATGACAGGAAATTCACTTGGAAGGGAGCAAACCGGCCCCGATAGTTTGCTGGAACCGGCCAGTGCCCGCGGTCATGGAGTGTCGTAGATGCCAAACACCGTCGTCCCATTCGCTGAAGCAGTCTCCGCGCCCTCGTTGATTCCCGACCAGGTCGAGCGTCTCAGCGATGACGAATGTCTCACGCGGTTGGCCGACATGATGACGCGCGGTGATTCCGAACATATTGACGAGATCGCGCAGTTGCTCGGGCGACTGGCCGTGGTGATCGAGTAGCCGGCGGTCGGCTCACTCACAGGTGGCGTCCCAGCGGCTCCGTTGAAACCCGCATGTTGCCTTTTCCAGGGCCTTGTACCAAAAGATTGCGCAGATCGTCCGCGGTCCATCCGCTTTGCTTGCAGGTCTGCTCATGTCTTCATTCGCGACGGCGCGCCAGAAAATGGTCGATGGTCAGGTCCGGACCAACGACGTCACCGATCACCGCGTGCTGGATGCGTTGTTGACCGTGCCGCGGGAAGCCTACGTTCCCACAGATCGGCAGGCGCTGGCCTACCTCGACTTGGATCTCGACGTCTCCGAAACCGCCTCGGCCAAGCGGTATCTGATCAAGCCGATGCTGACGGGAAAACTGCTGCAGGCTGCCGAGATCAAGCCGACCGACAGCGTGCTGGTGGTTGGATGCGCGACGGGCTATCTCGCCGCGCTGGCCGCCCGACTGGCGGGCAGCGTGACGGCGACTGAGGTCGATTCTGCCATCGAAGGGCGCGCCAAGCAGCTGCTTGCCGCCGTCGATGGCTGCCCGGTTACGATTCGAGTCGCGCCGGCCGCGCAGGGTGATCCGGCGGACGGCCGCTTCGACGTGATTCTCCTCAATGGAGCGACCGAGGTCGCTGTGGACGGTCTTTGCCGTCAATTGAAGGAGGGCGGCCGCCTGGTCGGCGTCTTCGCCGCCGCGCGTCCCGCCCGCGCCATGATCTTTACGCGATCGCATGGTGATATCGGCAGCAGGGTTCTGTTCGATGCTGCGGCGCCGGTCATTTCCGGTCTCGAGCGGGTCCCCGAGTTCGTTTTTTAAGTCGTCCGACGAGGTCCTTAGCGACCCCTCTGAATTGCCGAGCCGCCCGTCGCGCAGCACGGCTTGGTGCGTCGTCTTCGCGGCCGCGGGCGGGCAAAATTCTGTTTTAAATCAGAAGTGTGGCCTGGATGCTGCACGTTGACAGTTTTCGATACGGGTTCCAGGCTTGGGTGGTTCCGTTGCGCTTGCATGGGGAATAAGGTGCGAGGTGCGCGGGAGTCTCTTCAACAGGTTACGGCCCGGCTCTGGCGTTCGAGCCGGTAACAAATGAATGGAACAGGGATGTTTGGGGTGAAGCTCGTCACCGCAGCGGCGGCTGTGGTCCTCGTGATGGCTTGTGCAGGCCCGACGCCAGCGCTGGCCGACACGATCGAGGCTGCGCTGGTGCGTGCCTATCAGAACAACCCGCAACTGAACGCGTCGCGGGCCCAGGCTCGTGCGGTCGACGAAGGCGTTCCGCAGGCACTCTCGGGGTATCGGCCGAAGGTCAGTCTGAATGCGACGGCGGGCATTCAGTATACGGATTTGCAAGCGGCACCCGCTACGCCGGCCGTGAACGGCGTGCAGAGGCCGCGAAGCGTCGGCCTGACGGTCAACCAGAATCTGTATAACGGTCAGCAGACGGCAAACGGCGTGCGCAAGGCCGAGGCGAACGTCTCGGCGCAACGCGAGGCTCTCCGCATTCTTGAGCAGCAGGTGCTGCTAGCGGCGGCCACGATCTATATGGACTATCTGCGCGATGCGGCGATCGTCGAGGTCCAGCGCAGCAACACGCGGGTGCTGGAGCAGACGCTCAAGCAGACCCGCGATCGGTTCAACGTCGGCGAGGTCACCCGCACCGACGTCGCGCAATCCGAGGCTCAGCTCGCCGCCGGCCGCACGCAGCAGCTCACAGCAGAGGCCCAACTAACGGCGACCCGCTCGAACTTCCGCCGAATCATCGGCAACGATCCCCAGAACTTGGCGCCGGGCTCTCCTGTCGACCGTTATTTGCCGGCGACCCTCCAGCAGTCGGTCGAAACGGCTCTGACGGAAAACCCGAACGTAACCTCGGCGATGTACGGCATCGACGTCCAGTATCTGCAGGTCAGGATCAACGAGGGTGCTCTGCTGCCGACCGTAAACGTCCAGGCTCAGGCGCAGCAGGGCTATGAGTCGAGCCTGCAATCCTATCGTGGGTTCAGCGCGTCGGCTGTCGCCTCGGTGAACGTCCCGATCTACAATGGAGGGGCGGAATACGCGCTGATCCGGCAGTCCAAGGAGTCGCTGGCGCAGCAGCGTCTGGTCCTGGAGCAGACCCGCGATCAGGCTCGCTCCGACGTGGTATCTGCCTGGGGCAAGCTGCTCGCGGGCAAGGCACAGGTGCAGTCGGCACAGGCCCAGGTGGCGGCCTCCGAGATCGCCTTGAACGGCGTGCGCGAGGAAGCCAAGGCGGGCCAGCGGACCACGCTGGATGTCCTCAACGCTCAGCAGGCGCTGGTCAACGCGCGGAATTCGCTGGTGAACGCCCAGCATGACCGCGTGGTGGCCTCCTATACGGTGCTTCAGACCGTGGGGCGGCTGTCACCGCAGGTGCTGAACCTGCCGACCACCACCTACGATCCCAGCGTGCACTACCAGCAGGTCCGGGATAACTGGGCGGGTGTGCGGACGCCGGATGGTCATTAGTACATTCTTAATATCGCCCCTGATCCCTCGGTCCTTGGCCGGGGGATTTTTTTGTGGCACATGCTGTGGTTGTGACGAATGGGCGACGCTTGACGGGCGACCTCCGTGCTCCACCGGGTTCGCGGCCAGCGTTGCTTGCATTCATTTGTTGCCATGACATAGCCTCAAAATGGCCGCCGAACGATTCGGACTGCGTCGGAAGTTCTTCCAAGAATAGACTCCGACATGGGCAGTATCGTTCTGTTGTTTTGCATCGATCAGGCCTTGTCCGGAGACAAGTTGGCATGTCCGTTGAGAAGTCCAAGCCACTTGGGGCCGGCGCCCGGGACTTTTGCGCTGAGCCGGTTCGTACGGCAGCGTTGCTGATTTGGAGTCGGAAATGACGCAGCCTGCGAAGGTCCAAGAACCCTCCATGGAGGAGATTCTGGCGTCGATCCGGCGTATCATTGCCGACGACGAGGGTAAGCCGCCGGCGGCAGACAAGGCCGCCGCGCCGGAGCCGGTCAAGGCCGAGAAGCCGGCGGCCCCGGCTGCGAAGCCGGTAATGAACGACATCCCACCTTCGAAGATCGCTGCTGCGGCTCCCGCCAAGCCCGCACCTCCGCCTCCCGCGCCGCCGGCGGCGTCCGCAAGCAACAACCAGGATGACATTGACGCATTGCTGGCGGGTTTGGATGAAACGACTCCGGTCGCAGAGGTTCGGCCGGCAGAACCCGAGCCCGAACCTGAAGTACTCGAGTTGACCGACGACATGGCAGTGGCCCCACCGACTCCCGCTCCAGCGCCAGCCCCCGCCGCGGCATCCTTCCGAAAGGTGGATCCGCGGGACGATATCGAGTTCATCGAGGCCGGGCGGCTCAATCAGAAGGCTGCCAGCTTCGAGTCCGCGTTTGAGCAAGTCACACCGAAGCAGCCGATCCTGGCCCCATCGACGGTGAACGCCGTCGAATCGGCGTTCAACGCGCTGGCCAATACGGTGCTGAGCAACAACGCCCGGACGCTCGAGGACCTCGTCAAGGAGATGCTGCGTCCGATGCTGAAATCGTGGCTGGATGACAATCTTCCGGCCCTGGTGGAGCGCATCGTCAAGGCCGAGATCGAGCGCGTCTCGCGCGGCCGCTGACGCCAGGACGGCACGATCTCGTGTTCCGTTCTGGAGTGAGCCGCGGCGGGCGGTAGACGCTATCCGTCAATGTTCGCCGCTGCTGTTGACTTGGCGCGCCGCGGCGGCTTTCTAGCCCTGTCAAGCTGATCCCTGCCGGACGGATCGAGAGGGCTCTTCCGGGAGCGCGGTCCGCGGTCGGACATCAGTCCGAAAACAGCCCAAGCACCAACAGCTTGCGCGAGCTTTTTCAGGTCATGTCACAAAAGGCCCGGACGAGTTCCGCGACATCCCGAATTGGACAGCCGGCCCCGCGCCGCTGGAAATGCCATGATCGATAAGAATTATCAGCCCACCGATCTCGAAGGTCGCATGTCCCTGGTCTGGGAGGATGCCCGCGCGTTCTCCGCCGGTCGCCCCGATCGGCGCAATGCGGATCCCTTCACCATCGTGATCCCGCCGCCGAACGTGACCGGCTCGCTGCACATGGGGCACGCGCTCAACAATACGCTGCAGGACATCCTGTGCCGGTTCGAGCGTATGCGCGGCCGCGACGTGCTGTGGCAGCCGGGCACCGACCACGCGGGGATCGCCACCCAGATGGTGGTCGAGCGTCAGCTGATGGAGCGCCAGCAACCCGGCCGCCGCGAGATGGGCCGCGAAAAGTTCCTCGCGCGCGTCTGGCAGTGGAAGGACGAGAGCGGCGGCACCATCATCAACCAGCTTAAGCGCCTCGGCGCCTCCTGCGACTGGGGCCGCGAGCGCTTCACCATGGACGAGGGTCTGTCCAAGGCCGTCGTGAAGGTGTTCGTCGAGTTGCACCGTGCGGGCCTGATCTACAAGGACAAGCGGCTGGTCAACTGGGACCCGAAGCTGCTGACCGCGATCTCCGATCTCGAAGTCCAGCAGATCGAGGTCAAGGGCAATCTCTGGTACCTGCGCTATCCGATCGAAGGGACGACGTTCAGCCCCGAGGATCCCACGAGTTTCATCGTGGTCGCGACCACGCGTCCCGAGACCATGCTTGGCGACAGCGCGGTCGCGGTGCATCCGGACGACGAGCGCTATCAGCACCTCGTCGGCAAGCGCGTGATCCTGCCGCTGGTCGGGCGTGAGATCCCGATCGTTGCCGACACCTATTCCGATCCGGAGAAGGGCACCGGAGCCGTCAAGATCACGCCGGCGCACGACTTCAACGACTTCGAGGTCGGCCGCCGCCATGGCCTGCCGCAGATCAGCATTCTCGACCGCGAGGGCTGCATCGCGCTGGTCGACAACGAGGACTATCTGCGCGGCCTGCCTGAGGGCTCCGAGGAGTTTGCCAGGGAGTTCCACGGCATCGAGCGCTTTGCTGCGCGCAAGAAGATCCTGGAGCGGCTGGAGTCCTTCGGCTTCCTCGAGCGCGTCGAGCCGAACACGCACATGGTGCCGCATGGCGACCGCTCCGGTGTCGTGATCGAGCCATATCTGACCGACCAGTGGTATGTCGACGCCAAGACCCTGGCGCAGCCGGCGATCGCGGCCGTCAGGTCGGGCGCGACGACGTTCGTGCCACGCAATTGGGAGAAGACCTATTTCGACTGGATGGAGAACATCCAGCCCTGGTGCATCTCTCGCCAGCTGTGGTGGGGTCACCAGATTCCCGCGTGGTACGGCCCTGACGGCAAGGTGTTCGTCGCCGAGACCGAGGAGGAGGCCGTCGGCCACGCGATCGGCTACTACGTCGAGCAGGAGGTCATCACGGCCGAGCAGGGCCGCGAGATGGCGCTCGACCGCAACAAGCGCGAAGGCTTCATCACGCGTGACGAGGACGTGCTCGACACCTGGTTCTCCTCGGCGCTGTGGCCGTTCTCGACGCTCGGCTGGCCGGACGCCACGCCCGAGGTGAAGCGCTACTATCCGACCAACGTGCTGGTCACCGGCTTCGACATCATCTTCTTCTGGGTCGCCCGCATGATGATGATGGGCCTGCACTTCATGAAGGAAGTGCCGTTCTCGACGGTCTACATCCATGCGCTCGTCCGCGACGAGAAGGGCGCCAAGATGTCGAAGTCGAAAGGCAACGTCATCGATCCCCTGGCGCTGATCGACGAGCACGGCGCCGACGCGCTGCGCTTCACGCTGGCCGCGATGGCCGCGCAAGGTCGCGACATCAAGCTGTCGACCCAGCGCGTCGACGGCTACCGCAAGTTCGCCAACAAGCTCTGGAACGCCAGCCGCTTCGCCGAGATGAACGGTTGCACCGTGCCGGACGGCTTCGATCCGGGCTCCGCCAAGGAGACGCTGAACCGCTGGATCGCCCATGAGGCGGCCGCCGCCACGCGGGAGGTCACCGAGGCGCTGGAGGCGTATCGCTTCAACGACGCGGCCAATGCGATCTACCGCTTCGTCTGGGACGTCTATTGCGACTGGTATGTCGAGCTCTCCAAGCCGACCCTGCTCGGCGAGGACGGCCCTGCCAAGGCCGAGACCCGCGCGATGGTGGCCTGGGCGCGCGACGAGATCCTCAAGCTCCTGCATCCCTTCATGCCTTTCATCACCGAGGCGCTGTGGGAGTCGACCGCCAAGCGCGACGGTCTGCTGACCCTGTCACCCTGGCCGCACCGCACCGACAGGCCGACGGTCGCCGAGATCGCCGCGCTGTCGGCCGCCAGCTTCGGCGACCCTCTGGTGCCGCCGCTGCTGGTCTCGTTCGACGCCGCCAGCTTCAAGGACGAGGCGGCCGAGGCCGAGATCGGCTGGGTGGTCGATCTCGTCACGTCCATCCGCTCGGTCCGCGCCGAGATGAACATCCCGCCGGCGACTCTGATGCCGCTCGCGCTCGTCGGTGCCTCCGCCGAGACGAGGGATCGCGCACCGCGCTGGAGCGAGGTCATCAAGCGCCTTGCGCGTCTCTCCGACATCTCCTTCGCCGATACGGCGCCCGAAGGCTCCGCCCAGCTCGTCGTGCGCGGCGAGGTCGCCGCGCTGCCGCTCAAGGGCGTCGTCGATCTCGCCGCCGAGCGCACCCGCCTTGGAAAGGAGATCGCCAAGGCCGAGGCCGATATCGAGCGCGTCGACAAGAAGCTCGGCAACGAGAAGTTCGTCGCCAACGCGCCCGAGGAACTGGTCGAGGAGGAGAAGGAGAAGCGCGAGGCGGCGCTGGCCCGCAAGGCCAAGCTCCAAGACGCGTTGTCGCGGCTGCAGGGCGCGTGACGTCGTCCTCTCTCCTTCGTCATTCCGGGGCGATGCGAAGCATCGAACCCGGAATCTCGAGATTCCGGGTCTGGTCCTTCGGACCATCCCGGAAAGACGGCCAGCGGCTTAGCGCGGAAACCGCTTGCTCACGAACCGGGAGCCCTTGAGCCCGAAGCGCCACGGCAGGTCGACTGCCTTGGTGATGCCGATGCGGACGCCGGTGACGACCTCTACATCCTCAGGTCGGGCGAACAGCTCGATCGGTAGAGCATCCAGCGCCAGGCCATTATGGGCGATCGTGATCCCCATCGCCTCGGTCAGCTTGCCCGGCCCCGAGCATAGTGCCCTGACATCCTCCAGCCCGCGCCGCCGCCGCATCTCGTCGATCCCGAAGGTCGGCTCGATCGCCCGGATCAGGACCGCGCTCGCCGAGCCCTCCACCTCGCAGACGAAGTTCATGCACCAGTGGATGCCGTAGGAGCGGTAGACGTAGGCGAAACCGGGCGGGCCGAACATCACCTGGTTGCGCGGCGTCGGGCCCCGGAACGAATGCGCCGCCGGGTCGGTGTGGTGATAGGCCTCGACCTCGACGATGGTCCCGCCGACGCCGTCGACCAGAAAGGTCGCCCCGATCAGCTCCGGCGCCACCGCGAGCACCTCGCGGGCGAAGAACGCCCGCGTCAGCCGCTTGGCCGCAGCATTGCGCCGGGGCCGTGATACCCCGGGGGCTTTTGCCGGTTTTTGCGCCATTCTCAAGGAAATCCGCCGTGGTGAGCGCTGTTCCGCGCTGCCCATATCTGCCATGCCCTGGTATCCTCGGCCAGCCGGTTGCGGCGGGCCGCGGCACGGAATAGCTAGGGCGCAACAGAGGTTTGTGCGAATCCCATGGTCACCATCGTCGACATCAACGCGAACACGCCGCTGCGCCCCCGCCACCCCGAGAAGGCGAACCGGCCGGATTCCATCTCGCCGGCCAAGCCGGCCTGGATCCGGGTCAAGGCGCCGACCACCCGCGGCTATGCCGACACCCGCAACATCGTGCGCGAGAACGGCCTCGTCACCGTATGCGAGGAGGCCGGCTGCCCGAATATCGGCGAGTGCTGGGACAAGAAGCACGCCACCTTCATGATCATGGGCGACACCTGCACGCGGGCCTGCGCCTTCTGCAACGTCAAGACCGGCCTGCCCGAGGCGCTCGACGCCGGCGAGCCGGAGCACGTCGCGGAGGCGACCTTCAAGCTCGGCCTCGCCCATGTCGTCGTCACCTCGGTCGATCGCGACGATCTCGCCGACGGCGGAGCCGGCCATATCGCCGCGACCATCCGCGCCATCCGCGCGAAATGTCCGACCACCACGATCGAGGTGCTGACGCCCGACTTCCTGCGCAAGGACGGCGCGCTGGAGCAGGTCGTCGCCGCCAAGCCCGACGTCTTCAACCACAATCTCGAGACCGTGCCATCGCGCTACCTCTCGGTCCGGCCCGGCGCGCGCTACTTCCACTCGATCCGGCTGCTGCAGCGGGTCAAGGAGATCGATCCCACCATCTTCACCAAGTCCGGCATCATGGTCGGCCTCGGCGAGGAGCGCCACGAGGTGCTGCAGGTGATGGACGACCTCCGCTCGGCCGAGGTCGATTTCCTCACCGTCGGGCAGTATCTGCAGCCGACGAGGAAGCACCACGCCGTGATGCGCTTCGTCACGCCGGAGGAGTTCTCCGGCTATGAGACCGTCGCCTACACCAAGGGTTTCCTGATGGTGTCGGCGAGCCCGCTCACGCGCTCCTCGCACCACGCCGGCGAGGATTTCGCCAAGCTGAAGGCCGCGCGCGAAGCCATGGCGCGCTGATCGAGACGAGATGCCGAGATTTTCCAACAAGCGGCGCGTGCCGCACACGGCCGAGCAGATGTTCGACCTCGTCGCCGATGTCGAGCGCTATCCGGAGTTCGTGCCGCTGTGCGAGAAGCTGGTGGTGCGCCAGCGCAGCCAGAAGCCTGACGGCACCGAGGTCGTCGTCGCCGACATGACGGTGTCGTTCAAGCTCGTGAAGGAGACCTTCACCAGCCGGGTGACGCTGGATCGGGCCAAGCGCAACATCCTGGTCGAGTATGTCAGCGGGCCGTTCTCCAGCCTGGAAAACCGCTGGAGCTTCGAGCCGCGCGAGCAGGGCGCCTGCGAGGTAACGTTCTTCATCGCCTATGAGTTCAAGAGCCGCATGCTGGCGATGCTGATGGGCTCGATGTTCGACACCATCTTCGCGCGCATGTCGGCGGCGTTCGAAAAGCGCGCCGATGCGATCTACGGCCGCAAGCCCGCGGTGTCGTCGACGTAAGCCTTTCTCCATGTCTTCCAGTGGTAGACGATAGAGGGTGCCTCACCCTCCGTCGTCATCCCCGCGAAAGCGGGGATCCATAACCACAGGACTGCTTGTGGCGGCAGGCAGGTAACTCCGAGCTCGTCTAACCACATCTGCTGCGGCGTATGGATCCCGGGTCGGCGCCTCCGCGGCGCGTTGCGCCGCTGCGGCTTGCCCGGGATGACAGCGGAGGGTGAGGCTGGCGGCCTGCCAACTCACAGCAAGTTGCACCCACGAAGCCGTGGCCAGCGCAACTTGGCTTCAAAATCCTATCCACGTCTTCAAACAGCTGCTCCGCGACATCTTCGCGGAGCCGTGCAATCGCGGACACGTCGAGCCGCGACCGAACCCTACGCCGCCTGCACGGCGGTCAAAAAGTCCTTCACCTTGCCGCGCAGCTCGTCGGCGTGCTTGGCGAGCTGGCCGGCTGCGCCCAGCATCTGCCGGGCGGCGCCGCCGGCCGATTCCACCGTCTGGCTGACCGAGCCGATGTTGGTGGCGACCTCGCGGGTGCCGCTGGCGGCCTGGCTGACCGAGCGGGCGATCTCCTGCGTCGCGTGGCCCTGCTGATCGACCGCGGTCGCAATGGTCTTGGCGATCTCGCTGATCTGGCCGATGGTGCCGCCGATGCCCTGGATCGCGGCCACCGTGTCGCTGGTGGCGCGCTGCATCGCGCTGATGTGGGCTGATATCTCGTCGGTCGCCTTGGCGGTCTGGCTCGACAGGCTCTTCACCTCCGAGGCCACGACGGCGAAGCCGCGGCCGGCATCGCCGGCGCGTGCCGCCTCGATGGTCGCGTTCAGCGCCAGCAGGTTGGTCTGGCTGGCGATCGCGTTGATCATGTCGGTGACCGCGCCGATCTTGGCCGCCGCGTCCGCCAGGCTGTTGACGAGGTCGTTGGTGCGCGAGGACGCCTCGACCGCCTCGGCGGCGATGGTCGAGGAGGTCGCGACCTGGCGGTTGATCTCGCTGACCGAGGTCGACAGCTCCTCGGTGGCGCCGGCCACCGACTGCACGTTGGAGGAGGCGGAGTTCGACGCCGACGCCACCAGCGCCACGCGTTGCGCGGCCTGATCCGCGGTCGTCGTCAGCGAGGCCGCCGTGGTCTCGACCTCGCGCGAGGCGCCGGAGATCGCATTGGCGATGGCGCCGACCGAGGTCTCGAAATCCTTGGCGATCCGGTCGAGCGCGCGCTTCTTCTCCTCGCGTGCGGCGACAAGGTCGGAGAGATCGCGGCGGAAGCTCATGACGTAGGTCTGGCCCTCGACCTGGGTCGGCACCAGCGTGATCTGGACCAGCGCCGGGCTGCCGTCGGCGCGCTTGGTGGTCCACTCGAACGTCGCGTGGCCTTCGCGCCTGGCCTTGGCATCCATCTCGCGCACCACGTCGGCGGAGCGCTTGCCATCGGGCTGGAACTCCGGCGCCATGGTCGCCGGCGAACGCGACAGCAGGTCCTGCTTGCTGCGGAAGCCGCCGAATCGGACCGCGGTCTCGTTGCAGGCGATGATCTTGCCGTCGGACATCACCAGGATGGCGTCGCGATGACGTTCGAACAGCTCCGTCATCAGGAGGTTATGCGTGCGATCAGCCGACTTGCCGGAGAAGAAAGCCATGGGGTCCCGAATCCACTGTCAGAGAAGAATGCGCGAGACGTAGCAGGACAAAATTAACCAAAACCTTTAGCCGTGGCGGCGCGAGCGATAATCGTCGGCGGATCGCGATCCGGCTGGTGAGGGACGGCATCCAGCGGACGAGCAGCCGCAACCTCCGCGGCGCCACCGCGCCCGGGCTCTGGCTGTCAACGAACCCTCTGAGATCACGAGGGCGCGGGGAATGCCGGGAGCTCGCCGCCCCCATGGCCCGCCTGCGAAAAAAATGCAGGCGGCAGGTACCACAGGTGCAGCCGAGACATCCCGGCATTCCCCGCGCGATGGTCTTCACGCTTATACGCAGTCTCCCCGGGGACCGGCTGTTTTGCCCCCGTGACCGGCGGATCATCATCTCCACCGGCGTGACACCAGCTTCGGGGTGTCAGGACGCTGCGACTTCACGTCCGCCAAGAGCCGTTCGTCCGCACGTCCAAGACGCGCTGCGGCCCCTCGGCGGCCATCGCCTTCCCACCTCGCGTGTCGTGACGATCGCGATACGCCCCTCGTGTCGAGGCGGGATGAGGGGAGGGAAACACGAGTTCTGAAAAATAGAAACGAGAATATTTTCGTCGGTAGGACTGGACAGTGAGTCGGACATTGAACGGATTGAGGAAATCAGTGTCTTGGCGCACGCCCTCGCGATGCGCTTTGATCGCAGCAAGGCACCGGAAACGGGCTCTCCGCTATTGCGCACGCCAGCTGATTTGCCCGACGGGTCGGCTAGGATGATGCTCGACGTGGTGCCCAATGATTGGAACAATGCCGATAGTGACCAACGACGAACCATCGGTCTGACCCTGCGTCGGCCAGAGAAGAAAGCAAGCAATGTCACTCTCTCATCTCTACGACGAAGCGCTCGTCTATGCGACAAGGCTGCACCGGACCCAATTGAGAAAGGGCAGCAACGTACCCTACATCGCGCATCTGCTGAGCGTCTCCAGCCGCATGCTGTCGGCGGGCGGCAGCGAGGTGCAGGCTATCGCGGGCCTGTTGCATGACGCCGCCGAGGACCAGGGCGGGCAGGCCACGCTGGATGAGATCCGCCGGCGTTTTGGCGATGGCGTCGCCGGGATCGTCGCGGACTGCACGGATTCCTGGGTCGATCCGAAACCCGAATGGCGCCCGCGGAAGGAAGCCTATCTCGCCCGGCTGCCGCTCAAGCCGGTGTCATCGCTGCTGGTCTCGCTCGCCGACAAGGTTGACAACGCGGAAGCGATCGCGAGCGACCTTGATGAGGTCGGCGACGTCGTGTGGCAACGCTTCACCGGTGGAAGGGATGGCACGATCTGGTATTACCGCACGCTGAGCCGGATTTTCGATGAGGCTCTGCCTGGACCGTTGGCGCGGCAACTTGCGCGGACCGTCGGTGCTTTTCCGTCCTGAGCAAATTTGGGGGAGGCCGCTCGGCCTCGCATCCATTCGATGGATGACAACCTCAGATGGATCGGCTATAGAGCCGGCCATGATCACCGCCGCCACCCATCGTTTTGGTCGCATCACGCACCGTAGCTCGCTGGCGGCGGGAGGATCGCGCTCAATCTGACGATTTGCAGCATTTGATCCGAACAGCCGCCAGGGACCTGGCGGCTTTTTTGTTGCCGGCAGGTTCTTCATTTGAAGGGGAGCCCGCCATGCCGAGCACGACCGACGATCCGAGGGTCATCGCCATCGAGGAGCGTATGCTCCGCGGCGCCTCGCGATCGCCGGGGCTCTGCGCGCTCGGTCGTGATCCCTTGTCGCGCCATCCCATCTCGCCGAGGCCGGGCGCCAAGATCTACTACTTGGCGCCACCGGCTCCCCATCAAAGCTGCGCCGACCTCAAGCCCACGTCATGGTTGCGGCTCTGGTGGGAGCGCTGGCGCGAGCGCCGCCGCTTCGCCCGGGAGCTGCCGCGGATCGCCGACGAGGTGCTGCAGGACTACGGCCTGACACGCGACGAGGCGCGGCGGCTGTGCCGGCGCCCGTTCTGGCGCGCTTGAGAGCGACGCGGCGGAACGCAGGTTCTGCCACGGATCCTACTTGCCCAGCTTCTCGGAGAAGAACCTGACGACCTGGGCGTCAAACTCTCGGTGAAACGCCGCGCGGTCGAAATCCGCAGGCGTATCAGCACAGATGCGCGGGACGGCGGCCGCGAGCTCCGCGGAGCACGGCGCGAGGAAAGCAAAATGCGCGGCGGGCACGGTGTGGACCTCGGGCGTGCCGGGAAGGCTCGCGGTTACGCGGGCGGTCCCTTCCGGATCGACCCCGTTGCCGCCGAGCTCCGAGCGCCAGACCTGGAGGGGAATCTTGATGCTCGCGAGATTTGCTCGCGTGAATCCGACCGTGTGAGCGGCGTCGGCCAGCACGGCCGCCTTGATCCTCTCGTCGTGCGGCCAGCTTCTGGGAAACTCGCCATTGCGGACCTGCTCGCAGAACGGGTTCTGTTGCGTGCAGTAGTGCGCCACCCTTTGAAAGTCCGGGTCGACGCCGGCGAGAACGGTTCCGGTGTAGCCACCGCGCGAAAAGCCGAAGAAGCCGATCCGGTCCGGATCAATCGCGGCTCTGCTTGTCCAATCGTTCAACATGAAATCGATCAGATGCATGATGTCCTGCGGCCGTGAGAGCCAGACCGACAGGCTGTCGCGCTGCGCCAGGTCACCGACACTGTCGCCGGGATGGTTGATCGCCGCGACGATGAATCCCGCGTCCGCCAGCGCTTCCGCAACATCGTGGTTTCCACCGATCCAGCCGCCGCGACCGTGGGACATGACGACCAATGGCAGCTTCGTGCCATTGATTGGACAATTCTTTACCCCGGGCAGTGTCTCCAGCCCTGGGATCGCGAGGCTTCCAACCGGCACGCTACCGGCGTCTGCGGCGCAAGGCGTCCAGATCATGCCGTGGAATCCGTGATCGACCTCTAAGAGCTGCAAGCCAGCGGCTTGGGCGGAGGAGGTCAGGAGTAGGAGGACGAACGAGAGGGCAGCGAATGTGCGGTCTAGCAATATGATCTCCTCCTGACATGTAGCTCGGCGCGCTCTCGCGAGGGTTGCGTCGATCAAGTTCGCGGTGCGCGATGGTCTAGCGAGCTTGTCATGCTGTCAGGAGCGCTTCGCGTCCGTCGTCGCGATGTCCTTGACGGTTCAACGCCAGCCCAAGCTTGATTCATGACAACATTGTTAAATCACGCTTTCGAGATCGTGCGGCAACTCTCCGTTTATCATCATTGCGAGGCGCACCTTCGATGCTCAATTGATCGTGCCTTCAGCGTAACCGATCAGGAGGAATTCAAAATCGGCACATTGCAGAGATAGCAACTGCGATTCGTCATCGACCACCTCGAAGCGTATTCTCTCCTGCTGCCAATGACCGATGTCCCTGACGTCCAGACGGAAACCGTCCATGCGGTCCAGGTGTCCGATCCTGACCTCGACCGCGCCGATGAAGCGCAATTCCAGCCGCGGTTCGGTTCGCGATCGATCCGTCAGGAGCACCAGCTCGACGATGCAGGTCGGTAGAACTGGATCGCGTCGCTGCGCCCGCGATGACGAGCGGCGAGAGCCGCTCGCGTCACTTCCAACTACGTCCGGGGCCGCCTCGGCCGCTTGACCGGATGCAGCCGCGGCGTGCGGGCCACGCGCGGACGCAGTCGTGTCGCGGCAGCGCGCTTCGGCTTGGCCGCGACCTGCGGCCGTGCCAGCTCCATCAGCAGGCGCAGGGCTTCCAGCACCGAGCGGGTGCGCACGGTGCTGCGGCCGATGGCGCCGAAGCGGTGTTCGCGGTGGGTGATGCGGCCGTCGCGGGCGGCGACGGCGAAATGGACCAGACCGACCGGCTTGCCGGGGGTGGCGCCGCCGGGGCCGGCGATGCCGGTGATGGCCACCGCGAGATCGACGTCGGCGCGCTCCAGGGCGCCGACGGCCATCTGGATCGCGGTCTCCTTGGAGACGGCGCCGAAGGTCTGCAGCGTCGAGGCCTCGACGCCGAGCATTGCGCGCTTGGCCTCGTTGGAATAGGTGACGAAGCCGCGGTCGATGACATCAGAGGAGCCGGGGATGTCGGTCAGGGCCGCGGCGACCAGGCCGCCGGTGCAGGACTCGGCGGTCGCGATCATCAGCTTGCGCGACCGGCAGAGGTCGAGCAGCGAGCGGGCCAGCGCGCTGGTAGAGCCGATTTGACGTTCGCTGGCCATGGCTGCGTTGTCCTCATCCGACCGTCAGATCGAAAGCTCCATGAGCGGTGACAGGGTGGTGCGCCTCTAGGCGCTCCACGGCAGACGGATCGTTGCGCTCGCCGTCGCTGCGATGCCTTCCTCGCGGCCGGTGAAGCCGAGCCGCTCGCTGGTGGTGGCCTTGACCGCGATGCGCGAGATGTCGACGCCGGTGATCTCGGCGATGCGCGCGCGCATCTGGTCGCGCAGCGGGCCGATCTTCGGGCGCTCGCAGATCATCGTGACCTCGAGATTGGCGACGCGGCCGCCGCGCGCGGTCACGCGCTCGATGGCGTATTTCAAGAACTGGTCGGATGCGGCGCCTTTCCACTTCATGTCGGAGGGTGGGAAGTGCGAGCCGATGTCGCCATCGGCCAGGGCGCCCAAAACTGCATCAACCAGAGCGTGCAGACCGACGTCACCGTCGGAGTGGGCAAGGAACCCCTTGCTATGCGGCACACGCAGGCCGCACAGCCAGACATGGTCGCCTTCGCCGAAGGCGTGGACGTCGTAGCCGGTGCCGGTCCGGATGTCGCCGAGCTGCGCGGCAAGGCGCGCTTCCTCGCGCACGAAATCTTCCGGTGTGGTGAGCTTCATGTTGGCAACATCGCCCTCAAAGGTCGCGACGGTCAATCCCGCCCATTCGGCGATCGCCGCATCATCTGTGAACTCGGTGAGGCCGTCGCGCGCGGCGCGGCGGTGTGCCTCCAGGATCGTCTCGAACTTGAAGGTCTGCGGCGTCTGGGCGATGCGCAGCTTCGCGCGCTCCGGTGTCGCGGTGATGTCGCCGCCCGTGCCGACTTCCTTGATGGTGTCGGTGACCGGCACCACGGGAATCGCCGCGCCGGTCTTGCCGGCCGCGCGAATCGCGCGCGAGATCACGGCGGGCGTGACGAACGGACGCGCGGCATCGTGGATCAGCACGATGTCGGGCTTGTGCGGCGCCAGCGCTTCCAGGCCCGCGAGCACCGAGGCCTGTCGCGTCGCACCGCCATGCGCTGGGGCCTCGTGGCGCAGGCCGAAGACGGCTGCGTTGAAGATGTCGATGTCGTCGGGGTTCACCACCGGCTGGACCACCGCCACCTCGGGGTGATCGGCGAAGGCGGCGAGCGCGCGATGGATGACCGTGCGGCCGCCGATCACGCGATATTGCTTCGGACCGCCGGCGCCGGCGCGCAGGCCACGTCCGGCCGCGACGAGAATGGCTGCAGTCCGCTGAGAAGTCGTCATGGGAACAGGGTATCGATGCTGATGAGGATGATGGGGTTCGCGGCTTCTTACATCTGCAGAAGATGTTAAGCGAGCAGGATCACACGTCGCATGAACGGCACCTGCGATCGCGACACAAGCGCCGGGATCCGCTGGCGCGTTGGGGGGCGATCGCACCTGCCGCCTGCGAGCACCTTGCTGAGCCATGCAAAAATCCGGCGGCTCGCGGGTTTACCATGACTGCCGAACAAGCATATTTTGCTGCACTGCACTTGAAATGCCGATCGTATTGGCTAAAGTGTAGGCATGGCGCTTGACTGCACAAGATTTGTGCTTGAGAGTGCAGCGCAGACGCGATGATGCGTCCAAAGAGCTTTAAGAGTCGTTCGTGACCGGTCCGGCCAAACCACAAGCCAAAGCCTTGAAGATAGGCGACGTTTCGCTCGCCAACCGGGCCATTCTCGCGCCGATGTCGGGGATCACCGACGCGCCGTTCCGCCGACTCGCGGCCGAGCTCGGCGCTGGGCTGGTGGTGTCCGAGATGACTGCGAGCGACGATCTCGTGCGCGGGCGGTGGATATCCCGGTTGCGCTGCGAGGCGAGCGGCGTGGGGCCGCATGTGGTGCAGCTCGCCGGCTGCGAGGCGCATTGGATGGCCGAGGGCGCGAAGGTCGCCGAGGATGGCGGCGCCGAGATCATCGACATCAACATGGGCTGCCCGGCGCGGCACGTGACCGGCGGCCAGTCCGGCTCGGCCTTGATGCGCGATCTCGATCATGCGCTGACCCTGATCGAGGCGACGGTCGAGGCCGTCGATGTGCCCGTGACCCTGAAGATGCGGCTCGGCTGGGACGAGCGCAGCCTGAATGCGCCGGAGCTGGCGCGCCGCGCGCAGGCCGCGGGCGTGCAGTTGATCACCGTGCACGGCCGTACGCGGCAGCAGTTCTACAAGGGCGAAGCCGACTGGAGCGCGGTGCGCGCCGTGAAGGACGCCGTCGATCTGCCGGTCGTCGTCAACGGCGACATCACCAGCTATGAGGACGCGCGCGAGGCGCTCGACGCCTCCGGCGCCGATGCCGTGATGATCGGGCGCGGCGCGCAAGGCCAGCCCTGGCTGCCTGGCCAGATCGGCCGCCGACTCGAGGGCGGCGCGGAGGAGGGCGCGCCGGAGCTGGCACAGCAGCTCGGTCTTCTCACCGCGCTCTATGACGAGATCTGCCGTCACTATGGCGCGCGTGTCGGCCTGCGCCACGCCCGCAAGCATCTCAGTTGGGGGCTCGACGTCGCCGCCCAGCACGCGCAAGCGCCGGCCGAAAAACTGAAGGCCTGGCGCGACCGTATCCTGACGTCCGAGCAGCCGTCCTTGGTGCATCGGGCGCTGCGTGAGGCCTTCGACGATTTTGCCTGGAGTGCAGCCGCATGAGCTCAGCCGCAGAACAGCGCAAGCGACTTCCCTCGGATGGCGACGCCATCCTCAACGCCCTGCCGAATCCGGTCCTCGTCATCGGCCCGGACGGCATGATCATGGACGCCAACATGGCGGCGGAATCGTTCTTCGATTCCTCCACCCAGTTTCTGCAGCGGCAGTCGCTGAAGAAGCTGGTGCCGTTCGGCTCTCCGCTGCTGGCGCTGATCGATCAGGTCCGCACCACCAGCGCGCCGGTCAACGAGTACAAGGTCGATCTGGGCACGCCGCGCACCGGCGCCGATCGGCTCGTCGACCTGCACGTCGCACCGCTGCCGGAGCGGCCCGGCCATATCGTGGTGATGCTGCAGGAGCGCACCATCGCCGACAAGATGGACCGCCAGCTCACCCATCGCAGCGCCGCGCGCTCGGTGATCGCACTGGCCGCGATGCTCGCGCACGAGATCAAGAACCCGCTGTCGGGCATCCGCGGCGCCGCGCAGCTCCTGGAGCAGCAGGCCTCCTCCGAGGACCGCATGCTGACCCGGCTGATCTGCGACGAGGCCGACCGCATCGTCACTTTGGTCGACCGCATGGAGGTGTTCGGCGACGACCGCCCGGTGGCGCGCGGGCCCGTGAACATCCATTCCGTGCTCGATCACGTGAAGCGGCTGGCGCAGTCCGGCTTTGCCCGCAACATCCGCTTCGTCGAGGACTACGATCCGTCGCTGCCGCCGGTGCTCGCCAACCAGGATCAACTGATCCAGGTGTTCTTGAACCTGGTCAAGAATGCCGCGGAAGCGGTCGTCGATCTCGGCTCGGATGCGGAGATCCAGCTCACCACGGCGTTCCGCCCGGGCGTGCGGCTGTCGGTGCCCGGCAAGAAGTCGCGGGTGTCGCTGCCGCTGGAGTTCTGCGTCAGGGACAACGGCCCCGGCGTGCCGGAAGACCTGATGCCCAATCTGTTCGATCCGTTCGTGACCACCAAGCCGACCGGAAGCGGCCTCGGACTTGCATTGGTCGCGAAGATCGTCGGCGACCATGGCGGGATCATCGAGTGCGAGTCGCAGCCGCGCAAGACGACCTTCCGGGTGCTGATGCCGATGTACAGCGCAACCAAACAACCAGACCACAGCCCAAATCACAGCCATGGCGATGACGTTTCGGGGACGCCGTTGCATGCCTCACAGGGATCAAATTGAGGACCACCTATGCCTGCAGGTAGCATTCTCGTTGCCGACGACGATACGGCCATCCGCACGGTCCTGAACCAGGCGCTGTCACGCGCCGGCTATGAGGTGCGGCTGACCGGCAATGCCGCGACGCTGTGGCGCTGGGTGAGCCAGGGGGAGGGCGATCTCGTCATCACCGACGTGGTGATGCCGGACGAGAACGCGTTCGACCTGCTGCCGCGGATCAAGAAGATGCGGCCGAACCTGCCGGTCATCGTCATGAGCGCGCAGAACACCTTCATGACCGCCATCAAGGCGTCGGAGCGCGGCGCCTATGAGTATCTGCCGAAGCCGTTCGACCTGAAGGAGCTGATCGCGATCGTCGGCCGTGCCTTGGCGGAGCCGAAGGAGCGTGCGGCGAGCCAGCCCGACGACGGCGAGTTCGAATCGATCCCGCTGGTCGGCCGCTCGCCGGCGATGCAGGACATCTACCGCGTGCTGGCGCGGCTGATGCAGACCGATCTCACGGTGATGATCTCGGGCGAGAGCGGCACCGGCAAGGAGCTGGTGGCGCGCGCGCTGCACGATTACGGCAAGCGCCGCAACGGCCCGTTCGTCGCGGTGAACATGGCGGCGATCCCGCGCGACCTGATCGAGTCGGAACTGTTCGGGCACGAGCGCGGCGCCTTCACCGGTGCCAACACCCGCGCCTCCGGCCGTTTCGAGCAGGCCGAGGGCGGCACGCTGTTCCTGGACGAGATCGGCGACATGCCGATGGAGGCGCAGACGCGGCTTTTGCGGGTGCTGCAGCAGGGCGAGTACACCACCGTCGGCGGCCGCACCCCGATCAAGACCGACGTGCGCATCGTCGCC
The DNA here is from genome assembly GCF_032381375.1 of Bradyrhizobium sp. SZCCHNR1017. Classification (NCBI taxonomy): domain Bacteria; kingdom Pseudomonadati; phylum Pseudomonadota; class Alphaproteobacteria; order Hyphomicrobiales; family Nitrobacteraceae; genus Bradyrhizobium; species Bradyrhizobium sp. SZCCHNR1017. Next base: position 598,121 of record NZ_JAUHIR010000001.1, on the reverse strand, counting down.
GCCTCCAACAAGGACCTGCGCATCCTGATCCAGCAGGGGCTTTTCCGAGAAGATCTGTTCTTCCGCCTCAACGTCGTGCCCCTGCGGCTGCCGCCCTTGCGCGAGCGCATCGAGGACCTGCCGGATCTCGTCCGGCATTTCTTCGCGCTGGCCGAGAAGGACGGCCTGCCGCCGAAGAAGCTCGATGCCGCGGCGCTCGAGCGGCTGAAGCAGCACCGCTGGCCGGGCAATGTCCGCGAGCTGGAGAATCTCGCCCGGCGTTTGGCCGCGCTGTATCCGCAGGACGTCATCACGGCCTCGGTGATCGACGGCGAGCTGGCGCCGCCGGCGGTGACCACCGGCTCGAACACGCCGACCTCGATCGACAATCTCGGCGGTGCCGTGGAGGCCTATCTGTCCTCGCACTTCCAGGGATTTCCCAACGGCGTGCCGCCGCCGGGGCTGTACCACCGCATCCTCAAGGAGATCGAGATTCCGCTGCTGACGGCAGCGCTGGCGGCGACGCGCGGCAACCAGATCCGCGCCGCCGATCTGCTCGGCCTCAATCGCAACACGCTGCGCAAGAAGATCCGCGACCTCGACATTCAAGTGTACCGCAGCGGCGCTTGACGGTTATTTGATACCTCTCCAGCGGGCTCGGACCCGCCTCAGGTGAGAATTAATGTAGACAAATCCGCGACGCGCTCCGGCGCCGCGGATTTGTCGCAATTTGGCAACAGCGTGGTAGGAATGCATCAGTCCGATTCCCGGACGTGCCGCGTTCAGCATCACCCACCTTGCCGGAATGACCAGCGCAGAGACATCGGCCACCCCCTTCGATGCGTCGTCCACCGAGGGCCGGCGCTGGACCTGGCGCACCTGGCTGGCGCCGGTGGCGGTGGCGCTGGCGCTGCTGTCGGCCTTCCTCACCTTCATCGTGCTGGTCGGGCTGACCCCGGTCGAGCCCACGACCGACGTGGTCAAGACCTTCTACCTGATCGACGCCGGAACGATCCTGGTCCTGGTCGGGATCATCATCCGCGAGGTCTGGCAGGTGGTGCAGGCCCGCCGGCGCGGCCGGGCGGCGGCACGGCTGCACGTCCAGATCGTCAGCCTGTTCTCGGTGATCGCGGTCCTGCCGGCGGTGCTGGTCGCCGTGGCGGCCAACGTCACCATCGATCGCGGCCTCGACCGGCTGTTCTCCGGACCAGCGAAAGTCGCGATCCAGAACTCGCTGACCATCGCGCGCGCCTACATGCAGGAGCACGCGCAGTTCATCCGCGGCGACATCATCGGCATGGCCACCGACATCGCACGCGCCAGGCCGCTGTTCGACCAGGACCGCGCCAGCTTCCGCGAGCTGCTCACCACCAGCGCCGCGTCGCGCAACCTGCCGGGCGCGATGATCATCGACAAGAACACCAACCCGATCGTCTGGGCCGAGACCGGCGGGGTGCAACTGGCCTATTCGCCGCCGGCGCCGGAGTTCCTCAACAATGTCCGGGAGGAGGAGCCCGAGATCGCGGTCCTGCCGGAGTCGAACTACGTCGCCGCGGTGATCCGGCTGCGCGCATTCAACGACACCTTCCTCTACGTCGCGCGTCCGCTCGATCCGCAGGTCGTCGAGCAGCTCAAGCAGACCGAGCTGTCGGTCGCCGAATACGCCCAGGTCGAGGCGCGCCGCTTCGGCATCCAGATCGCCTTCGCGCTGATGTTCGCGGTGATCGCGCTGACCATCCTGATGGCCTCGGTGCTGATCGGGCTGAACTTCGCCAACTGGCTGGTGGCGCCGATCCGGCAATTGATGAATGCCGCCAACACCGTGTCGACCGGCGATCTCAACGTCCAGGTCCCGGTGCATCGCTCGGAGGGCGATCTCGCCCAGCTCGGCCAGACCTTCAACAAGATGACGCAGGAGCTGCGCACGCAGCGCGACGAGCTGGTCAGCGCCAGCGAATTGATCGACAGCCGGCGCCGCTTCATCGAGGCGGTACTGTCGTCGGCCTCCGCCGGCATCATCGGCGTCGATGCCTCTGGCAGCGTCGGCATCCTCAACCGCTCGGCCGAGAAGCTGATCGGACATGCCGAGCAGGAGGTGCTCGATCATCCGCTCTCCGACGTGCTGCCCGAGCTCGACGACATGATGAAGACGGCGCGCGAGGGCAAGCAGCGGCTGGTGCAGGGTCAGATCACGATCCAGCGCGACGGCCACGAGCGCAATCTGTCGGTGCGCGTCACCGCCGAGCAGACCAACCAGGCGCGCGACAGCTACATCATCACGCTCGACGACATCACCGAGCTGGTGTCGGCGCAGCGCACCTCGGCCTGGGGCGACGTCGCGCGGCGCATCGCGCATGAGATCAAGAATCCGCTGACGCCAATTCAACTGTCCGCAGAGCGAATTCGCCGCAAATTCGGCAAGGTCATCACCGAGGACAAGGCGATATTTGAGCAATGTACCGAGACGATCGTGCGGCAGGTCGACGACATCAGGCGAATGGTCGACGAGTTCTCGCGGTTCGCGCGGATGCCGAAGCCGGTGATGGAAGGCGAGGACGTCGCCGACACCGTGCGGCAGGCCGTGTTCCTGATGAAGGTCGCGCATCCCGAGATCGACATCGAGACCGAGATCAAGCAGGACCCCTTGCGCGCGCAGTTCGATCGCCGCCTGATCTCGCAGGCGCTGACCAACATCATCAAGAACGCCACCGAGGCGATCGAGGTGGTGCCAGAGGCGGAGCTCGGCAAGGGCCGTATCGACGTGGTCGCCTCGCGCGAGGGCGAGGACGTGCTGATCGACGTCATCGACAATGGCATCGGCCTGCCGAAGGTGGCGCGACAGCGGCTGCTCGAGCCCTATGTCACGACGCGCGCCAAGGGCACCGGCCTCGGGCTCGCGATCGTCGGCCGCGTGCTGGAAGACCATGGCGGCAAGCTCGAGCTGAAGGACGCGTCCGATTTCCGTCCCGGCCAGCGCGGCGCCTGGATGCGGCTGCGCTTTGCCGTCTCCGGCCAAGCCGCGAAGACGGGCGCGAAGGAGCAGGCGGCGGCGTCTGACAATGCGCAGAAGACCGAGGTTGGCGGCGAAACCGCTGACACGGTTCAAACGACCAATGATGAACCAAAAATCCAAGCCGCAACCGGCAGCTGACGAGACAGGCGTGACCCATGGCGAGTGATATTCTGATTGTCGACGATGAAGCCGATATCCGGGAGCTGGTCGCCGGCATCCTGGATGACGAAGGCTTCACGACGCGAACCGCGCGCGACAGCGATTCGGCGCTCGCGGAGATCACGAGCCGCCGTCCCAACCTGGTGTTCCTGGACATCTGGCTGCAGGGCTCCAAGCTCGACGGTCTGCAGCTCCTCGAGCAGATCAAGAAGGACCATCCCGACCTGCCGGTCGTGATGATCTCCGGCCACGGCAACATCGAAACGGCGGTCGCCGCGATCAAGCGCGGCGCCTATGACTTCATCGAGAAGCCGTTCAAGTCCGACCGGCTGATTCTGGTTGCCACGCGTGCGCTGGAGAATTCCCGGCTGAAGCGCGAGGTTCGCGAGCTCAAGCAGCTGGCGCCGACCGCGAGCAGCATGACCGGCCGCTCGCCATCGATGAACCAGTTGCGCCAGACCATCGAGCGCGCCGCCAAGGCCAACAGCCGCATCCTGATCGTCGGCCCTCCCGGCTCGGGCAAGGAGCTCGCCGCGCGTTCGCTGCACGCTCAGTCGCCGCGCTCCGAGGGCCCGTTCGTCGTCATCAACGCCGCCGCGATCACGCCGGAGCGGATGGAGGAGGAGCTGTTCGGCATCGAGCAGTCCAATGGCGAGCAGGCGCGCAAGACCGGCGCGCTCGAAGAGGCCCACGGCGGCACGCTGTTCGTCGACGAGATCGCCGACATGCCGCGCGAGACGCAGAACAAGATCCTGCGCGTGCTGGTCGACCAGACGTTCCAGCGCGCCGGCGGCACCACCAAGGTGCACGTCGACGTGCGCATCATCTCCTCGACCGCACGGAATCTCGAGGAGGAGATTGCCGCCGGGCGTTTCCGCGAGGACCTCTATCACCGTCTGTCGGTGGTGCCGATCCGGGTTCCGCCACTGTCGGAGCGCCGCGAGGACATTCCGGAGCTGATCGACTATTTCATGGAGCAGATTTCGGCCACGACCGGCCTGCCGAAGCGGCAGATCGGCCAGGACGCCATGGCCGTGCTGCAGTCGCACGTGTGGCCCGGCAACGTCCGTCAGCTTCGCAACAACGTCGAGCGCGTCATGATTCTGGCCGCCGGCGGACCGGAGGTGATCATCACCGCCGACATGCTGCCGCCGGATGTGGGATCGATGGTGCCGGCGATGCCGACCAGCAACAATGGCGAGCACATCATGGGACTGCCGTTGCGCGAGGCACGCGAGGTGTTCGAGCGCGACTATCTCATCGCCCAGATCAGCCGCTTCTCCGGCAACATCTCGCGCACGGCCGAGTTCGTGGGCATGGAGCGGTCCGCCCTGCATCGCAAGCTGAAGGCGCTCGGCGTCGGCTGAGGCTCCCGCTCGGCCAAACTTGCCGACTGGACGAATTTACATTGGAAAATTCGTCCATTTCCGGAATTTTACGGATGAATCCGGTTCTTTTGGAACCGGCCTCCTTGCAAGCGGCTTGCCTAATATGCTCGCCTGTCTTCTAATCCGGCATCCCGTGGTCCCTCGAGGGGGATCTCAATGGACCATGGGCCACCTCGATGAATCCGGGGCCTGCGATCGGGTCATCGAAGGTTCAATAAGAAAAAGCACAAGACTGCGAGATAACAACAATGGCGGCCGACCGCGCACAAAACCTACAAGACACCTTTCTCAACCATGTCCGCAAGACCAAGACGCCGCTCACGATCTTCCTGGTCAATGGCGTGAAACTGCAGGGGATTGTCACATGGTTCGACAATTTCTGCCTGCTGCTCCGGCGCGACGGTCACTCGCAGCTCGTCTACAAGCATGCGATCTCTACCATCATGCCGGGCGCGCCGATCCAGTTGTTCGAGGGCGGCGAGGACGCGTCTGCGTGAGTGTGACCTGACGTGAGAGTGACCTGATTGGAACCCCGCGATCGCGAAGGGACCATCGGCCTGTCGAGGCCGGATGACAATAAGGGGACCGGGCTCGTCATCGTGGTCGGCCCCTACTTGCGAGCGCGCCGCGGCGACGATGGCGCGCAAGCAGGCCAATCCGACATGCGTGATTTCGAGGCACGGATCGACGAGGCGGCGGGCCTCGCGCGGGCCATCGACCTGACGGTGGCCGAGGCTATTCTCGCGCCGATCGGGCAAATCCGCCCTGCGACCTATCTCGGCAAGGGCAAGGTCGAAGAGATTGCCGGCGTGATCGCCGGCCATGGCGTCGAGCTGGTGGTGATGGATTGCGCGCTCTCGCCGATCCAGCAGCGAAACCTCGAGAAGGCCTGGAACACCAAGGTGCTCGACCGCACCGGCTTGATCCTGGAGATCTTCGGCCGCCGCGCCAAGACGAAGGAGGGCGCGCTGCAGGTCGAGCTCGCGCATCTCAACTATCAGCGCAGCCGTCTGGTGCGGTCTTGGACCCATCTCGAACGCCAGCGCGGCGGCTTCGGCTTCATGGGCGGTCCCGGCGAGACCCAGATCGAGGCCGACCGCCGCCTGATCGGCGACCGCATCACGCGGCTCGAGAACGAGTTGAAGAAGGTCCAGGCGACGCGGCGGCTGCATCGCGCCGGACGCCAGCGCGTGCCGTATCGCGTCGTGGCGCTGGTCGGCTACACCAATGCCGGCAAGTCGACGCTGTTCAATCGCCTGACGCGCGCCGACGTCCAGGCCGCCGACATGCTGTTCGCGACGCTCGATCCGACCTTGCGCGCGATCACGCTGCCGCATGGCGGCAAGGCGATGCTGTCGGACACCGTGGGCTTCATCTCCAACCTGCCGACGCAGCTCGTCGCCGCCTTCCGCGCCACGCTCGAGGAGGTGCTGGAGGCCGACGTGATCCTGCACGTCCGCGACATGTCGCACGAGGATGCCGAGGCGCAGCAGCACGATGTCGAGCTGGTGCTCAGCCAGCTCGGCATCGATCCCGAGGCCACCGACACCATCATCGAGGTTTGGAACAAGATCGACCGTCTCGACCAGGCAGCGCGCGAGAACCTCGCCAACATCGCCGGGCGTCGGCCGCCGGAGCGGCCATGCCTGCTGGTCTCGGCCCAGACCGGGGACGGCGTCGACGCGCTCCTGCAGACGATCGAGGACCGTCTCGCGGCGGCGCGGACCACGCTCGATCTCACCATCGACGCGGCCGACGGCGCCGGCATCTCCTGGCTGCATCGCAACGCCGAGGTGCTGGCCAAGGAGCTGAACGAAGGCCGCTACGACATGACCGTGCGCGTCGACGCCACCAAGCGCGACATCGTGGTCGAGCGCTATCACGGCGTGCCGCGGGTGGCGTAAAACAGTAAAGGTACCCGACCACTATCGATTGCCCCGCGATCGAGCGGCAATCATCCAAATCAGCTGATTTGAGCGCTTATTCTCTATATTCTTTGAGCGTCTCCGGCGGTCGCCTAGTAAGCCACATCAGCATCATCGCGCAGCAGAATCAAATGGATGGCAGCCGATTGAACGGCTCTCACAGCCATCTCGGCTCATAGACGCAGATGACTTTACACATGGAAAACTTACAACTAAAACGTGTTAATTCTCAATATTGCCTTGTATCAAGAGCTGCCAACAGCCACGCCGTTCAGAAGCGCCTTTCGTCTAAATCAGATTATTTTGTCGAGCGACATGCGGGTTACGCGTATGGCCTCAAGAGAAAAAATCCGACAGAGTGTCCGAACCTCGATCTTTATGAGATCGATTGGCCGCTGTGAGTACGGGGCTTGTGGGGAAATCGCAGCAAGATGGTCCAATGGGCACATCGAGATGATCGGCGAACTCTGTCACATCCTGCCGGTGAATGAGGGTAGTCGATCCGAATTCAAGGCGTCGTTTCCGCACGTCGATCTCGATTCTGAAAACAACTTGATGTTGCTTTGCCGAAAGCACCATCACCTGATCGATCAAGAGAAGCCGAGCGAATACCCGCCGGCGATTCTTTTCCAGATGGTCATTAACAAGGCTCGTCACGTCGCCAGATTCGTGGACGACTTGTTTCAGAGTAGTCCATTTAGGTTCGACCACCACGAGTTGGCGCAAGATGTCAGGGTCGGTCGAATATATGACCTGATGAATGAGGCGACCCTGAGTGGACCAAAAGAGGGGCGCAGTCTTCTCCGGCAGGCAGAGCGTGTCCTGGGCGACATTGCGCTCAATCCCTTGGTTGAAACTGCCGTGCAATGGGTGGAGCTGGCGCGACTTGAGCTCAAAACTACGTCGTTGGAGAACGACTATTCCTCGTCTCGATGGGAGAAGGGGCTGCAGGCGAGCATCGCTATACTGAAAACGATAGTAGACCCGCGAAAAGTGCCCGTCGCGGTTTCGCTTATGCTGCTTTTCTTAAGGGATGAATACGGTGTATTCGATGCACAGAAAAAGCTAACGCTGGCGAAGTCGCTGAACGACAAGCTCGATTCCGTCAGTAGTTCAGCTGACGATCGTGACGCATTGGCGTATAGTTTAATTGTAAAGTCATCCGTGGTCAGGTGGCGAGGTCGCTTGCAGCGACTTCAATCACATCAAGAACGCTCGTTCAGCGAAGCTGAACGCTGCGCGAAACGCAGCCTTTCTCTCGTTAGATCCTCGTCGGCGTTGCTGCAGTCTTTGCTCGTGGAATACTCGAAAGCAAGATTGCTCCCCCTGAGGTCGGTCGCGGAGTACGATGAACGAATAGCCGCTATAGGCCAAACCTTAGAAAGCCCCGAGCTTTTAGAGTACGGCGCGGCTGCGAAATATCGTCCAATCTTCTATCGACAAACATTTCAATATACCAAGTCGATAGACGCATTTTGGACGGGCATCGATTTCGGATTTCGTCCTGCGTTGAGCCGTGTGGCACACGTCATAGGCGAGGCTTCGACTGCTGCATATTCGCAAGATCGAAGCAGAGGATTGACCATTGTGAATGATGCACTCTCGTTTCTTTCGGAGGCATTGCGTCAGGGATTCGATCATGCCCACAATTTCAAGGCTTGGATTGCTTGCAGGTCCATTGTGGATGAAAAGTGGTTCGATATTAATCTGTTATCCAAGTTTGAGACTGATCTCGAAGCTCCGAACCAACTCGCGAACATCTTGACGGATGCGCGGCGGCGCTTTTTTGGACAAGACGCGTTCGGCCACGACGTGCTCTTCGGTGTCGATGAAGCAGAGTTCTGGACGATGCTAGGCACTTTGACTGCTCGTTGTAGATCTGATCTGGATCTCGCAATGCGGTTTTTCGAACGCGCCAGTCGCTATGGAGGGCATAGGTTTCCGATACATGCTGCCCGTGTGCGGGCCTGCTTGCATGTGAAGCGTCTGGAGGAAGCGCGGGCGCACCTGCTTAGGGCCCGGAGCGTGGCAAGCGCGCGATATGGGAGCGCAATCGCTGATCTAGAAGCGTCCCTAGCCAGATTGGAAAATCTACCTGGTCTGTCTCGAAGCTCGGCATGATGCATTCCACAGCTGTCGACACCTTCAGGCAAGACAACGTCCAGAGTGACCTCGTTTGCAGGGACGAGTTCGATGTAGGCAAGGAGGTGTTGTAGATCGTCGTTGGTACCGCTCGACTGTCAAGAAGCGTGGCCTCGATCCCTCTGGGCTTCTTGCCAATCGTCACAGGTACTGCGCAGAAGGAGCAGTACGCGCTGATAGCGTCAAACGTGATGTCGTGGCGGAGCGGATTGTTGTTTGCTGCTGTGGGTAGGCCGCACTGGTCGTCTACATCTCTGCACAACTGACCATCGCGCCGGATCAGACCGCGCCATTTGGTCGCGATCGATCGAACTAAAGCGGCGTGATGTCGACGTGCAGCACCGCGGCGCGCCCGCCGTCGAGGGCTGCGATGCAGCGTTCGATGGCTTTATCGAGCGCCTCGGGATCGTCGACCCGCTCGCCATGGGCGCCGAATGCGCAGGCGATGTCGGCGAGACGACGCTGCTCGTCCTGACGGCCGGTGCAGAGCCGGGAAAGAAATGAGTCGGTCTGCTGTGCCGCGCCGTCCGGATAGACGCGCTGAACCGAAGCCTTCACCGCCTGCCAGCCGTTGTTGTCGAGGATCACGGTCAGGATCGGAAGCTGATATTGCTGCGCTACGGCGTAGACGGAATCCGGCGCGGCGAAATGATAGGCGCCGTCGCCGACGATCTGTACCACGCGCGCTGAGGGATTGGCGAGCTTGAGTCCGAGCGCCATGCCGCCGCTGAAGCCGAGGCCGCCGCCCGCCAGGCCCACATAGGTCATCGGCCTGGTGCGGCGAAGCTGCTGCTGCAGGACCGGCGCGTTGCGGACCGCCTCGTTGACAACGATGTCGTGCTCCGACAGATGCGCCTGCAGCCGCGCGAACAAATGGGCCGGGTTGATCGCGCCGATTGAGCCTTTCTGCGCGGCCGCCGACGTATGTCTCGCATGCGCGGCCTTGCGGGTTGGCTGCCAGCTCGCGATCCGGTCGCGCACCTTCCTCAAATATGTATCGTCGGCACGTGCGACGACGAGCTCCAGGACCTGCCGAAGAATGACGGCCGAATCGCCCTGAATGCGGAGGTCGGTGGCAAATCCCCACATCGGGATGTCCGCCTTCAGGGCGTCGATGTCGATCTGGATCCAGCGCAGCCGATCGGCCGCCTTCAGCATCTGCGGAATGAAGGGGACGTCGATGTCGATGAGCAGTCCGAGATCGGCGCCAGCAATAAGCGCGGCAGGATCGGCGCCCGCAAAGCAAGGGGAGTCCTGGCAGATGTTCATCGTGATGGGATTGAACTCGGCGACCCGGATTCCGCAGACCAGCGCCAGTCGCTCCAGCACAGAAACCGCCTCGGCGCTGCGTCCGAGATATGCGGTCACCGCGATCGGATTGTCCGCCTTCATCAGCGCGTCCGCGATCGCCTGCGCGCGTTCCGGCTCGATGCCTCCCGCTTTGACGCTGCCATAGCGCGCGGCCGGGTAGGCCGGCATCGCCTGTTCGTCCCAGGTCTCGGCAAGGGTTTCTCGCGGCAGCATCATGTAGACCGGGCCGGGCGGATCGCTGTGCATGAACGCGGCAGCGCGGGCCACCGCCTCCTTGACGACGACGCCCGACGGCAGGGTGTATTCCCATTTGACATAGGGCCGCACGATGCTGCCCTGATCGAAGCTCTCCTGCACGAAGTGGACGTAGGTGTCACGTCCTCCCGGCAGCTCGCCATGCAGCGCGAACGGAGCCCGCCCAGCGAACAGCAGCACCGGCAGCCGGTAGCGAAAGGCGTTCTGAATGGCCATGCACGCGTTCGCCGTGCCGGCATCGACGTGGACGAACACGGCCTGACCGCGGCCGGTCGCGCTCGCATAGCCCATCGCCATGTGCACCGCGACCACCTCGTGGGGGCACAGGATCACCTCGGGGTGCCGTCGACCTTCGCTGTCCCAGCGTGCAAGTTCCTCGATCAGCGAGACATGATCGGTGCCGAGATTGGCAAAGATGTAGTCGATGCCGCTCTCGACGAGCGCCTCGAGGAAGTAGTGCGCGGTGGTGTGGCGTGTCATGGCGCGCTGGCGAGGATCAGGCGACGACGGCATTGTCACGGCGCACGGCCTCAGCCTGGGTTGTGAGGCCGCGCAGGCGGTCCAACAGGTCGTCGGGCTCCTGAGGTGCGGCCGCGCCGCGCCAGGCGATGTGCGAATCCGGTCGCACCACGAGCAGGCTGTCAGCGAAGTCGTAGCCGCCCTTGGCCCGGTCGACGTCGACGAGCGTCAAGGGAACGCCCTGGCGGGCTGCGGCCTCGACCAGCGCCTCGGTATTGATGGTTGGATCGAACCGGACCAGCGTATAGGCCGGGCCGAGCGCGTCGAGCAGCGAGCGGCCATCGGCGAGCCACACATGCGGGGAGCGTGCGCCCGGCACGGTCGACGCGGTGAAATGGCCCATGCCGTAGGGCGGCGGCGTCTCGCCATCGTACGAAATGGCCGGTGACCGGTCGTAGTAGTAGCCGAAGTTCAGGCCGGAGCAGCAATATTGCTGCACGTTGAGGTCGTAGGCGGCCTGTCCCACCTTGCGGCGCGCCTCATCGCCCACGGGGCCGTCCATTTCGACTTCGGCAGGCACGCTGCGTCGCTGGCTCATCACGGCGAGCGCATGGTTCATCGCGAAGTGCGACACCTGCTCGGTGATCGGCTGCCGCTCCGCCTCATAGGCGTCCAGCAGGGCAGGGGCAGCCCAGCCGTGCAGCACGCCGGCGAGCATCCAGCACAGGTCGACCGCATCGGCGATCCCGGCATTCATGCCATAGCCCGCATAGGGAATCCACAGATGCGCCGCATCGCCACAGATGAAGGCACGGCGATCGCGAAAGCGATCCGCCACCAGGCGGCGTCCGATCCAGTCCTCCTTGCTGATGACCTCGTACTCGAAACGGTCGTCGACACCGAGAATGGTGCGCAACGCCCAATCGCGATCGACACTGTCGAATTCGACTTCCTCGGCCGCGAGGTGGTTGTGGATCAGCCAGTTGTCGCGGCCGTCGATGGAGACGGTGGTGCCGCAGCGCCGCGGGTTGAGCGACATCGTCATCCAGGCCGGCTTCTGGGTGATCAGGTCCTTCAGCGCAGGGGCATGGATGTAGGTCGACTGCACCCGCTGCACGACATCGGTGCCGCTGAGCCGCGCGCCGATCAGCTTGCGCACCGCGGAGCGGCCACCGTCGCAGCCAATCAGATAATCGGCCGAAATGGTGATGTCTCGGCCGGCGTCGAGATCGCGTGCCCGCGCGATCACGCCGTTTTCATCCTGGTCGAACCGATCGACCTCGACGCGGTTCAGGATCGTGATGCCGCGTTGCGCCTCGGCGCAAGCGAACAGGATGGGCTCGAGATAGATCTGGTTGATGCGATGGGGCGGCTCGGGCGTCGGCCAATCGGTGTCGGGTCCACCGGTCGCCGTATAGCGGTCCTTGCGGGACGGAATCGGGATGCGCGTCAGCTCGCGGCCGACGACCGTGGTGCGATAGGCGCAGTCGTTGGGAAAGTCGGCCGGCAGGCCGCCTTCGCGCACTTGTTGGACGATGCCAAGGCGGCGGAACACCTCCATCGAGCGCGCGGAGACGTGGTTGCACTTCACGTTGGGCGGCTCTCCGGCGCGCCTGATCTCCGCGACCACGACGTCGATGCCGCGCGAGGCAAGATCCATGGCGGCGGTCAGTCCGACCGGGCCGGCGCCCACGATGAGCACCTGGGTTTGAATCGTCTTCATGTCAGTTCTCTTCTGCTTTGAACCTAGGCACGCTCGGCTGTCGAAAGCGCATCCCGCTGTGTGTCGTCGGCGGTCGGAAGACTGCCGCGCATGCCGAGGACGGCAAGGCCCAGGATCACCAGTGCCGAGAACAGTTGCGGCACCGCGCTGGCCTGAAACAGCGAGGACACGTCCCATTTCGCTGCGAGCATCAACCCGCCGATCGTGACGCCGAGGATCGAGCCGAAGCGGCCGATGCCCAGTGCCCAGCCGATGCCGGTGCCGCGGATGTAGGTCGGATAGATGCGCGCCGCGTAGGCGTTGCAGCCGATCTGTCCGCCGATCACCGCGACGCCGGCAATGAAGACGGCCGGCACGAGAATCGGCAACGAGGCTCCCGCGATACCGATGGTGATGATCGAGAGGAAGCCGGCAACGTAGGTCGCGAACAGGACGCGATCGAAGCCGAACTTTTCGATCAGCAGGCCGAGCCCGACGGTGCCAAGCATGCCGCCGAGCTGGAAGGCGATGCCGACGGCGATCGCCGCCTGGACGTCAAGCCCGACACCATGTGTGAGCGTCGGCAGCCAGCTGTTGAGGAAATAGATGTCCATCATGTTCATGAAGAACATCACCCACAGCAGCAGGGTCGGGAGCAGGCGCCGCTTGGTGAACAACTGCGGCAGCAGGAAGCCCTTGCCGCTCTCCTCGATGATCGTAAAGCGCGCGTCGGCGGGGAGGCGGTCCGACGGATCGATCCGGCTCAGCAGCGCGCGCACGCGATCATTCTTGTTGTCGTCGAGAGCCAGCAGCGAGAGCGATTCCGGCAGCCAGATAATGAGGACCGGACAGAGGATGAGCGGCAGAATGCCGCCGATGAGAAAGATGATCTGCCAGCCATAGGCGGTGATGAGCTTCGCCGCGACCGCTCCGCCGATCGCCGATCCGAGCGACACCGTCATGAACATCAGCATGATCAACAGGGTCCTGCGACGCTGCGGCGAATATTCGCCGGTCAGCGCGATCGTGTTGGGCAGGACGCCGCCGAGCCCGAGGCCGGTGAGGAACCGAATGATGACGAGGTCGGATACGCTGGTGGCCTGGGTGGTCGCCAGCGATCCCAGCGCGAACACGAGAACCCCGGCGACGACGAGCCATTTGCGCCCGAGATAGTCGGCCAGCGCGCCGAACACCAGCGAGCCGATCATCACGCCGAACAGGGACGCACCGAACACGGGCCCCAACGCGCCCGGCGCCAGATGCAGATCCTTGCTGAGGGCAGGGGCGACGAAGCCGAGCGCCTGGGCATCGAAGCCGTCGAGCCCGACGACCAGCGCGCACAGGCAGATCACCCTGATCTGGAAGCCCGACAGCGGCCGATCGTCGACGTAGCGCGTGAGATTGATCGCTTGCGTCAAATGTCCCTCCCCATGTGCTTGTTGTTGCCTGGCGCGCTTCGCAGCAGCCGCCGGCTGTTTGCAAATATGTTGCATGATCAAACTCTTTCGATTAGCCACAAAATTCTCATTCATTCATGAGGAAAGCTAATGCCCCCGACCTTGCGGCAATTGGAGGCCCTGGTCCTGGTGTATCGGCTCGGCAGCATCACCAGGGCCGCCGCCGAGCTGCGCGTCACGCAGTCGGCGATCAGCCTGCTGATCCGGCAGATCGAGGAGAACTTTCAGCTCAAGCTGTTCGATCGCACGACGCGGGCGCTGCACCCGACGGCGGCCTGCCGTGAGGCGATCACCGCCGCGGAACGCATCCTGGCGGGGACGCAGGGGCTGTCGCAGCGGATGCGCGACCTTGCCGAGATCAAGGCCGGCCGAATTTCCATCGCGGTCTCAGCGGGCGTCGCGTCGGCGCTGCTTCCACGCGTGTTTGCGACGTTTCGATCGCGCCATCCCGAGGTGAGGATCGATCTGCGTGATGTCGCGCCTGACGAGCTGCTCGCGATCGTGATGGCCGGGCATGCGGAGTTCGGCCTCGGCAGCGTCGAGGACGACGGCGTGCCGGAGGTCCGGATTGACACCCTGATGCAAAGTCCGCTCTCGGCCATCGGCATCAAGGACGGCCGGTTCGAGAAGCACCGCCGTCTGACATGGGACGGCATCATGAGCTCCGATCTGATCACGATGCGTCACGGCACGCGCATCCGCCGTCAGATCGACGAAGCGCTGGCGCAGACGGGGCGGGCGCTGAAGCCGGCGTGGGAGGTGTCGCTGATCACGACCGCGCTGGCGCTCACGGCGGAGGGCGCCGGCATCAGCATCCTGCCCGCGCACATGCTGCCGAAGGCACAATTTCCGACGCTTGCCGCGATCCCGCTGTCGCAGCCGACGATCCATCGGCATGTCTCGCTGCTGAGCCGCGCCGACTTTGGATTGTCGCCGGCCGCGCAGCGCTTCGTCGAGATCGCAAAGGCCGTGCTGTCGCGGAAGGGCGGCTGATCACGGCTTCGGAGACGGGGACGCTACTTCTCCAGTCGCTTCGCCTCGTTCCACAATTCGTCCATCTCGTCGAGCGACGCTTGTTCGAGTGTACGGCCCTTGGCCGTCAGCGCCTGTTCGATGTGCGCGAAACGGCGCTCGAACTTGGCGTTGGTGCCCCGCAATGCGGTCTCCGGATCCACCTCGGCATGGCGGGCAAGATTGACCAGCGCGAACAGGAGGTCGCCGGTCTCCTCGGTCAGCTCGGTCGCATCCTTGTTGTCGAGCGCGGCCTCGATCTCGTCGGCTTCCTCGCGGATCTTCTGCAACACCGCGCGCGGATCGTTCCAGTCGAAGCCGACGGTCGCGGCCTTGCGCTGCAGCTCCATCGCGCGGACCAGGGCAGGCTGTCCGGCCTTGACGCCCGACAGCAGCGAGGACTTGCCCGTCTGCGCCTCGGGCGGCCGCCGCGCGGCGCGCTCGGCCTTCTCCTCGGCCTTGATGCGGTCCCATGTGCCTTTGGTCGGCTGGGTGACGTTGCCGTCCTTGTCCGGGAACACATGCGGATGGCGGCGGATCATCTTCGTCGTGATGCTCTCGACGACGTCGCCGAATGCAAATGCGCCTTGTTCTTCGGCGATGCGGGCGTGATAGACCACCTGCAGCAGGAGATCGCCGAGCTCCTCGCGCAGATCGTCGAGATCGTCGCGCGTAATCGCGTCGGCCACCTCATAGGCTTCCTCGATGGTGTAGGGCGCGATGGTCCGGAACGTCTGCTCGATATCCCACGGGCAGCCGGTGACCGGCGTGCGCAGCGCCGCCATGATCTCGATCAGGCGTGAGATGTCGCGGGAGGGGATCATGGGCAGGTCCTGACAGCATCGTTCGATCGTGTCCTGTATGCCCCAAGCCGCGCGCGGCTCCCAGCAAAAAGGGCGATTACGCGGGATCGCTCCGCGGGTTGGCCCGACCCGTCGATGATGCTAAGCGGGGGGCCATGAGTGAGCAGGACACGACAGCCCTGGTGCTGTTCTCGGGCGGGCAGGATTCCACGACGTGCCTGGCCTGGGCGCTCGACCGCTTCGCGCGCGTCGAGACGATCGGATTCGCCTACGGCCAGCGCCATGCGATCGAGCTCGCCTGCCGCGACCGGCTGGTCGAGGGCATCGCGCGCCTGCGTCCCGACTGGGCGGCCAAGCTCGGTGACAGCCACACGCTGGACATTCCAACGCTGGCTGCGATCTCCGAGACGGCGCTGACGCGCGACGTCGCGATCGAGATGGGCGCTGACGGCCTGCCCAACACCTTCGTGCCGGGCCGCAATCTGGTGTTCCTGACCTTTGCGGCGGCGCTCGCCTATCGCCGCGGCATCCGCCACATCGTCGGCGGCATGTGCGAGACGGACTATTCGGGCTATCCTGACTGCCGCGACGAAACCATCAAGGCGCTGCAGAGCGCGCTGAGCCTGGGCATGGCGCGCGCGTTCGAGCTGCACACGCCGCTGATGTGGCTGTCGAAGGCCGCGACCTGGCAGTTGGCGCATGATCTCGGCGGCACCGGGCTCGTGGACCTGATCCGCGACCGGTCGCACACCTGTTATCTCGGCGAGCGCGGTGCGCGGCACGATTGGGGGCACGGCTGCGGACTGTGTCCCGCCTGCGAGCTGCGCGCCAAAGGATGGCGCGAATACATCGCGGCGGGCGGGCCATCCTGAATCGGAAGCGGGGCCCTCGGGCCCCGCGGAGAGTTGCGCGACAGGCGAGCGCTCAGGCGGCTTCGTTGTCCGACGGCTCACGCTGGCTGACGATGACGAGATCCGCATCGGCGAGGTCGTGGCCGTCATCGGCCTCATTGGCTGCGGTGGAGGCCGCCTGCGCGACGAGGCGCGCGGTAATGTCGTGATTCGCGTCCTTGCCGCTCTTCTCCCAGGCAGGCGCGTTCAGCACCACGATGTCGTCGTCGTGGGCGGCACCGTCGTGATCGGCGGGCACGATCGACGGCGACTTCACCGGCTTGTCGACGACACGCAGGGTCGGGGCCTCGGCTTCGACCGGCACCGGTGCGGCTGCGGCCGGTTCGTCCTCGGCCATTTCTGCCTGCTCCGGCGCCGGGTCCACGGCCTCTTCGGCGGGAGCATCCGTGTCGGCGCTCGCAGCGCTGGCCGCCGCCTCGGCGGCTTCGGCGGGCTGTTCGGCGGCCGCGGCAAGGCTCTCCGTGGCCGCCGCATCATCATGCGGCGCGAGGCCGAGATGCTGCGAGATCTCCTTGATCACGCGGTCGATCGCCACCAGCACGCGATATTCCGGGATCGAGGCCATGTGCTGCTCGAACCGGTTGCGCGCATATTGCAGCGAGTCGATCACGTCGGTGGCGATGGAGGAGCCCGACGCTTCGGTGCCGTGCAGGGCTCCGGCGGCCTTCTCGGTCGAGCTCTCGATCAGCAGGAAGGCCTCGTATTGCGGAATCGATTTGAGCTTCTCATGATAGTCCTGACGCACGCCGGCGAGCGTGTCGACGATGGTGGCGAACTCTGGCGCGGGCATTTTCAACGTCCCCTCAACTTCGGCAAAGAAGATGCGGGACGCTACGGACGCACTGATGAATGTTCAATTTCGAACGAATACGGCTGTTCGCGGCATGAATAGCCGGCCGTTAAGACCGCACCATCAAAAGCAGGATCGCCCGCTCACCGGGCATTAAGCATCCTCGCGACCCTTGCGAAACGCTCAGCCGGCAAAATCCTCGGGCCGGAGCTCGATGGGCTTGCCATGTGGGGTGCGATCGGCCGCGTGATCCCAGGCGTCGCGGTAGCGCGCGAGCGCATCGGCGGAGGTGACGCCCTTCTCGGCGACCAGGCGTTCGAGCGTCGCCAGCCAGTGTCGATAATACGTATCGCCGCAATCGGCGTCGCCGGCCGCTTGCGCGCGCGAAATCTCCTCCGCGAGCGCGGCGGCCCATTCGGGCCAGGTGAACAGCCCGCGGGCGTGCAGCGTGACGGCCATCGCGAAGGCGTGCGCTTCCCACGGCTCGCGAAATACGGGCCCGCTGTCATCGACGGGAATGCCGGGCAGGGCGCGCGTCGCCACGACCGCCGCCTCACGGTCGGGTGTCATCGGGCTGGCTCCAGATAGGGCTCGAAAGCGTCGACCGTAACCTCCAGCAGCGGATCGGGCGCATCGGCCCACAGCTCGGCACCGCTGAACGCCACCGTGTAGAGCCATTGCGGATCTTCGCCGCCGCCATGGGCGTTGCTGTCCGGAAACACGTGCATGCCTCTGACCGCCGCGACGCGGCCGAGATGGCCCCGCACGTAGCGCGGCAGCCGCGTGTGCGTCGACGGATGGATGTCCTTGGCCCGTACACTGTCGCCGACGGCGAACAGCGCCGGCTGCGTCGCCACGCGTTCGGTCGGGCCACCGCGACGCAGTGTCGGCGCGACGGCATCTGCAGTGAGGATCTTGGCGACGGGCTTGGCCGGATGCAGCACCTTGCCGGCGGCGATCTCATCGGCGTCGACCAGATGCCGCTCCTGCATCAGCCGTTCCAGGCCCGCGAGCCAGATCTGGTAGTAGCTCATGCCGAGGTAGTCGTCCGGCGGACGGTTCTCGCGCGCGAACCGCGACATGTCGATGTTCCAGCCGCCGGGGGTCGCCATCGCCAGCGTCATGGCGAACGCGCGGCGCTCCCATTCGGCGTGAAACACCGGCTCGTTCGGCTCGGGGCGGACCGGACCGAAGCCGGCGACGCCGCCCATGTCATGCGCACCATCCATCAGCGGCCTACCTCGTTCGGTTGCTTCGGCAGGCCGGTGCCGATCATACTGTCGCGCGTGACGAGCTCGGCGAGCCGCTCCGCGCTCCAGCCGTCGGTCCCCGCGGGACGCATCGGCAGCACGAAATAGCGGACCTCGGCCGTCGAATCCCACACCCGGATCTTCGTCGTCGGCGGCAAGTCGAAGCCGAAATCCTTCAGGACGCCGCGCGGATCCTTCACCGCCTTGGCGCGATAGGGCGCCGACTTGTACCAGACCGGCGGCAGGCCGAGCACGGGCCACGGATAACAGGAGCACAGCGTGCACACGACCATGTTGTGCAGATCCGGCGTGTTCTCGACCGCCACGATGTGCTCGCCCTGGCGGCCGGCATAGCCGAGCTCGCCGATCGCCGGCGTGGCGTCGGCAAGAAGGCGTGCCCGATAGGCCGGGTCGGTCCAGGCACGCGCCACGACCTGGGCGCCGTTGCGGGGACCGACCTTGCTCTCATAGGTCTCGATGAGCACGTCGAGCGCAGCGGGATCGATATATCCCTTCTCGGTCAAGATGCTTTCGAGCGCGCGGACCCGCAGATCGGTCTCGGACAGGTCCGAGTGATCGTGCGGATGGTCGTGATGGTGGTCGTGATCCGTCATGGCACAACCATAGGCGTAATCCGGCACCGCTGTCGAGCCGAGGACGTTACAAACCGACGGTGCGAGCAGTCGCGTTTCAACGCTGCGGGAGCCGTGCGGCGGTCACAATGCCGAGCGCGGCGCCGTCGGTCATTGACGCGCCCATTCCGGACGCAGATGTGATCGAGGCCGCTCCCTTGCCGCCACCTCGGGCTGTTCAAATCGGAGCGCAGATATGGTTCGTGATGCTTTCGCCGTCCCGATCGGGCACGATAGCAACAGAGGTTTGAGGTTCATCAATGCCGAACGACGTCTCCCGCCGTGATCTTGCAAAGCTGGCCGGGCTGGCCGCCCTCGGGGCGGCCAATGGCCCGGCGCAAGCGGAGGAGGGCGCGGTGAAGGAGGATGCCGGGCGGCGGTTTCCCGCCGATTTCGTGTGGGGGACGGCGACGTCGTCGTACCAGATCGAGGGCGGGGCCACGGCCGATGGCCGTGGGCCGTCGATCTGGGACGTGTTCACGCATTTGCAGGGCAACATCGAGGACGGCAGCACCGGCGACGTCGCCTGCGATCACTACAACCGCTACAAGGACGACGTGCGGCTGATCAAGGAGCTCGGCTGCCGGGCCTATCGGTTCTCGATCGCCTGGCCCCGGCTGTTTCCCGACGGGGGGCTGACTCCCAATCCGAAGGGCCTCGACTTCTACAACCGCCTCGTCGACGAGCTCCTGGCCAACGGCATCACGCCGTACGCAACGCTGTATCATTGGGATCTGCCGCAGGCGCTGCAGGACCGGGTCGGCGGCTGGCTCTCGGTCGACACGGCCAGGGCCTTTGCGCACTATGCGGGCTACGTCGCCGAGCATCTCGGCGACCGTGTGAAGACCATCTTCACCATCAACGAATGCGGCCGCTTCGTTCCGTTCGGCTATGGCCTCGGCGTCGACGCGCCCGGGCTGAAGCTGCCGCAGCAGCAGGTCAACCAGGCGCGCCATCACGTGGCGCTGGCGCACGGTCTCGCCGTCCAGGCCATCCGCTCCGGCGGGCGCGCCGGCATGCGCGTCGGCATGGCCGAGAACATCACGGCCTGCCTGCCGGCGATCGACACGCCGGAGAACATCCGCGCCGCCGAGATCGCGACGCGCGAATTGAATGCCGGCTTCCTCAACGTCATCCTCGAGGGGCGCTACACGGAGGGTTTCCTGGCGTGGTCCGGCAAGGATGCGCCGAAATTCACCGCCGACGAACTGAAGATCATTTCGGCGCCGGTCGATTTCGTCGGCCTCAACATCTACGCGCCGCAAGCCTATGTCGTCGCGTCGGACCGCGCGGCCGGATTCGACGTGCTGCCGATGCCGTCCTCGTTCCCGCACATGAGCTCACCCTGGCTGCTGGTCGGTCCGGAGACGGCCTATTGGGTGCCGAAGCTCGCCGCCAAGATCTGGAATCTCCAGACCATCTACATCACCGAGAACGGCACCTCCTCGGACGACAAGCTGACCGCCGATGGCAAGGTCCACGACCTCGACCGCGTGATGTATCTGCGCAACTATCTCGCCCAGCTGCAGCGCGCAACGTCCGAGGGCGTGCCCGTGAAGGGCTACTTCCTGTGGAGCCTGCTGGACAATTTCGAGTGGGTGTTCGGCTACAAGCAGCGCTTCGGCATCTATCACGTCGACTTCGACACCCAGGTGCGCACGCCCAAGCTCAGCGCGTCGTACTACCATCACGTGATCAGCCGCAACGCCGTGAGCGCGTGAAGCGCCGCGACGCCACCCGGGGTCCCGCCGGGCGCGGTCCGCGCCATTCAGGCGGCCGATGTGCCGTCGGCATCCGACGCATTGAGTGTCGGCGCGCCGGCCTTCACGTCGCGATTGCAAATCCATGATGCGGAAAGCACACCTCGTGCGACTCTTTTGCGCGCATGCCGTTTTCGTGGCGAAAGCTGGCTGCAGATGACGTAAACCGGCAATCTGCCGGCCCCTCAAGCGAGTTTTCCAGCATGCAAGTTTCCGTTGTTTGTCCGCCAGCCGTCCGCGCGGGCGTTCTGTTCTGCGTCCTCGGAGTGATCGCTGGCTCCAGCGCCTGGGCCCAGGGAGCCGCGAACGATGCGGCCAAGCCCGCCACGGAGCAGTCTGCCGCGCCGACGGCCGAAAAGCCCGTAGAGTCCGAGCCGAAACCCGCGGTTGCTCAAACCAGGCCCGCCGAGCAGCCCTCGGATGCCGCCGGCAAGCCTGCGGCCGAGCCTGAGAAGACGGCCGAGAAGCCCGGCGAGCCAGCCGCTGCGGACACCAAGCCCGTTCAGGCCACAGACAGCGCGAGCCAGCAGCCGGCGGACGAAGTATCAACCGAAAAAGCCGCGACGGATGCTGCGGCCGAGAGCAAGCCGGCCGAGGCCAAATCCGAGACCAAGGTCGAACCGAACTCCGGCACCGACGTCGGCCAGAAGCCGGCCGTGACCGAGTCGAAACCGGCAGAGCCCGCTCCGGCCGTTCAGCCCGCCGCCGTCGCCAAGGACGCGCCCGCACCGGAGAAAGCCGAAGAGAAGGCTGCGGAGAGCAAGCCCGCAGCCGCGGCGCCCGCCGAAAAGCCGGCTGCCGCCGCCGAGGTGAAGCCCGCGGTTGCGCCGGCCGAGCCCAAGACATCCGCGCCGCCGGCCGCAGCTTCTTCCGCGGCCACGCCGGGGAAGGCGGCTGCGAAGCAGGACACCGCGTCCCCGTCGGCCAAGCCCGGACGGCACGGCCACGCGCATGCCCAACATGCCGAGGACGACGCCAAGCCCGCCAAGCGCGAGCAACGCGTCCGCAAGCCCAAGAGCGAACAGAAGAGCGAAATGAAGCGGGAGGCGAAGAGGCGGGGTGTGAACTGCAAGAGCTTCCGCACCTATGACGCGGAGAAGGGCACCTACCGCGGCTACGACGGGCGCGTTCACACCTGCTCGTAAGAGGCAGATAAGGGGCCGATCGGCAAGCGCGCATCGGCGGCGGCCAAGACCGCCACCGGTGAGCACGGCCGATCACACCATCAACGCGGCATCGGCGGCTGAATGCCCGAGGTGTTGCGGGTAAAGAGTGTCCCGAACGTCGAGCCCTGCGGCTGCGCCGGCTGCGGCCGGGCCATTCCCGTGGTGGTCCGCTGCTGCGGCGTCACGATGATCTGCTGGGGCGGGCCTGGGGGCACCGTGCCGCGTGCCTGCACCGACTGGTTGGACATTCGTGACACCAGACGCATCAGCTGATCCTGGCCGGCTTGCAGCTGCTCGATGGCGCGGGTGTGATCGCGGCTGGCCTGATCCTGCGTCGACTTGATCTGTTCGATGCCCTGCTGCAGATCGGCGATGTCACGCGCCATCCTCTGCATCAACGTCGCGGGCTCGCGGGGGCCGGTGGTGTCTTCCGCTCCCCTCAGCGAGGCATTCGACATCATGGCATCCTCGCTACCCTGCTGGGCTGACGCCTCGTCCTGCGGAGCTTCGCTGGCGCCCGGCATCCAACGGTCCATCAGCGAGGTGCCGGCGTCGCGCTGCGACCAGGCGACCGAGCCACCGACCAGCACGACCAGCAGAGCGAGACCCACGGCGTTGCGCCCGCGCAGCCTGCCGAGCGGTGCCTTCATCCGCGCCCAGCGGCTGGCCCCGGCGTCTGCCGCCCCGCTCGTGCTCGCTGCCGCCGCGGCATCCGCCGCCACGCCGGGCCTCTCGATCGCCGCGAGCCGCGTATCGATCCGGGTCAGCACCTCACGCAGGACCCGCCGGTACAGTTGATCATAGCTTGTCTTCTCGGGCTTCCCAGGGGCGAGGCCGATCTCGCTCTGATCAATCTGTTGCACGTTCTGTGTGGACTGCATTGCTGATCCCCAAACCCTTGGCCCGCCGCCGACGCCGATGTTCTCTTTGAATTTTCAAACGTGACTCGACCCGCCGCTTTGGCCGAAAGCAAGACAGCGTCGTGACGAGGAGGGGGCCTTTTCGGACCATCTCTCCCTCGCTGCAGCGCCAGTCGATCGCTTCGAGAGGCCTGAATCGCCCTCTTGTTGCGCGCTGCCGAGCCTTCGAGGTACTATCCGACCGACGTTCTTTTGGGGGATTGGGGCCGGTGCAAAGCTTGATTGTCATTGCGCGCGCAATGTTGTGCGCAGCGTTCGTCGTCCTGTCCGCTCACGCGCAGGCCGTGCCTTTGGATGAGGCCACGCGCAAGGCTGAACTGATGGCGGCCTGGCAGGCGGCGAGCCAAGCGGGCACCGACGGACCAAGCGACATCGTGCTGATCGACCAGGGCACGCTGAAGCTGCCGGCCGACTACTTCTACGTCCCGAAGAACGAAGGCCTGCGGGTCCTTCGCGCGCTCGGCAACGTCGTCAACGACGCGACCTTCGTCGGGCTGGTCGTCGGCAGACGCCAGAACGACGACTGGATGGTGGTGATCAAGCACATCAAGGAAGGCTACATCAAAGACGACGACGCCAAGAGCTGGAACGCGGACGATCTGCTGAGCAACCTTCGCGCCGGCGCCGACGAGGCGAACAAGGACCGTGCGGCGCGCGGATTTCCGGAAATGGCCGTGGTCGGCTGGGTCGAGCCGCCGGCCTACGACGCCACGACGCATCGTCTCGTCTGGTCGCTGCTCGCCAAGGAGAAGGGCCAGCCCGACGATGCGCCGAAGAACGTCAACTACAACACCTACGCACTCGGGCGTGACGGCTATTTCAGCCTGAACCTCCTGTCCGGCTCGGAGCGGATCGCGGGCGACAAGGCGGTGGCGCACGAGCTGCTGTCCGATCTCTCCTACAATGCCGGCAAGCGTTATGAGGATTTCAGCGCCAGCACGGATCGGATCGCCGAATATGGATTGCTGGCGCTGGTCGGCGGCGTTGCCGCGAAGAAGCTCGGGCTGCTGGCGCTGGCCGGTGCGTTCGTCCTGAAGTTCGCCAAGATCATCATCTTCGCCGTCGTCGGCGCCGGGGCCGCTGTCATGAACTTCCTGCGCCGCAAGCCGCGCGGCGACAACGCGGGCGGGCCGACGTGAAGGCGCTCCTGCTGATCCTGTTCTCCGGCCTGAAATGGGGGAAGCTCGCCATGAGCGGCGGCACGATGCTGCTGTCGCTGGTCGTCTATGCCGGCATCTGGGGCTGGCGCTATGCCGCCGGCTTCATTGCGCTCCTGTTTGCCCATGAGATGGGACACTACGTCGCCGCACGTCAGCGCGGCCTCGACGTCGGCGCTCCCGCCTTCATCCCGTTCGTCGGCGCCTGGATCGAGCTCAAGGAGCAGCCGGTCGACGTCGAGACGGAGGCCTATGTGGCACTCGCCGGTCCGCTGGTCGGGACCGCGGCCGCGCTTGCGGTCTATCTGTGGGCGCGATCGGACGACAGCAATCTGCTGCTTGCGATCGCCTATTCCGGCCTGTTCCTCAACCTGTTCAACCTGCTGCCGATCTCGCCGCTGGACGGCGGCCGCGTCACCAGCGTGCTGAGTCCGCGCATCTGGCTGCTTGGCGTTCCCATGCTGCTGGCCTTGATGCTCTATCGGCCGAGCCCGATGCTGATCATCATCGCCATCCTCGCAGCTCCGCAACTGATGAAGGCCTGGCGCTACGATCCCGGCGCGCCCGAGAACGTCGCCTATTATGGCACGACGCTGCAGACGAAGCTCGAATATGCCGGGACTTATCTCGCGCTCGCGGCGCTTCTCGCCGTCATGACCTACGACGTGCACGAGATGCTTGGGCACGTGCGTCAGTTTGGCTGAGTTGATGTCGCCGCTTCAGTCGAGAAGCTTCATGTAGGTCAAAGGACACCGCCTCGTCGTAAGGGATCGCCTCGTCGTAAGGACGTGGCCCTCTTCAACTCGGAATATCCGCTGCTGCAATGCAGCGGATATATTTGGGCCGCGCGCAGGAACCATGCAGTCCTGTAAGACATTCCGTGAGCCATGAGCGCGGCGCGCTATCACAATGCGCTGAGCGCAGAGCACGTCTCGGGATGTTCCCTTGCTCACTGGCATGTGGGAGACCAAAGTCGAGCCTGCCCGTCAGAGGCATAAGGATTCGGGAGGTTTCATGATTTCGCTCAAGTCCATCTTGCTTGCGAGCTGCGCAACTGCGCTCGTCTCCTCGGCCGCCTGGGCCGCAGACCCGATCAGGATCGGTGTCATCTCCGAGGCACAGGCCGTCGCCGGCTCGTCGATCGCACCCGCAGCGCAATTGGCCGCCGAGGAGATCAACGCCAAGGGCGGCATCGACGGGCGCAAGATCGAGATCGTCGTCTACGACAATCACTCCTCCTCGGCGGAATCGGTGCGCGCCTTCCAGCGCGCCGTCAGCGAGGACAAGGTCAACGCGGTCATCGCGAGCTACATCTCCGAGGTCGTGCTGGCGCTGGAGCCGTGGGCAGGGCGCCTCAAGACGCTGATGATCACGCCCGGTGCCGCGTCCGACGTCATCACGCAGAACATCGCCAAGAACTACGACCAGCTCAAATACACCTTCCACGGCTATCTGACCTCGACCTCGTTGGCCGGCCTCGTCTGCGACGCGGCCAAGGACCTGCTGGTCGAGCCCTATAAGATGAAGACCGCGGTGATCATGAGCGAGGACGCGGCGTGGACGACGCCGCTCGACGCCGGCTACGAGAAATGCCTGCCGGAGATCGGGCTCAAGGTCGTCGACCACATCCGCATGTCGCCTGACACCACCGACTTCACGCCGATCTTCAACAAGATCGAGGGCCTGAAGCCGGACGTCATGATCACCGGCATCTCGCATGTCGGCACCCAGCCGACCGTGCAGTGGAAGAGCCAGCAGGTGCCGATCCCGATGTTCGGCATTTCCTCGCAGGCGACCAACTCGACCTTCTGGAAAGACACCAACGGCGCCGTCGAGGGCGTCATGTACAATGCCGTGTCGGGACCGGGCGTCGCGGTGACGCCAAAGACGCTGCCGTTCGTGGAGGCCTATCAGAAGAAGTTCGGAAACTTCCCGTCCTATGCCGGCTACACCTCCTATGACGACGTCTACATGATCGCGGATGCGATCCATCGGGCCGGCGGCACCGATCCCGACAAGATGGTCGAGGCGATGGAAGCGACCGACTATGTCGGGACGATCGGCCGCATCGCCTTCAAGCCGAAGGGCGACCCGAACCCGCACGCGCTGCGGACCGGAAAGGGCTACATCACCGGGCTGATGCTGCAATGGCAGAACGGCAAGCAGGTCAACGTCTGGCCCAAGGAGCTCGCCGCCGGCACCGCCACCTGGCCGTCCTTCATCAAGCTCAAGGCGGCCAGCAACTGACGCATCGCGGGCCGCTCCTTCAAGGAGCGGCCCATTTTCTTGGTGCCTCAGTCTGACGTTGCAGGTCGATTTTCGATGCTTTTCTGGCAGATCTTGATCGATGGCTTTGCCATCAGCGCGCTGTATGCCCTCGGCGCGACCGGCTTCACACTGATCTTCGGTGTCTCGGGCGTGCTCAACCTTTCCCACGGCGCCATCATGGTCGGCGCCGCGGTTGCCGCCTGGGCTGCCGCCAGCGAATTCGGTGTCGGGCCCTACACCGGCGCGCTGATCGGAGTCCTCGCCGGCTTCATTTTGGCCTTCGCCACCTACTTCATCGCCGTCAGGCCGATCCAGCGCTCCAAGGTGATTGCTGAATCGGAGAAGGAGATCTTCATCCTGACCGCGACGCTGCTGTGGGGCATCATCATCCAGGAGGCGATCGCCTATTTCTTCACCAACAATGCCAAGACCGTGCTGCCGATCGTCGAGGGCGTCACGACGGTGTTCGGCGTGCGGACGCCGCAAAACGAGTATTTCACCGCCGTGATCTGCTGGGTCGCCATCGGGCTGTTGTGGTTCCTGGTCAACCGCACCAGGCGCGGCAAGGCTGTCATGGCCGCGTCGATGAATCCGCGCGGCGTCACCTTGCTGGGCATCGAACTATCGTCGATCTACCTGACGGTGTGGGCGATCTACGGCCTGCTGGCGGGAGTGGCCGGCATCCTGCTCGGCATGTTCTTGGGGGTCAGCTCCTACAGCGTCGGGCCGTTGACGGCGAGCGCGTTCTCGATCGTCGTGCTCGGCGGCCTCGGCAGCGTGTCGGGCTCCCTGATCGCGGCCTATGTGGTGGGCTATCTCGAGACCGGAACGGCCTATCTGATCTCGCCGGCCTACCGGACGATCCCGGCGCTGCTGCTGCTCGTCGTCGTCATGTATCTGCGCCCGCAAGGGCTGTTCGGACGGAGGTGAGCATGCCTGCATTCGTTACGTCGCGGCTGTTCTGGATCGCGCTCCTGACCGTGATCGTGGCTCTGGTCCTGCCGGCCTACGTCTCGGGCTACGTCCTCGGGCTGCTGACGGTTGCGTACTACACGGCCGTGTTCGCGATGTCCTGGGACCTGCTGTTCGGCTTCGCCGGCGAGGTCAATTTCGGACCGACCTTCCTGATCGGCGTCGGCGCCTATACGGCCGGCATTCTCGATGCGCACTTCTCGCCGGGCCTGTCGATCTGGCTGTGCATCGCCGCCGGCGCCCTGGCGGCGGTCGTCGGCGGCGTCGTGCTGGCGCTGCCGGCGCTGCGCGTCAGCGGGCCGTATTTCGGCCTGACGACGCTGGTCGCCGTGCTGATGCTGCAGAACTTCATCGTCGTCGCCGCGGGGCTGACCGGCGGCGAGATCGGCCTCGCCGTGCCGGACGTGATCTCGATCGATGCCAGGACCAACTACTGGATCGCGCTCGGCTTCATGCTGGTGAGCGGTGCGATCCTGTTCGGCTTGTCGCGCAGCGCCATCGGGCTGATCCTGCAGGCGAGCGGGCAGGACAAGATCCAGGCCGGCGCGCTCGGCTTCAATGTCACCAAGCACAAGCTCGCCGCCTTCGTCGTCAGCGCGTTCTTCTCCGGGCTCGCCGGCGCACTGATGGTGTTCTACATGGGCACCGCCTCGGTCTCGACCTTTGTCGATGTCGGCGTCGGCGTGCAGATCATCATCGCCGCGGTGCTCGGCGGCCGCCGCACCGTCATCGGCGCCGCGATCGGCGCGATCTTCCTGATCGGCATGGGCGAGCTGCTGCGGCCGCTCGGCGAGCTCGCCACCCTGATCGTCTCGGTGATCGCGCTCGTGGTCATCCTGTTCTTCCCCGACGGTTTCCTCGGCATGATCAGGGGAGGGGCCAAGGCGTGACGCAAGGCATGAGCGGCGCTCCGATGCTGGAAGTCAGCGGCCTCACCAAGCGCTTCGGCGGCCTCGTCGCCGTCAAGAATTTGAGCTTCTCGATCCATCCCGGCGAGATCCTCGGCCTGATTGGGCCGAACGGCTCGGGCAAGTCGACCGCAATGAAGAGCGTCATGGGCGTCGAGCGGCCGACCGCGGGCTCGGTCAGGCTCGACGGCATCGAGCTCGCCGGCCTGCCGTCGCACCGCATCGCGCGCATGGGCGTCGGGCTGGTGTTCCAGCATTCGCGGCCGCTGGCGCGCCAGACCGTGCTGGAGAACATCAAGGTCGCGCTGCTGCCGGACAAGCTGACGCGGCTGTTCGCCGACAAGGACGTCGATGCGCGCGCACGCGCGATCGCCGAGCGCGTCGGCCTCGGCGGCGTCATCGACCGGCGGCCGCCGACGCTGGCATTTGCCGATCTGCGCCGGCTCGAGCTTGCGAAGGCGGTGGCGCGCAGCCCGAAGCTGGTGCTGGTCGACGAACCCTTCGCCGGCCTCACGGCGTCCGAGGTCGCCGACTTCTCCGAGCTCATCCGCGAATTCCGCGACGACGGCCACGCGGTGCTGCTGGTCGACCACAACGTCAAGAGCGTGTCGGCGCTGGTCGACCGCGTGCTCGCGATGTATCTCGGCGAGAAGATCGCCGAGGGCAGGGCGACCGAGGTGATGCAGGACGAGACCGTCCGCCGGGTCTATCTCGGCGGCGCGCTGGTCTCGACCGCGCGGCCGGAGGGGAGCTTCAAGGACGTCACGCCGGCGCTGCAGGTCGACAAGGTCGGCGTGCTCTACGGCAAGGCGCAGGCGCTGCAGGACGTTTCGCTGCACGTCCATGAGGGCGAGTTCGTCTCGGTCGTCGGCCTCAACGGCGCCGGCAAGACGACGCTGTTCAACGCGATCTCGGGCCTGGTGCCGTATTCGGGCGACGTGAAGTGGGCAGGGCGCAGCCTTGCCGGCGGCACGGCGGCGCAGATCGCGCGATCCGGCATCGTGCAGTGTCCGGAAACGCGCGAATTGTTCGGCGACATGAGCGTGCGCGAAAATCTCGAGCTCGGCGGCAATGCGCTGTCCGACGCCGAGCGTGCCGAGCGGCTCGAATGGCTATTCGGCCTGTTTCCGATCCTCAAGTCGCGGCAGCCGCAGCTGGCGCGCACGCTGTCCGGCGGCGAGCAGCAGATGCTGGCGATCGCGCGCGCACTGATGATGAAGCCGAAGCTCCTGATCCTCGACGAGCCGACGCTCGGACTTGCGCCGGTGATCCTGGAGACGTTGTCGAAGGCGCTCGATCGACTGCGCGAGACCACCAAGATCACGGTGCTGCTCGGCGAACAGAACGTCACCTTCGCGCTCCCGCACGCCGACCGCGTCTACGTGCTGGATCATGCCAAGATCGTCTGGGAAGGCCCGCCGGATCGGTTCGAGGCCGAAGCCGCGGCGAACTATCTGTGAGGGACGGGGGCAGGGAGCAGGGGCGTCCCTGCGCCCTGCCCGGATCTCATGAGTTCGGAGCTACGGGAAACGAGGCGGGCGCGCCTGTGGCGGCCGGGGCGCAAGGCGCGCCGCGGCGCCGACGGTCGTCGGCTCGGTCTTCGCTGCGCGGAACGCGCGTGCGAGCTGGTCCTGGCTGGCCTGCAGCTGTTCGATCGCCCTGGCGTGATCGCGGTTGGCCTGCTCCTGGCTGGACTTGAACTCCTGAAACCCGCTCTGCAGTTCGGCCACGTCATGCGCGATCTTGTCGATCAGCGGCGCGACGTCCCGGTCGGGAGCAGAGGGCACGTCATGCTCCGGCGTAGCCTCCGCCATCGCGGAGGATGGATCGCTGGCGCGCGTTGAGGTCGATGCTGATGACGTCTCCGGTGTTGGTGAAACGGATGGTGATGGTGAGGCAGGGCCCGTCTCGGCCGCACTCGATCCGTTCGCCGCCGTCTCCAGCGCCACCGGCGGATTCGCCGCCTGAGCATTCTCACGCCGGATGGATTGAACCGCCGCTTCGATCCGGTCGGTGACGGAGGTGATGGTCTCGGTATGGTCCCGCGCCAGGGTGATGGCAGCGCCGATGAGCCCGGCCGAGGCCATCAGCGTGATCATGGCCCGCAATACGGGCCGGCGCCGGGCCGGAGGAGGCGTTTCCACGTGCTCGCTGCCTGCAGCGGGTTCGATAGCCTCGACCGCATCAGCGGCGGCCTGGGCCTCGATGTCGGCGATCCGCTGATCGATACGTGCGCGCACCTCGGCCAGCACCCGCTGATAGATCTCCTCGCAGACAGCGTCGTCAGGCGGCAGCGCGACATCACCCGGATCAACTTCCTTCGACGTCGACTGAACTGGCATGTCTTCGGATCCCATTCACGATACGCCCGTGCCCAATCCTGAAGGATGCGGTTTTGACCTCTGGGCTTTGACCAAACGAAGACTGCGGGGTGACGAGGCGGGGGCGATTTCGCACAGGCGCCGACGTGCGCTGGGCGGGCCGATGTGCGGCTTCCACCGTCAGGCAGTCGTCCATAGCCAATTCGCATAAGGTATATTATGGAATATTTATATGCGTAGCGAGTTCAACGACTTGGCGCCAAATCCTCGAATTTGCGGCAGCCGCGGGCCCTTCAGAACCCCCGGCCAGCCCGAGCTGACGGGCGTTCGCCATAGCCGAGACTCGCGCTGCGCATGACCTGCTGCGAACGCCGATATTGCTGCTGCGGCTCATCGCTGCAATAAGCGCAGACGACGTCGCTGATGTCGCTGGATTCGTCCGGCGATGCTTGCGGCGGCGCGATGCAACAAGAAGAAGCTTCTCCAGGGAGAAACGAGCATGAGCCTGTCACGACGCGCGCTGTTGAAGGCCTCCGCGGCGACAGCCGTACTGGGTGGAATTGGCACCGTCGCAGTGCCGCATGTGGCGCGCGCGCAGAGCGCCGAGTTCACCTACAAATACGCCAACAACCTGCCCGACTCCCATCCGCTCAACGTCCGCGCCAAGGAGATGGCGGCGGCGATCAAGGCCGAGACCGCCGGCAAGTTCGACCTGCAGATCTTCCCGAACAACCAGCTCGGTTCCGACACGGACATGCTGAGCCAGATCCGCTCCGGCGGCGTCGAGTTCTTCACGCTGTCCGGCCTGATCCTGGCGACCCTGGTGCCGGCCGCGTCGATCAACGGCATCGGCTTCGCGTTCCCGGACTACGACACGGTCTGGAAGGCCATGGACGGCGATCTCGGCGCCTACGTGCGCGGCCAGATCAACAAGGCCGGCCTCGTGGTCATGGACAAGATCTGGGACAACGGCTTCCGTCAGACGACGTCGTCGACCAAGCCGATCAATGGGCCCGACGACCTCAAGGGCTTCAAGATCCGCGTGCCAGTGTCGCCGCTGTGGACCTCGATGTTCAAGGCGTTCGAGGCCGCGCCCGCCTCGATCAATTTCAGCGAGGTCTATTCGGCGCTGCAGACCAAGGTGGTCGAGGGCCAGGAAAACCCGCTGGCGATCATCTCGACCGCCAAGCTCTACGAGGTACAGAAATACTGCTCGCTGACCAACCACATGTGGGACGGCTTCTGGTTCCTGGCGAACCGCCGCGCCTGGGAGGCCGTGCCGGCCGACATGCGCGCGATCGTCGCCAAGCACATCAACGCGGCCGCCGTGAAGGAGCGTGAGGACGTCGCCAAGCTCAATGCCGGCCTGCAAGCAGAGCTCGCGTCGAAGGGCCTGACCTTCAATCAGCCCAACGTCGCGCCGTTCCGCGACAAGCTGCGTACCGCCGGCTTCTATGCCGAGTGGAAGGGCAAATATGGCGACGAGGCCTGGGCGCTGCTGGAAAAGGCCGTCGGCAAGCTGTCGTAACCTAGAGCGTGATCCGGAAAAGTGGGACCGGCTTTCCGAAACGATCATGCTCAAAACAAGAATGACGTAGACGCGTTCGGGTGACGTCATGGCGCATGCCGAGTTCACGGAAATTGCGATCAGCGAGGTGGTCATCGAGATCCCTCGCCGCCGGTCCTGGCTCGATGGCTTGGATGCCTTGCTGGGTCTCCTGGTCGAGATCCCAGCCGCGCTGCTGGTCGTGGCCGAGATCGTCATCCTGTTCGCGGGCGTCGTGGCGCGCTACGTCCTGCACCGGCCGCTGATCTGGTCGGACGAGCTGGCCTCGATCCTGTTCCTGTGGCTCGCTATGCTCGGCGCTGCGGTTGCGTTCCGCCGCGGCGAGCACATGCGGATGACGGCAATGGTGGCGCGCGCCAGCCCCGGCTTGCGCGCCTATCTCGATCTGGTCGCGACGAGCGCGGCGCTGGCGTTCCTTGTCATGATCGCCTGGCCGTCCTGGGAGTACGCCTACGAGGAAAGCTTCATCACGACGCCGGCGCTGCAGATCGAAAACATCTGGCGCGCCGCCGCGCTGCCGGTCGGCATCGGACTGATGGCGCTGTTCGCCCTCGTCCGTCTCGCCCGCACGGCCAGCGTCAGGATGATGCTGCTGGCTGTCGTCTCTATCGCAGCGATCATCGCGCTGTTCTGGGTGGCGCAGCCGCTGCTGAAGCCGCTCGGCAACATCAACCTCGTGATCTTCTTCGTCGGCGTGGTCGGCTTGTGCGTCTTCGCCGGCGTGCCGATCGCGTTCGCCTTCGGGCTCGCGATCTTCGGCTATCTGGCGCTGACGACGCGTACGCCGCTGATGGTGCTGGTCGGGCGCATGGACGAGGGCATGAGCCATCTCATCCTGCTGTCGGTGCCGCTGTTCGTCTTTCTCGGCCTGCTGATCGAAATGACCGGCATGGCCCGCGCCATGGTCGCGTTCCTGGCGAGCCTCTTGGGTCACGTCCGCGGCGGGCTACATTACGTGCTGGTCGGCGCGATGTATCTCGTCTCGGGCATTTCCGGCGCCAAGGCGGCCGACATGGCGGCGGTCGCGCCGGTGCTGTTTCCGGAGATGAAGGCGCGCGGTGCCAAGCCCGGCGATCTCGTCGCCCTGCTCGCCGCCACCGGCGCACAGACCGAGACCATTCCGCCGAGCCTGGTTCTGATCACGATCGGCTCCGTCACTGGCGTGTCGATTGCGGCGCTGTTCACCGGCGGCCTGCTGCCGGGCGTGGTGCTGGCGATCACGCTGTGCGCGCTGGTGTGGTGGCGTTACCGCAACGAGGACATGAGCGGTGTCCGCCGCGCGACCGGAGCCGAGATCGGCAAGGCCTTCATCGTCTCGCTCCCTGCCCTGGCCCTGCCCTTCGTGATCCGCGCTGCCGTCGTCGAGGGCGTCGCGACGGCGACGGAGGTTTCGACCATCGGCATCGTCTATGGCGTGCTGGCGGGCCTGCTGGTCTATCGCCGTTTCGACTGGCGCCGCCTGATGCCGATGCTGATCGAGACGGCGGCGCTGTCCGGCGCCATCCTGCTGATCATCGGGACGGCGACCGGCATGGCCTGGGGCCTGACGCAGTCCGGCTTCTCACGCGCGCTGGCGGCGGCGATGACCGGGCTGCCGGGCGGCCCGGCAACGTTCATCGCGGTCTCGATCGTCGCCTTCA
Organism: Bradyrhizobium sp. SZCCHNR1017; assembly: GCF_032381375.1. NCBI lineage: Bacteria > Pseudomonadati > Pseudomonadota > Alphaproteobacteria > Hyphomicrobiales > Nitrobacteraceae > Bradyrhizobium > Bradyrhizobium sp. SZCCHNR1017. The sequence continues at coordinate 564,255 of NZ_JAUHIR010000001.1, read as the reverse complement.
CGATCCTGGGCAGCGTGCTCGAGGGCATCCCGGCGATCGTGCTGTTCGGGCCGCTGCTGTTTCCGATCGCGCGTGCCGTCGGCGTGCACGAGGTGCATTATGCCATGGTGATCATCCTGGCGATGGGAATTGGCCTGTTCGCACCGCCGTTCGGGGTCGGATATTACGCCGCCTGCGCGATCGGCCGGGTCGATCCCGCGGAGGGCATCCGCCCGATCTGGGGCTACCTGCTGGCGCTTCTCATAGGCCTCGTCATCGTTGCGATTTTTCCGTGGATTTCGATCGGGTTCCTGTAGACTCTTCAGATGACGACGGAGGGTGGTGATGAGCACGAACCAGTATCAGCTCGGTCTGGACAAGACGCCGGCCAACTACGTGCCGCTGACCCCGCTCAGCTTCCTGGCGCGCAGCGCGGCCGTCTATCCCGACCACGTCAGCACGGTCTATGAAGGCTGCAGCTTCACCTGGCGCCAGACCTATGACCGCTGCCGGCGCTTCGCGTCGTACCTCGCGGGCCGCGGCATCGGGGTCGGCGACACCGTGGCGGCGATGCTGCCGAACATCCCCGCGATGAACGAGGCGCATTTTGCCGTGCCGATGGCCGGCGCCGTGCTCAACACGCTCAACATCCGCCTCGATGCGGCGGCGATCGCGTTCCAGCTCGATCACGGGCAGGCGAAGATCATCCTGGTCGATCCGGAATTCTCAGGTGTGATCAGCGAAGCGCTGAAGCTGATGAGCGGCGCAAAGCCGTTCGTGATCGACGTCGACGACGCCTCCTATGCCGGCGGCAGCCGCATCGGCGAGATCGAGTACGAAGCCGCCGTCGCCTCGGGCGATCCGCTGTTCGAGCCGCGCCGTCCGGCGGACGAATGGGACGCGATCGCGATGAGCTACACCTCGGGCACCACAGGCAATCCCAAGGGCGTCGTCACCCATCACCGCGGTGCCTATCTGAACGCTGTCAGCAACATTCTCGCGGGCGGGCTCGGCCAGCATCCGGTCTATCTCTGGACCCTGCCGATGTTCCACTGCAACGGCTGGTGCTTCCCCTGGACCATGGCCGCCGCGGCCGGCGTCAATGTCTGCCTGCGCAAGGTCGAGCCGACGAAGATCTTCGAGCTGATCAGGACCCATGGCGTGACCCACATGTGCGGCGCACCGATTGTCTACAACGTGCTGATCAATGCGCCCGACGCGCCCAAGGGCAAGCGCGACAAACCGGTGGTGGGGCTGATCGCGGGCGCCGCGCCGCCGGTCGCCGTGCTCGAAGGTGCCGAGAGCATCGGCATCAAGCTGACGCATGTCTACGGCCTGACCGAGGTCTACGGCCCCGCCTCGGTCTGCGCCGAGCAGCCCGGCTGGGACGACCTGCCCGCGCCCGAGCGCGCGCGGCTGAAGCGGCGCCAGGGCGTGCCCTATCCCTTGCAGGAAGCCGTCACCGTGCTCAATCCGGAGACGATGCAGGAGGTGCCGCGCGATGGCGAGACCATCGGCGAGGTCATGTTTCGCGGCAACATCGTCATGAAGGGCTATCTCAAGAACGAGAAGGCGACGCAGGAAGCTTTCGCCGGCGGCTGGTTTCACACCGGCGATCTCGGCGTGCTCGACGAGCACGGCTACGTCATCATCAAGGACCGCTCCAAGGACATCATCATCTCCGGCGGCGAGAACATCTCCTCCGTCGAGGTCGAGGACATCCTCTACAAGCACCCCGCCGTGCTGTTCGCCGCCGTCGTCGCCAAGCCCGATCCGAAATGGGGCGAAGTGCCCTGCGCCTTCGTCGAGCTGAAGGATGGCGCCGAGGCGACCGAAGCCGAGATCATCGCCTATTGCCGCAGCCACATGTCCGGCTTCAAGACGCCCAAGGTCGTGGTGTTCGGCCCGATCCCGAAGACGTCGACGGGCAAGATCCAGAAATTTCTGCTGCGCAATCAGATCGACTCGGCCAAGGCGATCTCGGCGTAAGCCAAGGACATGCGCATGATCGAGGCGCGCGCGTGCGCCTCGATCATGCGGTCTCCGGCGTGGTGGTGTCTTCGTTGCCTCTGCGATACTCGAGAATGTCACCGGGCTGGCAGCGCAGCACCTCACAGATCAGCGCAAGGGTGTCGAAACGCACGCCCTTCACCCGGCCCGATTTCAAGAGCGAGACGTTCTGCTCGGTGATACCGATGCGTTCGGCGAGCTCCTTGGATCGCATCTTGCGGCGCGCCAGCATGACGTCGAGATTGACGATGATCGGCATCACGTCTCACACGATGCTGGCGTTCTCTTCGGCGATCCGGGTCGCCTCAGCCATGACCCAGGCGACGGCGAGCAGCACGCTGCCAACGATCAGCGCGATGTAGTCGTTGACCGAGAGCGCGATACCGAGTTGCCGGCTGCCAGGCGGATTGCTGATGGTGAAGGCGATCAGCAGGGCCGTCGACGACAGCGGACCAAGCAAGGCCTGCGCCAGGACTGTGACGGCGAAATCGCGCAAGCGGCGCGCTGTCGCCAGCGTGAAAACCATCCCTTCCGCAAAATCCAGGAACAGGGCTCTCACCCGCCACAACCCGTACAGCATCACGCCGACCGGGATCGCAGTCACCGCCGCGCCCAAAAGCACGCGATCCGGCGTGGTTTGCAGCTCCGCGCCAGCCGTGCCGAGGCGCGCCAGGAGCAGACCTCTCGTCCACTCCGGAATCATAAAGATGAGACACGTCGCGGCGGCGATCAAGACGATGCCGAGCCCCGTGATCCAGGCCATTACCCGGGAGAAGTGGCGCAGGCGACGGGATTGATCCGCACGGTCCACCATGACGAGCCTCCTATTGACCAGTGAATAATTTATCGTATTACGATAATTTATGACTGTCAAACGAAGGCTCCTCCTCATGCCCATGCATCCCTTCAAGCGGCTCGTTCTGGCCATCGGACTAACGTTGAGCGCTGTTGGTTGTGGCCATATGCCGGTGACCTCAATGGTCAAGCTGGCCCGGGTCGATTTCCAGACCAGCGACCCCGCACAGCTGCGCGCGGCCGTGAGACTGCCCACGAGTCTGCGGCCGCTGCCAGGTGGCGTGGTGCTGAGGATTGCCGTGAAACGCGGGCGCGGCGCGGAACAGCAGCGGGACTTCATGCTGCGGGAAATTCCGGATCCCCCGGCTCTGGCGCAGGAGGCCGGAGCCGGCACGCGCATCTACGCCTACCGCCTCGAGGAGGCCGACACGGCGCGTCTACAGTCTTTTCGCGCCGAGCTGATGGCGGAAAAGAACTCTGCCGGTGGCGGATCGATCACGATCTCGGTCGCGCCGAAGGCCTGCACCACCGTAGCGCTGCCGGCTGGCCCCATCAACTTCACGACCTATCTGAGGACATCGGAGACCATCGACTATGTTACGCTGGCACGTGACGTCGATCTGCGCTCGATTGCTCCTGATCAGGCCGTGGTCGATGGCATTCCGCGCTGCCCCACCTGAGCTCGCTACGCGTCTCGTGTCTTCTCCGCGTAATATTGCGGCGCCTCGCGGCGGTCGTACATGCCGTAGTCGCGGGTGACCTCGACGATACGGATGTTGTCGGCACCCGGCTCGGTGAGTAATTGTTTGCTCAGCGCAAGGCCGGTGGCCTCGTCCGGCAGCTCGACGAGATGCGCGAAGCGGCCCTCGCGATAGACGCTCGAGAAGCTCGCGACCGGCAGGTCGGTCACGCTGCCCAACTGCGGCCTCGCCGTCTCGACGGCCAGCACATACGTCGGCGCACGCCGCTTCGGATCATTGTAGGTGCCTCGCCGCTCCGGCTGCCAGGCCGCCTGCCCTGGCTTCACCTCGTGGACCAACTCGGCGATACGCAGGCGATAGTCCGAGAACACCTTGTCGCGGCCGAGCGTCTGGATGTCGTGATGATGGGCATGGACGCGCCAGGCGGTCATGGCGCCCTCGTCCTGCCAGACCTGATAGGAGAGGATCAGATTGTCGCGCAACAGGCTTTTGAACCTATCTAGGAACAGGCAGCCGCCGAGCGCATCGAGCTCGGGCCGCAGCGCCGCGGCGAGTTGCAGATATTGGTCGAGCCGACCTGGCTTGACCTCGACCTCGAAGAACAGCGACAGCATGGCAAGGCTGCTCCTTGTTAGTTCGCGAACATGATAGTCGCTGCGTAGGGTGGGTAAAGCGGCGCCGTCAGGCGCCGCGTGCCCACCGTCGGGCGGCGGACTCAAGAAGCAAGATGGTGGGCACGGCGCCATCGCAATCCCGCATGGGGAGAGAGCGCGGCCACGCCTTTGCCCACCCTACGAATCCAGCTCCAGTCGCATGCCGTCATACGCCGGTACCACGCCGGCCGGCAGGCTCTGGCGCAGCACCTCGTAGTCGAGATCGGCGGTCATGTTGGTGATGACGGCGCGCTTCGGCTTGAAGCGCTCGATCCAGGCGAGCGCGTCGTTGACCGAGAAATGGCTCGGATGCGAGGCAGGGCGCAGGCCGTCGACGATCCAGAGGTCGAGATCCTCCAGCGCGCCCCAGCTCTCCTCGGGGATGTCGTTGAGGTCCGGCGTGTAGGCGGCATCGCCGATGCGATAGCCGAGCGCGGGGATGTTGCCGTGCTGGACCAGGAACGCCGTCAGCTTCAGCTCGCCGCCCTTGCCTTCCACCGCCTGGGTCTCGCCGGCTTCGATCGCATGCTGGGTCAGGATCGGCGGATAGTCGCTTCCGGGTGGCGAGATGAAGCAATAGGAGAACCGGTGCATGATATCTTTCGCGGTCGACTGGTTCAGGTAGACCGGAATCCGCCGCCGCTGATGCATCACCACCGAGCGCAGATCGTCGATGCCATGAGTCTGGTCGGCATGCTCGTGCGTGAGAAACACCGCGTCGATGTGATCGACTTGCGTATCGATCAACTGCTCGCGCAGATCCGGCGAGGTGTCGATGACGACGCGCGTCACGCCATGTACTCCGCGGCGCTCAGCCAGAAGGGAGCAGCGCCTGCGGCGGTTCTTCGGGTTGTTGGGATCGCAGGCGCCCCACCCCAGCGCCGGGCGCGGCACGCCGGCCGAGGAGCCGCAGCCGAGAATGGTGAGCGTCAGCGTCATGCAGCCTCCTTTGGCCGCGGCACCTTCGAGAACAGCTTGAAGAAGGTCTCGGTGGTCTGGCGCGAGAACTCCTCGAACGAGACGCCGCGCGCTTCTGCCAGCACCTTCGCGGTCTCGACGACGTAGGCGGGCTCGTTGCGCTTGCCGCGAAACTTGCCGGGCGCCAGATACGGCGCGTCGGTCTCGACCATGATGCGGTCGGCGGGCACCTCGGCGGCGAGCGCGCGCAATGCCTCGGACTTCTTGAACGTCACGATGCCCGTGAACGAGATGTGCAGTCCGAGATCGATCGCCTTCATCGCCAGCTCACGCCCGCCGGTGTAGCAATGCAGCACGGCCTTGAAAGGTCCGCGCGCCATTTCCTCGTCGAGGATGCGGCCGCACTGCTCGTCGGCCTCCCGGGTGTGGATCACCAGCGGCAGGCCGGTGGCGCGCGCCGCCGCGATGTGCGCGCGAAAACCACGCTCCTGGGCGTCCTTAGAGCCGTGGTCGTAGAAATTGTCGAGTCCGGCCTCGCCGAGCGCGACCACCTTGGGATGGCGCGTCAGCGCGATCAGCTCCTCGGCCGGAATGCCGTCCTCCTCGTCCGCGTTGTGCGGATGGGTGCCAACCGAGCAGAAGACGTTGTCGAACCGCTCGGCGATGGCGAGCAGCTCAGGAAGCCGCCGCACCCGCGTCGAGATCGTCACCATGCGGCCAACGCCGGCGGCGGCGGCACGCGTGACGATGCCATCCAGATCGTCGGCGAAATCCGGAAAGTCCAGATGGCAATGGCTGTCGACCAGCATCACGCCGCCGTTGGCTCGATGTAGCGCGGGAACACCGCCTGGGGCGCCGGCAGCTGCGTCCCGGCCGCAATCCTGACCTCGCCGCCGAGCTGCGCGAAATTCCGTTCATCCTCAGGGATGCCGAGGCTGTCGAGCAGCTTTGCCGACGCTGCCGGCATCACCGGCTGGGTCAGGATCGCGACCTGACGGATCACCTCGGCGGTGACATAGAGCACCGTATGCTGGCGCGGCGGATCGGTCTTCGCCAGTGCCCAGGGCGCCTCACCCGCGAAATAGCGGTTGGCCTCGGCCACGACCGACCAGACCGCATTGAGCCATTGGTGGATCTGCTGCGTCGCCATGGCTTTCCGTGCGGCGCCGATCATCGCGTCGGCCTCCGCCAGGATTGCCTTGTCGTTGGCCGAGAACTCGCCGGGCTCCGGCAGCTGGCCTCCGAGCTGCTTTGCGATCATCGACAGCGAGCGCTGCGCGAGGTTGCCGAGGTCGTTGGCGAGATCGGCGTTGATGCGCGCGACGATCGCCTCGTGATTGTAGTTGCCGTCCTGGCCGAACGGCACCTCGCGCAGGAAGAAGTAGCGGAGCTGGTCGACGCCATACTGGTCGGCGAGGTTGAACGGGTCGACGACGTTGCCGACCGATTTCGACATCTTCTCGCCCCTGTTGAACAGGAAGCCGTGCGCATAGACCCGCTTCGGCACCGGCACGCCGGCCGACATCAGGAACGCCGGCCAGTACACCGCATGGAAGCGGATGATGTCCTTGCCGATGACGTGCACGTCGGCCGGCCAGTATTTCCAGTTCGCATCGCTCTCGTCGGGAAAGCCGACGCCGGTGATGTAGTTGGTCAGCGCGTCGACCCACACATACATCACGTGCTCGTCGTCATGCGGCACCCGGACGCCCCAATCGAACGTCGTGCGCGAGATCGACAGGTCCTTCAGCCCGCCCTTGACGAAGCTGATGATCTCGTTGCGCCGCGCGTCCGGCCCGATGAAATCGGGCTGGCTGTCATACAGCGCCAGCAGCTTCTCCTGATAGGCCGACAGGCGGAAGAAATAGCTCTTCTCCTCGACCCATTCGACCGGCGTGCCCTGCGGTCCGCGGCGGACGTTGTCCTCGCCGACGACGGTCTCATCCTCGGCGTAATAGGCCTCGTCGCGTACCGAGTACCAACCCGCATAGCTGTCGGCATAGATGTCGCCATTCTCGCGCATGCGGTTCCAGATCGCCTGGACGGAGCGATGATGCGCGGGCTCGGTGGTGCGGATGAAGCGGTCGAACGAGACGTTCAGCCGCTCGTCCATGTCGCGGAAGCGGCCGGCGTTGCGGGTCGCCAGCTCCGATGGCGTCAGCCCCTCGTTCTGCGCGGTCTGCACCATCTTCAGCCCGTGCTCGTCGGTGCCGGTCAGGAAGTACACGTCCTTGCCGTCGAGCCGCGCAAAGCGCGCGATGGCGTCGGTCGCGATCGCCTCATAGGCGTGGCCGATATGCGGGTTGCCGTTGGGATAGGCGATCGCTGTCGTGACGTAGAAGGTGTTCTTGTCGACGGGAGCTGCGGCGATCTGCGCTACGACCTCGTCGATCTCGACGACCACGGCCTCGACCTTCGGCTTGCGCGGTGCCTTCGGCTTCGCGGCGCGTGGCGGCTTCGGCGCTTCAACGATGGCCGGCGCGACCTTCTTCGGTGCAGCCGGCTGTTTCGGAGCGGCGGGCTTCTTCGCTGCCGAAGGCTTGTTCGTTGCTGCCGCGGGCTTGGCGGCCGTCTTCTTGACCGGCGGTGGTGCAGGCCTGGCCGCAGCCTTCTTCGCCGGCACCTTCACGGCCTTCTTGGCGGCGCTCTTGGTTGCTTTCGCTTTCGGCGCCTTGCTCTTGGCTTTCGCAGGCGCCGTCTTGGACGTGGCGGTCTTTTTCTTGGCGTCCTTGTCCTTCTTCGCTTTCGCCGCCTTCGCCTTGGCCGCGCTGGCCTTGCCCTTCGCGGGCGCCTTGGCGGCAGCCTTCTTCGCGGCGCTCTTGCCCGCGGGCTTGCCCTTCTTCACGGTGGTCTTGTTGGCCTTCGCCACGGCAAATTCCTCTTTGACGACGTCGGTCGACGGATTGATCCTGATGATCCCGGGATGATGGTCGGCGCGGTTACCGCGTGGCCTCGGCGAGCATCCCGAACACCGAGAAAACCAGCGGTTTTCGCTCCAGATTATAGGATTCGGTGTCGCGCGCGGCGCGGACGATCTTTTCCCATACCTCCGCCAGCCGTGCAAGGCGCGGCAGTTCCGCGTTGGGATCTGCGGCGCGCAGCCGCTCCGCCACCCAGCGCTCGATGCTGTCGAGGAAGCTCCCCAGCGCGACGCGGTCGCTGGTGCCGAGCGCATCGCCCAGGGCATGCAGCTCGCCCGGGTCGATCCGGGGCAGGCTCGCGAGCAGCGCGGCGGTCCGGGTCTGCAGCTGCAGCCCATCGCCGCCCATCAGCATCAGGGTCCGCGCGACGCTGCCCTCGGAGGCCCTGGCGGCCTCGCGCAGCGCCGGATCGGCTCCGTCCATTCCGGTGGCCTCGGCCGCGGCGCTGACGACGTCGTCGGTCGACAACGCCCGGAGCGCCAGCCGGCGGCAGCGCGATTTGATGGTGGCGAGCACCCGCGCCGGCGCGTGGCTGACCAGCAGGAACAGGGACTGCTGCGGCGGCTCCTCGAGGATCTTGAGCAGCGCGTTGGCGGCGTTCGGATTGAGCTCGTCGACGGTGTCGACGATGCACACCCGCCAGCCCTCGACCGCCGCCGTCGAGCCGAAGAACGAGATCGTCTCGCGGGTCTCGTCCACGGTGATGACGGTGCGCAGCACGCCCTTGTCGTTGGCCGAGCGCTCCAAGGTGAGCAGCCCGCCATGAGCCTCGGAGGCGATCAGGCGCGCGACGTGGTCCTCCGCATCGACGTACAACGAATCGGCAGCGCGCACCTCGGCGGTGGTGGGATCGCGGTGGGCCAGCACGAAGCGCGCCATGCGGTAGGCCAAGGTGGCCTTGCCGATGCCTTGTGGGCCGCCGATCAGCCAGGCATGCGCCATCCGTCCGCTGCGGTAGGCGGAAAGCAGCGCCGCCTCGGCGTCGCGATGCCCGAACAAGGCGGTGGTTTCGCGTGGATGGCGGACCGCGATCTCCGGCTCGACCTTGCGTGCGCTCATGACGCCGCCGCCACTTCCGTGAACAGGCGCTCGCGCACGGCGTCCCAAACGAGCTGCGAGACGGTCTCCGCGCTCGCCGTCGCGTCGATCAGCACGCAGCGCCGGGGATCCTCGGCGGCGATCTTGTGAAAGGCCTCGCGCAGCCCCTTGTGGAACTTGATGTCTTCGCCTTCGAACCGGTCCGGGGTTCCGGCGCCGCGCCGCGCCCCGGCACGCTGCAGACCGATCTCGACGGGAACATCGAGGATAAGGGTCAGATCCGGCTTGAGGTCGCCGATCGTCACCCGCTGCATCGCATTGAGCACGTCCGGCGCGACCTTGCCTTGGCTGCCCTGGTAGGCCCGGGTCGAATCGAAGAAGCGATCGCACAGCACCCAGCTGCCCTGGTTCAGGGCCGGCAGAATCACGTTGCGGACATGGTCGTCGCGAGCGGCGGCAAACAGCAGCGTCTCGGCCTCCGGGCCCAGCAGCCTGCCCATGCCCGACAGCACGAGGTGGCGCATGATCTCCGCGCCCGGTGAGCCCCCGGGCTCGCGGGTCAGGACCAGGCGCACCCCCTCTTTCTGCAGATGGTCCGCCAGCATCTTGATCTGCGTCGATTTTCCGGCGCCCTCGCCGCCTTCGAAGGTGACGAATCGGCCGCGGCCAGGACCACGTTTCAAAGCTGCTTCCGCCATGTCTCTAGAGCTTCTCGGCCCCGGCGCGGAACATCCCGATCACGAGCTCGCTGACCCCATCGATCGCACGCCGCATCGTGGACCCCTTGCCCACCGCCTCCGCAGCATAGACAGGGGCCTCCATGGCGATATTGGGGCCGCGCCACACCCTGACAACCCCGATCTTCTGCCGGGGCTCGACGGGAGCCCTGACCGGGCCACTATAGACGATGCGGGCGATCAGCTTGTCGCCGCCGTTCTTCTGCACCATGACCTTGACCGGCACCGGGCTCGACAGCTTGACCGAGCGGCTCTCGCCGCCGAACACCTTGGCATAGCCGATCGGCTGCTCCGCGGCGAACAGGGTGCGGGTCTCGAAATTGCGGAAGCCCCATTCCAGCATCTTCTTGGCCTCGGTGGCGCGGTCCTCGGAATCCTCCAGGCCATTGACGACCACGATCAGCCGCGTGCCGTTCTGCACGGCCGAGCCGACCATGCCGTAGCCGCCTTCCTTGGTGAAACCGGTCTTGAGGCCGTCGGCGCCTTCCATCGCGTTCAAGAGCGGGTTGCGGTTCTGCTGGCGGATCTTGTTCCAGGTGAACTCCTTATCGCCGAAGATCTTATAGAACTCCGGGAAATCCAGGATGATGTGCCGGGCGAGCATGGCGAGCTCGCGCACCGTCATCTTGTTGCCGGGATCGGGCAGCCCGTTGGAATTGGCGAAGGTCGATTTGGTGAGGCCGAGCTCGCGCGCCCGCTTGGTCATGTAGTCGGCGGCGAAGATCTTCTCGTTGCCGGCCATGCCCTCGGCAAGCGCGATGCAGGCGTCGTTGCCGCTCTGGATGATCGCGCCATGCAGGAGGTCGCTCACCGACACCTTGCTGTTGAGCGCGGCGAACATCGTCGAGGTGCCGGAGGGCGCCCCGCCCCGGCGCCAGGCATTCTCGCTGATGCGGTATTCGTCGTTGAGCTTGATCGTGCCCTCCTTGACGGCGTTGAACACCACCTCGGCGGTCATCAGCTTCATCATGCTGGAGGGCGCCCGCAGCTCGTCCGCGTTCTTCTCGAACAGCACACTGCCGCTGTTGGCCTCGATCAGGATCGCGGTCGGCGCATCGCCGTCGAAGCCGCCATCCTCCTTGCGCGCGCCCTGGACGCTCTGGTTGGCGGCGTACAGCGCGCCGCACCAGCCGACGGCAACCGCCACCGTCAAGGCGATGAGCGCACGCGTCGCCCGTCCGGACGTGAAACCGGAGCGGCGCAGCGGTAAGGTCATGAAATTCATCGGCTAAGCTCTGGAGCGCACTGGGATTCTAGCAGTTGCAGGGGACGCAAACAACTCGGCAATCCCGCGGATGCGTCCGCTGTCCCGTGGATTTGCACGGCCCGTCGCGCGGTGCGATAGGTCGAGCGCCGGCAATCAACACGGCCAACTCGAAAATCGAGCGATCGAGGGTGGAAACAGTGTCATCGACGCGGATCATCAAGGCCAACGGAATCAAGCTGTTCGTGCGCGAACAGGGCGGAGGCCCCCTCGTGGTGCTGTGCCACGGCTGGCCCGAACTGTCTTATTCGTGGCGGCACCAGATCCCGGCCCTCGCCGCCGCCGGCTATCGCGTCGTGGCGCCCGACATGCGCGGGTTCGGCCGCTCGCAGGCGCCTGAGGATATCGGCGCCTATACCATCTTCGACACGGTCGGCGACATGGTCGGACTGGTCGGGGCGCTCGGCGAGCGTCAGGCCGTCATCATCGGCCACGACTGGGGCGCGCCGGTGGCCTGGCATGCGGCGCTGTTCCGTCCGGACGTGTTCACGGCCGTCGCGGGCTTGAGCGTCCCTCCCCCGTTTCGCGGTCGCGCCCGGCCGCTCGACACGCTCAGTGCCGGCGGCATCGAGAACTTCTACTGGCAGTATTTTCAAACGCCCGGCGTGGCGGAGACGGAGCTCGAGCGTGACGTGGCGCTGACGATGCGCACGATGCTGGCGCGCGGATTCTCCGATCCGCAGTCGCTGTTCGTCGCACCGGACAAAGGCTTTCTCGGCGACGTCGCCCCCGATCTGCCTTTGCCTGCGTGGCTGAGCTAGGACGATCTGGCCGAGTTCGTCGCGGCTTACGGCGCCTCCGGCTTTCGCGGTGGCCTGAACTGGTACCGCAACATCGATCGCAACTGGGAGCTCACCGCGCCGTGGCAGGACGCGCAGATCCGCCAGCCGTCGCTGTTCATCGCCGGCAGCGCGGACGCCGTCGTCACCGGGCTGATCGGCGCCAAGCCAGGACATGGCGCGAGTTCTGCCGGATCTGCGGCGCAAGCTGATCATCGAGGGGGCCGGGCACTGGATCCAGCAGGAACGCTCTGCCGAGGTGAATGCGGCGCTGATCGCGTTCCTGCGCGAGGTGGCTCCTGCTCGCTAGCGCGCGAGCGGCAGCTCCATCATGCGATGCGACGCCATCGCCTCGTCCGCCACATCGCGGAACCCCAGCCGCACGTAGAACCGGATCGCGTCCTCATTCGTCGTCGCGACCGCGAGCGAGAGCACGTCGGCGCCCTGCTCCCGTGCCGCCGTTGCGACCGCCTGCATGATCTCGCGTCCGACACCGGCGTTGCGCGCGCCCGGCAGCAGCGCGAGATCGACCACGTGCCATCGCGACGCCGCGCGGTCGAGCAGCAGCCGCCCGACCGGCGCGGCATCGCGGAGAATGATCAGCGACTGCGCTGCCGGACATTGCGCCGCGTGGCCCGCGACCTGGGCGCGATATTGCTGCGCCAGCACGAGATCGAGCATCGCCGGCGGCAGACCGGCCGCGGCGAGCTGCGCACCTCTGACGGAGCCAAATAGGTCGCGCAGGAACGGCTCGTCGGCGGTCTCGGCGGGCCGCAGCCGCAAGCGAACATCCCGCGAGACGAGCTCGCTCCCGGTCGTCACTCCGAGCCTGCTCGGCTCAGGAGTTGTTGAACGACGGGAAGATACCCGCATAGCAGATGCACCAGATCAGTGCCTGGGTCGGCTGCATGTTGTCGTGCGGGATGCTCTGCCCGGTCAACGCCATGGCGTTCGGTGCGAGCGTGGTGGTGCTCGGCAGCGGCACGAAACCATTGAAGATGGGATCGATGGCGGCCATGGTCCCGGCCGTTCCCGGACCAGGCGCCGCATTTGCGGCCGTCTTGCTCCCCAACTGCAGACCGTGGGTGTGCGCCGCCATCTCACTAGTGATCAGGCCGACCGTGCTGCTCCCGATCGATTCGCCGATCACGCGTGGCTGAAGGCCCGGACCGTCGCCTTGACTGTTGGTGATGCAGCCGCTGAGGTTGGGGAGTTGAAAATTGCTGGTCCCATTGCCGCCGAAGGCGGTGCCGATCAACGCGAACAGGGGTGTGAATCGCTGGATCGGCACCAACTGGCCGAAGCATGGCAGCCAAGCCTGGTTGAAGCCCTGAGCAGCAAAGGTAAACGGGAAGGCCTGGATTTCGCCGATATACGGGTCCGACACGTGGTCTCTCCTCAAATCCAGTGAAGCGTGAAATCTGCCGACGCGCGTAGGACGAGGCGCGATCAGCCCGATGACGGAAAGATGCCGGCGAAGCAGATGCAGTAGTTGCCCACGACCGTTGGCATGATGTTGTTGTGCGGCAAACTGTTGCCTGCAAGCGCGACGCCGGCCGCCATCGTCTCATACGGCGCGGCGTCTGCTGCCGGCGCGTACAGATTTCCGGCCGACGCCGTCGCCAGGTGGACGGTCGCACCCGGCGTCTGCGTTTCCGCCGTGACGGTCGACGACATCAGCGCGTGGCTATGCGCGGGCATCTCGTTCTCGATGAGAACGTGTCCGTCCTCTCCGGCGATCTCGCCGAGCACATAGAGCGGCAGAGCCGGTCCCTGCCCCTGGCCAATCGGCACCCGGCCGCGCAGATCGGGCGCATTGAAGGTCTGCACGCCATCGCCGCCATAGGTAGTGCCGATGATGGCATAGAGCGTATCGTATTGTGCGATCGCCAGGCTTTGTCCATTGCAGGCCAGCCAGCCATCCGGCACCCGTGGAAACCCGAACAGCCGGATTTCGCCGATAAAGGGGTCTGACATCGCCGAAGTCCCTTTCAAGTATCGATTGCAAATCAATGTCGGGAACGTGTCGCCTCTCACGAAGCGCAGTTCGGAAAAGCTCAATCATGGAAGCGGTTTGCTGGAGCTGAACGCTTCGCGGTCGAAGTCTCAGTCGCGAGACGGAAAGACGCCGTTGAGCGCAATCATGTAGTTGATGACCAGGTACGGCTGCATGTTGTTATGAGCTTGATTGCCGCCTTCATTGAGGACATTCGTGCCCGGCGCCAGCGGCACCTCGCCGCTGCCTGCGGTCACGAAAATAGACTTTGGGCCGGACGGCGGAATCGTGTTGGTGCCGAACAGATTGTTGGTCGCCGAAGCGCCTCGTCCGGTTCCCTGCGCCGTCGATGCCAAAACGATGTGGTTATGGCTTGGAAGCTGCTGTGCGTTCAGGGTCACCGAAACCGTGCCGCTGGTCATGCCGGCAGGAAAGGTGCCGCTGCCGCCGGTGGATCCGAGAATCGCACGGCCGCGCAAGTCGGGCAGCGCGAACGTTCTGACGCCATCACCACCGTAGTAGGTCCCGAGCAATGAAAATAGCGCCTGATTGGTCTGGATTGCCAGCAGGGCGCCGTTGCACAGCGCCCACCCTCTCGGCACCGTCGTGCCGGCAAAGGGCATGATCTGACCCAAGATGGGCTCTAACGGCATGCTCCCCCCTCTTGCAGCAGGCGATGGATCGCCTTGTCATTGAAGCGCGGAATATCGACGCGCGATGGGTCAAAAACGCAGTGCGTCACGACGCATATGCTCGCAAAGATTGTTAGTGGGCGGAACCGGCGCAGTCAAGCCCGCACGCGCAGTCATAGATAGCAACAACTTCTGGCGGTGTCGCTCGGAACGAGCAGCGCTAAGTCAGCTGCCGCGCAAGATGTGCTGCCGCGGAAGGCGCGGCGGACTTAGGCGGTTCCACCACACACTGCCCTGTTGCCGAGCTGCAACTGACGGTCGAAAAGTGCTCGCAATGGCTGGGTTTTGCCGGGAACAATCGTCTGCCTGCTTGCTCGCCGCGCACCGTCACGGCCTAATGCACGTAAACGACCTAATACACACGATAACAGTCGAATTTTTAATCAAAGATTTTGCAGCGGCATCGTCCAGCTCGAGGACGGGCCGCGAGGGGGCGTCGTGAATCTCACTGCCGGGATCTGGATGGTGGTCCGTGCCATGGGGTACGCAATCGCCCACGCTTTCGGCTTCTCGCTCGACAGACCGCCGGCACGCCCGTCCTCCCATGCGACAGCCTCTGCTAGCAAAGCAGGCGCGCGGTGCTACGCCGTTGTCTCGGCAGTCGTGGGCCTCGTATCCTTTTCTGCAAGTGATGCCTGGGCCGCCAATTGCGGAGCTGTGTCAGCATTGACGGTTTCGACCAGCATTGCGCTGAACTCGCAGATCACGTTCAGCGTCAATGGCGCCACCGGTCCCGGCGCGACGCTCGTGCCGAAAACGGGCACACAATACAATCGAATCGCCAACAGCGGCCTGTACAATGCGTGCGGAACCGACACAAATACTGGTTTCCCGATTACGGGGGCCGGATCCGACACATCCGCATCGATCGCTGGTTCGAATGGGGGCGTCTACACGATCACGCCGATAGAGACGATTGATCCCAATAACGGCAATGCCTACTACGTAACTTATAATCTGACGATGACGACGGCGCCGCCGACGACCTCAGACACGATCGTGCTGAACTATTCGTCGACGACTGATGTTGGCACTGGCACGTTCGGCACCACCGATAGTGGCCTGACCATCTCGCTCACGAACGTCACGCCCAGCCTCTCCGTCACCGCATTGTCACCGAATTCCGGGCCGACCGCGGGCGGCAACTCGGTCGTCATCACCGGCACCGGATTCACGGGGACCACGGGCGCCGGCGGCGTGAAGTTCGGTTCGAACAATGCGACGAGCTACGTGGTCAACTCCAGCACCCAGATCACGGCGGTCGCGCCGGTCGGGTCGGCGGGCACCGTCAATGTGACGGTCACCAATGGCGCCCCCTCCCAGGCGGCGCCGGCGAATCAATACACCTATGTGGCCGCGCCCACGGTATCGTCGATCGCGCCGACATCAGGCCCCGGCTCCGGCGGTACATCTGTCGTCATCACCGGCACCGGCTTCACCGGCGCGACCGCGGTCAATTTCGGCGCCACGTCTGCGACCGGATTCACGGTCAACTCGGCCACCCAGATCACCGCGACGTCGCCGGCCGGGACCGGCACCGTCGATGTGACCGTCACTACTGTGGGCGGAACATCGGCAACGTCTGCCGCCGATCAGTTCACCTACATTCCCGCACCGACCGTGACCTCGATCTCGCCGACCTCGGGCCCCGGCGCCGGCGGCACCACGGTGACCATCACCGGCACAAACTTCAGCGGAGCCACCGCGGTCAATTTCGGCGCCACGCCGGCGACCGGCTTCACGGTCGACTCGGCGACCTCGATCACCGCGACTTCGCCAGCGGGAACGGGCACAGTCGACGTCCGCATCACGACCGCCGGTGGCACCTCGGCCACCTCGGCGGCCGACCAGTTCACCTACATCCCCGCACCGACCGTCACCTCGATCTCGCCGACCTCGGGGCCGGTGGCCGGCGGCACGACGGTCACCATCACCGGCACGAACTTCACCGGCGCCACCGCGGTCAATTTCGGCGCGACGCCTGCGACCGGCTTCACGGTCAATTCGGCCACCTCGATCACCGCGACATCGCCCGCTGGGACCGGTACGGTCGATGTCCGGGTGACGATTCCGATAGGCGGCACCTCGGCCACATCGGCGTCGGATCAATTCACCTATGTCGCGGTACCGACCGTGACCTCGATCTCGCCGACCGCAGGTCCGACAACCGGTGGCACGTCAGTCACGATCACCGGCACCGGCTTCAGCGGAGCGACGGCGGTCAATTTCGGCGCGACGCCGGCGACCGGCTTCACGGTCAACTCGGCAACCTCGATCACGGCAACGTCGCCGGCCGGGACCGGCACGGTCGACGTGACCGTCACAACCGCCGGCGGAACGTCGGCAACCAGTGCCGCTGACCAGTTCACCTATGTAGCCGCACCGACGGTGACCTCGATCTCGCCGACATCGGGCCCTGGTGCCGGCGGCACCGCGGTGACGATCACCGGCACCGGCCTCAGCGGCGCAACGGCAGTGAATTTCGGCGCCACGCCCGCGACCGGCTTCACAGTCAACTCGGCGACCTCGATCACCGCGACCTCGCCGGCCGGCACCGGCACTGTCGACGTGCGCGTCACGACCGCCGGCGGCACCTCGGCGACCTCTGCGGCCGACCAGTTCACCTACATCCCCGCACCGACCGTCACCTCGATCTCGCCGACGTCAGGTCCGGCGGCTGGCGGCACCACGGTGACCGTCACAGGCACGAACTTCACCGGCGCCACCGCGGTCAATTTCGGCGCGACGCCTGCGACCGGCTTCACGGTCAACTCGGCCACCTCGATCACCGCGACCTCGCCCGCTGGGACCGGCACGGTGGACGTCCGCGTCACCACCGCGGGCGGCACCTCGGCGACGTCGGCAGCGGATCAGTTCACCTTCATCGGCCCGCCGACCGTGACATCGATTTCGCCGACATCCGGGCCTGTCGCCGGCGGCACCTCCGTGACCATCACCGGCACCAGCTTCACCGGGGCGACCGCGGTCAATTTCGGCGCCACGCCAGCGACCGGCTTCACGGTCAATTCCGCCACCTCGATCACGGCGACCTCTCCGGCGGGGACCGGCACCGTCGACGTCCGCGTGACCACCCCGAGCGGCACCTCGGCGACGTCGGCGGCCGACCAGTTTACCTACTCGCCGGTACCGACCGTGACGTCTATCGCGCCGACTGCCGGGCCGTTGGCGGGGGGCACTTCCGTGACCCTCACCGGCACCGGCTTCACGGGAGCCACGGCGGTTAATTTCGGTGCGACGCCGGCGACCGGCTTCACGGTCAACTCGGCCACCTCGATCACCGCGACCGCGCCCGCCGGCACCGGCACGGTCGATGTGAGGGTGACCACCGCGGGCGGCACTTCGGCCACCTCTGCGGCCGATCAATTCACCTATACGACAGCTCCGACCGTCACCTCGGTCGCACCAACCTCCGGACCTGGGATCGGCGGCACCTCGGTCACCATCACCGGCACCGGCTTCACCGGGGCGACCGCGGTGAATTTCGGCGCCATCGCCGCGACCGGCTTCACGGTCAACTCGGCCACATCGATCACCGCGACATCGCCAGCGGGGACCGGCACCGTCGACATCAGGGTCACCACCGCCGGCGGCACCTCGGCGGCCTCGGCGGCTGACCAGTTCACCTATATCGGCGCGCCCACCGTGACATCGATCTCGCCGACGTCAGGCCCCGCAGCCGGCGGCACCACGGTCACCATCACCGGCACCGGCTTCGCCGGCACCACCGGCGCGGGAGGCGTGAAGTTCGGCGCCGTCAATGCGGCGAGCTACACCGTCAATTCCGCGACCTCGATGACGGCCACCTCGCCCCCCGGCACCGGGGCGGTCGATGTGACCGTGACCAACAACGGGCAGGCGTCCGCGACCTCAGTCGCGGACCGGTTCACCTATTTGTCGGCGACGACGCAGACAACCCTGAGCTCGTCGCAGAACCCGAGCCAGGGCGGTCAACCCGTGACGTTCACGGCAACGGTCACAGGGTCTGGTGGAACGCCGGCGGGCACGGTCACGTTCAGCGACAACGGCACGCCGATCGGGACCGCGACGCTGAGCGGCGGCGTTGCGGCCTTCACCACATCCGCGCTTGCGGTGGGCAGCCACACCATCATCGCAAGCTATACCGGCAGCCCAACCTTTGCGGCGAGCACCTCGCCCGGCCTTGCGCAGACCGTGAACGTTCCGCTCGACAGCGTCAGGCTTCGCGCGTTGCAGCTCAACGTCACCAAGATGGTGGCTCAGAACTCAGGCCAGGCCATTTCCGGGGCGATCGACGATGCCATCGCTGATGGCTTCAATGATGGCGGCGCGTTCGTGACGCCCAGCAACGGCCGCATGCGCTTCAACTTCTCGGCTGACCCGCGGGACCAGGACGACGCCGCGGCGGCCCCGAGCTCTGCCAATCCGGGCAGCGATGCCTTTACAGACCGTGGCGGAAACCCCGGCCCGGATGGCAGATCCGCCCGTGGCCGGTCGCGCATCGACAATGCGTTCGCAGCGATCGACCAGCAGACACCGAAGAAGGCGTTGCGAAAATGGCACGAGGACAAGCAATGGCTGCTCTGGGCCGATGTGCGTGGCACGAACATCGACCGTTGGAGCACGACGAGCACGTTCGGCGTCACTCAGGCAAGCCAAACCTCGCTCTACGGCCAGCAGATCAACGCGCTGATGGGGTTGACCTACAAGGCGACGCCAAATGTCCTGATCGGCGTGCTCGGCGGCTATGAGACCTTCAGCTATACCGAGCAGGATATCAACGGGAAGCTCAAGGGAGACGGCTGGACGGTTGGCGCCTATCTCGGCTGGAAGATCTTGCCGACACTCCGCTACGATGCGACGGTCGCTTATTCCGGCATCGGCTATAACGGCACGGCCGGGACGGCGCAGGGCAATTTCAACGGCGAGCGCTGGATGGCGTCGACGGGACTGACGGGCATGTACAAGGCCTACGGCTTCCTGCTCGAGCCCTCGGCCAAGGTCTACGCGCTGTGGGAGCACCAGAATGCGTATACCGATTCGCTCGGTACCCGGCAGGGCACCAATGACTTCGCCAGCGGCCGCGCCTCCGGTGGCCTGAGAGCCGCCTACCCGGTGGCCTGGTTCGACAGCGGCATCGTGCTGACGCCCTTTGTCGGCATGTATGGCGACTATTACTTCAACAAGCAGGATGCCAACACGCTCGCCGACGGCGGCACCGGTCTGGCATCGACCCCGCTGCTGCAGGGCTGGTCGGCCCGCGCCACGGGCGGTCTCGGCATCAGGACTCAGGGCGGCGCCAGTCTCGGGCTCGGCGCCGAGTTGGGCGGCATCGGCGGCAGCACCCGCGTCTGGACCTACTCGGCGAGAGCGCGCGTGCCGTTCTCGGCCCAATAGAGCTGTGTTGATCGCCGGAATCAAAACCGCCCCGGCATGGGGGCGGTTCACGTGAACAAGCCGTGCTTGGCGGAGTTCAGTACAGGCCGCGGCCGCTCATGATGTCGCGCGCCTCGTTGGCGCCGTCGTTCGGCTCTGCCCTGCCTTGCGAGACGTAGCGGCCGTCCTGGTCATAGGACACGGCGCGCGGGTTCTCGAGGTTGCGGCCCCGTGTCCTGCTCGACGCCGACATTTCCGAGGTCGCCGCCATCGAAGCCATGTCGGCCGAACCGTTGCCGAGCGTGTAGGGACGCCCCTCGGGCAGCGGGACCTCGCCGCGAATCGGGCGGCCTGAGCCGATCTCGGGAACGAACGGCCGGGCGGAGGCGACGCGGACGAGAGAAGGCGCCGGCGCCGGGATGCCGGTGCGCAGGGTTGCCATCAGTTGGGTATCGTCGGACCCTTCGAGAGGGGCGCGGCCGACATATTCGACGCGGACGCGGGCGACGCCGTTGCCCTTGAACTCGAGCAGATCGGCCGCCTTGTTGGAGACGTCGATCAGCCGGTTGCCGTGGTACGGGCCGCGATCATTGATGCGGACGATGAGCGATTTGCCGTTGGCGAGATTGGTGACGCGGGCGTAGCTCGGCAGCGGCAGCGTCGGATGGGCGGCCGTCAGCGACGTCATGTCGAAGACCTCGCCATTGGCTGTCAGCCGGCCGTGAAAATCATCGCCATACCAGGAGGCCATGCCCTCGGCGCGATAGTTGGTGTCCTCCTCGGGAACATAGGTCTTGCCGGCGACGGTATAGGGCTTGCCGATGCGGTAGACGCCACCGCCCTTCGGCACCGGCTCGCCGAATCCGACGACGCGCGGGCTCGACGACACGCCGTATTTCGGATCGACCTTGCTGGCGAACTTGTTGGACGAGGCGCAGTTCGCGACCATCAGGCAGGCGAGGACGGCGACGGCACTGCGCACCGCTCTCTCGACCGGATCTGTTTGACCAATCCCCATCGACCCCAATTACCAATGTGCCGGTCGCAGCCGAGCCATCCCGTCAGGCCCGCGCGTCCCGGCTTGTCCCCGAGTCGCATCCCCGCAACTCAATGCACAAGGATAACGCAACCCGAAGACGGCGGAAATGGGGTGGGCCCCGCCGTGGTTAACCGGAGCTTTCCTGCGGTTGTGACGTGGACGGTGGCCGCCCAGGCGTGCACCTCCGCTGTGCCTCCGTGTTGCGAGTGCACCTTTTTGGACACATATGTTGCGTGAAATCCTCACCTACGAGTGTTCTCATTTCCCGGGACCTGAATCATTTTGACTGTGCAGGGCTGCACGTCGTTTGCTTCACGTGGGGCGCAACAGGGTGTGTTCGCTATGATCGAAGCAATGACGGCAGTGATGGGCTTGGTTGGCGCCGGGATCTTCCTTGCTCATGCGTTTGAAGGCGTCCGCTCGCGGGCCTGAGTCCGGACGGATCGGACAGCCGACGCCATGGTCGGCTCTCGTCCGCGTCGATGTTTGCGTCCGCTTCAATAACGACACTTCAGGAGCATCCCTGAAGCTGGCAGTTTCGACCAGCAGATCATCCAGACCGCTCATCGCCCGGCCCTCGGTTTTCTCCGGCCGGTGCGAGATCGGACCGGTAGCGCAGCCGCAGCAGGTGGCCCATGCGACACCAAGATTTACGACATCAAGCGTTGCGACACCAAGACTTGCTCTCGGGGAGCTTTCTCGCCCTGGCAGCGCTGAGCACGGCAATCTTGTGCTCCGGCCTGATGGCTTTTGCGCTCAGGTGAGCGCGGGCTTTGAGCTGAGGCCGTCCGGGCAGGCGTGAATGCGCCGTTGACGAGCCGCAAGCCCGCACCCTAAACAAGGATCGCGTCGATACCGCGCCGCCGTGGCGTGGACGTCACCGACGTCCCGGACACGACGCCGGATGGAAGGGTGGCCGAGTGGTTTAAGGCACCGGTCTTGAAAACCGGCGTGCCCGCAAGGGTACCGTGGGTTCGAATCCCACCCCTTCCGCCAAGACATCAATAAAATCAATAATTTGCAGAGCGCTTAGGCTTCCAGCGCGCAATCCAAGGCACAATGCGCTCAGGATTGCTTTCGGCCTTGTCCTGCTGACTGCCCTGCTCTGGCTGTCCTTGTGCTTGGCGGTCCTGTCGAGGGCAAAGGCTCGCGCTCGGCCATTCCTTGAAGCTGTCCGGATGCCAAGCGCGATGCTTTGACCGGGTGCGTTGTTGCCGATTGCATAAGGGGATGCACTCGCCCCCGCGGCCCAACCATGGGCTTCGAGAGGAGGTGAGTTGGCATGACACAATGCGAAGCTTGCGCGGGCAAAGGCTATCACGTGGAAATGCGGCCGGTTCGATGGGGCAAGAAAAACGAGCCCTATCGTGAGTGTCCAAAGTGCGAAGGGACTGGAAAAACCAAACCAGAGGCGTTCGACTAGGGCGTAGTCCGGGCCAAACACTAAACCCGCCGGTGCGGAGCCGGCGGGTCGTTCTCAGATCAGCTTTGCGACGATCTCGTCCTCTTCCACGTCCCCGAACTTGTTGCTGATCGCAGTGCGTGCGATGGACCGGCTGGCTGCGCAACGCTGGCGAGGCGCCCGCCGCCTCCCCGTGCTCAGAGCCGGGCGCCTGGCCAACGACCAGGGTGCGCTCCAGGGCTTGCCTGCGGCGCGCGGTGGCCGTTCACAGCGCCGGCGGTCTCGGGCGTCACGCCGACCCGCTCCATCAGTTCGCGAACGTCGCGGATGCGGCTGTCGAGAAGGCCGTGCATCTCAGTCAGCGTCCAGCGCAGCTCATCCACCGCGCCCGGCGCCGCGTCGGGAAAATGCGAGAGATGATAGATCATCTCGTTGAGCACCTGCCGCAGCCCGTACAGGTCGTCATGGGCGAGCTTCTGGACGTCGAGCTGGCCGAGGAGCCGCTGCACGAAGCTGCGGCGATCGGGCGGTACATGGCGCAGATCGACGAACCGGTTGACGTGGAAGGCGCGCGGCGCCTCGGCACTGCCGGCCGCTTGGGCCAGCGCGAGGCGCACGCTGTCCGCGTTGAGGTCCTCGGTATCGACGGAGAGCGTGTTCGGGAACAGGCTCTTGTAGCGTTCGATCAAGGCGTGGGTCTTGTCGTAGTACCAGCCGAACTTCTCGGCCAGCGACAGATCCATCCATTGCTGCTTCGACATCTCTCCGAAGTGGAAAGCGGTCGGACGCTTGCGCTGCGCGGCCGGCGAGTCGGCGTAGTAGAGGTGGTTCTGCGGCGACAGCTCGGCATTCTCCACCAGACTTGCGATGCATGCCGCGCGGTCACGCCGGCGCAGATGCACCAGCGTGACCTGATCGCCGAGGAGCTCGGCGATGATCGGCAGCACGGCCGCGTAGCCGTTGCCGACGACGCAAGCATGGGGGCAATCGAGGATCGTCTGACGAATCTGATCCGCGAAGCTGGGATCGTTGGTTTCCTTGAGCTGGCAGAACAGCTCATTGAGCTCGCTCGACGCCCATTCGTGCACGGCCCTGTCGCCGTTGCCCTGGTTGTCGAACACCTCCTGCATCATCCGCGTCAGCGACGTCGTGCCGTCCCGGCCGGTGCCGACGCACAGCACCCGCAGCGTGGAAGGCGGAGAATTCCTCAGGGCCGCGTCGCGGCCATTGCCGGAGGGGCGCGTCGCTCCATTGTCCGAGACCACGGCCAGGCGCTTACGCGCCAGCCGGCGAAGCTCCGCGGACGCCGCCTCCCACTCCAGCCTATAGCCGTCGCGCTCGTCGCGCAGGCGGCCCATGATCACGCCCCTTTCTTCCGTGATGCGCCTGTACCGCTCGGACTCGTCCTTCGCGGCGATCAACTCCGCTTGCAGCGCATCGACGAAGCGTTTCACATCCGCATCGAGGCGGCTTTCGGTGCTGGCGGTGTCAATCCCCAACCGGTTCTCGATCCACCGGCGCAGTCGCACTCTCGACAACAATAATCCTCCAAGAAATCGAGCCGAACGGCCTGCTGATCGTTAGCCGCCCGATCGCTGCTGCGATTCAGCACGCCTGCGAAGACCGCCCTGCCGGCTCCGGCTCTCCATGTAATACAATTGCAATGTACATCAAACTGCATCGCAATTCGGTTGCAGAGGCAGCGATGTTGGCCGGCACGTTGCGCGAGCCGCGCCCGCTCGTGCCCGAAAAATGTGCATGCCGCGCGACCAATGGCCATTTGAGGGTATTAATACACCGCGATGCGGCGCGAGTGCGGTGGTCATGCGTCACGGCACGCCGCTGCTGCCAACGGGCACGGCCGCGACGACGCCAACTCCGTTGAGCTAGTCCAGCCCGCGCTCGCGACTCAGGCGCACCATCTCGTCGATGAAGATCTGCTTCTGCTTGTCGTCGAGGCTGGTGAACAGCGGTTCCGATGTGTCGGCCACCGCGCGCTGGTCGGCGGCGCGATCGACCAGGAACTGAGCCTCGTTGCGCATCTGCTCGACGATGTCGTCCGGCGGATCGCGCTTCGACCGCGCGATGCGCAGCTCGAGTCGATCCGCGCCGTTGCGGCCGAGCGCGTGCATCGCGTTGGCGAACGGACCCCAGTTCTTCGCCTGCTCTTCCGTCAGGTTCAGCCCGGTCTTCAGGCGCTCGATATTGCTATCGCTGTTGGCGACGATCTGGTCGGCCGTGAGTTGCGGGGCGCCCGGCTGCGTCAGCATCGGCGTCGCCTTGGCGACCTTGCTCGTCTTCGTCGCCTTGGAAGGCTTCGCCTTCCTGCCCTCGGCCGGCGGCGCCTCGGGCTGCGCACTCTGCTGGCCGCTGTTGCCGGTGAACGCCCCGGTCACGCCGGTGACCACGCCGACGACACCGCCGATCGCGCCGCCGAGCACACCGCCGACCGGGCCCGCCGCCCTGTTGCCTTCGCGCGCACCCTGCTCGACGCCCTTGAACAGGCCCTGCGCGGCAGGCTGACGCGGCAGGCCCACAAGGCCAATGAGGCCTATTGACACTCCTATTGCGATGCACCGGAAAGACCGGCGCCAGATGCCGGGGCTCATCATCATCAGTTCAGGCTCCGTGCGCAGTCGCTGGTCGTGACGACCATGATTCCAACGAATTCTACCGTTGCCGCAACGCGCAAGTCCATCTGCCGCACGCGGCGCGATGCATCGGACGTGCCCAGCTGCACTGGTTCCTCTCGGCTTCCTGCTCGGCCGAGACGCGCTTTGCACTGCAACGCTCAGCACTGCGATGCAATCAGTTGCGGAACCTGCGACGAAATGTGCACGCCATTAGTTCTAGGATTCGCCTCACCGGCTTTCTCGACAGCCGCTCGCAATTCTGCTCTGATTGCATCCAAGCGAAATCCATGCGCGCATGACGCGACGCAACAACTAACAAATCGGATTCGCATCGACAGAATGCTTGGCTCACCAGGGAGGGAACGCCATGTCACGGAGGAAGCTGAACCGCCGACAATTCGTTGCTGCGACCGCTGCCACCTCGGCGGTCATGATTGCCGCGCCCTATGTGCGTGGCGCCCACGCCGCCGGCAAGCTCTCGATCGGCTTCTGGGACCATTGGGTTCCGGGCGCCAACCAGGCTTCGACCGATCTCGTCAACGAGTGGGCCGCCAAGGAGAAGGTCGAGGTTCAGATCGACTACATCACCAGCCAGGGCAAGAAGATCGAGCTGACGATCGCCGCCGAGGGCGCCGCGAAGTCCGGCCACGATCTGATCGCCATGCCGACCTGGTGGCCGCATGCGCATGCGGAACTGCTGGAGCCGGTCAACGACATCATGGAGCCGATCATCCAGGAGAACGGCGAGGTCAACGGCACCGTCAAATATCTCGGACAGTCCGGCGGCAAATGGCTCGCCGTGCCGGCCTGCGTCGGCAGTCAGATCAAGGGTCCCTGCTCCCGCATCGATCTGATGAAGAAGCATGCGGGCATCGACGTGCAGGAGATGTATCCGGCCGGATCTCCACCGAAGGCCGACAATTGGACCACGGAGACCTTCCTGAAAGCGGCGGAGGCCTGCCATAAGGCTGGCGTGCCGTTCGGCATCGGGCTTGGCGAAACCACCGACAGCGTGGACTCCGCCGGCGCGTTCTTCCAGGCGTTCGGCGCGGATCTCGTCAACGCCAAGGGCGATGTCACGGTGAAGACGGATGCCGTGCGCCAGGCGCTCGAGTTCTACAAGCGGCTGATCGCGGCGCTGCCGCCGGATGTCGCCTCGTGGGACGACGCATCGAACAACAAATGGCTGGTCTCGGGCAGGGGCGCGATGATCATGAATCCGCCGAGCGCCTGGGCGGTGGCCAAGCGCGACGCGCCGCAGATCGCCGAGCAGTGCTGGACTCACGGCTTCCCGGCCGGCCCCAAGGGCCGCTTCGCGCCGTTCCTGCCCTACTTCTGGAGCATCTGGTCGTTCTCCAAGAACAAGGAGGCGGCCAAGAGCCTGATCGTGCACCTGTCGAAGCCGTCATCGATCGAGAAGATGGTGGTGGCGAGCGGCGGCTACGATCTGCCGGCCTATCAGAAGCTGACGACGCTCAAGGTGTGGCAGGAGGAGGGACCGCCGAAGGGGACCCTCTATCACTATCCCAACCCCTATAATCACCAGACGCTGTCGATCGCAGCCTCCCCTGCTCCGCCCAAGATCGCGCAGCAGATCTATGCGCAGGCGACGATGACCAAGATGTGCCTGCGCTACGCCCAGGGCGAGAAGATGGAATCGACCCTCGCCTGGGCCGAAGGCGAGTGCGAGGGCTTCATGCGCAGCTGAGGCATGCTCGAAGCAACGCCGGCGGTCCGCTTCAGCAGGCGGGCCGCCCCCTTTCACCTTGTCAGTGTTTCCCATCCAGTGAGGACCCCGCTGTCGCAGGGGACATCACGAGGAGCCTTTTCTCATGGTTGATGCCGCCATCGGTGAAAACGCCGTCGCCCGCCCTCGCGCGGCCCGCCGCAATGGTCTGCACAGGGCGTTGAAGCGGAAATCGACCGCCGCTTTCCTGATGACGCTGCCGCTGATCCTGCTGATCGTGCTCCTGGTCGTCTATCCCGCCCTGTATTCGGTGCATCTGGCGACCCTGAACAAGTCGATGCAGCGCTTCGTCGGCTTCGGCAATTTCGAGTTCCTGTTCAAGCGCGACACGTTCTGGCTGGTCGTCAAGCAATCCTGCATCTTCGCCATCACGGCCGTCGTGTTCAAGGCGCTGATCGGCTTCATCGTCGCTCATTTCGTCCACAACATCCCCGCCAAGGGGCAGCGCAAATGGCGCGGCATGCTGCTGGTACCCTGGGTGATCCCGCCGGCGATGAGCACGCTGGCCTGGCTGTGGCTGTTCGACCCGTCCTACAGCGCTTTCAACTACACGCTCGCCTTCTTCGGCATCGGCCCGATCCCGTGGACCGGGGATGCCGCCTGGGCGCGGTTCTCGGTGATCCTGGTCAACATCTGGTACGGCGCGCCGTTCTTCATGATCATGTACCTGGCCTCGCTGAAATCTGTCCCGGATCAGCTCTATGAGGCCGCGGCGATCGACGGCGCCAATTGGTGGCAGCGGATCTGGTACGTGACCCTGCCGATGATGCGCAACATCATCGCGATCACGACGCTGTTCTCTCTGATCGTGACGTTCGCCAATTTCGACATCGTGCGCATCCTCACCGCCGGCGGCCCGCTCGACAAGACGCACATCTTCGCGACCTGGGCGTTCCGCGTCGGCATCGAGGGCAGCGACATTCCGCTCGGCGCCAGCGTCTCGCTGTTCATGGTGCCGATCCTGGCGGTCGCCGCCATCTTCATCCTGCGCGACGTCAACAAGCGGGGGAACGAGTCCTGATGAGCACCGTCACGATCGACAAGGCCGGCCCGACCCGTACCGTCAAATATGGCTCGATGAGCCGCGACCGCGCCTGGGCGCTGCGCTGGTCGTATTTCTTCCTGACGCTGTTCGCGATCTTCTCGCTGGTGCCGCCGCTCTACATGCTGATCACCTCGCTGAAGGGCAGCGCGGAGATCTCCGCGGCGACCAATCCGTGGTGGGTGTTCCATCCGACGCTGGAGAACTATGTCGAGCTGCTCACCTCGAACCAGTTTCAGCGTTTCTTCTTCAACTCGGCCATGGTCTCGATCGTCGTGGTGATCATCACCATGCTGATCAGCATCCCCGCCGCATTCGCGCTGTCGCGGATGAAGTTCTGGGGCTCGGCGACGCTGGCGACCGGCGTATTCCTGACCTATCTGATCCCGGACAGCCTGCTGTTCATTCCGCTGTTCAAGATGTTCGCGCTGATCGGCGACGTCACCGGCATCCAGTTGATCAATCGCTGGTACGTGCTGCTGTTCATCTATCCGACCCTGACGGTGCCGTTCTGCACCTGGATCATGATCGGCTATTTCGCCTCGATCCCGAAGGAGCTCGACGAGGCCGCGATCATCGACGGCGCCTCCTGGCTGCAGACGCTGACGCGGATCTTCATTCCCGTCGCCCTGCCCGGTCTGATCGCCGCGACGATCTTCGCCTTCACCGTCTCCTGGGCGCAGTTCCTGTATCCGCTGGTGTTCACGACCTCGACCGACCAACTGGTGCTGCCGGTCGGCATCGTCACGAGCCTGATCAAGGGCGACGTCTTCAACTGGGGACAGATCATGACCGGCGCGCTGCTGGGCGCGGCGCCGCCGCTGATCATCTACGCGTTCCTGATGGACTATTACATTGCCGGGCTCACCGCCGGCGCGACCAAAGGCTGATGACGGGGGTTGATCACAGATGGCTGAAGTGAGCTTGCGCAAGGTCGTGAAGCGTTACGACGACGTCGAGGCGGTCAGGGGCATCGATCTCGATATCGCCGACCACGAGTTCGTCGTGCTGGTCGGCCCGTCCGGCTGCGGCAAGTCGACGACATTGCGGATGATCGCAGGGCTCGAGGACATCTCCGACGGCGACATCACCATCGGCGGCGACGTCGTCAACGACGTGCCGCCGAAGGATCGCGACATCGCCATGGTGTTCCAGAACTACGCCCTCTACCCGCACATGACGGTGGCCGAGAACATGTCGTTCGGGCTGCGGCTGAAGCACTACCCGAAGGCCGAGATCAAGAGCCGCGTGGCGGAGGCCGCGCGCATGCTGGACATCGCCGACCTCGTCGACCGCAAGCCCAAGCAGCTCTCCGGCGGCCAGCGCCAGCGCGTCGCGATGGGCCGTGCGATCGTGCGCAATCCCAAGGTGTTCCTGTTCGACGAGCCGCTGTCCAACCTCGACGCCAAGTTGCGCGTGCAGATGCGCATCGAGATCAAGAAGGTGCACCAGAAGGTCCGCACCACGACGGTCTACGTCACCCACGACCAGGTCGAGGCGATGACCCTGGCCGATCGTGTCGTGGTCATGAACAAGGGCCGCATCGAGCAGATCGGCACGCCGAACGAGCTGTACCACAATCCGGCGACACGCTTCGTCGCCGGCTTCATCGGCTCGCCCGCAATGAACTTCGTGCCGTGCCGGCTCGAGGAGGCCAATGGCCGGCTCCACATCCGCCTCACCGACCGGATCGCCTTTCCGCTGCCGCCGGCGCGCGCCGCGCGCTATCAATCCGTGTCGCGGAACGAGCCGCTGCTGCTCGGCATCCGGCCCGAGCACATCGCCGAGACCAAGCCGCATGCGGAGCCTGGGATTGAGCCGTTCGAGGCGCTGCTCGACGTCACCGAGCCGATGGGCATGGAGACGCTTGTCTACTTCACCCTCAACGAGACGCCGGTCTGCGGGCGGGTCAACCCCAACGCCGGCGCGCGGGATGGCAGCCCTCTGCGCATGGCAATGGACCTCAACAACATGCACCTGCTAAATGAGGCTTCAGGCCTCGTCATCTGACGAGCATAAGAAGCTTCAAGGGCAGGACATGACCACCAGGACGGCAACCAACAAGAACAAGATCCTCGTCACGGAATCCTTCTCGGCCAAGGGCCGCGCGCTGCTGGCGGCGCGCGATGATGTCGAGATGATCGAGTTCCCCAACATGATCTCGGCGGTGGATTTTTCCGACCTGCTGAAGTCCCACGCGCCGGTGCACGGCGTCGCGCTCGGCGCCACGCGCTTCGGAGAGCCGGAGCTGATCGCGGCCGGCGACATGAAAGTCGTCACCCGAATCGGCGTCGGCTTCGACGCGGTCGATGTGCCCGCGCTCTCCAGGCACAAGGTGCCGCTGATGGTCGCGGGCACGGCGAACTCGCCCTCGGTTGCCGAGCAGGCGCTGTTCATGATGCTGACGCTGGCCAAGCGCGCCAACGAGATGCATGCGATGGTCAAGGACGGCACCTGGGGCGCGCGCCTCGGCGTGCTGCCGTTCGATCTCTACGGCAAGACCGTGCTGATCATCGGCTTCGGCCGCATCGGCACCCGCACCGCCAAGCGCTGCCTCGCGATGGAGATGCAGGTCCTGGTCTACGATCCCTACAAGCCCGCAGCCGACATCACCGCCGCGGGCTGCGAGCCCGTTGCCGATCTCGACACTGCGCTCCCGCGCGCCGACTTCGTCAGCATCCACTGCCCGAAGACCCCGGAGACCATCGGCCTGTTCAACGCCGCGCGCCTGCGGCTGATGAAGCCTTCCGCCTACCTGATCAACACCGCGCGCGGCGGCCTGATCGACGAGGCCGCGCTGTACGACGCACTGGTGTCCGGCCGCCTCGCCGGCGCTGGCCTCGACGTGTTCGAGCAGGAGCCGCCGCCGGTCGGCCACGCACTGCATGCGCTGCCCAACGTGATCATGGCTCCGCACGTCGCCGGCGTGACGCGAGAGGCGGTCGATCGCATGAGCGAGCAGACGGCGCGCAACATTCTCAGCGTGCTCGATGGCGATCCGATTCGGCAGAACGTGATCAATCAGGACGTCTTGTAGTCGTCCGGCCGATGTAATGGTCCTGTCCCGTCGGCGACGAGGCAGGACCCGCTCTCATCACGCGGATGTCAGGACCTTTCTCCACCGCTTTGGCGCCCAACTTTCAACGCATTCTTGCAACTTGGCCAAATCCAGCTACAACTGTGACTATCGGCGCCGGATTTTGCGCGCGCCGGTGGGAACAGAGGCGGCCATGAGTGTTGCGACCGAGCACGCGCTCGCAACGATAGCGAGCATTCTCGATCAGCCTGAAGCGACGAGGTCGGCAGACAAGGCGGCGCCGTCGTCGAAGAAGGCTGCCGCGACTGTCGTCTCTCTCGATCAGGCCGACGGCTACACCAAGCTCGGACCTGGGCCGATTTCCGCGATCCGCTTCCGCTGGACGGCACGGCGGGGCGAGGACGGCTACTATGTCGACGAGACCGTCGGGCCGACCTCGATCGCCGTGAGCAGCGGACCGATGACCGCCGAAGCTGCCGTCAAGACGGTCGACACCCGCGCGCGAGAGGCGATCGAGCGCTTCGAGGCGCTGAAGAACGAGATGACCGGCAAGGGCCCGGTTGCGCCCAGCGAGAGGTAGCGCTCCGGCCGCCCGGACCACTCCGTCTTCGTTGCGATGTCTCCAAATCCCATGGCCGGGTTCCATCCTGGCCATTCGTATTTTGTGGACCTCGAGGCCGCCTGCCGTTCCGC
The DNA here is from genome assembly GCF_032381375.1 of Bradyrhizobium sp. SZCCHNR1017. Classification (NCBI taxonomy): domain Bacteria; kingdom Pseudomonadati; phylum Pseudomonadota; class Alphaproteobacteria; order Hyphomicrobiales; family Nitrobacteraceae; genus Bradyrhizobium; species Bradyrhizobium sp. SZCCHNR1017. The sequence continues at coordinate 532,806 of NZ_JAUHIR010000001.1, read as the reverse complement.
CCCGGAAGCGCCTACCTCCGCGCGCCCAGATAGTCCGGCTTCGCCAGCGGCACGCCGGCGTGACGCAGGATGTCGTAGGCCGTGGTGACGTGAAAGAAGAACTGCGGCAGGCTGAACGTGAGCAGCAATGAGCGGCCATCGTCGAAGCCGCGCGTCGCACCGTTGCGGAAGGTGAAGCTGACCTCCCGCTTCGCGCCCTCCTCGATCGCCGCAGGTGGCACGCTGCGCACATCGTCGATCGCGGTTGCAATCCGCGCCTTCAACCCGGCCATATCCGTGTCGCTGTCGGCAACGGTCGGCTGCGCGCGGCCGGCGAGCAGCGCGCAAGCAATGGTGGCGTGGCGGTTGGCTTCGCAGACCTGCCGGATCAGGTTGTACATGTCAGGCGCCAGCCGGGCCTGCAGCAGGTCGGCCGGATCGATGCGGCGCGCCTCGGCAAAGGCAGCGGCCTTGTCGAGCACCCCCGAGAGGTTGTGAAGATAAGGCACGAACACCTCGACCGACGCCTGCACCAAGGAAATGCTCATCAACCAACCTTCCTGCTTGCCCCTCGTCGCGCGTGGCGACCTCCGCTATGAATAGCGCGGCCACATCATGCGAGGTGATTCAATATGGGATTTTTCAACCGGACCGTCGCCGCCGTGACCGCAGCCGTGCTGGCCTGCGGTCTCGCCACTGCCGCACTCGCCGACCAGCCCTCGCGCCTCGACGAGATCGTGCAGCGCGGCAGCTTACGGGTCGGAATGACCGGCGACTACAAGCCCTTCACCTATCTCGACAAGGCGACCGGAAAATTCTCCGGCTTCGACGTCGACATGGCCGAGGCGCTCGGCAAGGCGCTCGGCGTCAAGGTCGAGTTCGTGCCGACGAGCTGGCCGCAGCTCATGAAGGATTTCGAGGCCGACAAGTTCGACGTCGCGATGGGCGGCGTATCGATCACGCTCGACCGCCAGAAGAAGGGCTTGTTCTCGACGCCGATCATGCGCGAGGGCAAGACCCCGATCGCGCGCTGCACCGACACCTCGAAGTACCAGACGCTGTCCGACATCGACAAGCCCGGCACCCGGGTCGTGGTCAATCCGGGCGGCACCAACGAGCGCTTCGCCCGCGCCAACATCAAGTCAGCCGACATCCGCGTCCACCCCGACAACGTCACCATCTTCGACGAGATCGCCAAGGGCGACGCCGACCTGATGATGACCGACGCCTCCGAGACGCGCTATCAGCAGAAGCTGCATCCCGGCGTGCTCTGCGCCGTGCACCCGGAGAAGCCGTTCGATTTCTCCGAGAAAGCCTACTGGCTGCAGCGCGACGTGGCGCTCAAAGCGTTCGTGGACCAGTGGCTGCATATCTCGACCGAGAACGGCAGCTACCAGGCGATCTACAAGAATTGGTTCGAGTAACATGTCCGCGGTCTTCCGTCGGGCAATGATGACCGGATGATCTTCTGGCCCGCCAGCAAAGGACGACATGCGATGAAGTGTCTTCGGATCTACGCAACGCCCGACGGCGAGTCCCGCTTCGGTGAAGTGGATATCCCGACGGCGGCGGCTGTGACCGTCGCCCCCGGCGCCAAGCCGTTTCAAGTTTCCAAGCGCTATATCGCCTCAAGCGTCGAGTTTACGCAGATCCCCGCCGGTATGCGCCAGGTTGACTGGCACACCGTTCCGGGGCGGGTGTTGACCGTCAGACTGAGCGGGGCGGTCGAATACGAGACGAGCGACGGCGAGGTGCGGCGCGTCTCCGCAGGCGAGTTTGTGCTGGTGGAGGACACGCACGGAAAGGGTCATCTGTCGCGTCACTCCGCGGACGCGCAAACCGTCCTGTGGATCAGGCTGCCTGACGGCCTCGATTTGCCGAGTGCATAGTCCCTGGAAGTCGCTGCCGTCTGCCGGCACCTGAGGAGAACCCGCAAGGAAGAGCTGCGCCGAAACAAAATGTTCTTTCGCAATTTCAGTAGGAAGACCCCTGTCCAGTCCCCGGGCGAAAAATATTCGACTTTCGTTTTTCAGAAAAATATGGTTCACTGCCGCCATCCCGCCTCATCGAAGAGGGGCGTCGCGCGCAATCGTCACGACACGCGAGGTGGGGAGGCGATGGCCGCGAGATGCCGAAAGCGTGCTTGCACGCGGACGAACGGCAGCTTGCGGACGTGAAGTCGCAGGGTCCTGACACCCCGACGCTGGTGTCACGTTCGCGGCGGCGCTAACGCGCCGCGCGGACCATGGTGGCCAACAAGCCCGGCGCACCAGGGAGACTGCGTATAAGCGTTAAGACCGTCGCGCAGGGAATGCCGGTTGATCGGCAGCACCTGTGGTACCTGCCGCCTGCATTTTTTTCGCAGGCGGGCCATGGGTGAGGCCCTCACCCGGCATTCCCTGCGCCCTCTTCTGATTGAGAGGGTTCGACTGATGGATCACTCGGACGCCATGCGTCGCGAGAACGCCAGCTCATGTGTAGCGATGTCATGCAAGCGAAAGTCTGTCAGCACACTCGCTGTCATTCCGGGCGCGCGCAGCGGAGCCCGGAATCCATACTCCGAAGCGGACTTTGTTGGAACGAGATGGAGCAGCCGGCGTGCCCAACACGTCCACGTTTGGTTATGGATTCCGGGCTCGCGCTGCGCGCGCCCCGGAATGACGGCGTCATGTGTGGATGGCTCGCGACGACACCACGGCCGGTGCTTATGAGTCCCGGCTCGGAGGCCGGGACGACAGCGGAGTGTGGCGTGGGAGCCCGGCTCACCGCGACGCTGCGAGGGACGATGAAGCCGCCCTCACCCGTTGCGATACGTGTAGCTGTAGCCGTTGATCGCCGGGGCGCCGCCGAGATGCGCATAGAGCACCTTCGACCCTTCCGGGAAGTAGCCCTTCTTGACCAGGTCGATCATGCCCTGCATCGACTTGCCCTCATAGACCGGGTCGGTGATCATCGCCTCGGTGCGGGCGGCCAGGCGAATGGCCTCGTTGGTCTCGGCGCTCGGCACGCCATAGGCCGGATAGGCGTAGTCGTTGAGGATCACGATCTCGTCGTCGCGGACCTTGCGGCCGAGCTCGACGAGCTCAGCGGTGTTGTCGACGATCTGCCGCACCTGGCTGCGGGTCTGCTGCGGCGTGCCGGAGGCGTCAATGCCGATGACGCGGTCGGCGCGGCCGTCGGCAGCGAAGCCGACGATCATGCCGGCCTGGGTCGAGCCGGTGACGACGCAGACGATGATGTAGTCGAACTTGATGCCCATCTCGGCTTCCTGCGCCCTCACCTCCTCGGCGAAGCCGACATAGCCGAGACCGCCGAACTTGTGCACGGAGGCGCCGGCCGGAATGCCGTAGGGCTTGCCGCCGGCATCCTTGACCGACTGGATCGCATCTTCCCAGCTCTTGCGGATGCCGATGTCGAAACCGTCCTCGACGATGCGGCTGTCGGCGCCCATCAGGCGCGTCATCAGGATGTTGCCGACCCGGTCATAGACGGCGTCCTCGTGCGGCACCCAGCTCTCCTGCACGACGACGCACTTCATGCCGATCTTGGCCGCGGTCGCCGCCACCATGCGGGTATGGTTCGACTGCACGCCGCCGATCGAGACCAGGGTGTCGGCATTCGATTCGATCGCATCGGGCACGATGTATTCGAGCTTGCGCAGCTTGTTGCCGCCCATCGCGAGACCGGAATTGCAGTCGTCGCGCTTGGCATAGATCTGCACCTTGCCGCCGAGCGCCGCGGTCAGCCGCGGCAGATGCTCGATCGGGGTGGCACCGAAGGTGAGCGGATACTTCTTGAACTTGTCGAGCCGAAGCACGGGTCTCTCCGTGGGTGGATGAAAGGGCCGGCCGAAACATACGAAAAAGGCGGAGAAAGGTGCTCTCTTTATTGGCCTGCGTTTTTGTGCTCACGTCCGCAAGAATTGATACCGGCAAGAGATATGTCCGCACATGACGGAAAAAATGAGAGAATCTTCCACCGCTGATCTCGACCGGGTCGATCGGCGCATCCTGCAACTGCTGCAGAAGGACGGCCGGATGAGCAATGCCGAGCTTGCCGCCACCGTTCATGTCAGTCCGGCCACCTGCCATCGCCGCACCCAGCGCCTGTTCGAGGAGGGCTACATCAAGGGCGTGCGCGCCCAGATCGCGCCGGAGAAGGTCGAGCGCAGCGCGCTGGTGCTGGTCGGCGTCGTGCTCGATCGCTCGACGCCGGAGAGCTTTCGCACCTTCGAGGCGGCGATCCGCAAACTGAAATTCGTGCTCGATTGCCATCTCGTCGCCGGCGATTTCGACTTCTTCCTGAAGATCCGCGTTCGCGACATGCACGACTTCAACCGGATGCATGGCGACCAGCTGATCTCGCTGCCGGGCGTGCGGCAGACGCGCACGTTTTTCGTGATGAAGGAGGTGGTCGACAATGCGCCGCTCGATTTCTGAGCAGGCCGGGCATTGAACCGGTGGCGCCGCATCGGCGACTTACCAGCGCGTGAGCTCGCTCACATCAGCAACCGACATCGCGGAGACACGGATGAAGAGGCTGTTGGCCGTCGCGGCTTTGGTTCTGGCCAGCAGTGCCGCCGAGGCGCAATACGTCATCGAGTATGGCGGCAAGACGATCCGCATCGATCCCGACCGCGGCACCGTGCAGATCCCCGGCGTCTACGACAATACCGAGCAGAAGAAGACCAAGCGCACCAAGCGCGACCAGGACAATGCGACCAAGCCGCCTCCGGCGCCCACCGAGGCGGCGGTCACGCCGGCCCCGCCCGCGCAGGCTCCGGCTACGACCGCGCCCCCTGCTCCCGTCCCTGCGGCGCCCGCTCCGACGGCAGCCGCACCAGCGAGCCCGCCGGCGGCGCCTCCTCCCGTCCAGGCGGCCGCGCCACCGGCGCCGCTGCCGCCACCTCCGGTGGCCCCAGCCGCCAACGCCACGGCACCGGTTGCGCCGCCAGCCGCTGCAACGGCCGCTGCGGCTCCTGCTGCCGCGCCGGCTCCCGCCGCCGCGCCGCCGCCACCGCGGCCAGCCCAGACGCCTGCCGTGACCACGGCAGCTGCGCCGCCCGCCGCGGCGCAGACCGCCGGTCGCGATCCCAGCTCGCCGGTCGGCATCTGGGTGACCGAGGAGAAGGAGGGCCAGATTCGCATCGAGCCCTGCGGCACCAATCTCTGCGGCTACGCCGTGGATGCGAAGACCAAGCAGAACGGCGAGCAGATCCTGATCAACATGCGGCCGAGCGACAAGGCCCAGGAGAAGAAGTGGACCGGCCGCATCTTCGATCCGAACAGCGGCAGCACCTACGATTCGACGATCGCGCTGAAGGGGTCGGACAGTCTGCGCGTGCAGGGCTGCGCCTTCGGCGGCATGTTCTGCGGCGGCCAGACCTGGACGCGGGTGAACTGAGCCCGGCGCGCGACGCGCCTCCAAACGCAAAGCGCGCGGCCCTGCGACCGCGCGCTCGCACCGTTCTCAGTGATGTATCAGCCGACCGGGGTGGCGTATTCCTCGTCGGTGACGTGCTCCATCCAGGTCACGTGCTCGCCATTGAGCGATTCATGCATCGCGACGTGGACCATGCCGGTGGTCGGCGCGGCGCCATGCCAATGCTTCTCGCCCGGCGGGATCCAGACGACGTCGCCGGCCTTGATTTCGCGCACCGGCCCGCCCTTGGCCTGCACCCGGCCGACGCCCTGGATGACATAGAGCGTCTGTCCGAGCGGATGAGTATGCCAGGCCGTGCGCGCGCCCGGCTCGAACGCGACGCGCGCCGAGGCGACGCGGGCTGGAGCCTGCGGCGTGATGATCGGGTCCTGCCAGACCGTGCCCGTAAAGCTTTCCGCGGCTGCGCGGCGCGTGGGGCGCGAGCCCGCGAGATAAACGTCGACCATTGTTCTGCCTTTCCTGAAGCTGTGTCGTTGATCAATCGGCGCCGTGAACTACTTCTTCGACGCGGCGTAGCGCGCCTTGGTCTCGGCGTTCATCGGATAGAGACCCGGCAGCACCGCGCCCTTGTTCACCTCGTCAACGATCCAGGCTTCCATGCGCTCCTGCTCGGGACCTTCCGCGAGCACGTGATCGAGCATCGCCTGCGGGATCAGCACGGCGCCATCCTGGTCGGCGACGATGACGTCGTTCGGAAACACGGCAACACCGCCGCAGCCGATCGCCTCGCCCCAGCCGACGAAGGTGAGCCCTGCGACCGACGGCGGCGCGGCGTAGCCATCACACCATACGGGAAGGCCGGTGCCGAGCACGCCTTCGAGGTCGCGCACGACTCCGTCGGTGATCAGCGCGGTGACGCCGCGCTTGACCATGCGGGCGCACAGAATGTCGCCGAAGATGCCGGCGTCCTTGACGCCCATCGCATCGACCACGGCGATGCAGCCTTCGGGCATGGCCTCGATCGCGGTGCGGGTCGAGATCGGCGACGACCAGGATTCCGGGGTCGCCAGATCCTCGCGCGCCGGCACGAAGCGCAGCGTGAAAGCGGGACCGACCAGCCGCTTCTGTCCCGGGCGCAGCGGCTTGGCGCCGCGCAGCCAGACATTGCGCAACCCCTTCTTCAGCAGGACCGTCGTGATGGTCGCAGTGGTGACTTGAGACAGGGTGGCGATGGCTTCGGGAGTGAGGGACATCTTGAGACTGGTGCTCCAAACGGGCTGGCAGAAAAAGCAGGCGCATCTTGCGAGCGACGAAGGCGGCGTCAAGGGCGTGCGCGGTGCGTCCGGCGCATGCGGGGCTTGCGTGCACCCGATAAGGCCTCCTTATCGCAAGACATCCGATTAATTTATTGAATTTTCGAGACTTTTTGCCTTGGACCCAATTCCACTGGCGCATGAAAACAGCTAGATGAGGAACACCAACGCGGATCACTTCGGACTCATGGCCGATCCTTTTCCACCTCCTCGCCTGCTGCCCAGCGGCGACAGCGCCGTCACCGTCGAGTTCAGCCGGACGATCGACGAGACCGCAAACCGCCGCGTCCTGGCGCTCGACCATGCGGTGGCAGCGGCCGGGATCGAGGGCATCACGGAGACGGTGCCGACCTATCGCTCGCTGCTCGTGCACTATGATGCAGGTGTGATCGACCACGACACCCTTGGAGCAAAGCTGTTGGCGCTGTCGGCCGGGTCGCTCGCGCCGGAAAGTGAGGTCAGGCGCTGGCGGGTTCCAGTCTGCTATGGCGGAGAGAATGGCATCGACCTCGAGGATGTCGCCAAGGCGTTGAGCCTCACGCCGGACGAAGTCGTCGCACGCCATATCGCCAGCACTTATCGCGTCGCAATGATCGGCTTCACGCCGGGCTGGTCCTATTTGTCCGGTCTCGATCCCACGCTGCAGATGTCGCGCCGCCAGAATCCGCGGCTCTGGACACCGGCCGGCATCATCGCCATCGGCGGCATCCAGACCGGCATCCAATGCCTTGCCGGCCCGTGCGGCTGGCACCTGCTTGGCCGCACCGCGATGCGGACATTTCAACTGCATCGCGAGCCGACCTTTCTGCTCGAGCCCGGCGACGAGGTCAGCTTCTATGCCGTTGACGTCAAGACCTTCGCCGAGCAGGAGCGCGCCGCCGAGAGCGGCGAGCTCATCGCCGAGCGGATCGCCGCATGAGCACGCTCGTCGTCTCACAGATCGGCCCGGCAAGCTCGGTCCAGGATGGCGGGCGTTTCGGCGCGCAGCGCTACGGGCTGACGCCGTCCGGCGCGATGGACAAGCTGGCGCTGGCGGCAGCCAACAGCCTCGTCGGCAATGAGCTGATGGCGGCTGCGATCGAGATCGGCCCATTCGGCGCGACGTTCGCGGCGAAGGGCGGCGCGGTGCGCGTGGCGCTCGCCGGCGCGCAACGGCTGGCGGATGTCGCCAAGCGGCAGGTCGAGATCAACACGTCGGTGACGCTGAACGACGGAGAGCAGCTCACGCTCGGCTTTGCGCGCGGCGGCTCGTTCACCTATCTCGCCATCGCCGGTGGCATCGCCGGCGAACCGATGTTCAACAGTCTCTCGGTGAATGCGCGCGCCGGGCTCGGCAGCCCCTACCCCCGCCCGCTTCAGGCCGGCGACGTGTTCGAAGTCGCCCCCGCCGGCGATGCGCCGGAACTGCGGATCGATCTGCCGAAAGCCGGCGGCGCGATTCGCGTCGTCATGGGACCGCAGGACGACGAGTTCAGCGACGAGATGAAAGCGCTATTCCTCGGCAGCGACTGGATGGTCTCGGCGACCAGCGACCGCATGGGCTATCGCCTCGAGGGGCCGCAGATGCGCCACCTGCACGGTCACAACATCGTCTCGGACGGCACCGTGGACGGCAGCATCCAGGTGCCCGGCAACGGTTCGCCGATCGTGCTGATGTCGGACCGCGGCACCAGCGGCGGCTATCCGAAGATCGCGACCGTCATCACGGCCGATTTCGGCCGCCTGGCGCAGACGCCGGCCGGCACGCCATTCCGCTTCAAGGCCGTGAGCATGGCCGAGGCGCAGGCCGAACTGCGTCGTTACAAGGATCTGCTGCGCAGCTTGCCCGGCCGCGTCACCGAGCTTGCGAGCAGCGACTTCAACGTCGATGCGCTGTTCACGGCCAATGTGGCCGGTCATGCCGTCAGCGCAACCGACGCCACCACCTGGCCCGGAGTCACTCCCGATTAGTTTGATCACATCTCACGTTGCTTCGGACCCATCAACGAGCGGACCCTGACATGACCAGCACCGTCGATCTGAACTGCGACCTCGGAGAGAGTTTTGGCCCGTGGGAAATGGGCAATGACGCCGCCATGATCGAGCTGGCGACATCGGTCAACGTCGCCTGCGGCTTTCATGCCGGTGACGCTGACATCATGCGGCGAACGGTCGAGATGGCGAAGGCCAAAGGCGTCAGCGTCGGCGCGCATCCCGGCTATCGCGATCTGCATGGTTTCGGTCGGCGTCCGATGCCGGGGCTGAAATCATCGGAGATCGAGAACCTCGTTGCCTATCAGATCGGCGCCCTGCAGGCGATCGCCACCGCGGCCGGTCACAAGGTTACGCATGTGAAGGCACACGGCGCGCTGTCCAATGTCGCCTGCGAGGACGACATGACGGCGAACGCCATCGCCAAGGCGATCAAGGCCGTCGATCCGAGCCTGATCTTCGTCGTGCTCGCCAACTCCAAGCTGGTGACCGCTGGCGAGAAGGCCAATCTGAGGATGGCTCACGAGGTGTTTGCCGATCGCGCCTATGGCGACGATGGACTCCTGGTGTCGCGCAGCAAGCCCGGCGCCGTGCTGCACGATCCCAAGGTCATCGCCGATCGTGTGGTGCGCATGGTTCAGGACGGCGCGGTGATTTCGGTGACTGGCAAGGTGATGAAGATGCGGACCGACACCGTCTGCATCCATGGCGACACCGCCGGCGCGGTCGAGATTGCGCGGGAGGTCCGCAAGGCGCTCGACGCGGCCGCCATCACGGTCGCGCCGTTCAAGAGGTGATGAGAATCAGAACGGATGCGTGAAAGACGTGCCCAGGGTGATCGCGGCAATCAGCGCCATCGCGCTGTAGAAGGCAACCAGCGCGACGGTTGCGCCGCGTTCGCGAATGGCGCGGGCCTGGGGCATCTGTCGCAGGGGCGTCGATATCGTGCGCATGGCCGGTCTCCTGAAGTTCCGGCCATGAGAAAAGCGTTCCCGCGGCCGGGTGCAAGGCAACCGGCGAAATAACGACAAGCCCCCTGTTTCGGGTCCGCTTGGAACCAAAAAATTCTCGGCCGATGTTGCGACCGAGAATATTCTCCGCCGGTTCCAGCTCAGTAGACGTCGAGCTGGAACCGGCCCTTCTTCTTGAGGTCCGCGACGAAACTCACCGCCTCGTCCGTCGAACGCGCGCCGAACTGGGCGACGATGTCGACCAGGGCGCGCTCGACGTCCTTGGCCATGCGCTTGGCGTCGCCGCAGATGTAGAGATGGGCGCCGTCGGCGAGCCAGGTCCACACCTCGCGGCCGACCTCGCGCATGCGGTCCTGGACGTAGAATTTCTTGTCGCCGTCGCGCGACCACGCCAGCGACAGCCGCGTCAAGAGGCCGGCGGTCTTCATGGCGTTGAGCTCGTCGGCGTAGAAGAAGTCGCAGTCGCTACGCTGATGGCCGAAGAACAACCAGTTCTTGCCCGGTGCGCCGGTCGCCCTGCGGTCGTGCAGGAACGCGCGGAACGGCGCAACGCCGGTGCCGGGGCCGACCATGATGATCGGCGTCTTCGGATCGGCCGGCAGCGCGAAGCCATGCGCCTTCTGCACATAGACGCGCAGCTTGTCGCCGGGATTGATCCGCTCGGCCAGGAAGGTCGAGGCAAGTCCCAGCCGCTTGCGCTTGCCAACGACGTAGCGGACGCAGTCGACCGTCAGCGACAGCTTGCCGGGCGTGGCATTGTGCGACGACGAGATCGAGTAGAGCCGCGGCTGCAGCGGCTCCAGCGCCTCGACGAAGGCCTCGGGATGCGGCCGGACGCCGGAGAACTTCTGCAGCACCGCCATCACATCGAGCGTCGCCGCGTCGCCATCGGGATCCTCGCCCTGCGCCAGCTGCCGCGCCTTCTCGCGGGTCGCGCCGCCGGTGATGAAGGAGATCAGCTCGAACAGCGAATCCGGCGCCGGCGCCAGCGAGACGTCCTCGAGCAGGCACTGCCGCAGCGGCTTGCCGTTCACCTCGGTCATGTGCGAGGCGCCGAGCAATGCGATGATCTGATCGACGAGGCCGAGATCGTTCTTGGCGAAGATGCCGAAGGAATCACCGACGACGTAGTCGAGCCCGCTCTCTCCGAGATCGAACTCAATGTGCCAGGTCTCCTTCTCCGAGCCCGGCTTGTTGAGCAGGCGCCGCGACAGGAACGTCGCCTCGACCGGATTGTCGCGCGAGCGACCGGGCTCGCTGACGACGACGGAGACCGTGGCCGGCGCAGCCGCAGCGGGCTTGGCCGCGGCCGGAGCCTTGTCGATCTCCTCGTAGAGCGCCTTGAGCATCCGCGCGGTTTCCTTGCCGCCGGGGACGCACAGGTTGAGCCGCGCCTCGCTGCGATCGGCAATCGCATCCGAATAGTCGCTGCAATTGTAGCCGCATTGGCCGCAGTCCTGTTGTGCCATGGCCGCCATCATGCGCCGGCGCAGCGGACGGCCCTCGGCGAGCTTCATGCGCTCGCCGATCGGCATGGTCTGATCGTGCCATGGCGCCTCGTCGTCATCACCGTCGCCCGCGGGCGCGAGCACGGCGCCGTTCTGCGCCGGCGACAATGCCGTCGCGCCGCCGAGACCGAACGCTCCGGCCAGGAAACCGTTGAGCCACGAGCGCTGCGCCTCGGAGAATGGCGCCGTCGGAGGAATGATCTCGATCTTGGACATGGGCGTGATCTGGTTCATGCTGAGACCTCCGACGAGATCTGGGCTTCGGCGAGATTGCGCAGCGCTTCGCCGTCGTGACGGCGCGCGAACGACAGGAAGGTCTCCTCGGGCGAGGCGCGATGGGCGAGATAGGCCTTGAGCAGCTTCTCGACGGTTACAGGCGCATCCGCCGCCTTGAGGTCACGATAGACCTCGCGGCCGATGTCGGCCTGCGGGCCGAAGCCGCCGCCGGCGAACAGATGATAGCCTTCGACCGTTTCATCGCCGTCACCAACCGGCACCTTTGCCGCGATCATGCCGATGTCGCTGATGTAGTGCTGGGCGCAGGAGTGATGACAGCCGGTGAGATGGATGTTCAGCGGCGTGTCGACGTCCACCCTGCTCTCGCACCAGTCGCCGATCTCGGCCGCATGTTTCTTGGTGTTGGATGCTGCGAACTTGCAGCCGGCGTTGCCGGTGCAGGCGATCAGTCCGGCGCGGATGTACGAAGCCTTGACCGACAGTCCGATCTGCTCGACTGCGGCGCAGGCCAGCGCGACCTTGTCGTCGGGAACGCCCGAGAGCAGCAGGTTCTGCCAGACCGTGAGCCGGATCTCGCCGTCGCCGAGATCGGCTGCGATCTTCGCGAGCGCACGCATCTGATCCGTGGTCAGCTTGCCCAGCGGCAGCACGACGCCGATCCAGTTCAGCCCCTGCTGCTTCTGCTTGTGCACGCCGATATGGGCCATCCGGTCCGAATCGGGACGCGGATTGAGCGCCTCGTCCGGCACGCGCGTGAGCTTGCGGCCGAGCCTGGCCTCGACGGCTTCCATGAACTTGTCGTGGCCCATGCTGTCGAGCACATATTTGAGCCGCGCCTTGAGGCGATTGGTGCGATCTCCGGTCTCGATGAACAGCCGCACGACGGCGTCGGCCACCTCGGTCGCCCGCTCCGGCTCGACGATGATCCCGGTCGGCTTGGCGAAATCCTTGTGGCCGGTGATGCCGCCGAGGCCGAGCTTGAACCACACGCCCGGCGCAACGCCGAATCCGTCCTTCACCTCAACCGCCGAGAACGCGATGTCGTTGGTGTCCTCGAGCGCCGCGATCCGACCGGCGCCGTCGAAGGCGACATTGAACTTGCGCGGCAGGCCGTACAGCGAGCGGTCGTTGAGGATGTGGAAGTGCCACTCGCGGGCATAGGGCCGCGTGTCCAGCAGCTCCTGCGGATCGATGCCGGCGGTCGGCGTTCCCGTCACGTTGCGGATGTTGTCGGCGCCGGAGCCGCGCGCGGTGAGGCCGAGATCCGACAGACCTTCCAGCAGCATCACGGCATGCTTGGGCGGGATCTCGCGTAGCTGCAAATTGGCGCGCGTCGTGACGTGGCTATAGGGACCGCAGAGCCGGTCGGCGAGGTCGGCAAGCCCCGCGAGCTGCCAATGCTTCATCACGCCGTTGGGAATGCGCAGGCGGCACATGTAGGAGTCCTGCGCCGGCGCGACATGGAACAGGCCGTAATAGCGCCAGCGGAAATTGTCCGCCGCGGACGGCGCAGCATTGCTGCGGGCCTGCTCCTTCAGCCGCTCATAGGCATCGAACGGGTGCAGCTCGCGCTTGACCTTCTCCTGGTCGGCGAGCTTGCGCCCGGATGCGATGACCTTGTCCTGCGCCTTGATGTGAATGGCGTCGGGCCCGGTCGGCTCGGCAGCCGTCGTCGCAGCAGCCTGCCCGCGGCCGGGGAGCGTGACCTTGAGGCCGGCGGCGAACCCCTCGAGGTAGCGCTTCTGCTCGTCGTTGAAGTCGACTGACAAGGGTTCGATTTTCATGATGGCGGACGAAGCTCCAGCGGCCAGGACGAATGGCGTTTGCGGATGGGACGAGGATCGCGTCGTCGAACGGCCGATGGGGCGCGGTTCAAATGAGCGATCCGACCAGCTTCGTTGCTGCGGAAATCCGATAATGGACTGCAGTCAGCGGCATCTGTGGCGGCTGACTGCACTGCAATATTCAAATTGCGTGCCAGCCGGGACAAGCAGGAAATGTAAGAGAATTCAGAGGGCTGCTCGAATCGGCGAACCCGCGCTGGCAGGCTCAAGCCCTCAAATGCGGGCACTTCGCCCAAAACTTGATCGGCGGAGCGAGTTGCCCAAATTAAGTACTGAGTGGAAGACTCAGGCCGTCCAGCGGCCGATCTTGAAGGCCTTGAGGTGGCCGATCACGTCGTCCGCCGCGAAAGGCGGACCGGCGAAGGCGCCGATGGCGCCATCCGTGCCGACCGCGGCCGTGCCCATCGCCGCGTCGTAGATGTCCGGCCGGAACACGCCCATGGCGGTGCCCAGGGCTTCAGTGCTGAGGGGAGTCTGGCCCCACCGCACCATCTGGGCATAGAGCCAGGCCGCCTGGATCTTCTCGGGCCGTCCCGCCTCTTCCCGGCCCACCAGCAGATAGCGCGAGCTTTCGCGGAAGGTGCCGTCCGGCGAGATCTTGAGGCGGCCGTCCAGCGTGCGCTGGAGCACCTCCGCATTGACGCCGATCCGCTCCGGCTGGGCTAGGATACGCGCGGCTTCTGCGTGGTTCTGCTCGATGAATTCGGCGGCCTTGGCGCAGGCGCGGACCAGGCCGGCGAGGGCGTCGGGATTCTTGTCAGCCCAGCTCTGCCTGACCGCCAGCACCTTTTCGGCCGCGCGCACCAGCACGTCAGACACGAAGTGGAGAATATGGCCGATGCCGAGATCGACCGCGATCGAGTTCCACGGTGCTCCGACGCAGAACGCGTCGACGTGACCGTTGGCGATGCTCTCCACCATGTAGGGCGGCGGCAGCACCACGAGACGGACGTCCTCATCGGGGTCGACACCGCCTGCGGCCATCCAGAACCGCAACTGATAGTTGTGGGTCGAGAATGGGAACGTCATGCCGAACGTCAGCGGCTCGGCGCCGGCCTTGCGCCGTTCAGCGACGACGCGCGCCAGCGCCAGCGCCGTCGCCATCGGGTCGAAACGATCACCCTCGAGGTGGGCCATGATCGCCGCATGCAGCGCTGGCGTCACGGTGATCGCGTTGCCATTCACTCCGAGATTGAAGGGAGCCACGATCGGCACCTTGACATGGCCGATGCCCAGGCTCGACGCAATGGCGACGGGAGCCAGCAGATGCGCCGCGTGGAACAGGCCGATGTTGAGCTTGTCGCGCACGTTCGACCATGACACTTCGCGGACCAGCGTGACATCGAGACCTTCAGCCGCGGTGAAGCCGTTGTCGACTGCGACGATCAACGCGGCGGCATCGACCAGCGGGATGAAGCCAATGCGAAGCGGGCCGGTCATTTCAACATCTCCGAGGCGGTCAGGATCGATTGCGCGATCTCGCCGATCTTCTTCTTTTCGCGCATCGCTGTGGAGCGCAACAGCACATAGGCTTCCTCTTCGGTGAAGCCCTTCATCTTCATCAGAATGCCCTTGGCGCGGTCGATCACCTTGCGGTCTTCGAGCGCGGACTTGGTGCGCTCGAGCTCGTCCTGAAGCTTGGAGAACGCATTGAAGCGGGAGATGCAGAGATCGAGGATCGGCTTGATCCGCTCCTTCTTCAGGCCGTCGACGATGTAGGCGGAGACGCCCGCCTCCACCGAGGCCTGGATCGAAGCCGCGTCGCTCTGGTCCACGAACATTGCGATCGGCCGGCGGACGGCGCGACTGACCTGGAACATCTGCTCCAGCACGTCGCGGCTCGGGTTCTCCAGGTCGATGACGATGACGTCCGGATCGAGGGCATAGATGCGCGCCAGGAGACCCTGCATCTCGCTGACATGCACGACGCCGGTAAAGCCCGCTTCCCGCAAGCCTTCCTCGAGGATGGCCGCGCGGATCGGGCTTTCGTCAACGATCACGATTTTAGGCGATTGCTCGGCGCTCATCGATCACCAGGTTGTCCGGGCCCTCACCCATAGCATGGACGTGGCCGCGTCAAAGCCTTGTCTTTCTGGGCAATTCGGACTAGCTGACGCCTATCTCATCAGGCAGTTCCAAGATGCAGCAGGGTTCGGCGCCCAAGATCAGCTTTGTTTCGCTCGGATGTCCCAAGGCCTTGGTCGATTCCGAGCGCATCATCACGCGCCTTCGCGCCGAGGGCTACGAGCTTGCCCGGAAGCATGACGGCGCCGACGTCGTCATCGTCAACACCTGCGGGTTCCTCGACAGCGCCAAACAGGAATCCCTGTCGGCGATCGGCTCGGCCATGGCCGAGAACGGCAAGGTCATCGTGACCGGCTGCATGGGCGCCGAGCCGGAGCAGATCGAGCAGGCCTATCCCGGCGTGCTGTCGATCACCGGCCCGCAGCAGTACGAGAGTGTGCTGGACGCCGTCCACCGCGCATCGCCGCCTGCGCACAACCCTCATCTCGACCTGGTTCCTCCGCAGGGCATCAAGCTCACGCCCCGGCACTACGCCTATCTGAAGATCTCCGAAGGTTGCAACAACCGCTGCACCTTCTGCATCATCCCGAAGCTGCGTGGCGATCTGGTGTCGCGCCCCGCAGCCGACGTGCTGCGCGAGGCCGAGCGGCTGGTCGCGGCCGGGGTCAAGGAGCTCCTGGTCATTTCGCAGGACACCTCGGCCTATGGGCTGGACCTGAAATATGCCGAAAGCGCCTGGAAGGACCGCAGCGTCCGGGCTCGCTTCCTCGATCTGGCGCGCGAGCTCGGCGAGCTCGGCGCCTGGGTCCGGCTGCATTACGTCTACCCCTACCCGCATGTCGACGAGGTGATCGGCCTCATGGCTGACGGTAAAATATTGCCGTATCTCGACATCCCGTTCCAACATGCCAGCCCGAAGGTCCTGAAGGCGATGCGCCGCCCGGCGGCGCAGGACAAGACGCTGGACCGGATCAAGGCGTGGCGGACCACCTGCCCCGACCTCGCGCTGCGCTCGACCTTCATCGTCGGCTTCCCCGGAGAGACGGACGCCGATTTCGCCTATCTGCTGGACTGGCTGGATGAGGCCGAGATCGATCGGCTCGGATGCTTCAAATACGAGCCTGTGGCCGGCGCGACCTCCAACGCCCTACCCGACCAGGTCCCGGACGCGGTCAAGCAGGAGCGCTGGGACGCCCTGATGGCTCGCCAGCAGAAGATCTCGGCACGCCGGCTCAAGCGCAAGGTTGGAACGCGTCAGCAGGTGATCATCGACGAGGTCGGGCCAAGCGTCGCCAAGGGCCGCACCAAGGCTGATGCCCCCGACATCGATGGCGCCGTTTATCTGTCCAGCCGGCGGCCGTTGCGTGTCGGCGAGATCGTCACGGTCAAGATCGAGCGTGCCGACGAATACGACCTGCACGGCACGGTCGCTGGGTTCTAGCGCGGCTCTGTCGCGTCTCGGGCCACCCGCCGGGAACTCGCGGGGAATCGCAGACGGGCGTGTAAATGAGTCCTGGACCTGCGGACCGCCCCTCAGTGCGAGGAGCCCGTGGTGCGAACCGACCAGAGATTCAGCAGGCGAAGCGCCTCGTCCTGCTTCAGTTCGAGATATTTGTTCTTGAGCTTGGTCAGCTCGTCGGGAGGCGTTGCACCTGAAACGAACCGGCTATCGAGGATCGCGGCAACCGTGACCCAGCTCAGTCCAGCGGCCTTGCACGGCACGAGAATGCCGTCGCTGCGCAGGCTCTGCATCAGCGGCCGTACCAGCTCGATACTGCATTTCGCGAGCTCCGCGATGGCCGCGATCGTCTCGCCGTAGCGCCGCTGGCGGGCAAATTCGAGCAACTCGGCCTCGGTGAGCTTTCCGCCCTGTTTGAGTTGGCCGATCGCCGCCTTGGCGCTGCCGCCGTCGCGGTTTCGTGACATATCGCGCTCGGCGTCGAGCGTGGCCGCTGAAATGGCGCTGCGGATTTCCTCGTAGAGATGCGGCGGCGCCGAGGCGAGCAGGCGCACCCTCACCGCCTCCGTCGCGCGCTGCAACAGGGTCCTGCGCAAGGCTGCCGGCAGATCGGCGCGGATGCCGGCCGCGACCGTGAGCTCCGCATCTCCAGCCGCTTGCGCCACGATGGCGGCAAATCCGGCGGGAGACACCCGCGCACCGGGATTCTTCATCAGTTGCCGGCTCACGCTCGGATAGCGTCGCGCGAGCAGCGCATCGGTGACGATCTCCTGCAGCCACCAGCGCCCGGCGATCGCCACCAGGTGCTTCTCGCTGCGCGTCTGCGCGATCTCGATCAGATCCTCGCTGCTCAGCCGCGGCGATTCCGAAAGCACCGGCCCCGCGACGGCGATGTCGTCATGATGAGCCAGCCGCCGGATCACGCCAGCCGGCGCCTGCGGGATCGGGGCAAGCTGGGCGCTGAGTTCGGCGAGTGCGATCCGGGCACCGACGTCGGCCAGCGCGCGCAGCTCGATGGTGTTGACGAGACGCTCGAAGACGTCGGCAAACAGCGCGTGCTGCTCGATATCCAGGCTGCCGGCGGAGGCGACGAACAGGGAGGCGACTCGCTCGGCCACGCCGGAGCAGCGGTCGGCTGAGCCGGTGGCTATGGCCGCCTGCACTTCTTCGGCGATCGTGAGATGGGGGTTCGACATCGCTCATCCTGAGCAGCTTGCATTTTCAAGCTGGCCGGCAAAGTAAACGCAGCCGCTAAATGTTTGGTAAAGTTGTCACTAAAGCGCGAGACCCGAGATTGGATCGTGCGGCCTTCGCGCCGGCCGGCGCTTCCCTCGCCGCTTCCCGGAGCGGCGGCCCGTATTGCACCCTGCAGGCCGGCATCTTGACACCGGTTGCGATTTGCCTGTATGGCCGCCGCATGATCTTCAACCGGACCAACCGCCGCGCCGCCGTTTGCCGTCGTCACCGCCGTGACGATGCCGGGGCGCGCCATGTCCGAAGACGTTGCTGATCAGCTAGCTCATCAGCTCCAGGTTTTCGAGAAGGCCGCTCCCGCAAAGGAGCGGCCTTCTCGCTTTTTGGCCCACCGTTTCCCCCCTGAGCACAGGAGATTGCACATGCTGACCGCCTCCCATCCCTACGACGCTCTGATGGAGATCACGGCGCGTCCGCACACCGTCTTCGTTCAGGGCAAGGGCTCCTGGCTATGGGACGACTACGGCAAGCGCTATCTGGACTTCATCCAGGGCTGGGCCGTGAACTCGCTCGGCCATGCGCCGCCGGAGCTGGCCAGCGCGCTCGCCAGCCAGGCGGCGCGCCTGATCACGCCGAGCCCAGCGTATTTCAACGACACCAGCCTGCAGTTCGCCAAGGCACTCGTCGACCGCTCGTGCTTCGACCAGGTGTTCTTCACCAATTCGGGCGCCGAAGCCAATGAAGGCGCCATCAAGCTCGCGCGCAAATACGGCGCTCTGCGCAAGAACGGCGCGTATGAGATCATCACCTTCGAGGGCGGCTTCCACGGCCGCACGCTGGCGACGATGTCGGCTTCTGGCAAGAAGGCGTTCGAGCCGCTGTTCGAGCCCAAGGTCCCGGGCTTTCCAAAGGCACGCCTGAACGACATCGCCTCGGTCGAGGCCCTGATCTCCGACAAGACGGTGGCGATCATGCTCGAGCCGATCCAGGGCGAGGCCGGCGTGTGGCCCGCGACGGACAGTTTCCTGCAGCAGTTGCGGGCGCTGACCACCAGGCACGGGCTGCTGCTGATCGTCGACGAGATCCAGACCGGCATGGGCCGCACCGGAAAGCTGTTCGGCTATGAGCACGCCGACGTCCTCCCGGACATCATGACCTTGGGCAAGGGCATCGGCGGCGGCGTTCCGCTCGCCGCCCTGCTGGCGACCGAAGCGGCGTCTTGCTTCGAGCATGGCGATCAGGGCGGTACCTTCAACGGCAATCCGCTGATGTGTGCGGCGGGACTCGCCGTGCTCGACGTCATCGAGAAGCCGGAGTTTCTGAAGGCTGTCACGGACAACGGGATCTATCTGGAGAGCGAGTTGCAGCGCATCTCGGCAAGGCACGGCCTGGGCGAAGTGCGCGGCCGTGGTCTGTTGCTTGCGCTCGACGTGATCAGGCCGATCGCGCCGGCGATCGTCGCGCATGCCTTCGAGCTCGGCCTGCTGCTGAACGCGCCGCGTCCGGATGCGCTGCGCTTCATGCCGGCCCTCAATGTGACTCGCGATGACATCGCGGCGATGATCGACACGCTGGACGGAATCCTGACCAAGGTCGGCGCCGCGCGCTGCGTCGCCTGATCGAATGCCGTTCGGGACGCAGGCTCCGTGCCATATGCGAAGCCTGCGTCCCGCTGCCTACAGATGAGGCACAAACATCGAGGTCGGGCTCGCCGCCATTTGACCTGGATCAAGGACAGCCGTCCCTCTGAACAACGATCCTGATCGCGCCAAACACCTGCGATCCGATGACTTACGTTATATCTCTACTGATATAGCGTTGTACGGGATGTGATCAGCTCGGAGGAAAGAGGCTTGCCGGGACCAAGCTGATGATCATCCGCCGACAACGAGGTCGGCACGATAGAGGAGATGTAAGAATGGCGAGAGACAATCTGGCTCGGGCGTTGCCGGTCGAAGACAGCGGCAGCCAAATCGCCCTGGCCGCGACCGAAGAGGTGCTGATCCACGTTCGCTTCTTCCCGAACTCGGACATCAACTCGATCGGCGAGAAGCCCGCCAGCCTGACCGCCAATGAATGGTATGAGCGCCTGCTCGACATGGCGCGTCCGCATTATCAGACCTTCGCCGGCGGCCGCGGCTTCTTCCGCATCCCCCGCCCCTGTTTCGAGGCGATCCTGAAGGGCGTTGCTGCCTGACGTCGGCTCTCTCTCCGGATGAGGCCGCGAGCGTCCTCTCTGCCTCATCCCTGTCGACCGCGGTGCGCCGGGTGCGCCGCGGTCGCTGGCGTTTTGGTCCGTGCGCGCGTCGGAGGACAACATTGAGCGAAGCGGCTTTCAACGGACTGCGACGGGTCTTCAACGCGCTGCTGGCGTCCGGGCTGGCCTCGCAGAACCTGGCAGACATGCTCGCCGACCGCGCCTTCGATCTGTTCGAAGCCAACATCGATGCCCAGACGGCGCATCTGCCCACCCTCGCCTGCGCCAAGGGCTGCCCCTCCTGTTGCGCGCTGCGCGTGACCGCGACGGCACCGGAGATCTTCCTGCTCGCGCGCTACGCCCGGCAGATCGATCAGCGCATGCCGGCAACCGCGCTCGGCTCGCTGTCACGCCGGATCAAGCTCGCCAACCGCGCGACGCGTGGCCTGAGCGAGACCGAGCGAATGAAGCTGCGCCAGCCTTGCCCATTCGTCGTGCGCGGCGGCTGCATCATCCATCCCGCGCGTCCGCTCGCCTGCCGCGGCCATGCCTCGTTCGACCGGCGCGCCTGCGCGCAGGCCATGGCCGGCCGCGAGGTGGACGTGCCGGTCTCGGCGCCACACGTCGCGCTGCGCGCCCTGGTGCAGGATTCGCTCAGGGACGCGCTCGGTGCTGCGGGGCTCGCCTCTGGCCTCTATGAGCTCAACCAGGGTCTCGTTCTGGCGCTCGACGCCCCCGAGCGCGAGCGCGCCTGGCGCGACGGACAGGACAGCCTCGCGCCGGCGCGGATCGAGGCGTCGACGACGGCAGCGCAGACGGACGCGGTGCTCTGGAGCTCGGCGGCGGGTGACGCTTCGATCCGGGACGAGGTTCCAGAGGCAGAGCCAGGTCGCCAATCTCCTATGGCTTGAGGATCGAGGCCCCGGTCGTGACGCGGCTTTCGAGATCGGCGTGCGCCCGGCCCGCATCCTTCAGCGCATAGGCGTGATTGATCTGCACGTGCAGCTTGCCGCTGATCACCGCCGAGAACAGCGTGTCGGCGCCCTCCAGCAGCTCGGACCGTTTGCCGATGTAGTCGTTGAGCTTCGGCCGGGTCGCGAATAGAGAGCCGTGACTGTTGAGCTCGGCGATCGAGAATGGCGGCACCGGACCCGAGGCATTGCCGAAGCTAACGAACAAACCGCGCGGCTTCAGGCAGGACAAGGAGCCGGGGAAGGTCGACTTGCCGACGCCGTCATAGACCACGTCGCACAATTCGCTGCGGCTGATCTGCTTGACCCGCGCGACGAAGTCCTCCTCGTTGTAGAGGATGACGTGGTCGCAGCCATTGGCCAGCGCCAGATCCGCCTTCGCTGTGGAGCCGACGGTGCCGATGACGTGCGCGCCGAGCGCGCGCGCCCACTGGCAGGCCAGCAGGCCGATGCCGCCCGCGGCGGCGTGGATCAGGACGCGATGGTGCGGCTCGACCTTGAAGGTCTTGTGCAGCAGGTACCAGACCGTCAGCCCCTTGAGCATCAGCACCGCGCCCTGCTCATAGGTGATGTGGTCGGGCAGCTTGACCAGCCGCTGCCAGCCGATGTTGCGCTCGGTGGCATAGCCGCCGAGGTTCTCATAATACGCGACGCGGTCGCCGGGATGGAAATGCGTGACGCCCGGCCCCACGGCGATCACCTCGCCTGCCGCCTCGTTGCCGGCGATGAACGGCAGGCCGGGCGCCTTGTACAGTCCGGTGCGATAGTACACGTCGATGAAGTTGAGGCCGATCGCGTGCTGGCGGATGCGGACCTCGCCGGGGCCGGGCGCGACGAGATCAACCGGCTCATAGACGAGCGCTTCGGGGCCTCCCACCTTGTGCACGCGCACCGCCTTGACCATCCCGCCATCTCCCCTTCGGACTCTCCATCGCCGCGTCCGGGATTCCGGCGAAAGAACCTTCGACACTTACCTGATTCTCATCGGACATCCGGCTCCGTTGAAGGAGCCGACCTCCGGCCGCGCATCGGGCGCTGCCGGCGGCAAAAGCGAAGGCGATCACGACGGCCTTGTCAACTCGGCGCCTGTCAGGCGTTGCGCTTCCTGCGGTTGCGCGAGGCCATCACGTTGAAGGCTTCGACTGCCAGCGCAAAGACGATCGCGAAGTAGATGTAGCCGCGCGGGATGTGGAACTCGAAGCCGTCGGCGACCAGCGCGACGCCGATCAGCACCAGGAAGGCGAGCGCCAGCATCTTGGTGGTCGGATGGTTCGCCACGAAACGCGCTACGGGTCCCGAGGACACGTACATGATGACGACAGCGATGATGACGGCGGCGATCATGATCTCGAGATCCTGGGCCATGCCGATCGCGGTGATGATCGAGTCCAGCGAGAACACGAGATCGATGACGATGATCTGCAGGATCACCCAGAAGAACTTGTTGGCGCCGCCGCCCTGCGCCCCCTCCTCCCCCTCACGCGCCTCGACCTCGGCATGGATCTCGTGCGTGGCCTTGGCGATCAGGAACAGGCCGCCGGCGATCAGGATGATGTCGCGCCAGGAGAAGCCGAGGCCACCGATCGTGAACACCGGCTGCGTCAGCCCGATCAGCCAGACCAGCACGCTGAGCAGCAGGATGCGGAAGATCAAGGCCAACGCCAGCCCGATCTGGCGGGCGCGTGTCGCCTGCGGCTGCGGGATGCGCGAGGTGATCACCGACAGGAAGATGACGTTGTCGATGCCGAGAACGATCTCGAGTGCGGTCAGGGTGAGCAGCGCGGCCCACGCTTCGGGACTGGTCAGAAGGTCGATCATGCTTTCAAGGATCTCAACAGGCGGATCGCGGAGTCGCTCGCGACGATGTAGAGGGCGATCGCGCACAACAGCGTCGTTACAATCGGGCCCACGGCGAAGTTGTTTCCCAGCGCGTCGATGACCAGGACGCCCCAGAGCGCGACCAGCGGCAGCGTCAGCCAGCGCAGCCGCTCGACGCGCACCGGGTGGATGACATGGAATGGGACGAAGGTCAGCGCGATCAGGACCGCGAGACCCAAGGTCGCCAACG
The DNA here is from genome assembly GCF_032381375.1 of Bradyrhizobium sp. SZCCHNR1017. Taxonomy (NCBI): domain Bacteria; kingdom Pseudomonadati; phylum Pseudomonadota; class Alphaproteobacteria; order Hyphomicrobiales; family Nitrobacteraceae; genus Bradyrhizobium; species Bradyrhizobium sp. SZCCHNR1017. The sequence goes on along the minus strand of NZ_JAUHIR010000001.1, from coordinate 509,687 downwards.
ATGGCGAGGGATGCAGCAGGAACAGGTAGAATGCCGCGATGTTCCAGAGTCCCGGAAACCCGCGAAAATGATTGTCGTCGCTCTTCATGCGGCGATCGGCGAAATACAGTGCGCCGGTGACGGCGATGCCGACGCCGATGACCGGCGCGGCGAGCGGCAGCAGCATCCCGCTGGCGGTGATGGCGTAGGCCGGCACGAACACATAGGTCGTGAAATCCACCACCAGATCGAGCACGTCGCCCGACCAGTCCGGCTGCACATGGACGACGTCGAGCCGGCGCGCCAGCGGCCCGTCGATGCCGTCGATGATGAGCGCGCCGCCGAGCCACCAGAACATCGCAGTCCAATGCTCGCGCACGGCCTCGAGCATCGCGAGCAGCGCGACGCCCGCACCGAGCGCGGTGAAGACGTGCACCGAGAACGCCGCGGCACGATGCGCGGGCGTTGCGGCCACCCTGCTCTCTGGTCTCAACTGATCCATGCGACGCCAGTGCTATCAGGAATCGGAGCCAATTGCATATCCGCCGTTGCGGCCATGCGCCGCGCAGGCTCACGCAATACCCTTGAAAAAGCCCTGCAGGAACGTCAAATGTTCCCGCATGAGCAACACAGACGCCAGCTTTGATGTCATCGTCGTCGGCGGCGGACCCGCCGGGCTCGCCGCCGCGATTGCATTGTCGCAGACCGGGGCGCGGACGGCGCTCGTGGCCCGCAAGGCTCCATATGCCGACAACCGCACCACCGCCCTGCTCGGCGGCTCGGTCGATTTCCTCGACGAGATCGGCGTCTGGTCATCGTGTCGTGACCGCGCCGCCGGCCTGAAGGCGATGCGGCTGGTCGACGATACCGGCCGGCTGTTCCGAGCCCCGGAGGTGCGCTTCGTCGCCGACGAGATCGGTCTCGACGTGTTCGGCTACAACATCGCCAATGCCGCCCTGGTCGACGCGCTGGAACAACGCGCCGGCGAGATCGTCGGCCTGGTGCGGATCGCCGATGATGCGGAAAGCGTGCGCAGCGATGCCGATGCGGCGACCGTCACCAGCGCATCGGGCCGCGTGCTGACGGCACGGCTCGTGGTCGGCGCCGATGGCCGGCATTCGCTGTGCCGCGAGGCCGCCGGCATCGGCGTGAGCCGGCGCACGCTGCAGCAGTCTGCGCTGACCTTCAACATCACCCATGCGCGGCCGCATCACAACGTGTCGACGGAATTCCACACGCCGCAGGGACCCTGCGTGTTCGTGCCGCTGCCGGGCGACCGCTCCAGCGTCGTCTGGGTCGCAGCCCCGAAGGAGGCCGACCGGCTGTTCGCGCTCGACGACGACGCCCTGTCCGACGCCGCCGAGCGGCAGTCGCATTCGATCTTCGGACGCGTTCGCGTCGAGCCGGGCCGCCATGTGTTTCCGCTCGCGATCGAGCGGCCCCTGCGCTACGCGCAAAACCGCATCGCCCTGGTCGGCGAGGCCGCGCATGTGGTGCCGCCGATCGGTGCGCAGGGACTGAACCTCGGCCTGCGCGACGGCATCGACATCGCCGATGTCGTGCGCAAGGCCAATGCGGCCGGCGAGGATATCGGTGCGCCGCAGGTGCTCGCGCGCTACGGTGCGGCGCGCCGCGCCGACATCCTGAGCCGCACCTTCGCCATCGACGTCGCCAACCGCTCGCTGCTCAGCGATCTCCTGCCGATGCAGTCGCTGCGCGCCGTCGGCATGCACCTGATGAGTGGCATCGGTCCGCTGCGGCGGCTCGCGATGCGCGAGGGCCTGGCGCCGTCATGGAGAGCCACGCGCAGGGCCGGTTGAGCACCGTCAGGGAAACACCAGCCGGCCAGTCTGGATCAGCCACATCACGCTGGTCAGGGTGATCACCGAGGCGAAGGTGCCGATCAGCACCGCCGATGAGGCCGGCTCGATCCAGCTGTCATTCTGGCGCGCGATCACGAACACATTGAGCGCCGGCGGCAGCGCCGCCATCAGCACCGCAGTCGCCGCCCAAGGCTGTGCGAACGGCCCGAACAGCAGCATCAGCCCGAACGACAGCAGCGGGTGGACGACGAGCTTCACCACGGTCAGGATCGGCACCTCCCAGGGCAGCCGCTCGAACGGGCGCAGCGCCACGGTCACGCCGAGCGCGAACAGCGCCGTCGGCGCAGCGGCGTTCTGCAGGAACTGCAGGGTGCGGTCGAGCACGGTCGGCGGATGCAGCTGAAACGCCGCCGCCAGGATGCCGGCTGCCGTCGCCATGATCAGCGGGTTCTGCAGGATCTGGCGCAGCACCGTGCGCAGCGCATGCACCACCGAGGCGTGGTCGCGCTCGGTCAGCTCGACGAGCAGCGGCACGATCGAGAACAGGAAGATGCTGTCGCAGCAGAAGATCAGCGCGGTCGGCGCCGCCGCCTTGGTCCCGAGCACGGCCAGCGCCAGCCCAGGCCCCATATAGCCGATGTTGCCGTAGCCGCCGGCGAGCCCGGCCATGGTCGCCTCGCGTAGCGACAGCCGCCCGATGGCCTTGCCGAGCACGAGCGCCAGGGCGAAGGTGAGCATGGTGGCGAGCGTCGTTGCAACCAGGAAGGGAGGGTTGCTCAGCTCCGTGAACGGCGTGCGCGCGATGAGGTTGAACATCAAAGCGGGCAGCGAGACGTAGAGCAGGAAGAAGTTCATCCAGGCGAGCCCGGCTTCGGGCAGCCTCCTCCACTTACCGCAGGCGAAGCCTATGAAAACGACGCCGAAATAAGGCAGGGCCAGATTGAGAATGTCGAACATGGGCTCGGAAGATGACCCCCTGAGGGGGCCTGGGAAGGGCCTGGAATGCGGGGGCGTCGCGGCTTGACGCGAATCGGATTGGTCTAGATCAAATCCGCCAGCGGGGCACTAGCATCGCTCCCCATCCTGGTCTATTCGACTGGGATGATCAAAGCGCGAACTGCCAAGTTTCAGATCGGCCAGATCGTCCGGCATCGGGTGTTCTCGTTCCGGGGCGTGATTTTTGACATCGATCCGGAGTTCAACAACACCGAGGAATGGTGGTTGTCGATTCCCGAGGAGGTCCGTCCGCACAAGGACCAGCCATTCTATCACCTGCTGGCCGAGAACGCGGAATCCGAATACGTCGCCTATGTCTCCGAGCAGAACCTGGTTCCCGACGAGTCCGGCGAGCCGATCCGCCATTCCCAGGTTGCGGAGATCTTCATCAAGGACAAGTCGGGCGGCTATCGTCCGCGCAATCCGCTGATGAACTGACCTGTCGACCGGAGGGTTTCAACCCAGCGCCGTCGGCGCAGGCTTGATCTTTGGTTCCGGCGCGCAAGTTCCCCTCACATCATCAGTTCGCAGAACGAAAAAGGCGCTCCGAATGGAGCGCCCTTGATTTTGCGGTATGGACCCGACCGGCGTTACTGCTTCGCCTGCGGCTGGCCTGGCTGGGTCTGCTCGAGCTTCTTGCGCTGCTCCTCGGCGCGCTTCTGCAGCTCTTCCTGCAGCTTCTTCTGGGTCTCCTCGAACTGCTTCGGGTCGGTCGGCGGGCCATCATAGGCCTTGGCGAAGCTGCTGTTGCCTTCCTGCAGCGGCAGCGGCAGCGTCAGCGCGGTGCCGTTCGAGTTGATCGCCTGGACAAACAGGGTCTGGCCCTTCTTCAGGTTGTTCACGAACTCAGGCGTGGCTTCGTAGTCCGACATGCAGCCGTTCTGGAAGCAGATGACGTATTTGCCTTCCATGAACTGGTTGTTGTCGATGACGATGCGGGTTCCGGGCTGCAGCTGCATGCCGAGCGGCAGCGTCACGCGCAGGATCTTCTTCGGCTCTCCTTCAGGCTCGATGATGACGGCTGCAACCACAGGCTGACCGGATTCGATGCGGCCGTCCTTGCCGATGAAGCAGACCTGCTTGGCGTTGGCATCCTGCCCCTTCAGGCAGAACTTGGTCCACGGCGCGTAGATCAGCTGCGGCATCTCCTGCTGAGCCTGGGCCTGAGGCTGGCCGCCGGCGGGAGGAGTTGCAGGGGCCTGGGCGGCCGGAGCGGGAGCCTTGGGAGCGGCAGCCGGAGCCTTCGCCTTCGGCGCTTGAGTCTGCGCAACCGAAGGAGCGAAGGAAACGGCCAGCGCGGTGACCGCGAGCAGCGCGACAAGCCGCCCACGCGGCCCAACCGACGAGGCCAAGTCACGGAAATTCATTGCGGAAAACCCTTTCTGAACGGCAGCGCCCGAGACCGCCAAAGGCGCCACACCAAGCCGTTGAAGCGGCTGTCTCCTCAGGAAATGAGGCGGTTAAGTGACAGGCGTTGCCGCCTTCACTCAATCGCCCGCCTTCTTAACGCGGTGCGCGGAAGAATCAATGCCGCGAGACCATGTCGAAGCCGCGGTCTAGCGCTGGCGAGCCTGTGGTAAAAGCCCCTTGTGACCTGTTCCGAATCAAATGCTTGCGCCCCGATCCTGATGCTGCAACGCATGTTCAGCGCGGCCGTGCGATGTGTCGCCGTCATCCTGGCATTGTTGCCCGAGGTCTACACTCCCATGGCGAAAGCGGCAGAAACTGCGGCGATCGCCATGCATGGTCACCCGGCCTTGCCCGCCGACTTCGACCACATGGCGTACGCGAATCCCGACGCGCCCAAGGGCGGTCGTCTGGTCTGGGGACTGCTCGGCACCTTCGATAGCCTGAACCCGTTCATCGTCCGCGGCATCGCAGTGCAGCAAATCCGCAGCTATGTGGTCGAGAGCCTGCTCACCCGCGGCAATGACGAGCCGTTCACGCTGTATGGCCTGCTGGCGAAAACCGTCGAGACCGACGAGAACAGGACCTATGTCACCTTCCGGATCGACCCGCGCGCCCGCTTCTCCGACGGCAGCCGGGTGCGCGCCGAGGACGTGGCGTTCTCCTTTGCGCTGCTGCGTGATCACGGCCGCCCCAACCACCGGCAATACTACGGCAAGGTCGCCAGGGTCGACGTGCTTGATCCGCTGACCATCCGGTTCGATTTCGGCGGCGCCGAGGACCGCGAGTTGCCGCTGATCCTCGGCCTGATGCCGATTTTGGCGAAGCACGCGACCGACCTGGCGAGCTTCGAGGACACGACGATGACCGCGCCGCTCGGGTCGGGCCCGTATCGTGTCACCGCGGTGCAGCCGGGATCCAGTGTCACCCTCACCCGCAATCCGGACTATTGGGGACGCGACCTGCCGGTCAACCGCGGATTGTGGAACTTCGACGAGGTCCGGCTCGATTACTACCGCGAGTCCAATGGACAGTTCGAAGCCTTCAAGCGCGGGCTGTACGACTTCCGCGTCGAGACCGAACCGCTGCGCTGGCACGACGGCTACGACTTCCCGGCCGCGCGCAATGGCGAGGTCATCCGCGACAACTTCACCTCGGGGATGCCGCAGCCCTCGCAGTTCCTGGTGTTCAACACGCGGCGGCCGGTGTTCGCCGACGTGAAGGTGCGCCGTGCGCTGACGCTGCTGTTCGATTTCGAATGGATCAACCGCAACTACTTCTTCGGGCTGTACCGCCGCAGCGGCGGCTATTTCGCCGGATCCGAGCTTTCGGCCTATGGACGTCCAGCCGATGCGGCCGAGCTCGAGCTGTTGAAGCCGTACGCCGCGCAGATCCCCCCCGATATCATGGACGGCAGCTACCGCCTGCCGATCACCGACGGGTCCGGCCGCGACCGCGCAACGCTGAAGGCGGCGCTCGATCTGCTTGGCGAGGCCGGCTACGGCTTCGACGGGACGGTCTTGCGGTATCGGACGACGCGGGCCCCCCTCGCCTTCGAGATCCTGGTCACGACGCGCGATCAGGAGCGTATTGCGCTGGCTTACGCCGGCAGTCTCAAGCGGGCCGGCATCAATGCGTCCGTCAGGGTCGTCGATCCCGTGCAGTTCGACCAGCGCCGCCTGAGCTTCGAGTTCGACATGATCCAGAACCGCTGGGACCAGTCGCTGTCTCCCGGCAACGAGCAGGCGTTCTATTGGGGCAGCGAGGCCGCCGATCGGACCGGAACCCGCAACTACATGGGCGCCAAGGATCCGGCGATCGACGCCATGATCGCGGCGCTGTTGCGCGCCCGCGACAGGCCGGAATTTATCTCGACGGTTCGCGCATTGGACCGTACCCTGATGGCGGGGTTCTACGCTATTCCAGTGCTCAATGCCGCCGAGGAATGGATCGCGCGGTGGAATCGTATAGAACGGCCAGAGAGGACGGCTTTGACGGGAGCGCTCCCGGAGAGCTGGTGGCAGCGGCCGGAGCCGGCACGGAAGTGACCAATCGGGGCAATTGGTCGTGGCCGGGTCCGTGAAAGTACGGGGCAACAGGTGAATCAGGCCAATACGTCGCCGACGCTCGACGCGTTGTTTCAACGCATCCTGGCGCGCAAGCCGGATACGGTTGCGCTGGTCGATCCGATCAACAAGCAGCGCGTCACCGGGCGACCGCCGATGCGCCTGACCTATGCCGAAGCCGATCGCGTGATCTCGGCGCTGGCCGCGCACTTCATCGACGCCGGCCTGCCGGCTCATTCGGTGATCGCGGTGCAACTGCCCAACACGATCGAGTTCGTGCTGACAGTGCTGGCCGCGCATCGCGCCGGCCTCGTGGTCGCCGTGTTCCCGCTGCTGTGGCGTCAGTCGGAGCTCGTGGCGGCGCTGAACCGCACCAGCGCGCGCGCCATCGTCACGATGTCGAAGATCGACGGCGTGATTCACTCCGATCTCGCGATGAATGCGGCGGCGGAGGCGTTCTCGATCCGCCACGTCTGCGGCTTCGGCTCCGACCTGCCCGAGGGGATGTATTCGCTGGACCAGTCGATCGCAAAACCCTCGCGCTCGACGCGCGGGCTCATGCCGGACGGCCGCAAGGCCGCGATCGTCTCCTTCGACGTGACCGCCGACGGCTTCCGCGCCGTGCCGCGCACCCATTTGAGCCTGATCGCCGGTGGGCTCGCCGTCTCGCTCGAGAGCGATCTGCCGCAGGGCGTGAACATGATGTCGGCCTTCCTGCCGTCGTCATTCGCCGGCCTCGCCGCCTCGGTCGTGACATGGCTGTTGTCCGGCGGCACCCTTGCGCTGCACCACCCGTTCGACGCCGACGCGCTGGAACAGCAGCTCGCGGAGCTGGCCTGCGATACGCTGGTCGCCCCGGCTCAACTCGCCTTGCGTCTCGACGAGGGCAATCTGGCCGCGCGGCTGCCGAACCTGCGCTATGTGCTCGGCCTGTGGCGCGCGCCCGAGCAGGTGGCGTCGAGCGCATCGTGGAAGACGCGCGACATCGAGATGACCGACGTCTATCTGTTCGGCGAAGCCGGACTGTTCGCCGTGCGCCGCACCGCGGCCGATGGCAGTCCCGGTCCGGTCAAGCCGGGCCGCCAGGGCGCGCCGCGCGAACAGCCGGGCTCGTCGATCGCCGGCGAGATCCTGGTGACGCCGAAGGGCACGCTCGGGCTGCGTGGCCCCATGGTCGTGTTGGCCGCCTACGCGCCGCCGCAACCGCCGAGCGACTCGCTGATGCCGGCAGCGCCGCGCGACTACGTCGACACCGAATACGCCGTGCGCCTCGACCGCGCCCAGGACACGATCTCGATCACGGCGCCCCCGGCCGGCGTGATGGCCGTTGGCGGCTACCGCTTCCTCGCCCAGGATCTGCACGAATGGTCGAGGCGGCTGGGCCAGGGCGCGCTGCTGACCGCTCTGCCCGACCGTCTCAGCGGTCACCGCCTCGCGGGCCGCGCGATGGACAATGCGCGCGCGCGGGAAGCGCTCGCCGAGCTGGGACTCAATCCGCTGATGGTCGAGGCCTTCCGCGACCGCGCCGGCTCGGGCGGCTGATCCTGCCGTCCGGACAGCTACGGAACCGTCATGTTTGGAACAGTGTTGACGCTGCGTTAACGGGAGGGACCCTAGGATCGCGATGTAACGTCAGCGTATCCTGAGTTCCCTGGATGTCCCCACAAGGCCCGCTTCTCATCGTCTCCTCGTCCACGCGGCCTTCGCTGAGTGCGGCCCTCGCGGTGGCGCAAATTCTCCCCTCCGTCGAGACGCGCTGGGCTGATGCGATCAGCATGATGTCCAAGGTTCAGCCGGCGGCGGTCGTTGCCGTCGTCGAGGATGCTGATGCAACCGAGCTTGCGGCGTTCTCGCGTCATGTCGGCGCGCGCAAGCCGTACGTGCCGCTGATCGCCATCGCACCCGGTGGCGCTGTCCTGCCCGACCACGCCATTCCCTTGCATGGCAGCGACAATCACGAGCGGCTGCTGGCGCGGCTGCGCGCGGCGTTGCGCGTCCGCACGCTGCACACCACCGTGCTACGCCGTCTCGATGAGAAGAAAGCACCCGACGCCACATTGCCGGAAACAGATCCGCTCGATGACGCGACCGTGCTGCTGCTCGGCCGCGGCAGCTCCCTGCCCGGCCTGTCGGTCGCGCTCGGCGAACGCATGGCGGTCGTCGGCGCGCTGAGCATCGAAGCCGCCGCCAAACATCTGTCGAGCCGCGACATCGACGGCATCGTGCTCGGCGAAGGGTTTTCGCCGCGCGTGGTCGATGCGTTCCTCGCGGTGCTCGCCGAGGACACCCGCTTCCGCAACCTTGCCGTCGTCGTCACTGCCAACCAGCCGGCGCCGCTGCAGGAACTCGCCAATCTCGAGATCATCGCCGGCGCTCCCGCGCACATCGCGGCGAGCGCGCTGCCCTTGATCCGCCAGCACGCCTTCGAAGCCCGCCTCAACCGCACGCTGCGCGCCATCGAAGCCGGCGGCATGCTCGACCCGCAGACCGGCCTGCTCACCCGGAACGCCTTTGCGCGCGACTTTGCCACCGCCGTCAGCCAGACCCAGAAGAGCGGCGGCAGCCTGGCGGTGGCCCGCTTCGCCTTCGATCCGGTCAATCCGCGCGCCCAGTATGACGGCGCCCGCATCATCAGCCGCCTGATGCGGCGGATGGATTTCGGCACCCACGAGGACAACGGCTCCGTCGTCGTCGTGTTCGCCGAGACGGATCTGCGCTCGGCCCACGCCATCGCCCGCCGCCTCTCCAGCGTGATGCGCCACACCTCGCACGGCAAACGCGACACGCGCACGGAGCCTTCGGTCACCGTCGCCGCGCTGCAGCCGGGCGACACCGCGCGCACCTTGCTGGCCCGCGTCTACGGCGAGGCGCAACGCGCGGCTTCATAGAACGATGTTTCCTGCGTCACGGGCGTCATTGCGAGTGACCTGCCACCGAAGTTTCATCCAGTAGCATTTAGAGTCCTGTTGGGTTTTACGCCGAGTGGCGTGGGTGCAGCAACGGGCGATTGGCGGAGCTGGTGGGGGTTGCGCATCCGATCGCCCGTTGCGGTGAGATTGGCCGCATAGGCCGCAAACTCCTAGGGGCAGGTCACTACAACAAAGTATATAACGTCAGATCTGAGCCCTTCGTCTGGACCAAGAAAAAGGCCCGGCAACGCCGCTTCAAAGACCGCCGTATCACCGAGCTATGATTCCGGGTACCAGGTCCGCTTGCGCACGCCAGTTGAAACGGTCTCGTGTGCACGCACATGGGTGCAGATCGTGATAACGAGCGCAAGCCGGCTGCACTGCCAGTCAGCGCCGAGCGCGGCGCTAGTGGGTGACGTCACGTTGACCGACAATAATGCCGCTACGCTGGCAAACATCACGCACGCCGCGATCAGCACCGCTCCCTTGTGGGTCCTTGGGTGGGAAATCATGGCCTTGGCTCCTGTACGATGGCCGGAAGAAGAAAGGGCAGGCTCCACAGTCCTTGTGAACTAATTCACGACCTGACCCACAGTTTTCGCTGGTGGCCCGAAGGCGTGCGCGATTGCTGGCGCTGGATCAGCGCCGCAGCCGGACTCGCGCACCGGAGCAAACAGCATCTTTGTTCGGCCACCTCGTCGGCCCGAGGCGGGCGGCGTGGACGGAATGTCAACGCCGAGCGCCTTGGCTGTCTTGAGATTGACGACCAGCTCAAACCTGGTTGTCTGCTCGACGGGCTTCGCGTCCGGCTGCTGCCTCGGCTTGATCTTGATCAAGTTCAGCAGCGTCGCCGCCACGATCATCACCAGGACGCCGCCAACACTGAGCGCGATCTGCATCGTCAGCCCCTCCGAGATGCCGAGCAGCGCCAGGCGGCTGGCGAACGTCAGCAGAACGCCGAGGCAGTAGATTGGCAGCGAATTCTGCCCACAGAGAATGGCGCCGCGCATCACCGCCGTCGTCAGCCCTCGCCAATTGCGAGGCACTAACCATACCACCAAAACCGCAAGGGCCAAGAAATGCAGCAGTCGCAATGGATCGAGATTAGATTTGTCCATCGGGTAAAGCAGCGTCAGCAGCGTCTGCGGGACCAGCGCTTCCAGCGGTTTGATGCTCCAGCTCAATGCGATGATGAGGCTGAACACCAGATAGAGAGCGGCAGCCACAAGCGCGGTGCGTGAGGTCACCCATGGCCGGGCTCTCTTGTCTTCGATCATCCACCACACGCCAAGCACGACCAGCAGCTGCCAGGCCAGCGGATTGAAGGCCCAGTGGCCGTTCGGCCATGCCGGGATGGTCCATCCGAAGACGTGCACCAGTGCGTAAAGCAACAGCGACGCGCCGAGCGTTGCGTTCGGCGCTCGCAGCAGCAGCCACAGCAGCGGCGCGAACAAAAGGTGATAAAGCACGAAGAGCGGCAAGACGTCGGTGTTGACGGGGCAGTATTGCAGGATCGCCGCGTGCGCGAGCGTCACGCCCGGCTGTTCCAACAGAATGCGCGTATTGCTCTCGTCGGCAAGATGGCCGCCGCCTGCGAGGTGAACCATGATGGCGCAGGCGAGCGTGAGCAGCAGAAATGCCACATAAATATCCCAGCTTCGCCACAGCGTCCGGCCGATCACGCCGGTCCACCCCCCGCAGCGCCATGCCTTGCCGTAGGCCAACGTGCAGCTTACGCCCGACACGAACATGAACACTTCCGCGGCATCGCTGAAGCCGTAGTTCCGCAGTGTCAGCCAGCTCCCGATGTTGTTGGGGACATGATCAAGAAAGATGCACCAGAGCGCGATGCCGCGGCAGGCATCAATGCGCAAATCGCGGCCGTAGCCTTTCAGCTCCGGCAACGCGCCTACCGATGGCTTCAGGTCGGCAGTTCGATCATGCATCTGATTGCCCCGTCCGGCGTACGAGCACGCTTCAAGAGGGACCGAATTTGACAGAAAGTCACCGCCGCGCTGCCGGATCGTGACAACGCCGCAATCTAGATTTGCTTCACGCCGACCCCGGCCACGAAAGCTATTACGATAACGATCATATGGCGGCGCTTGGTAGAACCTGCTGGCGCGTGAGGCTGTCCGTTTGACGATCATCGTTCAAACGGCAGAGCGCGTAAATCAGCCGGAGGTCCACAGAGAGAGGTTCCTAGGTCCTATGATCAAGGTACCGTACAGATCTCGGCATCAATCACCTTTGCCTACAGGCGAAGGAGACTCTGAGTCCCACGACTTTCGTGGTCCGTACTCGCGCTCCGACCGTGCGGTGACTACAATTACACCACACAACGGCATTCGGCTCCTACCTTGAGTGCCCGGCGGCGAACCGCTGGTTGGGTCAAGGATGATGGCGGAAGACGGTATCGAGAGCCCGTCTTCCGCCAGCTTCTTCCTCGCCAAAGACCCGAAGGTGGGTGTATGTTTTTTTGAGTTGGATCTCCGTGCAATGGGATGACGGAGAGCTTTTATGAAAGTTCTTATTGTCGACGACCATGCATTAATCCGCGAGGCGTTGCACGCTGTCGTGAAACAACTGAAGCGAGACTCCGTCATTTTTGAAGCTTCGAACGGCCGTGAGGCAGTGCACATAGTCGAGGAACATCCTGACATCAGCCTCATTTTGCTTGATATCAATTTGCCTGATCGAGATGGCTTCTCTGTCCTCCGCGAACTGCGTGACCGCTATGCGACCATTGCTATCGTCATTCTCTCGTCCTCGGATGATCAAGATACAGTCAGGCGCGCTTTCAAACTTGGCGCTCTGGGTTTCATCCCGAAAACTACCGAACGTGAGGTCATGCTCAACGCCATCAAGTTAGTGTTCTCTGGCGGCATTTACATTCCCTCGGAGATACTTGAGGAACCAACGTCTCCGCGGCCTGCAAATAAGCTAGCGACGCGCGACTCTCCCAAGGGTCTCGGGTTGACCGATCGGCAGATTGAAGTGCTTGCGCTCCTGATGAAGGGAAAAAGCAACAAGATCATTGCCAAGACCCTCGATATGGCCGTGCCGACAGTGAAGAACCACATCACGGTCGTTCTCAAGGCACTCAATGTAACGAGTCGCACCGAGGCAGTAATAGAAGTAGGAAAAATGGGCTGGGAATTGTCGCCGAAATCTGATTCATAACGCCGCCCCGGTGTCTCTCCTATCGTCTTGATCCCTCAAGAACTCGTGCATGACAGCGCGGAGCCGCATTGGGTCGACAGGTTTGTGCAGCAAAATGTACCCTCTGTCCTTAGCGTCACGTAATGGTTCGGGTGCGGTATCGCCGCTGGTGAGGATAGCTGGAATTGACGAGCCAAACGCCGCACTAATTTGTTCAATTGCTCGGATCCCGGTCTTTCCGCTGGCAAGATGATAATCCGAGATTATAAGATCGAGGCGTTGTTGGCGCTCAGCCAGTCGGATGAGCGCAGCTTCGTCGGATCCGGCGGTAAGGACGGAGTATCCCCATTTGCCAAGCAATCCGCCCGTCTCCTCTCGCACAATTGGAGCATCGGCAATAACAAGAATTACCTTACCTTCGACCGCTGCGGGGCGAGGTGAGTCGACGGGCTCAGTGGACCTGACGCATTTATCGGCCATCGGAATCAGGATTGAGAATCGCGAACCTCGGCCCACAGTCGAAGCTAAGTCGACTTGATGGTTGAGAAGTACGCGAAGCCTGTCGACAATAGCCAGGCCGAGCCCCAGGCCGCCGTACCGGTTCCGTTCTGGGCCGGGTAGTTGAAAAAACTCGCCAAAGATATTCTGCTTCTGATCCTCAGGAATGCCGGGACCGCTATCCCATACTTCGATACGCAACATTTCACCGCGCCGACGACATCCGACGATGATCCCGCCCCGTGACGTATAGCGCACAGCATTGGATACCAGATTGAGCAGTATGCGTTCGAGCAGCATGGCGTCGCTCCGCACCCAGGCGTCACTTCGCCGAACGCGTAGACGCAAGCCTTTTTCTCGCGTTGCCTGATCAAACGTAGTCTCAATTGTTTGCAACAGGCGCGCGATCGGGAATTCGGTAATTTTGGGTGTAAGGATTCCAGCATCGAGCCTGGAAATATCCAGGAGCGAGTTGAACATTTCATCCATTTCTTTGCGCGTTGCATCGATCCGCTCGATCGTCTTTGTCCTTTCCCCCGATTTGAGCGGCGTGCGCAGCTGTGCAACGAACAGGCCTAGTGCATGTAATGGCTGCCGCAAATCATGGCTTGCCATGGCAAGAAAGCGCGATTTTGCTGCATTGGCGAGCTCCAGCTCTTGCGTACGCTCAGCGACCTTCCGTTCGAGTTCCATCTGCGCGTGGCGCAGACTTTCCTCCGCTTTCTTGCGCACCTCGACGTCGGCGCTCAGTAGCAAGCTTGGAACGGCAATACTGATCAAAAACATCAATACCAGCAGGAATGAAACGTTGAGATCCACGGTCGTGAAGGGGCCGCCGCCCGTGAGCGTCCCCCAAATCGTGATCCCCGCAAGCACCAGCGCAACCGTTGCGGTGTCACGTGGACCGCGGCGCAGCGCCGCCCACAACATTGGCAGGATCGCGAGAAAACCCAATGGATTTCGGCTCGGCGTTTGCTCGATCAGGGGGCTGAAAGCAATGAGTCCAACAGCCGCCGCTGTTGCGAGGACGCCGACCGTCTCCAAAAATTCCTTGCGGTTGAAAGCATGGTAGGGGCTTGATGCCCAAAGCACGATAACGGGGGCAATGACCAGCGCGCCGGTCACATCTCCCAGCCACCATGTGACCCAGGCGTTTGCGAAATTCGTCCGTTCGATGTACCCGGCGGTTGCCAGGCTGGACAGTCCAATGCTGGCGCTGATCGGTGTCGCGATCACGAGGCAAATCAAGGTAAACTTCGCGACAGAATATGGCGTCGAAAACGTATTACATCCGCTCGACCATCGATTGATTAGGTAAGCGCCAACAACCGCTTCAAGAGAGTTACCGGTCGCAATCGCAATCGCGGTGGCAACCGAGCCGGCGGTCGTCGCATTGGCGATCACCGCCGCCGTGAAAATTGCGGGCCAAGTCCGATATCCCCACAACAGCACCGCCGCCAGCGCGACACCTGTCGGTGGCCAAATTGGCGTTGCACTGGGATGAATAGAGGCGAGAGCAAGGCCACCTTTTGCCAGGGCGAAATAGATCAGTCCAATTGCGACCAGACCGCCGGCATAGCTAATGCCTCGGCGGAAATTTATCTCCGGCGATAGTGATCGTGGATCGGACATCGTCGATGCCTGAACTAGGCAGTTGGATCGCCCCCCACAACTGACCTTTGATCTTCTTGAAGATCTGCGAAACTGATCTCGTTGATAAAAATCTGTGAAACATTAATCCTCTTTAGGGACTCGTGCGACCATCTCAAGGTTGCACACGCGTTCGAGCCGGACTTAGCTAGCGCTCGCATGATGCCGATACCGGCGAGCATCGCAGGCCCGCCCTGTTCTGCAACTGACCTGCCACCGAAGTTTCATCCGGTAGGATTTAGAGTCCTGTTGGGTTTGACGCCGAGTGGCGCGGGTGCAGCAACGGGCGATTGGCGGAGCTGGTCGGGGTTGCGCAGCCGTTCGCCCGTTGCGGGGAGGTTGGCGGCTGAAGAATGGCGGCGGCCTTGCCGTCGCGCGCTTCGCCTTCGATCACGTCAACCCCCGCGCCCAATATGACGGCGCGCGCATCATCAGCCGGCTGATGCGCCGGATGGATTTCGGGACCCACGAGGACAACGGCTCGGTCGTGGTCGTGTTCGCCGAGACCGATCTGCGTTCGGCCATGCGATCGTGCGGCGGCTGTCGAGCCGTGATGCGCCATACCTCGCATGGCAAGCGCAACGCGCGCATGGAGACGGCGGTGACCGTCGCCGCGCTGTAGCAGGGCGACACCGCACGCACGCTGCTGGCCCGGGTCTATGGCGAGCCGCAGCGCGCGGCGTCGTGAAGCCCACTAGTAAGCCTGCCTCAGGCAAGCACTTCAATTCCGATGAGCCGCCCATCCGCATCGAGATCCAGGATTATGTCGGCGCCAACGTATGAAAGAAGGTCAGACAATGGTACTTGCCTGGCAGAGCACCCCTTTGTTCCTGACCCGGGATGCTCAGGCAACATCAGATACGCCACGTTCGGATCGTCTGCACTGATGCGAAGTGCGATGTTACGTTGCGTCATCGACATCTCCCAAGCAGGCGCATCAACGTCCGTAAGGTGGGTACACGCGCATGCACGATCTCGCCATATGTGAGCGCAAGACGGCGCCGTGCCCGCCATCGCAAGAAATTAGCCGAGCGTACCATAAATTGTAAGGGATCGCTTCCAGCAAGTCCAAGACACGGCGTGTGCGCGTGGCTCGCATATCCTGACTTCGGTCGTCAGATCTCATCGGCTTGGCCACGATCTCAACCGAACACTGGCATCTTCAGATCGCGCATTTGCCCCACTCGTCTGATGCTATCACCCTTAGTTCGGGGGCGTCTGACGAAGCGAAGGATGGCGCGATGCAAAACCGACAATCTCGCGATGAGACCGACTGGATCAGCGTGATCGCGATCGTCTCAGTCTTCACGATCGCCAGCCTTGCGTTGCATTTCGGCTGGATGCTTCGCTAACGCTCCATTGCGCTACGCCGCCTTCTTCTTCTCCGCGAGCTCCGCCAGGTCCTTCAGAATATCCGTGGTCCCGGCCAGCCGCTCTTCCAGCGTCTCCCAGACCTGCAGGAACACGACCTTCATGTCCGGGCGGACCTTGGCGGCCTGGCCGTGACGCTTGATGAAGGCGACGAGGCGGTCCGGATAGGCAAAACTGTTGTCGCGGAAGGCGATGACGGCGCCCTTCGGGCCGGCATCGACCTTCTCGACATTGGCGCGGCGGCAGTAGTTCTTGATCGCGGCGACCTTGAACAGATAGCGCGTCTCGTCCGGCAGCTTGCCGAAGCGATCGCGCAATTCGGCGGCGAAGTTCTCGATCTCGTCGTCGGTCTCGAGATCGGCGAGCCGGCGGTACAGCGACAGCCGCACGGAGAGGTCGGAGACGTAGTCCTCGGGGATCAGCACGGGCATGCCGATCGTGATCTGCGGCGACCAGCGGTCGACGGTCGGCTCGGTGATGCCCGCCTTGAGGTTCTCGATCGCCTCTTCCAGCATCGACTGATAGAGCTCGAAGCCGACCTCCCTGATGTGGCCGGACTGTTCGTCGCCCAGCAGATTGCCGGCGCCACGGATGTCGAGGTCGTGGCTGGCGAGCTGGAAGCCGGCCCCCAGCGTCTCCAGCGACTGCAGCACGCCCAGGCGCTTTTCGGCCAGTGGGCTGATCTTGTGCGTCGACGGCAGGGTGAACAGCGCATAAGCGCGCAGCTTGGAGCGGCCGACGCGGCCGCGCAGCTGATAGAGCTGGGCAAGGCCGAACATGTCGGCACGGTGCACGATCAGCGTGTTGGCGCGGGGAATGTCGAGGCCGGATTCGACGATCGTGGTCGACAGCAGGATGTCGAACTTGCCGTCGTAGAACGCCCCGATGATGTCCTCGATCACGGTCGGCGCCATCTGGCCGTGCGCGACGGCGACCTTCATCTCCGGCACGGTCTTGTCGAGGAACTCCTTGACCTCGGCGAGATCGTCGATACGCGGCACGACGTAGAACGCCTGACCGCCGCGATAGCGCTCACGCAGTAGGGCCTCGCGGATCATCACGGGGTCGTGCGGCGCGACGAAGGTGCGAACGGCGAGACGATCGACTGGCGGCGAGGCGATGATCGACAACTCGCGCACGCCGGTGAGAGCGAGCTGCAAGGTGCGCGGGATCGGCGTTGCCGACAGGGTCAGCACATGCACCTCGGCGCGCAGCTGCTTCAGCCGCTCCTTGTGGCTGACGCCGAAATGCTGCTCCTCGTCGACGATGACGAGGCCGAGATCGCGGAACTTGATCGCCTTGCCGAGCAGCGCGTGGGTGCCGACGACGATGTCGACCGAGCCATCGGCGAGGCCCTTCTTGACCTGATTGAGCTCCTTGGTCGAGACGAGGCGCGAGGCCTGCGCGACGTTGACCGGAAAGCCCTTGAAGCGCTCAGCAAAAGTCTTTGCATGCTGGCGCGCGAGCAGCGTGGTCGGCACGACGACGGCGACCTGCTTGCCGTCGAGCGCGACGGCAAAGGCGGCGCGTAGCGCCACCTCGGTCTTGCCGAAGCCGACGTCGCCGCAGACCAGCCGGTCCATCGGCCGGCCCGCTTCGAGATCGGCGAGCGTCGCCTGGATCGCAGCGAGCTGATCCTCGGTCTCGTCATAGGGGAAGCGCGCGCAGAACTCGTCATAGAGGCCGGCCTGCACCGGCAGCTTCGGCGCCTCATGCAGCATGCGTTCGGCGGCGATCTTGATCAGCTCGCCGGCCATCTCGCGGATTCGGTTCTTGAGCTTGGCCTTGCGTGTTTGCCAGCCGGAGCCGCCGAGCTTGTCGAGCTCGACATTGGTCTGGTCGGAGCCGTAGCGCGACAACAGCTCGATGTTCTCGACCGGCAGATATAGCTTCGTTTCGCCGGCGTAGCGCAGCTCGAGACAGTCATGCGGCGCGCCGGCAACTTCGAGCGTCTGCAGGCCGACGAAGCGGCCGATGCCGTGATCGACATGAACGACGATGTCGCCGATGGCGAGGCTCGTCACCTCCGAGATGAAATTATCGAGCTTGCGGCTCGCCCGGCGGGGCCGCACCAGGCGGTCGCCGAGAATATCCTGCTCCGAAATGACCGCGATCTGATCGGTCTCGAAGCCGGTCTCGAGACCAAGCACGGCGAGCATGGTCTCGTTGCGCGGCGTCGCCTGCACCACGCGCCAGGTGTTGACGCTGGTGACATGGATCAGCTTGTGATCCTTCAGCATGCTCGCCATGCGGTCGCGCGAGCCCTCGCTCCACAGCGCGATCACGACCTTCTTGCGCACCGATTGCAGCGCCTGCACATGCGCCACCACGGCCTCGAATACGTTGACGGCGGAATCGTTGCGCTCGGGCGCGAAGTTGCGGCCCTGTCGCGCGCCGATGTCGACGACGTCGGCGCTCTCCGGCACCGCGAACGGAGTGACACGCGCCAGCGGGACGGCGGCGAGCCGCTCGGCCCATTCGGAGGACGTCAGATAGAGGCGGTCGACCGTCAGCGGCTTGTAGATCGCCCCGCCGCCGGGATGCTCCATCGCCTCGCGGCGCGCGTCGTAATAATCGATGATCTGCTTGAAGCGCTCGCGCGCGGCATCCTCGCCCTGCGGCTCGATCACGATGGGCGTGTTCGGCAGATAGTCGAACAAGGTCTCCATCTTGTCGTGGAACAGCGGCAGCCAGTGCTCCATGCCCGGATAGCGGCGGCCTTCGCTGACGGCCTCGTACAGCGCATCGTCGCGCTCGGGCGCGCCGAACTCGGCGACATAGCCCATGCGGAAGCGGCGGATGGTGTCGGTGACGAGCTGGAATTCGGAAACGGGCACGAGGTCGAGCGAGCGCATGTCGAGCAGGGTGCGCTGGGTCTCGGCGTCGAAGGTGCGGATCGATTCCAGGCTATCGCCGAAAAAGTCGAAGCGCACGGGCTGGTCGAGGCCGGCCGGGAACAGGTCGAGGATGCCGCCACGCACGGCATATTCGCCGCTTTCGCGGACGGTCGACGAGCGGTGGTAGCCATTGTGCTCGAGCCAGGCGACGACCGAATCCATCGGCACGACATGCCCCGGCGCCACCGACAGCGCCTGCCCCGCCATGGTGTCGCGCGACGGCACGCGCTGGACGATGGCATTGACCGTGGTCAGCACGATCAGCGGCTTGTCGCTGCCCGCGAGGCGCGACAGCCGCGCCAGCGTCGTGACGCGCTGGGCCAGGATGCCGCCATGTGGCGAGACGCGGTCATAGGGCTGGCAGTCCCAGGCCGGGAACTGCATCACCGGCAGATCCGGCGCGAAGAAATCGAGCGCCCGCGCCAGCTGCTGCATCCGGTTGCCGTCGCGGCAGACCACGGCCAGGCTGACCGCCGGCGGCTTCGGCCGGGCGGCGATGGCGCGCGCCAGATCGGAGACGACGAGGCCTTCGGCGCCCTCGGCGACATTGGCGAGCGTCAGCGCGCGCCCCGGCGCGAGATGCTCGGCTGGCGACTTGACCGGGCTCTTCATCAATCGGCGCCCACCGCGCGGAACGCCTTGATGCGCTCGAACAATGCCGGGGTCTGCTCCGGCGGCAGCGGCCGGGCGCCGGTGACCGCGGCATAGAAGTCCGGGTCGGGGACTTCGAGCAGTTGCTCGAGCTCGGCCAGCTCGCTTTCGCTGAGGGCGCCGATCTCGGCGTCGGCAAAGCGGCCCAGGATCAGATCCATCTCGCGGGTGCCGCGATGCCAGCAGCGGAACAGGAGCCGCTTGCGGCGGTCGTCAAGGCCTTGGCTCGATCGGGTCGTTCCGGTCATCGCGACATCCTGCTGTTCAACGCCAAAAGCCCGGACGGTGCCGGGCGCGGTTGATATAGCGGTGCACAGCGCCCCTGTCAGCCCCTCTCGGGCTGCAGAACCGGCATGCCCGGCACCTCGAACCTGAGAAAAAGACGTGGATGTCTCGGCATTCGCGGCTATTCCGGCTCCCAAACGGCTTTAAGTGTTCGCTCCATGCGCCCCAGCATCCTCAATCCTCTGTTTGCGCCGGTCACGACCCTGTCGGGGGTCGGGCCGAAGCAGGACAAGCTGCTGCGCTACCTGCTCGGCTGCACCGAGACGCCGCGGCTGGTCGACCTGCTGCTGCATCTGCCGGCCAGCGTGATCGACCGCCGCAACCGGCCGAAGGTCCGCGACGTCGAGGCCGGAACCGTGGTGACGCTCGAAGTCACGGTCGACCGCCACCGTCCCTCGCGCAACGCGCGCGCGCCATACCTCGTTTACGCCAGCGACGAGACCGGCGACGTCGTGCTGACGTTCTTCCGGCCCAAGGGCGACTACATCGAGAAGATGCTTCCGGTCGGCGCCAAGCGCTACGTCTCCGGCACCGTACAGATGTATGACGGCGTGCCGCAGATCGTGCATCCCGACCGCATCCTGGACGAGGCCGGCTTCGCAAAGCTCTCGGGAATCGACCCGGTCTATCCGCTGACCGAGGGCCTCGCACTCGGCTCGCTGCGGCGGGCGATCGCTGCGGCGCTGACCAAGCTGCCTGAGCTGCCGGAATGGATCAGTCCGGAGGTGCTCCGACGCTGCAACTTCCCCTCGCTGAAGGAGGCGCTGACGCGGGTGCACGTCCCGCAGGAGCTGACCGACATCCTGCCGGAAAACCCGTTCTGGTCGCGGCTGGCCTTCGATGAGCTGCTCGCCGGCCAATTGGCACTGGCACTGGTGCGGGCGCAACTGCGCCGGCCCGCGGGCAACCGTCATGCCGGCGACGGCCATCTGCGCCGCAAGATCATCGACGCCCTGCCCTATGCGCTGACGAACTCGCAAGCCGAGGCGATGGCCGCGATTGCCGCCGATCTCGAAAAGCCGGTGCGGATGCTGCGGCTGCTGCAGGGCGACGTCGGCTCCGGCAAGACGGTGGTGGCGTTGCTGGCGGCGGCCGCCGTCGCCGAGGCCGGCAAGCAGGCCGCCCTGATGGCGCCGACCGAGATTCTGGCGCGCCAGCATGCCAAGACCATCGCGCCTCTCGCCGCGCGCGCCGGCATGAACGTGGTCATCCTGACCGGACGCGAGAAGGGCAAGGAACGCCGCGACATCCTCGCCCGGCTCGAAGCCGGTGAGATCGACATCCTCATCGGCACCCACGCGCTGATCCAGGACGACGTGGTCTTCAAGTCGCTGGCGCTCGCCATCGTCGACGAGCAGCATCGCTTCGGAGTGCGCGAGCGGCTGGCGCTGACCTCGAAGGGCGAGGCCGTCGACGTGCTGGTGCTGTCGGCGACGCCGATCCCGCGCACCCTGGTGCTGACCTATTTCGGCGACATGGACATTTCCGAGCTGCGCGAGAAGCCAGCCGGCCGGCAGCCGATCGACACCCGCGCGGTGGCCGACACCAGACTCGGCGAGGTCGTCGACGCCGTCGGCCGCGCGCTCGATGCCGGCAAGCTGGTCTACTGGATCTGCCCGCTGGTCGAGGAATCCGAGGCCGAGGGCATCGATCATCTCACCAACGCGACCGACCGCTACGAGAGCCTGCGCGAGCGCTTCGGCGACAAGGTCGGCCTCGTCCACGGCAAGATGAAGGGCAGCGAGAAGGACGAGGTCATGGGGCGGTTCGCGGCCCATGAGCTGCGCCTGCTGGTTGCGACCACCGTGGTCGAGGTCGGCGTCGACGTGCCGGCCGCCAGCATCATGGTGATCGAGAACGCCGAGCGCTTCGGCCTGGCGCAGTTGCACCAGCTGCGCGGCCGGATCGGCCGCGGCTCGGAAGCCTCGACCTGCATCCTGCTCTATCACGAACCGCTCGGGCCGATGTCGAAGGCCCGCCTCGCCGTGATCCGAGAGACCACAGACGGGTTTCGCATCGCCGAGGAGGATCTCAAGCTGCGTGGCGAAGGCGACGTGCTCGGCATCCGCCAGAGCGGCCTGCCCGGCTACCGCATCGCGCGGCCCGAGGTGCATGCCCAACTGATCACCCAGGCCCGCGACGAGGCGCTGCGGATACTCAAGGAAGACCCGAAGCTGAAGGGCCCGCGCAGCGATGCGCTGCGCTGCCTGCTGTATCTCTACGAGCGCGACGAGGCGATCCCGCTGCTGACGGCGGGTTGATCAGCAGAAGGTGCATCAACAAACTCACCTGTCGTCCCGGCCTTGAGCCTGGACCCATAACCCCAGGGAGCAGTTTGAGGCAGGGTGGCGATTGGCTTTTTCGCACCTCACAACCGCCGCGGAGTATGGGTCCGGGTCTGCGCCACGATGGGCTATCGCGCGTCGTGGCTCGCACGGGACGACGAGCTGAAATCGTCTACTTCGTTTTGCAACTCTCGGCGAACGCCACCAGCTGCGCCGCGTCGGTGCCCTCGCCCTGCACGTCCGCCGCAATGTGCTCGAACAACCGCGCAAAGCCCTCGTAGATCAGAGCAGCCGGATGATCCTCGCCGAGGAACCCCGCGATCTCGCGCATTTCGGCGACCCAGCGATAGGCCTTCGGCAGCATGTCCGGCAGTGCGTTGGCGAGACGGGCCTGGACGTGCGGCAGGCTCAGCGCCAGCTCGTCGCGCAGCGCGTCGGCGGCGCCGGCGCGGGTGGAGGCCAGCACCATCGCGGCGCCGAGCCCTGTCAGTCCCTTGTTGATGCCGGCATAGGCCATCTTCAGCGCCGAAGCCGCGCCGATCGGCCCTTCGATCCGGCGCAGATCGAGCCCGAGTTCGCCCAACGCGGCGACATCGGCTGCCGCCTCGCCGCTCACATAGAAGGCCGGTCCCTTCGTGCCGGGCTTCGGCGGCAGACCGATGATGGCGGCGTCGACCAGGCGCGCACCCGACGACAGCACGATGTCCTCGATTGTCCGGATGGTCTCGACGTTGACGGCATTGCAGTCGACGATGATGGGCTTCTTCGAATTCCGGTTGATGACCGTCGCGAGTTGCTCCGCCAGCGCCACGGCCTCGCCTGGCGGCACGATCGACAGGATGATGTCCGCATTGGCGATCTCGGCATCGCTGGCGCCGATCATGCCGGATGCGGCCGCTCTCGTCCGCGTCGCCGCGCTGCGCTCCTCGAGCGACGTCAGGACCTTGCAGCCGTGCTCCACGAGA
Organism: Bradyrhizobium sp. SZCCHNR1017; assembly: GCF_032381375.1. Taxonomy (NCBI): domain Bacteria; kingdom Pseudomonadati; phylum Pseudomonadota; class Alphaproteobacteria; order Hyphomicrobiales; family Nitrobacteraceae; genus Bradyrhizobium; species Bradyrhizobium sp. SZCCHNR1017. Next base: position 486,743 of record NZ_JAUHIR010000001.1, on the reverse strand, counting down.
CGGGCGGCGATGGTGCTGCCCATGGCGCCGGGCGCGATGACGGCAATGCTGGGAGGCATGATGACGCTCCGATTCCAACGATTGTCTCGAAGACTATGCGCACCCCATGACAAAATTGAAGGCACGAAAACGAAGGGCAGCCCTTCCGGGCTGCCCTCGCCTTGGCCGCAACGTCAACGCTCCCCTCAGAGCCCCCGAGAACGCTGACCGCCGCGGCAGACCTCAGAACGCAATCTTCAAGCCTCCGCTGCCGAAGAAATCGTCGCCACCCGTGCGTCCGATCGTGCGCGACACGTTCACCGTCAGCGCCACATTGCTCCAGAACGGCGCCACGACGCCGGCGCTCACCCGGCCGTAGACGTTGTGCGAGGTGCCGTTCGGAACCGTCCAGTTATTGACGATGACGGGCGCCGAGGTCGCGTTGTACTGAATCAGGCGGCCGTTGCCGATGATGTCGTCATCGAGCGTCAGGTTCAGGTACGGATTGATGACGTTGCCCTGCACCTGGAACGGGGTGCGCAGCTGCACGCCGACGCTGCCGATCAGGGTCTCGGCGGTCTGCGAGCCGACCGCGAGCGTGAGCGCAGGATCGCCGGTCTCAGTGAAGCCGTCGACGCGGGCGCGGGCATAGGTCAGCCCGCCGATCGGGCCGAGCTTCGCCCCGCCTGCATCGAACAGGTAACCGGCTTTGCCGGCCGCGACGAAGGTGGTGCCGCCGGGATTGGAGGTGATGGTGTCGACCACGCCCGGCCGCGTGTTGCGATAGTCCTGATGGCCGATCGTCGCCAGGCCCTCGGCAAACAGGCTGCTGCTGGCCCAGGCCCCGTAGAGGCCGAACTGATAGGAGTTGGCATCCGTGGTGCCGGCGCTGTTGAACAGCCTCGCCTTTGGATTGGAATAGTCGAAGGCGGTACCGATCATGGTGTTCGCCGACAGCCGGTACTCGACGCCGATGGTGCCGCCGATGCTGTCGAGATTGAAGCCGTTCGAGGCGGCGCTGCCCTGGCGGTCGCTGACGCCACCATTGCCCTGCATGTAGAACGACCATGGACTGACCGGCGCGAGCGGCGGCGCCTTGGTGTAGGGCGGGCGGCCCATTGCCCCATAGGCGTTCATCGTCGACGGAGCAAAGCCCGCGGTCTCGCGGAACATGTCGAGCTTGCCGAACAGGGTCGAGGCGAAGCCCATCGCGGTGATCGACCCCACCTCGCCTTGCGGCGCGAAGGTCAGCGGCGCGTTGAGGCGGTTGACGATGTACTGCCCCAGCACCTCGAAGCCGTGTGACGTCAGGTGCACGCCATCGACGTAGAACAGATACTGGTTCTGCAGCGCAGGATTGCCGATGCAGGCGATCGGACAGGCGCCGACATTGGTGAAGCCATAGCGCGACGGATTGGCCTGGATCAGCGTGCCGATCAGTCCGGTGTCGACGTACTCGACACGCACGCCCGAACGCGCGACGCCAGCGAGCGACTGCTGCATCAGGCTGTTATAGGTCGTGCTGTAGGCCTTGCCGGCCGGAGCATTGGCGTTGCCAACGGCCTCCGGCAAGGTGCTGACATCGCCGGCCGTGAACACGATACTGCGCGCGCCGTCGCCGACCAGCGCGTTGATGCCGGCCATGGCCTGCTGGGCCGTGACGGCCGCGGCCGTCGGCGCGTCAGCGAGCGAGCCGCCGGCGCGGTAATAGGCCCGCGCATCGTTGCCGCCGACCGAGATCTCGACCAGGTCGGTCGACGAGATCCTGCCGGAGAAGCCCGTCAGTCCGCTCCATTCCTGGAAGAAGCCGGGAATGCCCGGCGCCACCACGTTGGTATCGCCCGCCATGGCGCCGCCGATCGCGTAGTTGAGCTGGGGAATGCCGAGCAGCGCCGAGGTCGTGTCGACGAAATTCGTGCCGCCGCTGAAGCGACCGGTGGGATAGAGCGGCAGCTTGCCGGCGCCGCCGGTGAAGGTCCAGAGATTGCCCGTGTCGGCGTAGCTGTCGCCAAAAGCCTGAATGCGCGTATAGGTGGTCTGGGCCGCCGCCGGCGCGGTCAGTTGCAGGGACGCCGCGGACAGCGCGACCGCACACAACGATGTCGTCCTACTCACAGGCATCCTACGCGCCTCCCCAACGCCCTACTTTTGTTTGCCCGATGTTTCCATGGTGACCATTCGAAACACCACCGCCCATTGGTTGTAGGAACGATGACATCCGTGGCTGTGCTTTCCCCGCATCATCATGCAGTGCAAAGCGCCGCGATGCGCACGTTCGCCCGCTGGGCGGACCGGACCGCCACCGACCATGCTCACGAAGGCTGCTGACAGAATCTGGCAGAGGGCTCGGCTAGTCGTGTGGCTGAAGCGCCGCAGCCGGCGCCGCCACCGGAGAGACGACGATGCCCGACTTCAATTTCCTGATCCTCTATGTCGACAACCCGCCGAGGAGCGCGGCCTTCTATGCGGATCTGCTCGGCCGGCCCGTGATCGAACAATCGCCGACGTTCGCCATGCTGCCGCTGCGCGAGGGCGTCATGCTGGGCTTGTGGTCGCGGCACACGGTCGAGCCGCCAGCGACGGGCGCCGCAGGCTTCGGCGAGGTCGCGTTCGCGGTCGGCGATGCCGGCGAGGTCCAGCGGCTGCACGACGACTGGAAGGCGCGCGGACTTTCGATCGCGCAGGCGCCGACACGGATGGATTTCGGAACCACGTTCGTCGCGCTCGATCCGGACGGGCATCGCCTGCGCGTGTTCGTTCCGCAGGATGCGGCCTAGCTCTTCCGCAGTGGCTGGCCTTTCGCGCCAGTCGGCCTTTCAGCCTAGTCCGCCTTGGCCGGCTCGGGCTCACGGTGCGGCGATGGCTGCGCGGGTGCGTTGGCGAGGCGCGCGGCGTTGGCCATGTTGGCCAGCGCCGCGACTTTTTTCTGCTGGTCCGATCCCGGCTGCACCACGCCGCAGGACATGATCAGCGTCGCCGCGTCCTCGGCGCTCATGTCGACCTCGATGATCTTGCTCCGCGGCAGATAGAAGAAAAAGCCGGTGGTGGGGTTCGGTGCGCACGGCAAGAACACCGAGATCTGCTCGTCGTCACCGGGCAGCCGGCTCGAAATCTCCGCGCTCGGCGGCTGCGAGATCAGGACGATCGACCACATGCCGGGCGAGGGAAACTCGACCAGCCCGACACGGCGCAGGCTCGAGCCCTTGCCCGAGAACAGCGTTTCGAACACCTGCTTGAGGCCGCGATAGATCGCGCGCACCGCCGGGATGCGGCCGAGCAGCCGCTCGCCGAGGTCGACCAGGGTGCGGCCGATCAGGTTGGCCGTCAGGAAGCCGAGCAGCGTCAGTCCGATCACGGCCACGATCAGGCCGGAGCCGGGCACGCCGAACGGCAGATAGGTCTCCGGACGATAGACCAGCGGCACGAACGGCCGGACCAGCCCGTCCACCCAGGTCACGAACCACCAGGTGATGTAGAGCGTGATGGCGACGGGACCGGCGACGACGAGGCCGGTCAGGAAATAGTTGCGAAACCGGAACATCAGCCCATGATGGGGCGTCTCGGCCGGAGCATCGGCCAAGGGATCGGTCTCAGGCGGCAGGTCGTCGCGGGAACTCATGCGAACTTCCGGGTCGGATCAAATCTCACCTAGGGGTCTTAGCAGATTTTTGAAGGGCGAAGGCCCTCTTTCCGACACATGCGCGCTTTGCCGCTGACCTGTGGCCCGGCAGCCGGGCACCAAGTCAACGCGCAAGGCGTCGATTTCAATCCCTACTGCGGCGAGGAGCCACTCAAAAGGGCAAACGCGCTGCCCTAGGCGCTACGCAGCGGCAGGGCCAGGCCGACCGCCACGAAGATGCCGCCGCCGACCTGGTTGAAGCGGCGCCCGACCCGGGCGAGCCATGGACGAACCTGGGCCGCCGCGCTGGCGATGGCGACCTCGGTCAGGAACTCGGTCGCCGTATAGGTGACGGCTACGATGCCGAACTGTACCGCAAGGCTGCGCTCGGGGTCGATGAACTGCGGCAACAGGGCGCTGAAGAACAGCAGGCATTTGGGATTGGTGGCCGCGGTCAGGAAACCCTGGCGAAACAGCACCTGCCCGCTCGCAACGGCGGGCTCACTGCCGGCATCGACCGCCACCGGCGGCGATCGCCACAGCTTGATGCCGAGCCAGGCGAGATACAGCCCGCCCACCCACTTCAGGACGACCAGCCAGGTGATGGAGGATTGCACCAGCGCGCCGATGCCGAACATGCAGAGCGCGATGATGAGGACGAAGCCGATCAGGCCGCCGGCGATCGTGAACAGCGTCCTGCGCCCGCCATGCAGCGCCCCATGGGTGAGAGCCAGCAGGCCGCTCGGGCCGGGCGTGAGCGAGATACCGATGCTCATGAGCAGGAACAGCAGCCAAGTGTCGAAAGCCATCGTGATCCCCGTGATGGAGCGGACCGCCGAGCTCCGTCGGGGACATCGCCTGAAACTGATGTCGGATTGCGGATCAGATGGCAAGCACGGCCGAGTTTGCACGCTCGTGCCCCCCGTGAGGTGTGGGCGCGAAAAAAACGGTGTCGTCCCGGACAAGCCCGGCAACGCGATAGCGTTGGCGGGCGCAGATCCGGGACCCATAATCCCGAGAGGTCGTTTGAGACAGGCTGGAGCCGCCGGCGCTGCGAACCATTAAGCACTGTGGCTATGGATCCCGGCGTTCGCCGGGATGACAGCGAATGTGAAGATGCCGCGTCGCAACTTACGCCGAACTGGTTCTCAAGGCGATGCGAGAGCATCAGCCAAGAGAAACCCGCTGCTACTCCACCGTGACCGACTTGGCGAGATTGCGCGGCTGGTCGACGTCCGTCCCCATCACCACGGCGGTGTGATAGGCCAGGAGCTGGACCGGGATGGCGTAGACGATCGGCGTGAACGTCGCGGCCATGTCCGGCATGATGATCGTGACCAGCGAGTCCACGGTCGCCTCCTCGGCGCCCTTGGCATCGGTCATCAGGATGATCTTGCCGCCGCGCGCGGCGACCTCCTGCATGTTCGACACCGTCTTCTCGAACACGCGATCATAGGGCGCAATGACGACGACCGGCATGGTCTCGTCGATCAGCGCGATCGGGCCATGCTTGAGCTCACCGGCGGCATAGCCCTCGGCATGGATGTAGGAGATCTCCTTCAGCTTCAGCGCGCCTTCCAGCGCCAGCGGATAGGAGGTGCCGCGGCCGAGATACAGCACGTCCTTCGACTTGGCGATCTCGCGCGCGAGCTTCTCGATCTGCGGCTCGACCGTCAGCGCCGCCGCAATCAGCCGCGGCACCTCGACGAGGCCGTGCACCAGCTTGGCCTCGTCGGCCTCAGAGAGCTCGCCGCGGCCGCGGCCGGCGGCAATCGCCAGCGCCGCCAGCACCATCAACTGGCAGGTGAAGGCCTTGGTCGAGGCGACGCCGATCTCGGGGCCGGCAAGCGTCGGCATCACGATCTCGCTCTCGCGCGCGATCGTCGAGGTCGGGACGTTGACGACGGAGAGCGTATGGACGCCCTGCGACTTCGCGTAGCGCAGCGCCGCCAGGGTGTCGGCGGTCTCGCCGGATTGCGAGATGAAGATGGCGAGATCGCCCTGGCGCAGCGGCGCCTCGCGGTAGCGGAACTCCGAGGCGACGTCGAGCTCGACCGGCACCCGCGCGAAGCGCTCGAACCAGTATTTGGCGACGAAGCCGGCGTAGCTTGCGGTGCCGCAGGCGGTGATCGAGATGCGCTGGATATCTTTGAAGTCGAACGGCAGCCGCGCCGGCAGCATCACGCGCTCGGTGCCCATGTCGACGTAGCGTGCCAAGGTGTGGCCGACGACCTCCGGCTGCTCGTGGATTTCCTTGGCCATGAAATGGCGATAGTTGGCCTTGTCGACCAGGAACGACGACGCGCCGGATTTCAGCACCTCGCGCTTCACCACCGCGCCCGTTGCATCGTGGATGATGCCGGCGTCGCGGGTGATCTCGACCCAGTCGCCGTCATCGAGATAGCTGATCGTATCGGTGAACGGCGCCAGCGCGATCGCGTCCGAGCCCAGGAACATCTCGCCGTCGCCATAGCCCATCGCCAGCGGCGAGCCCTTGCGGGCGCCGATCAGGAGATTGCCGTGGCCCTTGAACAGGAACGCCAGCGCGAACGCGCCCTTCAACTGCGGCAGCGACGCAGCCACGGCCTGTTGCGGGGTGTGGCCCTTCAGCAGATAGGAATTGACCAGATGGACGACGGTCTCGGTGTCGGTCTCGGATGCGAATTTGGCGCCCTGCTTTTCGAGCTCGGCCCGTAGTTCGCGAAAATTCTCGATGATGCCGTTATGCACCACGGCAACGTTGTCAGTCGCATGCGGATGCGCGTTGCTCTCGGTCGGTTTGCCGTGGGTGGCCCAGCGGGTGTGACCGATGCCGGCGTGTCCCTTCAGCGGCTGCTGCTCGAGCCGCTTCTCGAGGTTCTTCAGCTTGCCCTCGGCGCGCCGCCGGTCCAGATGATCGCCCTCGAGCGTGGCGACGCCCGCGGAATCGTAGCCGCGATATTCGAGACGTTTCAGGGAATCGACGAGATGCTCGGCAACCGGCCCGCGTCCCAGGATCCCGATGATTCCGCACATCAGCGCCAGTCCCCAAATCGTCGAGAGAGATTCAAAAGCGTGGCATTGTCTTAACGAAAACGGCGCGCTTTCAGGATTCAATAATTATTGCGGATTGCGACAGGGTTAAGTGAGAGCCCTAACCGAGGGCCTGCAGGCAACTCCGGTTCGATGCGGAGGTCCAGTTCGGAGCGCACTTAACGCCAGGTCAACGCTTTTGCGCAGAGACTGTCGCGTCGGAGAGGACGCCATGACCTATAGCCGCCGCCCAACTGATCCCAAGGGCACCAGCCCGCTGAGCCTGTCGCATCCGACGTCCGGGAGCCATCTGGCGCACTGGCCGCCGCCGACCTTGAGCAACGAGCTCAAGCCGATGCCTATCAAGCACCGTACGAACGAGCCGGTCAAGCACGCCACCCGCCGCGGCTGGCGCCTGACGCGTGCGATGTTCGCCGAGTTCCAAGACGACGAAAGCTGATGTCTCAGCTCACTTCTTGTGGCGTTGCTTGGCATTCCGAAAGCGCGCCGCGGCGCCTTCGCGCGTCGTCTGAGGACTGCGCTCCAGCGCCAGCGCATCGTCGGGCACGTCGCGCGTGATCACCGAGCCTGAGCCGATATAGGCGCGGGCGCCGATGTTGATCGGCGCCACCAGCGAGGTGTTGGTGCCGATGAAGGCGCCCTCGCCGATGTTCGTCTTGTGCTTGTTGAAGCCGTCATAGTTGCAGGTGATGGTGCCGGCACCGATGTTGGAATTGGCGCCGACATGGGCGTCGCCGATATAGGACAGGTGATTGACCTTCACGCCCGCCTCCAGCACTGCGGCCTTGGCCTCGACGAAATTGCCGATCTTGGCGCCTTCGCCGAGCGACGTACCGGGCCGCAGCCGCGCGAACGGCCCGAGCAGGCTGTTGCGGCCGAGCTTGGATTGCACGATGTGCGAGAACGAATGCACCACCGCGCCGTCGCCGATCGACACGCCGGGGCCGATCACGACGAACGGCTCGATGGTCACGTCCTTGCCGAACGTCGTATCCGCGGCGAGATAGACGGTCTCCGGCGCGATCAGCGTCACGCCCGCATCCATGGCCGCGCGGCGCAACCGGGTCTGCATCACGGCCTCGGCCTCGGCGAGCTGCGCCTTGGTGTTGATGCCGCGCACTTCGTCTTCAGACGTCTCGATCACGACCGCGTCGAGCCCCTGCTCGCGCGCGATCGCAACCGCGTCAACGAGATAATACTCGCCCTTGCTGTTGGCGTTGCCGATCCGGTCGAGGATCGCGAGCGCGCAACGGCCGTCCATCGCCATCACCCCGGCATTGCACAGCGTGATCGCCCGCTCCGCTTCGCTCGCATCGGCCTGTTCGCGGATCGCGACCAGCTTCGATCCGTCGAGCAGCAGGCGACCGTAGCCGGTCGGATCGGCGGCGCGAAAGCCGAGCACGGCGAGCGCTGCGCCCTGCGCCAGCGCCGCCCGCAGCCGCGCGAACGTCTCGGCCGTGATCAGCGGCGTGTCGCCGAATGCGACCAGCAGATCGTCTGCGCCGCGCGCGATCGCCTGCCGCGCCGCCAGCACCGCATGCGCCGTCCCCAGCCGGTCGTGCTGGACGAAGATATCCGCATCCGGGCGCAGGCGCCTGGCTTCCTTCTCGACCGCGTCGTGCCCCGGCCCCACCACCACCGCGATGCTGGCGCCATCCCCGTGCGGCGCCGCCGCCAGGACGTGCGCGAGCAGTGATTCGCCGGCGATGGGATGCAACACCTTGGGCACGCTCGTGCGCATCCGGGTGCCCTCGCCTGCCGCAAGCACGATGGTCAGACTGGATCGAGCGGTCATGAAACACCTGGGATGAAGGGAGCGCATAGGTCGCGCTGTCATAATGCGTTTTCTGCGCGGGGCAAACCGCACCGGCTAAAGCCCCTGGTGGTTTTCCTGTTAATGTTCGCTTCGTGATTCGATTAAGGCAGGTTCATGGCTAAGGACTCCCGCAAATCCGCCGGCGCAAATGCAGCTGAGAAGACGGGCACCACTTTGTCTGGACTGTTTGCCGACGAGAACGAGTTCGATCGCCGCGCGCTGTGGCGGCTCGGCTGGTGGGGGGCTGGCGCCGTCGGCGCCGTCGGCCTGGCCGTTTTCACCAATCAGGCTGCACAGGGATGGCGGCAGGACCGTGTTTCCGCGGCCGATCTGTCGCGCCAGGCGCAACTGCTGCAGTCGCTGGCCCGTGAGACCCAGGGCGAGGCGCGCCAGCTCGGCGCGGCCATCGAGACGCTCAACACCGATCGCGACCGGCTGTACGCGCGCGTGACGGTGCTCGAGCAGGGATTGGACTCGGTGACCGGCGCGCTGGCCAAGCAGAGCGCCCAGGCGACCGCGAATCCCGCCCCCGGCAGCAAGGCGCCCCCCGCGCCACAGATCGCTGCCGTCGAGTCCCAGGCCCCGGTGGCGGCCCCGTCGGGTTCCCCGCCACCCGGCCCCTTGCCCGCATATGCGAACGCGTCGCCGTTCATGCCGGTTCCCAACGGGGCGGCCGGAACCAGTCCGGCTCAGCCGAGTACCCCGCCGGCTGCCGCGAGCGCCGACAAGACGAAACAGGAGCAGGCCAAGCCGATGTCGGCCGGGCTATCGGGGGCTTCGTCACCGCCCGTCTCTTCCGCCCCTTCGCCGACACCGTCAGCCTCGTCCGCATCGCCGGCTGCGACCGGTTCCAAGCCGACTGGTGGTGCCTCGGACCCGGCCGGCAAGCCGGCCGAGACCGACAAGCTCGCAAGAGCCGAACCCGCAGAGGCCGCCGGCGCCAAGGGCAGTGACAGCACCGACGCCGCGGTCACGGCGGTCCAGAAGACCGAATTCGCCGTCGATCTCGGCGGAGCCAACTCGCTCGGCGGCCTGCGGGCGCTGTGGCGGGATCTCGTGAAGACCCATGCCGACCTCGCCCTGCTCAGGCCGATCATCATCCTGAAGGAAGGCCGGGGCGGTCCAGGTATGCAACTGCGGCTCGGCGCCGGCCCATTGGGCGACGCGGCGACGGCGGCGAAGATCTGCGCGGTCCTCGCCGAGAGCCAGCGCGCTTGCGAGACCACCGTCTATGACGGCCAACGCCTCGCGGTCCGCGAGGAGCCGGAGGCGGCCAAGCCGGCCGCGCCCGCGGCTGCCGCCCAGAAGCCGGTGCAGCGCCGGCGCACGTATCAGCCACAGGCCCAGCAGCAGCGTCACGGCAAGCGCGAGGAGCCGCCGGCCGCGGCCGCGCCGGCACCGCCGCCGGCAGAGGCGCCCAAGCCCGAACAGCCGTCGGCGCTGTCGTCGTTCTTCCGCCGCTCCTGAGGCTCGAATCGACGTGCGGCCAAAGCCGGTTGGGACGGATTGTGAAAGCAGTCCGCGAACCGGCTTTGCGGCTTGTCCGCACGTCCTTTCCGCAGCATAGTCCCGCGCATGAAAAAGACCCCGTTCCGCCTCTCGCCCTATCAGGTGCAATGGCTCCTGATCATAGGCTTCGTCACCGTCGGCTATGCCCTCTATCTGCGCTATCTGGCGATCGAGCTGTCGAGCGTCGCGCTCGCCTGCGACGCCGGCCTGCAGACGCTGGCCTGCAAGAGCCGGGCGGTTGCGACCACGCTGTTCAAGAATTCGGTGTTCGGCGCCACGGCGCTGGTGATCGCAGTGCTGCACGTGATGCGGCCGTCGATCGTGCTGCTGACCGGCGGGCTGATCGCCGCCGGCCTCGGCATCGTGCTCTACAACATCGTGCTGTCGGGGCTGGCGATCGGCCTGCTCATCCTCGGCTTTGCGCGGCCCGCGCCCGCCACAGCGTGAACGCCAGCAGCAGATACATCGCGCAGGTCCACATCGCCTGCCAGTTGTCGCGGCCCTCGTTGTAGATCACGTAGACCGAGGAGATCGCGAGCAGGCCGGCGAAGCTGGCCTCGGCGATCGGCCGGGGACCCTGCGCCGGACGATTGCCGAGCAGCATCGCGAACGGCACCACCGCCATGGTCAGGCTGGCGAACGGGAAATCGCGGTAGCGCGGGTCGAACACGAAGCCGAGCGCCGTCTCGGCCGCAATCAGCACCGTCACGACGAGGACCAGGCCCAGCAGGTAGGTGATCTTCAACTGCTTGCGGCCGTCATTCGGTCCGAGCAGGTCGAGGAAGGTCGGCAACGGCCGCCCGGCCATCGTCGCATTGGCGCTGAGGATCGGCGCCAGGACGCCGGCCGCGAGCAGCGCCCCCCAATGCAGCCAGCCGCCGGCACCGAGACTCTCATAGAACATCTTGTCCGCGGCCATGCCGAACAGCACGCCCGCCGTCGTCGCGGAGATCCCGACCCCGACCCAGGCCGAGAGGTGCGGCGGCCAGGGCCGGCGCCGCACCGTCAGCCAGCCGGCCAGGAACACCACGAAAGACAGGATCATGCCGCCGCCCATCTGCAGCTTCCAGAGCGGATAATTGCTGACCGGCTCGCCCGGCGGATATTTCAGCGCCCGCGTATCGTCGCTGATCAGGCCCCAATAGCCGCCGACCGTGCCTTCGAGCTTGCGCTTCCACGGCTGGTCATAGGCCTCGATCAGGTTGACGCGGAAGTTCTCGCGCTTGGCGAGGCTGAGGATCTCCGACACCACGCGGGCCTGGTTGGCCCGCGACGGCAGCGCGCCCTCGCGCATGCGCCCCTCGCTCGGCCAGCCGGTCTCGCCGATCAGGATCTCCTTCCCCGGAAAGGCGACGCCGACCTGCTGGCGGATGGCGTCGACATGGGAGGCGGCGAATTTCGCGCGCACCGGGATGTCCTCCCAGTACGGCAGGATATGAACCGTGACGAAGTCGACGATGTCGTAGAGCTCGCGGTTGCGCAGCCAGAACTCCCAGACGTCGGCATAGGTGACGGGAATCGTGACCTGCGCCTTGACGCCGCGGATGGTCGCGGCCAGATCGGCTGATGTCATCTCGCCGCGCAGCAGCACCTCGTTGCCGACCACGACGGCCGTGATTACCTTCGGATAGCGCTTGATCAGGTCGACCGCGATGCCGATCTGCTGCTGGTTCTTCAGCTTGTTGGAGCCGAGCCAGATGCCCTGGATCACCTTGATGCCGACGCGGGCGGCGATTCCCGGCACCTGGTCGAGACCGTTCTCGATCGAATAGGTGCGCACGCATTCGGAGATCTTGGCGAGCTGCACCAGGTCCAGCTCGATCTGCTCGGCGTCGATACGGGTGGTCGGATCCAGCGGGCTCTGCTGGCCGCGGAACGGCGCATAGGACACGCACTGCAGCTTCGAAGCTGGCTCGATCGGCGCGCGCGCGAGCATGATCGGCTGGGCCAGCCACCACCACGCGGCGGCGATGACACCCAAGGATATGAGCAGAAGCGCCAGCGGCGTAGGAAGGGATTTCAGTTCCGTGTCTCCAGGCAGGGTGGTGTCGATTACCCGGTCGGCGGCGATCTGCCAAGTAGGCGATCGGGCCCTCCGGCGCTCCCGGCGTACCCGCTCCACATCGCCCTTTTACGATGACGCGAGAAAGTTGGTACGTTGCTGGACAAAATCCGAGATTCCGGTCATTGGGAATCCCGGTTGGCCCCGGCCGTCGCAACGTCGCAACCCAGATTGGGCCCCTGCGCAAGCGCCCGTTAGGAACGCTCTGCGACAGTCGGAATCAATCTCCCGCCGCAATCGGGGCTGATTTGATCGGCATCAACACTGCGTCCGTCAGGGGACGGCACGAAGGCAACAATCGGGGAATTTATGGGTCGACGCGTGCTCCACTCCAAGTTTTCGGTTTCGCGCCTGTCGGCGGCTCTGGGCCTCGTGCTCCTCATCGGCGCGCCCGGCGCGCTCGCCCAGAGCGGCAGCGACCATCCCCAGGACCAAAAGCCGCAGGCGGCCAATCCGGCCGACGTGTCGAAGGAGAACCAGCGCAAGGCCGACGAATTCACCGAAGCGTCCCAGGCGCTCAGTGGCGGCCCGGCCGGCAATCCCGAATGCGTCTGGCTCGGCCGCCGCGTCGTCCAGTTGATGTACAACGACGACCTCGATACCGCCTTCCGCCACCTCGATCTCTACGACCGGTTCGGCTGCCCCGGCGGCCACGTTCAGGCCGCTTTCCGCTGCCTGACGCGTTTCATCCCGCAGATCGATCCGAAGGTGCCGAACTCGCTGAACAACCACGTCCACGGCTGCTGGATCAATCCGGACGCCAAGCCGCAGGTGGCTGCGGCGCCTGCGCCAGGCCCGGCCTCGACCCCGGCCGCGCAGGCTTCGCCAGCACCGACGCAGCAGCCCGCTCCCCAGGCATCGCCCTCGCCCGCGCAGCCTCCGGCGAAGTGACCGGCGCCTGAAGGCAGGCGGGACGCACGATCCCGACGACCAGGCGCCATGCGCGGCTGCGGCATGACAGCGCTCCGATCACGTGGCAGGATACGGCCGAGATACGATCGAGGTCCTCGACGCGTGCCTGAGCCTCGCCCCGGTTCAGGCACCGTTCAGCAGGATTGGGCTCTGTTGGGATGACATATGATGTCGCGGCCTTCGGCTGTGACGGCGTGAGAATGATCGCCTTCGCCGCTCGTCGTCGGACGTCGCCCGCGAACGTGATCCCGGTAGCATCGGATACCCGAGATGGAACGGCGATCGACCGCTCCGCTTCACCGCTGACTTGATCCTAGGAATGGTTGCCCCTCCAATGCGTGCCGTTGTCGCCGTCCTGCTCCTCGTCACCGCTGTGCACGCCGCCCTCTGGGGACTGCTGCAGGACAAACAGGAGGCCCCCAGTTTTACCGGCCTGCTGCAGAGCGTCTCCTACGATCCGCATGAAGGAACCGGGGCTCCCGGCGCCAACACCGTGGCCTCGCCGGAACGCATCCGCGCCGACATGAAGAAGCTCGCCACGATGACGCGGGCCATCCGGCTCTACTCGTCTACCGGCGGCCTCGAGATCGTGCCGCCGCTGGCGGCGGAGGCGGGGCTGAAGGTGATGCTCGGCGCCTGGATCGACAAGGATCCGGACCGCAACGAGCGCGAGATCCAGTCGGCCATCACCCTCGCCCGCCGCAACAGCAACGTCATCGGCATCGTGGTCGGCAACGAGACCATCCTCACGGCGACCCAGAAGGTCGATGAGCTGATCGAGAAGATCAAGCGCGTGAAGAAGTCGGTCAACGTGCCCGTCACCACCGGCGACGTCTGGAACACCTGGCGCGACAACCCCGAGCTCGCGGCCAATGTCGACTTCATCGCCGCGCACGTCCTGCCCTATTGGGAATTCTTCACCGACGACCAGGCCGTCGATCAGGCGGTGGATCGCTATCAGCTCCTGAAGAAGCAGTTCCCCGGCAAGCGCATCATGATCGCCGAGTTCGGCTGGCCGAGCCAGGGCTACAGCCGCAGCGGCGACAACCGCGGGCCCGCCGTGCCGGGCCCACTCCGGCAGGCGAAGGTGCTGCGCAATTTTCTGGCCCAGGCCGCCTCGATCGGCATGGAATACAACATCGTCGAGGCGATCGATCAGCCCTGGAAATATTTCGAAGGCGGCGTCGGCCCGTACTGGGGCGTCCTCAATGCCGCGCGCGAGGCGAAATTCGCCTGGACCGGCCCGATCGTGAATCCCGACTATTGGCAGCTCGCGGCCATCGCGCTGCTGGTCGGCGTGCTCTTGTCGCTGCCGATCGTGCGGCTGCGCCAGCCGACCGTGCTGCAGGCCATGATGCTCGCCATCACGGCACATGGCGTCGGTGCCTGGGTCTCCAACGTCTTCGCCTATTGGAACGTGCACTATTTCGTCTGGGGCTCGACCTTCGCGCTGACGCTGGGCCTGATCCTCCTGGTTCCCCTGATCCTCATCGCGATGGCCCGCATCGAGGAGATCGCCGCGATCGCCTTCGGCCGCGAGCCGCGGCGCCTCTTGACCCGCGACAAGGCCGCGCGTGACCGCGCCGCCGCGCCGGACTACTGCCCCAAGGTGTCGATCCACGTGCCGGCCTATTTCGAGCCGGTCGACATGATGAAGCAAACGCTCGATGCGCTGGCCCGCCTCGACTACCCGAACTACGAGGTCGTCTGCATCATCAATAACACGCCCGACCCGGCGTTCTGGCAGCCGATCCAGGATCACTGCCGCATGCTCGGCGAGCGCTTCAAGTTCATCAACGCCGAGAAGGTCAAGGGCTTCAAGGCCGGCGCGCTGCGCATCGCGATGGAGCGCACCGCTGTCGATGCCGAGATCATCGGCATCATCGACGCCGACTATGTCGTGACGCCGGACTGGCTCTCCGACCTCGTGCCGGCCTTCGCCGACCCCGCCGTCGGCCTGGTGCAGGCGCCGCAGGAGCATCGCGACGAGCACCTGTCGCTGATGCACTACATCATGAACGGCGAGTACGCCGGCTTCTTCGACATCGGCATGGTTCAGCGCAACGAGGAGAACGCGATCATCGTGCACGGCACGATGTGCCTGATCCGGCGCGCGGCGATGGACATGGCCGGCGGCTGGTCGAGCGACACGATCTGCGAGGACACCGATCTCGGCCTCGCGATCCAGGAGCTCGGCTGGCAGACCCACTACACCAACACCCGCTACGGCCAGGGCCTCCTGCCCGACACCTACGAGGCGTTCAAGAAGCAGCGCCATCGCTGGGCCTATGGCGGCTTCCAGATCGTCAAGAAGCACTGGCGCCGCTTCCTGCCCGGCCACAGCCGGCTGACCTCGGACCAGAAGCGCGAGTTCTCGCTCGGCTGGCTCAACTGGCTCGGCGCCGAGAGCCTCGGCGTCGTGGTGGCGATCCTCAACCTGATCTGGACGCCGATCGTTGCCTTCGCCGGCATCGCCATTCCCGACAAGATCCTGACCATCCCGATCCTCGCCGCCTTCGTGGTCTCGCTCGCCCACTTCCTGATTCTCTACCGGCTGCGGGTGGCGGTGAAGCCGTGGCAGATGCTGGGCGCGATGGTCGCGGCGATGAGCGTGCAGTGGACGGTCAGCCGCGCCGTGGCGCAGGGCCTGATCACCGAGCACCTGGCGTTCGCCCGCACGTCCAAGGGCGGCCTGTCGCGGATGTCGATCGAGTTCCAGGCGTTCTGGGAGGCCGTGATCGGCGCCCTGCTCCTGATCGGCGCCACGATTCTGATCGTGACCAACACGCTTGCCATCACCGAGCTCTACATCTTCGCCGCCGTCCTGATCCTGGAGAGCCTGCCGTTCCTCTCAGCGGTCGCCATCGCGCTGCTGGAGATGTCCCGCATCAACTCCTTCGAGTTCTGGCGCCACGCCACCGTCCGCACCGCCGAGCTGATCGGCCTGCGCCCGGTATGGGTGCCCGAGCTGGCCGGGCCCGGAATGCAACCGGCGCCGCTGAGCGCGGCGGCAACGAAGGCGGCGGACAAGGTGTAACGCGAAGCGAAGCGTAGCCCGGATGAGCGGACGCATGGGCCCGACGGGCGCAGGCGGCAGCGACATCCGGGGTCATTGCGACGGCCCGTGAGCCCCCGCAGGTCGCCTCCGCCGCCGCTCTCTCGAGCGCCGACGGCGGCTCATGATGGCGGCTCATGGCGGGCTACGGCACCGTCATCGCCGCGCCCCCGAAACGATCGTCGATCTCCCGTGGTTTCCCCCGCCCGCCCTATTGACCGGAACGGACCCACCCCCTACACAGCGCCCACGACAGCATGCGGCCCAAGGTCGGGGTTTTTTGCCGCCCCGATCTCATGCCGCAGTGAACCACGGCCACGCCTAAAGCGTTCCGATGGGGACCTGCCGACGATCCGGACAGTGACGGCCCTGCCGTCGCACCGCTTCTTGGAAGCGAGCGCGTAGCTCAGCCGGTAGAGCACGTGACTTTTAATCATGGGGTCCCGGGTTCGAGTCCCGGCGCGCTCACCAAGATCCCGAACGATCGAATAGTCAGCCTGGCAGACGCCTCCCTTGGCCACGTCGGAACATCGGTAAGACGATGCGTGGCCTCGATCGCCCGTAAGCGGCGGGCTGGATGGGTCTCGATCGGAACCTCGATTTCATACTCGATGAGTCGAACGCGCTCGATCCTCACGCGGCTTTACATCCTCAGTCATTTCCTTGGCTACGATGCTCGTGCGAAGCTGGCGGGACGTCTCCATGATCTCTTCCACCAAGGCGATGTCACGAAGAAGCTGCCCGATCACCGCGCGTCAGCTCGATCATGTCGGCACCTCCACGTCTGCCGGAATTGCAGTCTGCGCAAGCAGGGTGCTAAGGTCGACAACCAAAGGTATCGCAAGTCATTTTTATCGAATTCCGGTAAGGCCTTTTTGGCAAGGCGTTCGCGCCAGTGGAGCCAGCATGTCTGCAAGCTATGGCGCCGTGATCAACCGGCTGCTCAACGGCGTCGGCTTCCAACTCATTCGCCAATCGACGCTCCATCAGCTGGTCTCGTCGGCCCGCAATGGATATGCAAGCGAGCAGGACGACGAAGGTGAGGATCAAGTCCGAACGGATTCGCAAGCCAGCGAACCGACGGAGACGGTATCGGCCAGCTATCTCCAGAACCTGCAGCGCGAGAGTTTGGCGCTTCGTGAGATGTCGACCGAGCTCATTAAGCTCAAGCTGCAGCTGGCCGGAGCGAACGACGGTACCAACACGAGCGAGCCCTCGACTCCGGACGTTGCCGGCCCCCGGCTCTACACGCCCGTATACGACTACGCGGGATTGCGAACCGATCCCGCGATCGTGCACAACCATGACTTCATGCGGGATCCCCGCTTTGTCGCCGCCTACGAACGTGGCGCCGCCGCCGAGGGCTATGAGCCTCGCTATTTCTGGCGGACGCATGTTGCGCTCTGGTGCGCCAGCATCGGCGTCAGCCTTGGCGGCGATTTCGTCGAATGCGGCGTCTGTCGCGGCATGCTCAGCTCTTCGATCATGCACTATCTCGACTGGAACAACCTCCAACGTCGATTTTTTCTGTTTGATACGTTTACCGGGGTCGACGAGCGCCTCGTCACCGATGAGGAGGCCGCAAGCGGCAACCTCGGCTACTTCAGAGAGATGTACAAGACCGACATCTATGAGGATGCCGTTCGCAACTTCTCCGAATACAACAACGTCGAAATCATTCGTGGCAGTGTCCCATCCAGCCTGTCGACCGTCGACATCAATGCCGTCGCTTATCTGTCGATCGACATGAACAACGTCACGCCCGAGATCGCGGCCATCGACCACTTCTGGAGCAAGCTGCAGCCCGGCGCCCCGGTTCTGCTCGACGATTATGGTTTCGTCCGCTACGAGGCCCAGAAGCGTGCGTTCGACGCTTGGGCCTCTCAGCATGGCGTCGCTATTCTCGCGCTTCCCACAGGGCAAGGCCTGATCATCAAGCCACCATCGGCGTCAGGGGCTGTGCGTCGGACGTGGCGCCGCATAGCTCCATTTTTGTGCACCGCCACCGTGAAGCGGTTTTTTGGGATGACGACGGCGTAAGGTTGTCCACATGCCGACTGGCTTGTTCGGCCAATCCAAGGCACAATCGAGCGTTGCAGTCTTTGATTTATTGCCGGGGCGTTTCGATGAATTGGGTAGGAACGGTCGTCGCGATTCCATTGGCTGCCATTTCCTTGTCGGGCTGCATCACGACATCGATGCAGGGATATGCCGACCGACAATTGCCGGCGAAGCCGATCGGCCGCATGGTCGCTTACGTCTCTGGACCCGGTCCGCTCGTCACGAGCATTCAAACGAACATCGCCGAGGAGGCGCGGAAACGCGGCGTCGTCGCTGACGACGCGCTGATGCTGTTCCCACCGACACGGACCTACACCAATGCCGAGGTTCAACAGGGACTCGCGCGTGACGCGATTGAAGGCGTCCTCGTCATCAGCGTGGGCGATAGCGGTGTGCAGCAACAATACGCCGGGACGATCTTGTCGGGCCAATACACCGGAACATCGAGCTCGATCGGTACCGTCAACACCTTCGGCAACACGTCGACCATATCCATGAATGGGACGTCATCAGGCATGGTGGTTGCCACCGCGACGCCGACCTACCGCTACAAGCGTCAGACCACGTTCACGGCGCGGCTTCTTGAGGCAAGCACCGGACGAAATCTCTGGGTCGGTAACGGTCAGGTCAACGCCGGCGGCCTCCTGTTCGTCGGCGACGGCGCAAACGCGTCAAGTTCCGTCGCGGCCATTTTTGACGACTTGCAGCGCAAGGGACTCATCGGGTCATCAAGTTGATCAGGAGCGGCTTCATGCGTCTCCCGTAACCCACCCCATCGGAATTATTAAGTGCACTGTCACCGCAATCACCGAGATTGTTATATGAGGCTCTTAATCAATTTCACGAACCACCTTAAAGCACGAGAGCTAGTGGGTCTAATGATAATGGCCTACGGCGAATTCGAGTTCGAAGTTGCCGGAATCATGAGCTACGCAATTGACGGCGGGCCAGATACCGCGGCGCGCATTTTCTTTCGTGTGAATGGCGAGGCCGCCAGACTAGATGTGGCGGATGCAATCCTGAGACCGTTCTTCGACAAACTAACCTTGGGTGGCCGATGGGGCAATGCGCTAGGCGCTCTAAGGTTCTGCAAGAATGTTCGCAATCAATACGCCCATTGCCAATGGCACCCGGACGCACATAACTTGTATTTTATTAACCTGGATCGAGACGGCCGAGACTCACTGGAAGGGGAACTAATCGTAAATCCCTACCCAACCAATCTCGAGCTGCTCCAAAAACAGTACGAATACTTTGAGCATACCCTCGATTGGTTGTATTATCTGAGCTGCGAATGTCGCAGGCATAAGGGCGAAGAATCCGCCCGTCCACCAGTTCCGAAATCAATTCCACAGCCGCAGCTTCATATTCGGCCAAAGAAGCCTCTTCAATCGCCAGAAACCGAAACGAATTACGGTGACAGCGCACAATATTAGCCGTCGCCTTCACCCAGTTAGTTAAGAGCGCGTACTCATAAAGCTCGATCAGGTCCACTTTGGAGGTAAGGCCAGGCGCGATAGTATTTCGAAGCTGAAGGGCCTCGTGGTATCAAGAGCTGGCCGACTTCGCAGTGGTCATTGGGTTGCCGGCCTACATGTTTTGCGCGTCTAGGATCGGACAGCTGATGAAATTTCTGGCCCTGTTGCTGGCCCTTCTCGCAGCGCCAAACGGTGCTTGCGCACAAGGAGCAGTCTTTAGGGTCGGTGTAACCAAGCGTGATTTTGTTCCTGCTGAGCCTTACGATTGGCGCGGCGCCCAGACACATGCGCTCCGCGCAACGATATGGTATCCGGCCGCAGCGGATGCGCCCGAGAGACCGCAATGGATCGGGCCGCGCATCATCCCGTTCTTCAGCGCCGGCAGCGCTGCGCCCGATGCGGAGCCGGCATCAGGACCCCGGCGTGCGTTCGTCGTCCTGTCCCACGGTAACGGCGGCGCAGCGCTCCAAATCGCATGGCTCGGCACAGCACTCGCGGGGGCTGGCTTTATCGTCGTCGCAGTCAATCACCCCGGCAATAGCGCTCTCGAGGACTATACCGTCGAGGGTATGTCATTGTGGTGGCTGCGAGCTGTGGATGTTAGCGCCGTCATCGATGCGATGCTCGTCGACAAGACCTTTGGCAGCCGAGTCGACCCCGCGCGCATCGGTGCCGCCGGTCATTCGCTCGGTGGCTACACTGTCCTCGCGGCCGCTGGTGGCATCAGCAATCCGGAACTGCTGCAGGTGTTTTGCCGCTCGCCTGCGGCCGACGCGTCATGCAAACCGCCGCCGCCCGCTGCCGTCATGCGCCGGGAGACCCTAGCACGTCTGAGCGTCGATCCCGATTTCCGGCAACGCTACAGCGAGGCCGGCAAGTCCTATCGGGACGAACGCATCCGCGCGGCCTTCGCCATGGCGCCCGGGCCAGGCCCGATCTTCGCACCGAACAGCCTTGAGAAAATCTCGATTCCCGTTGCGATTGTCGCCGGAAGCGCCGACGAAATTGTCCCGACACCCGCCGCTGCCGAGACATTCGCTAGGTTGATCCCGCATTCGACTCTGAAGATATTTCCGAAGGCCGGCCACTTCGTATTTCTGGACACGTGCACTCTGGTCGGAAGCGTATTCTTTCGGAGCACGTGCCGCGATCCCGATGGCGCCGACCGTGAGGCAGTTCATGCCGAGACGATCAGACTTGCGGTCGATTTCTTCACCACATATCTGCGCTGAGCGCTTTCATCGTTGGTCTTCTCGACTGCAATTTACCTGCCGGTTTGTGTTTAGTCCTAATAGCGATCCGTTGTCGTGCTAGGCTGTGGCGCTACGCGCCGACTAGGAGGTTACGGTGACAGTGCACTAAACTTCCATCGACCTCAGGTAACGCGGCCGCACTGCCTTAGCCCTTCACCCGCTCACTGCAAACCCAAGCACCAGCTGCTTCGGGCTCTGCTTGAATTCCTTGATCACCGCGGCCCGGACCTTCTCCGACAGCTCCGGCAGCGGCTTGGCGGTGTAGAGCTTGGGGAAGGTCACCATGACCGACGTCAGCGTGCCGTTGTTCCAGTTGAAGCCGACTGCGGGACGCACGCCGGTTTCGGCGAGGAGGTCGGCTTCGACAGCCCGGCTGTAGGCAAGTCCGTTTTGAACGGCGTCGACCATCCCGCAGCCGGCGAGGCATGCGATCAGGGGGATCAGCGCGAGGGCTCTCATGGTCGTCCACTCCAGGATTCAGCGTCCGGCGACGCGCCGTCGCCACGCATGGCGCCTGCCGAGGTTGCAGCGGCCGGCCAGCATGAAATGCGGCCACGGCCGGATCATGGCGCGACGGCGCAACGTTTTCCAGCGTGACGCGCCGGGACAGGTTAGACTGGCATGAGCCATCCATGAAGGCGGACAATCGTCAGGCATTGGCGTGCATGGTGCTGATCGCTGTCCTGATGGTCGCGCTCCTGTCGGCCAAGTATCAAGTATGACGACTGCCGGTGGCGCGGACAGTCCGAGACCGAGTGCTTGCGGCAGGCCCGGGGACTGCCTCCGGTCGGGCGGCCTTGAGCGAGAATTCCGGTGCGCTGAATTGACCTCGCTACTTGGCGCGGCAGTTTCATTCACTGTCACTGCAACCGTAACCGCCAATGACGAAAGATCCGTCCCTTACCTGCCGGAGGGATCGGCCTCCAGCACGACCTTCGCGACGGGATATCGCCAATCGTTCTTCGTGTTGTCGGCGGCGGCGTCGATGCCGGCCACGATCACCGCACCAAGGATCCCGCCGTTCATGCCGCTGGCCAGACGCGCCTGGCGCGTCGAATCGAAGGGCGCGACCGTGATCATCCGCTTTTGATAGCCGGGCTTCTGGCAGGTCACGGCAAGCGTGCTCGACTGTCCGCGATAGAGCGGCACGCGCACCTTGGCGGGGCTCGTCATGGTTGCGCTGAAGCCGGAGGCTTCCAGTGAGCAGGACGCTCCGGCCATCTCGACCTCGCCTCCCCCGCCGGGATTGTGAAACGTCCGCACCTCCAAAAGCTGGTCACCCGCGAACTCGGGCACGCTTGCGTCGGTTCGGCGCTTCGGCTCGTAGACGTCGATCCCTCGGCTGCCCGTGCTCGACCTGATGTCGGTCACGTTGTTGACTGCGAGCGGCGCAGCACACCCGCCAAGACACGCCCCTCCAAGGATGGCCAGCCAGGTGGCCATCCAACGCAAATAGTCCATTTGAGCCCCCACAGCACCCCTACTGTTGTTGACTAGCGGTAGCAGGGGCCGATCTGGGGAACAATAGCCGCAACCTCAGGGGGAATAGAGCAACTATCAAAAACCGACTACGTTGCGGGCAGGACACAGTCGCTGTCACCTCCAGCATCAATGAGGTCGGTGGTGCTGGATGTGTCAGACGATCGCCAGCGGCGGGAATTCAGGGTCATCAACATGACGCGGTTGCTCAGCCACAACCTTACTCGCGATCAATGGGCGACACGTTTGGCACCCGCGCAGGTTGCAGTGACCGGTGGGCATTCCCGGATCATGGCGCGACGGCGCTGCGCTTTCCAGCAACATGTGCCGTGAGGATGCGCGGACAAACTCATTTCATCAGGCCGCTCAACACGATCACCCCTGTCCAGTCGTCAGAGCACAAATATCTGCCTTCCCTTTTTCCGAATTTTATGATTGACTGTCCCCATCCCGTGCTTCTCGAGAGGGGCGCTTCGCGATCGTCACGGACGTTGGGCGCGGGATGCGGTGGCCGCAGGTGGGTCGCAGCGTGCTTGATGTACGCGGACGAACGGCTCCTTGCGGACGTGAAATCGCGTGGTCCTGGCGCCCCGAAGCTGGCGCCAAGTCCTGGGGGATGATGACCCCCGCGGGCGACGGTGGCTATCAAGCCGGACACCGGGGAGATCGCGTATAAGCGTGAAGACCATCGCGCGGGGAATGCCGGGTGGCGGGCTCAATCGGTGGTCGCAACACCAAGTGTTTTCATTCGTGACAGCAGCTCGTCAAGCGCTTCTGCTGGAGTTTTCCATCCTAGCGTCTTTCTCGGTCGGGAATTGAGCGCTGCGGCCACGGCGGCGATCTCGTCAGCATCGTAGACGCTCAGATCGGTACCTTTCGGGAAGTACTGCCGCAGCAGGCCATTCGTGTTCTCGTTCGTGCCACGTTGCCAGGGGCTTCTTGGATCGCAGAAGTAGATCTGAAGGTCTGTATCGATCTTGAGGTCACTGTGTTGAGCCATTTCGGTCCCCTGATCCCAGGTTAGCGAGCGGCGGAGTTCTTTGGGCAAGGTGACGATGGTGCGCGTGATCGCATCGCGTACCGCTTCAGCTCCGTGTCCGGAGAGCGCAGGCCCATCCTTCGTACGTGGGCCATCGTCAAACCCCGGCAGCCGTGGAAGGTGCAGGAGCATTGTAAACCGCGTGCTGCGTTCGACCAGCGTGCCGATTGCCGAGCTGGCGGAGCCGACGATCAGATCTCCTTCCCAATGTCCCGGCACAGCTCGATCCGCGACTTCGGCCGGACGCTCACTGATCATGATCTCTGGCGATATGAAGCCTTTGCTGCGCTTCCGCGTACGCGCTCGGGGCACGCGCAGCGCACGTCCCGTTCGCAAACAGGACGACAACTCGCGTTTCAGCGCTCCTCGGCCCTGAACAAAAAGCGCCTGGTAAATGGCTTCGTGGCTGATGCGCATCGCCTCGTCATCCGGGAAGTCGATCGGTAAGCGCCGGGCAATCTGCTCGGGACTCCACGCTTTCGTCCACCCCTGATCCTGGCTAGAGCCCGCACGACCGGCCTTCCGCCGAACGCCGCCTGGAGGTGCGACAAACCCTGCAAGCCGCTCTTCAACATAAGCGCGCAAGGCGGCGTTGCTTGCAAGCTTGCTCGGCTTAGGACGCCGGGCCGATCGATCTGCATGCCACTGGGCGGCCGTCGCCCGATAGGCCATCTTGCCGCCGTGCGTGGCCGCATTGCGATCGAGTTCACGGGAGATGGTCGAGGGAGATCGATTGAGACGCCGCGCTATCTCTCGTACAGAATGGCGCTGCGCATTCAGCAGCGCAATCTCTTCGCGCTCAGAAAAAGAGAGGTGCCGTCCGGAGAGCGGCTTCGCTGAAGGTCGGAACATTGCCGGTGCCACGCCGCCCGCTTTTCGAAATAATCGGGGGCCGACAGCATCCGATAATCCAGCAGCCAGCGCAGCATTCTCGCTGTTCAACCCAGCGGCAATCCCACGCCAAAATTTCTGCTGTTCCGCACGCCCCGCAACTGGTGGGCGCCCCAATGATCCCAGCTTGCCCCGCGTTGACCGTTTCTTTCGAATGCCCATCGCAACCTCCTCATCGAGTGTTGCGACGACCAATTGAATCCGCCGGTTGATCCGGCTGAACCTGTGGTGACTGCCGCCTGCTTTTTCTTCTGCAGGCGGGCCATGGGTTGCGGCCAGCAGCCCGGCATTCCCCGCGCCCTCTGTTTGCTGGAGGGCGAGACGACCGGCACAGCTCGGGCGCGCAAGGCGTCGCGATGACGGTCGAACGCGTCCCCTGCCCCGCCCCCCCCTCCTGCATCGTGATGAGGTTCAGATGATCATGCCGATCGATCGTCCTACGACGGGACTGAGCGCCGGCGCCCGTTGCGTCCCTGCGGTGCGGACGCACGCGGCTTGCAATCACCGGCTGCCGGGAGTGCGCGCACGAACAGCAACAAGATCTTACATGGCGACATCCGACCTGCGCAAAAGCGCCGCGTCCGCGGCGTGTGTTCGCATCTGTGGCCGCACGCGATCGAACCGATGGCGATCGTCGCGGTGCAGCCGCGATCGCGTCAACCGTATCGTGAGGAAGTCCCGATGTCGTCACCCACGCCAACAGGACGGCGGGCCACGCTCGTCCTGCTCGCCGTTCTCCTTCTCGGCAACATCGCCGCCATCATCGCCTGGCCTTCGCATTGCGGCACGAGCCCACGGCTCACGATCGGCGCGGTCATGCTCGCCGGCTGCGGCGAGGCGGACGCCGCCGGTCCTCACCTCGAGGCGATGCAGCGGCCGCATCGGGCGCCCGAGCCGGTTGAAATGGTGAGGGCGCCCTGACATCGTGGCCGTCACCCGTGGTCAGCGATCGGCAGCCCGACGAGATCGAGCGCGGCGACGCGCTGAGGCTGCTGCCGCGCCTTGCGGGCTGATGCGCCTCGTCTCGCCCAAGGAGCTTCCCCGATGTCCTACGCCTTCCTCTTGACCTCGCTGATCGTGGTGGCCTCGCCCGGCACCGGCGTGCTCTACACGCTCGCGGTGGCGCTGACGAAGGGGTCGCGGATGAGCGTCGCCGCGGCGTTCGGCTGCACGCTCGGCATCATCCCGGCGATGCTCGCCGCGATCGTCGGGCTTGCCGCCGTGCTGCACACCAGCGCGCTGGCCTTCGCCGCGCTGAAATGGTGTGGCGTTGCGTATCTCTTGTACATGGCCTGGCAGACGCTCGGTGAGCGTGGCGCGCTCTCGGTGGAGGCCAAGGATGACGCGAAGGACGCGGCGCGCTCGGCTGGGCGCGTGGTGCTGACCGGCTTTTTGATCAACATTCTCAATCCCAAGCTGTCGATCTTCTTCCTCGCCTTCCTGCCGCAGTTCATCGCCGCGGACGAAGTGCATCCGCTCGCCGCCATGCTCGAGCTGTCGGCCACGTTCATGGCGATGACGTTCGCGGTGTTCGTTGTCTACGGACTGTTCGCCTCAGCGGTGCGCGATCGCGTCGTCAGCCGCCCCAAGGTGATGGCGTGGCTGCGCCGGGCGTTCGCCGGCGGCTTCGCCCTGCTCGGCGCGCGGCTGGCGCTGAGCGAGCGCTGAGGTGGTCGCGCTGGGGCGAAGCGGTCGCGGATGACGAGACAATCCTCAGCCACACGAGTTGGTCAATTTGTTACTCGTCATGCCCGGGCTTGTCCCGCCTGCGCGGCCGAAGCCGCTTCGGCGCGGCGAAGGCCCGGGCATCCATGGCGTTCCAAGGACGCCGATCGACGTGGATGGCCGGGACAAGCCCGGCCATGACGGTGTGGAGCGAGTGCGCCACAAACCTTAAGCCGCGTACGCGACCGCACTCCGCCGTTAGGCGTACCATCAAAAAGCGAGACCCGCCTGAAGCCATTGGCTCCAGACGGGTCTCATCAGTTCAGCAGTTCACCCGGCAGAGATCAGCCGAACTGGTTCATCGTGTTGTGCGCGCCGCCGGCCTTCAGGGCCTTCTCGCCAGCAAAGTACTCCTTGTGGTCGTCGCCGATGTCGGAGCCGGCCATGTTCTGGTGCTTGACGCAGGCGATGCCCTGGCGGATCTCGGCGCGCTGGACGTTCTTGACGTAGCCCAGCATGCCCTGCTCGCCGAAGTACTCGCGGGCGAGGTTGTCGGTCGAGAGCGCGGCCGTGTGGTAGGTCGGCAGCGTGATCAGGTGGTGGAAGATGCCGGCGCGCTTGGCCGAATCCGCCTGGAAGGTGCGGATGCGCTCGTCGGCTTCCTTCGCCAGCGGGGTGTCGTCGTACTCCGCCTTCATCAGCTCGGCGCGGTTGTACTTGCTGACGTCCTGGCCCGCCTCCTTCATCGCGTCATAGACCTGCCAACGGAAGTTGAGGGTCCAGTTGAACGACGGCGAGTTGTTGTAGGCCAGCTTGGCGTTCGGGATCACCTTGCGGATGCGGTCGACCATCTTGGCGATCTGCTCGATATGCGGCTTCTCGGTCTCGATCCACAACAGGTCGGCGCCGTTCTGCAGCGAGGTGATGCAGTCGAGCACGCAACGGTCCTCACCGGTGCCGGGACGGAACTGGTAGAGGTTGGAGGGCAGCCGCTTCGGACGCAGCATCTTGCCATCGCGGCTGATGATGACGTCACCGTTGCGGGCGTTCTCGGGCGTGACCTCCTCGCAGTCGAGGAAGCTGTTGTACTGGTCGCCGAGATCGCCGGGCTGGCTCGAGAAGGCGATCTGCTGCGTCAGGCCGGCGCCGAGCGAGTCGGTGCGGGTGACGATGATGCCGTCCTCGACGCCGAGCTCCAGGAAGGCGTGGCGGCAGGCGCGGATCTTGGCCAGGAAGACGTCATGCGGCACGGTGACCTTGCCGTCCTGATGGCCGCACTGCTTCTCGTCCGAGACCTGGTTCTCGATCTGCAGCGCGCAGGCGCCCGCCTCGATCATCTTCTTGGCGAGCAGATAGGTCGCCTCGGCATTGCCGAAGCCGGCATCGATGTCGGCGATCACAGGGACGACGTGGGTCTGGAAGCCGTCGATCTTGGCGATGATCTCGGTCTCCTTCGCCTTGTCGCCGGCCTTGCGGGCCGCGTCGAGGCTGCGGAACAGGTCATTGAGCTCGCGCGAGTCGGCCTGGCGCAGGAAGGTGTAGAGCTCCTCGATCAGCGCGGGCACCGAGGTCTTCTCGTGCATCGACTGGTCCGGCAGCGGGCCGAACTCGGAGCGCAGCGCCGCGATCATCCAGCCCGAGAGATAGAGGTAGCGGCGGTCGGTCTTGCCGAAATGCTTCTTGATCGAGATCAGCTTCTGCTGCGCGATGAAGCCGTGCCAGCAGCCCAGCGACTGGGTGTACTTGGTGCTATCATTGTCATAGGCGGCCATGTCGGCGCGCATCACGGCCGCGGTGTAGCGGGCGACGTCGAGACCGGTCCTGAAGCGGTTCTGCAGGCGCATGCGCGCCACGGCTTCGGCGGTGACGCCGTTCCAGGTCGGGTTGGTCTCGAGCAGCGCACGCGCCGCCTCGACCTCGGCCTGGTAGGACGAGGGGCCCTGGAGAGCCTGGTCGTTCAGTCCACGCGGTTGAAAGTTCATGTCCGTGATCCCTTGGTTAAGGACAACCTGGGACCTGTTGTAAGCACCCAGCGCCGGCGGACCAGACATTGCGCGGAAAACTTGTCACACTTTACAAACTTCTCGTGTATAGCTGTAAGGAGATTACAAGACCGGGATTTGACCATGACCACCGCCACGGCACGATCGATCTTCATGGGCCCGCGCCTGCGCCGGCTGCGGCGCGAGCTCGGCCTGACCCAGGCCGACATGGCCGCGGACCTCGAAATCTCAGCGCCTTACGTGGCGCTCCTGGAGCGGAACCAGAGGCCGGTGACGGCCGACATGCTGCTGCGGCTGGCGCGGACCTACAAGATCGACCTCGCCGATCTCGCCGGCGACGGCGGCGCCGACCACACCGCGCGGATGCAGTCGGTCCTCAAGGACCCAATGTTCTCCGACATCGACATCCCCGCGCTGGAGATCTCCGATCTCGCCGTCAGCTATCCCGGCATGACCGAGGCCTTCCTGCGCCTCTACACGGCGTATCGCGAGGAGCAGCTCGCGCTGGCCGAGCAGCGCGCTCCGGTGCCGGCCGGCAGCGCGCCGCGCGTTGGCAATGACGGCTTCGACGCCAACGATCCCGTCGCCGATGTCCGCCGCTTCCTCGCCGCCCGCCGCAACAACTTTGCCCAGCTCGACGATGCCGCCGAGCGGCTGGCGCAGGCCATCTTCCAGGGGGCGCCGACGGGGGCTCCGCAGGTCTCCGCCGGGCCGGCCGGCTTCATCGAGCGCTTTCGCGTCCGGCATAATCTCCAGGTCCGCTACATGCCGCCGAACGTGATGCTTGGCTCGCTCAGGCGGCTCGACCTGCACCGCCGGCAATTGCTGATCGAGGACTCGCTGGACAGCGCGAGCCTGAAATTCGAGCTCGCCCGGCAGCTCGCTTATCTCGAGCTCGACACCGAAATCGGCGCGGCACTCGAGGATGGCAAGTTCGCCAGCAAGACCGCCGAGCTGCTGGCGCGCCGCGCGCTCGCGGCCTACGCGGCGGCTGCGATCATCATGCCCTATTCGATCTTCGCCAAAGCCGTCGATGCCAGGGCCTACGATCTCGAGGCGCTGGCGCGGCAGTTCGGCACCAGCTTCGAGCAGACGGCGCATCGCGTCACCACCCTGCAGAAGCCGGGCGCGGAACGGATCCCGTTCTTCCTGATCCGCGTCGATCCCGCCGGCAACGTGTCGAAGCTGCTCGACGGCGCCGGCTTCCCGTTCGCCCGGCATGGCGGCGCCTGCCCGCTGTGGTCGGTGCACGGCATCTTCAAGACGCCGCGCCAGATCGTGACCCAATGGCTGGAGCTGCCCGACGGCCGCCGGTTCTTCTCGATCGCCCGCACCGTGACCGCCGGCGGTGGCTCCTACGGCGCCGTCCGCGTCGAGCGGGCGATTGCGGTCGGCTGCGCCGCCGAGCATGCGGGGCAGCTGATCTATACCCGCGACGGCCACGGGCCTGATGCCGACGCGCCGACCCCGATCGGCGTCGCCTGCCGGGTCTGCCACCGGCCGAAATGCGCGGCACGCTCCGCGCCGCCGATCGGGCGCGAGATCCTGCCGGACGATTTCCGGACGTCGTCGGTTCCGTTCGGGTTTTCGGCGGATTGAGCAGGGGATGGTCGTGGAACCAGGAACTGGTCGGTATGCCTGGCCGCGGGCGATAATCCATCGAATCGGGCTGCAAATCGTCCCGGGACGCCTGGGCCCTTGACGGAACAGCCATAAACCGGACAAAGATTGCGCCAAAATGTCGCGGCGGAGGTTGGCCATGAGATACGTCGACGGCGTTGTGATGTTCCTCAGCCTGTGGCTGCTGGCATCGATGGTTCTGGACGCCGTGACGCCGCCCGAGCTGAACTTCTACATGATCGGCCCGATCATTGCGCCGGCCGCGATCATCACCGGCTTCCTGTACTGGCTCCGCATCCCCTCCCGCGACTTCGTGCTGGCGTCCGCAGCCATCTGGATGGTCTGCGAGATGACGATGGAGATGGTCACCCCCAAGCCGCTGTCGCCGCTGCTGGCGGTGGCCGCCGTCGCGCCGCTGCTGGTGGCCGGCATCCTCCTGCACGTCCAGCACTGGCGCCAATCGCGCGGCCGCTTGCCACCGCCCGCTTCGACGCCGACGACCAATCTGCCAGGCTCCTCCAACGCGATGTCGAGCCGGCGGCCGTTCTGAGCCGCGCGACGCCGCGGCAATGGCGGATAGCGTGCAGATTTTCCGTTGTTCTACGGGATCGAATGTTTACGAGGAAATCAGAAACCCCCTCTTAAGTTCCGCGGGTCCATCTGTAGCCGACACACCAGCCGCGCGGGGACCATGCTGAACGAACTTCTCGTGATCGAAGATGCCGACGTTCATCTGTCGATCCTGCGCAAGATCGCCGTGCAGGCAGGCTTTGCGACGACCGGCGTGAACTCGGTCGACGGCGCGATGAGCGTGCTTCGCCGGCGCAATTTCGAATGCATCACGCTCGACCTGAATCTCGGCGAGCGCTCCGGCACCGAGGTGTTGCAGCTGTTGGCGGACATCAAATCCCGCACCCCGGTGCTGATCATCAGCGGCTCCGACGATCAGACCCGCGACGTCACGGTCCGCGCCGGCAAGATCCTCGGCCTGAATGTCTATCCGCCGTTCTCCAAGCCGGTCGACCTCGCTTTGCTCCGACAGACGCTGCGCCAGATCGCCGCCGACACCGACCGGCAGCGCCTCGTCAAAGCCAGCATCCGCTAGCCCGAACGCACGCTCGTTTTCCCGCTTGATCCAGATCAAGGCGCCATACCTCTGCCGCTTGTTGGCTGCAGAGGGGCGAGCGGAAATGAGATGCGATGACGGCAGCGAATTCGGCCAGCGAAGCAGAAGCAGTGGTGAACGAGGCGACGCCCTATGAGCTCGTCGGCGGCGAAGCCGGCGTGCGCCGTCTGGCGGAGCGCTTTTACACCATCATGGACCAGGAGCCCGGCGCCAGCCGCATCCGCGCGATGCACGACGCCGATCTCGGTCCGATCAAGCAGTTACTGTTCGAATTTCTCAGTGGATGGCTGGGCGGGCCAGCGCTTTATTTCGAGCGGGCCGAACATCGCTGCATCATGTCCGCGCATCGTCCGTATCCGATCGGCGACGCCGAGCGCGACGAGTGGATGACATGCATGCGCCGCGCGATGTTCGATTGCGACATCACCGGCGACATGTATGCGTTGCTGGATCAAGCGTTCCTGCGGATGGCGAACGCGTTCCGGAGCCGCAAGGCGAGCTGACAGGAACGCCCGTCAGCCCGACTTGGTGGCGGCCTCCCGCGCCAGACGCTCGGCCCTGAGCCGCTCGCGGTTGGCGTAAAAGGCCCGCTGGGCCGCCTCGTGATCGCGCATGGCCTGCTCGGCATCAGCCCTGCGGGTGGCGTCACGCGCCCGACGCTCTTCCGGCGTGAGGACGCGAGGCTGTCTGTCTGTGCTATCGTAAGGCATGGGCAGATAACGCCCAAGCGGCCGGGATGTTCCAGCATACGATGGTTCAGTCCGACTTTCGTGGAAACAGCTGGTCGCGGATGTAGCGCGACGTCGGCGTCAGGCTGAGTCCGTAGGGCTTTTGCCACACCGCGCGGTCGATCTCCTTCTTGTCTCCGATCTCCAGGCGCCCTTTGGCATGCTTGGCGATGAAGATGGCGTCGCTCATCTTGCGACCCGAGCGCTTGTTTTTGGCGGTGACTTCCTTCCATAGCCGCAGCCGGCCGAGCTTGAGCTTGGGAAGCTCCTCCTTGATTTCGCGCTTCAGGCAGTCCTTCGCCGTCTCCTGCGCGCGTTTGCGGCCACCCGGAAACATCCAGCGCCCGTCGGCCCGGCGCCGGACCAGGAGAACCCTTCCGCCCTTGGCGGCAACCAGCTTGGACGCCTTGGTCATGGCCCCGGAGCTCTCACCTCTCGAACAGTGACGAACAATGAAGTGGAGTCTATCAAGATTCGCTCCAACTCCCGCTCCGGAGCTTTGCGGAGATTCGGCCAGAGCTCCGCAGCGGCCAACCAAGCTCACTGCAGCGCTCCGACCGTCGGCAGCGCTCAGTAGCAGGAGCGCGGATCGACCGCCACATACTCTCCCGACGGATATCGATAGTAGCAATTGCCCTGCGACAGATAGTAGCCTGGTCGCGCCGCAGCCGTAGCGCCGGCGATCGCGCCGGTGGCACCACCAAGCACGGCGCCCGCCGCGGCACCGCCCGCCTTGCCGGTGAGGATACCGCCGAGCACCCCGCCGATGATCGCGCCCCCGAGCGCGCTGGCGCCCGGATCGACTTCGGCCGGAGGCGGCGCCGGCTCGTAGGCAACCGGCGGGGGCGCCTCGTAGGCCGCCGACGGCGCATAGACCACATCGTCAGCATAGTCCTCCGACACGTAGGTCGGCGGCCCTTCCATGGGCTCGGGATAATAGTACCAGACGCCGCCGACGTCCCACCACCAGCCCGGGCGGCCGTTGTGAACCTCGTGCCGCCATCGGCCACCCTCCCAGCCGACGCGGCCGCGATAAGACTGCCCACCATAGTCGCGCACCGCGACCCGGCCGTGCGCATAACGCGCATCCGGTCCCCGCCCGGCCATCGCCGGACCAGGGCCCGGGCCGTGGCCCGCTGCGAAGCCCTGACCGGCTCCCGGCGGACGTCCCTGAGGGCCAACGGCAGCCCGCGGCGGTGCGCCCGGCTGTGCTCCCTGCGGCTGGCCGGCCATGGGGCCGGCTTGCCGCGGGATCTGGACATGGGGCTGGCCGGCCGGTTGCCCACCCTGGGTCGGCGCTTGGCGAATGACACCCGGCGGGCGGGCCTGGGGCGAATGCCCGGGGCCAGGACCAGCCTGGTCCGGGGTTTGCGCCCAGGCTTGGGCGGGGATCACGACCGCGGTCAGGATCACGATCGCGGACAGCCACCGTGTGCTCTGGTTGGACAACGTCATTCTCCCCTACCCTTGATCGCCCGCCGTCTGCGCTGGTTGCCGCGCACGCGGGGTGTGATGCGGATTGATGATCCCGGATCGCCGGCTTCGGCGTGGATGGTCCGGACACACCATAGTTTGCGCGACAAACGGGTAAAATCCCGACGATTTTGCGGCCAAGTCAACCTGCTGCCGTCAACCTGCTGCCGTCAGGTTAACCGAGACGCCGGCTGATTCGCCGCTCCGATCATGCAAACTCGCCGGCGCGGCCTTGCCGATCCGGTACGGGCAGATCGGCGGTCACCGGTCGGGCACGATCACATTGCAGTTGGTTCGTCCCGACATCAGGCAGTCCTGCATCCGGCTTGCGGAGGTCAGGCTGCGGGCCAGCCACAAGCCGAAGGCCGCGAACACGAGTGCCGCCACGGCGCCACGTCTATCCGGCCCCTGCGTACTCATCGCCGGTGCGCCTAGGCGGCACGCAGGCCAGCGGCCTCACCGTGCGGTTGCTGCTGCTGGCGCGATGCCGGCGAGATCGATTCGATCCGGGTACAGCTCGTCACCCAGAACAGCTGCCCGCATTCCCATTCGGAACCCAGCACACCGGCCGAAACGGGCCTCGGGCGGGCGAGGACCGCCGTCATCACGCATGCGCTGACCACGAGAGCGACGAGCGCGAGGCCGAGCGCCATGCGCCCGCGGCGAACAGAGGTCATGCCGGTCAACTCCGTTGGATGTCGCACCCGGGCGGTGCGCTGGTGCCCGCGAGGCGTGAAGCGACTCACGGCCGGCCGACCTGCGTCAGCGACGGGGATGGTTACATAGCCTCCGGCGAGCGCCATGCAAGCGCCAGGCAGGACGGATGTGGAGGAGCGGCGATAAAGCATTTGTCATCGACGCATGCGATCCTATACACACGGGCTCGCGTCGGCCTCCGCTCGTGTTCACGATCTCGTGGAAGAATTGCCTGGCGGCGCGTGCAGCCCCTGACCGACCACACCCTGATCGAACACCCAAATAGCGAAGTGACGACGTCTCCATGAGAGGATTCAAGGAACCTGGATTTGCCGATCGGCAGAAGGCCGCGCAGCAGGCCCGCCAGAGCATCGTGCAGAAGTTCAAATCGCAGCCGGGACCGGACGATCCCGAAGTCGTGAAGCGACGGCAGGAGCGCGAGGCCGCCGCCGCCCGCCGCGAGCAGCAGCGATTGGAGCGCGAGGCCGCCAAGGCTGAGCAGCAGCGTCTCGAGGAAGAGGCCAAGGCCGCCGAGAGTGCCCGGCTTGCGCGCGAGGCGGAAGAAGAAGCCGCCCGCTTGGCCGAGATGGAAGCCGAGCAGAAGGCGAAGCGTGATGCGCGCTACGCCGCGCGCAAGGCCCGTGGAAAGAAGAAGTAAGCAGCGACGCCGCCGCCACCAGACCTGCGCGTCGTCGCGTCCGGCATCGCGCGACTCCTCAATTCATCGGCGATGGGACTGATACGGTCGTCCCATCGCACGATGCCGTGCGAGACGAGCTAGTTCTTCTTCATCATGCCGTCGTCCTTCTTCATCCCGTCCTTGGACATGGCATCGTCCTTCTTCATGGCGTCTTTCGCCATCGAGTCCCTCTTCATGCCGTCGTGGGACATCGCGCCCTTTTTCATCCCATCGTCCTTGCTCATCTTGTCTTCCGCGAAGGCCGCCGGCGCGACGGCCACGTTGAACGCGAGGGCGGCAGCGGAGATACCGAGGATGAGGCGGCTACGATTGGTCATGATGATCGCTCCTTCGTATGACGGGGTTCGACGGCGACGGACGCGCCGTTCTTGGATATCGACGTTCCGATGAAGGCGATTGTTACGAGCGCGGGCGAGAATTTTGTTCGATCAAATTTGACTCGAATGCGTCCCGTTCCGGAATCGAGGACACAATTTTGCCCGGCAAGATCATGTTAGTACAACCGCGCAAGGGATTCACAGGCCGGTACGTGCGCCGCAGCAATATGTCGCTTCCCATGCATTTGGCCTCGAACGAACTGTCTAGTTCGGCTAGAGGTAAGCTCGACAGATTGGCTGGTATAAGTCACGCCAACGAACCGGGTCGGGAACCCAACCAGAAGTTGTTCAGGGGAAATCTCATGCTCACACGCCGTCATGTCATCGCATCCGCGCTCGCTGCGCCGGCCATGCTGCGTTTTGGAACCGGTACGGCCCACGCAGCAACGACGCTGAAGATCTCTCACCAGTTTCCCGGCGGCACCATCGACAAGGGCGATTTCCGCGACCGGCTCTGCCGGGTGTTCTCCGAGGAGGTTGCGAAGCGCTCCGGCGGCGAGATCGCGACCGAGATCTATCCCAACTCCTCGCTCATCAAGACCGTCGCGCAGTTCTCGGCCATGCGGAAGGGCGCGCTCGACATCAGCCTCTATCCGATGCCTTACGCCGGCGGCGAAGTGCCTGAGACCAACATCGCGCTGATGCCGGGTCTGGTCACGACCTACGACCAGGGCATGCGCTGGAAGAATGAGCCGGTCGGCAAGACGCTGAGCGATTTTCTGGCCGACAAGGGCATCATCCTGCTGACCTGGGTCTGGCAGGCGGGCGGCGTTGCCAGCCGATCTCGGCCGCTGGTGACGCCGGAGGACGCCAAGGGCATGAAGGTGCGCGGCGGCTCGCGCGAGATGGACATGGTGCTGCAGACCGCCGGCGCCTCGGTGCTGTCGGTGCCATCGAACGAAATCTACACCGCGATGCAGACCGGCGCCTGCGATGCCGGCATCACCTCGTCGACCAGCCTGATCTCGTTCCGCCTGGAGGAAGTGTCGAAGGCCCTGACCTCCGGCGCCAAGGCGTCGTACTGGTTCATGCTCGAGCCGCTGATGATGTCCAAGGCCTCGTTCGACAAGTTGCCGAAGAACCAGCAGGACATCCTCCTCGCGGTCGGCGCGGAGATGGAGGCGTTCGGGCGCAAGGGCGCGCAGGACGACGACATCGAAGTTGCCAAGGTCTACGAAAAGGCGGGCGCGAAGGTTGTGGAGCTCGATGTCCAGACCGTCAACAAATGGCGCGACATTGCCCGTGACACGGCCTGGAAGGACTATGGCGGCAAGTCTGCGAACTGCGCCAAGCTCCTCAAGCTCGCTTCCGACGTCGCGGCCTGATTGATGCACGCGCCCGTTATCGATACCGAGGCCACGACAGCCATCGGCGCCAGCGGTCCGCTGGCGCCGCTCCAGCGTGTTGTCTCGCTGCTCAATCGCATCATCGTGGTTCTGGCCGCGTTCGCACTGGTCGCGGCCTGCCTCATCCTGAGCTACAGCGTGGCGGGCCGTGCACTGTTCAAGGCCGCCAACTACTGGCAGGACGAAGCCGCCGTGTTCTTGCTCGTCGGCGCCACCTTCATGACTGCGGCCTATGTGCAGGAGCATCGCGGCCACGTCAGCATCGAAGCCTTCGTTGGGCTGATGTCGCCGCTCGCCAACAAGATCAGGCTCTGGCTGGTCGACGTCGCGAGCTTTTTGTTTTGTGCCTTCTTCACTTGGAAATCCTGGACCCTGACACATGAGGCCTGGGTCGATGGTCAGGTCTCGAATTCGATGTGGTCGCCGCCGCTGGCGATTCCTTACGGCCTGATGGCCGCCGGGATGACCCTGCTGTGCCTGCAGATGCTGCTGCAGATCGTGGCTCCGATGACCGGAGCGCGTCGATGAGCGTGTTCGGAATTGGGGTTGCCTACGGACTCTCGACCCTGTTTGCGATGTTCGCGGGCATGCCGATCGCGTTCGCGCTCGGCGCCGTGGCCGTCGTGTTCATGGCCATCTACATGCCTGCCGCGTCGCTCGATACGGTCACGCAGAACGTCTACGAGGAAATGGCGTCGATCACGCTGCTATCGATCCCGCTGTTCATCCTCAAGGGCGCGGCGATCGGCCGCTCCCGCGCAGGCCAGGACCTCTACTCGGCGCTGCATGCGTGGCTGCATCGCGTGCCCGGCGGATTGGGCGTCGCCAACGTGTTCGCCTGCGCGCTGTTCGCGGCGATGGCGGGGTCATCCCCCGCGACCTGCTCGGCGATCGGCTCGGCCGGAATTCCCGAGATGCGCAAGCGCGGCTATTCCGGCGGCTTCGCCGCCGGCATCATCGCGGCCGGCGGCACGCTCGGCATTCTGCTGCCGCCCTCGATTACGATGATCCTGTTCGCGATCGCAGCGGAGAAATCGCTGGGACGGCTGTTCCTGGCCGGTATCGGCCCCGGGCTGCTGCTGGTGACCCTGTTCGGCGTCTATTCGGTGGTGCGCTTCCGGCAGGAATATGCGCGCGCGAAAGCCGTCTATGAGAAATCGGGCGCGTGGTCGGACATCCTGACCAAGGACGATTTTACGATGGCGCAGCGCTTCTCCGTGCTGCCACGCGTGATTCCGTTCGTGCTGCTGCTGACCGGCGTCATGGTCGCGCTCTATGGCGGCCTCGCCACGCCATCGGAAACAGCCGGTCTCGGTGGCATCCTCGCGCTCGTGCTGATCGCGATCATCTACCGCGTCTGGAGCCCGGCCGATCTCGCGCCCATCATGAAGGCGACGCTGCGCGAATCGACCATGCTGATGCTGATCATCGGCATGTCGCTGCTGTACTCCTACGTGATGAGCTACCTGCACATCTCGCAGTCGGTTGCGGAGTCCATCGTGGCGATGCACCTGCCGCGCTGGGAACTGTTGTTCGCGATCCTGCTGATGGTGGTCGTGCTCGGCTTCTTCCTGCCGCCGGTATCGATCATCCTGATGACTGCCCCGATCATCCTCCCGCCTCTGCGGGCAGCAAACTTCGACATCATCTGGTTCGGCGTGGTGATGACGATCGTGATGGAGATGGGCCTGATTCACCCGCCGGTGGGTCTGAACATCTTCGTCATCAGGAACGTCGCGCCGGACATCCCGCTGCGCGAGGTGATCTGGGGCACGCTGCCGTTCGTCCTGCTGATGATGGCCGCCGTGCTGCTGCTCTGCTTCGTGCCGCAGATCTCGACGGCGCTGCCGGATCTCGTGATGGGGCCGGATCTCAGCCGCTGACACGCGGCGAATGGCGAATAGGGAGTGGCGAATAGGGAATACGGCGAGTCTGCCTTTCCCTACTCGCTATTCGCCCCTTCAGCCATTTGCTGCTCGCATGTTCTTCGCGTTCAGCGCCGCTGCAACACGGCTCACGGGTGGCCGACCGAGCAGCCGGCTCATGTCGTTGGTGGCGGCCAGCAGTTTCGTCATGTCGACGCCGGTGCCGATGCCCATGCCTTCGAGCATGTAGACGACGTCCTCGGTCGCGACGTTGCCAGTCGCGCCCGGCGCGAACGGGCAGCCGCCGAGGCCGCCGGCCGCGGCATCGATGACGCGGACGCCCTCCTCCATGCCCGCATAGAGATTGGCCAGCGCCTGGCCGTAGGTGTCGTGGAAATGCATCGCCAGATGCGTCACCGGCACGTCGTCGCAGACGGCGCGCAGCATCTGCTTTGCCTTGAGCGGCGTCCCGACACCGATCGTGTCACCCAGCGAGACCTCGTAGCAGCCCAGATCCCACAGCGCCTTGGCCACGCCGGCTACGGCCTGCGGCTTGATCTCGCCCTCATACGGGCAGCCCAGCGCGCAGGAGACGTAGCCGCGCACCCTGATGCCGTCGGTCCTGGCGTGGGCGATCACCGGCTTGAAGCGCTCCAGCGACTCCGCGATCGAACAGTTGATGTTGGCGCGGGAGAAGCTCTCGGAGGCCGCAGTGAACACGGAAATCACCTTGGCGCCGGCGGCGCGCGCGGCCTCATAGCCCTTCACGTTGGGCACCAGCACATGGAATTCGCCGGGTAGCGCAGCCACGCTGCGCATGACCTCGTCCGAGCCCACCATCTGCGGGATCGCCTTGGGCGAGACGAAGGCGCCGACCTCGACCGTGGTCAGGCCCGCCGCGACCAGCGCGCGGATGAAGGCGATGCGATCGGCGACGCTGATCGACATCTTCTCGTTCTGCAGGCCGTCCCGCGGGCCCATTTCGATGATGCGCACGCTCTCGCTCATGCCGACCTCTTCGGTTCGAGGATCAGGCGGACGGTTCGAGGTCCGCCAGTTCGACGCCTTCCTGCACGATGTCGCCGACCTTGCACTTGATCGCCTTGAGCCGGCCTGCGAACGGCGCTCGCAGGGTCTGCTCCATCTTCATGACTTCGAGCGTCAGGATCGCCGCACCCTTCTCCAGGACGGCGCCTTCCTGCGCAAGCAGCGCCACGACGGTCCCCGGCAACGGCGCCACGATCTTGTCCTCGCCGGCCTGCTCCTCGTCGTCACCGCCGAACGGATCGATCCAATGTAGATCGAAACGGCCGTTGCGGGTCCGCAGGTACAGCTCATGGCCCTCGATGACGGCCACCACATGGGATTTGACGCCGTCGCACACAAGGTCGAAGCCGCCGTCATCAGTCGGAAGTGCCGAGAACGAGGTCTCACGGCCCTCGATCGACAGGCGCTGCACGCTGGGACCATAGGCCAGCGTGGCGGTCCGCGGTTCATTCCCAGCGCTTTGGCGGAACGAGAACACGCGCTGCCGCAGCCCCACCGGCATCCAACCGGATGCGCGCCACGGCGAGCCTTGCTCCTTGGCCGCGGTCTGCTCGCCGATGAGAATGGCCGCGACGGCTGCACTGAGCTCGAGGTCGCCGGCCACCGCCCCCGACGGGGTCAGATGTGTCAGATGGCGCTCGATGAAACCGGTGTCGATCGCGTTCGCCACGACGTCGGGATGCGTTAGCAGCGACGACAGGAACGGGATGTTGCTGACGATACCTCGGACGTCGGTGTCCTCAAGGCCGCGGTTGAGCCGCTCGATCGCGACCTCGCGGGTCGGCGCCCAGGCGATCATCTTGGCGAGCATCGCGTCGTAATAGGGCGAGACCACATCGCTCTCGCGATAGCCGGCATCGATGCGCAGGCCGCCGGTTTCAGCGGGAAACCGCCAGGTCTTGATCGTTCCGACTGAGGGCATGAAATTCTTGGCGGGATTCTCCGCGTACACGCGTGCCTCGATGGCATGGCCATGCAAGCGGATCTGGTCCTGCGTCAGCGGCAGCGCGTCGCCGAAGGCGACGCGCAACTGCCATTCGACGAGATCGACGCCGGTGATCAACTCGGTGACGGGATGCTCGACCTGCAGGCGCGTGTTCATCTCTATGAAGAACACGTCGCGGCCGTCGGAGACGAACTCGATGGTGCCCGCCCCGACATAGTTGACCGCGCCGGCCGCGCGACGCGCCGCGGCGCAGACCGTCTCCCGCTGCTCCGGCGTCAGCGTCGGCGACGGCGCCTCCTCGATCACCTTCTGGTGCCGACGCTGCAAGGTGCATTCGCGCTCGAACAGCGACACCAGATTGCCGTGGCTGTCGCCGATGATCTGCACCTCGATGTGGCGCGGGTTCTGGACGAATTTCTCGATCAGCACACGATCGTCGCCGAACGCCGCCTTGGCCTCGCGCTTGGCGCTGGTGACGGCATCAGCGAGATCGCCGGCTGCATTGACCACGCGCATGCCGCGGCCGCCGCCACCGGCGGAGGCCTTGATCAGAACGGGAAAGCCGATCCGCGCGGCTTCATTGGCGAGCGTCGCCTCGTCCTGCGCCTCGCCGTGATAGCCGGGCACCAGCGGCACGCCGGCCTGCTCCATCAGGAATTTGGAGCCGGACTTGGAACCCATCGCGGTGATCATCGCGGCCGTCGGCCCGACGAACACCAGGCCCGCGTCGAGACAGGTCTGCGCGAATTCGGCGCTCTCGGACAGGAAGCCATAGCCGGGATGAACCGCCTCGGCGCCTGTCTGCCTCGCAGCCTCGATCAAGCGCTCGATGTTGAGATAGGAATCGCGGGCGCGTGCGGGGCCGAGCAGCACCGCCTCGTCGGCGAGCGCGACATGCAGCGCGTTTCGATCCGCCTCGGAGTAGACCGCGACGGTCTTCAATCCCATCGCGCGTGCCGTGCGGATGACGCGCACGGCGATCTCGCCGCGGTTGGCGATCAGGAGCTTGCGAAAACGACGATACAATCCGGGACGAGCCATGATCACATCCTGAACAGGCCGAATTTGGTCGGCTCGACCGGGGCATTGGCGGCGGCAGACAATCCGAGCCCGAGCACAAGGCGGGTATCGGCGGGATCGATCACGCCGTCGTCCCACAGCCGCGCCGTCGCGTAGTAGGGATTGCCCTGGGCCTCGTATTGCGCACGGATGGGGCTGCGGAATTTCTCTTCCTCTTCCGCAGGCCAGCTCTCGCCCTTGGCCTCGATGCCGTCGCGGCGGACCTGGCTCAGCACCATCGCGGCCTGCTCGCCGCCCATCACCGAGATGCGCGCGTTCGGCCACATCCAGAGGAAACGCGGCGCATAGGCGCGGCCGCACATGCCGTAATTGCCGGCGCCGTAGGAGCCGCCGATCACCACGGTGAACTTGGGAACCGACGCGGTCGCGACCGCAGTCACCAGCTTGGCGCCGTCGCGGGCGATGCCGCCGGCCTCGTATTTCTTGCCGACCATGAAGCCGGTGATGTTCTGCAGGAACACCAGCGGAATGTTGCGCTGGCAGCACAGTTCGATGAAATGCGCACCCTTCAGCGAGCTCTCGCTGAACAGGATGCCGTTGTTGGCGATGATGCCGACCGGATGGCCCCAGATGTGGGCGAAGCCGCACACCAGCGTCTGGCCGTAGAGCTTCTTGAACTCGTCGAACTCCGAGCCGTCGACCACCCGCGCGATGATGTCGCGCACGTCGAACGGCTTGCGGCCGTCGACCGGCACGACGCCGTAGATCTCTTCCGCCGCATAGCGCGGCTCGCGCACCTCGCGCATGTTCAGCGCGCTGCGCGCGCCCGGCGGCTTCAGCGTGCCGACGATGCGACGCGCGATGCCGATCGCATGGGCGTCGTTCTGTGCGTAGTGATCGGTGACGCCCGACTGGCGTGAATGCACGTCGGCGCCGCCCAGTTCCTCGGCGGTGACCACCTCGCCGGTCGCCGCCTTCACCAGCGGCGGGCCGCCAAGAAAAATCGTGCCCTGATTGCGCACGATGATGCTCTCGTCCGACATCGCCGGCACATAGGCGCCGCCGGCGGTGCACGAGCCCATCACGATCGCGATCTGCGGGATGCCTTGCGCCGACATCTGCGCCTGATTGTAGAAGATGCGGCCGAAATGCCGCTCGTCCGGGAAGATCTCGTCCTGCAGCGGCAGGAACGCGCCCCCGGAATCGACCATGTAGACGCAGGGAAGGTTGTTCTGCCGCGCGATGTCCTGGGCGCGCAGGTGCTTCTTCACCGTCATCGGGTAGTAGGTGCCGCCCTTGATGGTGGCGTCGTTGGCGACGACGACGCATTCGCGGCCGGCAATGCGGCCGATGCCGGTGACGATGCTCGCCGAATGGACGTCGCCGCCATAGAGCCCGTGCGCGGCCAATGGCGACAGCTCCAGGAACGCCGTTCCAGGGTCGAGCAGCAGGTCCACACGCTGACGCGCCAGCATCTTGCCGCGCGACAGGTGCCGCTTGCGCGAGGCCTCGCCGCCGCCCTCGGCGACCTGCCCCAGCTTCGTCCTGAGGTCGGCGACCAGCGCGCGCATGGCGTCGGCATTGCGGGCGAAATCGGAGGACGATGGATCGATCGTGGAGTGAAGCGTCATGACCGGCGTCTTCGTTGCGAGGCTGGAGGGGGAAGCCGTGGGAGCACGCGTCAGAGCGGTCGCGGCCGTTCAGGCCGCTGAGAGCCTGGGTGTACCATCTTTGCCCGCATGCTGTCCTCCCTGCCCGTCGTCGGCGGCCCGGTCTGCGGCCGTCCGTCCTTCTCGAATTAAACGATCATACGTTTTTAAATTCTATTCTCAAGCGGATTGTTGTAGGGTCCGGGGTGAGCAGCATTTGCTTGAGACCACGGAATTTTCAGACTTCACTACGGGGCCCCTCCCGAGGCGGATCCGCCGCGATCGGCACCGGGACGGTCCAGCGAGGACGAGATGGCGCGCACGATCGGGTCACATGGTCCGACGACGATGGAGGCGATCCGCAAGGCCGGCCTGCGGCTGATCTTCCAGCACGGCTATGAGGCCATGAGCCTCCGCCAGCTCGCCGCCGAGGTCGGCATCCAGCCAGGCTCGCTCTACAATCACATCAGCACCAAGCAGGAGCTGCTGGCGGAGCTGATCCAGGACCACATCAACAATCTCCTGCGCGAGCTCGACCAAGCGCTGCGCGACACCCATGGCCCCGTCGAACGCCTGAGGGCGTTCGTCGCCTTCCACGTCAGCTATCACATGACCCGGAAGCGCGAGGTCTTCATCGCCAATTCGGAGCTGCGCAGCCTCGATCCCCGCAACTATGAGGCGGTGGTGGCGCTGCGCGGCGCCTATGAGCGCCGGCTGGCCGACATCCTCGGCGACGGTGTGGCGCAAGGCGTGTTCGACGTCGACGACATCCAGGTCGCGACCTTTGCCATCATCGCGCTCCTGACCGGGCTGTGCAGCTGGTACCGTCCTGGCGGCCGGCTCACCAGGGAGGCGATCATCGCGGCCCACGAGAAGCTCGTGCTCTCGGGCGTCATGCCGCGCATCACCGGGCCTGATCAGGCCGGCGGTGGCCGGCCTGATCACCCGACCGGCTGAACGGGCCGCGCCGATGGCTGGCAGCCCGGAGCTTGACGCGATCGATCGCAGGATCCTGGCGGAGCTCCAGGCCGATGGCCGGATCCGCATCAACGAGCTCGCCGATCGGGTGGGGATCTCGCATCCGAACTGCCTGCGCCGGGTGCGGACGCTGCGCAGCAGCGGCGTGATCAAGTCCATCCGCGCCAGCATCGATGAACGGTCGCTGGGCTATGAGGTGGTCGCGTTCGTGTCGATTCAGCTCGACAGCCAGCACCAGACGGCGCTGGAATCGTTCGAGGCCGCGATCGTGACGTTGCCCTGGGTCCAGCAATGCTGGCGGCTGTCGGGAGATGCGGATTTTCTGCTGAAATGCGTGTCGACCGGGGTCGAAGGCATGAGCCGCCAGCTCCGCCAGTTCGCCGCCCTGCCCGGCGTCCGGGCCATCAGGAGCTTCCCGGTGCTCGGCCTGTCCAAGGACGCTCCACTGCCCATCCCCGGCGGGCCGCCTCAAACAGGGTGAACGGATGACGGCCGGGCCGGCCCCTCAATGCGTCCAGGGCTCGCCGCGGCGGAACGAGAAATTGTCGGCATAGGCGATCTGCCGCTTCACCGGCTCCTTCGGCTCGATCACCTGATAGGGAATGCCCTTGCGCTCGCAATAGGCGATCGCCTCGTCCTTGGTGTCGAAGCGCAAGGTGACCTGCTGCTTCATGTCCGAGGAGGACGTCCAGCCCATCAGCGGCTCGACCGAACGCGGCAGCTCCGGCTCATAATCCAACTGCCAGTCCCGGGTCTTGGCCTT
This sequence comes from Bradyrhizobium sp. SZCCHNR1017, assembly GCF_032381375.1. NCBI lineage: Bacteria > Pseudomonadati > Pseudomonadota > Alphaproteobacteria > Hyphomicrobiales > Nitrobacteraceae > Bradyrhizobium > Bradyrhizobium sp. SZCCHNR1017. Next base: position 442,555 of record NZ_JAUHIR010000001.1, on the reverse strand, counting down.
GCCCGATTGCATCGCGTTCTTGGCGGGCTTGAAAATGCGTGCGGTCATGGCTGGAAGAGCCCCTGGAAGCTGCGTCGTCATGCGTTTGGCGGAAACGGCCGGGATGGGGTACAGGCAAGCGTCGGCACGGAACGGTGATTCCCATCCTGGACATGACCGTCTATCGTGCCCCGTATAGTCATTCTGCCGTCCCGTGACAATCTCGGTCGACTGCCACGGCGCCTCTGCTCCCCGAACGCTTTCCATTCAAAACAGTGCGTTGAAGCGGCCATGAAAATCAATGCCACGCTGCCCGAGCGAGGGCGCGACCTTCGGCTCGACCTGTTTCGCGGAATCGCCAACTGGGCGATCTTTCTCGATCACATCCCGGACAACGTGGTGAACTGGATCACCACGCGGAATTACGGCTTCAGCGACGCCGCCGACCTGTTCGTGTTCATCTCCGGCTATACCGCCTCGTTCGTCTATGCGCGCATGATGATCGACCGCGGCTTCATCGTCGGCGCCACCCGGCTGTTCAAGCGGGTGTGGCAGCTCTACGTCGCCCACATCGTGCTGTTCGTGATTTATATTGTGGCCATCAGCTATCTGGCGACGCGGTTCGGCGTCTCCGAGATCATCGACGAGTTCAACGTCGCAGGCCTGGTCGACCACGCCAGCGATACGCTGGCCCAGGGACTGATCCTGAAGTTCAAGCCGGTCAATCTCGACGTGCTGCCGCTCTACATCGTGCTGATGGGCTTCTTCCCGCCGGTGCTGTGGATGATGCTGCGCCAGCCCGACCTGACCATGATCGCCTCGATCGTGCTTTGGCTCGTGGCGCGACAGATGGGCTGGAATTTCGCGGCCTATCCGGCGGGCACCTGGTACTTCAATCCGTATTGCTGGCAGGTGCTGTTCGTGTTCGGCTCCTGGTGCGCGCTCGGCGGTGCCCGCCGCTCGATGGGCATCATCATGGCGCCGGCCACGCTGTATTTCTGCATCGCCTATATGGTGCTCGCGCTGGTCATGACGATGGCCGGCCGCTTCCCCGAGCTCGGATCGATGTTTCCGAACTGGCTCTATTCGGCCTTCAATCCCAACGACAAGACCAATCTCGCGCCGTACCGCTTCCTGCATTTCGTGGTGATCGTCATTTTGGTCATCCGGTTCGTGCCGAAGGAATGGCCGGGCCTGGAGTGGAAGGCGTTCGATCCCCTCATCGTCTGCGGCCAACAGTCGCTGGCGGTGTTCTGCGTCGGCGTGTTCCTGTCCTTCATCGGCCATTTCACCCTGATGCTGAGCTCAGGTTCGCTGCTGGCGCAGATCCTCGTCAGCGCGGCGGGTATCGCGATCATGACCACCGTGGCCTACTACATCTCCTGGTCGAAGCGGCAGGACAAGCCGCTGCCGAAGCCGCCTGCGCCGAAGTAAACCCCGCGCATCAGGGGCGCGGGGGCGGTCCCGCGTCCGTTGACCTGCATCAAGCCGGCCACGATCGGGCTCGCTAAGGTTTGCTTCACAACGAGTGCCGCCTTCCGCGGCGCGCGTTCCATGGCGAACGCGCAAGGCCGCCACGCGGCGATTTGCTGACAAGGACCAGAATATGCCGACCCATTTCCATGCCGTCGTGTGGCTCGATCACAGCGAGGCCAAGGTGTTCCATATCGGACTGACCGGTGCCGACGAGCTGACGCTGCATCCACACCTGCAGACCAAGCACCTGCACCACAAGGCCAACGAGATCGGCAGCGGCCACGCGGCGCCCGACAAGAATTTCCTCGAGGAGGTCGCGCACGCGCTCGATGACGCCGGCGAGATCCTGATCATCGGCCCGGCCGGCGCCAAGACCGAGCTTGCCAAGTACCTGCACGAGAAGCATCCTGCGGTCGGAAAGCGCATCGTCGGCGTCGAAGCTGCCGATCACCCGACCGATCGCCAGATCGTCGCCTATGCCAAACAGCACTTCAAGATGGCTCCGCCCCGCGTGGCGACGGGCACTGCCGGCTAAGTATAGCCTTTCTCCCGTCGCAGGGTCCGTTCGATCATGGACATGCTGACGCCGGACCGATCCAACGCCATTGCTGCCCCGCCGGCCGTCGATCGCGGCCGGCGTCGTTTTCCGTGGCGCGGCCTGCTCTCGATCATCCTGCTGTTCGGCGCGCTGGCTGGGCTTGCCGCATGGTGGCTGCGTGGACCGCTGATCGCGACCGCCCGCATCACCCGCGGCACGGCGGCCGAGATCGTGTATGCGACCGGCGCGGTGGAGCCGGAGACGTGGTCGCGGAGCACGCCCCTGGTCCGCGGCCGCATCGTCGAGCGCTGCCGCTGCGAAGGCAAGCTGGTCAAGGCCGGCGACGTGCTGGCGCGGCTCGACGACAAGGAGGCGCTGGCCACCTTGAACGATCTGCGCGCACAGGAGGAATTCCAGCGCCTCGAATTCGAGCGGCAGACGCAGCTACTGGCACGCGGCGCGGCCACCTCGCAAGCGTACCAGCGCTCCGAAAGCGATCTCGCCCGCATCCGCGCCCAGATCGCGGCCCAGACCCAGCGCCTCGACTACTTCAAGCTGGTGGCGCCGATGGACGGCGTCGTCCTCAAGGAGGACGGCGAGGTCGGCGACATGGTTGATCCCGGCACCATCCTCTACCGCGTCGGCCTGGAGAAGCCGCTCTGGGTCGTCGCCGACGTCAACGAGGAGGACATCCCCCGTGTCCAGGTCGGGCAGAAGGCGCTGCTACGCGCCGATGCGTTTGGCAACCAGGCCCTGCCCGGGACGGTGAAGCAGATCACGCCGGCGGGTGATCCCGTGGCCAAGACGTTCCGCGTGCGGATCGGCTTGCCCGACAACACGCCGCTGCGCGTCGGCATGAGCGTCGAGGCCAACATCGTCAGCCGCGAGACGGGTGACACGCTGCTCGCGCCGGCCAATGCCGTCGTCAACAACAGCCTCATGGTGATCGATGGCGGCCGTGTGCACCGGCGCGCGGTGCGGATCGGCATCCGCGGCTCCGCGGCGGTCGAGATCCTCGACGGCGCCCGCGAGGGCGAGCTGGTCGCGGCGCCGGCGACCGCCGACATCAAGGACGGCGAGCGGATTCGCGTGATCGAGCCCGAGACGTCCGTGCCATGAGCCTCGTCCTGACCATCGCCTGGACCCATGTGCGCCACCGCGCCCGCCAGACGCTGGTCGCGATCGCCGGCGTCATGACCGGCGTGGCGTTTTCGGTGATGATGGCGGCGATGATGGAGGGCTCCCAGGACGACTTCATCCGCACGCTGGTCGACGCGCTGCCGCACATTTCGATCACCGACGAACTGCGCCAGCCGACCCGCCAGCCGGCCGACCAGGTCTATGCGGCGGCCGAATATCATCGATTGACTCCGAATATCCGCCGTCCCGGCATCAAGAACCCGATGGCCACCATCGCCTCGCTGCAGGGCTGGGTGCCGGGCGCGCTGACGGCGTCGGTGCAGTCCAAGGCCGTGCTGCGCTTCGCCGGCCGCAACCTCACGGTCGCGATCATCGGCATCGATCCTCGCACGGAGGGCCAAGTCTCGACGCTGGCGAGCCACATGCGGCAGGGCAACCTCAATTCGCTGTACCGGTCCTCGCATGCGATCCTGCTCGGCGACCGGCTCGCGGCCAAGATCGGCGCGCGGGTGAACTCCAACATCACGCTCGCCTCGGCCCAGGGCGTCAACATGAATGCAACTGTCGTCGGCATCTTCCATTCCGGCTTCCGCGGCACCGACGAGACCACCGGCTACGTGCTGCTGCGCACCGCGCAGATCCTGGAGCGCCAGACCGGGATCATCAACGAGATCCGCGTCCGCACCAACGATCCGATGCTGGCGCGCCTGATCAGCGAGCGCATCGGCGAGCAGACCGGCTACAAGGCGGTCTCCTGGCAGGAGGCGCAGGAGGACCTGCTGGCGGCGATCACGCTGCGCAACGTGCTGATGTACACCATCGTCGGCGCCATCCTGCTGGTCGCGAGCTTCGGCACCTACAACATCATCTCGACCATCACCCACGAGAAGACCCGCGACATCGCCATCCTCAAGTCGCTCGGCTTCCGCGACCGCACGGTCCGAACCATCTTCATCGTCGAGGCGCTGTTCATCGGCCTGACCGGTGCCGCCCTCGGCTGGGCGCTCGGCTACCTGCTTACCCGCGGGCTGGCCTCGCTCGAGTTCAAGACGCCGTTCTCCGACTACAATCATCTGCCCGTGCTGTATTCGCTGAAGCACTATCTGCTGGCCGGCGCGGTCGCGCTGATCTCCAGCGCGGTCGCCGGCTACTTTCCGGCCCGCGCCGCGGCGCGGTTGCATCCGGTCGACATCATCCGGGGGGCGACGTGAGCCCGCCCCTGATCGAGGCGCGGCAAGTGACGAAGGTGCTGCCTGGCGAGGTGCCGGTGACGCTGGTCGCCGACATCGATCTCGTGATCCATCCGCGCGAGCTCATCGCCATCACCGGACCGTCGGGTTCGGGCAAATCCTCCCTGCTCTACCTGCTTGGCCTGCTCGACCTGCCGAGCCAGGGCGACGTGCTGATCGACGGCCGCTCGACGACCGGCATGGGCGAGGATGAGCGCGCCGAGGTGCGGCTGTCGCGGCTCGGCTTCGTCTTCCAGTTTCATTTCCTGCTGCCGGAATTCTCGATCACCGAGAACGTCGCGCTGCCGATGCGCGCGCTGGCACGGCTGTCGCCGCGCGCCATCACCCAGCGTGCCGAGGAGCTGCTGGCGTCGCTTGGGCTGGCCGAGCATCTGCGCAAGACGCCGGACAAATTGTCGGGTGGCCAGCGCCAGCGCGTGGCGGTGGCGCGCGCGCTCGCCAACGATCCGCCGGTGATCCTCGCCGATGAGCCGACCGGCAGCCTCGACACCGCCGCGACCGCGCAGGTGTTCGGCATCCTGCGCGATCTGGTCACGCTGCGCGGCAAGACGGTCGTCGCGGTCACGCACGACCTCAACCTCGCCGCTCAGATGCAACGGCGTGTGCACATCATCGACGGCCGGCTGGCGCACGACGAGTTGGCGCGCTGATCCGCCCGCCGCGACCTCGGCACGGTCGACGCGCGAACCGCCTCCTGCGCCTGATTTGATTTAGCGCAAAGACGCGAGATTTCGATTCAGAGGATGCTGACGACCAGCGGATGTTCCTTCCCCGGATTCACCCGCACACTTCGGATGCTCCCGGGTTTTGCCGCTGCGGGAGCATCCGAATTTTTTTGGCCAGGCGCGCTCGCGGTCGCTCGTGCCGATTGACGGCCGGCGGCCTGGCCGAAATCCTTCTCGCTATCGTGAGCGTCGAGCCGGAGTTCGCACCAGCAATTGGCCTCACCCGGGAAGCCGCGCCGCTGCGGAGATGGTCGGGGCAGCTGGATTCGAACCAACGACCTGCAGTACCCAAAACTGCCGCGCTACCAGGCTGCGCTATACCCCGATGGTCTCGAAGGACGATTGTCCTCGAGGACCCGTCACTACACGGTCGCGGCCTCCGCAGCAAGACTGCGGCCCGTCCGTGAAGATGGAGCCGGCATGAAAAACGGCCCCAGGAAACGCCGTTCCGGGGCCGTCAAATGCGGTGGTCGCAGGAAGCATCCGCTCAGTGCGAGGACAATGCCGGCGAGCCCGTCTCGGGGTGGATCTCGGCCGCCATCATGCCCTTGGAGCCGGGCCCGTAGCGGACCAGCACCCATTGGCCGGGGCGCAGCTCGGTCATACCGTAGCGGCGCAGGGTCTCCATGTGGACGAAGATGTCCGGGCTCCCTTCCCCGCAAGTCACGAAGCCGAAGCCGCGCAGCCGGTTGAACCACTTGACCTGGGCTCGCTCCAGCCCGCTGGTCGGCGTGACCGTCACATGGGTGCGCGGCGGCAGCATCTGCGCCGGATGGATCGCCGTCGACTCGTCCATCGAGACGATGCGGAAGGCCTGGTAGCCCTTGGAGCGCTGCACGCACTCCACCACCAGGCGAGCACCTTCATAGGCGGTCTGGTAGCCGTCGCGCCTGAGCACCGTGACGTGCAGCAGCACGTCCGGCCAGCCATTGTCGGGAACGATGAAACCGTATCCCTTCGAGGCGTCGAACCATTTGATGACACCGCTGATTTCGACGAGGTTCTCGCCAAGACCGGTCATCGCATCGATTGCCGAGTCGCGCGCGACGCCGGTTTGATATTCCGCCCCGAGCCGGGTTGGTGTCGATACACCAACGACCGGCACCCCAAGCTTCTTGGACTCAAATCCGTCCGACCCCATAACCCCGGACCTCACATATGAATTGTGAGCCGCCACCCCTGCAACGGCGCCCTCATACACGTGCTCACCACCTATACCCACGATGAGTCACGCGAATCTCTCGAATCAAAGATAACATTCCCTCGTGCCGCGCATAGATAAAAATCGGTTTCAGTGAGGCATATGAACAGAGATGCCGACAAAAATGCATCAATTTCCGTTCAATTACGGACGAACGATCCGAGTACTTCGCCGATGTCGTGGTGGATAACGAGGTCTGCAACGTCGTCCTGATCGGTCGGTTCCCGGTTGATGATCACGAGTTGCGCGCCAGCCCGCTTTGCCATCAATGGAAAGCCCGCGGCCGGCCACACAACCAGCGACGAGCCGATCGCGACGAACAGATCGCAGTGCTGCGCGAGTTCGCTGGCACGCTGCATTTCATGCTCGGGCATCGACTGACCAAAGGATACCGTCGCGGTCTTCACCGGCTCCGCGCATTCGGGGCAATCCGGCGCGGCACCGTCGGCCTCGAAGCGCTCGCGCACCCAGGTGAGCTCATAGCGCTGCCCGCATCCGATGCATCGCGCGTAGGTGGTGTTGCCGTGCAGCTCGATGACGTGATCCGGGGCGAAACCGGAGTCCTGGTGCAGGTTGTCGATGTTCTGAGTGATGACGGCCGGAATTTTCCCCGCACGGTAGAGCGACGAAAGCGCCAGGTGGCCGCGGCCGGGCCGCGCCGCGGCAAACGTCCCCTGCATCGCGAAGCGCCGCCGCCAAGCCTCATCCCGCGCCTCCTGGCTGGCGACGAATTCGTCGAAATGGATCGGCCGGTTGCGCGTCCATAGACCGCCGGGAGAACGGAAATCCGGAATGCCCGTCTCGGTCGATATTCCAGCACCGGTGAAGGGGACGATCACCCGCGCCGCAGCGATCATGTCTCCCAGGCGGTTCACCCCGTCGTGCAGATCGGATGCAATCATCAGCGGCGGCCCCGAACCATGAAACCTCGCATCATCATCGTCCTCCCTTCATAGCACGGCAAGCTGGCTCCCGCCTCTGAGCGTGGCCGGCCCCGGCTGTGTCGTTGCGTCACTCCGCATCCGCCGGAACCAGTCGTGAACGACGCAACTGCAAGCGAAACGAGTCGGATTGTTCCGTGTCTACCGGAAGACGTAGGCGTTGCTCGCCCACCGTCCCCAGCAAAACGCGCGAGCCGCCCGCAGCCGGGGTCGAGCGTCCGCAATCACGCCCCAATCGGACATCCACATCGCGCCAGCGATTCGCCAGGAAGTTTGTCACGCGTCTCAGGGCGAGGCTCGCCGGATAGCGACCGGAGCAGAGAGGATCCGTGAGGCAGAACGAGACGCAGGACGACCGCCGCGCGAAGGAGCGCGCCGACATCACCGCAAGGATTGCACGGTTCAAGTCGACCCAGGAGAAGTTCGCGCGCGAACGCGAGGAATATGCCCGCTTGGCGTGGAAGAAGGCGCAGCGCGGCGAGGCCGCGGAATAGCAGGGATGAAAAAAGAGCCCGGAGGCTTTCGCCGTCCGGGCTCTCCTTGTCACGACTGGCGCTTACCAGTGATGACGCCAGTGGTGGTAGCGATGATAGTACGGTCCGCCGTAATAGGCATACGGCCCGGGCGCGTAGACGTAACGCGGGCCGTAGTCGTAGTAGTCGTAGCCGTAGCCCGGACCATAGTAATACGGGTGCGAGGCCGCGATCGCGCCGGCAGTCAACGCTCCCGCCGCGAGGCCGAATGCGAGACCCGGGCCGATGCCGCGCGCCTGTGCCGGTGCGGGTGCCGCCAGTGCGGTGATGGCGACGGCGCCCGCGGTCGCCAGAACAGCCAATGTCTTTCTCATGATCGAATGTCCTCCAATTCCCATGCGTCCAAACAACGCAGATGCGGGGGAGTTGGTTGCAGGCCGGCTCACCGCCGCGCGCGTTGGAACCGTGACCGTCGCCACACGTTCACCGCCATGAGGGAAATCCGCGATGGCATCCTGGCTGGAACTTCTGTTCAACATCATCGGCTATGGCGGATTCGTCGTGCTTGCGTCCTGTCATCCCAGGACCGAGGCGGCCGGTGCGGCGCCTGAAATAGCTGCGGACGACGGAGCGGATCTGACCGGCGAGCGCCGCTGAAGCCGAGCTTTGCGGGCGAGCGCCGGGCCTTCATCCACAGCCGATCCAACGCTTATCCACAGCTCCTCGCCTGGGCCCTTCGGATCGCGGATCAACGGCTTGCTGCGCCATATCCACCGGCTTCTCCCCAGCGCGCGCGACGGCGCTCCCGCGCAGGCCGGAGGGCGTACGGGCCGGTCAATGTTCCCGCAAAGACCGTTGAACCTTCCTGCACCTCCCCGAGACACATCAGTACTGGGGATTTCAGGGCCCAGTTTCGAGGGTGGCGCCACGCGACGAAGATATTCCGTCGCGCTGGCGCTGCTGTCGTTTTTCGGGCCCCCGCGGTGCCAACCTTCGCGGTCCGGGGACGTCGGCGCTTCGGCGACCGCAACGCTCAGCCGCGCTGCAACCCCACAGCCCGCAACGAAAAAGGCCTCCTTTTCAGGAGGCCTCTGACGTGATCACGACCGTGACTGACGGTCAGATCAGGCAACCGCGTCCTTGGCGGCCTTGACCGGGCGGGCGCGCACGATCTTGCGGGCCGGCTTGGCCTTGAACATCATCTCTTCGCCGGTGAAGGGGTTGGTGCCCTTGCGCGCCTTCACGGCGGGCTTCTTGACGACGACGAACTTGGCGAAGCCCGGCACCAGGAACACGCCGTTCTTCTTCAGCTCCTTGTGGCCGACGTCGGTGAGCGTCTCCATGACGTTCTTGACGTCGCGCTTGGACAGCTCGGTCGAGGTCGCAATCTTCTCGATCAGTTGCGACTTGGAAAGTTGGGTAGCCATCGTATCTCCTTGTGATTGATACCGGTGAATGACGTGACGACTGCGCGGCTATCAGCGCATTGCTGCGCAGACTGGTCGGGGCTTTCTGGCTGCATTGCACAGCCGGGACTTCAGTCGTCTAGTGGCGTATCACCCCGCGATTTTCGGGATTCTCCTGCATTTCAAGGGGCCCCGAAGCACCCACAGCGGCGCCAAAATTCCAACGGAGCGCGCAGAAGTCAAGCTGCGATGGCGATCGAACGGAGCAAGCGATTCATTTTCCCCTATATTTCCAGGCATTTTCGACGGTGCTGCGTGATTTTGGCCGCACATTGCAGGCGAAACATGCTGAAATCCCTGCATGCGGTCGCATCGCGCCCGTCCATCCATGCCGCGAATCACTGCCAAAACAGCGATTCGCTGGCATACGGAGGGGCTCTCGCAACACCGCGCAGCCCCGTCGAATGCGTCGTCGCGCGCACCGCACATCCGAGCGAGCCGGCGCCGCCGCAGCATCAGGCTCGATACACGGGCGGGCGAATTGCTGCTATGGATCGGCGTCCGCAGGCGGCCGTTGACCATCCGCTTCGAGTTCAGGGAGAGAAGACACGATGCGTTATCTCCACACCATGCTGCGCGTGCGCAATCTCGACGCCGCGCTCAAATTCTATTCCGATGCGCTCGGCCTCAAGGAGGTGCGCCGGATCGACAACGACAAGGGTCGCTTCACACTGGTGTTTCTCTGCGCACCCGAAGATGAATACCTGCTGAAGAGCCTGCCGCCGACGCGTGGCGCCCCGCTGGTCGAGCTCACCTACAATTGGGACGAGGAGAGCTATGGCGAGGACCGCTTCTTCGGCCATCTCGCCTATGAGGTCGACGACATCTACGCCACCTGCGACCGGCTGATGAAGCTCGGCATTACCATCAACCGGCCGCCGCGCGACGGCAACATGGCCTTCATCCGCTCGCCCGATCTGCACTCGATCGAGCTGTTGCAGAAGGGCGAGCCGAAGGCGCCGGCCGAGCCCTGGCTGTCGATGCCGAACACCGGACATTGGTGAGTCATTCGCCTTCATGATCAAGCCGGAACATCGTGGCCACCCTCGCGTTGTCGCTCCGATTGATGGAGAGGATACGAGGAGGCCGAGATGGGTCGAGGACTTCTATTGTGGTTGTTGGGCGTGCCGATTCCGGTGATCATTCTGCTCTGGCTGTTCTTCGGCCACTGATCGCCGCGAACGATGCGTTCGTCGGAAAAGCCCCGCTTCGAGCGGGGCTTTTTGCGTAACATGCGCTAATGATGACGCTCGCCCAGAGAGGAGCCGAACGTGTCCGCCGACGACAGACTGACGATCTGGGGCCGCCCCAATTCGGTGAACGTGCAGAAGGTGCTGTGGTGTCTCGCCGAGCTCGATGTCGCTTATGACCGTATCGACGCGGGCATGCAGTACGGCCGCAACAACGAGGCGGACTATCTCGCAATGAATCCGAACGGCCGCATCCCGACGCTGGTCGATGGCGATTTCGTGCTGTGGGAGAGCAACGCGATCATGCGCTATCTCTGCCTCGCTTATGGCGACGGCACGCCGCTTTATCCAACGACGCCACAGCACCGCGCCGCGGTGGAACGCTGGCTGGACTGGACGCTGTCGACGGTGCAGCCGATCGAGCGTCCGCTGTTCTGGGGCTTGGTGCGAACGCCGCCGGAGCAGCGCGACATGGCCGCCTTGCAGAAGGCGGCCGACGACGCCGCGGCGATGTGGCGCATCCTCGACGCGCATCTGACCACGCGCAGCCACGTCGAGGCCGAGCATTTCACGCTCGCCGACATTGCGCTTGGCGCCTATGCCCGGCGCTGGTTCGGAGTCGAAGGTGTCGTCAAGCCGGAGCTGCCGAGCCTCGCGCGCTGGTACGGACAGATCGCGCAACGCCCGGCCTTCATCCGCCACATCGCGCCGCCGCTGTCGTGAGCACCTCAGCGGCTGGTCGAGGTGCCCATCTCGACGCGCAGGGCGCCGCCGACCTTCACGCAGGTATCGGTTCCCTCGACGCGTACGAAGTTGGCGCCGTAGGACGCGCAGGGATTGCTGATGGCGGCGCCTGAACGGGGTGCGGCCTTATTCGATCCAGCCGCCTTCGGCCCGGGAAGCGATGGCGCAAGAAGCGACGACCCCGGCGAGCCAGCGGCTGCCACGGTCACGGCGGCGAGCACCGCGAGGGCGCCCAGGATGAGAGATCGACACATGCCGCTTGTTAGCGCGTCTGCCGCAGCGAAGCGACACCGGCCGTCTATTTGCCGATGAACTTGACGCCGACCGAGGCGCCGCGGCGCCACACCACCTGGCACTGGCGGCCCGTTCTTGCGTCGCGCGCGAAGGCGAGCCGGATGGTCGCCGGCAGCGCCGCCGCGTCCTGCAGGGTCAGCTTGGCGCCGGCGCTGGAAATGTCCTGAACCAGGCAATGGCGCACGGCGAACCCGCCATCCAGCGTGATCCACGCCGGCTGCTTCATCGATTTGCGGGCTTCCCGCTTCTTGGGCGCGGCCATCATCCTGCTCCTGCTCGCCCGTTGCAGTACGGCAAGGACCCTAATGGACGGTTGACCGGACCCCGACTGCGCGTGCGATTCATCGCTGCAGAACCTCGCGCCGACCGCGTCTCGGCGCAAACCGTCCGTTTCAAGATCGAAGATGGAAGGAATGCCGGCGCGGAGTGGCGCTCCCTAGCGGAATCGAACCGCTCTCTCCACCGTGAAAGGGTGGCGTCCTGACCGATAGACGAAGGGAGCAATACGCACGATGCCAGAGGGCACGAGGCCCCGGTGCCATCGCCGCTTGCACGTTTCGGTAAAACCTTCAGCAAATCAGCAGCTTGAGGCGATGATCTGCGAGGTCGGCTGAACCACCGACGGTGATTCCGTGCCGCGCGCCGAACGTATAGAGGCGTTTCGCCGGCCGGGCAAGCCACCCCGTGGCGGTGTTTCCGGTCTCTTCCCGCGTGCTCAACGGGCCGCAAACAGCGGAGCGATACCGTCCGTGTCGATGTAGACCACGCCGTCCTCGACCTTGACCGGATATTGCGCCAGCGCGCTCTCCGGCGGGTGGAGCGGCGTACCGGTGAAAGCATCCCACGTCCAATTGTGCACGGGGCAACTGAGCACGCGGCCGTCGAAGCCGGCCTCCTCCATCGGCGCCGCCGTGTGCGGGCAGACGCCCTGGAACGCTTTGAGCTCGCCATTGTCGGGCCAGGCAAGGATGACGAGCTGGGCGTCGGCGATGACGAGGCGCATGCCGCCTTCGTCGATGGTGTCGGCCTTGCAGACGCGGGTGAACATTCGCTGGCCTCATGCTCCATTGCGACCATCGCAATCGAAGGACCACGAGCAAAACTCGTTCCGCGGACCGCGCTGTGCCCGCGAGCCCGACAAGACCAAGCCTGACAAGACCATGGCACCCTTCTTGCTGCCTTTCCCGGCATCTCTCGTCGAACGAGCCATCGTGTCGCAAAGGCGACAGACCGCTCGGCGGCGAGTTGCGGCGGAGTGCGACATGACCGACATGACCGAGCTGAGAACACGCAAGGAGCCGCTCAATCTCGCCATCGTGCATGTCGATCCCGACGCCTTCATCGCCAACCTCATGGCTTGGCTCGAGATCACCGCCTTCATCAAGGCGCAGCGCGCCGGCGAGGCCGTGGTGCCTGCCGACGGCAAGACACCCGCATTGTCGGCGGCGCAATTGCAGAACGGCGGCGTCCACGAGGTCGGCAACGACGCGCTGTTCGCCTTCGCGATGACGGCGTCGCTGAAGGGCGACAAGGCCGCGGTCGACAAGGTCGAGACCGCCTTGCTCGACGGCATGGGCAAGGATTTTCCCGGCTCGTTCGCGCTGTGGCACTTCCGCGCCACGATCGATGCGCCGACCACGCTCGACGATTTCGTCGGCCAGGCCGGCAAGAAGATGCTGACAGGCGATCTGCCGCCACCGCCGCTGCGCGCCAAGGAATATTGGAGCGCCGGACTGCGCTTCTTCGAGAAGGCGCGCAAGTCGAACTTCGTCCACGAGATCATGTATCCGCTGGCGAAATGGACGCGGGCGCGCTGGACCGAGACGGCGGAGAAAGGCGTCGCCTTTCTGCATCACATCGAGGACAACGTCCCGGTGCTGCGCGAGGTGCTGGAGGAGCCGCGCAACGACCAGGCCTTCATCGCCAATGTCCTGCTGAAGCTCGCGCCTGCCGTCGATATGGAGTTGAACGAGGAATATCAGGGCTTCCTACGCTCGCTGGCGCGGCGCAACTGACGCAAGGGTGCGGTGTCAATTCCAGCTGACCCGCCCACGCAAAAAGGCCGGCGGGCGTTACGCCGCCGGCCTCTTGTCGCGACTGCCGGCTCCGGCCGTCCGGTTCCGTCGCATTCCTGGGGTATGCGAACAGGGTCGCGCGATCTGGTTAATGATAGGTTAACGCACGTATACCGGAATAACCACGATCATGAACTACAACCATGATCCGGGGTTTGCGTTCCGGCCATGAACCAGCGCGGGGACCATCGAGCGGCGAGATCGGACAAGACCTTCAGCTCAGCTGCAAGGCGCGCTTCGTCTCCCGGCGCAGCGCCTGCTCCTGGCAGCCCGACAGCCGGACGAGTTCCTGGGGATACATGTCATAGCCGTGGCTGCCAAAGGCACTCTGCTGCGCCATCGGGACCTGCGCAGGGGTTCGGGCCGCATCTGCCCCTGCCCCTGCATTCGACGAACCTCGGACCGGATCGAGCCCAGTGTTCAAAGCGGCCATAGCCAGCTCCGCGAAAGAGTGCCTGCCCCCACTGGAACTATAGTCCACCGGTCGCGGGGCGCAATTGGGCAAAACGCCATCAGCCGGCGGTGGCGCGCGCCTGCTCCGCCTCCTGTTCCCAGCGCAGGATGGTCCGCTCGAGATTGTGGAATTTCTCGGCGACGTCGCCGTCGAACAGCGGGTCCTTGCGGTCCGACATGCGGGCGTCGATATCGGCCCAATCCTCCGCCTGAAGGGCGCGCAGCGCCGCGGGAAACAGCAGGGTCTCCTCCTTGCGCAGATGCTCGCGTTGGCTGTCGATGAACTCATGCACGGCGGCGTGGAAGCTCTCGCGCAGGATCTCCTGGTCCGACAGCACCGCGTTCACGGCGTCGGCAAAGCCGCGCAGCCGCTGCGCCTCGGTCTCGTGCTCGTCGTCGACGTCGCCATAGGCTGCGGCCGCGGCAGGGTCGCGTTCGCGCAGCTTGCCGAAGATCATCTCCTCCTTGGGATGATGACAGCGCTGCGGATAGTCCTCGAAATAGGCGATGATGCTCTGCAGGATGTCGTAGTCCGGCCGCCGATTGTGATCGAACAGCTCCAATTCGTGCTCGAGCACCGAGAGAAGCTTCTCGAGATTCTCGTGCTCCTGCAGCAGCGCTTCGATGATCCTTGCCATGGCCGCCCTCGCCTGTGCGCCGGCTGGGCCTTGCCGAACCGGCATTTTCCCTGAACGTAACAGACTACGCCCGCGCGAGCGCGGGCGGCATTGCGGCAGATCAAACTGACAGACCGATGTGACAGGTCAGCGGAAACGGCTCACTCCGCGGCCAGCGCCTGCGGCGCCCGCGCAAGGCCGAGCCGGTCCCAGACGTCGACCAGCGCCTCGGCCAGGGCGTCGATCAGGCCGTCATCATGGTAAGGCGATGGCGTGATGCGCAGCCGCTCCAGGCCGCGCGGCACGGTCGGATAGTTGATCGGCTGGATGTAGATGCCGTGCTCGGACAACAGCAGGTCGGACGCCGTCTTGCACTTCTCGGGATCGCCGACATGCACCGGCACGATGTGGGTGTCGGACGGCATGACCGGCAGGCCCGAGGCGTTCAGCACGGCCTTGAGCCGCGCCGCCCGGTCCTGGTGCCGATCACGCTCCCACTGCGAGGTCTTGAGATGGCGGATCGCGGCGGTCGCGGCGGCGCAAACCGGCGGCGGCAAGGCTGTGGTGAAGATGAAGCCCGGCGCATAGGAGCGGACGGCGTCGATCAGATTGGCATTGGCGGCAATGTAGCCGCCGAGGCAGCCGAAGGCCTTGGCGAGCGTGCCCTCGAGGATGTCGATGCGGGCCATCGCGCCGTCGCGCTCGGCGATGCCGCCGCCGCGCGGGCCGTACATGCCGACCGCATGGACCTCGTCGACGTATGTGAGCGCGCCATAGCGCTCGGCGAGATCGCAGATCCGGTGCAAGGGCGCGACATCCCCATCCATCGAATACAGGCTCTCGCAGACGATCAGCTTGGGACGGTCGGGATCGGCCGCCCGCAGCAGCTCTTCGAGATGGGCGAGGTCGTTGTGCCGCCAGACCTGCTTCTCGCTCCCGGCCTTGCGGACGCCCTCGATCATCGAATTGTGGTTGAGCGCGTCCGACAGCAGCAGGCAGTTCGGCAGCAGTTTCGCGATGGTCGAGATGCCGGTCTCGTTGGAGACGTAGCCCGAGGTGAACACCAGAGCCGCTTCCTTGCCGTGGAGATCGGCAAGCTCGCGCTCGAGCTCGATCAGCGGATGGTTGGTGCCGGCGATGTTGCGGGTGCCGCCGGCGCCGGTGCCCATGCGCGCGGCAACGTCGACCATGGCGCCGATCACCTTCGGATGCTGGCCCATGCCGAGATAGTCATTGGAGCACCAGATCACGACATCCTTCGGCCCCTCCGGCGAATGCCAGATCGCGCGGGGGAAGCGGCCGGCGAGGCGCTCCAGATCGGCGAAGACGCGATAGCGCCGTTCCTGGTGCAACTGGTCGAGGGCACGGTCGAAATAGCTGTCGTAGTTCATCACCTGATCCGTCCTTCCCCTGCTCGCGTCCCGAACCTGCGTTCCGGCGCGCCCTTGGAGGCCTGTTCGGGGTCGGACCAAAGCGCAATCCGTCGCGTCCTTCGTTGATCCAGATCAGGGATCGCGCACGATGCCGGCATCCGGATGCCGCTCGCCGCGGTCCGCGACGCCCCCGGAGGCGTTCAGGCGCGCAGCGGGTTCTCCGCATCGGCAACCTCGAGCCGCAGCGGCGCACCGGTGTCGAGGAAGGCGGACAGAGCTGCCTCGTACGGCGCGGGGTCGAGACCGCGCGCGGAGAGCCATTGCGGCTCGTAATAGGTTTGGCGATAGCGCTCCCCGGAATCGCAGATCAGCGTGACCAGTGAGCCGCTCTGTCCATCCTGCCGCATCTCGGCCGCCAGCCGGCACAGCGCCAGGAAGTTGGTCCCGGTCGAGCCGCCGACCGGCCGGCGCAGCCGCCGCGTCAGGACGTTCATCGCCGCGACCGAGGCGGCATCCGGCACCTTCATCATGCGATCCACGACCCCCGGCACGAAGGATGGCTCGCAGCGCGGACGGCCGACGCCCTCGATCAGCGACGGCCGTTCGCACGTCCGGGCGCTGTCGCCGTTGCAGAAGGCGTCGAAGAAGGCCGAATGCTCGACATCGGCGACGCACAGCCGCGTCGGGTGCCGGCGGTAGCGCAGATAGCGGCCGATCGTCGCCGACGTGCCGCCGGTGCCCGCGCCCATCACGATCCATTCCGGGAGCGGACGGCGCTCGCCCTGCAACTGGTTGAAGATCGACTCGGCGATGTTGTTGTTGCCGCGCCAGTCGGTAGCGCGCTCGGCGAAGGTGAACTGGTCCATGTAATGGCCGCCGAGCCGGCTCGCGAGCGCGGCCGCCTCGGCATAGAGAAACCGGCCGTCATCGATGAGATGGCAATTGCCGCCGTAATGCGTGATCGCGGCGATCTTCTCTTCCGAGGTGGTGCGCGGCATCACCGCGTAGAACGGCACGCCGATCATCTGCGCGAAATAGGCTTCCGATACCGCTGTCGACCCGGAGGAGGCCTCGACCACGGGCGTGCCTTCCCGGATGTGGCCGTTGCAAAGCGCATAGAGAAACAGCGATCGGGCCAGCCGATGCTTGAGGCTCCCGGTCGGGTGGGTCGATTCGTCCTTCAGGTAGATGTCGATGCCGGCGAGCGCGGGCACGATCAGCCGGATCAAGTGCGTGTCGGCGGTCCGGCACTGGTCGGCCTCGATGGCCGCC
The DNA here is from genome assembly GCF_032381375.1 of Bradyrhizobium sp. SZCCHNR1017. Classification (NCBI taxonomy): domain Bacteria; kingdom Pseudomonadati; phylum Pseudomonadota; class Alphaproteobacteria; order Hyphomicrobiales; family Nitrobacteraceae; genus Bradyrhizobium; species Bradyrhizobium sp. SZCCHNR1017. The sequence continues at coordinate 425,348 of NZ_JAUHIR010000001.1, read as the reverse complement.
ACGGCGTCGTCGACCCAGCCACGGCGATAGCGTGGACCACAGGCTCTGTCGGAAGCTGACCAAGACGGCGAATTCATCGCGGCAACCGACCATGATCCCTTTGCCGCATCAAGCCCGCCCGGCCGCCCATGCCGAGCAAGCTGGGGGCAAATGGCAGTTCGGCGCCGGCTGCCGCGCCTTGGCACCGCAACGGAGCGAAAGGGCTTCGCGTTTGCGCCAGCGAAAAACGCTCGCATCGCTTGCAACTCATGGAATGCACGCGCGAATTTCGGAAGAATTTTTGAATGACGGCGAGAATGGTCAAATATTTGCACGCTTTTGCGGCCAAGCTGGGCATCATCGAATGGCACGACCGAGTCGAGCCTGCATCACGGGCGACCCAAGCCTGCTCCGAGGGGCACCATGAGAGTTCTTTCGATTGTTCTGGTTGCGTGCGCGATCAGTCAGGCCGCTTTCGCTGAAGGTCTGGAATGCCGGCGTGTGGCCGACCCGACACCACGATTGAGCTGCGTGGAAACGCCGACGACCGCCCAGGCGCCAACCACCTCCCGCACCGACGCCTGGACCCCGGTCGAACCGCGCCAGGAGGCCCCGGTGCGCGGCGGCGATGCGACGGCGCCGAGAGCCTCCCGGCCCCGTTGAGACCAGCCGGGCGGCAGCCGACGGCGGCTGCACTCGGCCCTGCAGCGGTCCCTCCCCCAATCGAGCCCCCGGACGGGGTTCTTTCCCTTGAAGGGCGGCTCATTCTGCCGACATGTAGATCTTGCCGTGCGGCCACGGACCGATGTCAAATCCATTCTCCGCGCGGGTGGTGGAGGGTCGGTTCGGCCCCGCCGCATTGGATGATCGGAGACCATGGCTTACTTGCCATCGCAAATGAACCTTCTCGAAGCCCTCGCGACCGTGATCGGCACCGCCGCGATCGCGCCCGCGCTGCTGATCCTCTGGCTGGTGGTCGCCGCCGGTGACAATTCAGGCCCTCCGCTCAAGATCTGGACCGCCTTCCTGCTCGGGGCAGCCAGCGTGCTCCTGCTCGGCATTATCAGGACGCCGTTCCAGCATGTCGGGCTGACATTGGAGAATCCCTGGATCGCCCAGGCGGTCCGGGCCCTTTTTGGCGTCGCCTTGCCGGAAGAGCTCGCCAAGGTCGCGGTGATCGCCGCGCTGTGGTCGCGGCGCCGGCAGGTCGGCAATGCCATGGACACGGTATTCTACGGTGCCGCCGTCGGGCTCGGCTTCGCGGCTTACGAGAACTTGGCTTATCTCGTCCAGCATGCCGAGATGTGGCGCTCGCTGGCGGTGCTGCGCAGCGTGCTCACCGTGCCGTTTCATGGCGCGCTCGGCATCATTGCCGGTGCCTATCTCGCGATCGCCCGCACCAGTACGGCGCTTGGCGCCAACCGCCACAATCGCGAAGGGGCGCGGCTGTCGAGCTGGGCGCTGGTGCTGGCCGCACCCGTGATGCTGCATGCGGCCTTCGACTATCCATTGCTGTTGCTGCAGCGGGCATCGACCCTCGACACCGCCGCGCGCCTCTGGCTCGGCGGCATCAGCGTGCTGATCGGGTTCTCGTCGATCGCCCTTGCCGCGCGGCTGGTGCGCCGCGTCGCCCATCACCACACGCCGCGCACCGAGGTGGCGCGGGCAAGGCTGAGCCAGCTGCGCAGGATGTGGGCGCTGCTCCTGCTCGGCGGCGCCGCCGGCTTCGTCGGGCTCGGATTCGTGCTGACCTCCATCCGGCATTGGCTGCTCAACCCTGACCGCAATGTCGCCGCGGTTCTGGTTCCCCTCGGTCTCACCGCGATCATCGTCGGGATGGCCCTTCTGATTGTCACAACGACGATCTATGTTTTCGGTCGCAACCGGATTCGGACGACGGCATAATCCCGGCATCGCGGGGCCGGCAGAGCAACCAAATGCGCATTGCGCGCTTGTCCGGGCCGCAGGTCCTCACCATGTGCGTGGGCAGGCGGCCGCGGCGTTAAGCGCGTGAGCTTGCCCGGAGTGACGATCATGACCCTTCCCCAGGATACGATTCCGCCCGAGCTCGAGCGCATGAAGTCGCAGATGGGCGCAGCCGTGCGCGCGCATTGGAAGGCCTTCCTGATCGAGGGCATCCTGCTCGCCGTTCTCGGCCTGCTCGCGATGATCCTCACCCCGCTGGCAAGCCTCGCGGTCACGATCTTCCTCGGCTGGATGTTCCTGATCTCGGGCATCGCGGGACTCGCGCTCACCTTCTGGGCCCGCGGCATGCCCGGCTTCTGGTGGTCGCTGTTGTCGGCAGTGCTCGCCATCGTCGCCGGAGTCATCCTGGTGGCGCAGCCGGTCCAGGGGACGGTGACGCTAACGATCGTGATCGGCGTCTATTTTCTCGCAGAAGGCGTCGCCACCATCATGTATGCGCTGGAGCACCGCCGCGAGCTGTCCGGGCGCTGGTCGTGGCTGGCAATCTCGGGCGTGGTCGACATCGCGATCGCCGGCATCATCATTTCCGGTCTGCCCGGCACGGCGTTGTGGGCGATCGGTCTGCTGGTCGGCATCAACCTGCTGTTCGGCGGGCTGTCGATGATCGGCATGGCGCTCGCCGCGCGCAACGGTTGACGCCGGCTCGATTTTCGGGATGACAAGCGGCCGCGCGGCCGCTATAGGATGGGCATGATCAACGCCGCCACCAGCTTTTATTGGTACTTTAGCTACGACAGCTCGCTGGCGGCGGGAGGATCGCGCTCAATCTGACACATTGCAGCAAGATATCCGAACGAGCCGCCAGACCTGGCGGCTTTTTTATTGCCGGCAGGTGCCCACCCAAGAGACCCAGGAGCCCGCCGTGCTGAGCACCACAGACGATCTTCGTATCAAGGAAATCAAGGAATTGAGCCTGCCGGCGGAGGTGATGGGTGAAATCCCCCGCACCCTCACCGCCACCCGTGTGGTGATGGCCGCGCGCAATGCGATCCATGCCATCCTGACCGGCAGCGACGACCGCCTGCTGGTCATCGTCGGCCCCTGCTCCATCCACGATCCCGACGCGGCGATCGACTATGCCGGCCGCCTCGCCGCCTTGCGCGAGCGCCTCGCCGACCGCCTCGAAATCGTGATGCGGGTCTATTTCGAGAAGCCGCGCACGACCGTCGGCTGGAAAGGCCTGATCAACGATCCCGGCCTCGACAATTCGTTCGACATCAACAAGGGCCTGCGGCTCGCGCGCAGCGTGCTGTCCGCCGTCAACAATCTCGGCCTGCCGGCGGGATGCGAATTCCTCGACATGACGACGCCGCAGTACATCGCCGACCTCGTCGCCTGGGCCGCGATCGGCGCGCGCACCACCGAGAGCCAGATCCACCGCGAGCTGGCCTCCGGCCTGTCGTGCCCGGTCGGCTTCAAGAACGGCACCGACGGCAACATCCGTATCGCCGCTGATGCGGTCAAATCCGCGGCCCACCCGCACCATTTCATGGCGGTGACCAAGGGTGGCCGTTCGGGCATCGCGGCCACGACCGGCAACGAGGACTGCCACATCATCCTGCGCGGCGGCAGCGGCCCCAATTACGACGCCGCCCATGTCGAGCAGGCCGCGGCCGAGCTGATCAAGTCCGGACTGCCGGCGCGGCTGATGATCGACACCAGCCATGCCAATTCGAGCAAGAAGCCGGAGAACCAGCCGCTGGTCGCCGCCGACGTCGGCCGCCAGCTCGCCGCAGGCGAGCAGCGCATCATGGGCGTGATGATCGAGAGCCACCTCATCGCGGGACGCCAGGACGTCAAGCAGGGCGTGGCGCTGACCTACGGCCAGAGCATCACCGACGGCTGTATCGGCTGGGACACGACGGTGGAGGTGCTGGAGCAGCTCGCCGAAGCCGTCGCCGCCCGGCGTGCGGCGCTTCGCAACTCCCCGCGTGAGCGCTCGGCGTAACACTCACGACCGGTCAAGCGGCGCGCGTCGGGCGCGCCGCAGATCGCGCTCAGCAGCCGCGGCAGATGCCCTTGATCTTGCGATCGAGCTCGCGGTCTTCCTTGGTCGTGCCGCTCATCGAATTGTCCTCGGCCTGCTCGGCCTTCGGCAGGTCGCTGGGGCGCACCTGACGATGGCCGACCGGCGCCTGCGGCGGCATGCCGCTCTTCGATCCAGTGCCGGCGGAAGAGCCGCTGCCGCTCTGCGCCAGCGCGATGCCATCGGTGACGGCCATCAGGAGCCCCATCGCGATCGCAAATTTCTTCATGTTGCTCCTCCGTGTCAGCGGAATCGGCAGGACACTTCATCCCGCGGCGGGCGGATAGAGGTGCGCCTCACCGCAATAGTCAATCACACGATAGCGCGTTTGCGCAGCTGCCGCATGATCCTGCTCAACAGTTTCATCCGCAGTGAGGTATTGCGGCCCCACTGGCGCCTTGCCGTAGCCGCCGGGAATGTCGAGCACGTAGTCGGGCTGGCACAGGCCGGACACCCGGCCGCGTAGCGTTCGAATCAGCGCCTGCCCTTGCGCCAGCGTGGTGCGCAGATGCGCCGTGCCCGGCGCGAGGTCGCCATGGTGCAGGTAATACGGCTTGATGCGGGTCTCCACGAAGCCGCGCATCAGCGCCTCCAGGGTCGCCGCGTCATCATTGACGCCGCGCAGCAGCACCGACTGGCTGACCATGGGAATGCCGGCATCGATCAGCCGCGCGCAGGCCGCGCGCACCGGCGGACTCAATTCGCGCGGATGATTGGCATGCAGCGCGATCCAGGTCGTTGCGCCCGGCGCCTTCAGCGCGTCAACCAGCGCCGGCGTGATGCGCTGGGGATCGGCGGCCGGCAGACGGGTGTGGATACGGACGATCCGGACGTGATCGATGCCGGCGAGATCGGCCATGATCTCCTTCAGCCGCCGCGGCGACAGCATCAGCGGATCGCCGCCGGTGAGGATCACCTCCCAGATCTCGTCATGTGCGCGGATGTAGTCGAGCGCCGCGCGATAGGCCTCCTCCGACAGCGCATTGTCCTTGCCGGGCCCGACCATCTCGCGACGGAAGCAGAAGCGGCAATAGACCGCGCAGACATGCACCAGCTTGAGCAGCACGCGATCGGGATAGCGGTGCACGATGCCGGGCACCGGCGCATGCGAATCGTCGCCGATCGGATCGCCGCGCTCGCCAGGCGCGGCCTTCAGCTCGTCCACGCTCGGCACGAACTGGCGCGCGATCGGGTCGTTGGGATCGTCGGCATCGATCAGGTCGGCGAGATGCGTCGTCACCGCCACGGCATAGCGCTGCGCCACGCGTGCCAGCGCCGGCTGGTCCGCCGCGTCAGCCAAGCCCTGCGCGACGAGATCCTCGGCGCTGCGCAACGTGGTCGGACGTTCGATCCTGTTCATCGCTCACCTGCCGGCGGCGTCCACACCACCTGGTCGACCCTGGTGGCGCCTGCCGCCAGCATCACCAGGCGGTCGAAGCCGAGCGCCACGCCGCTGGCCTGCGGCATCGCTCCGACGGCAGCGAGGAAGTCCTCGTCGAGCGGATAGCGCTCGCCATAGCGGCGCTCCTTCTCGGCCATCTCCTGCTCGAAGCGGCGGCGCTGCTCGGCGGCGTCGGTGAGCTCGCCGAAGCCGTTGGCGAGCTCGACGCCGCAGGCGTAGACCTCGAACCGCTCGGCCACGCGGGGGTCGGCCGCCACCCGCGCCAGCGCGGCCTCCGGCGCCGGATATTCATGGAGCACCGTGAGCCGACCCCGCCCGAGATGCGGCTCGACATGCTCGACCAGCACCTTGCTGAACAGGTCCGACCAGGTGTCGTCGTCGCTGATCCGGATCTTGCCGGCGGCGGCCTGGGCCAGCGCCCCACGGTCGCCCGCACCGTCGCGGATGGTCGCGAGCAGGTCGACCCCGGCATGGCGCGCGAACGCGCCGGCAACCGTCAGCAGCTCTGGCTCGGCGAAGGGATCAGCGGTGCGGCCACGGAAGGCGAACCGCCGGATTCCGGTCGCCTGAGCCGCATGGGCGATCACCACGACCGTGTCGGCCATGATCGCGTCGTAGGGCACCTCCGCCCGATACCATTCCAGCATGGTGAATTCCGGCAGATGCAGGTCGCCGCGCTCGCGGTCGCGGAACACGCGGGCGAACTCGAAGATCCGCCGCTCCCCGGCCGCCAGCAGCTTCTTGCAGGCGAATTCCGGCGAGGTTCGAAAATACCGCCGGTGCCGGGTTCCGTCCGGCGCCGTCAGGTCGGTGTGCGGTGCGTGCAGATGGGTCTCGTTGCCCGGCGACACCTGCAGGATGCCGGTCTCGACCTCGGTAAACCCCTGCTCGTCGAACCAGGCCCGCAACGCCCTGGTGATGGCGGTCCGGGCGAGCAGGAACGGCCTGACATCGGCGTGCCGCTGCGGCGACCACCACGGCGAAGGCGCGGGCTCCCGGGACATCAGGAGGTCGCCCGTTCGGGCCGCAAAAGACTGGCAACCCCGGACAAAATCAGTATGTTGCCGCCCGAAACCGCATTCCGCGTCGCGTGGCGCCCCGGCTTTGTCCGGCGCCCCCTTTTCAGTGTCAGGAAAACAGCTTTGAAAGTCATCGCCAGCTCTATTCGCAAGGGTAACGTCATTGAGCAAGATGGAAAGCTCTATGTCGTCGTGACCGCCGAGAACATCCATCCCGGCAAGGGCACTCCGGTCAGCCAGATCGAAATGCGCCGAATCAGCGACGGCGTGAAGATCTCGGAGCGCTTCAAGACCACCGACCAGGTCGAGAAGGCGACGATCGAGGAGCGCAACTTCACGTACCTCTACGAGGATGCGGACGGCTTCCACTTTATGAACCCGGAGACCTACGACCAGGTCCAGGTGCCGAAGGACGTGGTCGGCAACCAGGCCGCCTATCTCCAGGAGAACATGACGGTCAAGCTGTCGATGCACGACGTGGTCCCGGTGGCGATCACGCTGCCGCAGCGCGTCACGCTCGAGGTCGTCGAGACCGAGCCGGTCACCAAGGGCCAGACCGCGTCGTCGTCCTACAAGCCGGCGGTGCTCTCCAACGGCGTTCGCACCGGCGTGCCGGCGCACATCACGGTCGGCACCCGCATCGTCGTCATGACCGAGGACGGCTCCTACTGCGAGCGCGCCAAGGACTGAGGCATCTCGAGGATCTGACGCCGGGGGGCGCGGGGGGATTTGGGGGCACGGGTCATCACACTCATCGCCGCCCTGGCGGCGATCATCACGCTGGCCGCGCCGTCCACGACGCGCGCGGCCGATGACTTTGCTCCGCCCGCCCTCACCATCAACCGCGCCGACTGGCGCGCGGCGCTGGACCAGCTCCGCTCCGAACTCAACGCGGCGCCCGAGGTCGCCGCCGACTTCGCTCTGTCCGCGCACCGGAGCAGCGTTTCGGCCGGCGATGCGCGGCGCAGGCCCGCGCTGGTCCAGCTCAACGGCGTGACCTCGACCATCTTCACGGGGATCGGACGCAGTCCGGTCCCCGTTTTGCTGCCGTTCGACGCCACGTCCTATCTCGCCGCGCGCCGCAGCGCCGCCATCGCGGCGCGCGATCTGCCGCGCTATCAGGCCGACTTCCAGACCGACCTGTTCGATGCCGGCCCGTCCGGCTACGATGCCGTGTTCTCGCTGCCGCCGGAGATGACCTCCGGCCTTCCGCCGCGCGTCTTCGCAAAGCCGGTCGAGATCCAGATCACCGGCTCGCTCCTCACCTACGATGTCGCCGATCCCGCCGGCGGCAAGGGCGAAGGCGTCAAGGCGCTGTCAGCGCAATATCCCGATCTGCGCCGCTTCATCCGCGAGGGCTATGTCCGCTACGCCTTCACGCGTTTCGGCGTGCCCTACGTGGTCTCGATCCAGTGCCTGGACAGCGCGCCGCGGCCGCGCCGGCTCGCCTGCCGCGAGGCCTATCCCATCGCCGAACGCTTTCTCAAGGCGCTGCGCATCGCCGGCGGACAGCCGTCGCGAATCCCGCCGGAGATCGCGCCGCTCGCCGCCGAGCGCCCGCTCACGCTGGATGCCGATTTCACCTATCGGCCTGTCGGCGACATCGTCGCCAACAGCGGCGGACGCGGCCGGAGCGGGCGGCCCGACCGCACCGTCTATTCGCAGATCCGCTATCCGCTGGATGCGCCGGCCTATGTGCATTCGCAGTCGTTCGGCCGCCGGCGCGCGAGCGACAAGTTCGACCAGCCATGGAGCCAGTATCCCTGGCGCGACAATTTCTGCGAGGCGCGCAGCTTCAACGTCGGCCAGTGCGCCAGCGGCTTCGGCCATCAGGGCCAGGATCTCAGGCCGGGCGCCTGCCCGGTGCGCCGCGACGGCGCCGACGGCTGCAACCCGTGGCGGCAGCGCGTGCTCGCCGTGCGCGACGGCGTCGTGATCCGCTCGACCCGGCAGCAGGCGGCGACGGTGCAGGTCAACAGCGGCACCGAGCACATCCGCTTCCGCTACATGCACATGAACCCCACGGCGATGGATGCCGACGGCCTGCTCAACGGCCGCAGCCTTCGCGAGGGCGAGCCGATCGGCGTGGTCTCGAACTATCTCGACCATCCCAACGGCACCACGCGCCATCTGCATTTCGACGTCCAGTTGTTCACGCGCGACGGCTGGATCTGGGTCAATCCCTACGTGACGCTGATCACAGCCTATGAGCGCCTGATCGGCGGCCGCGGCCGCGAGGTCGGGCTGGAGGAGATCGCCGCGTCGCCGCCGTCGACGACCGGCGCACTCGGATCGTCACCGCTCGGACCAGCGGCCGACGCCGCCGCAGGGCGCGACCGGAACTGATCGCCGGCGGGCCCGGAACCGAGACCCACCGCTCCGGGTTGTCTGGTCAGGAGGATCGCAGATGATGACAGCCAACCCGCATCGCAGAGCCGGACCCGCGCTCGTTTCAACCGCGATTGCGCTGCTCTGCGTGGGCGCGCTGACGATGCTGGTGCGCGACCGCTGGCATCCGCCGGAAATCAAGTCCGCCGAGGCGGCACGGCATTCGATGACCGGCCAGGTCGCCCGCGCCGCCGGCGCGCGCGTGATGCCGACCGACCCCAGCCTCGCGGTCGAGCCGAAGCCGGAAGGTCCCCAGCGGGCGCAGCCGGCGAATCCGTTTTGAGCGCAGCCCCCTTGCTGATCGGTTCGAGCTGACTGCAAGCGGCGTGTGTCTCTTGCAACTCCAAGGAGACGGCCAAGGAGCAAGAAGTCATGCCGACCACTTGTCCTCTTCGCGGCGGTGCTCCTCGGCGTTGAGACGATCCGCAATCTCTTGCGCCATCGCCTCGTTCTTCGTCGTTGCGATCGGCTTGCCGTCCTGGCGCTGCACGCGCTCCTTGTCGGCCTCCAGCGGAAAATCCTCCGGCTTGAGCGGTTCGTCCGTCCCGGTCATGCGCGCCTCCTCTGCCTCCCGCGTATAACCCGCCGGGCCGCGCTGCGGTTCCGGACAACTCACGAGACCGCCCGCACGGGCCGCTCCGCCGGCGTCCAGCGGAAGGCGACGCCATAGCGATTCCAGAGATTGATCACGCCGATCGCCGACGTCAGGAACACCAGCTCCGTTTCCGAGAATTCGGCCCGGGCCTGGGCATAGACCTCGTCGCTGACGCCGCCCTGCAGCGTGGTCAGCGCCTCGGTGAACGCCAGCGCCGCGCGCTCGCGGGCCGAGAATTGCGGCGCCTCGCGCCACACCACGACGAGATTGATCTTGTCGGCGGACACGCCGAGCTTCTCGGCCAGCAGCACATGATGCTGCACGCAGAATGCGCAGCCGTTGATCTGCGACGCCCTGATCTTGACGAGTTCGAGCAACTGCTTGTCGAGGCCGGCCTTCGCCGCCTGCTGACTCACCGCAAGGATGGCATCGTAAAGCTCCGGCGCCTGGCTCCGGAACGCGGTGTACTCGCTTCGCGCATGTGACATGGGCCTGTCTCTCGTGTTATCAGATGTATGACAACTTATCAGGGCTCTGATGATATGCGCAAGGCACCGGAATTGACGACCGCGCGAGCGTCGCGAAAGGCCGGCCCCGCGCGCCGGCCCAGGAGTCAAACCGGGACTCGACCCAGGACGGCAGCCCGCCCGCCATCGCCCGGCGAGGGCAAGCGCGGCGAGGACGGCTACCTCGCCTATCTGCTGCGCCAGGCGCAGGCCGCGGCGCGGCTGTCGCTCGACCGCGCGCTCATCCCAACCGGGCTGACCCATCCGCAATTCGTGGTGCTGACGATGCTGAAGGCCTATCCCGGGCTGTCCGGCGCCGACCTCGCCCGCGTTGCGCTGCTGACGCCGCAGACCGTCAACGTGATCATCGGCAATCTCGAACGCGACGGCGCCATCGAGCGCACGCCGCATCCCGTCCACGGTCGGATGCTGCGATGGAGCCTGACGCGCCGCGGGCTGGCGCTGTTGGCCAAGGCGCGCCGGCAGGCCACCATCATCGAGCGCAGGCTGGCCCGCGGCTTGAAACGGAGCGAGCTCGCGACCATCCGCCGCTGGCTGGCGCACGTCGCCGCCGACCTCCACGGCGCCTAGCGGGTTCCCGCCGCTCCCAAGGCTTTGCCGCGCCCCGCCCTGACCGGGTAGACTGGCGCCATGACCCAGCCCGATTCCATGACCCGCCGCGCCCTGCTCCGCTCCGGCTTTGGCGCTACCGCGCTGCTCGTCCCCGCGCTGCCGGCAGCGGCTGCCCCGGCCGAGTTCGACGCCTGGCGCGACGGGTTTCGCGCCCGCGCGCTCGCCAAGGGCATCTCGCCGGCCACCTGGACGCGGGTCATGGCGCGGCTCGAGCCCGACATGACCGTGTTCAAGGAGATGCGCAACCAGCCGGAGTTCAAGGAGCAGCTCTGGCAGTACATCAACCGTCGCGTCTCCGACTGGCGCGTCATCAACGGCAAGATCGCGCTGCAGAAGAACGAGGCGCTGTTCGCCCGCATCGAGAAGGACTTTGGCGTCGAGCGCGGCACGCTTCTCGCGCTGTGGGGCGTCGAGTCCGCGTTCGGCGATCCCCTGGTGCAGCAGAACCACATGCGCCCGGTGTTTCCGGCGCTCGCCGCGCTCGCCTGGAACGAGCCGCGGCGCAAGGCCTATTGGGAGACCGAGCTCACCAATGCGCTGAAGATCGTCGATCGCGGCTGGAGCACGCCGGAGGAGATGCGCGGCTCCTGGGCCGGCGCCATGGGCCACACGCAATGGATGCCCGAGGTCTGGCTCAATGTCGGCTTCGACTATGACGGCGACGGCAAGATCAACCCGTTCGGCCGGCCCGACGACGCGCTCGGCTCGACCGCGCGCTATCTCGTCAACCGCGGCAAATATCACCGCGGCGAGCACTGGGGCTACGAGGTGCGCGCGCCTGGCAACATGTCGGGCAGTCGCAGCTATGCGGCGTGGCAGGCGGCCGGCGTCACCCGCGCCGACGGCCAGCCGTTCCCGCAGCCCAATGCGTCAGCGCAGCTCTGGATCCCGGTCGCAGGCGGCCCCGCCTTCCTGCTCGGCCCGAACTTCTACTCGGTGAAGTCCTACAATCCGGCCATGAGCTACGCGCTCGCGATCTGCCATCTCGGCGACCGCATCCTGGGGGCACCGCCGTTCCTGCAGCCCTTCCCCGGCTCCGAGCGCGCGCTGACCTTGGCCGAGGTGCAGGAGATGCAGAAGCGCCTGACCGCAGCCGGCTTCGACACCGGCGGCACCGACGGCCGCGTCGGCAACGACACCATGAAAGCGATCCGCGACTTCCAGGCCAAGGCCGGCCTCCAGCCGGCCGACGGCTATGGCGGGCTCAAGGTGCTGGCGAAGCTGCGGCAAGGCGGCTGACGGCCGTCCGCGCGGGTCGGATCGCGCATACGTGCTTACCGCTCGCCGCACGAATTCATCGGGATCAGGAACCTATCGACCGGAGTGAGCAATGACGATGATCGTGGCCGAGCGCACCTACCGGAATGTGGCGACAGGCAACGATGTCGCCGCGCGGGTGTTCGCGCCCGAACGGGTCGACGACTTCGAGTGACGCTGCAGGATTGCCATCGAGGGGCTGGAGAGCCCCGTCGACAAGTGGATCAGCGGTGTCGACTCGTTTCAGTCGCTGTGTCTGGGGCTGAAACTCCTCTGCAGGCTGCTTACGGAGGACGAGGGGAGCCTCGCCTTCCTCAATGGAGACCCCGGTGACGTCGATGTCCCGCTGATCGCAGACTGCTGCTTTCCGCAAACCCGGACCGAGGCTTTGCGCTTCATCACCGAGCGCGACCGCGAGCTGCTCGACGCCCTGCCTGGTCCGATCCCGTCGGTGCCGCCGGAAAATGTACCCGAGACGAAATTGACCGAGGTCGTCGCCGAGCGTGTGCTGCGCGATGTGACGACGGACACCGCCGTCGTCGCCAGACTGTCCGCGCCCAGACGGGCCGGACCGAGATCCTGGTACTGTGACATTGAAATTCGCGGCTTGGGCAACCCGTTCGAAATGGCCATCTCCGGCGTGGATTCGTTCCAGGCCTTGTATCTGGGCCTTTACCGGACCTGCGTTCATCTGGAAAAGCACGAGCATCACCTGGCCGATGCCGTGGACGGCGCACCGGCGGGAGACGCCAATCTTCCCTTCATCTCGTTCTGTCCGCCCGAAGCGAAGCAAGAGGTCCATCGCTACATGCACGACAAGCCCACGACGGAGGCCCGGCCGTAGCGACGGCGCGGAGTACGACGACCACTGGTCGTTGTTCGCGATGACGGAGGGCTGAGGGCCTCCTCGATTGCGGCCACGGTCACACCTTGGCCGCCCACACGCCGGCTAGACTTCGGTGCCCTAGCTCTGGGCGGCGAATACGAATTGCGGGGATTGTTTGTAGGTTCCCTGAACTACACCATGGGAACTCAAACTTCATAGGACAGTCGTATTGTCCAACTGGACACAATTTACCCATTCTTTTGATCTGATTTCGAGCATCTGACGGCATGTTTATCAGTATGCGTGTGTACATCAACTAACAACGGAGCGACGCCATGCGTGTCGCGTTGATCCTCATCGTCATGGCAACCATGACGTCTCCATCGCAAGCGTCTCCTTCGTGTATGAACAAGAGCGAGGCGCGTCATCACTTCGGTTCGGTGCATATTTACTGGCATGGCTCAAACCACTGTTGGGACGCCACACCAATGACGAGGCGCCGCCACATAGCGAGAGTTGAACGCCAAACTGCCGAGCGCAAGCTGCAGAAGGAGCAGCCGCCGCATTGGCGCGACGCGCGATCGGAAATGTCGGCCGCCGCCCGGCCGTTTGAGCCGAGCACTGAATCAGACGACCCGCCCGAGACGACGATGACCAGATCCAACTGGTCAGCGCGGTGGATCGATGTCGCGCAAGTTGGCCCAGTGTCTCTACCCCAGAGCCTCCCCGCCTCCATACCCGCAGCGTCAAATTCCAAACATCAGGCCGAATCCGGCGCGGAGTCTTATGGCGTCGCCCTGATCGTTGTAGGCTCAATGTTGCTGCTTATCGTTGTCGTCGGATTCATGTTCCGACCTGGCGATACGCGCATAGGAGTGATGTTCGCGGCCGTGCACCGCCGAATGTACTCTTGAGTTCGTGGCCGCTCGCAAGTTCTCTCCGACCACGACACGCTGCCACCGACTGGATCACGATTTGGCCGTCGCCTCGCGGTGGCCGGACCTCGACGCCCGCGCCTTGGGCTGCGACGCGCTCGCCGCCTTCACGCGGATGCGCACCGAGCCGCCGCCCTTGGACTGTTCCTCGATCTCGAAGCCGCCCGTCTTGCGCACGAGGTCGCTGAGCTTGCGGCAGCCATAGGTGCGTGGATCGAAGTCGGAGACCAGGTTGGAGAGCTGCTTGCCGACCTCGCCGAGCGCGACCCAGCCGTCCTCGCTCTCCATCTGCGTGATGACCTTCTTGATCATCGGCGTCGCCGCGCTGATCGGCAGCAGCGACTTCGGCGCCGCAGCGCTGTCCGCGTCCTTGCTGCTCGCCGCGTCGCCGCGCAAATTCTCCGTGTAGATGAACCTGCGGCAGGCCTGCCGAAAGCTCTCCGGCGTCTTCTGCTCGCCGAAGCCGAACACGTCGATGCCCTGCTCGCGGATGCGCGCCGCCAGCCGGGTGAAGTCGCTGTCGGACGACACCAGGCAGAAGCCGTCGAAGCGTCCGCTATGCAACAGGTCCATCGCATCGATCACCAGTGTGATGTCGGAGGCGTTCTTGCCGGTCGTGTAGGCGAACTGCTGCTGCGGCACGATCGCGTGGCGCGCCAGCGTATCGGCCCACGGCCTCGAGCGCGGGCTGGAGAAGTCGCCATAGATCCGGCGCACGCTCGCCTCGCCGATCTTGGCGATCTCCTCGAACAGCCCGTCGACGATCTTGGCGGAGGCATTGTCGGCGTCGATCAGGACGGCCAGACGCGGCGAGCGGGGTTCGGACGGCATCAGATGGTCCTTGAGTAGGCCTTGGTCTCATTCCTTATACGCGGGCCGACGTCCATTCGAATGATTTTCTTGAGGCGAATGACGGGACTCGCGATGCGCGACAGGGCGCGGCCACGCGAGGCGCGGCGTGCAGAGGCCACAGAGATATGCGCTGCTGCGCCCCCCACCATTCGTATACGAACAAATTCCGGGTTCCCGGCCCGTTCTGACGATCGTTTTCACCTTCTCTTAATTGGCGTCGCACAACGATGCTCGCGATCCAACAATGGGATCTGCGGCAAATGATCAAGGAAGGCACCTATTCGGCCTGGTTCAGGACCCCCAAGGGCCAGGGAACCGGGATCGTCGAGCTGGTGGGGGGCAAGGTGTGCGGCGGCGACACCGTGCTGAGCTATGCCGGAAGCTACGAGGCCCATGGCGATCATTTCACCGCCATCATCAAGACGAAGCGCCATGCCCCGGGACAGCCGTCGTTGTTCGGCCCCGACGAGCTGACGCTCAGCCTCGAAGGATGCTGCAGAGGCACGCCCGTCACGTGCACCGGTTATGCCGCGGAAGCACCCGACGTGCCGTTCGAGGCGTTGCTGCTGTTCTCGGCGTCCGACGATGCCCCATCTCCGCCCGCGCCCCGGCCGACGGCAAAATTCAGTCCCGATCATCTGCCGAAGCCGTCCTGGCGCTAGCATCCGACGCGATTGACGTCATCCTTTCCCCTGGGAACCGAACGCCTACGCGGTCGCCAGCGGCAGCTTGCGTTCGGCCACGATCCGCACCGGCGGAAACACGACGCAATCAATCGCATCGAACACGACCTCAAAGCGGCCGACGAACGAGCGCGCAAACGCCATCGCATCGTCGCGCCGGTCATTCGAGATCCGCGTGCCCAGCGTGCAGTGAGGCACCCACGCGCCGGGACGATAGTGCGGCCGGCAAAGCAGCGGATCGACCGCTGCCGAGATCGATGCATGCCATCGCAACAGCGTCGCGTTCATCTCAGGCTCGGCCCACAGCACGCAACGAGGGTGCAAGAACCAGCGGACCCGATTGAAAGCGATCCGCAGCGCCGTGTCGCCTTGAACGGCCACGCGCATTACGCGCGAAGCCGTCTCGACGTCGATCTCAGGCGCGTCATAGATCGCGAAGGTGAAGTGCGGCCGGTAGCGCAGCTCGCGCATCGACGGCGCGTCCTCGAAAGCTGCGACCTGCTTCCACAGGTGCTCGATCTCGCATGAAGAGGCGTCGTCGGATCGGAGGTTGATCGCCAGGGCCATCGACGTCCTGCTCAGGGAACCGACGCGCTGATCTTGCCGACGAGATCGAGGAAGCGCTGCGTTCGGACGCCTGTCCGATTCACGGCCAGATCGACCAGCTCGACGACCACCAGGTGCTTCGAGGGAACGACCACGATCTGCTGTCCGCCGTAGCCGGAGGCAAAATAGCCGCTGATGCCGGATCGGACGCTGCTGAAGGTCCACCAGAGATAGCCGTAACCCCGTCCGGGCTGCTCGGTGTCCGAGAGACGGCTGGTCGATTCCGTCACCCATGTCGGCGGGATCAGTTGAGCCCCATTCCAGCGTCCGCCGTTCAGGAACAGCAGGCCAAACCTCGCCAGGTCTCGCGCGCTCATCCGAAACACATAGGCCGGATGCGACGAGGAGGCTTCCTTCACGTACACGCCGTCTGCGGCGGAGAAATCCTCCATCCCGATCGGCCGGCCGATCCGTCTGTCGAAGCTTGCGAACACGTCGTCGACGGACTGCCGATAGATCGTGCCGAGCGCGTTGAAATCCCAGTTGTTGTAGTACCAGAAACTGCCCGGCGGATGGCTCTCGCGCGCCGGCCGCCTCTGCTTCATCTGCCCCGTCTCATAGGACGCGAGATGATAGACCCCGGAGCGCGCCATCAGTAGCTGACGCACCGTCGCGGTCTGCTCGGCCGGCGAAAGCCCCGGCGGAACGTCGTCGATCTCGAGCGCGGCAAGCGTGCTGTCGAGGTTGATCCGGCCGGCTTCGACGGCGATGCCATACAACGCGCTGAGCAGACTCTTGCGCACGGACCGGACATTGACCTTCGCACCGAGATCGCCGAACGAGGCAACAATGTCGTCGTCCCTCACGACCATGATCGCTGTCGGCTTCTGTTCGACCGCAAACTCCTGCACCTCGCGTGCGATCGGTGCAGACCAGGGCGTCTCGTCCGGGCTTGCCGTCCGCCAATGCAGTCCCGGCTCGGCCTGAGCCCAGGACCAACCCATCGCAAGGATTGCCAGCACGGCAAGCGGACGTCGCATTGGCACGTTCATTCCCGTCTCGACAAAACCGATGTCGAGAATGCTAGAGCAAGACCGACGGACGGTACAGAGGTCACCGGCCATCGATGTCTCTGTCTGCATGGCCGCGGATCTCCACCGCTCGATGACGCAACATGCCCCGTTGCAATTTTTTTATTTTCACCCGCAGCATCAGCCAGATGGCCGCCGCAGCCAGCCCCGCCCTCAAACTTTCCGCTTGCTTTTGTTCCGAAAATCGGAAATAACATCCGCATCCCGTCCTCATGAGAGGGACGTTTCGCGATCGTCATGAACGTGGAGGGCGGGATGCGGTGGCCGCGATCGTGTTGCAGCGTGCTCGATGTACGCGGACGAACGGCAGGTTGCGGACGTGAAATCGCGTGGTCCTGGCGCCCCGATGCTGGCGCCAAGCTCTTGGGAGATGATGATCCCGGGGGCGACGGTGGCTAACAAGCCGGACACCGGGGAGATCGCGTATAAGCGTTAAGACCTCCGCGCAGGGAATGCCGGTTGAAACGGCTTTGCCTGTGGTGACTGCCGCCTGCTTTTTGTTTGCAGGCGGGCCATGGGTGAGGCCTTCACCCGGCATTCCCTGCGCCCTCTTTCATCGGGAGGGTCCTTGACGATGCATCACTCGGGCGCGATGGCGCGGCGGGATGTGAAATCATGCGCGCATTATGGGAAGCGCGACGGCCGTCATACTCCGATGTCGTCCCGGCCTCCGCGCCGGGACCCATACCTACCGGGAGCAGTTCGAGGCACGATCGAGGTGGGCATCTCGTTCTCACAACAACGGCTGCGGCATATGGGTCAGGATCGGCGCTTCGACGACGCACGCAGCTTGTCCGGGACGACTCGTCGATGTTGCTCTACCTGATCATCGCCGGCCCATGGTCCGGCACGGCGACATCGAGCACGCGCAGCTGCACGCGCTCGACACCCTGGTAGCGGTCGACGGTGAGGGTGCCGGCGACGTGCAGGATCTGGCCGCGATGCTGAACCAGGGCGTTGCCGAGCTTCTGGCCCACGCTGCGGAATGCGATCGCATTCACGGCGGCGCCGTCGCCGGATTTGAAGCGCAGCTTGAGATGCGCCTGCCCGACCTCGTCGGCGTAAACCAGCTGATGCGACGGCAGCGCCACGATGGGCTCGGGATTGCCGCTGCCGAAGGGACCGGCGCGATTGAGCGTCGCGACCAGCTCGGGTGTCGCGGCGCGCGCGCTGATGGCGCCGTCGATCAGGATCTCGTTGACGTGACGTGCGTCGGCGACGTCGGCGGCGAGCGCGCTTTCGAGAAAGGCGCGAAACTCGGCCAACCGCTCCTTGCGCAAGGTGACGCCGGCGGCCATCGCGTGCCCGCCGCCCTTCATCAGGATGCCCTGCTCCACGGCGTGGCGGACGGCCTTGCCAAGATCGACGCCCGGAATCGAGCGGCCCGACCCGGTGCCGATGCCGCCCGGCTCGAGCGCGATCGCAAACGCCGGCCGGGCAAACTTTTCCTTGAGCCTGGATGCGACCAGCCCGACCACGCCGGGATGCCAGCCTTCGGATGCGGTCACGATGACGGCGCCCTTGTCCTCCAGCCCGAGCGAGGCCAGCGCCTCCGCTTCGGCCTGCGCTTCGGCCTGCTGCTCGATGATCCGGCGCTCGCTGTTGAGCCGATCGAGCTCGGCGGCGATGCGCGCGGCTTCGGAGATATCGCTTTCCAGGAGCAGGCGCACGCCGAGATCGGCGCGGCCGATGCGCCCGCCGGCATTGATGCGCGGTCCCAGCATGAAGCCGAGATGCCAGGCTTCGGGCGGACCGTTGAGCCGGGCGACATCCATCAGCGCGGTGTGCCCGACATGGTCGCGCCGGCGCATCGCGATCAGGCCCTTGGCGACGAAGGCGCGGTTGAGCGCGATCAGCGGCGCGACGTCGGCGACGGTGCCGAGCGCGACGTGATGCAGCATGCTGAGCAGATCCGGCTCCGGGCGCGTGCTGCTCCAGAAGCCGCGGCCGCGCAGCTCGCGATTGACCGCAACCAGCGTGACCAGCGTCAGCCCGACCGCGGCGAGATAGCCGAGGCCGGAAAGATCATCCGGCCGGTTCGGATTGACCAGCGCCTCGACCTCCGGCAGCTCCTCGCCGCATTGATGGTGATCGATCACCACCACGGACATGCCGAGCCGCCGCGCCTCCGCCAGCGGCTCGAGGCTGGTGGTGCCGCAGTCGACCGTCACGAGCAGCGTCGCGCCCTTGCCGGCGAGCGCCCGGATGGCGTCGACGTTCGGGCCGTAGCCTTCGAAGATGCGGTCGGGAATGTGGATCAGCGGATCGAGCCCGCAATGGCGCAGATGCCAGGCGAGCAGCGCCGCCGAGGTCGCGCCGTCGACATCGTAGTCGCCGAAGATCGCGACCTTCTCGCCCTTGACCACGGCGTCGGCAATGCGCTGCGCCGCCGCCTCCATCTGCGTCACCGTGAACGGATCCGGCATCAGCTTGCGGATGGTCGGATCGAGGAAGTCGTTGACCGCGTCGATCTCGACGTCACGCCCGGCGAGCACGCGCGCTAGCATCTCGGGCAACTGATAGCGCTGCACCATCGCAAGCGCGCGCGCCGCGCCGCGCGCATCCAGCCGGTCGCGCCACAATTTGTTGGTCAGCGACAGCCGCACGCCCAGGAACGCCTGCGGGGCGCTCAGGGGCAGTGCAAGGGCGGATGGTGCCATGATGCGCGGGGCCTCGCTTGCAGCGCAGCGATTCGAAATGGACGCAGTCGAATCTACAGCAACTGGCCTGCCTCAGCAGGTTCCATCCATGAAACCCACCAGAATCGTCCCAGAACTTGGCGGAACTCACAGGAAATCAGGGAAATGCCGCCATATACGGCTGGTTGCCTAAAATTAGAGCTGCGTTCGATGGAGTGCATTAAACAGCCATTAGGCGAACTCCGTAACATTTCAATCAATTATTACGTCCGATTTGTCCGCCCTCTTCGTGCCGACCAGGAGGCGCGGCAACATGGAGTTCATTGCCGATGCTGACCGCGCCCGAGTTGAAGACGCAGCCCTCCGCCGCTCCGGCACAAACGACTCCCAAGGATAACGAGACCGACGTCTCGGCGCTGATCGCGCGGCTCACCGGCGAGGTCAATCAGATCGCCTGCGAGAAGACCAAATCGATCCAGCAGATCACCAACCAGATGAAGATGCTGGCGCTGAACGCGCTGATCGAGAGCTCGCGGGTGGGCGCGCAAGGCGCAGGCTTCGCCGTGGTGGCCCAGGAGGTGCGCGCCGTCGGCCAACTCGTCGAGACCATCGCGCGCGAGCTGGAGGGCCAGCTCACGACGCGCACCGGCAATCTGAAGAGCTCGATCGAGCGCATGACCGAACGCGCCCGCGGCGAGCGCATGGTCGATCTGGCGCTGAACGCGATCGAACTGATCGACCGCAATCTGTATGAGCGGACCTGCGACGTCCGCTGGTGGGCGACCGACTCCGCCGTGGTCGATTGCGCCGCCGCGCCCGATGCCGCCCGCGTCACGCACGTCTCCGAACGGCTCGCGGTGATTCTCTCCGCCTACACCGTCTATCTCGATCTGTGGCTGTGCGATCCGAGCGGCAAGGTGATCGCCAACGGCCGCGCCGACCGCTTCAACGTCGTCGGCCAGAGCGTCGCCGACACCAAATGGTTTCGCGAGGCGCGGGGCTTGCGCTCGGGCGACGACTACGTCGCCGGCGACGTCGAGTGCCAGCCGCTGCTCGGCAACGCCCAGGTCGCGACCTATTGCGCCTCGGTGCGCGAGGACGGCAAGGCGCATGGCAAGCCGCTTGGCGTGCTCGCGATCCATTTCGATTGGGAAGCGCAGGCGCGCGCCATCGTTCAGGGCGTGCGCGTCAGCGAGAGCGACAAGGCCCGCGTGCTCCTGGTGGATTCCAATCTGCGCGTGATCGCATCCTCGGACGGTCAGGGCATTCTCAGCGAGCGCGTTTCACTGAAGCTCGATGGCAAGCGCAGTGGCTTCTATCAGGACATCTCCGGGCGCATGGTCGCGTTCCACGCCACGCCCGGTTACGAGACCTACAAGGGGCTCGGCTGGTACGGCGTGATCGTGTCGGGCGCGTGAGGCAGGACGATCAGCAGCCGAGCCGGTCGGCGATGCCGTTGAAATCATCGGCGACGATGTCCCAGGCGCCGGTGGCGTCGAAGTCGCGGCTCTGCAGCGGGCCGTATTCGGTGGGGCGGGCGACGAAGGCGGTCTTCAGTCCGTAGCGTTGCGCCGCCTCGAGATCATTGTTGTGCGCGGCGACCATCATCACCTCGCCGGGCGCAAGACCGAGCAGACGCGCGGCGCCGAGATAGGTCTCGGGGTCGGGCTTGTAGTGCTGGAACAGCTCGGCGGAGAGAACGAGGTCCCACGGCAGACCCGCGAACTTCGCCATGTTGGTGAGCAGCGCGACATTGCCGTTGGAGAGCGGCGCGATGATGTATTTGGATTTCAGCCGGGTCAGCCCGGCGACACTGTCGGCCCACGGATGCAGCCGGTGCCAGCCGCGGGTGAGATGATCGAGATCGGCCTCGGTCAAGCCGGTGATGCCGAGCTGGGCGACGAGCGTCTCCAGCGAGCGCCGGTGCAGCACGTCGAGGATGACGTAGCCGCGCTCCGGATGCCTGCGGACCTCGTCCATCGAGCCGACATAGAGCCCGCGCCAGCCATCGACCAGCGCGGTCCAGTCGCCCTGGATGCCGCGGGTCTTCGACCACGCGGTGAAGTCGTTGATCAGGCTGGTGCGCCAGTCGACGACGGTGCCGAACACATCGAACACCAGCGCCTTGACCATGGACAGGTCGGACATGCTGAGTCGCTCTCCAATTTCGTCATTCCGGATGCGCGCACAGCGCGCAGACCCGGAATCTCGCGCCACGATCTCGAGATTCCGGGGTCACGCTCCGCGTGCCCCGGAACGACTGTGCTGGATCAGTCGAGGTGGAACTTCGCCAACTGGCGATGCTCCGCGCGGATGTAGCGCACCGTGCCGGTGACCGAGCGCATCACGACGGTCTCGGTCTCGATCACGCCGTCCTTGCGGAACTTGACGCCGGAGAGCAGCGAGCCGGTGGTGACGCCGGTGGCCGCGAACAGACAGTCGCCGCGGGCCATGTCCTCGATGCCGTAGATCATCTTGGGATCGCCGACGCCCATCTTGTGGGCGCGCTCGCGCTTCTCCTCGGTGTCGAGGATCAGGCGGCACTGCATCTGGCCGCCAATGCAGCGCAGCGCCACCGCGGCCAGCACGCCTTCCGGCGCGCCGCCGGTGCCGAGATACATGTCGACGCCGGTGTTGTCGGGATCGGCGCAGTGGATCACGCCGGCGACGTCGCCGTCAGTGATCAGGCGCACCGCGGCGCCGGTCGAGCGGACGCCCTGAATGATGTCAGCGTGGCGCGGACGGTCGAGCACCAGCACCGTGATCGCGCCGGGCTCGACGCCCTTGGCCTTGGCGAGCCGTCGCACGTTGTCGGCCGGCGTCGCGTCGATGTCGACGACGCCCTTGGCGTAGCCGGGGCCGACCGCGATCTTCTGCATGTAGACGTCGGGGGCATGCAGCAGCGTGCCGCCATCGGCCATCGCCATGGTCGCGATCGCGCCCGGCATGTTCTTGGCGCACAGGGTCGTCCCCTCGAGCGGGTCGACCGCGATGTCGACCTTGGGCCCGGCATTGAGGCCGACCTTCTCGCCGATATAGAGCATGGGCGCCTCGTCACGCTCGCCCTCGCCGATCACGACCGTGCCCTCGATCGGCAGCTTGTTGAGCTCGCGGCGCATCGCATCCACGGCCGCCTGGTCGGCCGGCTTTTCCTGGCCGTGGCCGCGCAACCGCGCCGCCGACACCGCCGCCCGTTCGGTCACGCGCACCAGCTCCAGCGTCAGGATGCGCTCGAGCAGCAATTGTTGCGGGACAGAAATCTGCGTCGACATCGATCAACTCCTCAAGACGTCAAGGCGGACATCCGCCATCAAAATCTACCGCTCGCACGCCGCCCCCCTGGGCGGCATCCGGGTCAGGCGGTCGGCACGAACGGCCGCTCCCCGCCTGTCTATTCTCCCGGTTTGAGCATGAACCTATACCAAACGCCACGCGTTTGTTTGAGCAGGGACAAGTGGTTCCCTGGGCATCATGCGCTAGTTCTTCTCGATCCGGATCACCTGCGGCTTGCCGCTGATGACCTTGTCGCGCTGCACCGCCTGGAGCGCACGATGCACGGCGTCCTCGTGTGTCGCATAGGTGATCAGGATGACCGGCACCGGCGCAGACTTGCCGGCCGTCTTCGCCGGCTCGCTGCCATTGGGATGGCGCTGCACGATCGATTCGATCGAGATCTTCTGCTCGGCGAGCCGGGTGGCGATGGTCGCGGCCGTGCCGGCGTGGTCACGCGCCATCAGGCGGATGTAATAGCCACCCTCGTGCCGCTCCATGGGCGCCTTCTCGGTCGCCTGCAGCCTGTCGACCGGACGCCCGAACGGCGCGGCGCGGATGCCGCGCGCGACGTCGGCAATGTCGGCGACGACGGCGGACGCCGTCGCGGCGCCCCCTGCTCCCGGACCGACCAGCGTGATCGGCGGGATACCGTCGCCGTCGATCGTGACCGCGTTGGTGACGCCCATCACCTGGGCGATCGAGGAGGATTTCGGCACCATCGTCGGGTGCACCCGCTGCTCGATGCCCTTGGCGGTGCGCACGGCAACGCCAAGCAGCTTGACGCGGTAGCCGAGCTCCGCCGCCGCGCGCAGGTCCTCCGGCGCGATCGAGGAGATGCCTTCGACATAGACCGAGTTCTGCGCCACCTGGGTGCCGAAGGCGAGGCTCGCCAGGATCGCGAGCTTCTGCGCGGTGTCGTGGCCATGGATGTCGAACGACGGATCGGCCTCGGCATAGCCGAGACGCTGGGCGTCCTTCAGACATTCGTCGAACGACAGCCCCTCCTGCTCCATCCGAGTCAGGATGTAGTTGCAGGTGCCGTTGAGGATGCCATAGACGCGGCTGATGCCGGTGCCGGTGAGCCCTTCGCGCAGGGTCTTGACCACCGGAATGGCCGCGCCGACGGCGGCTTCGAAGTTCAGCGCACCGCCATGCTTCTCGGCCGCCTTGGCGAGCTTCAGGCCATGCTTGGCGATCAGCGCCTTGTTGGCCGTCACCACCGACTTGCCGGCCTTGAGAGCGGTGTCGATCGCCGACAGCGCGGGATCGCCGGCACCGCCCATCAGCTCGACTAGGCAGTCGATTTCGGGATCGCTCGCCAGCGCGATCGGATCCTTGGCCCATTTGATCCCGGACAGATCGATGCCGCGCTTCTTGGCCTTCGACCGCGCCGTCACGGCGACGACCTTCACCGGGCGCCCCGTGCGTTCGGTGAGCACGCGTCCCTCACGCTCGATGAGACGAACGACCTCGACACCCACGGTGCCGAGGCCCGCGATGCCCACTCTCAGGGGTGCGACCATGGAATCAAAGAACCTGTCGAAAGGAAAGTACGGGAGGGCTCAGCGCCGGTTGGCGATGGGAACGACGTTGTGCAACGTTTCGATCCCGCTTTCAAGGAAGCGGCGGACGCCGCGCGCGGCCTGCCGGATGCGCTGCTCGTTCTCGACCATCGCGATGCGGACATAGCCTTCGCCATGTTCGCCGAAGCCGACGCCCGGCGACACCGCGACGCCGGACTTCTCGACCATGAGCGTCGCGAACTGCATGCTGCCGAGGCTCTTGAACTTCTCCGGCAAAGGCGCCCAGGCGAACATCGACGCCTCCGGCGACGGGATCTCCCAGCCGGCCCGGCCGAACGCCTCGACCAGTGTGTCGCGGCGCTTGCGGTAGACGTCGCGCATCTCGCGAATGCAGTCGTCGGGACCGTTCAGAGCAGCCGTGGCCGCGACCTGCACCGGCGTGAACGCGCCGTAGTCGAGATAGGATTTCACGCGCGCGAGCGCCGCGATGATGCGCTCGTTGCCGACGGCAAAGCCCATGCGCCAACCGGCCATCGAATAGGTCTTCGACATCGAGGTGAACTCGACCGCGACATCCATCGCGCCAGGCACCTGCAGCACCGACGGCGGCGGGTTCTTGTCGTCGAAATACACCTCGGCATAAGCGAGGTCCGACAGGATCAGGATCTCGTGCTTCTTCGCGAATGCGACGAGGTCGCGATAGAAGTCGAGGCTCGCGACATAGGCGGTCGGGTTGCTCGGATAGCAGACGATCAGCGCAAGCGGCTTCGGGATGGAATGAATGATCGCGCGCTCGGCCGCCTCGAAGAACTGCGGCGTCGGCTCGGAAGGCACCGACCGGATCACGCCGCCCGCCATCAGGAAGCCGAAGGCGTGGATCGGATAGCTCGGATTCGGGCAGAGAATGACGTCGCCCGGCGCGGTGATCGCCTGCGCGACGTTGGCAAAGCCTTCCTTGGAGCCGAGCGTCGCCACGATCTGGGTGTCGGGATTGAGCTTCACCCCGAAACGGCGATCGTAATAGGCTGCTTGCGCCCGGCGCAGTCCGACGATGCCGCGCGAGGCCGAATAGCGGTCGGTCCGCGGCTTGCCCAGGGTCTCCCTGAGCTTCTCCAGCACGTGCGGCGGCGCCGGCAGATCCGGATTGCCCATGCCGAGATCGATGATGTCGGCCCCGGCGTTCCGCGCGGCCGCCTTGGCCCGGTTGACCTGCTCGAACACGTAAGGCGGCAGACGGCGGATGCGATAGAAATCTTCCATGGGTCTCTCGGCTCCGGCAACCGGGGGCGGATTCGCCAGCAGAGCTGGCGCTGCGGCGGCGCACGCCATGCCTTGAAACCGGTGCTGGATCAGGAGCTTAGCACGGGCTCGCGGCTTGGCTGGCAACGACACGCGGAGGTGTTGATTCCGGTTGTTTTATCATGGCCGCCGCGCCGCGCCAGACAATTACGCCGCTCCGGGCGGCCGATCGCCCAGCCCTTGTCCCTGGCCGATCATTTGGGCCTGGTGCTGGTGCCCGCCGAGGCTTGGCGGTCGCGCGCCGCGAGCAGCTCCTTTTCGATCTTGTCGCGCTCCTGCGGCGAGATGATCGGCGCATCGCGGTCGCGCGGCACGTCGTTGACGGGCAGATACCCGCCCGGCTCCTTGGGCCGGGCGATCGCATCCGCGTCGAGCGAAGGCATGTCCGCTATTGGACTGGAGCACCCGGCAAGCGCGAGCGCGCCGAACACAACGAGCCCCGCAACAGGGGCGCGCCGTCCCGAACTCCAGCCTCGCCCCTGCGTCCCCACGCGCACGTCCCTCAGCCCCCAACTTCCAGTCGACGGTCCCCGGCCCGACCGCAACGCGGCGCATTTTGCCGCAGCACAACCAATTGTCACTCGAAACGTGACCGGCTTGAACAGGAATTTCATCCAGCTACGTGATCATGATGTCGGAAGCGAGAGATTTTTTCGCAACGCAACAATCAGAAATCGAATTTGCCGCAAACTCGCGGATTATTGATCTCGCTCGGTGACGAAACGGTCCCGACGCGATAGTGTGATCCAGCCATGACCGACGTTCAGAACAGCAGCAATCCAGAAAAAACATTCGATGCGGAAGCGTTCGCGATGAACATCGCGAAAGCCATGGAAAGCAGCGGCAAGGCGCTCTCGGCCTACCTGAAGCCGCGCGAGACGGGCGAAGTTCAGGACCGGCCACCAACCGAATTGACCGAAGTCGTCAAATCCTTCACCGCCGTCGCCGACTACTGGCTGTCGGACAAGGATCGCGCCAGCGACATCCAGACCAAGATCGCCAAGGGCTATCTCGATTTGTGGGGCTCGGCCGCGCGCCGTCTCGCCGGCGAAGACGTACCCCCGGCCATTTCGCCCTCCCCGCGCGACAAGCGCTTCGCCGATCCGGAATGGAAGTCGAACCAGTTCTTCGATTTCGTGATGCAGGCCTATCTTCTGACGACGCAGTGGGCGCAGGACCTCGTCCACAATGCCGAGGGCCTCGATCCGCACACGCGCAAGAAGGCCGAGTTCTACGTCAACCAGATCACCAATGCGCTGGCGCCCTCGAATTTCGTCCTGACCAATCCGGAGGTGCTGCGGCAGACGCTAGCGTCGAGCGGCGGCAATCTTGTGCGTGGCATGCAGATGCTCGCGGAGGACATCGAGGCCGGCAAGGGCTCGCTGAAGATCCGCCAGTCCGACCCGGCCAATCTCGAGGTCGGCGTCAACATGGCGACGACGCCGGGCAAGGTGATATTCCAGAACGAGATGATGCAGCTGATCCAGTACGCGCCGTCGACGGAGAACGTGCTGCGCACGCCGCTGCTGATCGTGCCGCCCTGGATCAACAAGTTCTACATCCTCGATCTGCGCCCCGAGAAATCCTTCATCAAATGGTGCGTCGATCAGGGCCTCACGGTGTTCGTGATCTCCTGGGTCAATCCCGACAAGAAGCTCGGGACCAAGACCTGGGAAGACTACATGAAGGAAGGTCCGCTCACCGCGATGGATGTCATCGAGAAGGTGACCGGCGAGATGAAGGTGCACACGCTCGGCTATTGCGTCGGCGGCACCATGCTCGCGACCACGCTGGCCTGGCTCGCCGACAAGCGCCGCCAGCGCGTGACCTCGGCGACCTTCCTCGCCGCCCAAGTCGACTTCACCCATGCCGGCGATCTGCTGGTGTTCGTCGACGAGACGCAGATCTCGGCGCTCGAGCGCGACATGCAGGCCTCGGGCGTGCTCGAGGGCAGCAAGATGGCGATGGCCTTCAACATGCTGCGCTCGAACGACCTGATCTGGTCCTATGTCGTCAACAACTACCTGAAGGGCCAGCCGCCGCAGGCATTCGACCTGCTGCACTGGAACTCGGACGCCACGCGGATGTCGGCGGCGAACCATTCCTACTACCTGCGCAACTGCTATCTGGAGAACCGGCTGACGCAGGGCACGATGGTGCTGGACAACACGCTGCTGGATCTCTCCAAGGTGAAGGTGCCGGTCTACAACCTCGCCACCCGCGAGGACCACATCGCGCCCGCCGACTCCGTGCTGTACGGATCGCAATTTTTCGGCGGTCCGGTGAAGTACGTGCTTTCGGGCTCGGGCCACATCGCCGGCGTCGTCAATCCGCCCTCCTCTGGCAAGTATCAGTATTGGACCAATGACCAGATCCACGACATCTCGCTGAAGGACTGGATGAAGGGCGCGCAGGAGCACAAGGGCTCGTGGTGGCCGGACTGGCGCGAATGGCTGAGCCAGCTCGATCCGGAAGAGGTTCCCGCGCGCGGCGTCGGCAGCGAGGTCTATCCACCGCTCGAAGATGCGCCGGGCTCCTATGTCCGCGTCCGCGCATAGCGTGATCCGCCGCGATTGACTATAAACGCTCCGTCCCGCCGGGACGGGACGGGAATCAGTTGAGGGGATCTCGATGACGCGCGAACTGTTCTGGCTGACGCTCACGGTCATTCTGACCGGCCTGCTGTGGGTTCCCTACATCCTGAACCGCTGCCAGGTCCGCGGCCTGACGGGCGCGATGGCCAACCCCTCCCGCAACGACAAGCCGCACGCGCCATGGGCGACCCGGCTGATGTTCGCGCACGACAACGCGGTCGAGAACCTCGTGATCTTCGCGCCGCTGGTGCTGATCCTCAACGCGATCGACTATTCGACCAAATGGACCGTGCTCGCCTGCGCCGTCTATTTCTGGTCGCGCGTCGCCCACGTCATCGTCTACGCGATCGGCCTGCCCGTATTTCGCACCGTTGCGTTCGTCGTCGGCTTCATCGCCCAGGCCGTCCTGGCGCTCGCGATCTTCGGCTGGCTCTAGGCCTATCGGCTAGGGAAGATTGTCCCGCAGGAAGATATCGATGCGGATGCGCTCCTGATCGGGGCTGATCGGCTCGCCCGAGCAATGCGCGAGCAGGACCCGCGCAGCCGAGCGCGCCTCGTGGCCGGGATCCTGGTTGATGATGGCGTCGCACGTGCCGCGGACCAGGAACCGCCTGGTGTGCTGGGTCAGCTCATGAGTGATCCAGACCACCTCCCGGGCGCGGCCGGATGCCTCGAGCGCATCGGCGATGCCACGGTTGCCGGCGCCACAACAGTAGATGCCGCGCAGATCCGGATGGCGCGCGAGCAGCGCGGCGGTCAGCTCCCGCGTGCGCTCGCTCTCATCGCGGCCTTCGATTGCCGGAAGCGCGAGCAGGTTCGGGTACTCGCTGGACAGGATCTGGTGAAAACCGAATTGCCGCTCGGCGTGATCGCGCAGCGACAATGATCCCGCGATCACGGCAACCGTCCCCTCGCGACCGCCGAGATAGCGCCCCATCAGCGTGGCCGCCGTCCGTCCCGCGGCAGGGTTGTCGATGCCGACGTAGTGCAGGCGGCGCGAGCTCGGGGCGTCCGAGACCAGGGTCACCACCGCGACGCCGCGCGCGGTGAGCTCGTCGATCGCGGCGCGCACTCTGGGGTGATCGAGCGCGATGACCGCAACGCCCTGATAGGCCGGCGACAGGTTCTCCAGCGCACCGGCCAGCACGTCAGGATCGAACACGTCGACGTGGAGGATATCGATGAAGCCGCGCTGGCCGGCCAGCCACTCTGCCGTGCGCTGGACCTGCTCGGTCAGGATGGTCATGAAGCTGTTGCCACCGGTCGGCAGCACGAAGGCAAAGCGGAAGCTCTGGCCGCGCGCGAGCCGTGCCGCTGCGACGTCGGCGCGATAACCCAGCTTGGCAACAGCGGCCTCCACCCGGGCAACGGTCTTGGCACGCACGCCCTCGCGCCGGTTGATGACGCGGTCGACGGTGGCGAGCGACACGCCCGCCGTCCGCGCGACGTCCTCCAGCGTGGCCCGGACCGGTAACGGGTTCGCGTCAGCCGTCACTCGCGCGCCGCCCATAGCATGCCGCGGGTCATCAACGTCCGGATCTCCGGCACGTCGAGCTCGTAGGCACGGTGGCCGAGGGAGGAATAGAACACCCTGCCCGCGCCGTAACGCTTCTTCCAGACCACCGGCATCACCACCCCCTCGATCCATGGGGCGTGCTCTCCGGTGAAGGTCGTGGTCGCCAACACCTCGTTGGCCGGATCGACGTGCATGTAATACTGCTCGGAACGGTGCTCGAAACTTGTCAGGCCCTTCATGATGGGATCGTCCGGCCTGGTCAAGTCGACCCGGTAGTCGATGATGTTGCCGGGATGGGCGACCCATTGCCCGCCGCACAGGAACTGGTAGTCGACCGAATCGCGGAAGGCATCGCACATGCCGCCATGATGGCCGGCGAGCCCGACGCCGCTGCGCACCGCCGCGCAGAGGTTGAGCGCTTCCGCCTTCTCGATCTTGGACATCGTGTAGATCGGGATGATCAGCGACAGATCGTGGATCGCAGGATCTGCGAACGCGGCCGTCGTGGTCTCGATCCGCACCTCGAAGCCTTCCGCCTTGAGCCAGCCGCGGATCATCGAGGCACAGAGATCGGGGTCATGTCCTGGCCAGCCGCCCCATACAATCATTGCCTTGCGCATGTCTCTGTCCTCAGTCGATCTGTCCGGTGTCGCGTCCAACAGGCAACATCGCCGGCCGCTCCACGCGGCTCTCGATCTTGACCCGCCGCCCTTCGCTTGCGGAGGTCTGGAACGCCTCCATGACCTCCAGCACGTGGAAGGCGAGCGCACCGCTGGCCCGATGCGGCCGGTCGTTCAGGATCGCGGTCGCCATATCGGCCACGCCGATGGAGCGGAACTCGCCGTCGACGTGACCATGCGTCAACGGCATCGTCTGCCAGTCGCCGCCGGTCTTGGCGACCTGCACCTCGCCGCCGAAGCGGTTGGGGTCCGGCACCAGCATGCTGCCCTCGGCGCCATAGATCTCGATGGGCGCGTGCCGGTGCTTCGGAACGTCGAAACTCATGGTGACCGAGACCACCGCCCCGCTCTCGAACTCGAGCGTGCCCGCGACGTGGGTCGCGACCTCGACCGGGATCAGCGTGCCGTTCATCGGCTGGCTGGTGACCAGGCGTTCGGATCTCGGGCGCGCGGTCGAGCCCATCACGCTCGCGACCGGGCCAAGCAACTGCACCAGATCGGTGATGTAGTATGGGCCCATGTCGAGCATCGGGCCGCCGCCGCGCAGGTAATAGAAGCCCGGCGCCGGATGCCAGCGCTCATGGCCGGGACAGCCGAAGAACGCGCTGCCCGCGACAGGCGTGCCGATCGCGCCGTCGTCGATCAGCTTGCGCGCGGTCTGGTGGCCGCCGCCGAGGAACGTGTCGGGCGCGCAGCCGACCCGCAGGTTCTTCTGCGCGGCAAGCTCGATCACCTTGCGGGCTTCCGCGACGTCGATTCCGAGCGGCTTCTCGGAATGAACGTGCTTGCCGGCATTCAGCACGGCGAGACTGACATCGGTATGGGCGAGCGGCACCGTGAGATTGATGACGATCTCGACGTCATCGCGCTTCAGCAATTGATCGACCCGCATCGCCGGCAGGCCGAAGGCTGCGCCCTGTCGCTCGGCTGCGTCGCTGCGCATGTCGGCGAGCGCCTTGATGTCCAGAACGGGGAAGCGCTGGGCCGCCTTCAGATAGGCGGTGCTGATGTTGCCGCAGCCGATGATGCCGATGCCGACTTTTCTCATTGGGGTCTCCGTGAGGTCCGGTTCATCCCTTGACCGCGCCCGACGTCAGGCCGGCAACGATGTGCTTCTGCGCCAGGAGGAAGAGGATGATCGTTGGCAGGATGGTCAGGGTGATGAAGGCGAGGATCAGGTGCCACTCGGACGAATACTCGCCCTGATAGACCATGATGCCGAGCGGCCATGGATACAGCGCATCGGTGTTGAGCATCACCAGCGGCAGCAGATAGGCGTTCCAGCTGTTGACGAAGGTAATGGTGCCGACCGTCGCCAGGATCGGGCGCGACAATGGCAACGTCACGTAGCGGAAGAATTTGATATAGCTGCAGCCGTCGACCAGCGCGGCCTCGAGCAGCTCGTAGGGGATGTCCTTGAAGAAGCGGCGCAGCAACAGCACGCTCATGGCGAGGCTGAAGGCGACCTGCGGCAGCGCGACGCCGAAATAGGTGTCGAGCAGCCCGAGATCGCGCACTTTGATGAACAGCGGCAACACCGCGGTCGCCGCCGGAAACAGCAGGCCGAGCGTCAAATAGCTCAGCAGCATCGAGCTGCCGTAGAATCGGACATGGGCAAAGGTGAAGGCCGCCATCGACGCGACGATGAGAGTCAGGACCACCGTCAGCGTGGAGATGATCAGCGAATTGCGCAGGAGCTGCCAGTAGCGCCCGGAGAACAGGATATCGGCATAGTTCTGCCACGCCCAGTGCTGCGGCAGGCCGAACGGATTGACGCGCAATTCCCCGAGCGACTTGAAGCCACCGAGCAGCGTCGCAAGCAGCGGCACCAGCACGAAGATAGCGACGATCGCGAGGAAAACCGTCTTGAACAGCACGGCGGGATCGAATGGTGCCCGGGTCGTCTCCACCTCATTCATCGCGCATGAACCATCGCTTGTAGGTGAAGGCAAAGGTGACGCAGATCACGAACAGGATGACGCCGATGGCGCTGCCATAGCCGACCCGCATCCGGGAGATGCCGTTGTTGTAGAGAAAGCTCACCATCGTATTCGAGGAGTCGGCGGGCCCTCCGCGCGTCAGCGGCATCACCAGGTCGAACAGCTGCAGCGAGCCGACGATGGCGAAGAACACCGAGAGCCGTATCGTCGGATAGAGCAAGGGAATGACGATGTGGCGCAGGCTCTGCGACCGCGTCGCACCGTCGATCCGGGCGGCCTCGATCAGGCTCTTGTCGATGCTCTGCAGCGCTGCGATGAACAGCATCATGTGGAAGCCGAAATACTTCCAGACGATCACGATCAGCACCGCCAGCATCGCGGTGTCGGTCGAGGCCAGCAGATGCGGCGGCTCGGCGCCGAAGCTGCGCCAGATCGACGCGACCAGGCCGTAATCGCCGTCATAGACGAAGCTGAAGATCAGCCCGGTCGCAATCTCGGCGAGGATATAGGGCATGAAGAACAGCATGCGCAGTGCCACCGCGCCGCGGAACCGCTCCGCGAGCATCAGGGCCAGCGTCAGCGCCAGCGGCAACTGGACACACAGCGAGACCGCAATGATCAGGCCGTTGTTGCGCAGCGCGAGCCAGAACGCGCGGGTCTCCAGCACGAAACGATAGTTGTCAAAGCCGATCCAATGGGTCGGCCTGCCGAACCCATTCCAGTTGAAGCCCGAGTACCAGGCGGCCTCGCCGATCGGCAGCACCACGAAGAGCGTGAACAGCAGCAGCGCCGGCGGCAGGAACAGGATCAGGACGGTGAAGCGGCCGTCCCAGCTCGGGCCGCCCACCGCGCGCGTGGAGAGCGATGCCGGCGATACACCCATCGCCGGCGAACTCGCGATCGGACGTGCCACGTCAGTTGCCCTGCTTCCGCGCTGCCTCGATCGCCTTGGCAGCCTCCTGCGGACTCATGCTGCCGCCGGCGATCTCCGCGGAGACATCGTTGACGACGCGACCGACGGAGGGACCGAGGCTCTGGTCATAGAAGTTCTGGTGATAGTTCGATTTGGCCAGATTGGACGCGATCAGCTTCATGAAGGAATTGTTGAGGCCGGCGTCCGCGCCCTGCACCACCGGGATGATGAAATTTCCCGCCGCCAACCGTGTCTGGACGTCCTTGGAGATGAAGTACTTCAGGAAATCGACGGCTTCCTTGGGCGAGCCCTTGGTGACCAGCCAGCCGGTGATGCCGCCGAGCGTATCCGTTGGCGCGCCCTTGCCGCCTTGCACGACCGGAAAATCGAACCAGCAGATCTTGTCTTCGCTCAAGCCGACCTTGTCGGCGGCGAGTGCCCGCTGCAGATTGTAGACGGAGCTGATCGCGAGCGTCATCGCCGCCTTGCCATCGCCGAAATAACCGACGGCCTGCGGATTCTTGAAGCCAAGAAAGCCATTCTGGAATGGCTGGAGATCGACGAGCTGCTTGAACAGCTCGCCTGATTTGACGAAGGTGTCGCCGGCAAAGCCGCCATTCTCGCCGCGCAGCGCCGCGTCGAATGCCGGCTTGCCGCCGATCCGCACCGCAAGATGCGTCCAGTAGAAATGCAGCGGCCATTTGTCGGCGCCGCCGACCACGATCGGGGTCACGCCGGCCGCCTTCAACGTCTTCACGGCGCTCAGCAGATCGTCCCAGCTCTTGATCGCCGTGGGATCGACCTTCGCCTTGGCCATCAGCTCCTTGTTGCAGACGAAGCCGACCTGCGACAGCGAGATCGGAAGGCCGTAGACGTGGCCGCTATCGGTGAATGCCGCGAGCGCCGCCGGAGTCACGCTGTCGCTGTAGCCTTTCACCTGCTCGGTGATGTCCTCGAGCACGCCAGCCTCGATCTGCGCCTTCAGGACACCGCCCGCCCAGCTATAGATGATGTTCGGCCGGTCCTTGGACTGCAGGATGGTCGGCAGCTTGGCCTTGTAGGCCTCGTTCTCGAGGAACTGCATCTCGATCTTGACGCCCGGATGCGACGCCTCATAGGCGCGGGCCACCTCCTCCCAGATCTTCACCTGGGCCGGATTGACCTCGATATGCAGCCATTTCACGGTGGTATCGGCGCTCGCGACGGTGGCCCAGAGCAGGCATGCGGCAGCAGCGAGTCCCAGCTTCGCGAGCAGTCTCATCACAATCCTCCCAACCGTCTTCTTTGTTGCGGTAATCCTGTCCTCATTTTTTGAGGTGCGCAACTGAAATTCTGACAGAGCAAACCTCAAACGTGTTCGCATTTGCGAACAGCTTCACGAGTAGACAGAGAGATTGCTAATTGGGCTGAGCAAGACTCGGCGGGCAGCCGCACGCGCCTTTCGCCTGGAAAAGGCGGAGCGGGCGTCTGCCGGACCGCGAAGGATATGCTGGAGATCGCCTGACGCTCAGGTGCAGCGCGCCTTGAAATTTGCGGCGACAAGCTTCGCCATCACGTCGTTGAGATGCGCCTGGTCGCGCGTCTCGATCACCAGCTCCAGCAAGGTCGCCTTGGCCGGCAGGTCCGAGAACGTTCGCTGATGCGACACCTCGATGATGTTGGCGCCGGCATCGGCGAGCAGCGTCGACACGGCAGCGAGTTGTCCGGGACGATCGACGATGTCGATCGACAGCTGCGTCAGCCGCCCCTCGCGAGCGAGCTCGCGGGTGAGCACCGAGGCGATCAGTCGGGTGTCGATGTTGCCGCCGCTCAGCACCAGGCCGACATTGCGGCCGGCAAACTGCGCGGGATGCGCGAGCACTGCGGCGAGACCGACGGCGCCGGCGCCTTCGACCACCGTCTTCTCGATCGAGATCAGCGTGGCGAGCGCACGCTCGATCTGCGGCTCGTTGACCAGCAGGATATCGTCGACGAGATGGCGGATGATCTCGGTCGTGATCCGGCCCGGCGATTTCACCGCGATGCCCTCGGCGAGCGTGTCGCCGCGCATCGGCAGCTGACTGCTGCGGATGGCGTTGTACATCGACGGATAGAGTTCGGCCTGAACGCCGACGATGCGCAAGCCCGGCTTGATCGCGCGCGCCGCGACCGCCATGCCGGAGATCAGCCCGCCGCCGCCGATCGGCACCACGAGCGTATCGAGCTCGGGGACCACCGCGAGCATCTCCAGCGCCACCGTGCCCTGCCCTGCGATGATCAGTGGATCGTCGTAAGGATGGATCATGGTCATGCCGTGCGCCGCGCCGTGCTCCCTGGCGAACGCGCCCGCCTCCTCCAAGGTGGCGCCGGAAATCACGACCTCGGCGCCGTGCCGCTTGGTGTTCTCCACCTTCACCATCGGCGTGCCCACCGGCATCACGATGGTCGCGGGAATGCCGAGACGCCGCGCGTTATACGCGACGCCCTGCGCGTGGTTGCCGGCCGACATCGCGATCACGCCGCGTTCGCGCTGCTCGGCGGACAGCGCATTCAGCCGGTTCAGCGCGCCGCGCTCCTTGAACGACGACGTGAACTGCAGGTTCTCGAATTTCAGCCAGACGTTGCAGCCGCAGATCTCGCCGAGCGTCCGGCTCTGGTTGCAGGCCGTCGCGAGCACGGCGCCACCGATGGTCTCGGCGGCGGCCCGCACATCGTTGGCGGTGACGGGCAGCGCGTTCAGATCAGTGGCGGTCATGGGTCTGCCCATTCCTCAGCGTGCGTCATTGCACGCGATGCCGGCGGCGCGCCGACCTCGCATGATGTTGCCGATCGTGCCGGCGCGTCTGCGGCCGGACGATCCAGATCGGTCTCAGCTCCCGAGATCGGGCAGTCCGAGCATCAGCCGCATGTTCTGCACGGCCGCGCCCGAGGCGCCCTTGCCGAGATTGTCGAGCCGCGCCACCAGCACCGCCTGGTGATGCTGGTCGCTGGCGAAGACGTAGAGCTCGAGCTTGTTCGTCTCGTTCAGCGCCTCCGGCTCGAGCCGGCCGCTCTTGGC
Source organism: Bradyrhizobium sp. SZCCHNR1017 (assembly GCF_032381375.1). Classification (NCBI taxonomy): domain Bacteria; kingdom Pseudomonadati; phylum Pseudomonadota; class Alphaproteobacteria; order Hyphomicrobiales; family Nitrobacteraceae; genus Bradyrhizobium; species Bradyrhizobium sp. SZCCHNR1017. The sequence goes on along the minus strand of NZ_JAUHIR010000001.1, from coordinate 389,210 downwards.
CGCCGCGCCATCGAGCGGCATCACCGAGACGTATTTGCTGCCGGCATAATGCTTCGTCAGGGCCGCCTGCAGGTCCGAGCCTGACGGCTTGCCCGGCAGTGTGTCGAGTTGCAGCGGCACGGAGACCAGCATGCCCTGCCGGTAGTTGCCGACGGAGGGAATGAAGATCGGCCGCCGGGTCAGCCGCGAATAGAGCTGCAGCTCAGGCAGATGCTTGTGCTCGAGGCCGAGACCGTACAGCTCGAAGTTCGGCGCGGTGCCATTCTCAAAGGCCGCGATCATCGTCTTGCCGCCGCCGGAATAGCCGCTCACCGCGTTCACCGTGACCGGATAGTCCTGCGGCATCAGTCGGGCATCGACCAGCGGCCGCAGCAGCGCGATGCCGCCGGTGGGATAACAGCCGGGATTGGAGACCTTGCGCGCATTCCGGATCTTGTCGGCCTGGTCGGCGGCGAGCTCGGGAAAGCCATAGGCCCAGTCCGGCGCGACCCGGTATGCGGTCGACGCGTCCAGCACCTTCGGCGCAGAGCTGCCCATGCCGTCGATCAGCGCCACCGTCTCCTTGGCCGCATCGTCCGGCAGGCAAAGGATGACGAGATCGACCTCGGCCATCAGCGCCCGCTTGGCCGCCGGATCCTTGCGCTTGTCCTCGGCGATCGTCTTCACGACGATGTCCGGCTGGTGCCGGAGACGCTCGGCGATTCCCAGGCCGGTCGTTCCCGAGCCGCCGTCGACGAACACGGCGCGTGTCGCAGTCCCGGAGGCGGCGTGAGCTTTCGGCACGTTGCTGTCGATCACGGTCATGACACGCTCCTTAGGTCTGGGTTTCGCCGGCAAAGGCCTGGGGCCGCGCCTGCCGCATGAGAGAGGAAATCTGTTGCGAGCCAATGTCGGGCTGCTCGCCGAGCCTCGTCGCGATCGTCGCGTAGTCGGCCTCGGACTTGTGCTGGTTGAGCTTGAAGCTGCCTTCGACCTGATCGATCGTCATGACGATGCCCACAATCGCCTTGCGCATCGCCTCGAGGCGTCCCGCCGTCATCTTGTCCGAGGTCCAGGGCTTCTTCGGCAGCAGCCGCTGCTCGAACTTCGCACTGACCTCATCCGTCTGCCGCGCGAGCTCGGCCTCCGACAAGATCCGCGCCGTACCGGTCAGATGCACGGCCTGATAGAGCCAGGTCGGCACCTGGTCGGGCGACACATACCAATCGGCGGAGACGTAAGCATCGGCGCCGCTGACGGCCAACAGCCAGGGCGTCGTACCGTCGGCGATCCTTGCCAGCGGATTGCCGCGCGCGACATGGAAGAACGCCTGCGGCGTACCATCGTTCAAGGCGCCCAGGTGAAACGGCACCGGTGACGCGATCGGCTTTGTGCCGTCCCACGCGCAGACCATGCCGAAGCCGCGCGCGTCAGCGAAGCCGAGGCTCGCGGCGCGATCGGGCTTGAAGGGCGGTGGCGTGTACATCGGAAACTCCTGCTGGACGAAGGAGCCGCCTGGTCAATCGCGCTGCAAGGAGAAAGTCTGCCGCGGGATCGGATCCGGCGGCAGGGGCTGTGATCTAGACGCAGATCATCGCCCGTACCGCGGAGGTACGACGGCGCATTTCGGCGATCATGTGGGTCGCTGCGTTGATCATGGGGGCAGGCCTATAAGGCTGCCGGGTTCCTGCGTCAAGCTCGCAAGTCGGCCGGCGCGTTCAGGGCTGGCGTCAGACCGCATGCCACAGCCATTCCATGATGCGCCCGATGATGTCGCCGAACAGCAGCAGCACCGCCGACCACACCAGCGCCGACACGAAGTTGGCGATCTGGAACACCATGTAGGGCATCTCGAAAATGCCCGCCGCCAGCGGCACCGATGCGCGCAACGGGCCAAAGAACCGGCCGATGAAGATGCTCGGCACGCCCCAATCGCGCACGAAGGCCTCGCCGCGCGGCAGCAGCTCCGGGTAGCGCGACAGCGGCCACATCTGGGCGACGCGGTCCTTGTAGCGGTAGCCGAACCAGTAGGAGACCCAGTCGCCGAGCGCGGCGCCGATGCCCCCGGCCAGCCATATCGGCCAGAAGCTGATCCCGGTGGCGCCGATCAGGGCGCCGATCGCGACCAGGGCGCCCCAGGCGGGAATCAGGAGCGAGACGAAGGCCAGGGACTCGCCAAAGGCAAGCAGCAGGACGATCGGAGCAGCCCAGGCCTGATGGTCGCGCACGAAGTCGGCAACCGCGCGGCCAAAATCTTCCATCTGCTCGACGCCTTTCTGCTCCGCGGCGCTTAAGTGCTTGAAGGCCTTCGCGGTTCCATGGCGCAGACTGGTACGCCACCGAACCCGCCCACTTCAAGTCACAACAACCGGCTGAACCGCGTGAACAGCGGCGATCCGGCGTTCGGAACCGGCCAAGACGTGGCAGGCCGGTGAACGTCGTTGTTTCCCGGGGTCATTGTTTTATGCCGGTCCATGGCATAGTCAGGCCCAACGATTCGTTCCATCTTGCGCACACGCAACATCAGATTCCATGGGTAAGCCGTTGAAATCAGCTGCAAAAGCCAAGGCCAAGGGCGTCACGGACCCGTTGGCGGCGTTCGCCGCCAAGGGCAAGGCTCCGGCCAAGCCAGCCGCCCGCTCGGCGAGTGCCGAGGGCGATTACACTGCCCGTGACATCGAGGTCCTCGAGGGCCTGGAGCCGGTGCGGCGCCGCCCCGGCATGTATATCGGCGGCACCGACGAAAAGGCGCTGCACCACCTGTTTGCCGAGGTCATCGACAACTCGATGGACGAGGCGCTGGCCGGCCACGCCACCTTCATCGAGGTCGAGCTCGACGCCGAAGGCTTCCTCACCGTGACCGACAACGGCCGCGGCATTCCTATCGATCCCCATCCCAAGTTTCCGAAGAAGTCGGCGCTCGAAATCATCATGTGCACGCTGCACGCGGGCGGCAAGTTCGACTCCAAGGTCTACGAGACCTCGGGCGGCCTGCACGGCGTCGGCATCTCCGTGGTGAACGCGCTGTCGACCCGGCTCGAGGTCGAGGTCGCTCGCAACCAGAAGCTCTACCGCATGGTGTTCGAACGCGGACATCCCAAGGGCAAGCTCGAGGAGGTCGGCAAGGTCGCCAACCGGCGCGGCACACGGGTGCGTTTCCAACCCGACCCGACCATCTTCGGCGCCAAGGCGACGTTCAAGCCGCAGCGCCTGTTCAAGATGGCGCGCTCGAAAGCCTATCTGTTCGGCGGCGTCGAGATCCGCTGGAAGTGCGATCCGTCGCTGCTGAAGGGCATCGAGGACGTCCAGGCCGAGGCGACGTTCCATTTCCCCGGCGGTCTGAAGGACTACCTGGCCGCAGCGATCCATGCCGACACGCTGGTCCATCCGGATATCTTCGCCGGCAAGTCGGGCCGCACCGGTGGCCATGGCGGCTGCGAATGGGCGGTCGCCTGGACCGCCGATGCCGACGGCTTCCTGTCCTCCTACTGCAACACGATTCCGACGCCGGACGGCGGCACGCACGAATCCGGCATCCGCAGCGCGCTTCTGCGCGGCCTGAAGGACCACGCCGAGCGCGTCGGCCAGGGCAAGCGATCCGCCAACATCACCTCCGAGGACATCATGGCGGGCGCCGCCATCATGCTCTCGGTGTTCGTGCGCGAGCCGGAATTCCAGGGCCAGACCAAGGACCGCCTCGCCACGGCAGAGGCCCAGCGCATCGTCGAGCAGGCCGTCAAGGACCCGTTCGACCACTGGCTGTCCGGCAATCCGGTGCAGGCCAACCGGCTGCTCGATTTCGTCATCGAGCGCGCCGAGGAACGCATCCGCCGCCGGCAGGAGAAGGAGACGGCGCGCAAGACCGCGACCAAGAAGCTGCGCCTGCCCGGCAAGCTCGCCGACTGCACCGACGCCGGCACCGAAGGCTCCGAGCTGTTCATCGTCGAGGGCGATTCGGCCGGCGGCAGCGCCAAGCAGGCGCGCGACCGCAAGAAGCAGGCGGTGCTGCCGCTGCGCGGCAAGATCCTCAACGTCGCCTCCGCCGGCAAGGACAAGCTGACCGCCAACGCCCAGCTCGCCGATCTCGTGATGGCGATCGGCGCCGGCACCGGCACGTCGTATCGCGAGGAGGATCTGCGCTACCAGCGCATCATCATCATGACCGATGCCGACGTCGACGGCGCCCACATCGCCTCGCTGCTGATTACCTTCTTCTACCGGCAGATGCGGCCGCTGATCGACGAGGGGCATCTCTACCTCGCCGTGCCGCCGCTCTACCGGCTCACCCATGGCAGCAAGACGTTCTACGCGCGCGACGATGCCCATCGGGACGAGCTCCTGAAGCGCGAGTTCAATGCCAACGCCAAGGTCGAGATCGGCCGCTTCAAAGGTCTCGGTGAGATGATGCCGGCCCAGCTCAAGGAAACCACCATGGATCCGGCCAAGCGCACCCTGCTGCGCGTGGTTCTGCTGGCCGAGGATCGCGACGGCACCGCCGACTCGGTCGAGCGGCTGATGGGGACCAAGGCAGAGGCCCGCTTCGCCTTCATTTCGGAAAAGGCCGAATTCGCCAGCGACGAGCTGCTCGACGTCTAGCTTTTGACCCGATTTCACGCCTCGATTGCAGGTTCCATTGGCTCGCGCGAGCCTGCAATCGACCTTTCCAATCAGAGGGTTACGAGAATCCCAAGCATCCCGCAGCGCACTTTCCCCTCCGGTGTGCTCAACCTGCAACAGCTTTTGGGCACCAATCGGCTATAGTTCGGGCACATCTGGCGAGGGAATCGCCGCCGCAACCCGGCACCTGCGACACGACGATCTTGGGGAATTGGATATGAAGAAGTTTTTGCTTGCTGCCACTGCGCTGGTTGCGATCACGGGTGCCGCCTCAGCTGCTGATCTGGCGGCTCGCCCCTACGTGAAGGCTCCGATGATGCCGGTGGCGCCGAGCTGGACCGGCTTCTACATCTTCGGTGGCGCTGGTGGCGGCCTCTGGGATGCAGACTCCCACACCAACTTCAACGGCGTGCCGCTGACGATCGATCAGCGCGTCGGCGGCGACGGCTTCCTCGGCACGGTCGGTGCGGGTTATGACTGGCAGGTCAATCCGACCTGGGTCTTCGGCGTGTTCGCTGATGGCCAGTTCGGCAGCCTGCGTGGCACCTTGCAGGATCAGTTCGCTGCCCTGACCGGCCGCATCAAGATGGAAACCGCCTGGGCCGCTGGCGCCCGCGTCGGTTACCTGGTTGCGCCGAACGTGCTGTCATACGTCAACGCGGGCTACTCCGGTTCGCACTGGTCGGGCACCGGCCTGACCACCCTCACCGGCGCGGCCTCCGGTTTCCACACCGACTCGTTCAACCGCAACGGCTGGTTCGTCGGCGGCGGCGTCGAGAACAACCTGAACATCTTCGGCATCTCCGCGCCGGGCTGGTTCATGAAGACCGAATATCGTGCTGCCTATTACGACCGCAAGGACATCGCGGTCCGCACCGATGTCGGCAACCTCGTGACGACCGACTCGGTCAGCTTCAAGCCGTGGGTGCAGACCATCAGCACCTCGCTGGTCTACCGCTTCAACTGGACCGGCCCGGTCGTCAAGTACTGAGCCGAACGCACTCGGTCTTTCAATAATTCTGCGAAAAGCCCCGGTTGATCCGGGGCTTTTTGTTTTTGGCTCGGATATTGGCGGCTGGAGCCGCTGGTCATCTGCCGCGCCGGCCGCTAGCCTCCTCGTCACAAAACTTCACAAAAAAGACGGCAGCAGCGTTTCCGATGCTGTGACGCGGTCGACGAGGGAGGACATGGTCATGCGGAAATTCCTGATGATCGGCGGCCTGCTTCTGCTCGCCATCGGCCTGCTCTGGGTCGGTCAGGGCACCGGGGTAGTGGCATGGCCGCGGACGAGCTTCATGATCAACCAGCTGCAATGGGCCGGCTATGGCGTCGGCATGGGTGCACTCGGCCTGGTGATGATCTGGCAGGGCACCTGCTGACGTCTGACAACAACGACATGGAGACACGACATGGCGGGCCGTTTCGACCTGAGTGGCAAGGTTGCGATCGTGACGGGAGGCAACGGCGGAATCGGCTTGGGGATGGCGCGCGGGCTTGCCGATGCCGGCGCCGACATTGCCGTGGTCGGCCGCAACGAAACCAAGTCACGGGCGGCGGTGGCTGATCTCGCCGGTCGCGGCGGCCGTGCCATCACCGTCACAGCCGACGTCAGCGACAAGGACGACGTCGCCGCCATGGTCGCGCGCGTGACCAGCGAGCTCGGTCGCATCGACATCCTCATCAACAATGCCGGCATGAGCATCCGCAAGCCGCCGCACGTGCTCGAGCTGGAGGAGTGGCAGCAGGTGATCGACACCAATCTCACCAGCGCGTTCCTGTGCTCGAAGGCCGCCTACCCGGCCCTCAAGGCGAACGGCGGCGGCAAGATCATCAACATCGGCTCGATGCTGTCGATCTTCGGCGCCAGCTTCGCGCCGGCCTATGCGGCCAGCAAGGGCGGCATCGTGCAGTACACGCGCGCCTGTGCCTGCGCCTGGGCGCCCGACAACATCCAGGTCAACGCGATCTTGCCGGGCTGGATCGACACCGACCTGACGCGCGCGGCGCGCAGCCAGATCGACGGCCTGCACGACCGCGTGCTGGCGCGCACGCCCGCGGCACGGTGGGGCGACATCGACGACTTCGCCGGCATCGCGACGTTCCTGAGCTCGCCGGCCTCGGACTTCGTCACCGGCACAGCCATTCCCGTCGATGGTGGCTATTCGATCATGGCCTAGCCGAGGTCTCAGCGTCGAAAGCTCTTGATTTCGGAGACGCTGCCGTCGCGATAGGTCAACTCCACCGAGACGAACTTCGTCGCTGGCGGCAGCTTCAAATAGGGCGTGGCGTTGGAGGGAATCGCAATGGGATCGCGCATGTCGCAGCCGGGCATGTTGAGGACCTTGTCCGGCACCGCCGTGTCGATGCCGATGCGGACCTCGCGGATGGCGCAGCGATACGACATCAGGTGCGTGTAGTAGACCAGGAGACCGTTGAACTCGCGGAACGACAGCCAGCTCGTCGCGGTCATGTCGAGGATCTTGCGCTGGTCATGCACCAGCGCGGCCTCCGGCTCGAAGCGGATCGGGAACGGTCCCTGCATCTCGCCGGATGCATCGACATAGCGGACCTGGATTGTGCCCGCGGGCGCATCCGCCGGCAGCTGGATCGAGGGATTGGGCATGCGCTTGCGCGTGCGCGGATCGAGCACGTCCATGAAGCCGGTCTCGCGAAACTCTCCTGCCTCACCCATGCGCCAGGAAATGCCGAGCGTCGGATCGGCGATCGAGAACGTGAGGGTCCAGCCGCCATTGTGGCGCGAGAACATCGCAATCGGTGCGTTCAGGCTCTCGTTCGCCGGCGGAATGCGCGGCGCCGAGACGGGAGGCAGCGCCGCCAGCTTCTGCTGCGGCTCGGCCGGCTTGTCGGCTGCAGCCGGCCCCTTCGCCATGCCGTTGAGAAAGACATCGTCGACCATCTGGTCGAAATAGACCGGAATCTGCTTGTGCCGCACGGTCTCGGCGAGCTCGCTGACCAGCCGGCGCGTGCGTTGCGCCACCTGCACCAGATTGACGCCGGGCTGCGTCAGCTCCTTGGCGAAGGTGCGCGTGAACACCGAGTTTGGATTGACGTCATCGTTGGAGAGCCGGTCGAGCGCGGTCTGGCGCGGACCGGCCGAGAACACTGAGAATACGCCTTCCGGCAACTGCGTCATCGGCGCCAGGCCACCCCCGCCCGCCACCGCGCGCGTGCCCGAGCGCTCGAACGGATTGTTGCGGCAGGCGTCGAACACCAGGATCGAGGTGCGCGCCTTCTTGTTCTGCAGCCGCTCGATGACGCGGTCCGCGAGGATCGAGGCGTCGCGTACCAGCTCTTCCTGGCCTTCGGTGGCCGCGGGCACGTCGGTCGGCAACAGGAAGTTCTGACCAGCAATTTCGAAGCCGTGACCGGCATAGAAGAAGAACGCAGTGTCGCCCGGCTCGACGGCGTTGTCGAACGCCAGCAGTGTCTGGCTGAACTGCTGGCGATTGAGATTCTCCGCGACCATGACATTGAAGCCGAGCTGCTTCAGCGTGTCGCCCATCGTCCGCGCGTCGTTGACGGCCTTCTGCAGCTTCGGCACGAAGCGGTAGTCGTTGTTGCCGATCACGAGCGCAACGCGCTTCTCGGCACGCGCGGCGGCCGGCGCCAGAACCACTGCCAGCATCGCCAGCCCGCACGCCAGCCACGTCCGCATCGATCTCATCGTTCGTCCCTGCCCTCATCGCGTGGGCTGCCGCCCTCGGATAGTCGACGGCACCGCGCCACCGGTTCATGCCCGGCGGCACACGCGGCTGCTCCCCTGCCGAACACACGCCGCAATTCCGTCGACAATTCGACCAGAGCGCTTTCCGCGACCGGCCGTAGGAAGCTTCGGAGCACCCGAATACGACAGATCGACGACAGGTTGCCTGCAAATAATGCAAAAACATTAAGCTTTTTCGGTACTTCGCTCCCCTCCTCCATTGACTTTGCAGAATTCGCCCCTATCTTCCGCAACAGCGCGGCCGGATCGCATCCGATTCCTGAGAGATTGACCGCGGGTCGGCGTTAGTCAGAAAACCCCCAGCTTCGTTAGAGCATGCCGTTTCGGGGTTGAGCGCGACCACAGCCTTTTACCCTCGATTCCTAACGGCGGCGTCGAATAGAGGCCCCGTCGCCTATCGGCGCGTGACATAGAGGCTCGATGTCTTTTTCCAATCTCGGCTTGTCCGACAAGGTGTTGGCTGCAGTTGCGGCCACTGGTTACACCACCCCGACCCCCATTCAGGAACAGGCGATTCCTCATGTGCTGGCGCGCCGCGACGTGCTCGGCATCGCCCAGACCGGCACCGGCAAGACCGCCGCTTTCGTCCTGCCGATGCTCACGATCCTCGAGAAGGGTCGTGCCCGCGCCCGAATGCCGCGCACCCTGATCCTGGAGCCGACCCGTGAGTTGGCCGCCCAGGTCAAAGAGAACTTCGATCGCTACGGCGCCGGACAGAAGCTCAACGTCGCCCTGTTGATCGGCGGCGTCTCCTTCGGCGACCAGGACGCCAAGCTGACCCGCGGGGTCGACGTGCTGATCGCCACGCCAGGCCGACTGCTCGATCATACGGAACGCGGCGGATTGCTGCTCACGGGCGTGGAGCTCCTGGTCATCGACGAAGCCGACCGCATGCTCGACATGGGTTTCATCCCCGACATCGAGCGCATCTGCAAGCTCGTCCCCTTCACCCGCCAGACCCTGTTCTTCACCGCGACCATGCCGCCGGAAATCCGGCGCATCACCGAAACCTTCCTGCACAACCCGCAGAAGGTCGAGGTCTCCAAGCCGGCCACGACCGCCGTCACCGTGACCCAGTTGCAGGTCCCATCCGGACGCGAGGCGCATCAGAAGCGCGAGGTGCTGCGCAGGCTGTTGCGGAACGCCAAGGATCTCAACAACGCGATCATCTTCTGCAACCGCAAGCGCGACGTCGCCATCGTTCACAAGTCGCTGCAGAAGCACGGCTTCAGTGTTGGCGCCCTGCACGGCGACATGGACCAGTCGGCCCGCACCGCGGCGCTCGATCAATTCCGCAAGGGCGAACTGCCCTTGCTCGTCGCCTCCGACGTCGCCGCACGCGGCCTCGACATTCCCGAAGTCAGCCACGTCTTCAATTTCGACGTGCCGCATCATTCCGACGACTACGTTCACCGCATTGGCCGTACCGGCCGCGCCGGACGGACCGGCACGGCAATCTCGATCGTGGCCCCGGCCGACCAGAAGTCGATGGTCGCCATCGAGAAGCTGATCGGACAGGGCATTCCGACCATCGAGGGTGACTACGAAGTGCAGGAGTCCTCGGGCGACGAGGATACGCGTGAGCGACGTCCGCGTGACGCCGCGCGTCGCGGCAGCCGCGGCAAGGCCCGGGAGCGCGATGCGGCCCCGCGCGAGCGTGATCCAGCCCCGCGGGAGCGCGAGCCGCGCGCGGCAGCTCCGCGCGCCGCACAGGCAAATTCTCCGCGGCCTGCGCCGAGCGCTCGCAAGGAACAGCCTCGCAACGAACAGCCTCGCAATGAAGCGCGGCGGCCGCGGCGCGACCACGACAACGAGCCCGCCGATCACTCACATCTGCCCGCCTTCCTGCTTCGCCCGGTGCGGGCACCGCTTCCCTGAGCCGCGGGCCCAAGATTCCGGGCTGCTCCCCCATGCGGTCGCCCGGAACATCAGCCGCTGCATTCGTAGACCTGACTTAAGTCGACAGCGCTGAGCTCTCGGCGAGGCGTGCGTCGAGCGAACAATTCCAGCCCGCGTCAGCAAGTTCCCGGCAGCATCCTATGTAGCTCATTGAACATATGAGCTGCCGTTCCCGTACCCACGGCGCGGCGCATCCGGGACTCTACGGCCGTATTTACCCCTGGTTCACAAACGTCCTTTAGCTTGGCCGGCATTGTTTATTTCATTGCTGTGACGACGACGGCGACGCGGGCGATTGGGGGGAACCTGTGGTGGTCAATGCGCTTGACGAACACGAACGCACGATAGGCTTCGCCGAAGTCGCGCTCAGCCAGATCAGAACGCTCCGCCATTCGGCCAATCCGCGCAATTACGAGGTCTGGTACGTCTACGCGACGGGCTACAACGCACCGCTGAACGAGATCATCAACGAGACGCTTTCGCGCAACGGCAAGCTGTCGCAGTCCGATCTCGATCAGCTCTACGACTCCTACCTCGCGCAGCTCAAGACGTCGGATCGCATCGACAAGGTCGGCGCGCGCGTCGTCGGCGAGATCGACGACCTGGTGAACATGCTCACCGATGCTCTCGGCAGGACGGCGAGCTACGATGCGAGCCTCGCGGGCGCCGATCAACGACTCGCGTCGGCCACCAGCCGCGAGCAACTGGTCGACATCATCGAGGCGCTGGCCCATTCGACCAAGCAGATGCGCGAAACCAACCGGATCCTCGAAGAGCGGCTGACGCTGTCCAAGGACGAGATCAGCGGGCTGCAGCATAGCCTGGAGGTCATTCGGGCCGAGAGCCTGACCGATCCCCTCACCGGCCTCGGCAATCGCAAATATTTCGACCGAATGATCGAGACGACGGTGCAGTCGGGGCTCGCGACCGAGCAGCCGCTGTCGCTGTTGATGTTCGACATCGACCACTTCAAGTCCTTCAACGATTCCTACGGACATCTCACCGGAGACCAGGTGCTGCGCCTGGTCGGGATGACCCTGAAGCACGCCATCAAGGGCCAGGATATCGCAGCGCGCTACGGCGGCGAGGAGTTCGCCGTCGTGCTGCCCAACACCTCGCTACAGCACGCGCTGACGGTGGCCGATCACATCCGCCGCGCCGTCACGGCAAAGGAGCTCAAGAAGAAATCGACGGGAGAGATTCTCGGACGTGTGACCATCTCGGTCGGCGTATCCGTGCTGCGGGCCGGCGATGACACCGACGCCCTGATCGAGCGCGCGGACGCCTGCCTCTATGCCGCCAAGCGCAACGGCCGCAACAAGGTGGTATGCGAGAACGATCCCGAATACGCGACGACGACGCGAGGTCGGGTCGCCTGACGGCAAGGTCGCCAGCGACGCATATGGAGCATCAGCGTGTTCGCGATGATGCTGCGCGCGACGTCTGCCGGCCACGCGCCACTGTCGCGCTGCGTGTTTTGCGACCGGCGGGACCCTTGTCTGCGCTCTTGTCAACGCTCTTGGCCACATTTCCCGTCTTGGCCGGCTTGGTCTTTTTCACTGCCGGCCTGGTTGGTCCAGGCTTCGCCCCACCCCGGGTCGGGACCAGTCCGTTGCCCCGCGCCGCCCGCTTCTTGCTGGTCCGCTTGCTCAAGGCCGCCCTCTGGGCCGCTGCGAATGCATCTCTCGCCCAGACCGCGAACTCGTCGGTGTCATCGAACAGATGTGCCGGCACCTGCCAATACGACCGCACCGTCATGGTCCGCGCGCGGGTCTCGTAGGAAAACGGCTTGGATCCGGCCTCCTCGAATCTGGCAAAGCTGGTTTCGTCAGCACGGAGATAAAGGCCGCTGCGCAGCGCAAGCGCGAAGTTGATGCCGTCGGCGGAGATGCCGAAGCCGGAGAACATCCGCCGGATCGTGACCGGACCGAAGCCGGCGAACAGATCGATCAGGAATTCGCGGTCCATCGCTCCAGCTCCCGCCAATACCCCACGTGCTCGCCTGGAGTTTTCGGTCGGGAAGGTGGCGCGTGTCAATGTCCGGAACGCGACAGCACCGGAGCCGCACTGGCTGGAAGCGGACGATCAGACCTCGGCCGGCTTGAGCTGCACCGACTCGCCGCAGCCGCAGGCGCTGATCTGGTTCGGATTGTTGAAGACGAACTGGGCCTGCATCTTGTCAGCCTGATAGTCCATCTCGGTGCCGAGCAGAAACAGCACGGCCTTGGGATCGACCAGGATCTTGACGCCCTTGTCCTCGACGACCTCGTCGGTCGGCCGGATATCATGGGCATACTCGACCGTGTAGGACTGACCGGCGCAGCCGCCATTCTTGACACCGACACGCAATCCGATGATCTCGGACTCGGCGCGATCGGTGAGCTCACGGATGCGCTTGGCCGCCGCATCGGTGAGCCGCATCACCTGCGGGCGGGGCCGCGGCTTGGGCTTGGCAACAGGCGCTGTCGAATTCGTCGTGCTGGTCATGGCGTCATCCCGGCGGGGTATGTGATCCGCCCTTACTATTCAAACTTCGTGCCCGCTCGTCTCACCACATGTTCAGGACGAGCCGGGCCTCGTCGCTCATCCGGTCCGGCGTCCATTGCGGCTCCCAGACGATGCTGACGTTGACGACGCCGACACCCGGCACGCTCGCAATCGCGTTCTCCACCATGGTCGGCAGCTCGCCCGCCGCCGGACAGTTCGGCGTCGTCAGCGTCATCATGACGTCGACGCTGCGGTCGTCCTTGATGTCGACCTTGTAGATCAGGCCGAGCTCGTAGATGTCGGCCGGGATCTCCGGATCGAACACCGTCTTCAGCGCCGCGATGATCTCGCTGGAGAGCCGCTCGGTCTCCTCCGGCGGCAGCGCCGAATGCGTTTCGACGGACTGAGTTTTGACGTCGGCCGTGTCGGTCATGCAAACAATTCCCGCGCCTTGATCAATGCCTGTGCAAGCTGATCGACCTCTTCCCTCGTATTGTACATGCCAAACGAGGCCCTGCAGGTCGCCGTGACGTTGAATCTCTCCAAAAGCGGCATCACGCAGTGCGTGCCCGCACGCACCGCGACACCCTGCCGATCGATCACGGTCGCGATGTCATGGGCATGCGCCCCCTTCATCTCGAACGAGATCACAGGGCCCTTGCCCTTGGCGGTGCCGATCAGCCGCAGCGAGTTGATCTCGCGCAGCCGATCCTGGGCATAGGTGAGCAGGTCGTGCTCATGCGCGGCGATGCGCTCCTTGCCGACCGAGTTGACGTAATCGATCGCGGCGCCGAGCCCGACCGCCTCGACGATCATCGGGGTGCCCGCCTCGAACTTGTGCGGCGGATCGCCATAAGTGACCCAGTCGCGCGCAACCTCGCGGATCATCTCGCCGCCGCCATTGTAGGGGCGCATGGCAACGAGGTGGTCGTACTTGGCGTAGAGCACGCCGATGCCGGTCGGCCCGTACAGCTTGTGGCCGGTGAAGACGTAGAAGTCGCAGTCGATGTCCTGGACGTCGATGGCGAGATGCACGGCGGCCTGGCTGCCATCGACCAGCACCGGAATGCCGCGCGCATGCGCAATGCGCACGACCTCCTTCACCGGGACCAGCGTGCCGAGCATGTTCGACATCTGGGTGATAGCGACCAGCTTGGTTTTCGGCGTGAGCAGCTTCTCGAACTCGTCGATCAGGAAATTGCCGTCGTCGTCGACCGGAGCCCACTTGATCACCGCGCCCTGGCGCTCGCGCAAGAAGTGCCAGGGCACGATGTTGGAATGGTGCTCCATGATCGAGAGCACGATCTCGTCGCCCTCGCCGATGTTCGGTCCGCCCCACGACGACGCCACGAGATTGATCGCCTCGGTCGCGTTGCGGGTGAAGATGATCTCCTCGCTGCGCCGTGCATTGAGAAAGCGCGTGACCCGCTCGCGGCCGCCCTCATAGGCCTCGGTCGCGGCGTTGGCGAGATAGTGCAGGCCACGATGCACGTTGGCGTATTCGCTGGTGTAGGCCTGCGTCATGCGATCGAGCACCGCGCGCGGCTTCTGCGCCGACGCCGCGTTGTCGAGATAGACGAGCTTCTTGCCGTAGACCTGCAGCGCCAACGCAGGAAAATCCTCGCGGATGCGGGCGACGTCGTAGGATCCGTTGGAGACGGCGGGATGCGTGCTCATGCGCGCGCCTCCATCCAGTCCTGGGCGGCAGCAATGACGCGCTCGCGCAAGGAATCGTCCTCGATCGCTTCGATCGCCTCGCCGACGAAGGCCTGGATCAGCAGCGCCTGGGCCTGCTTCTCCGGCAGGCCGCGGGCCTGCAAATAGAACAACAGGCTGTCGTCGAGCGCGCCGGCGGTGGCGCCGTGGCCGCAGGAGACGTCGTCGGCGAAGATCTCGAGTTCCGGTTTCGAGTCGGCCTCGGCCTCGTCGGACAGCAGCAGCGCACGGGTCATCATCTTGCCGTCGGTCTTCTGCGCGTGGGGGCGGACGATGATGCGGCCCTGGAACACGGAATGAGCGCGATCGTCGAGCACCGCGCGGAAGTTTTCGCGGCTGGTGCAGCCCGGCACCGCATGGTCGACGACGAGCGTCAGATCGCCATGCTGCTTGTCACGCAGCAGGTTCACGCCGTTGATGATCAGCTCGCTGCCTTCGCCCTTGAGAGTAATGAAGCCCTGCAGACGACTGACGGCGCCGCCTGTCGTCATGTTGAAGAGATTGAGTTTCGACCTCGCACCGACCTCGTACCTGGCTGAGGTGATGTTCACAGCATCGCTGCCATCGCGCATCAGGCGAATGGTGGACAGCGCAGCGTCATCACCGAGGGAGACGACCACGGCGTCATTGGCCTGATAGCCTGAGGCACCATCGGCGGCGATCGCGCTTTCGATCAAGGTGGCCTGCGCGCCGTTCCCCACCGAAAGATGTGAGCGACTGGCGCGCGATGCTTGCGATGCTGTCGCGATGTGAATGATCTGCAGCGGATGCGAGAGCTTTGCACCGTCCGCCACGGAGATCAGGACTCCGTCGGTCGCAAGCGCCCCGTTCAACAGGACCATCGCATCGTTGACAGTCGTCTCCAGCAGCCGCTCGCTGCCGGCGCTCTGCAGCGCCTCGCGAAGCGTGCGAACCTTGACACCATCCTCGAAGGCCGAGATATCCGAGAGCTCCGCCACGAACACGCCGTCGACCAGCACCAGCTTCCGAGCACCGTCGACGGCAACAGAAGCCAGCACGGCCTTAGCCCGCGCCAGCGCCGCCGCATCCGGCGCGCCTGCCAGCGGCAGCACCTCGCGCATCAGCGCACGCAGATCGGTGTACTTCCATTCCTCGATACGACGGTGCGGCAGGCCTGTGCGCTCGAAAGCCGAGAAGGCTTCGCGCCGGATATCGGCCACCTTGCCGGTGCCGGGCAGACGGCCCCAAGCGGCAGAGAGCAAGCTGCTCGCCGCCGGACCGCTGTCGTTCTTGACCAAAGCTACGTTCATCACAGATCCATTCACGCGAGGCTCAGGCCGCGTCTTCGAACTGGGCGTAACCGGACGCCTCCAGCTCGAGCGCGAGCTCCTTGCCGCCGCTCTTCACGACGCGGCCCTTCGACATCACATGAACGACGTCGGGGACGATGTAGTTCAGCAGCCGCTGATAGTGGGTGATCACGATCATCGAGCGCTCCGGCGAGCGCAGCGCGTTGACGCCGTCGGCGGCGATGCGCAGCGCGTCGATGTCGAGGCCGGAATCCATCTCGTCGAGGATGCAGAGCGACGGCTGAAACAGGGCCATCTGCAGCACCTCGTTGCGCTTCTTCTCGCCGCCGGAAAAGCCGACATTGACGCCGCGCTTGAGCATGTCCTGCGGAATGCTGAGCGATTTCGAGATCTCGCGCACCTTCCTGAGGAAGTCCGGCGTCGAATACTCCTCCTCGCCGCGCGCCTTGCGCTGCGCATTCAGCGCGGTGCGCAGGAAAGTCATGGTGGCGACGCCGGGGATCTCGACCGGATACTGGAACGCGAGGAACACGCCCTTGGCGGCACGCTCGTCCGGCGCCATGGCGAGCAGATCCTCGCCCTTGAACAGGATCTCGCCGCCGGTCACCTCATAGCCCGGCTTGCCGGCGATGACGTGGGACAGCGTCGACTTGCCGGAGCCGTTCGGCCCCATGATCGCGTGCACCTTGCCGGCGTCGATCGACAGCGTCAGGCCGTGGAGAATCTCGCGCTCCTCGACGCGGACCTGCAGGTTGTTGATTTCGAGTAGTGCCATGATCTGTTTCCGCTCAACGCTTGCCCTGGCGCCACCGATTCCATCGGGTCCGAGGGCGTATGATATCGATGTCAGCACGAGCGGGCCGCGCCGCGGCCCCGCTGCATTGTGGCCTCAGCCGACCGAACCTTCGAGGCTGATCGAGATCAGCTTCTGCGCCTCGACCGCGAACTCCATCGGGAGCTGCTGCAGCACGTCCTTGACGAAGCCGTTGACGACGAGCCCGACCGCCTCCTCCTGCGAAAGACCGCGCTGGATGCAGTAGAACAGCACGTCCTCGGAGATCTTGGACGTGGTCGCCTCGTGCTCGAAGGTGGCCGAGGAATTCTTGGCCTCGATATACGGCACGGTATGCGCGCCGCATTTGTCGCCGATCAGCAGCGAATCGCAGGCGGTGAAGTTGCGCGCGCCGGTGGCTTTGCGATGCGCCGTGACGAGACCGCGATAGGTGTTCTGCGAGCGGCCTGCGGCGATGCCCTTGGAGATGATCCGGCTGGTCGTGTTCTTGCCGAGATGGATCATCTTGGTGCCGCTATCGACCTGCTGATAGCCGTTCGAGATCGCGATCGAATAGAACTCACCGCGCGAATTGTCGCCGCGCAGGATGCAGCTCGGATATTTCCAGGTGATCGCCGATCCCGTCTCGACCTGGGTCCAGGAGATCTTGGAATTGTCGCCGCGGCAGTCGCCACGCTTGGTGACGAAATTGTAGATGCCGCCCTTGCCTTCCGAATTGCCCGGATACCAGTTCTGCACCGTCGAGTACTTGATCTCGGCGTCGTCATGCGCGATCAGCTCGACCACGGCGGCATGCAGCTGGTTCTCGTCGCGCTGCGGCGCCGTGCAGCCTTCGAGGTAGCTTACGTAGGCGCCCTTGTCGGCGATGATCAGCGTGCGCTCGAACTGGCCGGTGTTGCGCTCGTTGATGCGGAAATAGGTCGACAGCTCCATCGGGCAGCGCACGCCCGGCGGCACGTAGACGAACGAACCGTCTGAGAACACCGCCGAGTTCAGCGTCGCGTAGAAATTGTCGGACGTCGGCACCACGCTGCCGAGATATTTCTGCACGAGCTCGGGATGCTCGCGGATCGCCTCCGAGATCGGCATGAAGATCACGCCGGCCTTCCTCAGCTCCTCCTTGAACGTGGTCGCCACCGACACCGAATCGAACACGGCGTCGACCGCGATCTTGCGCGTCTCGGGGCTGCCCGCGCCGGGCACGGGCTCGACGCCTTCGAGGATCGCGACCTCGCGCAAGGGAATGCCGAGCTTCTCATAGGTCTTCAGGATCTCCGGATCGATCTCGTCGATCGAGGAGAGCTGCTTCTTCGGCTTCGGCGCCGAGTAGTAGTAGAGATCCTGGAAATCGATTTTCGGATAGTCGACGCGCGCCCAGGTCGGCTCGGTCATGGTCAGCCACCGGCGATAGGCCTCAAGGCGCCATTCGAGCATCCAGGCGGGCTCGTTCTTCTTGCCCGAGATGAAGCGGACGGTGTCTTCGGAAAGCCCCTTCGGAGCCTTCTCGGATTCGATGACGGTCTCGAACCCATAGCGATATTGGTCGACGTCGATCCGCCTGACGCGGTCGACCGTCTCTTGTACGGCTGGCATTCAATCCTCCGCTCGCGGTTTCAAGGACCGCGGTGGACACGTTCTGGAACCGTCTTACGACGTTTCCTCGACGAAATCACGCCCTTAGAATCGCTCAAGCACGGTTTCGTCGCCACCTTTAAGTAGGGTCAATGACAGCTTTCGCCAAGCCTGCACGCCGCGATCGACGTCCGCCTCCGTCGTGGACCAGCCCAGACTGAGGCGCACCGCTCCCTGGGCCGCTGCGGAACTGGCGCCCATCGCTTCCAGGACATGGGAGGGCTGGACCTTGCCGGACGAGCAGGCCGAGCCGGAAGACACCGCGATTCCTTCGAGATCGAACCCGATCACGGCCGTCTCGGCCTTCAGCCCCGGCGCCGTGAACAGCGTCGTGTTCGGAAGCCGCGCCGCATCGGAGGAAAATACCGTCACGCCAGCGGTCTGACGAAGGCCCGTTTCCAGCCGGTCGCGCAGCGCCGTGATCCGAGGCAGGTCGACCTCGAGCTCAGCCAGGGCAGCACCGACCGCGGCGCCAAATCCGGCAATTCCGGCCACGTTTTCGGTTCCAGCCCGGCGACCGCGCTCCTGGCCGCCACCGCGGAGAACCGGAATCGGCTCCTCCACACCAGCGCCCAGAACCAGCGCGCCGACGCCCTTGGGTCCGCCGATCTTGTGCGCAGAGATGGTCATAAGGTCTGCGCCCATCTCTTTGATATCGAGGGGTATTTTCCCAAATGCCTGGACCGCGTCGACCTGCAGCAGGCCGCCCGCCTGGTGCACGATCTCAGCAACTTTCGAAGCCGGTTGAAGCACCCCGGTCTCGTTGTTGGCGGCCATGACGGATACCAGCGCCGGCGGTCCTCCGGCCAGCAGGGCTTTCAGGCGGCCGAGATCGACCACGCCGGAGGGGTCGACCGGGATCGTCTGCACTACTGATGGCGCGAACCGGCCGCCGGCCAGCACCGAGGCATGCTCGACCGCCGACACCAGCAGCCGCTCGACCGGGCCGGCCGGCGCGCGCAGGCCTGGGCTCAAGGCGAGCACATTGGCCTCGGTTCCGCCGGAAGTGAACACCACGCGGCGCGCGACGGTGCCGAGCCCCCGGGCGATCACCTCGCGGGCCTCCTCGGTCAGCCGCCGCGCCTTGCGGCCTTCGGCGTGAACCGACGAGGGATTGCCGACCAGATCCATGGCGGCGAGAATCGCCGCGCGCGCTTGCGGTCGCAGCGGGGTCGTCGCATTCCAGTCGAGATAGATCCTGTCGGCCATGGCTTGTTCTTATCAACTCGGGCCACGAACGACCATCGCTCGCCCGCGCCATGATGATGCGCGACGGCCAGCGTGATATTGTCGGGCGCGAGATTGAGATAGCGGGTCCGGTGCCATGAACAAGCTTGTCGGCTCGATGCTGCGTCCGAATGATCGGATCTTCTACGCGATCATGGCCGGGCTCTCGCTCGGCATCGGCGTCGTCAACGCCCTTTCCGCCGCCCACGATGCCGTCAGGCGGGGCGCGGCCTATGATCTGGAAAAACAGTTGCTATGGGAGATGACGAGCATTGTCGTCCTCATCCTGCTGGCGCCGCTGCTGGTCGCTACGGTTCGTTCCATCCGGCTGGGTCCGGCTGCCATGGCACGTCACATCGCGCTCGCAATTGCCGCCGTGGTCGCCTTCTCTGCGCTTCACATGATTGGCATGGTGACGCTCCGCAAGCTGCTGATGTGGACCGCGGGCGGCGCCTACGACTTCCAGCTCTCGCTGGCCACCATCGTGTACGAGTTCCGCAAGGACGTCATGACGGCGCTCCTCATCGGTGCCACGCTCTGGCTGTACGACGGCTATCGCGCGAGCGCTGTCCGAGAGCCGACACGGCGATCCGAGCCGCCTGCCCCTGCCACGCTCTGGCTGCGCGACGGCGCGAGCCGCATCCGCATCTCGCCGGCCGACATCCTGTGGGTCGCCGCGGCCGGCAACTACGTCGAATATGCCATGGCCGACGGCAGGCGACATCTGATCCGCGGCACCTTGTCGGCCGCCGAGGTCGAGCTCGCTCGCTTCGCGCTCGTCCGCATCCACCGCGGCCGGCTGGTCAACATGGCCCGGGTCGCGGCGCTTTCGGTCCTGCCAACGGGCGATTTCGGCCTGACCTTCGACAACGGACAATCCGCGCAGGGCAGCCGCCGCTATCGCAGCGCCGTTGCGCAACTGGAGCACACGGCGTCGCTGCGCTGAACGGCCGGGCCGCAGACGAAAACGCCAGTATTTTCATCGAATTGCAGGCGCATTCGGATCACGTTCCGCGACCGCTTCGCCCCGCCGCTGTATCGGCGGCCCGGTCTGCATCCCTGCCGCAGCCGCCTTGCCGGGCGTTGAAAATCCTTGCTTTTTGCCCCGCGCTCCATGCTAGAAGGCCAACTTCCAGTCACGCCAGCGCTGCTCCGTCCAAGCGAACGGATGGCGCTCGATCACCACTTTTCCTGCTGAACTCGTCGGCGAGGCGCCAGATGAAGCATGGACGAAGTCGGTCGACGCTCTGCCAAGGATTCTCTGATGCCTGAAGTCATCTTCAACGGTCCGGCCGGCCGCCTCGAAGGCCGTTACCATCCGGCGAAGCAGAAGAACGCGCCGATCGCGATGATCCTGCATCCGCATCCGCAGTTCCACGGCACGATGAACCATCAGATCGTGTACCAGTGCTACTATGCCTTCGCGCATCGCGGCTTCTCGGTGCTGCGCTTCAATTTCCGCGGCGTCGGCCGCAGCCAGGGTTCGTTCGATCACGGCACCGGCGAGCTGTCCGATGCGGCCTCCGCGCTCGATTGGGCGCAGACCATCAACCCCGAAGCTCGCGCCTGCTGGGTCGCCGGCTTCTCGTTCGGCGCCTGGATCGGCATGCAGCTCCTGATGCGCCGCCCGGAGGTCGAGGGCTTCATCTCGATCGCGCCGCCCGCCAACCTCTACGACTTCTCGTTCCTGGCGCCCTGCCCGTCCTCGGGCCTGATCGTGCACGGCGAGCGCGATGCGGTGGTGCCGCCCAAGGACGTCAACACGCTGGTCGAGAAGCTGAAGACGCAGAAGGGCATCGTGATCGACCAGCAGGTCATCCCCGGCGCCAACCACTTCTTCGACGGCAAGCTCGAGCCGCTGATGGAAACCATCACCGCCTATCTCGACATGCGCCTCGCCAATGTGAGGTGAGGTTGCGTCATCACCCGCGAAAGAAAGCGGGTGATCCAGTACGCCGCGGCTTCTCGGCTGATCATCAGCGTCTCGGAATACTGGATCGCCCGGTCAAGCCGGGCGATGGCACTGTGAGCGGCGTGAACGCTCGGTACGACAACAACGTTCCTACGCCGCCTGCTTCAACAAATACGCATCGTGCCGCGCGAGGAACGCGCGCAGCAGCTGCGGATAGTCGGCGCTGACCGCCGTCCTCACGCTCGGCCGCTGCGCGAGCCGATCGCGCCACGCCCGAACCTTCGGCGTCGACGCAAAGATGCCGAGATCACCGTAGCCATCGAACACATCGAAGTAGCGGAAGATCGGCGCGAACACGGCGTCGACCAGGCTGAAGCGGACGCCATCGAAATACGGCCCCTCGCCCAACGCAGCCTCAACGCGGACGAACTTCGCCGTCAGCGCCTCGCGCTTGGCCGCGAACACCGCGGCATCCTGCGTCGTCTCCAGGCCCCAGAGATCGCCGAGGATCGCTGAACCGAACTCCATCCAGGCGCGATGCTGCGCACGCGCGAGCGCGCCCTCGGGATGCAGCCTCGCGCCGGCTTGCGTGTCCTCGATGTACTCGCAGATCACGTTGCTCTCGAACAGCGCCACCTCGCCTTGCGCCGTCGGCACGACCAGCACCGGCACCTTGCCGAGCGGCGATATCTTCAGGAACCAGTCGGGCTTGTTGGCGAGATCGATGTCGATCCGCTCGAATGCGACGCCCTTCTCGGTGAGCGCGATGACGGCGCGTTGCACATAGGGGCAGAGCTTGTGGCTGATCAGCTTCAGGGCAGGCGCCATGACATCCTCGGCAGTTTGATGCAGATGCATCAAACTAGATGCATGCGCATGGAACTGTCAAGGTCCATGCAGATGCATGGATTATGGTCGCGCGATCACTCCGCCGGTCATCGGAAACGGCACGCCGGTGGTGGTGGGATAGCTCAGCGGCAGGCCCTTCATGCCGCGGACCGCCAGGAAGCCGAACGCCTGGGCCTCGATGGCGTCCGCCGACCAGCCCAGCGCATCGGCCGATTCGACGCTCGCCGGCGCGACACGCTCCCGTAGCATCCGCATCATGGTATGGTTGCGGGCGCCGCCGCCGCAGACGATCCAGCTCGCCGGCGGCTTCGGCAGCAGCGGGACGATGCGGGCAATCGCTGCGGCCGTGAACGCCGTCAGGGTCGCGGCCCCGTCCGCCGGCTTCACATCGCCCAGCTTCAGCGCGGCAAAATCATTGCGGTCGAGAGATTTCGGCGGCGGCAGCGCGAAGAAGGGCATTTCCAGCGCGCTGGTGATCCAGGCCTCGTCCGGGTTGCCCTGCTCCGCCACGCGGCCATCCTGATCGAATGCCTGTCCCGTGGTCCGGTGCATGAAATCGTCGAGCAGCGCATTACCGGGACCGGTGTCGCAGGCGATCAGCACGTCGTCGCCGTCGATATAGGTGATGTTGGAGACGCCGCCGATATTGACCACGGCGATCGGCCCCGCGCGCGACAGCGACTGCGCCAGGGCGCGGTGATAGACGGGCACGAACGGCGCGCCCTGCCCGCCGAAATCGACGTCGGCGGCGCGGAAATCGTGCATCACCGGGATGTGGACGGACTTGGCAAGCACGGCCGCGTCACCGATCTGCACGGTCAGGCGGCGCTCGGGGCGGTGCAGCACGGTCTGGCCGTGGAAGCCGATGATGTCGATGTCCTCGGGCTTGAGCCGGTGCTGCGCCAGGAACGCGGCGACCGCCTCGGCATGCGCCACCGTCACGACGCGCTCGGCGTCGCGCACCCGTCCGGGGCGCGCATCGCGCCGCTCGATCTGCACCGCATCGGCGAGCGCCTCGCGCAGCAGGCTGCGCTCCGCGGCGCTATAGGCCCGGTAGCCCGAGGGACCGAGGCTCTTGATCTGCCGCCCATCGGTCTCGATCAGGGCCACGTCCACCCCGTCGAGCGAGGTGCCACTCATGAGGCCAAGTGCGGTCAGAATCATTGCAGTCGAACCTGAAAACCCTGCCCTGCTTGCCAAGTACGGCCGATTTGAGGTCCCGCCCAGGCCGTGCACATGCTTGTACAAGCCCGGCGCATCTTATAATGCCACAACGCCCGTATCCGTGGCATGTGCCTCCCGCACGTCCCCGCGACAAGCGGTCAATACCGTAAACAAATGCTCAGAGTCGCCGACAATGACTGGCTTCAAGTCTGATTTCCTGAACGTGCTGCAGAGCCGCGGGTTCATTCATCAGTGCTCGGATTTCGAGGGGCTGGATGCCCTCGCCGCCAAGGGCCAGGCGACCGCCTATGTCGGCTACGACTGCACCGCACGCTCGCTGCACATCGGCAACTTCCTGACCATGATGATGCTGTATTGGCTGCAGCAGACCGGGAACAAACCGATCACGCTGATGGGCGGCGGCACCACCATGGTCGGCGATCCCTCCGGCAAGGACGAGACGCGGGCGATGCGCACGGTCGAGGAGATCGAGGCCAACAAGGCGTCGATCCGCGGCGTGTTCGCCAAGGTGCTGCGCTACGGCAATGGCGCCACCGACGCCATCATGCTCGACAATGCCGAATGGCTGACGAAGCTGAACTGGATCGAGATGCTGCGCGACATCGGCCGGCATTTCTCGGTCAACCGCATGCTGACCATGGACTCGGTCAAGCTGCGGCTCGAGCGCGAGCAGGAGATGAGCTTCATCGAGTTCAACTACATGGTCTGCCAGGCCTACGACTTCGTCGAGCTGGCGCGGCGCACCGGCTGCCGGCTGCAGATGGGCGGCTCCGACCAGTGGGGCAACATCGTCAACGGCGTCGAGCTCGGACGCCGCATGGGCACCGAGCAGCTCTTCGCGCTGACCACGCCGCTCTTGACCACCGCATCCGGCGCCAAGATGGGCAAGACCGCGCAGGGCGCGATCTGGCTCAATGCCGACCAGTGCAGCCCGTATGATTTCTGGCAGTACTGGCGCAACACCGAGGACGCCGACGTCGTCAAGTTCCTCAAGCTGTTCACCACGCTGCCGCTGTCCGAGATCGAGAAGCTCGGTGCACTGCAGGGTGCCGAGATCAACGAGGCCAAGAAGGCACTGGCCGATGCGGCCACCACCTTGCTGCATGGCGAAGAGGCGGCACGCACCGCTGCCGAGACCGCCCGCCGCACCTTCGAGGAAGGCGCCATCGCCGAGAACCTGCCGACGGTCGAGGTGCCGCAGGCCGAGCTCGACGCTGGCCTTGGCGTGCTCAACGCCTTCGTCAAGGCCGGCCTCGTCGGCTCCAACGGCGAGGCGCGGCGGCAGATCAAGGGCGGTGGCCTGCGCGTCAACGACATTGCGGTCACCGACGAGAAGATGGCGCTGACGCCGGCTGCACTGACCAGCGAGGGCGTGATCAAGCTGTCGCTGGGCAAGAAGCGCCACGTGCTGGTCAGGCCTGCATAGCCGCATTCGTTTTTGCCTGCTTGTCAGGGAAGGCCGAAAGGCGCTCCCTCAGGGCATGACGATCAGCGCGCCGCAAGAGACTGCGCAAGCCGAGGAAACGCCGACAGCTCCACCACGCGCGCGCATGGCGTTCGTGGTGCTGGGTCTCTGCTTTGCGCTCTCGGTGGTCGGCCGCGGGCTGGGGGAAAGCTTCACCGTCTTTCTCAAGCCGATCTCCGACAGCTTCGGCTGGGACCGTTCCGAGGTCGTCTCGATCTATTCGCTGACGGCGCTCGCCGGCGGCCTCGCCGCACCGCTGATCGGGCGGCTGTTCGATCACTCCGGACCACGCGCCGTCTATGCGCTCGGCCTCCTGCTGCTTGGTTCCGCCTTCACGGCCGCGGCGCACGCGCGGGCGCTGTGGCAGTTCCAGATCAGCATCGGCCTGTGCGTCGGCATCGGCATCGCGCTGATCGGCAACGTCCCCAACTCGATCCTGCTGGGCCGCTGGTTCGGCAAGAAGCTGCCGACCGCGATGGCGGTGATCTATTCCGCCACCGGCGCCGGCGTGCTGATCCTGCTACCGGGCTCGCAACTGCTGATCGACGCGATCGGGTGGCGCAGCACATATCAGGCGTTCGGCGCCGCTACCTTCATCCTGCTGGTGCCGCTGGCGCTGCTGCCCTGGCGGCTGTTTGCCGCCGGCGCGCCCCACATCACCAGGCCCGTCGCCGACGAGTTCGCCGACGATGCCTGGACCTTGTCGCGAGCGCTGCGCCATCACGCCTTCTGGGCGTTGTTCTCGACCTTCTTCTTCACCGCCGTTGGCATGTATGCGATCGCGCCGCAGGTCGTCGCCTATCTGATCGATGCCGGCTTTGCGCCGCTGCAGGCCGCCACCGCCTGGGGCTTCTCGGGCGTGGTGCTGCTGTTTGGCATGCTCGGCGTCTCGGCCCTCGACGGGCTGATCGGCCGGCGGCCGTCGGTGCTGTTCTCCTACGCCGTATCGATCGCAGGAATCCTGATGCTGTGGGCGCTGCAATTCTCGCCGAACATCTTCCTGCTCACCGGCTTCGTCGTCTGCTTCGGCAGCATGA
Organism: Bradyrhizobium sp. SZCCHNR1017; assembly: GCF_032381375.1. Lineage (NCBI taxonomy): Bacteria > Pseudomonadati > Pseudomonadota > Alphaproteobacteria > Hyphomicrobiales > Nitrobacteraceae > Bradyrhizobium > Bradyrhizobium sp. SZCCHNR1017. The sequence continues at coordinate 363,396 of NZ_JAUHIR010000001.1, read as the reverse complement.
TCGGCTCGCGCGGGCCGCTCCTGTCGGCGACCGCGATGAAGATCTTCCGCGGCAGGCGGCTTGGGACCATCTACGGCACGATCACGATCGGCAGCGGGCTCGGATCGGCACTGGGATCATGGAGCGGCGGCGTCATCCACGATCTCACCCACGGCTATGATGCCGTCATTCTGCTCGCGCTCGTGAGCGTCGTCATCGGCATGATCCCGTTCCTGGTCGTTCCGGCCCTTCGCACCTAGTCGGCCCGCGGTCCAAGTACGATGTGCTTGCGCGCTCCGATAGCCGCCCGTCCACATAGTGGACGGCGCACAACAACCACGCGTTCATGATTAGTAAGCAGCTTGATGATAGTTGTTTCGGCAAGGACGCGCCGTCGAAAGCGCGCGCCATACCGACGGGATCGTCCGCGCCCTGGCCGATGGCGCCAAGCAGATCGAGCACGTCGCCGAGCTGATCTCGAGCATCGCGGGCCAGACCAACCTGCTGGCGCTCAACGCCACGATCGAGGCCGCGCACGCCGGCGAAGCCGGGCGCGGCTTTGCCGTGGTCGCGGCGGAGGTGAAGAGTCTGGCCAGCCAGACCGGCACAGGCCACGCAGGAGATCGGCGACCGCATCGCCCGGATCCAGAACGCGACGCGGGAAGCGGTCGGCGCGCTCGACGCCATCACCCTGACCATCGAGGAGGTGTCCGCGATCGCGGCCACGATCGGATCGGCGATCGAGGAACAGGGAACGGCCACCGCGGAGATCGCGCGCAACGTCACCCAGACCGCGCAGGCCACCCGCGAGGTCACCGCCAACATCGGCGGCGTCTCGACGGCGGCCAATGAGACCGGGAGTGCCGGCCACGTGCTGATCGCGGGCGGCAACCTCTCCAAGCAGGCCGAGCAGCTCTCCCGCGAGGTCGACACCTTCCTTGCTGGCCTCAGAGCGGCCTGAACCGCATCGATCGGGTCTGTTGACGTCGCCGAACGCCGGCGGCCGGCAGCGTCAATTGTTCGGCGGCAGCTCCGCCGGCGGGTATGGCTGCTTGCCGGTGTTGAAGTCCATGATCTTGCGCGTCACGCCCGGCAGCATGGCCGAGATCGGGTTGATGCGCACCACAGGCTGGCTTGGCGTGCCCACAACCTCATAGGTCACGCCGAACAGACCTTCATTGCTGCCGCCGAGGAACAGCCCGACGATCGGGATCTGGTTGAACATGTTGTTCAGCCCGTACAGCGGCACGATCGTGCCCGAAGCCCGGACCTGGTTGACGTTGTAGTCGATGCTGCCCTCGATGGTCAGGCCGAGCGTCGGTCCCTTGACGACGCCGTCGCGGATCGAGAGCAGCCCGTTCTGCCGCGTGAACTCCGCGCGCAGCATGGTGAAGGCGATGCCTTGCGAGGCGCCCTGTGCTGCGCCGGAGGCGGCGCGATCCAGCGCCTGCTCACCCCTGACGGTGAAGTTGCGAACGATCGCCAGGCCTTCCTTGGGGCTGGAGTCGGCCGTCGGCGGCTCCATCGCCAGTTCCAGCTCGCCGCCAGCCATCTTGGAATAGGTGTCGGCGAAGCGCAGCAGCGCGCCGGCATCGTTGGTTACGAGATAGATCACCTCGCGGCCCTGGCGACGCGCGCGAGGGTCGGCGCTCGGCGCCTCGCGGCCGACGCGGATGTCGGCGGTGACGGGCGTGTCGCGGCCGACCTTGCCGGTCAAATTGAAGCTCTTGAAGGCGCCGCCGCGCCTGGAGAACTTGAGGTCGACGCTGCGCAGCGCCTCGCCGTTGAAGCCGGCGACGGCGCCGAGCTTGACCTCGGCGTCGAAGTCGAGGTTGGAGCGTGCCTTGTTCTTGTCGGCGTCCTTGTTGGTGCCCGAGATCGCCGACTTCAGGAAGCCGCGGCCGTCGAACACGTCGCCGCGCATCGACAGCTTCAGCACGCCGTCCTGGCCGCGCTCGGCCTTGAGCTGCGTCTTGTCGCCTTCCGACGGCGAATAGGTCGGGAAGTTGGCGTTCATCAGGTCGCCGTTCTGGTCGACTTCCAGCGAGCCCTTGATGGAGACACCGCCGCCTTCGATGTTGATGTCCTCGAAGCGTGTCGACTGCTGCTTGGCGACCACGTTGAAGGTGGCCTTGCTCGCCTTGCCCGGATTCTTCACCCAGCCCGGCAGCAGGTTGTCGAGCTTGAGCTGGGTCAGATCGGCCTCGACGCCGAGCCGGCTGTCGCGATCGGCGGAGCCCGCGATCTTGCCGTTGAGCTTGAGCGGCACGTTGCCGGTGATCGCGGTGCCCAGATCCATGCCGAGCCGGGCCCGGCTGGCATCGTCGAGGATCGCCTGCATCTTGATGTCGGCGTCGCCTTCCGTCGGCTTGCGATAGTCGAGCGTGGCCGGCTGGCCGTTGATCTTGACGTCGCCCTTCACCTGATAGCCGGCGGTGTTGGCCACGATCTTGAGCGTGTTGGCCTCGAGCTTCTGGTTCATCACCAGCTTGTCGGCGGCAAAGCCATTGAGATCGGCCGTGACCGCGTAGCTGGTGTCGGCCTTGGTCAGTTCGCCCTTGACCGGCATCGCGAGATTGACGCTGGCCTGGAACGTTCCCTTGGTCTGGTTGGGATCGATCGGCATCGACGACAGATCGTTGAGCCGGTCGGAGGCGAGGATCTCGGCGGCAGCGGCGACCTGCCCTTCGACGCGCATGCGTACCCGCGACGGCGACGGCTTCGGCGCCATGTCCGGTACTTCGAACACGACGTCGGAGAAGTTGAGCTTGCGCCCGGCCGGCGTATCCGCGACGCCCTGCCCGATCGTCACCGTCGCGGTGCGGCCGGTGACATGCGCCTTCACGTCGGCATCGCGCACCGACGGCAAGCCGTCGACCGGATGCACGGTGACATTGGTGGCGACGATGTTGACGTCGAGACCATCGTCGGGAATCGGCGGCCCCTTGCGCGGCAGGTTGCGCGTCGGCGAATTGACGGCGACGTCGATCCGCTGCACCGAGCCGCGCTCGATGCGCTCGATGATCCAGGCCCGCACCTCCGGCACGATCAGCGCCGGCCAGATCCGTTTCATCGCCAGCGCGGGCATCGGCGTCGCCGCGAAGCCGAGCTTCAGCCGCGGCTCGCCGGCATAGTCGACGCTGCCGGTGCCGGCGACGCCGATCTCGCCATTGGAGACCTCCGCCTGCGTCAGCAGCACGCGCTTGCCCTCGGTGTCGAAGCGGAAGTTGATCGAGATGCGGTTGAAGATCAGCGGTGGCTCGTTTTCGATGGCGCCGAGCAGAATGGTGCCGCCGTTGAGACCCAGCCGCCAGTCGTTTGCGGTGTCGTTCGGAGGCTCGAGATTGGCGTTGAGCGTGATGCGGTTGGCGCCCGAGATCACCTTCAACGGCGCGATCAGCACGCGGCGCCCGGCGTCCCATTCCATGCTGATCTCGGCGGAGTCGATCGCCATCGGATAGTCGGGCGTATCGGTGTCGATGATCTTGCCGGCGCCGATGTTGATCTTGCCGCGCAGATAGGTCGGCAGCCCGTCGCGCGCGAGCTCGCCCTTGATCTCGCCGGTCATGGGCAGGTCCGCCATGTAGGTGAGATCCTTGAGCCGCATCGCCAGCAGGATGTTGCTGGTGGAGACCTTGTCGGCCTTGATGTCCACCGTGCGCACGCCGTTGGCCTGGGGCCCGACCAGGATGCGCAGCTGCCACGGCTTGGCGCCCTCTTCGCCGAGGCTCAGCGCCACCCCGCCGCCGGACGGCCGGCGCAGGCTGAGGCTGATGTTCTCGAACGTCCATTTGTTGCCACGCTGCTGGTCGTCGACGATCAGCACGCCGTTCTTCAACCCGATCTCGTTCAGGTTCTGGCCATCGAGCCCGGTGAGGCTGAGGCTGTCGAGCCAGTCCAGGCCGGCAAGCAGGCCGTTCGGCGCAGCGGTCGCGGGCACAGTCGACATGGCCGGCGGTGCTGGCTGCGAGCCGGCCTGCGGTCCCGGTGCGTTGGGCGGTGGCGCGGCCTGTCCCGGTCGCGGGAATGTCGGCGGCAGGCCGGCATCGCGCTTGGAGGCGACGCCCGTTGCCAGCGGCTTGGTGGTCTCCCCCGTCGACACCGTGACGGTGCCGTCCGGGGTGATGCGAATCGCGAGCTCGGCGTCGACCAGCTTGAGGCTCTCGGCACGCAGCTGGCCCATCAGCAGCGCGGCGCCGGACAGCCGCACCTCGGCCTTGGGCGCGCTGGCGACGATGGCGTGATCCTGATCGCGCACGATGATGTCGCGGATCCGGACCGCGATCCTGATCCGGCCGGCACGCTCGATCTGGGTGCCGCCGACCTCGACGGTGTTGCCGTGGCCGATATTGTCCTCGATCGCCGCCGCGAGCCACGGCGTCGCCAGATCGAGGCTGATCGGGCCCGCACCGAGCCGCAGCCACAGGCCGGCGAAGCCGAGCCCGACGAGCAGCATGAGCGATGCCAGCGTGATGACGATCCGCTTGGCCACGCGGCCGCCCGGCAGACGCGGACGCGCCCAGCCGAATCGACCGGTGCTCCCGCCCGAATCGGGCCGCGACAACAGGCGCCGGGCGCGCTGCCCGACCGTCTCGTCGTGCTCGGCGGCAGCCTCATACTGGTCGGCCACATCCCAGTCGGCCTCATCCCACTGCTGGCCCTGGGTGTCCGCTTGCAGATGGGGCCGGTGGGGTGATGTCTGTCTTGCCATTGCCTCTCGGTGCCGGCCCCTCGTGTCCGAAACATTCGTGCCAACCTGGCCTCGGCCAGGTTGGTCGCCGGTGTGGCCCCGCCCGTTCACGCAGCGCGCGTGCTCACTGCCGGCAGGACTCGATGCCCCAAATGATCCCGTCACGCTTCGGCGGGTGCTGTCAACACGCCGCTGGCGCTTCGCCGGCGGCGCGGACGACGCGCGACATCCTCGTCACTATCCCCCGCCGCCGTCAGGTTTGCCCACCTGCTCGCGCCAGCGGACCGGCGCCTCTCCACCGCCGGACGAATTCTGTGGCGGGGACGTCTGATCCGGAGACGGTACGAGAGTCGTCATTGCACTGTGCTCAACTGCGCTGGTGCTCACGCCTGCTGGTAGCCATGATCTTCGCTTCATCGCAAGAGGCGCGATCCCCTGCGCGCCGCGAAGCACGGATTCCAGATCGATCCCGGGACACCGGACAAGAACCGAGATACTTTCATTTTTGAGCCGCCGAAAGCGACGAAAGGAAGGCGTATGTCAAAGGAATCACAAAAGAAATCCTCCAACCCGGCGTCCTACGGGGCGATTGACGGGAACCGGCTCGCCACCGCGGCCAAGAAGGCCACCAAGAAGACGGCCAAACCGGCAGTGGCGAAAGCCGCCAAGACGACCTCTACCAAGACGACCTCCGCAAAGACCACGACGTCCAAAGCCGCGACCACCAAAACGGGAGCTGCGAAGGCCGGGCCCACCAGGACGCCAGCCACCACTGGAACGGGCCTCACCGAGGGCGTCAAGGCACCCGCGTTCAAGCTGCCGCGCGATGGCGGCGGAACCGTTTCGCTGGCCGACTACGGCGGCCAGAAGCTCGTGCTGTTCTTCTATCCCAAGGCCAATACGCCCGGCTGCACCAAGGAGGCGATCGACTTCACCCGCCTGTCGAAGGACTTCGCTGCCGCCGGCGCCGCAGTGCTCGGCGTCTCCGCCGATTCGGTCAAGGCGCAGGACAATTTCCGCGACAAGCACGATCTCGCCGTGCCCCTGATCTCGGACGAGACACATGAGATGCTGGAGGCCTACGGCGCCTGGGGCGAGAAGTCGCTCTATGGCCGCAAGTTTCTCGGCATCATCCGAAGCACCGTCTTGATCGGCGCCGACGGCCGCGTCGCCAAAGTGTGGCGCAACGTCAAGGTCGACGGCCATGCCGACGCGGTGCTCGCGGCGGCGCGCGCGCTCTGAGAATGCGCCTGACGGCGTTGGCGGAAAATTAACCATGCAGGGGTCAAATCGCTCCCGTAAATGACGCCGCTGGAACGACGATCTCCGGCCGGCGCGGGAGTGCCGATGTCGTATCGTTCCGGCCATCACGCCGAATATCCCCAGCACCATTCTCATGACCGTGGGCACGCCCATCACCATCGGCGCGCCCCCGTCAGCCATCCGGCGCCGGTCGCGGCCGCGTCGCAGAGCGACTACACGCTGGTGCATGCCGGCAAGCAGGTGCGCATCGGCCCGGTGGTATTCTGGATCGTGGTCGGCACCGTCAGCCTGCTCGGGCTGTGGTCGGCGGCGACCGCGACCTATTTCGCGTTTCGCGACGACGTGCTGACGCGGCTGATCGCGCGCCAGGCCGAGATGCAATACGCCTATGAGGACCGCATCGCCGAGCTACGCGCCAAGGTCGATCGCGCCACCAGCCGGCAATTGCTCGACCAGGAGCAATTCGACCAGAAGCTCGACCAGATCCTGAAGCGCCAGAGCGCGCTTGAAGGCCGCGCCACCGCGCTCGGCAGCATGCCCGACATCACCGGCTCGATCCGCGCCCCGGCGCGCGCGCCTGTCGCGATCGAGCCGCCGTCGGCGCCAGCCACGCCCAAGCCGTCGCCGATCAGCGACACCGTGATCTTCACCGCGCCGCCGGACCGCGAGGCCCGGCTCGAATCGCGCAGCCCCGTGATGGCCAACGCGCAGCCGAACCCATCGACCAAGCTCGCCGGCGTCGACAACGTGCTGACGCGGCTGACGCGCTCGCTCGACCAGGTCGAGGCGCGGCAGATCGCGATGCTGTCCTCGGCCGAGGAGACGCTGGAATCGAAGCTGCGCCGGATGCGCGGCGTCATCACCGATCTCGGCCTCGACATGGGTCAGCTCGAAGCCGCGGCACCGAAGGGCGGCATGGGCGGCCCGTTCGTGCCGGTCAAGCTCGGCGCCGAATCCGGTCCGTTCGAGCGCCAGCTCTACCGCATCAGCATCACCCGCGCCCAGGTCGAGAAGATGAACCGCACGCTGTCGCTGGTGCCTTATCGCAAGCCGGTGATCGGCGAGGTCGAGTTCACCTCCGGCTTCGGCGTGCGCTCCGATCCGTTCCTCGGCCGCCCAGCCATGCACACCGGCCTCGACTTCCGCGCCGCCACCGGCGATCCGGTCCGCGTCACCGCCAACGGCAAGGTGGTCAACGCCGGCTGGGCCGGCGGCTACGGCCGCATGGTCGAGGTTGATCACGGCAACGGCCTCTCCACCCGCTACGGCCATCTCTCCGAGATCAACGTCAAGATCGGCCAGCATGTGAAGATCGGCGACATCATCGGCGAGGTCGGCTCGACCGGCCGCTCGACCGGCCCGCATCTGCACTACGAGACCCGCATCGACGGCGAAGCCGTCGACCCGCAGAAATTCCTGCGCGCCGGCGTCCGGCTGAGCGCGGGCTAGGTCAATCAGCTCACATCAAGTTGGTGCGGTGCAGCGTCCCGCGCGGGCGCTCCACAGCCGGGCCTATCGCCTGGCCGGGAGCATGAAGACCTGGCCCGGATAGATCAGATCGGGACTTCGGATCTGCTCCCGGTTTGCCTTGTAGATGACCGCGTAGCGCGTGCCGCCCCCAAGCAGGCGGCGGCTGATGTGCCACAAGCTATCGCCGCGGGCGACCGTGACCGTCGTCATCTTCGGCTCGCCTCTGGCAGAGGGCACGATCGCCTCACGCGGGTTGCCTGCAGCCGCGACCAGCGTGGACTGAGCGGCCGCGCGTGCCTTGGCCGTCTCGGCCCCCGCAACAACCGAGGACAGCGATGCAGTCGTCGCGTCGTCGGGCAGGCTCAACGGGACCTCGGCGCGCGCCTGGACGGAGCCGGATGCCGGATCGACCTCGTCGAGCCTGATCCGGTCTTTGCCCGCCCGGCTGACGTCCTTGCCGATCGCGATGCTGAGACGTCCGTCGGCACCCGCCACCGTCGATGAGATCAGGCGATCGTTCAAATAAAGCCTCACCGTCGCGCCCGGACGCGCCCGGCCGTTGACGCGCAGGACGCCATTCGTCTCGTGATCCACCGCGTCCACCGCCGGCGCCTGCGGGATCGCGCCGGCCGGCTTCGACAGAACGCGCGTCGGCTCATCCGGCGACAGCAGAGCCACCGTGGCCTGCTGCCGCCCGGCCTCGACGTTCACCGCCACGCTCTGCTTCGACGTCACCTCGTGTCCGTCGGCGAGCTTCGATCGCAGGGTCAGATCGTAGGTTCCGGCAGGGAGACGGGGCGGCACCATGGCGAACTGTCCGGCCCGGTCCGCAACGACGCGGTCATGAACCTCGCCGTTGCGCAGCAGCTCCACGGTGGCGCCGGGCGCTGCGCGCCCGGCGACGACGGCGTCACCCGAAGGAGCGACGTTGACGACATCGAACGCCGGACCATCGCTTTCGGCGCCCGACTGTGGAACCAGCGGGCCCAGCGCGTCGGCAAGACCACTCGCCTGCTGCTGCATCGTCGCAAGCGGGCTCGCGCCGCGACCATGGTCCGCGGCGGACGGCGCTTGCTCGGCGGTCGGAACCGATGCGGACTGCCCCGGCGCTTCGGCCGCCGGGATTGCCGCTCCGCTCGCGGCCGTTTTGTCCCGCCCGATGATCGGGACGTCACGGACCAGGGCGGGATCGAACACGACGACCAGCGCTGCCGCCAGGACAATGAGGGCCGCGACCCCAAGAATGATCCGGATCACCGGCTTGCCGCTCATGATCATGCCTCGGTCCATTGCTGGTCGCGTCGATCGCGCGTGTGTCGAGCCATACCATCCGGTCCGGCGAAACACCATTGCAGCCGGGCGGGCACGACACCGGACAATTCCGGGATACCGGCCGCCGAGGCCGCCCATGGCTGGCCCGGCCGCGCCCGGACCCGACCGGCTCACGCCGCGCCGAGCGCATCGACAAAGCGCGACAAATCTTCCCACAACTCGCCCGGCTCCAGCGCCGCCTCGTCCTGCGAGACGCCGATGCTGAGCCGCACCAGCACATCCTTGAGCGCCTTGCGCAAGGCCAGATCCCTCACCGTGATCGCGCCGAGCAGCAGGTCGGAATGGTCGCCGACCGCGGGCACGAGACAACATCCGGTCATTTGCGCGACGCGCGTGCCCTGCTCCGGCCTTCGGACGCAATCTGCGCCGCGCATTCGGCGAACACCTGGCGCAGGAATTTGTGGCTGGGGTCCTGATCCCTGAACGAGGGCCAGATCATGGACTCGTTCAGGCGCGGAATCTCGAACGGGAAGCCGACGAACTTCACGGGATAATGCAGCGCCAGATCCTGCGCGAGCAGCCGATGCAGTGTCGCGATCCGGTCCGTCCCGCACAACATCCTGGGCAGGAGGCAGTAGGAATCGACCGTACAGGCAATCTTTCGCGGCCGGCCGGCGCGCGGGAAGAACAATTCCTCGAACGAGAAGGTGCCGGCTTCGCCGAGGCGGACGTTGACGTGATCGGCCGCGAAATAATCGTCCTCGGACAGCTTGCCACGCCGCAACGGCCGCTCCCGGCACATCATGCAGACATGATCGTCCGACAGCAGATGCGTCTGCGGATGCGCTATCCGTGATGCATACTGCTCGGGCAATATCAGCAGGTCGATGTCGCCGAGCCCGAACACCTGCTCGACATGCTTGGGCAGATGCGCGATCTCGAGCTGGAATCCGCTCGCGCGCTGCGCGAGCGCGATCGCCACTCGCGACACCAGCACATAGGTCGCGTAGTCGGATGCACAGATTCGGAACGTGCGGCTGATCGTCGAGGGATCGAAGTCCGGCCTCGTGCTGATCGCGGCGCGCGCACGAACGAGCGTGTCCTTGACCGGCTCGACCAGCGCCTGGGCGAGCGGCGTCAGCTCGAACTGCCGTCCGACCTGGGTCAACAACTCGTCCTCGAAGAACTCGCGCAGACGCGCCAGCGCGGCGCTGGTCGCGGATTGACCGAGCCGGAGGCGATCCGCAGCCCGCGTGACGTTGCGCTCGTCGAGCAGCGCGTCGAGCGCCACCAGCAGATTGAGATCGAACCTGTCCAGCCGCATCGCAGCGCGCTCCCTTCCCCTGGACTTGTCACTTGGTATCGATCGTATCGATGACGATGCGCAATTCAATCGATTTTGCCGGATCACGGGTTCGACCTAGCGTGTGCTCGGACCAGCGTCGGCAGAGGGCGCGAAAGCCCGGGCCAAGGGGCCCCCGCGACTGGTCCGTTCACGGGGAGGGAAACATGAGCCGATCGAGCTCGGGTGGAGTCGTGCTCGCCACGTGCCACGTAGCCGGCATGCTGGACCTGGTGGCGCTGCCGGTCTGGGTCGGAACGTTCATCGAATTCTACGGTCTGTCGCCGGCGCAGGCGGGTGCGACCGTCACCAGCTTCCTGGCGGGCATCGTGCTCGCGAGCCTGGTGACCGCGCGATCGTTCACGCGGCTCGACGCGCGCAGCATCGTGGTCGGCGGCTTCGTCGTGGCCGCTGCGGCGTTCGGCTATCTCGCGGGCAGGCCGCCAGAGCTGGTGCCATTCTGGGTCCTGCCGGTCATCCACGCCATCGCGGGCCTCGCAGCCGGTGCCGCCTTGTCGATGACGCACGGCACGATGGGCCGTACCGACAATCCGCACCGCCTGTTCGGCCTCGCCAATGTCGCGCTCGCCGTCTTCAGCGTCGCCTTCTTCGCCACCGTGCCGGCCCTGATCCATGCGATCAGCCCGCGCCTGCTGTTCGCGGTGTTCGCAGCCAGCATGGCGGTCGCGGCGCTCCTGGCCTCTCTCGGCTTCCCGCGCTCCGTCGCCGCCGCCGAGACCGGCGGTGAGATGCTGCACGCGATGCCCGGCCGAGCCTGGCTGATCATCGCCGTCGTGATCTGCCTCGCCTTCAACCAGTCGCTCGTTTTCTCCTTCCTGGAGCGCATCGGCCGTCACAAGGGGCTGTCGCAGGACGACGTCACCAAGGTGCTGATCGCCGTCGGCTTCATCAACCTGCTTCCCGGCGCGCTGGCGGCGGCCCTGCAACGACGCCTGTCGCCGATCGCGATCGGCATTGCCGGCCCGCTGCTGCAGGCCATGCTGGCTTTCGTGATCGTCAATGCCCAGGGCTTCTCGACCTACGCGGCCTTTGCGATCCCCTACGTCTCGATCGTGATCTTCACCCACACGTTCCTGTTCGGACTGCTGTCGCAGATCGACCCGAGCCGGCGCGCAGTCGCGGCGACACCGGCGATGATGATGATCGGATCGGCCGCGGGACCCGCCGTCGCCGGCGCGATCGTGGAGAGCCTGGGCTACGGCGGCCTGAGCTACGTGGCCGGAACGATATCCACGCTCGCCGTCGTCCTGATGCTGACCTTCAAGGCACGCACCGCCGCATCACCGGCAATGCTGCGCTCCGCCTGAGCCCCCTGCCCCCAAGGAGAGTCCCATGAACAAGCACGTCACGCAGCACAACGGCCTGGAGTTTCCGCAGGATATCGTGTTCTCCGGCTATGCCGCTCCGGTACGGATCGAGGGCGAGGTGCACGACCTCGAGGTGATCGGCCGCATTCCGGCGGGGCTGGAAGGCGTCTACTACCGCAACAGCGCCGACCACACCTACCCGCCCCTGCTGGGCAAGGACATCTTCCTCAACGGCGACGGCATGGTGCACATGGTCCGCATCCAGAACGGTCATGCCGATCTGGCGATGCGCTACGTCCGCACCCGCAAGTTCCTGATCGAGCGGCAGGCGCGCAAGGCGCTGTTCGGCGCCTATCGCAATCCGTTCACCGATTCACCCGAGGTGGCGGGCGAGGATGCCAACACCGCCAACACCTCGGTGATGTGGCACCATGGCAAGCTCTATGCCCTGAAGGAATCCGGCCGCCCCTACGAGCTCGATCCGGTCACGCTGGAGACCCGTGGCGAGACCGATTTCGGCGGCCAGCTCCGGAGCCGCACCTTCACCGCCCATCCCAAGATGGACCCGCTCACCGGCGAGTGCATCGCGTTCGCCTATAATTGCGAGGGCACGGCCAGCAATGACATCGAGCTCTACACCATCGCGCCGGACGGCGAGTTCACCCGCACCGAGCGCTTTACCGCGCCCTACTGCTCGATGGTCCACGACTTCCTGGTATCACGCAACTACATCGCCTTCGTGATCTGCCCGATGGTCTGCGACTGGGATCGCGTCAGGAAGGGCGAGCCCTATTGGCATTGGGACAGCCACAGGCAGACCCATGTCGCCGTGATCCCGCGCTGGCAGGGCGTGGCCGGCATCCGCTGGTTCACCGCGCCGAAGCTCGCGATGCAGACCCACACCTTCAACGCCTGGGAGCACGGCAGCCGCCTGGTGCTCGACCAGTTCGTCACGGAGTCCGGCTGGCTCAGCCAGTTCCCGGACATCCGCGATCCCGAGGCCAAGGAGCTGCCGCCCTTCGGCGAACGTTGGACGATCGATCTGTCGAGTGCATCTGGCGCCATCGACATCTCGCGCTTCATCGGACACATCGGCGAGATGCCGGTCATCGACCAGCGCTTCGCGATGGCCCGCGTCCGGCACTTCTGGTTCGGCACCAACAATCCCAAGCTCGGCCCGATGCTGCCCTTCGGCCCCAAGGGACCGCCCTTCACCTGCCTCGGACATTTCGACGAGGAGACAGGCAAGCTCGACTTCTACTACGCCGGCCCCGAGAGCTCGCCCGAGGAGCCATGCTTCGTTCCCCGCAGCGCGCACGCAGCCGAGGGCGACGGCTGGCTGCTCAGCATCGTCGGACGGCGGGCGGAGAACCGCACCGATCTCGTCATCCTCGACGCACGCAATCTGTCGGCCGGCCCCATTGCGACAATCCGCTTCCCGTGCCGGGTGCACGAGGGTTTCCACGGCATCTGGGTGCACGCCGACGTCCTTTAACGCATCCGGCCACCGGAGGCGCCAGCCGCGGATCCGCCAGCGCCTCGCGCTGAACGACAAACACTCCAATGACAAAGAGCCTCGCAGCAGGCCTGTCACAACCGGGGAAACACCATGATACGTCTGTACGGCTCGATGCACTCGCGCGCGCATCGCTGCGCCTGGATGCTGAAGGAGCTCGCGCTCGACTTCGAGCACGTTCCGACCGGCTTCACCGACGGCAGCACCCACACGCCGGACTTCCTGAAGATCAATCCCAACGGACGCGTGCCCACGTTCGTCTCCGACGAGATCCGCCTGTTCGAGTCGCTCGCGATCAACCTTCATTTGGCGCGCCGCTACCGCAGCGACCTTTCTCCGGCCACCCTGGAAGAAGACGCGCTCGTCACCCAGTGGAGCTTCTGGGTCGTGACCGAGATCGAGAAGCCCCTGCTTCTCGCCGCAGCCAATCGCGTCCTGTTCGATGCCGACAAGCGCGATGCCGACGAGCTCGGGATCGCGCTCACCAAGCTCGGCCGTCCGCTGGCGGTCCTCGATCGGCATCTCACCGAGAGGCCCTATCTCGTCAGCGGCCGCTTCACCGTGGCCGACCTGAATGTCGCCGCCGTCATGACGCTGGCCCGGCTCGGCACGCTCGACATGTCACCATGGCCCCATGTCGACCGCTGGCTCGATCGCTGCCTGGAACGGCCGGCCGCTGCGGACTGGAAGACGATCAGTTTCCGCGTTCCGCGGCCCGAGAACCCTCTCGGCATCCTCGCGATGTTCGTCTGAGGCACTATCGCAGATTGAATGAGGAACCGCACATCATGCTGATGCTCGCCGACGCAGTGATCATCATCGACGCCGCGCTGCGCGAAGCGCGTGCGAAGAACCTCGCGCCGCTCGCGGTCGCCGTGCTCGATCCAGGCGGACACCTGATCGCCTATCAGCGCGAGGACGGCGCCGGCATCGTCCGCTTCGACATCGCCTTCGGCAAGGCCTTCGGCTCGCTCGGCATGGGCTTCGGATCACGCGAGCTGAGCCGTCGCGCCGGCAACATGCCGACATTCTTCACGATGCTATCAGCCACGACCGGCGGCCGCCTCGTCGCCTCGCCCGGCGGCGTCCTGGTGCTCGGACCGGACAGGCAGGTGCTCGGCGCCGTCGGCATCTCCGGCGATCTCGGCGACAATGACGAAGCCTGCGCGATCGCCGGCATCGCCGCGGCGGGCTTTCGAACGGAAGGGCCGCCCGGCGCGTGAACCGGTGAAGAACGGCCAAGCGGACCGCCGAAACGGTCCACGCGGCTGATCATCGCTTGGCCGGGAGCACGAAGACGTGGCCGGCCCCACCGCGGGTGGGCGCCATCATTCGGCTGAAGGGGAGGATCACGCCAAGCAGCAACTCCCTCATCCGAATTCTCCCACGCGATTTTGTTATTTCTTTTTTCCAGAAATCATGTATGATCCCCCCATCCTGCCCTCTCTGCGAGGGGCGTACGCGTCGTCACGGACGTTGGGGCGGGATGCGGTGGACGCGGGCTGCGATGCACGACGGGCATGGCGGTCGCGGACGATGAAGTCGCGTGGTCCTGGCGCCCCGATGCTGGCGCCAAGTTCGTGCCGGTGCAGATGCGCTGGCGCGGATGACGGGGGCAAGAAAGCCGGTCCCCGGGGAGATCGCGTATAAGTTGTTAAAACCATCGCGCAGGGAATGCCGGTTACGGCTTTGCCTGTGGTACCTGCCGCCTGCATTCTTCTCGCAGGCGGGCCATGGGTGAGGCCTTCACCCGGCATTCCCTGCACCCTCGCGTCGAGGGGGCGCTGCCGAAAACCCCGGGTGCACCGCGCCGCGGGAGCTCTTTCTGCACGCTGAATCACATACTTGCGCGCGAGAGCGAGCATTCCATACAAATTGCAACCTTTATGAGCAGTGCGTAGTCGTACGGTGCCTAGGTTTTACGCAACTTTTAAGGAGTCGGCGCCTTCTAGGCGGTGATCTGAAACTCTGCATCCAGTGTCCGCATGCAGGTGGGACAATTTGGAGTCATACCGTGCGCAAAAATCTGCCTGTCACCCACAACGAATACCCGATCACCGACGAGACGCTGATCGTCTCGCGCACCGATCTGAAGGGCAAGCTGACCTACTTCAACGACCAGTTCGTCGATGCCGCCGGCTTCACCCCCGACGAGCTGATGGGCCAGCCGCACAACATCATCCGCCACCCCGACATGCCGGAGGCCGCATTCGCCAATCTCTGGGACACGCTGAAGCAAGGCAAGCCGTGGGCCGGCGCCGTCAAGAACCGCCGCAAGAACGGTGACTTCTACTGGGTACTGGCGAGCGCATCCCCCATCCGCGAGAACGGCCGGATCACGGGCTACACCTCCATCCGCACCAAGCTGCCGGCCGAGCAGCGCGCCGAGGCCGAGAAGGTCTACGGGCTGTTGAATCAGAACAAGGCGCAGGGCTACGCGATCAGCGCGGGCGTCATCCGCCGCCGCTCGGTGTTCGACCGCCTGTCGCTCTTCACGGGTACGCTCAGGGCGCGCCTGACGACCTTGGCCGCGGTGCTGGGCGTGTTCATGCTGATCATCGGCGCGGCCGGCCTGCTGTCGACCCGCTCCACCAACGTCGCCATGAAGTCGCTGTACGAGGATCGCACGATCCCGCTGGCGCAATTGCTCGAGATCAACGATCGCACCTTGCAGAACATGTCGTCGCAACAGTCTGCGGCGGCGAACGGCAAGGCCGGAAAACCGATCGACGGCATCAGGGCGCTGGTGGACGGAAACAGCGCCAGGATCACCAAGGTCTGGGCCGACTACATGGCGAGCTACCTGACGCCGGAGGAGAAGATCGTCGCCGATGCCTTCGCGATCAAGCGCAAGGCCTATCTGGAGGAAGGCATCAGGCCGGGATTGGCTCTGCTCGAGCAGGGCAAGTTCGACGAGGCGAGCCAGCATATCGCCACCAAGGGGCATGATCTGTTCGAGGCCGCCAAGCACGAGCTCGACAAGCTTGTTCAGATCCAGGTGAAGGAAGGCAAGGCGCTCTACGAGGAGGCCGAGAGACAATATCTGGTGGTGCTCGCGATCATTTCTGTGATGATCCTGGCCGGTATCGGAATCGGCGCTACGTTCAGCCTGCAGAGCATCCGCGCGGTGCTGCGGCCGCTCAAGGTGCTCAACGACGCCATGCAGAACATCACCGCCGGCAAGCTCGACAACCGCATTCCGGTGGAGCGCGACGACGAGCTCGGCGAGGCGCTGCGCAACCTGCAGACCGTGCAGGCGATCGTCCGTTTCAACAGCGAGGAAGTGAAGGCCGTGCAGCACTCGGCCGAGGTCAAGCGCAAGGCCGGAATGAACAAGCTCGCCAGCGAATTCGAAAGCGCGATCGGCGGCATCGTGCAGACGGTGTCCTCGGCCTCGTCGCAGCTCGAGACGTCCGCCGGCACGCTGACCTCGACCGCGACGCGCTCGCAGGAGCTCGCCACCACCGTGGCCGCCGCGTCCGAGCAGGCCGCGACGAACGTGCAGTCGGTCGCCTCGGCCACCGAGGAACTGACCTCGTCGGTGACCGAGATCAGCCGCCAGGTGCAGGAATCGGCGCGCATCGCCAACGGCGCCGTCGATCAGGCGCGCACCACCAACGACCGCGTCAACGAGCTCTCGAAGGCTGCCGCGAGGATCGGCGACGTGGTCGAGCTGATCAACACCATCGCCGGCCAGACCAACCTGCTGGCGCTGAACGCCACCATCGAGGCGGCGCGCGCCGGCGATGCCGGCCGCGGCTTCGCCGTGGTCGCGTCCGAGGTCAAGGCGCTCGCCGAGCAGACCTCGAAGGCCACCGGTGAGATCGCCCAGCAGATCTCGGGCATCCAGGCGGCGACACAGGAATCGGTGTCGGCGATCCGGGAGATCAGCACGACGATCGAGCGGCTGTCGGAAATCTCCTCGACCATCGCCGCCGCCGTCGAGCAGCAGGGCGCGGCGACGCAGGAGATCTCGCGCAACATCCAGGAAGCGTCGCGCGGCACCGCCGAGGTCAATGCCAACATCGTCGACGTCCAGCGCGGCGCCTCGCAGACCGGCTCTGCTTCGGGCAACGTGCTGTCGGCGGCGCAGTCGCTGTCGCAGGAGAGCGACCGGCTGCGGCAGGAGGTCGACCGATTCCTCGGCAACGTGCGGGCGGCCTGAGCCGCCCCGCGCTCACCGCCCGGTCAGCCGGATCGGGCGGCCCTGACTGATGAAGGCGTAATGGCCGGCGCCGATGCCGCCGACCATCAGCGCCTCGACGACGGGCTCGGCAATCTCACCGGTCGCGGCCCAGTCGATGACGAAGTTGGCGCCGGTGCCGCCGCGGGTGTCCTTGATGGGCACGAAGATCTCGACGGTCGCGAACGGCCTCAAGGCGACGGGCTCGCGCAGATGCGCCTCCACCAGCGTGCCGGCCGTATCGTAGTAGTTGATGCGCCGGACGATCAGCGGCCGCTGCTCGGAGGCGTTGTGGATGCTCAGCGTCACCGAGAAATCGGCCTGGACCCGGCCCGGGGTCATCGCGACGCTGGAATAGACGGGGACATAGACGGCGCCCGTGACCGTGACGGGCTCCGCCGGAACGGGCGTCAGCGAGCTCGCGAAAGCGGTGGTCACGTCGTCGGCGGCCCGCGCCGCGCCGGCCGCAACAGCCGCGATGAGCAGCAGCGCGAATGCGCCGGTCCGGATGTGACAGATTGCGGGTTTCCTTGCGCGGCGGCGCGACATAAGTTGCCGCCCCGGGGGTTGCTTCATGCATGAACTGATCGGCGACATCACGCTCTGCATCCTGTTTGCGTGGGTGCTTGGACTGGCGGCGCACAGATGGCGCCAGCCCTCGATTCTCGCTTATCTGGTCGCGGGCTTCGCCATTGGCCCCTTCGGCACCGGCTGGGTCAAGTCCCAGGAGTCGATTTCGGTGATCTCCGAGCTCGGCCTGATCTTCATGCTGTTCATGATCGGGCTCGAGATCGACCTCAAGAAGATCATCCGTGCCGGCCCGGTGATTCTGATCGCCGGTGGGGTCCAACTGCTCGGGGGTGCCGCGCTCGGCATCCTGTTCTTCGTCGCGATCGGCATGCGGATGGGCGCCGAGAGCTACGACGCACTCTATCTCTGCGTCGCCTGCGCGCTGTCCTCGACCGTCATCATCGTCAAGGTGCTGTACGAGAAGCGCGAGCTCGACACCCTGCCCGGCCGCATCACGCTCGGCGTGCTCGTGCTGCAGGACGTGTTCGCCATCCTGTTCCTGGCGGTGCAGCCGAGCCTCGACGACCTCCATGTCAGCGTGATCCTGCTGTCGTTCGCCCGGGCCGGCACGCTGGTCGCGATCGCCCTCCTCCTCAGCCGCTACGTCTTGCCGCCGGTGTTCCATCGCATCGCGCGTACCCCGGAGCTGATCCTGCTCGGCGCGCTGGCCTGGTGCTTCCTGATCGGCGAGATCGCAGAAAGGCTGCACCTGTCGCGCGAGATGGGCTCGCTGGTCGCGGGCGTCTCGCTGTCGACCTTCCCCTACGCGCTCGACGTCACCGCCAAGGTCACGACGTTGCGCGATTTCTTCATCACGCTGTTCTTCGTCGCGCTCGGCATGACGATCCCGATCCCGACGATGTCCGTGGTGGGGCTGGCGCTGGTGATCGCGTTGTTCACGGTGGCGAGCCGGCTGCTCACGACGTTCACACCGCTCTACATGATGCGGCAGGGCCTGCGTGCCAGCCTGCTGCCGGCGCTCAACCTCGCCCAGATCAGCGAATTCTCGCTGGTGGTGATCCAGACCGGCGCCGCCGCCGGGCACCTCAAGAACGGCACGTCGAGCGCAGCGTCCTTTGCTTTCGTGCTGCTCGCCGTGCTCTCGACCTTCGTCATCGTACGCTCCGATCCGATCGCGCGGCGAAGCATCCCGCTGCTCAAGCGGATCGGTCTGCGCGACCTCGATGCAAGCAAGGATGGCGAGGCCGGCCATGAGGGCGGACACGGCGCCGGACGGCCGATCGTTCTCCTCGGATTCTTCCGCACGGCAAGCGCGCTGCTCAGCGAGATCGAGCGCAACGAGCCAGCGCTGCTGGAGCAGATCGGCGTGGTCGATTTCAACCCGGTCGTCTTCCGAACCTTGTCCGATCGCGGCATCCAGGTGACCTATGGCGACATCAGCAACGTCGACACGCTGATTCATGCGGGGGTGGGCCAGGCCGAGCTGATCATCCTGAGCATCCCGGATTCGCTGCTCAAGGGTGCCAATAACGAAAAGCTGGTGCGCCATGTCCGCAGCATCAATGCAACGGCCAAGATCATCGCGACCGCCGACCTGCTCGCCGACGTCAACGACCTCTACGCTGCCGGCGCCGACTACGTGACCGTGCCGCGGCTCAGCGATGCGCAGGTGCTGCTCAACCTGATCCAGGACGTCAGCGCCGGGCTCCTCTCCGAGCGCCGCAGCCAGGCGGAGACGATGCTCGCCGACCGCCGCGAGGTGCTGCCATGAGCCTGGCACGCATCCATCTCCCACAGAACCTGCGATCCTGCTGGACTTGAATCATGGCAAACACGAGCGTTCACGTCGTCGATCACCCGCTGGTCCAGCACAAGCTCTCCTTGATGCGCGAGCGTGACCGCTCGACCAAGGGCTTCCGTGAGCTGTTGAACGAGATCGGCATGCTGCTGGCCTACGAGGTCACGCGCGACCTGCCGCTCGAGCTGGTCGACATCAAAACGCCGATCGCGCCGATGAAGGCGCCGAAGATCGCCGGCAAGAAGCTGACGCTTGCGCCAATCCTGCGCGCCGGCGTCGGCTTCCTCGACGGCATGCTGGCGCTGATGCCGTCCGCGCGCATCGCCCACATCGGGCTCTACCGCGATCCCAACACGCTGCAGGCCGTCGAGTATTACTTCAAGGCGCCGCAGGACCTGAGCGACCGCACGGTGATCCTGATGGACCCGATGCTCGCGACCGGCAACTCCGCCTGCGCGGCTGCCGAGCTGCTCAAGACGCGCGGCGCCCGCGACATCCGTTTCGTCTGCCTGCTGGCGGCACCGGAAGGCATCGCCAAGTTCGAGAAGGAGCATCCGGACATCCCGATCTGGACCGCGGCGATCGACGAGAAGCTGAATGACCACGCCTACATCGTGCCCGGTCTGGGCGATGCCGGCGATCGGATGTTCGGCACGAAGTGATCGTGCGCGTGCAGTTCAGCAGGACGGTCGCGGTGAAGGGCGAATGACGCTGAAGATGCGACCGTCGATCACCAGCAGCGCACTCCCGATCACCAGCGCGCCGCTGATCTCTCCCAACGAGATGCTTTCGCCGAGCACCAGCGACCCGAGCAGGATCGTCGTCAACGGGATCAACAACGTCACCAGCATCACGTTGGTCGCCCCGGACCGGCGCAGGATTTGGAAGAACACGATATAGGCGAACGCCGTCGACAGCGCCGCAAGGCTTATGACCGCGACCCAGGTCTGCAGTCCGGGAAGCGGGAGACGCCAGGGCTGGTCGACGACAGCGGCGATGGCCAGCATCATCACGCTGGAAGCCGAGAGCTGGAAGGTGGCGGTTGCAAGCGGCGGCGAATGGGCGAGATGGCGGCGCACCAGCAGCGCGGCGATGCCGTAGCTGAGCGACGCGCCAAGACCGAACAGAATGCCGTAGCCGCCTGCCGAGCCGTCGAGCCCCGGTCCGCCCCGCAGGATCACGACCCCGACGAGGCCGACGACCAGACCCGCTGCCCGCCGGGCCGACAGCCTTTCCTCTCCCGCGGCGGCCATCACCACGATTGTGAACAGCGGCGTCGTCGCATTGAGGACGGCAGCAAGGCCGGAGGTGATGAACGTCTGGCCGATCACGATCAGGCAGAACGGCACGACATTGTTGAACAGCGCCACGGCAAGGAACGGCAGCCAGCCGACAACCCCCTTGGGAAAGCCGAGCCCGCGCAGTCGCGCCACCGGCAGCAGAATCGCCGCCGCCAGCACGATGCGTAGCAGCACCAGCGTCAGCGGGGGCAGTTCCTTCAAGGCGAGGCCGTTGAAGATGAACGATCCGCTCCACAGCAGCGAGAGCAGGCCGAGCAGCGACCAGTCCCGCGCGTCCATGCTCTCGTTCTGGGATGTCATCGCCGCAAGCCGCTGTTTCATCTGCGCGAGCCTTGCAGGCGAAGACTCGCGCCGTCCACCCGCTTTCCGTTGGTGTGTCTACGGCATGGATCTCGGCCGCGACACCAGCTCGATCATGCGGCCTTCGTCCTCATCCGGCATCACCGCCTTCGCCCGCGCATAGGCATCGACGGCTGCCTGGGCCATGATGGGACGCTCACCAAGCAGCTGCTCGGCGAGCTGCAGCGCATAGGCTGCATCCTTGTGACGGAGCGCCGCGGTGAAGCTTGCATCGGCGAAGTTGCGCGCGATCATGCGCGGCGCGTGGCGCAGAACCTGGGGGCTCGCCGCGACGCCGCTCTGGATCGCCTCCAGCACGAGCTTCATGTCGAGGCCGGCCTGCTCGGCGATTGCGAGCCCCTCCGCAAGACCTGCGATCTGCATCGCGCCAAGCAGGTTGTTGATCAGCTTGTAGACTGTCCCGGCGCCCACGGGCCCGAAATGGCGAATCGTCGAGCCGATCGGCTCCAGATACGGCCGCGCGCGGTCGAGATCGGCAGCGTCGGCACCGACCAGCAAGGTCAGCTTGCCGCTCGCGGCCGCGTCGGGCAGCCCGGTCACCGGACAGTCGAGATAGGTCACGCCGCGCGCATCCAGCTCGCGCGACAGGCGCAGCGCATGGTCGCGCGATACGGTCGAGCATTCGATCGCGATCGTGCCGACCCGCATGGTGGCCGCGGCGCCATCCGGCCCGAGCCAAACCGCGCGCGAGGCGTCGTCATCAGCCACCATCGTAACGACCGCATCGGCATCGATTGCCGCATCAGCTGGCGAGGTCGACCAGCGCGCGCCGCGCGCGATCAGATCCTCCGCCTTCGCCCGGCTGCGATTCCAGACCGCCACGGAATAGCCTGCGTCGAGATAACGGCCGGCCATACCATGGCCCATGCGCCCGAGCCCGATGAAGGCAACGCGCGCCACGCTCAATCGACGTCCTCGATCGCGGCGCCCGGCGTCGTGCCGAACGCGCGCTGCGCCAGCGTCGCCGCCATGAACTCGTCGAGATCGCCGTCGAGCACGCCGGCGGTGTCGGACGTCTGCACGCCCGTGCGCAGATCCTTCACCATCTGATACGGCTGCAGCACGTAGGAGCGGATCTGGTGGCCCCAACCGATCTCGGTCTTGGCCGCCTGGTCGGCCGCCGCTTTCTCCTCGCGCTTCTTCAGCTCGATCTCATAGAGACGTGCGCGCAGCATGTCCCAGGCCTGGGCGCGGTTCTTGTGCTGTGACCGGCCAGCCTGACAGACCACGGCAACGCCGGTTGGGATGTGCGTCAGCCGCACCGCCGATTCGGTCTTGTTGACGTGCTGGCCCCCGGCGCCACCGGACCGCATGGTGTCGACGCGGACATCGGACTCCTTGATGTCGATCTTGATGCTGTCGTCGATGACCGGGAAGATCTGCACCGAAGAGAACGAGGTGTGGCGGCGTGCATTCGAATCGAACGGAGAGATTCGGACCAAGCGATGCACGCCAGCTTCAGTCTTCAGCCAACCATAGGCATTATGCCCGGAGATCTGGATGGTCGCCGACTTGATGCCGGCCTCTTCGCCCAATGATTCTTCGAGATACTCGATCTTGAAACCGTGCTTCTCGGCCCATCGGGCGTACATGCGCAGCAGCATCTGCGCCCAGTCCTGGCTCTCGGTGCCGCCGGCGCCGGCATGGACCTCGAGATAGGTGTCGAACTTGTCGGCCTCGCCGGACAGGAGCGCCTCGAGCTCGCGCCGCGCGACCTCCTTCTTCAGCTCCTTCAGCGCATTCTCGGCTTCGGTGACGACACCGGGATCGTTCTCGGCCTCGCCAAGCTCGATCATCTCGATGTTGTCGCTGAGCTCACGCTCGACCTTGCCAATGCCGGTGAGCGAATCCTCCAGCGAGGTCCGCTCCTGCATCAGCCGCTGAGCTTTTTGGGGGTCGTTCCAGAGATTGGGGTCTTCGGCGAGCTTGTTCAGCTCGGCCAGCCTTGCCGTCGATGTCTCGACGTCAAAGATGCCTCCTCAGCAGCCCGACCGACTGCTTGATCTCTTCTACGATTTTCTCGATTTCGGCGCGCATGTCGCTCTCTTCAGGCCACGGCTCGAAGCGCCGCAGCATCATCTCTCACAGGGGGATGTAACGGCGCTCGGCGCAAAGCGCAATCGCTCTGCACCGCACCAGCACAGTTTCGCCGGTCTAGTAGAGGCTACCGGTACCCGGACGGATGATGAAGCTGCCAGCATCAGGCTGGCCGCCGCTCTGCGACGGCATCACGCGTCCATCGGCGTCGGCGACACCGATGACCGAGTAGTTGTCCGGCGGCGCCGTACCAGGTTTGAACGCTTCCATGATCGTGCGGCCGCCATCGCCAGGGCTCGCGCGCATGCCGGTCTTGGCATCGACACGGACCAGCTTGATGCCGGCCGGGATCTTGAAGGGCGTGGCCGGCTTGTCGGCCAGCGCGAGCTTCATGAAGTCTTTTGCGATCGGCGCGGCCAGATGACCGCCGGTCGCAGCATTACCCCTACCGAGCGGCCGGGGCTTGTCGTAACCCATGTAGATGGCGACGGCGAGGTCCGGCGAGAAGCCGACGAACCAGGCGTCCTTGGCCTCGTTGGTGGTGCCGGTCTTGCCGGCGATCGGCTTGCCGACCTCCTTCAGCACGGTCGCCGTGCCCGCCTGCACCACGCCCTCGAGCATCGAGGTGATCTGGTAGGCCGTCATCGTATCCAGAACCTGCTCCCGACGGTCGACCAGCTGCGGCTCGCTCTGGTTCTTCCAGCCGTCCGGTGCGTCGCAGCCGCGGCACTCGCGGGCATCATGCTTGAAGATGGTGTGGCCGTAGCGGTCCTGGATGCGGTCGATCAAGGTCGGCTTCACCCGACGGCCGCCATTGGCGATCATCGAATAGGCCGTGACCATGCGCATGGCCGTGGTTTCGCCGGCGCCGAGGGCGTAGGAGAGGTAATTCGGCAGTTCGTCATAGACTCCGAACCGCTTGGCGTATTCGGAAATCAGGGGCATGCCGACGTCCTGCGCGAGACGCACGGTCACCGTGTTCAGCGACAGACGCAGCGCGTTGCGCAAGGTCGTGGGCCCGAGATATTTGCCGTTCGAGAAGTTGTCGGGGCGCCAGACCTGCCCGCCCTGCCCCTGGTCGATCTCGATTGGTGCGTCGACGACCTGGGTCGACGGCGTATAGCCGTTGTCGAGCGCCGAAGAATAGACGATCGGCTTGAATGACGATCCGGGCTGCCGATAGGCCTGCGTTGCCCGGTTGAACTGGCTCTGGTCGAAGGAGAATCCGCCGACCATAGCGAGCACACGGCCGGTGTTCGGGTCCATGGCAACCATCGCGCCGGACACTTCGGGCAGTTGCTCGAGGCGATACTGGCCTTCGACCGGATTGCCTTCCTTGTACAGCGGATCGGCATAGATCACGTCGCCCGGCTGCAGCACCTGGGCGACCGACGTCGGCACCTTGCCACGGCCGTTGGCCGTCGCAGCCCGCGCCCATTTCACGCCGTCAAGCGTGATCAGGCCAGTCTGGCGTTCCTTGCTGACGGCGCCGCCGAGTTCGCGCGGCGGCTGGAAGCCGATGCGGGCGGACTGGTCACTGGTCTCGAGCACCACGGCCATCCGCCACGGTGAGATGTCCGAGAGCGATTTGATGTCGGCGAGCTTCACCCCCCAATCGCCCGAAGTATCGAGCTTGGAGACAGGCCCGCGATAGCCCTGCTCCTGGTCGTACCTCACGAGTCCGGCGACCATGGCCTTGCGCGCCATGACCTGAATCTTCGGATCGAGCGTCGTCCGGACGGACAGGCCGCCTTCGTAGAGTTTCTTCTCGCCATAACGTTCGAAGATGTCGCGGCGAACTTCCTCGGCGAAATATTCACCCGCAAAGATGTGGGCGCCGGTGTTGCGGCTCGCGATCGTCAGCGGATCCTTGCGCGCCTTGTCGGCGTCGGCCTGCTTGATCCAGCCGTTCTCAAGCAGACGATCGACGACGTAGTTGCGGCGCTCGATGGCGCGGTCGCGATTGCGGATCGGATGCAGGCTGCCCGGCATCTTCGGCAGCGCGGCGAGATAGGACGCCTCCGCCACGGTGAGCTCGTTCACCGACTTGTCGAAATAGACCAGCGACGCCGCGGCGATGCCGTAGGCGCCGGAGCCGAGATAGATCTCGTTGAGATAGAGCTCGAGAATCTTGTCCTTCGAGTAGGTGCGCTCGATGCGCATCGCCAGCAGCGCTTCCTTGATCTTGCGGGCGAACGACACCTCGTTGGTCAACAGGAAGTTCTTGGCGACCTGCTGGGTGATGGTGGAGGCGCCCTGCGGACGGCGATTCGAGCCGAAGTTCTGCGCGTAGACCACGGCGGCGCGCGCCATGCCGGTGAAATCGATGCCGCCATGCTCGTAGAAGTTCTTGTCCTCGGCGGCGAGGAAGGCGTTGATCACGAGCTTGGGAACCGCCTGGATCGGCAGGTACAGCCGGCGCTCCCGGGCATATTCACCGACCAGCGAGCCGTCGACCGCGTGCACGCGCGTCATCACCGGCGGCTCATAATCCTGCAACTGGGAGTAGTCAGGCAGGTCCTTGGAAAAATGCCAGATCAGGCCGGCCGCTGCTGCCACACCGACCAGGAACAAGACGGTACCGGCCGCGAACAGGAAGCCCAAAAACCGCACCAGAAAGCGCATCGGCGAATATCCGTTCCAACTCTTGTTTCGTCTCTCGGCTCGGACGCGGCGCACCCACAGGCGCTACCGCCAAAAATCACACGGTCGGCTGCAATGCCGCGTGACCCATGCCAGAGAAACGCATGGTCAAGCCTATCAGCGGTCAAGCCTATCACAAGTCTGCCGAGAAGGAATCCTCACTGATTCCGGGTGCCTCGCAGCACGTTTATACGGATGTTGCTGTGGCCAAACTAGGGCTTTGCGCGCACCGCCGCCGGCTTGTCCGGCCTCTCGGGACCCGCATTGGCGATGCGCTTGGCCAGAAAGGCATCGATCGCCCGCGCCATTGCGTCCGCCGTGCGCGACCGCCATGCGTCGGAGACCAGGTTCCCCATATCGCCCTTATTGGAGACATAGCCGAGTTCGACCAGCACGGATGGCACGTCGGGCGCCTTGAGCACGCGGAAACCGGCCGATTTCAGCGGGCGCTTATGCATATGCACCGCCGTCTTCATGTCGTTCATCAGCACACGGGCGAATCTGTTGGAAAACGTGCGGGTTTCCCGGCGGGCAAGATCGATCAGGATGTCGGCGACGTCAGCCGGCTCCTCGGTCAGATTGACCCCGCCGATCTGGTCGGCCCGGTTCTCGGCCTCGGCCAGCCGTTCCGCCTCGACGTCAGACGCCTTGTCGGACAGCGTATAGATGGTCGCGCCCTGCGCAGTGCCCTCACCTCGCGGCAGCGCATCGGCGTGGATGGAGACGAACAGAGCCGCCGACTGCTTCTGGGCGATGCGGACCCGGTCTCCAAGCGGGATGAAGGTGTCGTCGTCGCGAGTCATGATCACGCGGAACTTGCCCGACCGTTCCAGCCGGTCGCGCAGCGCCTGGCCGAAGGCGAGCACCAGATTCTTCTCCGGCACCTCGCCGCCCTGGGTGCCGTAGTCGATACCACCATGACCGGGGTCGATCACGACCACGGGCCGGGTGTCCGGCGGACCATCCGTCGGAGGGGGGGCGATGGCGACCGTCGTCGGCGGCGGCCGGACTGCCGGCGCAGGGTTTCCTGCGACCGCGACCGACGCCGTCGCGGAACCCGAATCGGCAGGCCTGGGCGCAAGACGGCTGTCGCTGCCGATGGCGCGGGCGAAGGTCGCCTCGTCGACCTCCTCCAGCTCAAGCACCAGCCGCGGCGGCTGACCGTTGGCGGCATCCAGCACCGTGGAGTTGGCGATTCGAGCCGGGCCGGTGAGATCGAAGACGATGCGGGACCCACCGGGCATCACCATCCCATAGCGGAACGCCTTCACCAAACCACGGCCGCTGGTCCCGGCTCCAGTGGGCAGATGAAAGCTGACCTGGGGCAGGTCGACGACGACGCGATAGGGTTCGCTGAGCAGGAAGGTTCGAAACGGCACCGTCCGGTCGAGATCGAGCACGAATCGGGTCTGTCGGGAATCGCCTGCGACCCGTGCATCGGTGGCGATGGGGAACCCGGGCCCGACCACGGCGGACGGCACCTGGCCGACCGGCCCGCTCTGGGCGCGGGCCGGAATGACCGCCGCACATAACATTTGCGTGACGCACAGCGACGCGCATCCCAGCAAGGAAAGGTAATTCGCCCGGCCAATTGCCAAATCGATGCCTCCGCGGGATCGTCTTACCGCAACCAATCCCAGGGGTTAACCGCCAAATTTTGTCATTTTCGTTAAAGGCCACCGATTGTTGCGGTTCCGCGACGCTTCGCTTGCGCGACCTGACCATTCCTCGTATGTACGAAGGGCTGAAGGCTAATCCTTACTGCCGGTTGTGTCGCGTTCAACCTCCGGTGAAACGCCGGAAGCTTCGTGATCGGGGTGCTCGATATCGGGTCCTCGGTCGTTGCGAAGAGTCCAGCGCCTTTCCGACGCTCCACCAAAGCCTGCGCGATCCCGCGCGGCCGCAACGGAGAGCCGGTCACGAGCCGAGTGGCGCCTGTCAGGGCGCCTCCTCGCAGAGACCGCCCGGGCACCAGGTCAGACACGGTATAGCCTGATACCGCACCCGTGACAGGGTGGGTATTCGATCCAGGCAAGCGTTTCGGCGCAATCTGGCCTTCGGCAACAGAGAAGGCGGCACCCGCTGCCGCCCACATATTCCAGACGGGCCGACGCTTGATGCGCCAGACTGAGTTGCCAACCATGACCAGCGGACGATCCGCGCCGATGCGGGGCCAGACCCCCGTCCGGCCAATCGCCCCGCCGGCATCAGGGTTGGCGCGGCGCGACCAGCTGCGTTTAGGCCTTCCCCTCACCCCCGAATCAGGTGGACCGTCGCGTCATCCGACAGCGCGCCACGCGCTCGCGGCCAATCGCGCCCGTCGCCTCCAAGAGTTCCAATATGCCCAACAAGATGTTGATCGATGCTACCCACCCGGAAGAGACCCGGGTCGTTGTCGTCCGCGGCAACCGCGTCGAGGAATTTGATTTCGAAACGGCCCAACGCAAGCAGCTCCGCGGCAACATCTACCTGGCCAAGGTTACCCGGGTCGAGCCCTCGCTGCAGGCCGCCTTCGTCGAGTATGGCGGCAACCGCCACGGCTTCCTGGCCTTCAGCGAAATCCATCCGGACTACTATCAGATCCCGGTCGCCGACCGGCAGGCTCTGATCGAGGCCGAGGAGCGCGCGCACCGCGAAGCCGAAGAGGAAAGCGAGAACCGCTCCAACCGCCGCCGCAACCGGCACCGCAGTTCACGGCGCCGCGGCAGCGGCGAACGGGTCCAGAGCGAGATCGTCGAGGCCGCCGAGGCGGGCCTCCCTGCCCCGACCGAAGGGCACGAGGCCGACCACGAGGCGCAAGACCACCACGCCTACGCGCAGGACGATCAGCCGCACGCCGACGCGACCGCTCCCAGCGAGGCGCAGGGCTTCTCCGAAGGCCCGGTCGAGGCTCAAGGTCGGGACGCCTCGGGCGAAGCTCGGCAGGGCGCAGCCGACGAATCGCGCGAGCATGCCGACCGTCAGCCTGATGCCGTTGCCGCGCAGGACCATGACGCTGCTACCGAGCAGCCCGCCGGCGAAGCTGCGGAGGCCGCGAGCCCGCAGACCGGCGACTCGCACGCTGCCGAGGCGGCCAGCCCGGCTGTCGCGGCAGACGAGCACGACGACGAGCATGACCATGAGCATCACGGTCACGACGAGCATCATGACGGCGAGCACGAGCATGATGAGCACGAACATCACGAATACGACCATCATGAGCATGATCACGATGAGCACGACGACGATGACGTCGCTGCCGTGGGCGAACATGCTGATCACGGCGTCACCATCGTGCCCGGCGACGAGAACGGCTCCGACACCGCGTCCGGCGACCATGAGGACGACGAGGACGACGGCGAGGAGATCGAGGAAGAGCACGTCGAATCCGTCGGCGGCGATGACGTGCTGGAGGAAGTGCCGGAGCGCACCTTCCGTCCGCGCCGGCAGTACAAGATCCAGGAAGTCATCAAGCGCCGCCAGGTGATGCTGGTGCAGGTCGTGAAGGAGGAGCGCGGCAACAAGGGCGCGGCGCTGACGACCTATCTGTCGCTGGCCGGCCGCTATGCCGTGCTGATGCCCAACACGGCGCGCGGTGGCGGCATCAGCCGCAAGATCACCTCGGCGCAGGACCGCTCGCGCCTGAAGGAAGTGGTGCAGGACCTCGACGTGCCCGAGGGCATGGGCGTGATCCTGCGCACCGCCGGCGCCAACCGCACCAAGCCCGAGATCAAGCGCGACTTCGAATATCTGCTGCGTCTCTGGGAAACGGTCCGCGACATGACCCTGAAGTCGCAGGCCCCGACCCTCGTGTATGAGGAAGGCTCGCTGATCAAGCGCTCGCTGCGCGACCTCTACAACAAGGAGATCGACGAGATCCTCGTGGCCGGCGAAGACGGCTACCGCGAGGCGCACGATTTCATGAAGATGCTGATGCCGACCAATGTCCGGGCGGTGAAGCAGTATCGCGACGGCCAGCCGCTGTTCTCCCGGATGGGCGTCGAGAGCCAGCTCGACGCGATGTTCTCGCCGACCGTGCAGCTGCGCTCAGGCGGCTATATCGTGCTCAACCAGACCGAGGCGCTGGTCTCGATCGACGTGAACTCCGGCCGCGCCACGCGCGAGCATCACATCGAGGACACCGCGCTCAAGACCAATATGGAGGCGGCCGAGGAAGTGGCGCGGCAGCTCCGTTTGCGCGACCTGGCCGGGCTGATCGTCATCGACTTCATCGACATGGACGAGAAGCGCAACAACCGCTCCGTGGAACGCAAGCTGTCGGACTGCCTACGGCAGGATCGCGCGCGCATCCAGGTCGGCCGGATCTCGCATTTCGGCCTTCTGGAGATGTCGCGGCAGCGCATCCGGGCCAGCGTGCTCGAAAGCTCGACCGAGCCGTGCGCGCATTGCGGCGGCACCGGTCACGTGCGCTCGGTGTCCTCGGTGGCGCTGCAACTGCTGCGCAGCCTCGAAGAGACGCTGATGAAGGGCGCCACCCACAATCTCGTGGTCCGCACCCGCACCGAGGTGGCGCTCTACGTGCTCAATCACAAGCGCGGCCATCTGCGTGACCTCGAGAACAGCTTCAAGGTCTCGCTCGCCGTCATCGCCGATCCGAGCGTGAGCGGCCAGCAATCCTTCATCATCGATCGGGGCGAGCAGGTGCACACGCTCGAGGCCGCCAAGGCGCTGCTCGCCGCGCAGGCCTCTGCCCCGCCGCTGGCGGCCGAGGAAATCTACGACGAGGAAGAACCGTTCGACATCGAGACGGAATCCGAGGTCGAGACCGAGGAGACCGAAGGCCTGTCCGAGGACGCAGCCGACGGCAGCGCAGCCGAAGGCGAGCGGGACGGCGCGCGCCGCAAGCGGCGACGGCGCCGGCGTGGCCGCGGCAGCGAGGCCCGCGAGGGCGCGCTCCCAGAAGGAACGGCCGGACTGCAGTCCGCCGAGCCCGGCTCTGCCGCCGAGCAGTCAGCCGAGGATACCGACGGCGAAGACGACGAGTCGGAGGAACAGCCTGCGTTCGCACAAGGCGAGCAGACGGATCAGCCTGGCGGCGAGCGGCGTCCGCGCCGGCGTGGACGCCGCGGCGGTCGCCGTCGGCGCGGTGGCGCGGAAGAAGGTCTCGCCGCGTCGATCGGCGACGAGCTCGCGCCGGCTTCGGCATCGGAGGCAGAAGCCGCCGTGGCCGATTTCGACGGCAATGGCGCTCCCCACCACGACGAGGAAGAGCCGGCAGAGCCCGCGGCGCCAGTCCATGCGTCGGCCGCAACCGAGGCCGATGAGCCCGTCGCTGACGCCTCCGTGCCAATGCCACAGGCTGCTCCGGGGCAGCCCGAAGTGCAGCAGAGCGAGGCTCCGAAGACGGAATCCGAGAAGACCCCACGCCGTTCGACGGTTCGCGAGAAGGTCAGCTTCCTCACCGAGCCGAGGCCGGAGGGCGCGGTTTCAGCCGTCAACGTCGCCGAGAGCAGCGCACCCACTCCTGCTGTCGACGTCGCGGCGTCCGAACCGGTTGCCACCGAGCCGGCGGCCACCGATTCCTCGTCCCCTGCGGCCCCGCGCCGGGCCGGATGGTGGTCCCGCCGTTTCGGTGGCGGGCAGTAAACCCCCGCTCTCCGACGCTTCAATGCAAAACGCCCGGCCAGATTGGCCGGGCGTTTTTCATATGGCGTTCTTCGTATGGCGATCGTTCTTGACCGTGACGACCGGAGGCCGCTCAGCCGGTCGTCACGGCCGTCTCGACATCCGACGGATCGATCTGCTGATTGAGCCGTCGCTGCAGGAAATCATGGTCGAGTTCGTCTTCGCGCCACGAGACGAACACGGTGGCGATGCCGTTGCCGATGATGTTGGTCAGTGCACGCGGCTCGCGCGCCCTAGCCTAACCAGCGCGCGATCCGGGCCACCGCCTCACGCATGTCCTCGGCCGAACGCGCATAGGAAAAGCGCACGAAGCTGCGGCCGTGGATCGGATCGAAGTCGACGCCCGGCGTGGCCGCCACATGGGTCTCCTCCAGCATCCGCTTGGCGAAGTCGAAACTGTCGGAGGTGAAGTCGGACACGTCGGCATAGAGGTAGAAGGCGCCGTCGGTCGGCAGGAACCGGGTCAGGCCGGCCTTCGGGAAACCCTCGATCAGGATGCGCCGGTTCTCCTGGTAACCGTGCTTGATGGCCTCCATTTCAGTCCGGCCGTCGAACGCCGCTTCCGCCGCGATCTGCGACAGGGTCGGAACCGAGATCGCGAGGTTCTGTTGCAGACGCTCGATCGGCCGCACCAGCGCATCTGGCACCACCATCCAGCCGATGCGCCAGCCCGTCATGCAGAAGTACTTCGAGAACGAGTTGATGATCAGGGCCTCGCGCGACAGCTCCGCCGCCGTCACCGCCGGAAACGCGTAGTCCAGACCATGATAGATCTCGTCGGAGATGAAGCGGATGCCGGCGTCGCGTGCGGCTGCGATGACACCGCCCAGCGCCTCACGCGACATCATGGTGCCGGTCGGATTGGCGGGACTTGCCACCAGCACACCCTTCAGCGGCGTCTTGCGGTGCGCGGCGAGCAGCGCTTCGCCGGTCAGGGCGTGACGGTTCTCCGCCGTGGTCTCGATCAGCACCGGCTCGCAGCCCAGCGCCGTCAGGATATGGCGATAGGGCGGATAGCCCGGCACGGTCACGGCCACGCGGTCGCCGGGCTCGAACATCGCCAGGAACGCCAGGATGAATCCCGCCGAGGATCCCGTCGTGATCACGATCCGCGCCGGATCGACCTCGCAAGCGTGCGTCTCACGATAGTGCCGCGCGATTCGCTGTCGCAGCGACAGCAGACCGAGCGCCGAGGTGTAGTCGATGCGGGCCTGATCGAGCGCGGCATGCGCGGCCGCAATGGCCGCTCGTGGCGCAGGCGCCGCCGGTTGGCCGACCTCCATGTGGATGACATGTCCACCGCCCGCCTCGATCCGCTCGGCCGCAGCCATCACGTCCATCACCATGAACGGCGGAACATTGCTGCGCGCGGACGGCGCCGTCAGGTCGGCGATCCGCTGTTCCAATGTCGGTATCACTGTCGCATCCACCATCGATATCTGCTATTGACCCCGGCTGTTCGGACCCGCTCCGTGAACCGGTCGGGGTCAGCCCATGGGCCTCGTTCGCCGCAGATGAGCCGCATTCCGCCGTTTGGTGGGCAATAGCCCGTCTCGCGCCTCGCGCCAATTGCAAAGATCGCCTGATGTCGCTCCGTATCGTGCTTCGCAAGAAACTGTCCGGCGGGCTTGCCGCGGTCGTCGCGGCGGCCGTGACGCTGGCGCCGCTCGCGCCTGCATCGGCGCAGCAAGGCAAGGGACCGCCGATCCTGCGCGACACCGAGACCGAGGTGCTGCTGCGTGAATATACCCGGCCGATCCTGCGCGTCGCCGGGCTCGAAAAGCAGAACATCCAGATGGTCATCATCAACGATGCGTCCTTCAACGCGTTCGTTGCCGACGGCCGCCGCATCTTCGTCAATTACGGCGCCATCCTGCAGTCGGAAAATCCGAACCAGCTGATCGGCGTTCTCGCGCACGAGACCGGCCATCTCGCCGGCGGCCATCTCGCCAAGCTGCGCCAGCAGCTCGCCACCGCCCAGACCCAGATGATCATCGCCACCATTCTCGGCGCCGGCGCCCTCGCGGTCGGCGCGCGCGGCGGCGGCAGCGGCCTTGCCAATGCCGGCGCCGCGACGCTGTCGGCCCCGGGCGAGGTCATCCGCCGATCGCTGTTGTCGTATCAGCGTCAGCAGGAGGAGAACGCCGACCGCGCGGGGGTGAAATTCCTCACTGCGACAGCGCAATCGCCGAAGGGCATGTACGAGACGTTCAAGCGCTTCACCAATGAGAGCCTGTTCGCCGCGCGCGGCGCCGACCCCTATCTGCAATCACATCCGATGCCGGCCGATCGCGTCGAGGCGCTCGAGGGCCTCGCGCGTCAAAGCCCCTATTGGGACAAGAAGGACGACCCCGCATTGCAGCTCCGCCACGACATGGTCCGTGCCAAGATCTCGGCCTTCATGGAACGGCCGGACACGGTGGCGCGGCGCTATCCATTGTCGGACACCGGCCTGCCCGCCCGCTACGCCAGGGCAATCTCCACCTACCTGCATGGCGACCTGCGCAGCGCCCTGAGCCAGATCGATGCCCTGATCCAGGTGCAACCCAACAACGCCTATTTCTACGAGGTCCGCGGCCAGGCCCTGCTGGAGGGCGGCCGCCCCACTGAGGCGATCGCCCCGCTGCGCAAGGCGGTGCACCTGTCCAATAACGCCCCGCTCATCGAGATGTTACTTGGTCAGGCCTTGGTGGCATCCGAGAACAAAGCCTACACTGAGGAGGCGATCTCAATCTTGCGCGCGGCGGTCGCGCGCGAATCCGAGGCGCCGCTCGGCTATTCCCAGCTCGCGATGGCCTACGGTCGCAAGGGCGATTATGCGGAGGCGGATCTCGCCTCGGCGCAGGCCGCCTTCCTGCGTGGCGACAACAAGACGGCGCGCGAGCTTGCCTCGCGTGCAAAAACCCGCTTCGCGGTCGGCTCGCCAGGCTGGGTCAGGGCTGACGACATCGTCACGGCAAAGCCGCTTTCCGGCCAGTAGGGTGTCGGACAGCGGGGTTGGCGCCCGCTGAAGTTTTGAACTACTGCTATCATCCGATCCAGAATATCAAAATACCGTCACGACCATCGACAAGGACCCGATCATTTGACCCAGAGGACCTCCTTCATGCCGTCAGTCCGCACGCTCATTCCCGCGATGTTGCTCGCGCTTTCGCTCTGCGGCGTGCCTCAGCTCGCGTCGGCGGAGAGCTTCTCCGACAGCCAGCGGGGCGAGATCGAGACCATCGTCCGAAACTACCTGATCGCGCATCCCGAGGTTCTCGAAGAGGCGATGGCCGAGCTGCAGAAGCGCCAGACGGCAGCCGAGGCGGCCAAGCACGAGGCCAGCGTCAGCAAGAACGCCGAGACCATTTTCAACTCGCCGCGCGGCGTCGTGCTCGGCAACAAGGATGGCGACGTCACCTTCGTCGAGTTCTTCGACTACAATTGCGGCTACTGCAAGCGCGCGATGGCCGACATGATGGAGCTGATGAAGAGCGACCCGAAGCTGAAGGTCGTGCTCAAGGAATTTCCCGTGCTGAGCCAGGGCTCCGTCGAGGCCGCGCAGGTCGCCGTTGCCGTTCGCATGCAGGCCCCGCAGAAATATCTCGACTTCCACCAGAAGCTGCTGGGCGGCCGCGGCCAAGCCGACAAGGCCCATGCGCTCGCGGTCGCCAAGGATCTCGGGCTCGACATGGCGCGCGTCGAGAAGGACATGGCGAGCCCCGAGGCCAAGGCGACGATCGAGGAAAACTTCAAGCTCGCCGAGGAGATGGGCATGAACGGGACGCCGAGCTACGTGATCGGCAAGCAGGTCGTGATCGGCGCCGTCGGCGTCGAGGGCCTGCGCGAGAAGATCAGCGCGGCCCGCTGCGGCAAGGCGAGCTGCTGAGCATCTCTGCCAAAGCGTCTCGCCATCACGAGATCAATCGAAGGCCGGCTGTCTCAGCCGGCCTTCTGCTTTTGCCGTGAGCCGGTGGCGAAGCGGCAGCCGGGTGGCGGCAGCGCCCTCGCCTATCCCTTCAGCTTCATGCCGAGCCGGGTTCGAAGTGCCTCGCGGATGTGCCCGCGTGCAATCGCCTCGGCCCGATCGGGATCGCGGATCGCGATCGCTTCGATCAGCTCACCATGCTCGGCCGCGGCTGTTGCCGCACGTCCTTCGGCCGCAAACGTCGTGGTTCCCAGCAGCGCTGTCGCGACATGCATGTCCTCGAGGGCGGCATCGAGATAGCGGTTGCGCGCCGCGCGCTGGATCGCACCGTGCATCAGCCGGTTCAGCCGCGCGAGCTCGGCGGCGTCGTCCCCCCCGCTGACAAAGCGTGCATGAATGTCGCGGAGCGCCGCGATCTCGGCCGACACGGCATACTGCGCGGCGAGCCGGGCCGCGGCGCCTTCGAGAATTTCCCGCATCGCGTACAGCTCGAGGACTTCATTCTCGTCGAGACTGCGCACGATCAGGCCGCGTCCACCAGCCGGCTGCACCCACCCCTTGGCCACCAGCTTGCCGAAAGCCTCACGGACCGGCGTCCGGCTGACGTTCAGCTTCTGGGCGACCTCGTCCTCACGCAGCCGATCGCCGGAGCGATAGAAGCCGTTCTCCAGCGCATGGCAAAGCGCACGAAATACCGCCTCGCCGAGAGAGACGTTGTCACGATCGATGGTGAGCGATGGCGCTTCCGAGGACATGGGGGTCACCATTTCACAATCTCGTTGCGAACAACAGCATATCTTGCATATTTTTGTATACAATAGCATACTAACCCTATGCGCACTGTAGCCTTTACTTCCGTACCGTCCATCATCGCTTGGCCGACGGCTGGCATGCCGATGGGGTGGCTGTGTGGACCAAAGCCGGTCCAGGCCCCGCCGCCTTGCGTCCGCGAGGGCCTGCGATGACTGATCAGAGCGATATCGCCGACCATCCCCTGACCTACGACGTCGTCGTGGTCGGCGGCGGCAACGCAGCCCTCTGCGCCGCCATTGCGGCACGGCGCGGCGGGGCCTCGGTCATCGTGCTGGAGGCGGCCTCCAAGTTCTATCGCGGTGGCAATACGCGCCACACCCGCAACATGCGCTGCGCCCATGACGCGGCGACCGCGACGTTGAGCGGCCCCTACCCTACACCGAGGACGAGTTCTGGGACGATCTCCTGCGCGTCACCGAAGGCCAGACCAACGAACAACTGGCGCGCCTGATGATCCGCGAGTCCAAGGACATGCTCGACTGGATCGTCGCACAGGGCGTGCGTTTCCAGCCGTCGCTCGGCGGGACGCTGAGCTTAGGGCGGACCAACTCGTTCTTCCTGGGCGGCGGCCGGGCCATGCTCAATGCGCTGTATCTGACCGCCGAGCGGCTCGGCGTCGACGTGCTGTATGAGGCGGAGGTGGTCGGGCTCGACATCGATGAGACCCGTTTCGACGCTGCGATCATCCGGCAGCGTGACGCCAGGACGCGGATCTGCGGCAAGGCGCTGGTTGCGGCAGCGGGCGGCTTCGAAGCCAACATCGACAGGCTGGTCGAGGGCTGGGGCGAGATCGCGCGCAACTTCCTGATCCGCGGCACGCCCAACAATCGCGGCACGGTGCTCGACATGCTGCTCGGCGCCGGCGTCGACAGCATCGGCGATCCGACCCAGTGCCACGCGGTGGCGATCGATGCGCGCGCCCCCAAATATGACGGCGGCATCATCACGCGGCTCGACTGCGTCGTGTTCGGCATCGTCGTCAACAACAACGCTGAGCGATTCTACGACGAAGGCGAGGACGTCTGGCCGAAGCGCTACGCGATCTGGGGACGCCTGGTTGCCGCTCAGCCGGACCAGATCGCCTACATCATCTTCGACGCGAAATCGGCGAACCTGTTCATGCCGTCGCTCTACCCCGCGATCGAGGCGGCCAGCATCACCGAGCTCGCTGGCAGGCTCGGCCTCGATCCGGACAAGCTGACCGCCACCGTCGCGCACTTCAACGCATCGGTGCGCGACGGACAATTCAATCCCGACATCCTCGACGATTGCCGCACCGAGAACCTGACGCCGCCGAAATCGCATTGGGCGCGCCGCATCGATAGCGGCCCCTACTACGCCTATCCGGTTCGGCCCGGCATTACCTTCACCTATCTCGGCGTGCGGGTCGATCACGCCGCAAAGATGATGATGAAGTCCGGCGGTCCCGCCGACAACATGTACGCCGCAGGCGAGATCATGGCCGGCAACGTGCTCGGCCGCGGCTATGCCGCAGGAATCGGCATGACGATCGGCAGCGTGTTCGGGCGTATCGCCGGCCAGGGAGCAGCGACACATGCAGCGCAGTGAGGCGTTGACCGAGGCGGATCGGCTGATGACGATCTGCAATTCCTGCCGCTATTGCGAGGGACTCTGCGCCGTGTTTCCGGCAATGGAGATGCGCCGCGCCTTCACCGGCGGCGACCTCAACTATCTCGCCAATCTCTGCCATGCCTGCGGGGCCTGCTACGTCGACTGCCAGTTCTCCCCCCCGCACGAGTTCGACGTCCGCGTCCCCTCCGTTCTGGCCCGGGTGCGGCACGAGAGCTATGCCGACTATGCCTGGCCGCGCGCGCTGGCACCGCTGTTCAGGCGCAATGGTCTCGCGGTATCGCTCATCGCCGTGGTCAGCATGGCCGCGTTCATCATCGGCATCGTGGCCTTCAACGATCCCGCCGCGGTGTTTGCAAGCCGGCACGGCCCCGGCTCGTTCTACGTGCTCATGCCCCACAACGCGATGGCGCTGTTGTTCGGCGCCGCCTTCCTGTGGGCCATCATTGCCTTCATCATGGGCGCTCGGGCCTTCTGGAACGATATCGGCGAGCCGAGCTCGACCTTGACGCGCCCACGTCCACTGCTGCGCGCCGTTCGCGACGCAGCCAGCCTGCGCTATCTCGATGGTGGCGGCGTCGGCTGCTACAACGAGGATGAGCGGCCAAGCGACACCCGGCGGTTCTATCACCATCTGACGTTCTGGGGCTTCATGCTCTGCGTCGCATCGACCAGCGTCGCGACGCTCTATCACTATCTTCTGCACCGTGAGGCGCCCTATCCGTTGTGGGACCTGCCGGTCGTGCTCGGCACGCTGGGCGGATTGGGCATCGTGGTCGGTCCGCTCGGACTCTACACCGCCAAGCGCAGCCGTGAGCCTGCGATGATGGATGCGGGCAGTCGCGCCATGGACGTCGCGTTCTTGGCGATGCTCGTCCTCACCGGCGCAACCGGGCTCGCCCTCCTCTTGCTACGCGAGACCAGCACGATGGGCCTGCTGCTCGCGCTCCATCTCGGTGCGGTGTTCGCGCTCTTCATCACGATGCCCTACGGCAAGTTCGTGCACGGCCTTTATCGATTCTTGGCGCTCGTCCGCTACGCGCGCGAACGTCACGGCGCGTAGCTCATGCGAAGTCGCCGGCGACACGCAACGGATCACTGTTGTCGTCATGCAGCATTCATGACTCTGAGCATCCGTTCATAAAGTTGCGATCTGCGACATTTTTCCGGAACGATCGGCGACGCACGGAACGACTCCTACCTCCTGCCGTTGTCGGCGCGGGCAGTGCAAATACGAGGAGGATAGAGGATGACCAATCGCTTGATGGTATCAGTTGCTGCAATCGCGCTCCTGGCGGGTGCAGGTTTTGCTCATGCGCAAGGTACCGGCGGTGCGGGCGGCGCAGCTGGACAGTCCGGCGGCGCAGCCATGCAGGGCGGTGCGACCGGTGGTGCTGCCGGCGGAGCATCGAGCGGTGGCATGAACGCGCCCGGCGGCGCGATGCATCGCGACAGCGGCTCGCCTGCGTCCGACATGCGCTCCAGTCAGTCCGAACAGAAGCCCGGTGCGACCAAGGGCCAGCGCGCCGAGGAAGGCATGAAGGGTCCGAATGCCAAGGGCGCGACCTCCGAGAACGACAAGGCCGGCTCCAAGAACATGAAGGCCGAGGGTCGCGACAGCAAGAGCGGCACCAGCACCAACGCCGAGACGAAGACCGGCAGCGATCGCTCGCAGACCACCACCGGACAGGCCGGCGCCGGCGCCAAGCTCACCACCGAGCAGCGCACCAAGATCACCAGCGTGATCCGCAGCCAGCACGTCGAGCCGGTGACCAACGTCAACTTCAACATCTCCGTCGGCACAAGAGTGCCGCGCGAGGTTCATTTCCACCCGCTCCCGGCCGAAGTCGTGACGATCTATCCGGAGTGGCGCGGATATGACTTCATCCTGGTGCGCGAGCAGATCGTCGTGATCGATCCTCGCACCTACGAGATCGTCGCGGTTCTCAACGTCTGATCCCGACCGGGCAGGCGACGAGAACGAGGGGCGGGCAGCAATGCCCGCCCCAATCTATTGTGCAAAGAGCACGCGGGAGCCACTGCACGCAACGCGTGCGGTCCCGTGGACGAACCCGGTTGTTCAGCAATTTCGTATGCTTAAGACGGTTTTTTCGTCTGACGGACCAAGCGTCGGGCAGCCGGCCCGGCTGCCGAAAGGCTTCCCCTTGGCGGCTTTGTTACCTATAACGCCGCCCACTGCCGCCACACCGCCGGGATGGGAATGGCCGACGCCGCGCACAACACGATCTATGTCCTCAACGGACCCAACCTCAACCTGTTGGGCACCCGCGAGCCGGAGACCTATGGCCATGCCACCCTGGCAGACGTCGAACGGCTCTGCGTCGAGACGGCCGCCCGCTTCGGCCTGACGGCGGAGTGCCGGCAGTCGAACCATGAGGGTGTGCTCGTGGATTGCATCCATGAGGCCCGCAGCCGCGGTGCGGTCGGAATCATCCTCAATGCCGGCGCCTACTCTCATACCTCCATTGCCTTGCACGACGCGCTGATGGGGGTGAAGATCCCCACCGTCGAAGTGCACATCAGCAACATTCACGCCCGCGAGAGCTTCCGGCACCATTCTTTCACCGCGAAGGCCGCGTTTGCCTCGATCTGCGGCTTCGGCATCGACGGCTACCGGCTGGCGATCACCGGCCTCGCCGCCAAGATCGGCGCCAAAGCCGTCACGCAGACCGACATCTAGCGCAAGCCTGACGTCACAGTCCTCACGCACCCAACGTTCCGGATCAGATCATGGCGCCCCAGCCCGACGACAAGACCATCGCGAAATCCGAAGACAGCCAGCTCATTCGCGAGCTCGCAGCGCTGCTGGATGAGACCAGCCTGACCGAGATCGAGCTGGAGCGTGCCGGCCTTCGCATCCGCGTTGCCCGCAACGTGACCGTTGCGGCGGCCGTCCATTCGGCCATCGGAACCGCCGCCGCTGGCGTTCCCGTG
Source organism: Bradyrhizobium sp. SZCCHNR1017 (assembly GCF_032381375.1). Classification (NCBI taxonomy): domain Bacteria; kingdom Pseudomonadati; phylum Pseudomonadota; class Alphaproteobacteria; order Hyphomicrobiales; family Nitrobacteraceae; genus Bradyrhizobium; species Bradyrhizobium sp. SZCCHNR1017. Next base: position 322,790 of record NZ_JAUHIR010000001.1, on the reverse strand, counting down.
GTCGCAGCCGCCACCGCGGCAGCCGCCGGCGCGGACTTGTCAAAACATCCCGGCGTGGTGCCCTCTCCCATGGTCGGCACCGCCTACTGGGCGCCCGAGCCCGGCGCCAAGCCGTTCGTCGAGGTCGGCTCCAAGGTGTCCGTCGGTCAGACCCTGATGATCATCGAGGCGATGAAGACGATGAACCAGATTCCGTCACCGCGCGCCGGGACGGTGACGCAGATCCTGGTCGAGGACGGCCAGCCCGTCGAGTTCGGCGAGCCGCTGGTGATCATTGAATAATTGCGAGTAGCGAATGGCGAATAGCGAATAGCCGTCCGTTCCCTATTCGCTACTCCCTATTCGCTACTCGCCACTCGCGCCCGAGGCACCATGTTCGACAAGATCCTCATCGCCAATCGCGGCGAAATCGCCCTTCGCATCCTCAGGGCCTGCAAGGAGCTCGGTATCTCCACCGTCGCGGTGCATTCCACCGCCGACGCCGATGCGATGCATGTCCGCCTCGCCGACGAAAGCGTCTGCATCGGGCCGCCGCCGTCGAAGGACAGCTACCTCAACATTCCCGCCCTGCTCGCCGCCTGCGAGATCACCGGCGCCGACGCCGTGCATCCCGGCTACGGCTTCCTGTCGGAGAACGCGCGCTTCGCCGAGATTCTCGCGGACCACAATCTGCATTTCATCGGGCCGAAGGCGGAGCACATCCGCCTGATGGGCGACAAGATCGAGGCCAAGAAGACGGCCAAGCGGCTGGGCATTCCCGTCGTTCCAGGCTCGGATGGCGCTGTCACTCCGGACCACGACGCGATGGCGATCGCCAAGGAGATCGGCTTCCCGGTGCTGGTCAAGGCAGCCGCCGGCGGCGGCGGCCGCGGCATGAAGGTCGCCCACACTGAGGCCGACCTGCAGCTGGCGCTGACCACAGCGGCCAACGAGGCGAGATCGGCGTTCGGCGACGCCTCGGTCTATCTGGAGAAGTATCTGCAGAAGCCGCGTCACATCGAGATCCAGGTGCTCGGCGACGGCCGCGGCGGCGCCATCCATCTCGGCGAGCGCGACTGCTCGTTGCAGCGCCGCCATCAGAAGGTCTGGGAGGAAGGCCCCTCCCCGGTGCTTGACGCAGCGGCCCGGGCCAAGATCGGCAACACCGTCGCCAAGGCGATGCAGGAGCTGAAATATATCGGCGTCGGCACCATCGAATTCCTCTACGAGGACGGCGAATTCTATTTCATCGAGATGAATACCCGCATCCAGGTCGAGCATCCCGTCACGGAGATGATCACCGGGATCGACCTCGTACTGGAGCAGATCCGCATCGCCGCCGGCGGCGACCTGCCGATGACCCAGGACCAGGTTGTCATCAACGGCCACTCCATCGAGTGCCGCGTCAATGCGGAAAACCCTGTCACCTTCCGGCCCTCGCCGGGCAAAATCCTGCAGTACCATCCGCCGGGCGGCCTCGGCGTCCGCATCGACTCTGCCGTCTACCAGGGCTACGTGATCCCGCCCTATTACGACTCGCTGGTCGGCAAGCTGATCGTCCACGGCAAGACCCGGGTCGAATGCCTGATGCGGCTGCGGCGGGCGCTGGACGAGATGGTCGTCGACGGCATCGAGACCACGCTGCCGCTGTTCAGGGCCCTTGTCCGCGAGCCGGCCATCATCGATGGCGACTATCACATCCACTGGCTCGAACAGTACCTCGCTGGCCAGAAGGCGGAGTGAGCGGCTAACCGCAAAATTCCACTGACGCGCCGGAACCCTCCAGCCCGCACTGCGTTCTGCTCTTTCGGCGGTTCCGCTGAGGGGGCAGGTATTTCAATTGGCATGCGAGTGAGCGGTGGCGCCTGAGATTGGACAAAGGCGCACGCTGGGACAAATCCTGCTGCTGTCGGCGGGATTCCTGGTGCTGGTCGTCGTCAGCACGGCCTCGGTGCTGCTCGTCAACAAGGCCCGCAAAGACAACGCCTGGGTGGTGCACACCATCGAGGCGGAGAACCAGATCAACGCGCTGCTGCTCGAGGTCCGCCGGGCCGAGAGCGGCGCCCGCGCCTACCTGCTGACCCAGGACAATACGTTTCTGACCGATCACGACGCCGCCGTCACCGCGATCGCGCCGGTGCTCGACAAGCTCGGAACACTCGTGGCCGACAATCCTGCCCAGGTCGAGCTGCTCCGCCAGGTCCGCGCCGAAATCGACACCCGCCTCGGCCAGTTCAGGCGCGAGAAGGAGCTGGCCGCGCAGGGTGACCTCGCCGCCGCCGCCGCGCTCGTGCGGAGCGCCGCTTCCGGCAACACCAGCATCAACATCCGCGATCTCGCCAATCGCATGCGGCTGGAGGAAGAGCGGCTGTTCGTGCTGCGCACCGCCAATGCCGACCGCAGCCAGCAGCTGGCGACCGTCGTGACGGTGACTGGCTCGGCCCTGGTCGTCCTGCTCGCGATCATCTCGGTGCTCCTTGTGCGCCGCTCGACCAGCGCGCGCGACGAGGCCGAGGCCAGGCTGCGCGAGAGCAACCTCAACCTCGAAGCCACCGTCGACGAGCGCACCGCGGACCTGCGCGAGGCCAATGAGGAGATCCAGCGCTTCGCCTATATCGTGAGCCACGACCTGCGCTCGCCGCTCGTCAACATCATGGGCTTCACCAGCGAGCTCGACGAGCTGCGCAACGACATCTTCCGGCGGATCGCAACGCTGGCGCGGGCGGCCTCCGACGCGCCGCCGCCGGCGGAAGGCGCCGAGCCCGAGCTCGAAGGCGCCGACCAGCAGCTGTCGGAGGATTTCAGCGAGGCGCTCGGCTTCATCAAATCCTCGATCGCCAAGATGGACCGGCTGATCACGGCCATCCTCAACCTGACCCGCGAGGGCCGCCGCGAGTTCGTGCCGGTGCGGATCGATACCCGCGAGCTGATCGAGGGCATCGTCTCGACCCTGGCGCATCAGGCGGCGGAAACCGACACCACCATCCGCGTGGAACCGTTGCCGGCCATCGTCAGCGACCGCCTGGCGCTGGAGCAGATCTTCTCCAACCTGATCGACAACGCGATCAAATATCTCAAGCCGGGCGTTCCCGGCGACATCGCCATTCGCGCCCGTACCAAGCTCGGTTTTGCCATCTTCGAGGTTACGGACAACGGCCGGGGGATTGATCCCAGGGATCATCAACGTATCTTTGATCTTTTCCGTCGCGCCGGAACCCAGGACCGTCCGGGTCAGGGGATTGGATTGGCGCATGTCCGCGCGCTGGTGCGCCGGCTCGGCGGAACCATGTCGGTCGCGTCGGAGCTAGACCAGGGCAGCACGTTCACCATCACGCTCCCGATCAACTGGAACGCCTCAAACCGGAACTCAGACCGATGACCATGCCCGTGACGATCATCATGATCGAGGACGACGAAGGCCACGCCCGCCTGATCGAGCGCAACATCCGCCGGTCCGGCGTCAACAACGAGATCAAGCCGTTCACCAATGGTACAGATGCCGTGAAGTATCTGCTGGGTGCTGACGGCACCGGCCTTGATCACAAGGGGCACGCATTGCTGATCCTGCTCGACCTGAACCTGCCGGACATGACCGGCATCGACATCCTCAAGATGGTCAAGCAGAACAGTTTCCTGAAGAGCGCGCCGGTGGTCATCCTCACCACGACGGACGACTCGCAGGAGATCAAGCGCTGCTACGAACTCGGCTGCAACGTCTACATCACCAAGCCGGTCAACTACGAAAGCTTCGCCAACGCCATTCGCCAACTCGGCCTGTTCTTCTCCGTCATCCAGGTTCCGCCCGCCGCATGAGCTCCGCCGCCCCCACGCTGCTCTATATCGACGACGACGCAGCGCTGGCGCGGCTGGTCGAGCGCGGGCTCAAGCGATTGGGCTTCACGGTGGAACACGCCGCCGACGGCAGCGCGGGCTTGCAGCGGCTGGAGCGCGGCGGCATCGACGTCGTGGCGCTCGACCAGTACATGCCAGGCTTCGACGGACTCGAGACGCTGGAGCGCATCATGGCGCTGCCCGAACCGCCGCCGGTGGTGTTCGTCACCGCCTCACAGGATTCCAAGATCGCGGTCACGGCCCTGAAGGCCGGCGCGGCCGACTACCTCGTCAAGGACGTGCAGGGCGAGTTCATTCCCCTGCTGCAGGTCGCGGCCGAAGGCGCGGTGCGCCAGGCCCGGCTGCAGAAGGCCCGCGACGAGGCGGAGGCGGAAGTGCGGGCGTCACGCGACCGCTACGCGGCGCTGGCGGCCGAGCGCGAGGTCCTGCTGCGCGAGGTCAATCACCGCGTCGGCAATTCGCTGCAGATCATCGCCTCGCTGCTACATCTTCAGGCCAACTCCAGCACCCAGGACGACGTCAAGGCCGCGCTCACCAATGCAATGGGCCGCGTCGCCGCCGTGGCGCAGGTGCATCGCCGCCTCTACACGTCTCAGGATCTCAAGAGCGTGCTGCTCAACCAGTATCTGGATTCGCTGCTCGACGACCTGCGCCGCTCGGCGGAGGGCAACCGGATGTCGCGGCTGACCCTGAAGGCGGAGCCGGTCGAGATCGACCCGGATCGCGCGGTCGCGATCGGCATCGTCGTCAACGAGCTGGTCATGAACGCGGTCAAATACGCCTACCCCGATGGGCCGGGCCCGATCCATGTCGAACTGAAGCTTGCAGGTGAGGACATCGTGCTGTCGATCGCCGACAACGGCGTCGGCCTCAACGCAACCAGCGATCCGCGCTCGACCGGAATGGGCCAGCGCATCGTCAGCGCCATGGCGACCAAGCTCGACGCCACCGTCGGCCCCGATCCGAGCCATGCCGGCACCAGGATCGTGGTCCGCTTCCGCCTCGAAAAAGATGCTCCCAAGCCCGCGGCTGCCGCGGTCGGCTGAGCCGACGCAGCCGGCACGCAACCATCGCGCGCCCGGCATCGGCCTGCTATGCTGATCCCATGAATACGCGCGACTCTGCAGCGTCCGAGATTACGCCCGAGGTCCTGCTGCGTGCCTATGCCTGCGGCATCTTCCCGATGGCCGAAAGTGCCGACGACCCGACCTTGTTCTGGGTCGAGCCGGAGCTGCGCGGCGTCATTCCGCTCGACGGCTTTCGCGTCGCCTCGCGCCTTGCGCGCACGGTCCGGTCGGACGCCTTCGCCGTGACCGTGAACCAGGCGTTCAAGGCGGTGATGGATGGCTGCGCCGAGCCGCAGCCTGGCCGCGAGGACACCTGGATCAACAGGCGTATCCGCGAGCTCTACACCGGCCTCCACGCGCTTGGCCATTGCCACAGCGTCGAATGCTGGCAGGATGGCGAGCTGGTGGGCGGCCTCTACGGCGTCAGCCTGGGCCGCGCCTTCTTCGGCGAGAGCATGTTTCACCGCACCCGCGACGCCTCGAAGGTCGCGCTCGTGCATCTCGTCGCGCGGCTGATCGCCGGGGGCTTCGAGCTGCTCGACACCCAATACGTCACCGAGCACCTCAAGACCTTCGGCGCCGTTGAGATCCCGCGCCGGCGCTACACCGTGCTGCTCGAAAAGGCCCTGAGGGGGCCGGCCGCCAATTTCGCCAGGCTGGCGGTTGATCGGCCGATCTCGGGCACCGAGGCACTCGCGATCATCGCAGCGCGCGGCTGAGCGAGGTTATCTGAACACTCCGCCGAACGGTCCACCCGCCTGGGGCGGCGGCGGTGGTGGCGGCACCTGCTGGGTCTGAATCTGCTGCGGCGGCGATGGCGGTCTGGGCGCCGCCTGCCGCTGCTGCGGCGGACGCTTTTGCGCAGGCTGCGGCGCCGCGGCCGGCTTCTGATCCGGCGCGGCGGCGCTGACGACCGTGGTCTGCGGCTCTTTGCAGTCAACCAGCCAGATGTCGTAGATCGGGTGCTCGACGCCGTGCAGACCGGGGCTGGCCGCGAACATCCAGCCCGAGAAGATGCGCTTCACCTCGCCCTGCAAGGTGATCTCGTCGACCTGCACGAACGCGTCGGTGTTGGCGGCCTCGGTGGCTGGCCTCGTGTAGCAGGCGTCGGTCTTTACCCGGAGCGCCCCGAACTGCACGGTCTCGCCGATATCCTCGTCGAAATTGATGATGCGGCCGGTGATCTTGTCGAGCCCGGAGAAGCTCGCCTTCTTGTTGACGATCTTCTGCGCCGGCGGTTCGGTCACGACCTCGTCGCCCGGCTGGATGGTGGCCGGGGTCTGCGGTACCGCGCCGTTCGGCGGGATCGCTGCATTCTGGGGTGCGCCGCGTGGCGGTGCCTGCCGCTGACCAAGCGCAGCCCCCGGCTGGCCGGGTGGCGGCACGGCCGCAACCGGAGGATTGTTCTGTGGCAGGATCGTCGTTCCCGGCGGCGGCGCCAGCGGCTGGGATTGGACCGGACCCGGCAGGGCGGCGCCCTGCCCTGGCGGCGGACGGGTTGGCGCCGGCAGCACCCGGCCCTGCGGCAGCTCCGGGATCTCCTCCTCTTCCTCGGGAGGCGGAATCGGCTCGCCACGGCGCGGAATGTTGCCCGGCGGGCGCGGAACGGGATCGGAGAAAATGGTACCGATCTGCGCGCGCGCCGGCACGGACAGCGTGAGGGATGTGGCGGCCAGCAATGCCGCGATACCGGTCAGGACGATTGTTCGGTGCATCTCGCGCGGCTTTATCAGGCGAATCGGGGTTCGGGACAATCAAATCGCGTCATGACCCATCCGCCGCTCTCGATCAGCCCTCCCGTTAACATGTCGAATACGGCGGGGGAAGGGCGAGCTGCCAGCACTCCGCGTGCTGGTCAGCCGGTTCTTCCAATGAGATAGTCGTGATCAAGAGCCGGATCGGAACCGGCGCCAAAGGGAAGGAAATCGATGTCTGATTCGATCCGTCTCGACGGCCGAGTGGCCGTCGTTACCGGCGCGGCCGGCGTCATCGGCGCCGCGACCATGCGGCTGCTGGCCGCGCGCGGGGCCCGCATCGTCGCCGTGGACCGGCGCGAGGCCGATCTCGCCGCCGCGACGGCCGCCCTGCCGGCGAGCGCCGAGGCGCTCGCCGTGGCCGCCGACGTCACCGACGAGGACCAGGTCGCGGCTTATGTGCGACAAGCGTGCGATCGGTTCGGCACCATCGACGTGTTCTTCAACAATGCCGGCATCGAAGGCGAGATCAAGCCGATCACCGCATATCCGCTGGAGGCGTTCCGTCGCGTGCTCGACGTCAACGTCGTCGGCGTCTTCCTCGGCCTCAAGCACGTGCTGCCGGTGATGCTGAAGCAGAACCGCGGCTCGATCATCAACACCGCCTCGATCGCCGGCCTGATCGGCTCGCCGCAGATCGCCGTCTACAGCGCCAGCAAGCACGCGGTCATCGGCCTGACCAAGAGCGCGTCCTGGGAGTGCACCGGCACCAATGTCCGTGTGAACTGCATCTGCCCCGGGCTGATCGAGAGCCGCATGCTGAGCGCGATCATCGAAGGGCGCAGCGGCGCCGCGGTTCCGGCCGACAAGGTGGTCGATCGCGTCCCCGCGCGCCGGCTCGGCCAGGGCGCGGAGGTCGCCTCGATCGTCGCCTTCCTCGCCTCCGACGATGCCAGCTACGTCTCCGGCGCGGCCTACACCGTCGATGGCGGCCGCACCGCCGCCTGACGTCCCTTCAACTTGACCGTCTTTCAACCCGACAGGTTTTTGCAATGCCCGTGCAACTCGATGCCGATGCCGCTGCCGTCTACAAAGCATTTCAGGAGGCCGGTCGGCCGGCTTATGAGACGCTGACACCACAGGAGGCGCGGGACTACTATCTGGCCGCGCGCGTCGTGAGCAATCCCGAGCCGCCCGAGCTTGCGGACGTCAAGGACCTCGCCATCCCTGCCCCGCATGGCACAATCCCGGCACGGCTCTATCGGCCAAGGACGGTGCGGCAGACCAACGGTCTTGCACCAGGATTGGTGTTCTATCACGGCGGCGGCTGGGTGATCGGCAATCTGGAGTCGCATGACGTGGTCTGCCGCGCGCTGGCGCACGAAGGCGAACTGATCGTGATCTCGGTCGACTACCGCCTCGCGCCCGAGCACAAGTTTCCGGCCGCGGTCGACGACGCCGCCGCGGCCATACGATGGATCGCCGACAATGCTGCCGCGCTCGGCATCGATGCCGCCAGGCTCAGCGTCGGCGGCGATTCCGCCGGCGGCAATCTCGCCGCCGTCGTCGCGCTCTTGGCGCGTGACGGCAAGGGCCCGAAGCTCTCAGGCCAGGTGCTGATCTATCCGGCCACCGACTTTTCGATGAGCCATCCCTCGCACAGCGAGCCCGAGACCAGCGTGCTGCTGACGCATTCGGTGATCCGCTGGTTTCGCGACCATTATCTCAACAGTGCCGCCGACGTCCACGATTGGCGGGCCTCCCCGGCGAAGGCGGAAACCCTAGCCGGGCTACCGCCTGCCTATGTGCTCACGGCCGGCGCCGATCCGCTGCGCGACGAGGGCGACGACTACGCGCGCCGCTTGCGCGAGGCCGGCGTGCCTGTGACGCATCGCAACCATCCCGGCCAATTCCACGGCTTCTTCACGATGGGCAAGCTGCTCGACCAGGCCAATGTCGCCGCACGCGACATCGGCGCCTGGCTGAAGCAGCTCGACCGGCCCGGCGGCATCTGAGCGTTACCGCGCTGAGCTCAGAACGCACCGACCCGCGAGTTCGCGGGTCGTGCTCACATGCGGCCGAAGTCGTCGCGTGTGAGATCGGCTTGCTCGCGCTCGAGCAGCAGCTACATCCCGCGCAAGCCGGCCGGGACGACTGGACAGCTCACATTTCATTCCTCGCAGCAGGAGACTCCCGCATGAAGACCGTGAACCTCGCCGACAAGCTGAGCCAATTCTCAGGCCATTGGGACCCGCACGTGGTCGCGGACTACAACGACAATGACGTGATGGTCGTGAAGTTCATGGGAGAATTCCCGTTCCACAAGCATGACACGACGGATGACTTCTTCCTGGTCCTGGAAGGCGAGATGGAGATGGACATTCAGGGGCAGCCGTCGCGGACGGTGAAGGCCGGCGAGTTGTTCGTCGTCCCCAAAGGGGTCGTCCACCGGCCGCGCGCGGCCAAGGAGGTCAAGGTGCTCCTGATCGAACCCAAGGGCGAACCGAACTCCGGCGACTCCGACCGGGTGCCCGCGCCCAAGCCGCGCATCTGACTCGCCGGAAGGCGTCAGACCTTCGGGCCTCCGCGAGCTTGAGATATCATTCAGAGCGGACAGGTGAGCAGGATAAACATGGAGCCAACTCTGGAGATTGCGCTGGCTTGGTTCAAGCCCGAAGAGTGGGAGGACATCAGGCGGATCTGCCCGGATCTGCACGACACTTATGAAGAATGGCTGGCCAGCGCTCAGGAGGTCATCGACACGATCGGCAGTCGCCCGGACGAGCGGATCGTGAAAGTGATCCTGACCGCGGCCGAGCTTCGGAAATGGCAACGTGCGACAGGCCGCAAAGTCGATGGCAGGGTTCGCTCACAGCTTGCCGCCAGGCGCGCGCGCAAGATCCGCAACGAGTCCCCACAGCCGGCTCCCGAGCCCCGTTCTGGCTCAGAAGGCAGTCGCTGACGCTTGTCGCTCAGTTCGCTCAGGCGGGCCAGGGCAAGTTCTGAGGGCGCAACGGCCGCCCATGCAGCGAACGAAGCGGAGCATCGCCGAAATGTCCGCTGTTCTTGCGCTGCAACCGAGATAGTGTCCCGTCGCCCGCAAGGACGGCTTATGGCCGTCTGGCAGGCCCCTCCTCCAATAGGATCGCTCCGATGTTCGACCGCTTGACCCGCCAGCCCGAGGATCCCCTGCTCGCTCTGATCGGCATCTTCAAGGCTGACCCGAGAGCCGACAAGGTCGATCTCGGCGTCGGCGTGTATCGCGACGAGGCCGGCCATTCGCCGATCTTCCGCGCTGTGAAAGCTGCGGAGCGCATCATCTGGGAGAGCCAGGACAGCAAGAGCTATGTGGCGCCGGAAGGCGACCAGCTCTTCCTCGACCTGCTGTGGTCGCTCGTCGGCGGCCCCGCGCCCTCGGTCCATGCCGCAGGCGTGCAGACCCCGGGCGGCTCGGGTGCGCTCCGCCTCGCCGCCGATTTGATCCGCCAGGCCGGCACCGGCAAGATCTGGCTCGGACTGCCGAGCTGGCCCAACCACGCCGGCATCTTCGCCGCGGCGGGGCTCGAGGTCGAGACCTATCCCTACTTCGACGTTCCGTCGCAGACGCTGCAGCTCGACCGCATGCTGGAGGCGCTGCAGCGCGCCGCGCCCGGCGACGCCGTCCTGATCCACGCCTCCTGCCACAACCCGACCGGCGCCCCGCTCAGCACCGAGGACTTTGCGCGCATCACCGCCGTGATGGCCGCGCGTGGCCTCGTGCCGCTGATCGACTCCGCTTATCAGGGTTTTGGCGCCGGTCTCGAGGGCGATGCCGCCGGCCTGCGGGCAATGGTCGCGGCCCTGCCCGAGGCGCTGCTGGCGGTGTCCTGCTCGAAGTCCTTCGGACTCTACCGCGAGCGGACCGGCGCGCTCTACGCCGTCGCCTCGGCACAGGCCGCAGCCGAGACCGCGCGCTCCAATCTCGTCTCCATCGCCCGCACCAGCTATTCGATGCCGCCCGACCATGGCTCGGCGATCGTCAAGACGATTCTCGACACGCCGGACCTCTATGCCGACTGGAGCAGCGAGCTCGAGACGATGCGCCAGCGCCTCGCCGCGCTGCGCCGCTCTTTTGCCGAGGCGCTCGGCGGGCGCTGGTCCAACACGATCGCGATCGGCGTCCAGGAAGGCATGTTCTCGCTGCTGCCGGTGACGCCGGCCGAGGTCATGACTTTGCGCGAAAAGCACGGCGTGTACATGCCGACCTCGGGCCGCATCAACATTGCAGGCCTGAAGCTCGCCGACGTCGCGCGCGTTGCCGGCCTGTTCAAGTCGCTTTGAAACATCGCCTGCAAGGATCAAGGCCGTGACAGAGATCGTCGCTCAGGAGCGGCACAAGCTCTACGAGGACGCGATGGCGCTGACGCTGGGCACGCTGTTCGTGTCGCTCGGCATGCTGATCTACAGCAAGACGGTGCTGCTGGTCGGCAGCACCGCCGGTCTGTCGCTGCTGTTGAGCTACATCAGCGGTTATGGTTTCGGCGTCAGCTTCTTCCTGATCAATCTGCCGTTCTATGCGTTGGCCGTCCGGCGCATGGGCTGGCCGTTCACGATCCGCACCTTTGTCGCGGTCGGGCTCGTCGCCCTGTTCTCACGGCTGACGACGTCATGGATCGACATCAGCCATATCGATCCGATCTATGCCACCGTAATCGGCGCCGGCCTGACCGGGACCGGCCTGTTGATGCTGTTCCGGCATCGCACCGGGCTTGGCGGGATCAACATTCTGGCGCTGTATCTGCAGGAGCACTGGAAGATCCGCGCCGGCTATTTCCAGCTCGCCGTCGATTTCCTCATCATGATCGCCGCGTTCTTCGTCATCCCCGTGAACCGGCTGGCGCTGTCGATCCTCGGCATCGTGATCGTCAACGTCATCATCGCGATCAACCACAAGCCGGGGCGCTATATGGCGCTGAGCTGAACGGCCGAGCTCCAAGCGCAAGGTCGATCTGCGCTCGGATAGCCCCACCGTGACACGCGCCGGATGCCGCACGAGTGCGCTGCACCTTGCCAGACGGCGCATTCCGTGGGATGAAAGCTCTGGTATGCCAGCAACCGAGGCAATGGGTTACCGCATCCGTCCGCTCCTGCCGGACGCCTGACGGACTCGTCGGTACGGCTGGATCGCCAACAAGAAACGCGAACGCAAAATCTCGAACCGATCTCTGGGGACGACCAAGGTATGGCACGCAACATTCTGATTCTCGGGGCCTCCTACGGCTCCCTCCTCGGCACCAAGCTGCTGATGGCCGGCCACAACGTGACGCTGGTCTGCCGCAAGAAGACAGCCGAGCTGATCAACCGCGACGGCACGGAAGTCCGCATCAAGCTGCGCGACGAGCCGGCGCATCGCTCGATCTTCTCGCGCGACCTGCCGGGCAAGCTCGACGCGGCCACGCCCGATAGCGTCGACCTGTCGCGCTACGACCTGGTCGGTCTTGCGATGCAGGAGCCGCAGTACACCAACCACACCATTCGCGTGCTGATGGTGAAGATCGCCGAGGCCAAGCTGCCGTGCCTCTCGATCATGAACATGCCGCCGCTGCCCTATCTCAAGCGCATCCCGGCGCTCGCCAACGTCGACCTCGACGAGGCCTACACCAATCCCGCGGTGTGGGAACGCTTCACGCCCGGGCTGGTCACGCTGTGCTCGCCGGATCCGCAGGCCTTCCGTCCGCCGGAGGAAGCCGCCAACGTGCTGCATGTCGGCCTGCCGACCAACTTCAAGGCCGCCGCGTTCGAGGACGAGACGCACAACGCGTTGCTCCGCGAGCTGGAGCGCGACATCGACGCGGTCAGGCTCGACGGCCAGGACGTGCCCGTGAAGCTGAAGGTGTTCGACTCGCTGTTCGTGCCGCTGGCGAAGTGGTCGATGCTGCTCACCGGCAACTACCGCTGCATCACCCGCGGTGAACCGCAGGCGATCCGCGATGCCGTGCATAGCAATCTCGCCCAGTCGAAATCGATCTACGAGCATGTCGATGCCATCGCCCGCAAGCTCGGCGCCGATCCGAGCGACCAGGTGCCGTTCGAGAAATACGCCAAGGCGGCCGAGAGCCTGCTCAAGCCGTCGTCGGCCGCGCGCGCCGTCGCCGCGGGCGCGCCGTTCATCGAACGCGTCGACCTTCTGGTGAAGCTGATCTCGCAGCAGCTCGGCATGCCCAACCCCGACATCGAGCAGACGGTGCAGACGGTCGACTTCAAGCTCAACGAGAAGATCGTGGTCGGCGGCTCCAGCGCGCAGTGATGCGCAGGCGCCGACATCGTCCGTAACCAGATGTGACTTTGCATGAACGCGCGGCCGACGCATGGTTCGCGCGTTCATTGATTCCCATCGTTCGGAATGAAGATGCCGTCCTTCGGGCCTCTCGCTTTTCCTCTGCAGGCCCTGAGCTGGCTCGGCAATCAGGGCACCCGCGCCATCGTCGCGGTTCTGCTGGCGGCAATCGCCGTGCCGCCGCTGGGCGAGCTGGCGCGGCCCTACGTCACACAGGCGATCTTCCTGCTGCTCTGCATCTCCTTCATGCGCGTCGACGTCGCGATGCTAACAGCGCATCTGCGCCGCCCGCTGCTGGTGGTGGCCGCGACCGCATGGACCACGATCGCCGTGCCGACGCTGGTCGGCACGATTGGACGCATCGCCGGCGTCGATGCCACCGCGCCCGACCTGTATCTCGCGCTGATGCTGCAGGGGACGGCCTCGCCGATGATGGCCTCGCCCGCACTCGCCGCGCTGATGGGGCTCGACGCGACGCTGGTTCTCATCACGCTGGTGACCTCGACCGCGCTGGTGCCGCTGACGGCGCCGCTGTTCGCCTATGTGTTTTTGGGTGAGACATTGTCACTGTCTCCGGCCGCGCTCGGGCTGAAGCTCGCCGCCATCCTTGCGGGCGCCCTGGCGGCGGCCGCCGCGATCCGCCTTGCCCTCGGCATCGCGACGATCCGCCGCCACCGCGCGCCGATCGACGGCGTCAACGTCCTCATCCTGTTCGTGTTCGCGTCCGCCATCATGGCCCATTTCCTGGCCGACCTGGCCGCCAGCCCGTTCCGCATGCTGGGACTGGCGCTGCTCGCCTTCACCGTGTTCTTCCTGTTGCTTGGTACCACGATGCTGCTGTTTCGCGGCGCGGGGCGCGAACGCGCGATGGCGCTCGGCATGATGGTGTCGCTACGCAACATGGGGCTGATGCTCGCGGCGACCGAGGGCGCGATCCCCGGCACCACCTGGCTGTATTTCGCGATGAGCCAGTTCCCGATCCACCTTGCGCCGCAACTGTTGCGCCCGCTCGCCGAGCGCCTGCGTCCAAGGCCGCTTCCATCGGGCGGGACCGATCACGGCTTGATCAATCCTGCATCGGAATGAGGCAGAGCAGCAACGGCATGCGGCCGTTCCGGCATGACACGACGGCGAGCCGCTTACTATCAAGGCCGACATGGTTGTTGCTGGCGTGCAAGGCCGGCGCTACGCTCCGTGCCTGTTGGTGCAGGAGGATTATGTGACCACGTCAGACGATCAGAAAATTTCCGAAGACCGCCGCGATGCGCTGCGCTACGCGCTCGCCATCGGCTCCGGTGCCGCGCTTGCGTCCGCCATGACGACGACGCCCGCCTCGGCGCAAGCGGCCGACAACACGCTCGACCGCGTCCGCGCCAACAAGGTGCTGCGCATCGCCGTGCTGCCGGGCGAGCTGCCCTATTTCAACAAGGATCTTGCCACCGGCACCTGGTCGGGCTTCTCGATCGAGATGGCCAACGACATCGCCAAGCTGCTCGACGTGAAGCTCGAATATGTCGAGTCGACCTACGGCAATTCGGTGCTCGACCTGCAGGCCGGCAAGATCGATCTCGGCTTCGCCCTCAACCCGACGCCGCAGCGCGCGCTGGTCATCGACTTCTGCGGCACGGTGTTCCCGCATCCGTTCGGCGCCATGCTGAAGAAGGGCATGGAAGCGAAGACCTGGGCCGACATCAACAAGCCGGAAGTGAAGATCGCCGTCGACGTCGGCTCGGCCAACGAGGCGGTGGCGCGGCGCTTTGCTCCCAACGCCACGATCAAGTCGCTCAAGTCGCGCGACGAAGTGATGCTGGAGATGGCCTCGGGCCGCGTCGACGTCGTCGTCAACGCCCTGATCCTGGGCCTCACCGCAATCGCCAAGAACCCCAATCTCGGCTCCTACAAGATCCTGCAGTCGCCCTCGGTCGCGATCCCCTCCAGCATGGGCGTGCGCCGCGAGGCCGACAAGCGCTGGCGCGACTTCCTCGCGGTGTGGATCGACTACAACCGCGGCATCGGCCAGATGCGCGAATGGTTCGTCAAGGGCCTGGGGCTGGCCGGCGTCAAGGCCGAGGACGTGCCGGTCGAGGTGAATATCTAAGCGAAGCCACGCTCTCTCCCAGCGTCATTGCGAGGAGCGCAGCGACGAAGCAATCCAGGACCGTTCGTGCCGCCCTGGATTGCTTCGCGTCGCTCGCAATGACGGAGGCATTCGATGATGTATCGCCTCACGCCTTGTCGTACGTCATGCCGCGCTCGAAGCGGCGGCCCAGGAGCGTCGCCGGAAACAGGATCGCGAAATAGATCAGCGCGATGATGGTGTAGACCTCGAGCGGCCGATAGGTGTCGGCGTTGATCAGCGTCGCGTTGTAGACGAGATCGGGCACTGCGATCACCGACACCAGCGAGGTGTTCTTCAACTGCGTCACCGACTGGTTGACGTAGGGCGCCAGCATCGGCTTCAAGGCCTGTGGCAGGATCACGAGCCGCATCATCCGCCACGGACGCAGGCCGAGCGCGCGCGCCGCATCCCATTGCCCGCGTGGCACGCTCTCGATGCTGCCGCGCACGATCTCGGCATAGAACGCCCCGGCGTAGAGCGACAGCACGGTGACCGCGGCGACATGCGCCGGAATGTTGACGCCGATCACCACCGGGAACGCGTAATAGAACCAGATGATCTGCACCAGCAGCGGGGTGCAGCGGAACAGCTCGATATAGCCGATCAACAGCCAGTCGATCACGACCGGACGGCGCAGCCTGACGATGCCGACGACGAGCCCGATCACCGAGCCGAGCAGGATGGTGCCGAGCGTGTACGCCATGGTCCAGCCGAGCCCCAGCCAGAACAGATGGCTGTACTTGGCGAGGATGGCGAAATCCCAGGTATAGTTCATCGCAGCTCCGGCGTGACGCGGTCGCGGCCCCTCACAGATACCGGCTCGGAGCAAAGGCGGAGACGTCGAACGACGGCGCCTCGCCCGTGATCATCGCGGCGATCGCCGCGCCCGTGGCCGGCCCCGTGGTGAAGCCGATATGCTGATTGCCGAATGCAAGCCACAGGCCGGAATGGCGCGGCGCCGGCCCGATCATCGGCAGCGAATCCGGCAAGGTCGGCCGCGCGCCGCGCCATGGCTGGGCCACGGCCTCGCCGAACTCGACCACGCCGCGCGCCAGCGGGACCACCTGCTCGAGCTGGGCGAAATTCGACGGCGCATCGCGATCGGTCAGCTCGACGCCGGAGGTGACGCGCACGCCGTTCTCCATCGGCGTCATCAGGAAGCTGCCCTCGGCGTCGTGGATCGGACGGTACAGCATGCGCTCCGGATTGGGCGTGAACTCCTGGTGATAGCCGCGCTCGAACGCCATCGGCACCCGGTAGCCGAGCGACCTGAGAATGTCCGGCGACCAGGGACCGAGCGCAACCACGACATGACGGGCGCGAATCTCGCCGTCGCCGAGCACGACACGCCAGCCGTCCCCGTCGGACAGCACCGCCCTGATCTCGGACTGCCGCAGCACGCCGCCCGCGCCCTCGAACATCCGCGCGTAGGCTTTCGTCACATTGCCGGGCGAGTCGACCGACGCGGTCTGGCTATGCAGCAGTCCCACTTTGTAGACCGGCAGCATATTAGGCTCGAGCGCGGAAATGCCCTGGCGGTCGAGCAGCTCGCTCTTGATGCCGTATTCGGCCAGGAGAGCCTGCTCCGCCTTGGCCGCTCCGACAGCGTCGCTGCGCCACGCCTTGAGCCAGCCGGTCTCGCGGATCCGCTGCGGCTCGCCGGCGCGAACGATCCAGTCGCGATGCAGTTTCAGCGACGCGCCGATCAGGCCATGCAGCGCGGTGGCGCGCGGCTTGACGCGGGACTCCACGGCATTGGCGAGAAAGCGCAGCACCCATTCGACATTGCGCAGCGTCCATGCCGGATCCCAGCGCAGCGCCGCGCTCTTGTTGCCGAGATAGGACGGCAGGGCCTTGAACAGCGAGGGCTTGTTGAGCGGAAGGATCGAACCGGAGGAGAGAATGCCGGCATTGCCGTACGATGTCTCCTCGCCCGGCGCCTTGCGGTCGACCAGCACCACCGAGAGCCCGCGCTCCCGGATGGCGTAGGCGGAGGAGACGCCGACGATCCCCGCTCCCAGCACGACCACGTCGGCTGTCTGCTGCATACGCTCCATCGTCTCTCGATCCATCTGCTGCTTACATCAGGGTCAGGCCGCCATCGACCGGCAGCACCGCGCCGGTGACGTGGCCGGCGTCTTTCGACAGCAGGAAGGTCACGGCCGCGGCGATGTCGTCGGGCTCGGCGAGGCGCTGTTGCGGATTGGCCGCCGCCGCCGTCTGCCACGCGGCCGGATCGAGCGAGCCGAGCCGTCCCGCATCCTTGCGCGTATAGCCGGGCACGACGACATTCGCGGTGCCGCCGCACGCAGCCAGCTCGATGGCGAGGCATTTCACCAGCGCCTCCAGCGCCGCCTTGGCGGCGGCCGAGGCCGGGAAGGTGCCGCCCGGCACGAAGCGGTGCGCGACGAAGCTGGAGATCGCGACCACGCGCGCATGGGTGCTCTGCACGAGGTCAGGGAGCGCGGCGCTGGCGAGCTCATGAAATGCCGCGGGCATCACTGCGAGTGAGCGGTCGAGCCCGTCGCGCGGCAGATCGCGAAAGCTGCGGCGGTCGGCAAAGCCGGCAGCATGCACCACCGCGTCGATCCGGCCGAACCGCGTTCGTGCCGCAGCCGCCAGCTCGGTGGCAACGCCCTGCCTGACCAGATCGCCGCAATGAAACTCGGCTTCGGCGCCGGCCTCCCGGCACGCCGCGGCGACGTCCCGCAGACGCGCGAGACCTGCTTCGTCAGCCCCCTGCCCGTGCAGCATCAAGGCCTGCCCCGGTGCGGCCACGCGGCGCGCCACCGCAGCGCCGATGCCGGCCCCGCTGCCGGTGATGATGGTGACACGCATCGCGCCTCGTCTACCCCTCGGTTTCGCGGGGCGGACTATAGGTCTCACACCTGCCGATGCCAACACGCGGACGGACATGCGCCGATGTCCGTCGCGCGGGACTTCTTGCGCCTCAGACGTTCAGAACGTCCAGGTCGAACGGCTGAGTTCGCCGCTCAGCACTTGGCGCCGACTTTGCACTTGTTGGTCGACTGTGAAATCGTGCCGCCCTTGCCGCTGCAGGTGGCGGCATAGGCATTCACGCAGGCGACCTTCGCGGATGTGCAGCCCGCATGATCGTTCTTCACGCAGATCGTCTCGCTATAGGTCTCGATCGTGCTGCCGCCTTTCTTGCAGACGCACATTCCGGTGACTTCGGCTTTTGCCGCAAAAGCGCTGTCGACACTGCCGACCGCGGCAGCAGCAAACAAAATCAGGGACAGAAATACGCGCATCGTATCCTCCATGGACAAAGTGGCAATGCGCGTACTATGCGCGCTTCGCGCATGTCACACAACTTTAAATTGTCTCAACTGCCATCGAGGATCGTCGCCCGCGGCTGCTCGTCCACTGATCCAGGTCAGGCGGTGAGGCGTGCCGCGCGCCGCAGGGCCTGCGGCGGCTGGCCGAAGGCGCGAATGAAGGCGCGGCGCATCCGCTCAGGATCGCGAAAGCCGGTCGCCTCGGCCACCAGCTCGATCGGCTGATGCGAAGCCTGCACGCGATCGCGCGCCACCTCCAGCCTGAGACGCTCGATCGCCTTCGACGGCGTCGTGCCGGTCTCGGCCACGAAGGCGCGGGTGAAATGCCGCGTGCTCATGCCGGCACGCTCGGCAAGGTCGTCGACCGTCAGCGGCGCATCGAGATGCTCCCGCGCCCAGGTCAGGAGCTCGGCGAAGCGGCCGCTCGGCGCCTTCAGCTCCAGCAGCGAGGAGAACTGCGACTGCCCGCCGCTGCGGCGATGATACAGCACGAGCTGACGTGCGGTCTTCTGCGCGATCTCCTCGCCGTGATCGTCGGCGACCATGGCGAGTGCGAGATCGATGCCGGCAGTGATCCCAGCCGAGCTCCAGACATTGCCGTCGCGGACGTAGATGCTGTCAGGCTCGAGCTTCACTTGGGGGTAGGCTCGCAGGAACTGCCGCGTGCGCTGCCAATGCGTGGTCGCGCGCCGCCCGTCCAGCAGGCCCGCTTCGGCCAGCACGAAGGCGCCGGAACAGATGCTGGCAAGCCGGGTGCCCCGCTGCGCGACCTTACGAACGAAGTTCAGCGTGCATGCGTTGCGGCTCGCAGCTTCCACGCCCTCGCCGCCGGCGATCAGCAGCGTGGTCAGCGCCGACACCGGACCGAATTTCCGCGCCAGCATTTCGGCCCCTGACGACGACCGCACGGGTCCGGGCGTGGCGGCGACGACCCTGATCGATGGCGCGGCGCGCGCATAACGCGAAGCGATCTCGAACACCGAGATCGGTCCGGCGGCGTCGAGCAACTGAAAATCGGGGTAGATGAGCACGCCGATCATGGTGGATGACTCCGTGAGCCCAAGTCCGTGAGCCCAAGTGCGAAATCCCAAGCCCGTCCGGAAACGAGGGAACTTTGGCATATGCGCCATCCAGCGGACCATGCAGAATGCCCGCCGTCAAGCACCACACCTGCGAGCACCGCCATGGCCCAACCGCTCTCGATCGCTCTCGTCCTGTTTCCACATCTGACCCAGCTCGATCTCACCGGTCCGGTGCAGGTGTTCTCCAGCGTGCCGGGGGCGACACTGCATCTGGCGTGGAAGAGGATCGAGCCGATTCCGACCGACTCGGTCCTCACACTGATGCCGACCACCACCTTCGCTGACTGTCCGCAGGCGGACGTGATCTGCATTCCCGGCGGCTTCGGCGTCGACGCCATCCTCGATGACGCCGAGGTCATCGGCTTCATCCGCCGCCAAGCCGAACGAGCCAGGTACGTCACCTCGGTGTGCACGGGCTCGCTCGCGCTCGGCGCCGCCGGCCTGCTGGATGGCTATCGCGCAGCGACCCATTGGAGCGCGCGCGAGTGCCTGCCGCTGTTCGGGGCCACCGTCAGCACCGAGCGCGTCTGCATCGACCGCAACCGGATCACCGGCGGCGGCGTCACGGCCGGCATCGACTTCGCGCTGACCCTGGTGGCGCAGTTGGTCGATCGTCAGACGGCGGAGGCAATCCAGCTCAGACTCGAATACAATCCGGCGCCCCCTTTCACCGCTGGATCCCCCGACACGGCGCCGCCCGAGGTGGTGTCACGCATGCTGGAGCGGATCGCACCGTTCCGGAAGCGGCGAATCGAGGCGGCGGAGCATGCGGCGGCCGCCCTCAGGAGCAACCCGGCGTAGCGCAGGCTTGGCAGGCTCCCGACAGTAAAGAGGCCGCCCAGAGCTCGGGGCGGCCTTTTCCGATCGGGTCATCTCGAGCGAAATCGAATCAGCCGCCAGGAGTCCAGGGCTGATAATCACCGGTGGCCTTTGGCCTGCGACCGCTGCCCAAGGTCGAGCCGGCCGGGCGATACGCCAGCGCAGTCCCCGTCAGGTTCGGCTCATGCGGCTTTTCCCACTCGCGGGGCTTGTAGCCCTCCTGAGTCGGCGGCACATCGACCATATGATGCATCCAGCCGTGCCATTCGGGCGGAATACGGCTGGCTTCGGCCAGTCCGTTATAGATCACCCAGCGCCGCTCGAAATGCAGCACCGGGTCGATCTTGCCGCCGGCAGTCCGATAATAGCGGTTGCCCTGTGCGTCCTGCCCCACGAGCTCGCCGAAGCGCCAGGTCCACAATTGCGTGCCGAAAGTCTGGCCGTTCCACCACGTGAAGAGCTTGAGAAAGAACTGTTTCATGGGCTTGGGGCCGGTTCTGTGAAGGTCCCGGTTCTGATGCCACCCCGCCCGCATCTTGTCCAGTGTTGCACCGCTCCGCCCGCGACGATGTATCGGTTCGCGGCGGGGAACGACATCCGCGGCCTGCGGTTAGGTCACTTTCCCCCCCTGATGGAGCGATAGCGATGACCAGACTGAAGAGATGGAGCACTGCGGCGGCAGTGGCGCTGATTCTGCCGCTGGCGGCAGCGACGACGAGCTTTGCCCAGGGTCCCGGCGGCGGTCGTGGTCCGGGCGGCGGTGGTGGTGCCGCCATCGGCGGGGGCGGTGGCGCGGCCATCGGTGGTGGCGGCGGCGGAGCGATCGGCGGCGGCGGACGCGGCGGCTTTGCGGCCGGCCCGGGTGGCGCCGGGATGAGCGGCGGCAGCTTCGCCGGACGCGCAGCCGTTGGCGGCGCAGCGCTGGCGGGTCGCGGTCCGGCGGCCGGCGCCAACGTCGCCGTCAACACGGGTGGCGGCCGCGGCAACTGGAGCGGCGGCAATTGGAGTGGCGGCGGCTGGCAGGGCGGTCACCGTGGCGGCTGGCATCACCGCGGCGGCGGCTTCTGGCCGGGTGTCGGCGTTGGCGTCGGGATCGGATTGGGCAGCAGCTATGCCTACTACAACGATCCGTATTATTACGGGCCCGACTATTACTCCGACTACTCGTACTATGACGACTCCGCGCCTGTCGCCATCGTTGGAACCGAAGGCGTCGACCCGAGCTACTGCGCACGCAGGTACCGCTCGTATGATCCGGCTTCGGGAACCTATCTCGGCTATGATGGCTTTCGCCATCCATGTCCGTAAGAGTCTGACATAGTAGCTGCGACAACAGAGGGCGGCGAGCCTATGCTCGCCGCCTTTTTCGTGCCGTATTGTTGTTTGTTCTGTGTCTAATGCGCCACGTTGCAGGCTGATTTTCGCCCATATTTCAAAATGTGCCTCGCGACGTGCAGATGATCGGCCCGTTTCGGTCCAATATCGTTTGAGCATGTGATTCTGCCCGTTTGGCCGCTTCGCAGGCTTGGTTGATATCAGTTGATGGACACATGGATTTTCGCGGAACTCGCGCAATGCAAACGCCGCGGGTGAGTGGCTTGGGCCTGCCGCCCGCGAACGCGCCAAGAACTTCGAACAAGGAGGCGCGCCTTGCCGACATATCTTCACTGCTTGGACGCAGCTGCATCGAAACTCGGATGCATATGGCTGGCCGCGCTGATCCCCGGCCCCGCTGGCGGACGTGTCGATGATTGAGAAACGCAGATGACCTATCAGCGTCTCGCATTGGGGCTCGGTCTCGGAACGCTGCTGGCGATCGGCGCCGCGTCCACGGCGCTCGACATCAAGTCGCGCCACGACGCGGCCTGGGTGAATTCATCGCTCGACATCCTGCAGAAGACCTCCGATCTGCGTCTGCTGCTACGCGAAGCGGAAGCGACCTCTCGCGGCTACGCACTCGTCGGTGACGATCAATTCAGGACGGAGTTTGCCGATGTCAGCACGAGAATTCCGGTCGCCATGGCCGAGCTGCGGCGCGCCGTGGCCGACAATCCCGAACCGCTGAAGCTTCTGACCGAGACCGAAGCCCTGATTGTCCGCAGGGTCGAGCTCGCTGCGGAGTTGATCCGGTTGCACGCCGCCTCGGATCGTGCGGGGCTCGAAGCCCTCAGAAGCCGCGCCGAAGGGCCGGCAACCATGAGCGAGATCACGGCCCATCTCGACCGTTTCGTTGCCGATCAGCGCAAGCTGCTGACGCAGCGTTCGATGACGTCGAAATCCACCGGATCGCTGCTGCTCACGATCGACCTGTGCGGTCTCGCGCTGCTGCTGATCATCGCCTTCTACCTCATCCGGCGGACGTATCTCCACGATCGTGCGCTGCGCGCGTCGCTGGTCCGCTCCGAAGCCGAGGCCAACTCGCTGGCGGAAAAGGCCGAGCAGCAGCATCTCGACCTGATCGCCGCCCATGAGAAGCTGCGCCATTCCGCCGAGATCCTGCAGAACACGTTCAACAGCATGGCAGAGGGCGTGCTCGTCATCGATGCCACGGACACGGTGGTCTTCTCGAACCCCGCGGTCGAACATCTGCTCGGCTACAGCCCGGAAAAGAATCTGGCCGACGTCCGCGCGCGCCTCCGCGTCTACGAAAGCGACGGCGTGACGCCTGTTGCAGCGCACGACCTGCCGACGCCGCGAGCGTTGCGGGGCGAGAGCTTCGACCGCCGCGAGCTGATCGTCTACCGGCCCGACCAGGACGAGACGCTGCGGCTGATGATCTCCGGCCGCCCGCTGCGCGACGCCGCGGGCGGCATTACCGGCGCGGCGATGGTCTATCACGACATCACCACGGCGCACGAGACCGAGCGGCTGCTGCAGCAGGCGCAGAAGCTGGATGCGATCGGCAAGCTCACCGGCGGCGTCGCACACGACTTCAACAACATGCTGACGATCATTACCGGCACCATCGAAACGCTGGCCGACGAGGTGAAGGACCGCCCCGCCGCCGCGGCGACCGCAGCGCTGATCGGACAGGCGGCAGACCGCTGCACCGAGCTGATCCGGCATCTGCTCGCCTTCGCCCGCAAGCAGCCGCTGCATCCGCGCGACAGCGACGTCAACAGCACGATTCTCGACATCGCAAAGCTGCTGCGTCCGACGCTCGGCGAGCAGATCGAGATCAACTCGATCCTCGAAGAGGAGACGCTGATCACGCACATCGATTCGGCGCAGCTCGCCAACTCCCTGGTCAACATGGCGATCAACGCCCGCGACGCGATGCCCAATGGCGGCAAGCTGCTGCTGGAATCGCGCAGGGTGGAGCTCGATGAGGCCTATGCCTCAGCCAACGCCGGCGTGACGCCCGGCCCCTATGTCATGGTCGCCGTCAGCGACACGGGTACTGGCATGTTGCCGGAGGTCCGCGACCGCGCCTTCGAACCCTTCTTCACGACGAAGGAAGCCGGCAAGGGCTCCGGCCTCGGCCTCAGCATGGTCTACGGCTTCGTCAAGCAATCCGGCGGCCACATCAAGATCTACAGCGAGGAAGGACGGGGCACCACGATCCGGCTCTACATCCCTGTGCCCAAGGGACAGGCTGCGAGCCCTGCTCCGCCCGAGCCCCCGCCGCCGCGCGGCGAGGAGACCATCTTCATCGTCGAGGACGATCCACTGGTGCAGGACTTCGTCGTCTCACAGTTGCAGAGCCTCGGCTACAAGACCATCACCGCATCGACCGGGGTCGAGGCGCTGGCCAAGATCGACTCCGGCCAAAGCTTCGATCTCCTGTTCACCGACGTCATCATGCCCGGCGGCGTCAACGGCAAGGAGCTCGCCGAGGAGGCGCTGCGGCAGCGGCCCGGCACCAAGGTGCTGTACACGTCCGGCTATACCGACAATGCGATGGTCGAGCACGGTCGCCTCGACCAGGCTGCGCTCCTGCTCACCAAGCCCTATCGAAAGTCGGAGCTCGCCAAGATGGTGCGGCTGGCGCTGGCAGGCCCCGTGGATGACGCCTTGGCCGATGATGCCTTGGCCGAGAACGCCTTTTCCGAGGACGCGCAGACGCGCGCTCACTTCTCCTGACTTGACCATCGCGCAGATCGGAACTGCGATCGTCACGGAGCTGGGCCACAAATTCCAATGGAAACCTACCCCATGCAATTGGCAGGACGCGACGGCATCCCGCGCCATTGGAGGCCACCGATGATCCGCCGGCGGGTGGTGATCGGGCTCGGCCTTGGAACCCTGCTCGCGATCGGCGCCGCGTCGACGGGACTGGACATCAAGGCGCGCAACGATACCGCCCTGGTCGAGCACACGATGGAGGTGCTGGAGAAATCCTCCGAGCTCCGCGCCCTGCTGCGACAGTCAGAAGCCGCCTCGCGCGGCTTCGCATTGTCCGGAGCCGACCGGTTCATCGCAGAGTTTCAGGCGACGAGTGGACTTATTCCTGCGGCCTGGGCGGACCTGCGAGAGCTCGTCCGGGACAATTCCTCGCAGAGCGAGCGGCTGCGATCGATCTATGGCATCGTGCAGCGGCGCATTCAGCTTGCCGGCGAGCTGGTCCGTCGCCACGCGGCGAACGATCGCGACGGCCCGGAGGCGCTGGCGGCGAGCGCGGCCGGTCCGGCGGCGATGACGACGATCAACCAGGCGCTCGACGCCTTTACCGATGAGGAGCGCCGGCTGCTGGCGGACCGCGCCACGATCTCGCGACGAACCGGATCCTGGCTACTGGCGATCGACCTCGCCGGCGTCGGCCTGCTGCTCCTGATGTCGGCCTATCTCGTCCGGCGCGCTCATCTTTCCGACCGGGCGCTGCGCTCGTCCCTCACCCGGTCACGGGAGACCGCGACCTCGCTGGAAGCCCAGGCCGTGCAGCAGCGCAGCGATCTCGCCGCCGCCTATGACGCGCTGCGCCGCTTCTCCGCCATTCTCACGAACACCTTCAACAGCATGGCCGAGGGCGTCCTCGTCGTCGATCCCGAAGGCACGATCATGCTGTCGAACCAGGCGATGGGACGTTTCCTGGGAACGAATGTGGGCAAGACCTTCGCCGAGATGCAGGCTGCCAACCAGTTCTACGAGAGCGACGCCGTCACCCGCATCGTCGATGAGGAGCTCCCGATCGCGCGCGCCTTGTGCGGGCTGTCGTTCGACCGCCGCGAGGTCGTGGTCAAGCCGACCGACGGCCGGCCGCAGTTTCGCCTGATGGTCAGCGGGCGGCCGCTGCGCAATTCCGCAGGCGCGATCAGCGGCGCCGCGCTGGTGTATCACGACGTCACCGACGTGCACGAGACCGAGCGCCTGCTGCAGCAGGCGCAGAAGCTCGATGCCATCGGCAAGCTCACCGGCGGCGTCGCGCACGACTTCAACAACATGCTGACGATCATCACCGGGTCGATCGAGGTCCTGATCGACGCGGTGCAGGACCGGCCGGCGGCGGCCGAGTTCGCAGCCCTGATCGGCAGGGCCACCGATCGTTGCACCGAGCTGATCCGGCATCTGCTCGCCTTCGCCCGCAAGCAGCCGCTGCGTCCGCGCGACATCGATGTCAACGCCACGGTGGAGGACATCGCCAAGCTGCTGCGGCCGACCCTCGGCGAGCAGGTCGAGATCAGGACCGTTCTTGCCGACGAGGATCTCATCGCCCATGTCGATTCCGCGCAGCTCGCGAACGCGCTGGTCAACATGGCGATCAACGCGCGCGATGCGATGCCCGATGGCGGCAGGCTGCTCCTGGAGACGGCGAAGACCACGCTCGACGCGGCCCATGCAGCGGCCAATCCCGGCATCGTGCCCGGTTCCTACGTCATGGTCGCGGTCAGCGACACCGGCAGCGGCATGCCGCGGGAGGTGAAGGACCGCGCCTTCGAGCCGTTCTTCACCACCAAGGATGCCGGCAAGGGCTCCGGTCTCGGCCTCAGCATGGTCTATGGCTTCGTCAGGCAGTCCGGCGGCCACGTCAAGCTTCAGAGCGAGCAGAACCGCGGCACGACGATCCGGCTCTATCTGCCGGCGGCGCAGGCGACGCAGCAGATCGAGACGGAGCACGAGCAGGCGCTGCCGCATGGCCGCGAGACGATCCTGGTGGTCGAGGACGATCCGCTGGTGCGCGACTTCGTGCTCGCCCAGTTGCAGGGCCTCGGCTACACCACCCTCGTCGCCTCGCAGGCCTCGGAGGCCCTGGCCATCGCCGCGCGGAACCAGCCCTTCGACCTGCTGTTCACCGACGTCATCATGCCCGGCGGCATCAGCGGCCGGCAGCTCGCCGAAACCATCATGACCACGCGCCCCGCGCTCCCAGTGCTCTACACCTCCGGCTATACCGGCGATGAGATGGTCGAGAACCGGCAGCTCGTGCCGGACGCGCTGCTGCTAACCAAGCCCTATCGCCGCGCCGAGCTCGCGCAGATGGTGCGGCAGGCGCTGGACGGCAAGCCGGCGGCCGGCTGGCGCTAGCCGCGGGTCGCCATCGCCACCGCGGCCAGCGTGAAGGCCAGCGCGGCCACCTGCCCTGCCCCGAGCGGCTCGCGCAGCGCGATCGCGGAGGCCAGGACGCCGATCACCGGCACCGCCATGGTGCCGATCGCCGCCACCGAGGCCGGCAGCCGCGACAGCGCCGCGAACCAGGCGACATAGGCGACGCAGAACTGGATCACGGTGGAATAGAACATCAGCGCCCAGTCGAGCTGATCCAGCTTCGTCCAGTCGGAATGCTCGACCGCGAAGCCCACGAGCACGATCGGCACGCAGCCGATGCCGATCTGCCAGGCCGCCGCCGACAGCGGCGGCAGCCTGATCGGGAGCTTCTTGGCCATGACCGTGCCGAGCGCGAAGCCGAACGCGCCACCGAGCACCATCAGGATGCCCGGCAGCTTGTCGCGGCTGGCGTTGAGCCCGTTGCTGCCCATGATCGAAGCCAGCCCGGCGAACGCCAGCACCAGCGCGAGCACGCGCAACAGCGTCGGCCGCTCGCCGAGGATCGGCCAGGCCAAGAGCGAGGCCCACACCGGCATGGTGTAGGCGATCAGCGCCGCCTCGCTCGCCGGCAGCCACAGCAGCGCCAGCCCCATCAGTACCATCCAGGCGGTGACGTTGAGCATCCCGGCCAGGATGAGCCGCGGCCAGACCTCCCGCGGCACGGCGAGGCTCTGGCTGCGGATGACGGCCAGCAGCGCCAAGAGAGCCGCCCCGACCACCCCGGTGGTGCCGCGCAGAGTGAGCGGCGGCAGCACGCCGACCAGATGCTTGGTGACCGGCCAGTTGAAGCCCCAGCCGAGCGAGGTGATGGCGAGGAACATCAGCCCGGCGGGCGTGATCCGCCCGCTGGCCACTGGCTTGTCTGTCATGGAATCACCGGCGCCGTCCGTGGGACGATGAGCTTGCCGGCGTTTTCCCGGCCACACCAGGGATTGTGGGGCATGCCTGCCCCGCGAACGCTCCGTAGGCGCCCGTGAGTCCCGCTGATGCAAGCGAAACACGTCATTCGCACGCGAATAAATCTGCCCCTGTGAACAGCGGGACGAAGCCCTGTGGACAGCCTGCGGCACAAATTTTTTCGGTTTCGAATCCGCGAGGACTCGCCGATAGTTACGGCCATCACGATACCGGCACGCGCCCTGGTTATCCCGTACTTTCCCCCATATTTAGTGTTTGGTTAGGGAACCCCCACTAGTCCTTGACGTGGGAAGCGGAGTCGTCCTAGCTTCCGGCCCGGTTCGGCGCACAGTCATGTTTCGGGTCTGGCCGGCCGCTTCCCTCGAGAGGGCTCGAAGACGACCACGCCGCCGTCCCTACGGCTGCGGGCGTGGGTCGCCGTCTGCCCTGTGTACCACCGCTGCGCCGCCGCGCCCTGGCGGGGAACCCACTAGATGTGGGGTCTCCCCTGCAATGACGACGGAGCAGAGCGGCGGGAGTGACGCGTTGAGATCAGACGGCGCAGGCAGCGGACGGGCTGCACGCGCCGGCGAGGAAGACGGGGCGAGACGCCGGACAACGGCGCGGCAGCTTCCGGCTTCGAGGCTGAACAGATGCGGACCGGGCAACCGGTTGAACTGCGGCGGCAGACGAGTTTCCCGGCAGCGTCCGGGGACTTCCAGCCGCCGCCCTTGGATGCAATGATCCCGG
Organism: Bradyrhizobium sp. SZCCHNR1017; assembly: GCF_032381375.1. NCBI lineage: Bacteria > Pseudomonadati > Pseudomonadota > Alphaproteobacteria > Hyphomicrobiales > Nitrobacteraceae > Bradyrhizobium > Bradyrhizobium sp. SZCCHNR1017. Next base: position 294,433 of record NZ_JAUHIR010000001.1, on the reverse strand, counting down.
CCGCAGCGAACGCGGTCCGGCAAGAACAATTGGGGCTCGCGATGCGGATTGAACGGCGCAACACCACCGAAGGACAGTCACCCTATGCAGGGATCGACTTCCGCCTGACCACGTCCGAGATCAAGAATCCGGATGGCTCCGTGGTGTTCCGGCTCGAGAATGTCGAGGTCCCCGAGTTCTGGTCGCAGGTCGCCTCCGACGTGCTGGCCCAGAAGTATTTCCGGAAAGCGGGCGTCGCCGCGCGCCTGAAGAAGGTCGAGGAAGAGAGCGTGCCGTCGTGGCTGTGGCGCTCGGTGCCGGACACCGAGGCGCTGGCCGCTCTCCCCGAGAACGAGCGCTACGGCAGCGAGCGCTCGGCCAAGCAGGTGTTCGACCGCCTCGCCGGCTGCTGGACCTATTGGGGCTGGAAGGGCAACTACTTCTCCTCGGAAGCGGACGCGCAGGCGTTCTATGACGAGCTCCGCATCATGCTCGCCAAGCAGATGGTCGCGCCGAACTCGCCGCAATGGTTCAACACCGGCCTGCACTGGGCCTACGGCATCGACGGCCCCGGCCAGGGCCATTATTACGTCGACTACAAGACCGGCAAGCTGACCAAGTCGAAGTCCTCCTACGAGCATCCGCAGCCGCATGCCTGCTTCATCCAGGGCGTCGAGGACGACCTCGTCAATGACGGCGGCATCATGGACCTGTGGGTGCGCGAGGCGCGCCTGTTCAAATACGGCTCCGGCACCGGCTCCAACTTCTCGCGGCTGCGCGGCGAAGGCGAGCGGCTGTCGGGCGGCGGCCGCTCGTCCGGCCTGATGAGCTTCCTCAAGATCGGCGACCGCGCCGCCGGCGCGATCAAGTCGGGCGGCACCACGCGCCGCGCCGCCAAGATGGTGGTGGTCGACGCCGACCATCCGGACATTGAGGCCTATATCGACTGGAAGGTGAAGGAGGAGCAGAAGGTTGCGGCGCTGGTCACCGGCTCCAAGATCAACCAGAAGCACCTCAAGGCCGTGATGAAGGCCTGCGTCAATTGCGAGGGCTCCGGCGACGACTGCTTCGACCCCGAGAAGAACCCGGCGCTGCGCCGCGAGATCAAGCTCGCGCGCCGCGCGCTGGTGCCCGACAACTACATCAAGCGGGTGATCCAGTTCGCCAAGCAGGGCTACAAGGACATCGACTTCCCGATCTACGACACGGACTGGGATTCCGAGGCGTATCTGACCGTGTCCGGCCAGAACTCCAACAACTCGGTGTCGCTGAAGGACGACTTCCTCCGCGCCGTCGAGACCGACGGCGACTGGAGCCTGATCGGCCGCACCAACAAGAAGGTCGTCAAGACGCTGAAGGCCAGGGACCTCTGGGAGAAGATCGGCCACGCCGCCTGGGCCTCGGCCGATCCCGGCCTGCACTTCAACACCACGATGAACGACTGGCACACCTGCAAGGCGTCCGGCGACATCCGCGCGTCCAATCCGTGCTCGGAATACATGTTCCTGGACGACACGGCGTGCAACCTGGCCTCGGCCAACCTGCTGACGTTCTACAACACCGAAACGAAGCACTTCGACGTCGGCGCCTACGAGCATCTCTGCCGGCTCTGGACGGTCGTGCTCGAGATCTCCGTGCTGATGGCGCAGTTCCCGTCGAAGGCGATTGCCGAGCTCTCCTACGAGTTCCGCACGCTGGGCCTCGGCTATGCCAATATCGGCGGCCTCTTGATGACCATGGGCCTGTCCTACGACTCCAAGGAAGGCCGCGCGCTGTGCGGCGCGCTCTCGGCGATCATGACCGGCATCGCCTACAAGACCTCCGCCGAGATGGCCGGCGAGCTCGGATCCTTCCCCGGCTACAAGAAGAACGCCGCGCACATGCTGCGCGTCATCCGCAACCATCGCCGCGCCGCGCGCGGCGAGGCGACCGGCTATGAGGCGCTCTCCGTCGCCCCGGTGCCGCTCGACCACGCCCACTGCCCGCAGGTCTCGCTGGTCAGCCACGCCATCCAGGCCTGGGACGACGCGCTCGCGCTCGGCGAGACCAACGGCTACCGCAACGCTCAGGTCACCGTGGTCGCCCCCACCGGCACCATCGGCCTGGTGATGGATTGCGACACCACCGGCATCGAGCCTGATTTCGCGCTGGTGAAGTTCAAGAAGCTGGCCGGCGGCGGCTACTTCAAGATCATCAACCGCGCCGTGCCCGCAGCCCTGCGCGTGCTCGGCTATCGCGAGAGCGAGATCGCCGAGATCGAGGCCTATGCGGTCGGCCACGGCTCGCTGTCGAACGCGCCCGGCGTCAACGCCACCACCTTGAAGGCCAAGGGCTTCACCGACGAGGCCATCGCCAAGGTCGAGAAGGCGCTGCCGACCGCCTTCGACATCAAGTTCGTGTTCAACAAGTGGACGCTCGGCGAGGACTTCATCGTCAAGCAGCTCGGCGTCACCACTGAGGCGATCGCCGCCCCCACCTTCGACCTGCTCACGGCGATCGGCTTCACCAAGCGCGAGATCGAGGCCGCCAACGTGCACATCTGCGGCGCGATGACGGTCGAGGGCGCCCCGCATCTGAAGGCGGAGCACTATTCGGTGTTCGACTGCGCCAACCCCTGCGGCAAGATCGGCAAGCGCTATCTCTCGGTCGAGAGCCACATCCGCATGATGGCGGCAGCACAGCCGTTCATCTCGGGCGCGATCTCCAAGACCATCAACATGCCGAACGACGCCACGGTCGAGGACTGCAAGGCGGCGTATCTCTTGTCCTGGAAGCTCGCGCTGAAGGCCAACGCGCTCTATCGCGACGGCTCGAAGCTGTCGCAACCGCTCAACTCGCAGCTCATCGCCGACGATGAGGACGAGGACGATGCGGTCGAGTCCTTCTACGACAAGCCGATGGCCGCGCGCGCCACGCAGGTCTCGGAGAAGATCGTCGAGAAGCTGGTCGAGCGCATCGTGGTGATGCGCGAGCGCGAGAAGATGCCGGACCGCCGCAAGGGCTACACCCAGAAGGCGGTCGTCGGCGGCCACAAGGTGTACCTGCGCACCGGCGAGTATGACGACGGCCGCCTCGGCGAGATCTTCATCGACATGCACAAGGAGGGCGCCGCGCTGCGCTCCTTCATCAACAACTTCGCCATCGCGGTGTCGCTCGGCCTCCAGTACGGCGTGCCGCTGGAGGAGTATGTCGACGCCTTCACCTTCACCCGCTTCGAGCCGGCCGGTCCCGTGCAGGGCAACGACTCGATCAAATATGCGACGTCGATCCTCGACTACGTGTTCCGCGAGCTCGCCGTCAGCTACATGTCGCGCTTCGACCTCGCCCATGTCGACCCCTCCGAGAGCAATTTCGACGCGCTCGGCCGCGGTGTCGACGAAGGCAAGCCGTCGGAGGACGGCCCGAGCCAGCAGGCCGCGAAGTATGTGTCGCGCGGCCTGACCCGCTCCCGGACCGACAACCTCGTCGTGATGCGCGGCGGCTCCTCGTCACCCTCCCCTGCAGGGGGAGGGTCGATCGGAAGCTCCGCTTCCGATCGGGGTGGGGTGAATCTCACCGCCCTCTCCCATGCCCGCACCGGTGACGCCCTCGACGGCGCCACCGCCCTGAAGCAGGAGCCGCAGCACGACCTCTCGCCCACCGAGAAGCTCGAGGCCCTGCAATGGAGCAAGGCCGGCACGGCCAACGCGCAAGTCGCCTCCAAGGCCGAACGCCGCGCCGAAGCCAAGGCCAAGGGCTACGAAGGCGAGATGTGCTCGGAGTGCGGGAATTTCACGCTGGTGCGGAATGGGACGTGCATGAAGTGCGATACGTGCGGCAGCACGACGGGGTGTTCGTAAGAACGTCTTCGCCCCCGACAGCAAAAATCTAGATGCCCATTTTCGTGGGCATCTAGACAAGCTTTCGACAGCACTGCATTGCTGAGGCTTTAGGACGATGAAGTGCCCACACTGCACTATCTTTTTTCATGACAGCTGGATTGAAGATACCTTTCAGAGGCACGGCCATAATCTTGTTCCTGATCGCATCAATCAGGATCTATATTGGTACTATCGAACCGCATACTGCCCTGAATGCCAGAGGGTAATCATAGAAGTCGCGCGGAAGAGGAACCGAAACTCAGATCCAGAGTGGGAAATCATCGTCCCTAAAGGCGCGACTAGGGGTCCCGCGCCTCCTGAGGTGCCGGTCGACATAGTTCGCGATTATTTGGAAGCTTGTGACGTTTTACCGATCAGCGCCAAAGCCTCGGCCGCTCTAGCCCGAAGATGTCTTCAAGCGATGCTTCGGTCTGCGGGCTATAGAGCCAAAGACCTCGCCAAAGAGGTCGACCTATTATTGAACGAGCCCGATCCGAAAAAGGCACTTACTCATCAATTGCGAGAAACAGTTGATGCAATCCGAAACTTCGGGAATTTCTCTGCCCATCCAATAGACGACAAAACAACGATTCAAGTAATTGAGGTAGAACCGCATGAGGCAGAATGGTGCCTCGATGTCATCGAAGAGCTATTCCAACACTTTTATGTTGGACCAGCTAAAGCAAAGGCGAAGAAGGACGCCCTAAACGCGAAACTTACAGCGGCCGGGAAGCCGCTAGCAAAGTAGCTCGCGTAGGGCGGATTAGCGGAGCGTAATCCGCCGCTTGACCGGAGCGGCGCGTTACGCTTCGCTAACGCGCCCTACGCAGCGAGCCCTGGGCTTACCCCGTCTCCCACATGCACCTCCACGTATTCTCCGATCTCCACACCGACACGGCCGAGATCAAGCCGATCGAGGCCCTGCCCGGGATCGATGTCGCAGTCGTCGCCGGCGATGTCTGCGAGGGGGTGGTGAACGGGTTTGCGCGGCTGCGCGAGATCGTGGCGGAGGACGTGCCGATCGTCATGGTGATGGGCAACCATGAATTCTATCATCGCACCTACCCCGAGGAGCTGAAGCTGGCGCGGGCCGAGGCGGCGCGGTTCGGGGTGCATCTCCTCGAGAACGAGGCGGTCGTGCTCGCGGGCGTGCGCTTTGCGGGCGCCACGCTGTGGACCGACTATGCGATCTTCGGCCCCGGCAGCGAGGCGGAGGCGATGGCCGCCTGCGGGGACACGATGCACGACCACCGCTGCATCATCTGGCAGGACGAGCCGTGGCTGCGGTTCACGCCGCGGGAGGCGCTCGGCCTGCACCTGACATCGCGCACCTGGCTCACGGGCCTCTTGGAGACGCCGTTCGACGGCCCGACCGTCGTCGTCACCCACCACGCCCCCGGCTGGGGCTCGGTCGCCGAGCGCTATCACAACGACCTGACCACCGCCGCCTTCGCCTCCGATCTCTCCGCGCTGATCCTCGCCACCCAGCCGGCACTGTGGATCCACGGCCACATCCACACGCCCTCGGACTATCGCGTCGGCACCACCTGCGTGATCTGCAACCCGCACGGCTATGGCCGCGAGAACCCGGATTTCGATCCGGAGCTGGTGGTGGAGGTGTAGTCGTCTGCTCGGCGTGGCTGGGCAGGCTCTCTCTTCCGTCATTCCGGGGCGCGCGAAAGCGCGAGCCCGGAATCCATAAGCACGAGCGGCTATGAGTTGCGAGATGCAGGCCGCGACGATGTGTGCCCAGCCCCGCGGCCTGTGAGTATGGATTCCGGGCTCGCGCTTCGCGCGCCCCGGAATGACGTGGGGAGAGAACACGCACCCTTCTGCTGGCTCGGCCTCCGGCGCTACTTGAAGCACACCGCCTTGTCGCCCGCCGCGAACGAATTCCCCGGCATCGGCCGCAGCGGGAGTTACGGTGACGCTGCACCTTACTCGATCTGTTTGCGCTCGAACGTCCTCACCCACTCCCGCTGATCTTCCGTATCCGGCACGCGCACGCCGCGTGCGGCGGCGATCCGGTCGAAGGCCTCAGCTCCATCAATGCCCAGCCGAATCATCACGCAGGCCGCGATGACGGCGGAGCGGCCGATGCCGGCGCGACAATGGATCAGGACCGTCTGGCCGTCCGTCAGCCGCGCGGCGAGGTCGTGTGCGAGCCGCAACGCTACGCTGCGGCTCTCAGGAAGACCACGGTCGGGGATCGGAAATGACACGAAGGCCATGCCGTGTGACTGGCACAGCGCGGCCTCGCGCTGAAGGCCGAGGTCATGAACCTCAGCCGGCTCCAGCAGGCTGACGACGACGGCGATGCCCTCGCCCACCCAGGCCGCGATGTCCTCCGCCAGCCAGTCCTCCGCCCTCGGCCGCGCCGCGATGGCGAGGCGGCCGGCGGTGGGCAGGTCGATCCGGTGCAGGCGGGACATGGTGATGGTCCTGTCATGAATGAGCGTTCGTAACCCGGATGAGCGAGAGCGACATCCGGGATCGCGGCTGCCGAGACGGATGCACTCTCAGGCCCCCGAACATCATACCGCGTCCGCTACTCGATCCCCAGGATTTCCCGGAGCAGCGGAACGATCGCCGACACGCCGCAGTTTGCTACGAACCCAACAACGAAGGAGGTTCGTTCATGAGGATGGCAATCGTCTTGACGGCGGCTCTGTTCGCCGCTTCGCCGGTGTTCGCCGCAGAGACCGGCGCAAGTTCGCACGGCGCGTCGAAGAAAGCGCCCGGTCAGCAGATGCAGCGTAGCAAGACGTCGACGGCGCCCGGCGCTTCGGAGTACGCGCCCGGTCATCAGAGCAACACCGCCGCCGGCCCGGGGCATTCCGAGAGCGCTCCTGGCCAGCGCATGACGACCACCGGCTCCAGCACGCATAGGAAGTAGTGGGCGCGCGAACGGGAACGATCCCGCTTCTCGGCCCCCCCCTTTCGCTTGAAGACACAGAAAAGCCGTAAGCCTCTCAGTTCATCTTCCAGACATCCGAGGAGTCACATGCGCAAAGCGATCTTCATCTTGGCAACATCGATTTCAACCGCGCTGATCGTGCCCGCCAGCGCGTTGCCTCGCGCTCCCCTTCAGGTCGATCGCGGCGCATCTGATCTCATCGAGGTGAGAGGCGGTCATGGCCATGGTCATGGTCACGGCTGGGGCCGCGGCGGCGGTCACCGGGCCTTCGGCTGGAGTCGCGGCCGAAAGGTGGGTTGGCGCGGTCATCACTGTCCGCCAGGCCACTGGAAGAAGGGATGGTGCTGATCGGCCGGACCAGGAGCGTTGGCAAGCGTAGGGCGGATGAGCGGAGCGTAATCCGCCGCTTGACCAGATCGGCGCGTTACGCTTCGCTAACGCGCCCTACGCGGCGAGCCCTGGGCTCCACCTCCCTGCCCGCCATGAACCTCCACATCATGGCGTGCCGATCGTCATGGTGATGGGCAACCATGAATTTGATCACCGCACCTTTCCCGAAGAGCTGAAGCTGGCGCGCGCCGAGGCGGCGCGGTTCGGCGTGCATCTGCTGGAGAACGAGGCGGTCGCGGGCGTGCGCTTTGCCGGCGCCACGCTGTGGACACGACCACGCACTTCCCGCGCGCTTTGGTTGACTTGCATCAACAGGGTCGAAGTGAATCCGCATCAAGCTGTCATCGTCAGAGAAGCGGAGGCAGTATCATGGCCGACTCGCAAGCATCTCTCGTCCCATCCCACGACGCGCCCGATCCGCACCGTCAAATCGATTCAGCCGCGTGGGCCGTCTTCTTCATCTGGCTCGGCGTGGTCATGCTCGCGGGGCTTCCCTGGGGCTGGTTCCTGGTGGGCGTCGGCGTCCTCATCCTGGGCGCACAGATGGTGCGGACGCAACGGAGCCTAAAGGTCGACAGGTTCGGCGTGGTCATCGGGGTCATCATTCTTGCGGCCGGCCTGTGGGATCTTCTTGCCTTGCCGTTGCCGCTCATGCCGATGATCCTGATCGTGCTGGGCGGATATCTGCTCTGGAAGACGCTTTCGACGACGGAATCCCCCTGAAGCGGCGCACGAAACATCAGGAGGCTCGGATGAGCGGGACAGCCCGTAGGGTGCGGGCGGTTCGCATTGGTGGGCACGCGCCGCCTTGCGGCGGCGCTTTGCCCGCCCTGCGGCGTTACTTGAAACACACCGACTTGTCGTTCGGGTCGAACGAATTGCCCGGCATTGGCCGCAGCGGGGTCAGCTTGGGGTTGGCGGCCAGCAGCCGCTTCGAATAGGCCCCCAGCGCGGCGTTCATCGTGTTGAGCCGGTCCTGCGCGTCGGTGCGCTGCAGCGGCAGGGTGACCACGCCAGAGTTGTAGACCTCCGCACGCGACCATTGCTGGCCCTGCACGATGCGGCCGACGAGGCGCGACTTCAAATCGGCGGCGCTGTCACCGGCCGCGCTCTTGGCCCCGACGACGTTCGGCGGCAGCAGACTGGGGTTGACGATCCAGCCGCGCGGCTTGGCGACGTTGTTGCCGAACAGGATCAGCTCGTCGACGGTGTTGTTCAGCGCCACATAGTCGCGCAGCGGCAGGCTGGCGTCGCCGGTGCCGGTCTCCTGGACGTGGCTCGCCAGATGCGGGCCGGTGGCGCAATAGGTGCCGAAGCTGAGCTTGATGCTGCCGGAGCTCATGGCCATGTAGCTGCCGACATCCGAGCCGCCCGGCGGCGACGGCGCGTCGTCGCCGCAGAAGGTGCCATGCGACGAGGCATCCTGCAGGGAGTGCAGATAGAGCCCGATCCGGGCGATCTGCACCGGCACCGGCGGCTTCCTGGGATCGTCGAACAGCACGCCGGTCGTCCGGCTCTTGTCGTCCAGCCAGGACTTGAGTTGGGTGTAGTCGACGACGCCGTTGCTGTTGTCGAGCACCTTCGGTCCCGAGGTGATGTTGATGGCCGGTCCGATGGCGTAGTTCTCCAGCAGCGGTACGTTGCCGCTGATCGGCGTGCCAGCCAGGCATTGCGGGCCGCTGAAGTTCGAGGAGCCGTTCGGCACCGTGTATCCGGCGGTGCACAGCAGGCCCGGGCCGTCGTCGGGCTTCATCGCCCATTGCCTGAGATCATACAGCGTGCCCTGATAGACGCTGTCGATGGTCACGGGATAGCCGGGGGGCGGATAGTGGAACGGATACACCGCCTGCACGCCGCTGGCGCCGTGCACGTCGGTGCCCTGCCCGTTCGGCGAGAAGTTCAGCAGGTAATGATACAGCGGCCCGTCGGTGGTGTTGTTGGTGCGCTGGAAGCCGTTGAACTTGGCGGTGATGTAGCTGGCGCCGGAATTGGTCGATGTCGCCTGCCCGCCGCACTGATCGATCGGCGCATATTGCGCGTAGTCGGAATTCTCGTTGTAGGCGGCGATCCAATAGGCCACGTCGGCGCGATAGCCGAGCGCCTGGGCGATGAAATAGGTGGAGTCGGCGTGGATCATGCTGCGGCCGGGCGGAATGACGGCGAACTGCACCGCCTCGAGCAGGCAGCCCCGGTTGAGCGCCTCCGCCGGATTGCGGCACGCGCTGGCCGGCGCGAGACAATTCCTCAAGCCGTCCTTCACGCGCGGGATGCAGATGTCCTCCAGGAACGCCTGCGCGGGGTGCGGCGCGGTCAGGCCCCAGCCGAGAACGGACGATCCCACGACGACGGAGAGGGTCGACAATGCAAAGCCAATGCGCATGAAAAACTCCTTGGTGATTGAAATCCAGCCGGTCGGGAGCTGAACCATGGTCAAACGCCACGTCTCTCAAGCCACGCGAAACGCTGCGTGAGGCTTGCCTCGCGGATTCGGCGAGGATGATTTGCCCCCATCTCGATCAAAATATCAACCTATAGTTGTTATGACAAATGCATCGCTTTCGCAAAGATGGCGCGCTGCTTGGCCCGCCGACGGCTCGCCGTTGACGCAGGTCTTTCAGACTCGCATCATCACGCCCTGATGTATCGCGATGTCACCGAGCCGCCGTCGGAGGTGCGCTATCGCTTCCCTTGCTGCCGCTTCCTCACCCTGGGTGAGCGCGGCGGGTTCGAGATCTGCCCGGTCTGCTATTGGGAGGACGACGGCCAGGACGACCACGATGCCGACCTCGTCCGTGGTGGTCCCAATGGAGCGCTGTCGCTGACCGAGGCACGCGCCAATTTCAAGACCCACGGCGCCTCGGAGGCGGCGCATCGTGCGTGCGTCCGCCCCCCCCCCCGGCGGACGGCGAACGCTAGCTCGTCGCACGATGCGGGACCGTCATCGGCCCGACGGGAGACGCCGGATGTTGTCATCGCTGGATGCCACCACGCCAGCATAGCGATCGCAGGCGAGCACCAAGCGCTAGCGTCATGTCGCAGGGAACGAGCCGTTCAGCTCGCTCCGTCTCGTTTGCCATGAGCGTCGTTCTTCTCGCGCTGAGGAGAGATCTTCCAGTCGCGACCTGCCTTACGGTGGTCCCAATCGATGCCGGGTCCCATCCGATGCAGCGTGTGCTGCTTCTGACGTTCGCTGGTCGACTGCCCCTTCTCTCTTGCCGGCACGCCTGAACTCGCTTTGGTCTCCGCGGGATTGGGGGAAGGTTTTCCTTGCCCCTGAGCGAACAAGGGATTGAGGCTGACTGACGCCAGCAAGATGATCATGAAGGCAAAAGTACGCATGGAACAGCTCTCCCTTTGCATGTCACATCGACCATCCGGCCGCGACCTCGACAGGAGCACTCTGAAGGTCGCGGGCGGCTGCGGATTGATCTGGATCAGATATCCCGCGGGACCAGGCAATCGCGGCTCGCCGGAGCGGATTGACCAGCGATGAATGGAACATGCCTTTGCCTGAGCCGTTCCTGGGTGAAGTGCGGATCGCGGCTGTTTACAGAGCAGACAGATGACCAAGTTTGCGAAGGGCGACCACGTCTCCTGGAACTCGGAGGCCGGCCGCGTGACCGGACGCATCGTCGCGGTGCATGTGCGCGACTTCGACTACAAGGGCTATCGTCACCGCGCCAGCAAGGACTCTCCGCAATACGAGATCAAGAGCGACAAGAGCGACCACATCGCCGCTCACAAGGAGAGCGCCTTGACCAGGGTGAGCGGCGATGAGGCTCGCGGTTCGCAGGGATGACCGAGCACTCACCCGCCAAGACCGCAATGACACGGGCGCGCGACGCGCTTCCCGTCTTCACCATCGGGCACTCCACGCGGACGATCGCCGAGTTCGTCACGCTGTTGCGGGCCGGCGAGGTTCAGCTCGTCGTCGATATCAGGCGCATCCCGCGCTCGCGGACCAACCCGCAGTACAATTCGGAGGTGCTGCCGGCCGAGCTCGCGCGCCATCAGATCCGCCATCTGCGCATTGCCGAGCTCGGCGGCCTGCGCAAGACGAGCGGAATTTCACCGGACACGAACGGCTTCTGGACCAACAAGAGCTTCCATCATTACGCTGACTACGCCCTGTCCGATGACTTCCGGCGCGGCTTCGATCGCCTGCTGACCGTGTCGGCCGCGCAACGCACGGCCATCATGTGCGCGGAGGCGGTGTGGTGGCGCTGTCATCGTCGCATCGTCGCCGACTACCTGATCGATGCCGGCTGCGCCGTGTATCATCTCATGGGCCACGACGAGGTTCGTGCGGCGACGTTATCTGAGGGTGCGGTGCGAGCCGGCGACAGATTGACCTATCCCGGCTCGAACAACGAATGACACGCAACTCGCGGCGCAGCCGACGCGCTCCGCATCGCGACCAGGCTAGGTCTCCTCCTCCATCGTCACCGCGACGGCGCCGATGGCCGACAGCCGCACCTTGTCGCCTTCGACGTCGGCGACGAGACCCTTGTCGATGAAGTGATGATGCCCCTTGTGGCTGCCCTCGCCGCTGTCCTTCCTGGTCAGCTTGATGCGGTTGCCGTCGACGCGGTCGACGGTGCCGACATGCGCGCCGTCGGCGCCGATGACTTCCATGTGTTCCCTGATGTCCTGCATGACGCGTCTCCTTCGTGGCTGATGATGGGTCTGAAACTGCCTCAACCGGCGGGGTGCCCGAACTGTTCCTTCCGCGCACGGAGCCGTCGGGCGGATCAGCGCAGCGTGATCCGCCATTCCTCCGCAGGCGGCGGTTACGGCTGCGCCAAACCCCGCCCTACGAACTCTCGTCATTGCGAGGAGCCGAAGGCGACGAAGCAATCCAGGGCGGCACGAGAATTCTGGAGTGCTGCGGATCCTGCCACGGGCTGCGCCTTGGCGCGGACCCGTCGGCTGGCAATGACGCGAAAATCCGCCTGCGCCGACAAGCCATTTTCATCAGCGGCCTCAAGCTGATCTGGCCTGTCCAGTCCTTCGGTGAAAAATAAATCACTTTCGCTTTTTCAAAAATCATGATTGTCTACGCCCATCCCGGCCCGCCGAGAGGGGCGCATCGCGATCGTCACGAGACGTGGGCCGGAGATGCGGTGGCTGTGAGTGTGCCGCAGCGGGCTCGAGGCCCGCCGACGAACGGCACGCTTGCGGACGTGAAGACGCGTGGTCCTGGCGCCCCGAAGCTGGCGCCAAGTGCGGTGGTGATGATGATCGCGCCGCGCGACGGTGGCTAACAAGCCGGACACCGGGGAGATCGCGACATAAGCGTGAAAACCATCGCGCGGGGAATGCCGGGATGCCTCGGCTGAACCTGTGGTGACTGCCGCCTGCTTATCTTCTGCAGGCGGGCCATGGGTGCGGCCAGCGCCCGGCATTCCCCGCGCCCTCTCCCTTCAGAGGGCCGACGACCGGCAAGGCTCGGGCGCCATCTGCGTCGCGGGATCGCGCCCGCTTGGCGATGCTACGCCTTGCGCACGGTGCCGAGGAAGCCCTCCACCGCCACGCGGAAACGATCGGCATCGGTCGACATGCGGCGGACGGAATCGACCATCGCCGCGCCCGCATTGCCGGTCTGGCGGTTGAGCGCTGCGACCGAGCCGATCGTGTCGGTCACGGCGCGGGTGCCCTGGGCGGCATGCTGGAAGTTGCGCGAGATCTCGGTGGTGGCGGCGCGCTGCTCTTCGACCGCCGCGGCGATCGCCGTCATCTTCTCGTCGATGCTGGAGATGTTGTGGCTGATGGCGCGGATCGCCTCGACCGACTCGCCGGTGGCGGCCTGGATCTCGGCGATCTGGCGGGTGATGTCGTCGGTGGCGGTCGCCGTCTGCGCCGCGAGGTTCTTGACCTCGCCGGCGACCACGGCGAAGCCGCGGCCGGCTTCGCCGGCGCGCGCCGCCTCGATGGTCGCGTTGAGCGCCAGCAGGTTGGTCTGCGCGGCGATCGCGGTGATCATCTTGACCACCTCGCCGATGCGGTTGGCGGCGCGGTCGAGCATCTCGACGGTGGCGTTGGTCTGCGCCGCCTTCTCCACCGCCTGGCGCGCATCGGCCGCCGAGGCCTGCACCTGGGCCGCGATCTCGGAGACCGACGCGGTCAGCTCCTCGGTGGCGGCGGCGATGGTCTCGAGATTGGTGGTCGCGGTCTCCGCGGCGCTGGCGACCGCGGCCGTCTGCTCGGTGGACTCATCGACCAGCTTGCGGACCTCGCCGGCGCTGGAATCGAGCTGGCCGGTCGAGTTGCCCATGCTGACGATGACCGCCTGCACGGTGTCGTCGAAGCTCTTGCAGGCGCTGTCGATCGCCTGCGAGCGCTCCAGCCGGCGGCCCTGGTCGAGCTCGCGCTCGCGCGACAGCTGCTCGGCGGTGGCGGCGCTCTCGCGCAGGCCCTCGAGGGCGGCAGCCATGGCGCCGAACTCGTCGGCATGAGCGAACTGCGGCACCGGCGTCTGGTAGTCGCGCTGGCCGATGCGCTGGATCGCCTGCATCAGGACGCCGACCGGGCGCATCAGGCGGACGCGCACCGCGCGCAGCGCCAGGCCGGCCACCACGAGCGCGGTGATGAAGGCGAGCGACTGGACGATCAGGCTGCTCAGCGCCGCGGTCTTGATCTCCTCGGCGCGCGCGATCGAGCCGTCGAGCGCGGTCATGCCGATGGCGATGATGCCGGCGAACGGGCCCTGGCAGAACGCGTTCCATTCCGGCGCCGGCATCGCCGGCTTGCCGCTGCCGTCGAACCCGTTGGCGAGCTGGTCCATGCGCTGATGCGCGGCCTCGACCTCGGCGCGCGAGGTCTTCACGGCCCCGGCGAGCCCGGTGCTGCCGCCCCCCGCCAGGAGGTCGTCGAGCCCGGACCAGCCGGCCGCGACGGTGCCGCGCCATTGCGCGATCGCGCCCTTCTGGGTGTCGTCGAGCGGCTTGGAGGCGTTGATGTTGGGGCGCAGCGCCGAGCATTGCAGGCCGTAGCGGTCGCGGACCTGCCAGGCCAGCCGCCGCGCCTGCACCATCTTGGCGATCGCCGGATCGGTCATCCAGGCGCGGTTCGAGACGGCGAGCGAGGCGGCGTTGGCGACGTCCAGCGTCTTGGTCATTGCCTGGTACCAAGCCTGCGTACGCGCCAGCACGCGTTCGGAGCGCGGCTTCGCGGCTTCATCGAACAGCAGCTTGAACTGCGGAACCGTGGCGTCCCAGCTCGATTTCAACCCGGCCATGAGGTCGTCGCGCTCGGGCATGTCGACGCCGGCGAGCGCGGCGACGATGCCGTCATAGCCCTTGGCCTCGATGCCCTGATATTCGGTGAGCTTGGCGCGCGGATCGTCCTCGCTCAGCAGCACGCTCTGGATGTCGCCGCGGTGGGCGCGCATGACCAGGACGTTCTGGAAGATCGCCTTGTCGGCCGCGGTCAATTGCTCGGTCGCGACGCTCTCGCGATAGCGGCCCGCGGCGCCGCTCATCAGGATCGCCGTGGACACCAGGATGCCCGCCGCCAGCACCGACAACAGCACCATCAGCAGAGTACTGACCGATTTCTTCATCACGCCCCGCCCCACACCAGAAAGTGGCAGGATGACGCGATTGCACAAATTCTTCCTTAACCATGGACCGGCACACCGGCGGCCGAGGTAATCAGTTGCCGAAATCCCCTGCTCCACGCCAACAAAAATTGCGCAAGCCGCAACGCGGCAGCCGCTGGCGCGCGCTGCGGCGCGATGCGAAGCGAATCGCAGGGCGCGGTGCGCAGTGGTTGGGCCGGACGGTGGGCGCGGCGCCGCGGTGGATCAAGATCGCCTGCGGCGCCTTGGTGCTGCTCGTGACCTTCGCGCTGGTCAATCTGGCCTATCACGTGCTGCGCAAGCCGACCGAGCTGTTCGTGGTAACGGGTCATTCGCTCGACAAGGAGCCGGAGGAGACTTGGCGCCAATATGGCGCGCTGTTCCGTGAGAGCTCGACACGATCGATCACGTCGGAGCTGCTCGCCGCCCTGGCGCAGACCGAGAGCTCGGGCAATCCGGTGGCGCGCACCTATTGGCGCTGGCGCTTCGCATGGAATCCGTTCGCGCTGTATCAGCCGGCGTCCAGCGCCGTCGGCTTGTTCCAGATGACCGACGGCGCCTTTGCCGACGCCGCACGGTTCTGCATCCGGGATCACGAGGTGGTCAGCGACGGCTGTGGGTCACCGAGCCTGTACGTCCGCGCATGGCCGGCGCATGCGGTGGCGCTCACGGTGATCTCGCTCGACCGCCAGGTCTCCGCCGTGCTCGCGCGGCAGCCTGGCGCCAAGCCGAGCGCGCAGCAGCGGCAGGATCTCGCGGCCGTCATTCATCTGTGCGGCGCCGGGCCGGCGGCCGGGTTCGCGCGCCGTGGCTTCAAGCCGGCGGATGGCGAGCGCTGCGGCGACCATTCGGTCGCCGGTTATCTCGGCCGCGTCAATGCGATGAAGAAGCAGTTTCAGAAGCTCTCGGCGGCGGAGCAGAGCTAGCGCATGGCGCCCGCTCGGCAACATCGCAGCCCGCCCGGTTCCGCGTTAAGCACGTCGGATTCACCGATGTGGGCAAAGCGCGCCCGTTAAGACATTGGCAACGAACTGCCGCGCATTTTCTCCGTCCCATTAGTACAGGAGTCACCATGTCAGAGATCGGCATTCCCGGCGCGCGCATCCGGTCCTTCATCGAGCGGATCGAGCACCTCGATGGCGAATTGGCGGAGCTGAACGAGCAGAAGAAGGAAGTGTTCGCCGAGGCCAAGGGCGAAGGCTTCGACGTCAAGATCCTGAAGGAGATCATCAAGCTCAGGAAGCAGGACCAGGACGAGCGCGACGAGCACGAGACGCTGCTCGACACCTATCTCCGGGCGATGGAAGCGGCCGAGACCGGGCCGGCCAGCAAAACCCCCGAGCGCAAGGCGGCGTGACGCTGCCGACCGACGATGGCGGCGCGCAGCCCATCTGCGCCGCGCGCTGCCCTCCCCGGGATTTTCCTTGCCCGGTTCCATCCGAGCCTCTAACGCTGCGCTACGCTTCTGCCCGCGCCCGAGGATGAGATGACCGACGCAATGACCTGCCCGCAATGCCGCTCCGAGCACGCCTATCAGGACGGCGCGCTATGGGTCTGTCCCGAATGCGGCCATGAATGGAGCGGCGACGCCGCCCTTGCGGCATCGGCCGGCGATGACGCCAGCATCCGCGATGCCAACGGCAACGTTCTGGCCGACGGTGACAGCGTCATCGTCATCAAGGACCTGAAAGTGAAGGGATCGTCGTCGGTGGTGAAGGGCGGCACCAAGGTGCGCAACATCCGCCTGCAGGAGGCGAGCGACGGCCACAACATCGCCTGCAAGATCGACGGCATCGGCCAGATGAACCTGAAGTCGGAGTTCGTGCGCAAGGCGTAGAGCCTGGTGCTCCCGGAACATTCGCGACGCCATGGCGTTCGGATCGACAACGGGAGGATGGCCATGCTGACGGACGACCAGATCGCGACGCTTTCGGATATCGGCCAGGCAATCGCCTTCTCGCCCGACCGGCAGGACGAACTCGATGGACTGATCCGCGAAGGTTATGTCGCCAAGGACGGCGACATCTACGAGCTGACGGCAAAGGGGCAGAAGATCCTGACCGATCGAGGTGCCGGATTGAACGAGGCCTGACGGACCGGAGGCTCGCAGCACCGGGCATCGGGGCGTCGGTATCAGCGCCACCGGAAAGTCTGGCATCCGGCCAAATATCATGCGGGGAATCGGCGGTTCGTCTGCAGACACCCTTGCGAATCGAACTCTGATTCACCCAATGAACGGCGATATTCCGCCCGAAGACCCCGAAAACAATGTCCGCGGGCGCCGCAGGACTGCGCAGGCGCTGCCTGTTATTTGACGCAACAGGTCCGGCTCAGGCCCGGCACTCAGGCCGAACAACACAACACGGGCAAATCGCCAATTGATCGAGCAGCAAACGCAGGCCGGTTGCCGAACGCTGCGTGATCCAAGCAGTGAATCCGTCACGCTTCTGTCGCCATGAAGTGACACCCGTAGCAATCCGTTCCGTAGCAGCACGGCGTGGATTCATAACTTGGCATGAACTCTGCTTTCCAGATCCTGACCGGGTCCCACTCTTTGGAGGCAGAATCAACGTGCTCGTCACTCTCGTCGCAATGCTATGCAACGGCCAGCTCTGCATGGAGAAGGTCGTCACCAACAGCGAGATGTCCGGCATCACGATGACATCCTGCGCCGTCAGCGCGCAGATCGGAATCGCAGACTGGATGTCCAAGGGTCCCTATCACGAGTGGCATCTGCAGGGTTACAAGTGTGTCGCCGGCAAGTACGTGCCGAAGACCAACGCCTGATCCGCTTTGCACGTCCGGCTGGCGCCCGGATATCCGGGGCCGGCCGGGCGGAAGAGCTCTGCACTGCTGTCGAATGTTCGACCCCAGCCGCGTCGCATTCGGGACATGCGCAGCAAAAAACGCTGCCGTTAGCGTGCAAACGAGCCCTGAATCGGCGAATTCGATGCGCAATGGCGCTGGCCCGCTTCGTGCAATGCCCCTCAGCGACAATGAGGGGATGACGTCATGCCGTTCTACAGCTTCCATTGCGCAGCCTGCGCAGAGGATGTCGAGTTGCTGATCGGGATTTCTGAAAGGCCAGTCTGTCCGACCTGCGGCAGTCGCAAGCTGACCCGCCTACCCTCGCTGCCGGCGCCGCCAGCGCGCAGCCCCGGCCTGATCAAGGCCGCGCGCAGCCAGGCAGCACGCGAGGGGCACCTCAGCAACTACAGCCGCGCCGAACGGAAGAAGCGCTGACCCGGCCGCGGCCGCCGGCCCTCGGCCTCAGTCCGACGTGATCTGCACCTCGGGCACGTCATCCTCGGGATCGTCGATGTCGAGGCCGTCCTCCTCGTCCAGATCGATCCCGGAGAGGCAGATGTCACCGTCGTCGATCACGAGCTCGACCGGGGACAACGTCCGGCCCTGGCAGGGCCCGATGAAGCATTGTCCGGTATCGAGGTCGAACTGCGCACCATGCTCGCCACAAACGAGGAAATTGCCTTCCTCGTCCATGAACTCGCCCGGATGCTTGTCGAGGCGGGCGCCCTGATGCGGGCAGGCATTCTCGAAGCCATAGAAATTGTTGCCCTTGCGCGTGACCAGGATCGGCCAAGGCTTGGCGCTGCCGTCGGGCTCGCGGCGCTGGAGAACGAAGCCCCGCGCCGCGCCATCGTCCACCTCATAGGTCGCGCAGATCGCAAACAGCGTGCTCATCATCCGCCTCTTCTCGCCTCGCCCGGCGTTCTTGGCGCATCCGCGACATCACAGGCGCGCTGAAGAGGCTCGCAGCAAGCAGCATGCCAGCCAGTACCTGACAGACACAGATCGCGGCCTCAGGCCGCTGGCATGCCGAGGCGGCCGATCCCGGGAAATTTCAGCGCCGGCCGGCGCAGATCGACGCCGAGAACTCCCCCGAAGAAGTTCAGCTCGACGCCCTCGATCCACCCGACGGTGACACCGAGATAGCCGCCGAGCGATACGAACAGACCGGTCCCGGAGGCCGTGCGCCCCCACCAGCCGTCAAAGGGGAAGTCCTTGCCGATTGCAGTCGGCGGCAGCACGGCGTTCAGCTCCGGAACCGCGTTCAGCGCCGCCTGCACGAAGGTGTTCGAATTCGGCCCCGGCCAGGCGTTGTAGTCGCCATAGGCGCGGAAGCGGTAGTTCTCGATCACGCTGCGGATCCTCGGGATCACCCGCTCGGCTTCATCGCCGTCGACGGCCAGCACTGTCTCCGGCAATGCACCGAACCAGCGACCATCGGGCGCGAAGCCATCGACCCGGATCGGCTCACCCCACGCGGTGTAGTCGTAGCGGGTGTAGCGCGGGCCGCCCTTCTCCTTCACGACGATCCAGGTGTGGACCGCGAAGATGCCACGCCAACGCACCGTGCGCGCAGCGAATACGCGCACCATCGCGTCGGCATGCTGCGCCGGCGATGGCAGCAGGCCCGCGCTCGAACGGTCCGCAGTCTGCCAGCTGCCGCGACGATCGCCGCGCAGATAGTTCGCGGCAGACAGCGAGATGGGCACGAAGATGAGCAGCAAGAAAGCGAGCACGGGCTTTTTCACGATGAGCGAGGACAATGGAGGCGCCGAGGAATGACAGCCATGTAGTCATCGCGCCCGCCGTCGCCAACGCCGGCCGGCACGCCACCTTCACAATCCGGACACCAGGGCAGCGCTGAAGACTCAGTGCCGGCGGAAACCACCGCCCGGGCCGGAACGCCCGCCGCCGCGAGGGCCGCTGACGCCGACACGCGCAGCACCCATGGCGGGGCCGCCCCCGATATGCGCCAAGCCGATTTGCGGCGAAGTCCCGATCATGCGCATGCCGCCCATCTGCGCGCGGGCGCTCTGCGGCGCACCGCTGCTTCGGCTCATCAATGGCTGCACCATGGGTGGCGTTGCAGCTCGAGCGGGAGCACCAGCCACGACCGGAGGTGCGGCGGGACCGGCGGCAGTCGAAGGCGGCACGCGACCTTGCATGCCCGAAGTCGGTCCGGATGGTTGGCCCGTGCCGGCGACCGCGCCCGCTCCGGCGCCAGGCTGGATCATCCCGCCGGGACCACGACCCGGCATCCCCGGGGTCATGCCAGGCTGAGGCGGATTTTGCGCCATGACCGGCGGATGGCGATGCCAGTAGCGGTTCCAGAACGCGTGCCGATGATACCAAGGCCGTCCGAAATAGAAGCTGCTCCAATAGGTGGTCAGCGTGAAGCCGACAGTCGGCACGTACTCGACATATTCGGGCAGGTAGACGTACTGCTCACGATACAGATAGGCGAGCGTCCGCGCCGCGACCCAGCCGCGTTCGCCTCCGAAGCTGACATCGCACCATGCGCCGCCTTGAATGCAGCCATGGATGGTGATCCTGGCACCGACTGGAATGCGCTCGACGACGGGAAAACCGGGGCCGGGTCCTGCGCGCATGGTGGCCGCGGTGCGCACCAGGCCCGGCGCGGCCACCGCCAGCGAGGCGGGCGTGACAATCAACAGCGCAGCAACAAGACACGGTCTGAGTTTCACCACGGGCGCCCTCCTGTCTGTTTGCCCGAGCGAGCTCGGGCGCGAGACTCTCGCGCCCCGCATGCGCGGCTCAGGCATCCGGTCCACGGGGATGGTTGCAGACTATCGCGGCAACCTCACGGCGCTCCGTTGTCGGAGAGGAGTTGCGCTGCTCCACCGAGAGCACGGCGAAATGCCTCGTCGAACGTCACGCCACGGAATTGCCACCGATCTTGCTTGCCAGCGCGATCGAGGCGCCATTGCGTGACCCAGCCCAGTTCGGCATCGTCCCAGGTGAGATCGCCAAAGAGCATGACATCAGCGCCGGGAAACCACGACGCAACCGCCGCGGGCTGGACATCGTTCAACTTGGTCCGCTCAATAGCGGCCTTCGAGACCTCGGAGGCGCTTGGCAGAGCGATCTCGAGTCCACGCTTGACGGCGGCTGCGCGCAGCGCGTCGCGCTGCAGATCGGACCTCCGGTCGTCGGATGCAACGAAGAAAGTACGACCGCCCGACGTCATCGCCACGATCACGGCAATCGACGGGCGCGGCGCCGGCCACGGCTTGATGTTCAAGCTCGCAAGCAACTGATCGATCCGCGCGCGATCGAATGACACAGTCAAGTCATATGGACGGTCGCGCGTGCCCTGCTCATCGTGCTTCGGCTTGCCCGACATCTGATCGTGATAATCGAAGCCGGTGACGAACTCCGCTGCCCGCGCCTCGAGTGGCGCGAGCCTTGCGTCGTTCCTGAGCTGAAATGCACCGGACACCTTGATCAGCACGTCTTCCAGACATGCTGCAAATGCCGCCCGGCGATTGTCCTCGCCCTGACCGGTCACGACCGTCTGCGCCTGGTACAGGTCGGTCGGAGCCGCATTCGCAATAGTGCAGGCCCCGACGACCATCATCGCCCAGAGCCCGAGACGCCATACGCCCCAACCGCGGAGAGCACCGCACTGCCTCATCGCGCCCTCGATCCGGCTATGTCGGCTATTTCTGCCGGTCGAGCTTGACGATCGTCGGTGTGGCGGCGTCGGACGTCGAGAACGTCACGCGATCGCCGGCGTGGATGTTCTCGATCATGGCATTGTCCTTGATCTTGAACTCCTGGGCCGCTCCCGCCGTGTTGGCGCCGACGGTCCCGTTGGGAACGCGCTTGATCGCGATCGTGCCGTTGAGACGGTTGATCCCCGTGACCATGCCCGCCGTGTCTTGCTCCGCTGCCAGAGCGGGCCAAGTCCCCGCAAACAGGGCGACCGTCGCCAGAGTAATGCCAACTGCTCTCATCGCTGTTCTCCTGCCTTGCTTCTCGCGGCAAACAAAACACCACGAATTCTTTGGTTCCCGGAACCTTCAGCTTCGTCGCTGACGACTTTGGGCCGTCTAACGCGCCACAATCAATGCGCCGTGCAGCCCGTTTGTCGCCCCCAAGCACTACGCCTACATAAAACATGCTGATCGTCTCCGCCGCTGCGGACGACGCGCGCTCGACCGGGCGCAATCGCGAACCTTCTTCGACCGACACGGCTCGGCCACCCTCATGTAGTGATTTGCACGGATTTGTCATCAGACCAGCGCGTGATCAAAGTTTTCCTGCACTCGCAGTATCGACGCCCCGTAACGCCGAATTCATCAATGCGTCAGGATGCGCCTTGACAGCACAGGCAGCCGGGAGGACGATAATCGTGTCGTCCAATCTCGGTGGCCGTTCCTGACGGCGCCGCGATGTCCGAACGACAACAACCCATCTGATTGCAGGGAGGTTCTATGACTCCACCTCCGTACCAGATCCGCTGAGTGCGACGGGACTCGCTTCGGACCATCGCATAGCGGCAAATCACGAACGGCACGCCGGGTCGCGGCTTAGTGGGCTGCATCAGCGAGGCATGGCCCCTTGCCCGCCCGGCGCTGTTCCGTCCATCTGGATCACTTCAGCGCGAGCTTGGTAGCTATCTGCGGCTCCCAATACTTGGGTTGATACTGCGCAACGAGAGTATTGGAACGTGTGATCAGTCGATCGCGCGCAGCGATCAGCTGACCAATGGCAGCCGAGATATCCGCTCGCGGCATCGCCGCATTCCCAATGTCCCCGACCAATATCCCCGAACGAAATCCTTCATCGCCTGATGCACGGCGGGTGCAGGCGTCACCCGCCGCCGAAGCAATCTGCCGCAGCTACTTGCTGTAGTCGTAGAAGCCCTTGCCGGTCTTGCGGCCGAGCTGGCCTGCGGCCACCATCTCCTTCAGCAACGGCGCCGGCCGATACTTCGGATCGTTGAAGCCGTTGTAGAACACCTCCATCACCGACAGCATCGTGTCGAGACCGATCAGATCGGCCAGCGCCAGCGGACCGATGGGGTGATTGCAGCCGAGCTTCATGCCCTCGTCGATGTCGGCCGCGGTCGCAATGCCTTCCGAATACGCGAAGATCGCCTCGTTGATCATCGGGCACAGGATGCGGTTTACGGCAAAGCCCGGGCTGTTCTTCGCGGTGATCGCGACCTTGCCGATCCGCTTGGCGAAATCGGCGGCGGCCGCATGGGTCGCATCCGAGGTCTGCAGGCCGCGGATCAGTTCAAGCAGCGCCATCATCGGCACCGGATTGAAGAAGTGCATGCCGATGAAGCGGTCGGGCCGGTCGGTGGCGGTGGCCAGCTTGGTGATCGAGATCGAGGAGGTGTTGGTCGCGATCAGCGCCTCGGGTTTCAGACCGGCACAGAGGTCCTTGAGGATCTTGAGCTTCAACTCCTCGTTCTCCGTGGCGGCCTCGATGACCAGGTCGCAGTTCGACAGCTTCGCCTTGTCGGCGGTGCCGGTGATGAGCGACAACGCCCTGTCCTTGTCGGCGGTCGTCATCTTCTCCTTCTTGACCAGGCGATCGAGGCTGGAGCCCACCGTCGCCAGCCCGCGCGCCACGGCCTGCTCCGAAATGTCGACCATGACGACCGGAACGCCCGCGGCGGCGCACACCTGCGCGATGCCGTTGCCCATGGTGCCTGCTCCGATGATGCCGACCGTCTGAATCATTGCCGCTTCCTCTCAATCTCGTATCCGCGGGGACCGCCCCGTCCTGCGCGGTTGCTTAACAGGCTATCGGCCGGCCGGGTAGACCCAAGGCGGCGGGCCGAGAGGGGGCCGGCTGCCCCGCGGTTCGGCGGCATCGGAAGCGAACGGTCGCCCCGGGGTCCAAACCAAGAGCCGGCAGACAACCGGCACGGCGCCCAGCCAGAGCCAGCCGCCCGCACCCGCGCCGACGGCGCCGCGCAACGACGCGGCCGGCGACAGCGCGCGCGGCACCGGGCCGCTGAACAGGAGCCGCTGACCGACACGCCGGCACGGGCGACCGGGCGGCGGCGGCCGTCGCGTGAGCGCCACGCCAAATCCGTCGGTGTCATCGGAACACCTGTTGAGGCCGACGGTTCTCCACGCTGCAACAGCTCCAATCGAGGAGACCGCCGTGGCGACCGCCGAAACCACCCGACCATCCCCGGAGCCAACGGCGCAGATCGCACGGCATCCGATCCATCCGATGCTAGTGCCGTTCCCTATCGTCTGCTTCATCGGAGCGTTCGTCACCGACATCGCCTATTGGCGGACCGCTGAAATCATGTGGGCGGATATCTCCGCCTGGCTGCTGCTGGTCGGACTGATCATGGGCGTGCTGGCCGGCATCGCCGGGCTCATCGACTTCCTTGGCAATCGGCTGATCCGGTCGCAGGCACCGGCCTGGCCGCACACGGCCGGCAACCTCATCGCCCTGGTGCTGGCCTTCTTCAACAACTTGGTCCATTCACGCGATGCCTGGACCTCGGTCGTGCCGACCGGCCTCATCCTGTCGCTCGTCACGGTGCTGATCCTGCCCGTCACCGGCTGGCTCGGTTGGTCGCTCGTGTATCGTCACAGGGTGGGAGTCGCACGATGACGCCGTCCGGCTCCTCCCGCCTCGCGCCTCTGCTCACAGCCCTGCTGCTCGGAGTATCCGCGCTTGGTCTCACCGCGTGCAACGAAGGCGGCGATCCGAACGCCGAGATCGGCGCCAACGTCAAGCTGCCCGCATTGACGCAATACCTGTTGCCGCCGATGAACGTCGCCACGGTGGTCGGCTGGAAACAGGGCGAGACTCCCAAAGTCGCGCCGGGCCTGAAGATCGAGGCGCTCGCGACCGGCCTGCAGCATCCGCGCTCGCTCTACACGCTGCCGGACGGCGACGTGCTGGTGGTGGAATCGAAAGCGCCGCCCCCGCCGCCGGCGAAACGGCCGAAGGACCTCGTGATGGCCCTCGTCGAATCCTGGGCCACGTCGGGCGGCAACACCGGAGCGAGCAACCGCGTCACATTGTTGCACGACGCCAATGGCGATGGCATTCCCGAGCAGCAGAGCCTGTTCATCGACCATCTCAATTCGCCGTTCGGGATCGCTCTGGTCGGCAACGATCTCTACATCGCCAACACCGACGCCATCGTTCGATATCCCTACACGCCGGGCGAAACCCAGATGAAGGACGCGGGCACGACGCTTGCCGCGCTGCCGGGCGGCCCGATCGATCATCACTGGACCAAGAGCCTGGTGGCGAGCCCCGACGGCCGGTTGCTCTATGTGGGCGTCGGCTCCAACAGCAACATCACCGAGAACGGCATCGAGGCCGAGAAGAACCGTGCCGCCATTCTCGAGGTGGATCGCACCACGGGACGCTGGCGGGTATTCGCGAGCGGCCTGCGCAATCCGAACGGATTGAGCTTCGAGCCGCAGAGCGGCGCGCTGTGGACGGTCGTGAACGAGCGTGACGAGATCGGTCCGGACCTCGTGCCCGACTACATGACCTCGGTGAAGGACGGCGGCTTCTATGGCTGGCCATACAGCTATTACGGCCAGCATGTCGATCCCCGCGTGCAGCCGCAGCGGCCGGACCTGGTCGAAAAGGCCATCGTCCCGGACTACGCGCTCAGCTCGCATGTCGCGCCGCTCGGCATGACGTTCTACACCGCCAGCGCACTGCCGCAGGCCTATCGCGGCGGCGCGTTCGTCGGCGAGCACGGCAGCTGGAACCGCACGCCGTTGAACGGCTACAAGGTGGTCTACGTCCCCTTCGATGGCGGCAAGCCGAACGGCGAAGCCCAGGACGTCGTGACCGGCTTCCTCAATGATCGGAACGAGGCGCGCGGCCGGCCGGTCGGTCTCGCCGTGGACAAGACCGGCGCCCTGCTGATTGCCGACGATGTCGGCAATACGGTCTGGCGCGTCACGGCATCCGGCGGCTGACGGCCTTCAGCCCAATGACGCGAAGAATGGAGGACGATATGGGACTGGCTCAATACGCTATCGTTGCGGTCGGCGATCATTGGAGCGTGCTGCATGACGGCAACGCCCATGGCGACTACGCGACCAAAGAGGCTGCGTTCGAATCCGCTGCATCAGCTGCGACGCTGGCCATCAAGCAAGGCCACGAGGTGCATCTCAGCGTTCCGGGCAATGACCCCGATCGCTCGAACAACTAATCAGCACCACAACACTCATCGTGAGTTCCGACGGGACCTCCAGGGATAGTGAAGTGCACGCTAACGTGTGTTAGCGACAGCCCCTCGGCAGGGCAGCAGACTCATGTTCGGAGGATCAACAGGAGTTTCGCCATGAAGGTCACCCGGAACCGGCGCAAGCAGACAGTGTCGTTCCGCCAGCGGCTGCAGCAGGCTGCAGCCGCTGCCCGCGAGGCGGCAGCACGTCTTCCCGCAGGCCCCGAACGCGACATCATGCTGAAGAAGGCGATGCAGGCGGAGACGGCGGCGCATATCAACGAGCTGTTGAGCGCGCCGGTGCTGCACGCCGCGGAGCGCTAGACCACGCGCCGTATCGTCTGCTGCGGCTCTGAAAGGAACCCGAACGCCATCACGACGCTTTGCTTTCGAGGTCTTGTCTCGGCGAGAGGACGATGATGGCCCGGGTCGTGATAGGCACATCGGGATGGCACTACGAGTCCTGGCGCGGCGCGTTCTTTCCGCCGGGACTGCTGATCAGACATCGGCTGCCCTACTACGCCAGCCAGTTCGAGACCACCGAGCTGAATGGCGTGTTCTACAGGACACCGACGGAAGCTGCCGTCCGCGGCTGGCGCGATCAGACCGGGCCCGATTTCGTTTTCGCCTGGAAGGCCTCCAAGTTCATCACGCATTGGAAGCGCCTGTCTGCGCGCTCGGTCAACAGCATCGCGCTGATGGAGAGCCGGCTGTCGCTGCTCGGCGACAAGGCCGGCCCCGTGCTGTTCCAGCTGCCGCCGCAATTCGAAGCGAATCCAGAACGGCTCGAGTCGTTTCTGCCGCTGCTGCCGACGCACCGGCGCTACAGCTTCGAATTCCGTCACCCGAGCTGGTACACACCGGCCATCATGCGCCTGCTGAGGGATTCGAACATCTCGCTCTGCCTGTCGGACCATCACGACGCGCCGGCACCGTGGAGGCGCACGGCCGATTTCGTCTATGTGCGCGGCCATGGTCCGGGCGGCCGCTACAAGGACAACTATCCGGACGCGACACTCGAGGCCTGGGCCAAGCGCATGCGCGCCTGGGCGTCGCACGGCATCGACGTCTACGTCTATTTCGACAACGACCAGAAGAGCGCGGCACCCGCCGACGCTCTGCGGCTACGCCGGCTGCTCGCGGCGTCTTCTCACCGCGCACGCCACGCAGCGCGCGCCAGCTCGTCGGAACATCGTGCACATCTCTCGGTTTAGGTCTGCAACCAACGAGGGGAACGATCCGCGCGACGCACACTCGTCACGCTCGGCTGCCTGGTGCTGGCGAGCCCTGCCCTCGCCCAATCCGTCGGCGAAAAGACCGGGGTGAATTCGGCGCTCGGCACTGCGCCGAGCACCGAGGACTTCGTCAAGCAGGTCGCCATCAGCGACATGTTCGAACTGCAATCGAACCAGCTCGGCGAGCAGAAGGGCAACGCGCGGGAGAAGAGCTTCGCCGCGCAGATGGTCAAGGATCACACCAAGACTTCGACCGAGCTGAAGAGCATGGTCGAGCGCGGCAAGGTCAAGGTCCAACTGCCCGTCGTTCTCGACAGCGCGCATCAGAGCAAGCTCGACAAGCTGAAGGCAGCGAGCGGCAAGGACTTCAGCTCGGATTTCGACGACATGCAGGTCAGCGCCACAAGGACGCGGTGTCGCTGTTCGAGCGCTATGCGAAGGGCGGCGACAATCCGGCGCTGAAGGAATGGGCCGGCAAGACCCTGCCGGCCCTGCAGCATCATCTCGAAATGGCGCAGAACCTCGACAAGGGCAAGTGAACGAACGATATGAGCGCCGGTCCGAGCTGGCCCACATGATGTTCGGATGCTGTGCCGTGCAGTCCCGTCGTCAGGCGGCGCGGACGGAGGATTGCCGAGTGATCGATGCTCGACTCGATCCGTTCGCGATCGACCTCGATCCGGCCTTGCGGCGCGGTCGACCATCGTGCGCACGTCGGTGAGCCTTGCCTTGGCAGCGCTCAGTCCGTCGAAGATGGCTTGGCTGTCGGAGAGCGTCTCAACGGCCGCTTTCGCTTTGGCGAAGGCGGCGTCGGCCTGCCGCCCGGCCTTGTCGACGGACTTGATCGCTTCGGTTCTGCTCGCGTAGGCGCGATAGCGAGATACCAGCACCTCGCCCCCGAGAACACAGGCAAGCGCCGTGACCGAGAGCATTGATGCCGCAAAGAGCTGACCCGACTCGCATTGATGCATTTTCAGTTGCTTGTTTTGATCAACCCAGAAGCCGGAACTAAGGGGGCCTTAACTACACAGGTTTCGCCGAGCGCCAGATCGTCGCGATCACGCATCGGGTCCCGTAATTTCACGGGCTTCGATGGTGATGCCGCATCAGATTTCATGAGAGTTCCACGACAGGGGCGCGAAGGACTGGTCGGACTCGCGCGATGTTGCCCAGCTCCGAGCATCGCTGAGGGCAGGAGCATCGCCAAGATGCCGCAGCAGTCCCCGGCTGCGGGCCGCACTTTGGTTCCGCGCGCAGGTGCAGAAAGATCAGCGGTCAACGCGGTATCATGCTAACATAAGTTATTGAAGTCGCACCGAATGGAACCCCAATAAACCAACTCGGGGGAACCACTCTTTGAGTCATCTGGTCCGCAAGCTCGAGAATTTCGTCCGCCTCTCTGCGGCCGACCGCCTGATGCTCAACCGCGCGGCGGCTCAACGGGTAAGGACCTTCGCGCCACGCACCGACATCGCGCGCGAAGGCGAGAAGCCCAAGGACGTGCATCTGATCCTGAACGGCTGGGCCTGCCGCTACAAGCAGCTCGAGGACGGCCGCCGCCAGATCGTCTCGTTCTTCCTGCCTGGCGATATCTGCGATCTCAACATCTTCATCCTGCGCGAGATGGACCATTCGATCGGCACCATCACGCCGGTATCGATCGCCGACCTGCCGCGCGAGTTCTTCGACGAGATCAGCGCCGGCTATCCGCGCATTGCGACGGCGTTCTGGTGGGAGACGCTGGTCAACGCCGCAATCCAGCGCGAATGGACCATGAATCTCGGGCAACGCACCGCGTCCGAACGCATGGCTCACCTGTTGTGCGAGCTGTTCTTCCGGCTGCGCCTGGCGGGCCTGGCCGACGACAGCAGCTGCAGCTTCCCTCTCACCCAGGCCGATCTCGCCGAGGCGACAGGCCTGTCGAAGGTCCACGTCAACCGCACGCTGCAGGAACTGCGCGCCAGCAACCTGATCGTGCTCAAGGGCAAGATGCTGGTACTTCCGGACCTCGAGCGCCTGATGAGCGCCGGCCTGTTCAACGCGAATTACTTGCATTTGGACCGCGAAGGCCGTCAGCTCGACGCGAATGAGTGAGAGGTTCGGAGCGCTGGCGCTTGCGCTATGCTGACCGTGTCGGCACTCTGCCGGGGAAACGGCGATGGTCGAACAGCGCATGGTGGACGGACCCTTCGAGCAGGAGATCGTGCAGCGCCTCGGGCTGATGCCCAACCTGTTCAGGTCGGCGCCGTCGGCGCCTGAGGCGACCCGACAGCTCTGGCAGTTCGCCAAATGCGCCTATCTCGACACCCCGCTTCCGGCCCTTTTCAAGGAGCGGCTCGCCGTCCATCTGTCGCGCCTCAACCGCTCGCCTTATTGTCTGACCCGGCATTTCGGATTTCTGGTCGGATTGGGCAAGCCCGCGGGTGACTCGACGTCTCGCCCGGAGACGATCGATCGGGCGCGTCACCTGCTCGCGCGGCCGCTCGCGGATCCCGCGCGCGCCGCGGCGGCGCTCGACCGGCTTGAACTCGTCCAGCCCCCGCTCGACATCCCGGAGCCGGGCAGCGATGGTGAGGCGGACCTGTTCGAGGCCGCGTCGGTGCTGTTCATGCAGCGTGCTGATTCCGACCGCTCGCGGCGCGCAATCCGACATGCCTTCGGCAACACCAGGTTCGATCTGCTGGCGGCCTTCCTCGCCTATCTGCGCACAGCCCATTTCTGGGCCGATGTACACCTGCTTGCGATCGATTCGGACGTGCTTGCCCTCGCACAGACCGATCCCGAGCTTGCCGTCTGCCTCGGGTGCAGCGAGCTGCCGGAGGCAGGGCCGTCCGCACGGCAGCCGCATTCGAACGGCGGCGATGCCGGCGATCATCGGCTGCGCCGCCTCCTCGAGATCGATTCGGTCGGCGTGCTGTTCTTCGATCATGCAGCCGGCACCCTGATCGACGCCAACGAGGCCTTCTTGGCGATGACAGGCTATTCGCGCCAGGACATCGACAGCGGCGAGCTGACCTGGAAGAGCCTGACACCCCCGGAATGGATGCGCACATCGAGCGACCAGATCGAGCTGCTGCGGCAGACGGGCCGGATCGGTCCCTATGAGAAGCAGTATTTTCGCAAGGACGGGGAACGCGCCTGGATGATGTTCGCCGGCCGTGACCTCGGCGACGGCACCCTGGTCGGGCTCGCGATGAACATCGACGACCGCAAGCGCACCGAGGCCGCGCTGCGCGACAGCGAGGCGCGCTTCCGCCAGTTCGGCGAAGCATCCTCCGACGTCGTGTGGATCCGCGATGCCGAGACCCTGCGCTGGGAATATCTCAGCCCCGCATTCGAGACGATCTATGGCGTCCCGCGCAGCGCTGTGCTCCGCGGCGACCATCTGGCATCGTGGACCGAGCTCATGCTGCCGGAGGACCGGCCCCGCGCCATCGAGAGCCTCGAGCGCGCCCGGCGTGGCCAGCGCGACAGCCTGGATGTCCGTATCGTCAGCCAGCCGGACGACGTCACGCGCTGGCTGCGCATCCGTAGTTTTCCCATGGTCGACGAGCTGGGACGGGTGCAGCGCATCGGCGGCATCACCCAAGACATCACGGCGCTGGTCTCGGCCTCGGAGCACCAGAAGCTGCTGCTCGCCGAGCTGCAGCACCGCGTCCGCAACATGCTCGCCGTGATCCGCTCGATCATCCGCCGCACGGGCGACTCGAGCGACAGTGTCGAGGATTTCGCCAGTCACCTCGAAGGCCGCATCACTGCGCTGTCGCGCATCCAGGCGGTCGTCACGCGCGATCCCCTCGCCGGTTTCGATCTGGCCGAACTGATCGCCGATGAGCTGCGCGCCGGTGCCGCGCGCGAGGACAGGCAATTCTCGCTGTCGGGCCCCCAGGTGCGACTGAAGCCGAAGGCGGCCGAGAGCATCGGGCTTGCCATGCACGAGCTCGCGACCAATGCGCTGAAATACGGCGCGCTCACAGTGCCGCGGGGCTTCATCAGGATCGAATGGCGGCTCGATGAGCGCGACGCGGCCGACTGGCTGGTCATCGACTGGACCGAGACCGGCATGTCCGGCCGTCCGCTGGGTGCGCAGCGCCAGGGTTTTGGAACCGTGCTGCTGGAACAGATGCTGCCGTACGAGGTCGGTGCCCGCGTTGTCCGGCGCTTCGAGCCGAGCGGCCTCTGCTGCGAGATCCGGGTGCCCACCGGCGACATTCTCAAGCGTTGACGGGCCGATCGACGCTTCATTTCGCGGCACCGGTCGGTAACAATGGCCCAGGATCCCGCCGGCGCGGCGAAACGCCGTCGGCATAGCCTTCGCGGTGCATTCGGGGTATGCTCCGCTTGCGGCCAGAGGTGGAGGTCGCATGGGTCGCGCAACCGCCATGTCTTCGCCTTGGTTGGGGCGGATATGACCAAGTGTCGATGAGAATGGGAATCAGCCGAGCGTCGGCGCGACGGAACGATGATGGGACGTTCCCGAGCATGCGGCTCTGGCCAAGATGGATCACCGTGAACATGCAGATGCGTGGGCACGAGGGACAACCGGTATCCAGGTTCTGTGCTGATGCGGCCGGAGAGGCCGAGCGTTTCGTGGCGCAGTCGTCATCCGACGTTGGTGTCACGAAGCGTCAGTACGATGCAGCGTGAGTACGCGAAGCGTGGGTGCACGAGGCGTTGGTAGGACGACGCATCGGAACAGAGCCGAGCGCCGCCTGCGAGGCGGACGACAACGGAGGACGGAGCGTCAATGCTTGCAACGACGACCAAGGACGGCGATCAGCAGCCTCATGCCGTGATCGATCCCGAGATCGTGCTGGCGGCCCGCGCCGATCGCACTGCCGCCGAAGCGGACAGGCGCAGCTCGCAACGGCCACCGGACGTGCCCTCGCCGAAGATCGACCCTGACTACAGGACGCAGGCGACCAGCGACTTCGCGGTCACCAGAGAGCGCAGCACGTTCGCCACCTGGGCCGTGCGCACCATTCTGGCGGTGCTGTTCGCGGTCGGCAGCGCCGTCGCCGCAGCCGCCTGGCAGAGCTATGGAGACCAGGCCCAGGAGATGATCGCGCATTGGATGCCGCGGATCTCGCTGGCTTCGAACGCCGACAAGGATGCCGCGGCACAGCCAGCCGCGACCGCGCCCCAGCAGGCGGCCGCAGAAGCGCCGGCCGAGGCGCAGGAGCACGCAACGAGCGCGGTTGGCGCGACCTCGCAGGAGCAGGCGCAGTTGCTGCAATCGATGGCCCACGACCTCGCTGCCTTGAGCCAGCAGATCGGCGAGCTGAAGACGAGCCTCGCACAGTTGAAGGCCGGGCAGGAGCAGATGGTCCGCGACATGGCGCGGGTCGCCGAGGCCAAGTCCAGCGACAGGCCCACCGAGCGGCCGAGCGAGCGGACCGCGGAAGCACGGTCGTTCGATCCGCGCGCCATCGAGCAGACGATCCGGCCGCCGCGCCCGGCCGCGCGCCCTGCGACGGCGGCCGTGACCCCGGCACAGCCTGGTGCGGCAGCACCGCACCGGCCGCGCATGCCGCCGCCGGCCGCAACCAGCATGGCCCCTCCGCCGCCCGCCCCGATGCCGCTGCCGTCGGCGCCGGTCGATCCGGATCAGCCCGTGGTGCGCCCGCCAATGCCGGTGCGCTGAAGGATCCGCACAGGCGCCCGCGCTGGTCCGCGCCGATCGGCGCAGCGGTGATCGATGTCGTCGATCCACTTGTGGCGACGCGGCTTTCCGAGCTAAGGAACTGCGCCTGACAATGCGCATCCCCGAGGGGTTCATGAGCCTGACCGATCCGACCGTCCTGTCCGCCTCCGACCTCGCAGACCGCATCGCGATCCTGCGCGACAACATCCGCCAGATCACCGAGCAGGCCGCCTCGCAGTCGGGTGCCGCGGACGAGGAGCGCAACGCCGACCGCCTCGCGCAGCAGAGCGAGGAGCTCGACGTTCTGCTCAAGGAGCAGGAGCGGCGGCTGAACAAGTAGCCGGCGACCCCTTCGATCAATTCGCGCGTGCTGCACTGCGCTCGTTGTTGCCCGCGCTTCGCCCACAGGCTAGCCTCGCCGAAAACAAGCGGGAGGTAGCCAGAGAATGCGAAACGGTCTGCTTTACACGTCAACCCTTGCGGCATTGACCATCGCGGCATTGCTGGCGGCCCTGACACCGGGCAGCGCCGAGCCACGCCACATGTATACGACCATGGTACTGGAGGCGTTCGCCACCAAGGTCGAATGTCCCGGCGTCGATGTCGTCTATCAGGATCTGGTCCAGAAGGCGCAGGACATGAAGATGCCTGACGGCACGACCGAGAAGGTGCGCAAGGCGATCGCCTACATGCACACCGGCGGCAAGATGGGCGAGAAGCAGGACGACGATCTGATGGCGGAGGTGGCCGTCGCCACGCAGGCCATCGACATGGATCAGCGCCGCCTCGGCATGACGAACTGGTGCGAGGAGCAGAAGAAGACGCTGGCCGGCTTCATCCGTCCCAAGGGCTGACCCCGGAGCGGCCTCGGGGCTACCGACGGAGTGGAAAGACCGCACGGCTCGTCGGTCTGCGCACAGCCATAGCGGGCACGGCACAGCCCGGCGGCGGGCAGGAACCCGGATGGCCGCTGCCGCTTGGCCTTGAGCTGCTACGCAGCAGACATCCAGCCCGGAGCGAGCCATGCGCATCGAAACCGCCTTCCTGTTCGACCTCGACGGCACGCTGGTCGACAGCGTCTATCAGCACGTGCTCGCCTGGAAGACGGCGCTGGATGCCGAGAACATCGAGCTCTCGGTCTGGCGCATCCACCGCAAGATCGGCATGAGCGGCGGCCTGTTCACCAACCAGCTGCTGCGCGAGACCGGTTTTGCCATCGAGCCCGAGCGGATCGAGCGGCTGCGGAAAGCGCATGCGGCGGCCTATCAGAAGCTCGGAGGCCAGGTCCGGCCCCTGCCCGGCGCCCGCGAGCTGCTGGGTTTCCTGACCGATGCCGGCATCCCCTGGGCGATCGCGACCAGCGGCAGAATGGAAACGGCGGCCGTCAATCTCGCCGCGCTCGGCGTCGATCCCAAGACCAGCGCCGTCGTGACCCGCGACGAGGTCCGCTACGCCAAGCCTGATCCCGACCTGTTTCTCGCGGCCGCCGCCCGCCTCGACGCGCCGATCGAGCGCGCGGTCGTGATCGGCGACAGCATCTGGGACATGCTTGCCGCAACCCGCTGCCGGGCGCTCGGCGTCGGCCTGTTGAGTGGTGGCTATGGCTCGGAGGAATTGCGCCAGTCCGGCGCCATCCGCGTCTACGAGGACCCGGCCGACCTGCTCGACCACATCGACGAGGTCGGGGGCCGGCGTTGACTCCAGCCAGTCAGCTCTGCGGGCCCGACAGCGAGATGTCGCGTTCGGCGCGGAACACGTTGGCATAGAGGTTGGCGATCCACTGGCGCCCCGTCGATGTCATGTTGAGATAGCGGATCTCGGTCTGGATGTGCGGGGCGACGCTGTTCCAATAAAACTGCGGATAACGATTGACGATGTCGGCCGGTGACTCATAGCCGAGCTGCCGGTTGATGCCGACCTCCTCGAACTCGTGATACAGCGCGTTGGCCTTGCGGATGTAGTTGGGGTCGCCGAGCTGGCCGATCAGGTCGGCGGCGCGCACGATCGACTGCTCCTCGTCGAACTGCTGGCCGGCGAGCGGCGGAAAGCGCGTGCCCTCGATGGCGCGGGCGATGCGGTCCTTGTCCAGCGGCGCCATGCCTTCGATGCGGTTGATCACGTACAGCTTCGAGCGGTCGACGTGATACGGCATCAGGCTGGCATCGGAGGAGCCGCGCGGCAGGCAGATCTTGCGGCCGCCGCGATCGACGACGAAGCCATTGACATCGTCTTCCCTGAACAAGCCGCGGACATAGCCGATGTCGTGAAGCAGGCAGGCCAGGATGACGTGGACGTAGTCGTCCGCCGTCATGTGGCTGTGCAGCGCACGGCCGCGCAGGATCTCGTGGCCGGCCAACGTCACCAGCAAGGTGTGCTCGACGTTGTGATACAGCGCATCGCTGTTGCCGATGCATTCCAGCGCAATGCGCGCAGCTGCCGGAAGCATCTCCGTCAACTGGGTATGAGACGATCCGAAACGGCGTCGCATATAGGAGCTGAGGAAACGCTCCAACGCCGCTGCCGCGAGCTCCGGTAAGGTCATCATCGCCGCTGCCCCGCCTCAGACAGCCCAAACACAACGTCAAAAGACATAACGCCCGAAAACACAATCACGATAACGCGGCTCGTGGCACGACTGAGACGTCACGATGATCCGGCTCGGGACGGCCAGCTTCGCACGGACACGCGCGAGATCGGCCTCCCGGGGGCGTCGAGCACCTTGGCCGACGAGCATAGCCCAGGTCGAGGATATCGGCCACACCCGGACGAGCACACACCGGAAAACTGCGGGCCGAGCGGCTGCACCTGAGCAGCTCAAATTCGATCGCCGCGGCCCGTTCACCTCACGTGACGAGAGAGGCGGAGCGCGACGTGCAGGCGATCGCTAATGTCCCCGCACCGGCAGCGGCGGCTGCGGCGGTCGTGTCTCACCACGATGGGCCGGGCGCCGCGAAGGGGGACGGCGGGCCGACGCGGCTGCCGGCGCATCGACCGACTGCAGATAGGTGCTCAAGGCCGACGCGGCGTCGTCGCTGCTGGTGTAGTGCTTCTGCAGGAACAGATAGAGCGTCAGGCGAAAGCGCCCCTTGGCGAGCCCACGTGCCGAGCGATGACAGGTGGCGCAGCTGTCCGCAAACAGCCGCGCACCGGATTTGCCGGCATCGAGATTTTCCGCCCGTGCACCGCTGATGACAATCAGCAGCAGCACGGCCGATCCAACAAGCCTCAGCCGCGCTCCGGCGCGCCTGCGCGCGTGGACGCGCTCAGGCGACATCAGCCTGCGGGCTTTCCTCGGCCTGCGCACCCAGCGCATCGAGATCGACCAGCGCCGGATCGTCGGGCATCGGCTCGCTCTGCTGCTGTCCGCCGCCATGGACGTGCATCAGCGTCTGGACCCGGCGCGCGTTGAGATAGTCGACGTGCTGATGCGCCAGCGCCAGCGGCAACAGGGCCTTGGGCAGCGCGGTCATGGTGAACGCGGCGACGCGCTTCACCTCCTCGCCCTCGCGCCAAGTCAGGGGGCTCAGCGTATAGATCATCTGACGGTCGGTCTCGGGCGCCGGCAGTTGCCGCGTCTCGGGCGGCGCCAGCAGGGCCACGTTGATGTTGCCGGCCCGCGTGCGGCTTGCGGCGGCGCGCAGCTCCCAGCAGATCAGCTCCGCGGCGGAGAGCACCTCGCGGCGGATGTCGTCGACATCGGACGCGAAACGACTGGCCTCGCTCAGCGCCGCGCGGCCGCGCGTGACCGCATCGACGAGCGCCGCCGCACCGATTTCGAAGCGAGGAACCGCCTGCTCGATGGCGGTGGCGACGGCCTCGATGTCGTTGGCGGCGCGGTCGCGGTCGCGCTGCGCCACCGCGTCGGCGAAGGCGCGCTCCGCCAGGATGATCTGCTCGTCGCATTCGGCGACGGATGCGCGCAGCGCCTTGGCCTTCTGCTCGACGGCCTGCATCTTGGATTCGGCACGATCGAGCTGCCCGTTGCTGGCGCCGGCCTTGGCGAGCCGCTCCGCGACGACGCGCTTCTCGTCCAGCGCCGCCTCGGCCACGCGGAGACGGTCCGTCAGCCGCTGCCGCGCGGCCTGCTTGTCCTTCAGCGCACGCTCGAAGATCTCGACGGGGCTCAGCTCACGCTTGAAGAAGACCATGGCAATAATCCCTGGACGGCGGGCGCGCCGGCAACGTTGGTCAGCGGCGAATCCACTGCCGAATCATGTTGCCCGATTCTTGCGTGGAAAATGGGTCGGAAACCAGGATGAGATGCGGCACACGTTCCCTTGACGGAACGTATCCACCGCCGGCTGGTGCGGAGCAGAGTCGGCGGATCCGACGGACCGCGCGGCGATATTCGGTAAAATGGAATCCGATGTCAGCTCTGATGCGGACCGCGCATCATCCTCATGGCGTCCGCGATGTGGCGCCATTCGCGGGCCTCCTCGGCCTCGCCACTGGCTTCGCATTGCTGCGCCTTCTGCGCAGCCTGCGCGACGGCCGAGGCGCCGTGCATCTCGAGCATCTGCCGGGCGATCGCGTGGATCTGGACTTCAGACATCATGTCGAGCTCCTGTCGCCGGATCGAATGGTTCGCGACAACTTCCTCTGCGCCGATGCGTTCCGTGAGCTGGATCACTGCACGTCCGGTTCCACCGGCCCAGACTGCGCCCCGTAATTTACCTTACGTGATCAATCCGATTTCGCGCGCGCCGCCACGCTGTTACTTCTGACTGAGATTCGCCGGAGGGCGATTGAGGAGACGGACATGACGCAGGTCTTCTTCCACTGCTCCAATCCCGATGAGTTCCTCGTCGATCGGCGTGGAACCGCGGTCATCGATCTCGCCGAGGCCTGTGATCACGCCGAGCGCGTCATGCAGTCGCTGATCTCGTCCGAGAGCGAGGAGGATTGGCGCGACTGGGTGCTGCACATTTCCGACGATCTCGGCGAGGAAATCATCGCCATGCCATTCACGTCGGTGCTCGGCCCGATGCATTGAACGGAGCTGCGCACTGCGCCCTCCCCGGCGCTGAGACATTGTGTCCGCATTAGGGTTACCGGCTTCCTTACAAGTTCCGCTCCTCGCATTCTTCTCGCCACATTTGTCCGCCATTTCGGCGCTGTTGCGACGGAGGGGACATCTCATGACCAGACTGCTGACGGCCGCGGCCTTGGCGCTGACATTGACGGCATCGGCGGCGATGGCCGACGAGCACCGCGGCGGCGATGCCGCACTGGGCGCCTTGTCGGGCGCCGTCGTATTTGGACCGGTCGGGGCCGTTGCCGGCGCCGTCGTCGGCTATACCGCAGGTCCTTCGATCGCGCGCTCCTGGGGCTTCCGCCGCTCGCGTGCAGCCCGGTCGCAGCAGGTCCGGCGTCCGGTCAGGGACAGCCAGGCTGCGATGACCGAGTCTCAGCAGCAGCCGCAGGCCGCGCCGCGCAGCGCACCCCCGCCTGCACGGACCGTCGCTGTCGCTCCGCCGGCGCCGCGCGGCCCGGTCGCGCCGCCGGTACAGACACTCGAGTAGACACGCTGGTAAATCAGTAGCCGCGGGCGCGATCGACGACGTTCCGCAACGTCTCTCCGCGCAGCAACCGCCGCGCATTCTCCGCGACCTGCTGCGCGATCACCTCCCAGGAGGCGATCGCCGCCATGTGCGGCGTCACCAGCACGCCCGGCTCGCGCCACAGCGCATGGTCCGCGGGCAACGGCTCATGCGCGAAGACATCGAGCACCGCGCCGCGCAGATGGCCGCTGCGAAGCAGCGCGACCAGATCCTCCGTCACCAGGTGCTCGCCGCGGCTGCACAGGATCAGCGCGGCCCCCTTGGGCAGCCGGCCCAGGCGACCGGCATCGAGCAGGCCCACGGTCGAGGCCGTCAGCGGCAGCAAGCAGATCAGGATCTCCGTCTCGCCGAGGAAGGCGTCGAGCGCATCGGCGCCGCTATAGGTCCGCACACCGGCGAGCGCCTTGGGCGAGCGCGACCACGCGCTCACCGCGAAGCCCAGATCGACGAGACGGATCGCGGCCGCGGAGCCGAGCTCGCCGAGCCCGAGAATGCCGACCCGACGGTCCTTCGCTGCACGCTGCTCGTACCGACGCCACACGCCGTTGCGCGCATTGCTGACCACGCGGTCGAAGTCGCGGTGGAAATACAGCGTCCCCCACAGCACGAACTCGGTCATGGCCGCGGAGATATCGGGATCGACGATCCGGCACAGCGGCACGTCCGGCACGGTCGGATCGGACAGGATGTTGTCGACGCCCGCTGCGATCGAATGGATCAGCTTCAGCTTCGGCATCGCCGCCAGCGCGCCGGGCTCCGGCTTCCAGCACACGGCAAGCTCGGCGCCGCGCGCCGCGGCTTCCGGCCATGACGCGACGGTCACGCCCGGCAGCTCGCGCGCGAGCAGCGCCTGCATCGGATCCATCAGTCCGGGACGGCTGAGAAGCGCGACCGTGATCATGCCGGCCGCAGTCCACACCATTGCGCGACGAACATTGCAATGGACAGCGTGGTCTTGCGCACGCTGTCGAGATCGACACGCTCGTCGAACGCGTGCGGACCGATGCCATAGGGCCCGTAGCACAGCGCCGGGATGCCATAGTCGACCTGATAGTAGCGGGTGTCGTTGACCGCCGTAGAGAGCCGCACGTCGAGCGGCTGCTCGAACACGCGCGCATGTACCTCGGCGAGCGCGGCCTCCGCGGCGCTGCCGGGCTCGCACACCGCAGGATCGGCCTGAAAGCCGCTCCACACCAGCTCGACCGGATTCTCCGACAGGAAGCTGTCTGCGGCCTGCGCCTTCGCGAGACACTGCTCGATGCCGGCCATGGCCTGCGCCGGCGTCTCGCCCGGCAGCACGCCCAGCCGGCAATCGAGATCGCACCACGCCGGCGTCGAGCTCGCCCAATCGCCGCCCTTGATGATGCCGACGTTGAACTTGATCGGGTCCTTCACCGACGCGAACCATGCGTTCGATTTGGCGCGCGCGTTGATCCCTTGGGTGTGCTCCTGGAAGGCGCGGATCAGATGCATCGCCGAGAGGATCGCGTTGGTGCCGGTCTCGGCATAGGCAACGTGGACCGGCGTGCCGCGCACGCGCAGCCGGAACCAGATGGCGCCGACCTGCGCGCGGGTCAGCGTGTGGCCGGTCGGCTCCGGGATCAGGCAGGCATCCGCCGTGTAGCCGCGCATCAAGGTCGAGAGCGCGCCGTTGCCGGTGCTCTCCTCCTCGGTCACGGTCTCCAGGTGAATGCGTCCGTCCGGCACGAAGCCGGCGGCCTTGATCGCGTCGAGCGCGAAGATCATCGCGGAGACGCCGGCCTTCATGTCCTGCGCGCCGCGACCGATCATCCAGCCGTCGCGCACGATCCCCTCATAAGGCGGATCGTTCCAGAGATCGGTCGGCCCTTCCGGCACGACGTCGATGTGGCCCTGCAGGATCAGGCTGCGGCCCTTGCCCGCGCCGTCGAGCGTCGCCACCACCTGCTGCGAGCCGTCGAGTGCGATGCTGTCCATCGGCGCCGCCTTGGGATGGCGCATCAGGTCGACGTCCTCGAGGCTGAAGCGGTCGACCTGATAGCCGCGGGTCTCGAACTCGCCGGCCAGCCAGTCCTGCACCGGCGCCTCTTCGCCGCGCAGGCTGCGGAACTGGACGAGTTGCTGCAGGAAGGCGACCTGCTTGGCGAAGTTGGCATCGACAGCGGCGGCGAGCCGCTCCATCACGTCATTCGGCACAGCCGCCGCAGCGTCGGTCACGTCTCAAACCTCCAGCCTTCCCGTTCACCTCGGCCGCGCGTCAGGCGGCCAGGCACTTCTCCAGGATCGCGAGCCCTTCGTCCACGATCTCGTCGGACGCGGTCAGCGGCACCAGGATGCGGATGGTGCTCGCGGTGACGCCGCAGGACAACAGGATCAGTCCGTTCTCGTGCGCCACGCGGGTCACGCGCTTGGTCATTTCGGAATCCGGCTCGTCGCTGCCGCGCTGCTTCAGGATATCGAATGCAACCATCGCGCCAGGACCGCGCGGCCCGGAAACCGGAACCAGGTTGTTGGCGCGCGAGAAGCGCTCGATCGCCGCGCGCAGCCGCTCGCCGATCGCATTGGCGCGGTCGAGCAGCTTCTCCTGCTCGAACACGTCGAGCACGGCGAGCGCCGCCGCGCAGGCCAGCGGATTGCCGCCATAGGTGCCGCCGAGGCCGCCCGGCTCCGCGGCGTCCATGATCGCGGCACGTCCGATCACGCCGGACAGCGGCATGCCGCCGGCGAGACTCTTGGCGACGCAGATCAAATCCGGCTGCACGTCGTAGTGCTCCATCGCGAACATCTTGCCGGTGCGGCCGAAGCCGGTCTGCACCTCATCTGCGATCAGCACGATGCCATTGCTGTCGCAGATCCGGCGCAGGCCGCGCATCAGCTCCGGCGGCGCCTGGTGGAAACCGCCCTCGCCCTGCACCGGCTCGATGATGATGGCCGCGACCTGCGAGGCGTCGATGTCGGCCTTGAAGATGAAGTTGATGTAGGACAGCGTATCCTCGACCGTCACGTTGCTGCCGGAGATCGGGAACGGCGCGTGCCAGACGCCGGGCAGCGGCGGCCCGAAATGCTTTTTGTACGGCATCACCTTGCCGGTCATCGCATTGGCGAGCGCGGTGCGGCCGTGGAACGCGCCGGTGAAGGCGATGATGCCGCTGCGCCCCGTGGCCGCGCGCGCGATCTTGATGGCGTTCTCGGTCGCCTCCGCGCCGGTCGTCAGCAGGATCGACTTGGCCGGCCCCGAAATCGGCGCCAGCGCGTTGAGCCGCTCGCTCAGCCGCACATACGGCTCGTATTGCAGCACCTGGAAGCAGGTGTGGGTGAAGCGGTCGAGCTGCGCCCGAATCGCGGCAACGACATGCGGATGGCAGTGGCCGGTGTTGAGCACCGCGATGCCGCCGGCAAAGTCGACATAGCGCTTGCCCTCGACGTCCCACACCTCGCTGTTGAGGGCGCGGTCAGCAAACAACGGCGTCGCATAGCTCACGCCCCGGACGACGGCCTCGTGTCGCCGCGCCAGCAGGTCTTCGTTCGCAGCCGAATTCGCAGCCAAATTCGCAGCCAAATTCGCAGCCAAATTCGCAGCCATGGCTCAACTCCTCGTGGGAAAATCGAGCCGCAGGCTACGCCGAGAGCCGTCGCGATCAATCAGCTTGTTCCCGACGACGGGTGCCTGCAATGCACCAGACCCAGCGGGATGAGCGCGCAGCTACGCGGCGAGCACATTCTTCAGCCAAGCCCGCAGCGCGACGATCGCGGGCTCGTCCCAGCGCTCCCGAAGCGCGACGAGCTGATAGGCTCCCATGTGGAGTGCCGAGGGGATCACCTCGACCAACGCACCGCTGCGCAGATCATCGGCGACCAACACCTCGTTGGCGAGCGCGACGCCCTGCCCGAAGCGGGCCGCCTCGATGGCGAGATGCGCGTGCCACAGCCGCTGACCGCGCAACGTGACCGGCTCCCGATACCCCGCCAGCTCGAACCATTGCTCCCATTGCGCGGTGGACTCCTCGTGGATCAGCGAGGCCCTGGCGAGGCCCGGGAGTGTCGCGATCGCCGGAAACCTTGCCAGATAGGCCGGGCTTGCGACCGGGAATACGCGTGGGCGCACCAGCTCCTCAGCGACCAAGCCGCCGCTCCGGTCGACCGCTTCGGCATAGACGATCTCCGCATCCGCTTCGCCGCGCTGCAAATCGGGGTGCGCCAGCGTCGGCTGCAGATTGATGTCCCAGTTGCGCGGCGGGCCGCTCAGCTCGGGCAGCCGCGCCAGCAGGCGGCGATTGGCGAGGCCCGGAATGCACCAGATGTTCAGGGTCGGACGCGCCACGGGCCGCACCGAGATTGTCGCGCGGGCGATGATGTCGAAGGCCTGGCTGACCTCGGCATGAAACTGACGTCCGGCCTCGGTCAGCGCGAGGCCCCGCCCCTCCGCCCGCACCAGCGCCACGCCCAGACTGCGCTGCAGATTTTGCAGATGGCGCGAGACCACGGTGTGGCTGACCGCGAGCTCGTCGCCGGCGGCGCGCACGCTGCCCTTGCGGCCGACGGCCTCGAAGGCACGCAGCGCGATCAGGGAGGGCAATCGGGGTCTCGTCATGCTCGCACAGTTCTCAGCCTGCGCGATCTCCCCCCCGCCCTGAAGCGGAACCGCCGCGATCCGTGATCGCGCGGCTGATGTCGGAGCGCCGGCTGCCATGGCGGCGTCCGTTGTCCGCACAAGGCGTTCCGGGCGGAGCGCCGCATCGCGGTCACGAGGGCGCTTGCGCGCGTCACGCCGCTCTTAGCGTCAGCATTGGCGCAACGCCAGCCCAGAGAAAGCCACGCGCGCGGCCTGGACCTCCGCGGACGTCTTAACGAGGCAGGCCACGTCGCAAACGATCCTTAAGCCTCCCGCCATGGCAGGCGCCATTTGCCTAAAAGTTTCCACAATTCGACTTTGAATCGGGAGTGCTTCGAGCAGGAGAACCCCCAAGATGCGGATCAGCCAAATGATCTACGTCGGTTCGCTGGCAGCCCTCGTCGCGACGGCCGCCCCCGCACTGGCGAAAAGCTCCCAGACGCCCAAGCCGGATGATCAGACCACGTCGTCCCTGCCGTGCCGCGCCTACCAGCAGGCCCCCGACGGAACCTGGATGGAGCGGCCCTGTCAGGGCCAGGGCGCAAGCGCCCCGGCGCGTCAGCGCGCGGTCACCAACGGGACCGGCAGCGCCGAACAACGTTAGCGGACCTGGTTCGCGGACTTGGCGCAAGAGCCGGAGCGCTTGCGCTCCGGCCCGCACTGATGCCCGCGCTCAGTAAGGTGGCGCCCGGCGCGCCCGCTGCTCCCTGCCCGCCTCGACCCACCACAAGAGATCGTCGGCAAAACGCGGAAACGCGCGTTCCAGCGACTGGCCGGAATCGCCGGTCGGCCTGCCGTCGGCGGACAGCGCCTGACCGATCGGGCCGACGGCAAGCGTGCTCGACACCACCACCATGCCCATCTCCGACAACGTGCCGTGCCACGCAGTGGCGGCCCGGGCCCCGGAGAGCCGGCCGGCGGAATAGCTCGCGATCGCCGCCGGACGCCAGAACCATTCCTCGAGAAAGTGGTCGGTGAGGTTCTTCAGTCCCGGCTGCATGCCCCAGTTATATTCGCCGGTGACGAACACGAAGCCGTCGGCGGCACGGATCTTGGCCGCAAGCTTGGCCATGGCCGCTGGCGCCTGGCCGGACGGATATTCCTTGTACATGCGGTCGAGCATCGGCAGGCCGACCGCCTTGGCGTCGATCAGCTCGACGTCCTGGTCCTTGGCGCGCAACCCGTCCACGACGAATTGCGCGAGCCGGATGCCCATCCGGTCGGAGCGGTAGGAGCCGTAGAGGACGAGGATGCGGAAGCTCATGGCGGGTCAACTCCTGGCCGGACGATCCGCGCCAGACTACCACGCCGTCATGTCATGGAGGTCATTATGGTCACGCCGCAGATCGATGGACCGGCGGCGCGTGGTTGCAGAAACGAGGCGAGGCAGGCTCAGCGCGTCACCGTGGCCGAAGCGGAGCGCTCGGATGGCCGGCCGAACACGCTGCGGCAGCCGTCGCTGAGGCTGGCGCGCTGCTTCATCATGCAGGCAATGATGCGGTCGCGATCGGGAATCTCCGACGAGCACAGCCGGAACACGTCGCCCGTGCACAGCCGCCGCTGGTCGTCCTCCGTGAAGGCATGGCCCGCGCGCGGGCTGGCGACCATCGCCAGCGCAAGCCCTGCCATCGCCACATTCCAATTCCGCATCCTGAACAGATGAGTTCGCATCGCCGTCCCCAATTCGCCCGCTGTTTGTCCGGTTCACCCGCTGCTTTCGCTGATGTCGCGAAGCAGTTGCCGCCGCAGAATCAAATGATGACACGTCGCGGCGCGCCTTCAACAAGCGCTCTCG
Source organism: Bradyrhizobium sp. SZCCHNR1017 (assembly GCF_032381375.1). Lineage (NCBI taxonomy): Bacteria > Pseudomonadati > Pseudomonadota > Alphaproteobacteria > Hyphomicrobiales > Nitrobacteraceae > Bradyrhizobium > Bradyrhizobium sp. SZCCHNR1017. Next base: position 249,874 of record NZ_JAUHIR010000001.1, on the reverse strand, counting down.
TTCCTGCACCACAATTTTGCGGCCTGTTGCATCTTCGACTCCTTTTGCGCTGCCGGAACCCGTGAGACGCCGCCAAATTGTCATTAGGCGAACGCAATCCGGCCCAGCCGCGCTCACACTCTCACGGCGTAGTGGCGGCGTCCTGATGGTGCTTCGGACCATCACGTGTCCCGAGTTCAGGTGTGGGAGTCAGGTTCATGGCGTACACGATGGTGGCTGAGCGGGAGCAGCAGACAATCCGCAAGCAGCGCGAAAGCGCCCTCATCGTTCTCGCCAACGCACAGGTGATGGAGGCGGAAGGCTGGCAGGTCGTCATCACCGACGAGGACGGCAACAGCATGCCGCTCGCCGAGTTCGAAGCTGGCATCTCGCAGAAATTTTCGTCCTGGTACAAGGCCAAGCAGCGGCCGGTGGTGCCCACCACCATTCCCGCCCCCAACCTGTTCTCGACGCCGGCCAATGACGACGCCGGGCCGGAGGCCGTCGTGGCCGCCGAACTCGCCGCCGAGCAGGTCGGGACGGCCGAGGTCCAGGAGGCTCCTGTCCAGGAGATCGCCGAGGACGATTTCGAAACGGCCGAGACCGCCAACGCTCCGACGGCCGAGAAGGCCGAGCGCGAGGAGATCGCGCTCGACGCCGCCGAGATGGCCGACTGACGCTGCGGCCGCGCCGCAGCATCAGCGAGAGTCACTCGCCGCCTTCGTAGAACAGCTCCAGCGGCAGCCCGGCCTGGGCCTCGCCGATCCATTCCCGTGCAATGATGTTGGACGGCCCAGCGCGTGCATCGCGGCATGCAGGCGAAGACCATCCCCGGTCGTTTCGCGTGGCGCGGATCGAGCGTGCTTCGGCCTGTCGTCGCTTCCTCGCGCGATCAGCGTGCGCCGGGCGACTAACAAACATGTTAGCCCCGCGGCTCTCGGTCGAACAACGATCATCGGAACGAAGCGACCATCTGCCCGTCGGGCAAATCAAGGCGCATTTCCATCTCGCGGCGTCACCTCCAGGGCCTGAATCGGCAGCAACGGCGGTGCGCGCGGAAACGATTTTCCGCAGGCCCATCAAGCTGATTTGGCCTGTCCAGTCCCGCCGCCAAAAATATTCTGCTTTTCCTAAATCTAATTCAGTGCTTTTGTCGCGCCATCTCCCGCTCGCAGGAGGGGCGGTTCGCGGTCGTCACGGACGTGGAGCGGGAGGAGCGGTGGACGCGATGGCAGCGCAGCGCATCTTGCGCCGACGAACGCTGACGTCGCGTACGGTCAAGTCGCGTGGTCCTGGCATCCCGACGCCGATGCCCCCACGGTGGCGCGCCCAAAGCGCGTTGTCGTGCACGGTGACCAGAACGCCCGGCGCACCGGGGAGCGCGCGAAGCAGCCGTTAAGATCATCGCGCGGGGAATGCCGGTTGCCCGGCTGAACCTGTGGTGACTGCCGCCTGCTTTTTTTCTGCAGGCGGGCCATGGGTTGCGGCCAGCATCCCGGCATTCCCCGCGCCCTCTGCTGTGCGGAGGGCAAGACGGATGGATCACTCGGGCGCATCAGCGCGGCGAGAACGCGAGGGCGTGCGTGAATGAGACTTCGCAGGACGGTGCTTCAAATCGCTCGGTGTCATTCCGGGGCGCGCGGAGCGCGAGCCCGGAATCCATACGCTGCAGCAGAACTGATGGAGCACGCTGGAGCGACACACCTGCCCGACACGCCCGCTCGTGGTTATGGATGCCGGGCTCGCGCATGCGCGCGCCCCGGCATGACGATGTTGAGAGACCGTGGCGCCACCCACCGCCGTCATGCCCCGCCCCCGGGTCTCGCCTTCGGCGAGCCCGAGGACAGGCTCCGGCGGGACATCCACTACGCCGCGGCCTCTCGATCAATGACGACTGCGGCGGCGTAGTGGGTCGCCCGGTCCCGTCTTCGCCCGATGGGCTTCGACGCGGCAACGAGCGCCAGGGCGCGCCGCAGCTTTAGCGGAGGCGGCAAGCCGGGCGATGACACCGAATGTAAAGCAGGCATCAACACGAGCCAGAGGCCGCGGGTGCCCTGGGGGATGATCCAGTCTCACAACAGCTTCGCGCTCACGAACAGCGTGCGCACGGCGTTGGTGGCCTGCACTGTCATGATGGCGTTGTCGGCCGCGGCCTGCAGGGCGGCCATGGCCTGGTCGTGCAGCGACTTGAACTCCATCCACTCGACTGCGTTGAGGCTGGTGAGGAACTGATGGGCCTGCCCGACCGTCGAAATCACGACCGGCTTGCCGTTCACCTTGATGTTGAAGGTAGTACGCAGACGCGTTTCCGAGTTTGCGGGATCAATCATGGGGACCTTCCGGAAGATGCGACGGGCGTCACCGCCGAGGTCGCGCCGAGGCCCAGCAACAAAACGTCACTCGGTCTTTTGCGCGGTCCGCGTCGGGGTGCCAGCCTCGAGCCCGACGACGACAACGAGTCGGTTGAACTCGCCGTCATCATACGCCTTCAGGAAGCGATCGTAATTCTTGATCGAGACGCAGCCGTTCGAATCACCCTCCGGACCCAGCATATAGGGGTGGGTCAGCAATCCGCTCCGGCCGAGCGTCGATCCTTCCACCACGTTCATGCGCAGGGCGCGAACGCCGTGAAACGGTTTTTCGCGCGGCTTCAGGTCATAGGTGGCGGGCGGGGTCGCGCCAACCATGCGCTGATTGACGTGCTCGGGGTCGTCGCGCAGGCTGCCCATGCCGGAATGGGCCTCGAGCCCGATGCCGGACGGCAGATACACCATCTTGGCCTTGATGTCGTACACGGCGGTCTTGTCATAGCCGAGCGCACCGAGATCGATTCCGGATCGGACGATGCCGCTATCCGGACCGAGCGAGGCGAACTTGGTCGGGCTCGGCAACAGGTCGGACAGCTTCTGCAGGATGGAGCGATCGTCGACGCGTCCGACCGCTTCAGGCGCACTGGCCGAAACCAGGCTGGTCGGCAGGTTGGCGACGGACGGGCGCGGGCGCGGCAGCGGCACGCCCGGTGCAGGCATCGTGACGGTATTGCCCTCCGTCAACATCGGCCGCCAATCGCTGTTGCTGGGGTCGCGAGCGCCCGGATCACGCGCTTCCATGCCCTTCACCAGCGCGGCCCGGGCATCGAGCAATTGGCGGTCGATCGCGCCGCGAAGGGCGAAACGGTCGAGCGCGCGAACCGCGTCTTTTTCCGAATAGGCCGTGGCCGAGGCGGAGGCCGGCGCGAAACGTGTTTCGAAGGTCATGGACGGCGCGGCGGCGGCCGGAATCGCCGCGCTCGCAAGCGACGTCTCATCGCTGTTGGCTCCGACCCATGCAGCCGCGCCCGCTGCGACCGCAAGTGCTGCAAGCACGAGTGCGATCGCTTCGGAGCGCCCGAAGCGGCCTTGCGACAACAGAACGTCTACGCTTGCTTCACTGGAAGCCATCACGTCCCCGATATACCCCCTTTTCGGACCACCCGGGAAAGGTGACCGACCCCAAGGGGTACGATTCGACCCGTCATGACATAGGATGGCAAGAGTGCGGCATAATCTAGACAAACGCCAGCCCGGAGTGATCCGGCGTGAACCGACGCCCAAGCCTCGCACGGGCTGCGCCGCAACCGTCCCAGAAAGCCGATTATATCGATGAATCAGCCGGTTGGAGGAATGTATGAACGCCGAATGGGATGATCTCGGCCGATTTGCCGACGCACAGGATTCGATTTATTCGCGCGTGACCGCCGAACTTGCGGCCGGTGCCAAGCAAAGCCACTGGATGTGGTTCATCTTTCCCCAGGTCGAGGGGCTCGGCAGCTCCGCCATGGCGCAGCGCTACGCGATCCGCTCCCGCGCCGAGGCCGAGGCCTATCTGGCGCATCCCCTGCTCGGCCCGCGGCTCGTCGAATGCACCCGACTGGTGCTCGCGGTGCAGGGCAAGTCGCTGCGCGACATTCTGGGTGTTCCGGACGATGCCAAATTCCGCTCATGCATGACGCTGTTCGATTCGATCAGCCCGAACGGGATCTTCGCGCAGGCGCTCGATCGCTATTGCGACGGTGCGCGCGACCCGGCGACGCTCGCGTTTCTGCAGCACAGCACCGCATGAGCACACGGTTACCGCAGATGCGCATCTCGGCCTCATAGGGCTGACACGGTAATGAACCAACTCTGCCCTGCGGCCGGATTTCGGGTGCCAAGCCCGAACAGGAAACTTGATCGCGCCAAGATTTGCGGGTCCCATCCGCCGCGTTGTTTGTCCCAAGGAGACACACTCATGAAGAAGTTTTTCCTGATTGCCGCGCTCGCGACCTTCGCCGCCGGATCTGCCTTCGCCCAAGACAGCTGCGAGACCAAGGCCGTCGGCAAGGACGGCAAGGCGCTCGCCGGCGCCGCCAAGACCTCGTTCATGAAGAAGTGCATGGCCGAGACGTGTGAGACCAAGGCGGTCGGCTCCGACGGCAAGAAGCTCGCCGGCGCGGCCAAGACCAGCTTCATGAAGAAGTGCGAGGCCGGCGGCTGACGCGCTGGCGGCTGACGACACTGGCGCCCCGCCATGATGCTTGGCGGGGCAAGGCCATGCCGGCGGGCTCCATCAGCGCGAAGCGTATCGGCAAGCTACGACGCGGGCGGCGGGCGCCTCGATGTCGAACGGCTTGGTCAGCAGTGCGCAGCACGCCGCCATAGAGCTCGACCCAGCCCTCGGCCGGCACCATCTCGCGGACCTTCTGCCCGATCACGTTCAGGATGCCCGCATGCAGGGCGTAGGCCGGATTGGCTTCAACGTGGACGGAATCGCTCAGCGGGCCCTGCGGACCGTCGAAGAACTCGATGGGCGAGTGGTGGAGAGCTGAGGAGGACCGGCACACTGTTGAACCGAGGGAAACCCGCAGGACACCACTGCATGTCGCCCGCCCTGGCGGGCCCATGCGAGATCAACATGCTCACCGCATCCGCCCTGCTCTGGACCCGTGTCGCCGCCGGCATCTTCGGCTTTCTCGCCCTCAATTCCGCCTACGGACTCTGGCTTCAGCGCAAGAAGACCAGCGGCGGCCGCAACTGGCCGGTCGTCGAGGGGGAGATCGTGGCCTCGGCGGTTTCTGTCGCGGCGACGCATCGGTCGGCAGATGACACCGATGCCAAGCCTGACATCCGCTACCGCTACGAGGTGTCGGGCAAGAGCTACGAAGGTCGCCGCATCCGTTTCGGCAGCCCGAGCCGCGTCACGCGCCTGCAAGCCGACGAGATCGCCGGCAAATATCCGCAAGGCGCGAAGGTCCGCGTTTTTTACGATCCGAAACGCCCCTCGCAATCGGTGCTCGAGCCTACCAATGCCAGCGGCACGGCGGCGCTGGTGGCGCTGTTCGTCGTGCTGTCGGCCGTGACCGCCGTGTTGGTGGCGCATTCGCTCGCCGGCAAGGTGCTCACGACCGAGGCTGGCGTGCCGCTGTTCGCCTTCCTGATGCCGTTCGCCCTGTTCGGCTTCGGAGCCGTCGCACTCGCCTCATACTGGAAGCTGCGGCAGGAGCGCCTGGCGAGCCGCTCCTGGCCGACTACGCCGGGACGCATCACGCGCTCCGGCGTGACGATGGAGATCACACGACGTGAGGACGATCGCGGACGAGAAACGGAAGAGGAGCGTTTCCGGGTCACGATCGAATACAGCTACACGGTAGATGGTCGCTCTTTCCACAGCACGCATTGGAATTGGGGCTGGACCGCGCTGCATTCCGACAGGTCGATCGCTGAAGCCGTCGCCGCCAAATATCCGGTCAACACCGACGTCACCGTCTACTACGATCCGATACAACCCGAGACGGCCGTGCTCGATCCCACAAACAAGAGCGGCGTCGCGGCGCCGCTCTGGGTCGGCATTATCCTGATCGCGATCGGCGCGCTGTTCCTGTTCGTCTTCACCCACGTCCAGATGAGCTAGCCGGGGATGATGCGAACAAGGCGCAAGCAGAGCACGAGCGACGAGTATGGCCGCGTCGTCAGCTGCGCAGGCCCGGCGCTTCGTGGCCGCTGCGGGCGACATACTCGGTATAGCCGCCGCCATACTGATGGAGGCCGTCAGGGGTCAGCTCGAGCACGCGGTTGGAGAGCGCGGCGAGGAAATGACGATCGTGCGAGACGAACAGCATGGTGCCCTCGAAGTTCGACAGGGCCGCGATCAGCATCTCCTTGGTCGCCATGTCCAGATGGTTGGTCGGCTCGTCCAGCACCAGGAAGTTGGGCGGATCGTAGAGCATCTTGGCCATCACGAGCCGTGCCTTCTCGCCCCCCGACAGCACCCGACATCTTTTCTCGACGTCGTCGCCGGAGAAGCCGAAGCAACCCGCCAGGGCCCGCAACGAGCCTTGACCGGCTTGCGGAAACGAATGCTCGAGCGACTCGAACACGGTCTCGTCGCCGTCCAGCAGGTCCATCGCATGCTGCGCGAAGTAGCCCATCTTGACGCTGCCGCCGATCGTCACCGAACCGTCATCGGGCTCCGCGCTACCGGCGACGAGCTTCAACAGGGTCGACTTGCCAGCGCCATTGACGCCCATCACGCACCAGCGCTCGCGGCGCCGGATCATGAAGTCCAGCCCGTCGTAGATGCGGCGGCTGCCGTAGCTCTTGGACACGTTCTTCAGGGCTACCACATCCTCGCCCGAGCGCGGCGCGGGCAGAAAGTCGAACGCCACGGTCTGGCGCCGCTTCGGCGGCTCGACCCGCTCGATCTTGTCGAGCTTCTTGACCCGGCTCTGCACCTGCGCCGCGTGCGAGGCCCGCGCCTTGAAACGCTCGATGAACTTGATCTCCTTGGCGAGCATCGCCTGCTGGCGCTCATATTGCGCCTGCTGCTGCTTCTCGTTCAACGCCCGCTGCTGCTCGTAGAAATCGTAGTCGCCGGAATAGGTCGTGAGCTGGCCGGCGTCGATCTCGATCACCTTGTTGATGATGCGGTTGATGAATTCGCGGTCGTGCGAGGTCATCAGCAGCGCGCCCTCGTAGCCCTTGAGGAAATGCTCCAGCCAGATCAGGCTCTCGAGATCGAGATGGTTGGACGGCTCGTCGAGCAGCATCACGTCGGGGCGCATCAGGAGGATGCGCGCCAGCGCGACGCGCATCTTCCAGCCGCCGGACAACAGGCCGACGTCCTTGTCCATCATCTCCTCGGAGAAGCCGAGGCCGGCCAGCGCCTCGCGGGCGCGGCTGTCGAGCGCGTAGCCGTCGAGCTCCTCGAACTGCGCCAGCACCTCGCCATAGCGCGCGATGATCTCGTCCATCTCGTCGGCGCGGTCCGGATCGGCCATGGCGGCCTCGAGCTCCTTGAGCTCGGCGGCGACCGACGACACCGGCCCGGCGCCGTCCATCACCTCCGCCACCGCGCTGCGGCCGGACATCTCACCGACATCCTGGTTGAAATAACCGATCGAGACGCCGCGATCGATCGAGACCTGCCCCTCGTCGGGCTGCTCGCGGCCTGAGATCATCCGGAACAGCGTCGTCTTGCCGGCCCCGTTGGGGCCGACCAAGCCGATCTTTTCGCCGCGCTGGAGGGCGGCGGAGGCTTCGATGAAGAGAATCTGGTGGCCGACTTGCTTGCTGACGTTATCGAGGCGGATCATGAGGTCTCAGGACATGGACAGGTTGCCGCCGCTCTTAGTCGATGCGCGCCGCCGGTGGAAGGCGCAATTTGGGCGCCCTCCGCCGCTCTGTCCGCCCCGTCCCGGTCAGCGGCCCTGAGGCCGAAAATCCTGGTTGCCGAACGGTTTGTCGGTCGGGATGCGGATCGCGACGTAGCCCCGATCCATGGTCGCGTGGCAAGCGTTGCATCCCGACGTCAGCTCGGTCACGGCGGAAGCGAAACGCTTGCCATCCTTGGCAGCGATGGCGTCCGAGATCGACTGGATCGGCTGGCCGAGCGTGGTGACATTGTTCACCGGCAGGCCCGAATAGAAGACCGCGGCGTCAGTCAGGCTCTGCCTCAACTGGGCGAGCTCATAGGACGCGAGATCCCAATTCTTGGACTGTCCCGCGAACCAGAGCTTCGCGTGTCTGACCTGAATCAGATTCATGATATCGCCGAGCCGCGGCAGATATTGTTCTGCATTGGACTGCGACTGCGCTGCAGCCAGGGAGATGGCCGAACAGGCGACCAGAACACCTGAAACCCACTTGCGATAGCTCATTCCATGCCCCGCTTCCAAACAAACCGCTACGGAAAGACATACCGCTGCGATCGAAACCGGACTTGCGATTGATCAAGTCCGCCTCCGATCGTTCGAGCCCGCCAAACGAATGATCCGCCGAAGCGGCTGCTCCGGCGGATCATCATATCAGCCCCCGGCCCCGGGGTATTGTGGTCGGCGTCTTAGGCTGCGGCTTTCGCGCCGGTCGGAACCATCGCGATCGTCTTCAGGACCTGAGACGCGATCTGGTAGGGGTCGCCCTGGGAGTTCGGACGGCGGTCCTCCAGATAGCCCTTGTAGGCATTGTTCACGAAGGAATGCGGCACGCGGATCGAGGCGCCACGGTCGGCCACACCCCAGCTGAAGGTGTCGATCGAAGCGGTCTCGTGCTTGCCGGTCAGGCGCATGTGGTTGTCCGGACCGTACACAGCGATGTGGTCGGCGCGAGCTTCCTTGAAGGCGTCCATCAGCTTCTCGAAATACTCCTTGCCGCCGACTTCGCGCATGTACTTGGTCGAGAAGTTGCAGTGCATGCCCGAGCCGTTCCAGTCGGTGTCGCCGAGCGGCTTGCAGTGGAACTCGATGTCGATGCCGTACTTTTCGGTCAGGCGCAGCATCAGGTAGCGGGCCATCCACATCTGGTCAGCAGCCGTGCGCGAGCCCTTGCCGAACACCTGGAATTCCCACTGGCCCTTCGCCACCTCGGCGTTGATGCCTTCGTGGTTGATGCCGGCCGCGAGACAGAGGTCGAGATGCTCTTCGACGATCTTGCGGGCGACGTCGCCGACGTTCTTGAAGCCGACGCCCGTGTAGTACGGGCCCTGCGGCGCCGGATAGCCGTATTCCGGGAAGCCGAGCGGACGGCCGTCCTTGTAGAAGAAGTACTCCTGCTCGAAGCCGAACCACGCGTCTGGATCGTCCAGGATGGTGGCGCGGGCGTTCGACGGATGCGGGGTCTTGCCGTCCGGCATCATCACTTCGCACATCACCAGCACACCGTTGGTGCGGGCGGCATCGGGATACACGGCGACCGGCTTCAACACGCAGTCGGAGCTATGGCCTTCGGCCTGCATCGTCGACGAGCCGTCGAAGCCCCAAAGAGGCAGCTGTTCCAGGGTCGGAAAAGAGGAAAATTCCTTGATCTGTGTCTTGCCGCGCAAATTCGGCACCGGCTTGTAGCCGTCGAGCCAGATGTACTCGAGCTTGTATTTCGTCATTGAGCCTCTCTGTCTTATCGAAAGGTGGGAGCCCAGCAATCGAAGGCTCCCCGCTTACCCGGCCACGATCGGCCAGCGCACTCTTAAGCATGGAATGTGCCAAGTCCCGCGACGTCCCGTCGCATGGACGGAGACCGATCGGGGCCGAGCTGGCTGCCGGTTTTGCACGTCAGGGGTGCGGCAAAGCAGCGCGACCGGGATTGCACGGAGCGCATGGCGGAGAGGAGAGCTTGTCGAAAACCCGCTTGATTCCTTGGCATTTGCGGCGACGCGCAAGAGAGGCCGAACAAGCCGTCAGCAGTTCCGGGACATTTTCGAAAAGAGTTGGAGCTCTGTCCGCAACCTTTGGTCCAGCCCAAGTGTTGGTCAGATGAACATTGCTGCTGGGGGAGCACATGCAGAAATGCCTGCAAAACGCGCAACATGTGATTTCGTTTTGATCATGTTGCATTACCTCCGGGCAGCACTGATATCGACGCTGGTAACCACAACGGAACGAGTCGGGCGCAACCTGATGTGTGGCCGATGGAAGGAGAATGAGGAATGGGCACCAATGTGGACGAGGGATCCGCAAGGATCTACCAGTTTCCGCGCGGAGGGCGAGCGGGTCTTGCACCTCGCCAATCCGGATCGTCGCCTGAGCGGCCGATCGCGCCGTCGATCCAGCCGACGATCTACAGCGCGAGCTGGTATCATGACGAGGCGATCCAGGAAGCCAAGCCGGTGTGGGACCGCTGATGTCAGACTGTACCGTGACGCCAGCACGCCTTTGCTGAAGGGTCGGACCGACAAGGTTCCGGCCCTTTTTCTTGCGCCGCTGTCTGCATGTCTCTCGCCGCTGCTGACGGCCGCCGGCGGGCTCGACGTGCCGGGGTCAAACAGGCCGCCGTCGTGACCCGTTTCATGGTCTTCCCTATCCTGTCGAAGGCTACGCATACGCGTCGCGTCGATGAAACGGCGTTTCACATCGAAGCCCGCATCCCCTAGAATGGGTTGATGTCTGCCCATCCGCTCCGCCATCTCGGCCTTCACGGTGCCACCAACTTCAGAGATCTCGGCGGATATCCCAGCAGGGACGGCCGGCACGTGCGATGGCGGCAGCTGTTTCGGTCGAACCATCTCGGACAGCTGACCGAGCCCGACGTCGCGGTCCTGCGGGAGCTTGGCGTTCGGACGGCGTTCGATTTCCGCGGTCGCAACGAGCGCGCTGCCGGGCTCTGCACCATCGCCGAGATCACCGTCCATTCCGTGCCGATCGAGCCGAGCGTGGTGCCGGCGCTGCGGGCTCTGGCGACACGAGGACAGCTCACAACCGACCATGCCTTGGAGCTGATGCGCGAGTCCTACCGCAACTACATCCGCCGCTACACGCCGCGCTTCCGCGCGCTATTCCAGCATGTTCTCAATGAGGACGCCCCGTTGGTGATCCATTGCACGGCCGGCAAGGATCGCACCGGTGTGGCCTGTGCGCTGGTCTTGCACGCGCTCGAGGTTCCGGATGACGTCATCTTGAAAGATTACCTGCTCACGAACCAGCTCTATCGTCGCGAAACTGCAGCTCACCCGGATCTTCCCGCTGATGTCGTCCAGACGATCGGGACAGTCCAGGCCTCGTTCCTGGCAGCTGCGTTCGACGCCATGCGTGATGATTTCGGCGACGTCGACACCTACCTGCGCGACGGTCTCGGCATCGACGGCGCAGCACGGAAGACGCTACAGGAGCGCTATCTCACGCTGTGAGCCTGGGCGGTCCGAATACGCTTGAGCGATCAGGCCGCTTCGATATCGGCTGTCTCGGCGGCTTCCATCGCGTCGAGATCGGCAATCACCTCCTCGAATGCGGAAATCGCCTGTTGAACCGCCGCGATCTGCATCAATTCCCAGCCGGTCACCGGACCTGCACGGTTCTGCAAGGCGACCACCAGATCCCGCCGCTGCTCCTTCAGCTGCACCAGCGGCAAACCATGGTCCGGCAGATGTCTCATCATGTCAAAGCTCCAACGCCCCTCAAGCGGCATAGCGACAGGCTAGCGGGCCGCGCTGGCAATCCACTTACGAAAGTCCGGCTAATTTTATCGATCAGGCCAGCGCGACCGGCGCCGTCATGATGGCGCTGGCCAAAACGTCGCTGATCTTCGCGGTGGCGGCTTCGCTCACATGCAAGCGGTCGCCGTGCCCGTCGTCGAGCGCAGACAACGGAATCTGGCCGGCCTCATGCCAGCTCTTCATCAGATTCCAGCGCCTGAAGACATTGACGTCGGCCGCAGACGTGACCTTCTCGATGCGCCGCTGAATGTCCTCGGCACGCGCCAGCCTGCTGGGCACCGTCACGATGGCAGCCGTATATTGCAGGTCCATCACGATGGCATCGATGGCCAGCCCCGCCAGCCATCGAAGGCCGACGCGCAGCGCCGCCTCGACGTCATCGGGACTGTAGACCTCGGGCCTGTAGGCGGCGTTGGTGCCGACCTGCCAGATGACGAGCGAAGGCTGCTCCGCAATCACGTCGCATTCGAAACGCGAGAGCTCCTCCGGGGATTCCTGTCCGCCCACACCCCGATTGAGGACGTCGATCAGGCTGCCGAAATTGGTCTTGCGCAGCGACTGCTCGATCCGGGCCGGAAAAGCGACAATTCCGTTGGTGCCGGCGGTGGAAGATGAGCCAAGCGCCACGATCCGGGTCTTGCGCTGCGCATCCAGACTCTGCCTGAACCGTCTGATCGGACGAGGAAAACCGGTGGAAACGTCGGGAAATTCGAGAGAGCCTGTCGCGGTCATGGTCACCTCTGACGAACCACGCTTTCTGATTGCAATTGCATGCCCCGGCCGCCCGGCCATTGCAACTCATCGGCAGGGCCATAGTATAACGAGCGGTGCTGTGGGGCGCGTCAACGGAGACCAGGGACGGAATGAACGGAGCAGTGATTGTCATTACGGGTGCGCAAGGGGCGCTCGGACGAAGCGTGGCCGATCTCGCGCTCGCACGGGGCGCGCATGTGGCCGGGATCGATCATGCCCAGGCCGAAATCCCGGCGAGTGACGACCGCATCGAGCTCGGAGGCGTCGATCTCTCCGACCCCGAGCAGGCAAAGGTCGCGATCGACTCCGTCGCCGCCCACTTCGGCACTCTGGATGCGCTGATCAACATCGCCGGCGCGTTCGCGTTCGAGACGACTGCCGACGGCGACGATGCCGTCTGGGAGACGATGCATGCGCGAAACCTGATGACTGCGCTGCACGCATCGCGCGCGGCGATTCCGCATCTCGTCCGCTCCAGCACGGGCCGCATCGTCAACATCGGCGCCATGGGCGCGCTCCAGGCCAGTGCCGGCATGGGCCCCTATGCGGCCTCCAAGTCGGGAGTGCATCGCCTGACGGAAGCACTCGCGGCCGAATGGAAGGGCAAGATCACCGTCAACGCCGTCCTGCCGTCGACGATCGATACGCCGGCCAACCGCGCCAGCATGCCCAAGGCCGATTTCGACAAATGGGTGACGCCGCAGGAACTCGCGGAGGTCATTCTGTTTCTAGCCAGCGACGCCGCGAGCGGCGTGACCGGCGCGCTGCTACCGGTTGTCGGCCGGGTGTAGCGAAGCCAGCCGTTCACCCCGACTTGGCGCTGACATCACCGGACTCGGCGGGCTAGACTCGCGCGCGCTCTGAGTCGCACACATCGGACGGCCCCTTGGAAACCGCGCTCTACCTTCCCGTCAAACGCTTCCTCGAAAACCTCGGCTTCTCGGTCAAAGGGGAAATCGGCGGTTGCGACGTGGTGGCGCTCAAGGGCGACGACCCGCCGGTGGTCGTCGTCTGCGAGCTGAAGCAGGTCTTCAACCTGGAACTGCTGCTGCAGGCAGTCGATCGGGCCGGTGCCTGTGACGAGGTGTGGGTTGCGGCGAACCTGTCGGCACGCGGCAAGGGCCGCGAAAGCGACTCCCGCTACCGCAATCTGTGCCGTCGGCTCGGCTTCGGCATGCTGGCCGTGACCTCAGCCGGAGACATCGAAGTGCTGGTGCAGCCGCCCACCACGGCGCCGCGCAAGAACCCCAAGAAGCGTTCGCGTCTCGTGATCGAGCATCAGCGGCGCAAGGGCGACCCCGTCGCTGGCGGCTCGACCCGGGCTCCCATCATGACGGCCTATCGGCAGCAGGCGCTGGCCTGCGCCTCGGCGCTGTCGGGCGGGCCGAAACGCGTCCGCGACCTCCGAGCGGACATTCCGGATGCGCCGAAGATCTTGCAGCGTAACGTCTATGGTTGGTTCGACCGCGCCGAGCGCGGCGTCTATGTCCTCACGAAAGCCGGGCTCGCGGCCTTGCGCCGCTGGCCCCAGGATATCCACATGACGCAGGCAGCGTTGCCCAATCGCGACATGGTGAACGCATAGCTGGGCTGCCCCGCGGAATATATATTGCAATGCAACAATCCTGCTTCTAGGTATCCCGGACGATTCACGAGGCCCCCATGAGCGAAGATTGGAACACCAAGTACGGTCCGCGTCGCGTCAGGCGTGATCCCCCGACACTGGAAGAAGCGATCTTCGCTGCGTCAGGCATCACCGACGACGTGCAGGCTCAGGCCGAGATCGCGTCGGCGCTGATGGGTCTGCCGCTCGAGCAGGTGCTCCCCGAGGTGAAGAAGGCAGTCCGCGTTGCCGCGCGCACCAACACGCGCGTCATCACGGCCGACCAGGGCACGCAGCAGCGTGCCGTCGTGGTCGAGCGCCGCACCGTGCGCCGCTTCAATTTCGACAAGCGCACCGGCACCTGAACGCCGCCCTCCGGGGCGCATCGGCAATGCAATCAAACGAAAAGGCGCGGCAGCGGTGATCGCTGTCGCGCCTTTATCGTCGCAGCAACGGCTCGGCTCAGGCGGCGCGCTTGTCGCCGTACATCCGGGTCACGAGCTTCCAGCAGGCGCGATTGAGGGTGAAGAACGCCCGCGCTGCCGCGATCGGCGCATCGATCACGAGCTTCGCCAGCTCATCCTGGGGCTGCTCGGTCAGATCGATCGTGCCGGTCGATTCGCCGTGACGGAACGCCAGATGCGCACCGAACTTGGCCGCCAGCGCCCGCATCGCATGGTTCTGCGATCCCGTCGTGACGCGGAGCTTGCGATAGCCCTTCCACCGCGCCTCCGAGATCACGCGCTGGAACAGCAGGCTGCCGACCCCGCGGCGACGCACGCAAGCCTCCACGCTGAACGCAATCTCCGGAAGCCCGTCCTCGGACTGCTCCGGCGGATGCAGCTCGGCGGCGCCGCGCACCATGCCATTTTCCATGTAGGCGACGACGATCGTGCCATCGGCCGCACAGCGGGCCGCATAGCGTTCGATGAAACTGTCATCGAGGAAGCCGTTGAATCGATCGTGCCGGCTTTCCGCATCGAGCCGCAACAGATGATCGCGCAGCAACGGCAGTTCTTCGTGCTGGCTGAGGGTCCGCACATAGCCGAAGCCCGGCCGGGGACGAAAAGTATCTACCTGTGACACTGCCTGAGACTCCTCTCGAGAGCCCTCGCACACAGACGTCTTTCCCTAGACAGGAGCTATATTGTGCATCGCAACATTCATTGCAAGCCCCGCGCTCTACGGAGAGAACATGCGGCCATGCAAGGATCGCGTGAGTTAACGATTCGTTTGTGTACGAATCATCACAGCACGAGCTGAGTCTGGGTCACGAGTGCGACCAGCCTGCCGTCGTCGGTCTCGATCCGGGTTTGCCACACCTGGGTGCGGCGGCCGCGATGCACGGGCGTGGCGGTTGCCGTCACCACCGTCCCCTCCTTGGCGCCGCCGATGAAGTTGGTCTTGCTCTCGATCGTCGTGGTGCCCTTGGCGTCCTGCGGCAGGTTGATCACGGTTGCGGCCGCGCCGACCGAATCCGCCAGCGCCATGACGGCGCCGCCATGGATGGTGTGATGCAGAGTGCAGAGATCCGGCCGCACCTGCATTTGCGCCACGACGCGATCGGCGCTGGCCTCGGTGAAGGTCACACCCTTCAATTCCGCGAACGGCATCTTCATCGCATTGATCTTGTCGAGTGGCGTCATGCCTTCCCTCCCCCGTTGATCGGACGACCCGTCTTCGCGGGTCAGCGCCGCATCTGGATGCGCCGGGCTTCGAACCCGAAGCAATGACCTGAGAGGTCATTGCTTCGGTCCGATCGTGCCGCCGCTCAGACCTTCTCGATCCCGCACCACTCCGCGATGAACAGCGCCATGGTCTTGGTCACCTGGCGCAGCGAGTCGAGCTCGACATATTCGTTGAAGCCGTGCATGGCGGCGCCGGTCGCGCCGAAGCAGAGGCTGGGGATGTTGTAGTTGAGCCCGTAGAAGCGGGTATCCGTGAGCGCCGTGAAGACGAGATCCTGGACCTCGCCGCCGTAGACGGCGGTGAAGGCCTTGCCGAACGCCGCCTCCGGCTCGGCCGAATTGGTCAACTCGTAGCCTTCGGACAGGAAGCCCGACCACTCGACGACCGGCGGATTGTTGGAGAGAAAACGATGATCACGCGAAGCCGCGGCGACGCAGGCGAGGATCTCGTTCTGGCAGTCCTTGACCGACCAGCCCGGCAGGATGGCGATGCGGCAATCGACGTCGCACCAGGCCGGCACGCTCGAGGCCCAGTCGCCGCCTTTGATGATGCCCGGATTGAAGTTGATCGGATGCGTGAGCGTCCTGAAATGACGATCGCTCTTGGCGCGCTCGTTCCAGTCCGCCTCGAGCTTCTCCAGCGCATGGATCAGATGATAGCTCGCCTGGATCGCATTGGCGCCGACGCCGGCCTCGAACACATGCGCCGGGAAGCCGCGCACTTTCAGGCGGAACCAGATCACGCCCACCTGAGAACGCACCATCTTGCCGCTGGTCGGCTCCGGGATGAAGCAGGCATCCGCGCGGTAGCCGCGCTGCAGGGTCGACAGCGCGCCGACGCCGGTGCTCTCCTCCTCGATGACGGATTGGATGTGAATTCGCGCCGTCGGCTTGAAGCCGGCAGCCTTGATGGCATCGAGCGCATAGAGCGCGCCGATGGTACCGGACTTCATGTCGCAGGCGCCGCGGCCATACATCCGACCGTCGCGGATCACCGGCGAGAACGGCGGCGTCTCCCACATGTCGAGCGGACCGGCCGGCACCACGTCGCAATGGCCCTGCAGGATCAGCGATCGCCCGGCCGACGTCGCCGGCCGGTAGGTTCCGACCACGCTGCGTGCTCTCGAGAAGTCGTGCTCGATCGGGCCGTAGCCGCGCATCTCCTTGAGATCGTCGAGATCGATGTGCCAGTCGTCGACCTCGTAGCCGCGCGCGCGCAGGAGATCGCTGAACATGTCCTGGCACGGCCCTTCGGCGCCGCGGGTCGAGGGGATGGCGACGAAGTCGCTCGTGGTCGCAAGCTGCCGGTCGAAGTCGGCATCGACGGCGTCGACGATGCGCTGCGTAATGTCCTGGGTGATCATGCCTGTCGAGGTTCCAATTGCCGATGACTGCAGCAAATCACAATCTCATGCAGAGTTGCACCGGATTCGCCGCTGCTTTCAGAATCGCAAGGCCGCCCGTACATTCGCGCATACGAAAATGGCCGCAACATACTTTGGAATTTAACATGTCGGATCACCGCAATATCCTTTATTTCCTCCTCGGCATTCTCAGCGCGGCGATCATCGTGCTCGGCTACAATTTCTATCAGGCCAAGAAGCAGCCGGAGGGTGTCCAGATCAATATCGGGCCAAACGGACTGAAGATCGAAGGAAAGTGATGCGTTCTCAAATCTCCTCGTTCGCGAATGTCGCAGCGCGCCCTCTCGGCGTCCTCGGTGTCCTGCTTTTGGTTGCCGCACCCGCGCAGGCGCAATATGTCGGGCGCGAGCAGGACATCACCGATCTCCGGCTCGGCCAGCGGGTGCTGGTCGATGACGGCACCTGCCCCGCCGGCCAGGTGAAGGAGGTCTCCGGCTCCAAGATGGCTGAAACCGGTATTGTCCGCACCACGAAATGCGTGCCGCGCTTCGGGCCGAAGAAGAAGTAGCTGACCTCGTTCGATGCGGCTCTCGCCGCCGACCTCCGGCGCGTGACCTTCCGCACAGTCCCACAGCCGCGCATCGACGATGCTCCTGCCCGTGGACAAGCGGGGACGCAGCATGTCGATGTCAGCGGTGCAGGATCACGGCTTCTTCGAAGCGGCCGACCGGCCGCAGCCGGTCAAGGCCGATTTCAGCCGTTACGCCCTGCTCGGCTATCTGTCGATCGCGCTGGTGTTCGGCGGCTTCGGCGTGTGGGCGGCCTATGCGCCGCTCGATCGCGCGGCGATCGCACCGGGCACCGTGTCCGTCTCCGGCGATCACAAGGTGGTTCAGCACCGTGAGGGCGGAATCATCAGGGAGATCCTGGCCAAGGAAACTCACGCCGTGCATCGCGGCGACCTGCTGTTTCGGCTGCAGCCGACCGAGGCCCAGGCCAACACCGACCTCCTTCGCAAGCAGATGGACGCGTCGCTGGCCGAGGAGGCG
Source organism: Bradyrhizobium sp. SZCCHNR1017 (assembly GCF_032381375.1). NCBI lineage: Bacteria > Pseudomonadati > Pseudomonadota > Alphaproteobacteria > Hyphomicrobiales > Nitrobacteraceae > Bradyrhizobium > Bradyrhizobium sp. SZCCHNR1017. Next base: position 232,002 of record NZ_JAUHIR010000001.1, on the reverse strand, counting down.
CGCCTGCTCGCCGAGCGCGGCAATGCGCGGATGATCACGTTTCCCGACACGTTGCTCAACCGCCAGAACGTGCCGGAGGCGGCGCTTGCCATCGCCGACCAGCAGCGGCTGTTCGTCGAGCGCCGCAATGGCCTGATCAGCCAGATCAACATCCTCAACTCGCAGATCGCCCAGCAGCAGCAGGAGTTCGCCGGCCGTGACCGCCAGCGCGCCGCGCTCTCCGCGCAGCTCGCGAGCTTCGAGACGCAGATGAACAATGTGCGCCCGGCGGTCGCCGCAGGCTATTATCCGCGCAACAAGTTCCTCGAGCTGGAACGCGAGCGCGCCCGCGTCGAAGGCGATCTCGGCCAGGCGCAGGCCGACGTCGCGCGGCTGACGCAGACGGCCGCGCAGACGCGCCTGCAGATCGATCAGACGCTGCAGAAATATCTGACCGAAGTCGGCCAGCAGCTCGACGGCACCCGGGCCAAGCTGTCGGACCTGCGCGAGAAGCTGGTCATCGCCGAGGACGTGCTGCGCCGGGTCGACATCCGCGCCGAGCGCGACGGCATCGTCATGAACATGAAAGTCCACACCGTCGGCGCCGTCGTGAAGCCCGGTGATACGCTCGCCGAGATCGTTCCGGTCGGCGAAGGCGTCGACGTGATGGCGCACGTCTCGCCGCGCGACATCGAGAGCGTCGCCATCGGCCAGAGGGCCGAGGTGCGCTTCTCCAATTTCTCCTCGCGCACGACGCCGACGATCTTCGGCAAGGTCTCGAGCGTCTCGGCGGACGCGATGTCGGACGAGGCGACCAAGCAGAGCTACTATTCGGCGCGCGTCGTGATCGACTATTCGACCATCCCGCCCGAGATCGCCGAGAAGATCCTGCCGGGCATGCAGGCCGACGTCATCATCTCCACGGGAGAGCGCACCGTGCTCGAATATCTGGTCGGCCCGCTGCTCAACACGCTCGCCAAGACGTTCCGTGAGAAATGAGCCGAGAACACCTATGCCGACGGCACCGGTGGCGCGCCCGCGACGACAGCAAGGTCGCGGGCACGCCGCACGCCGATGGCGTCCAGCTCGCTACCCTGTTCCGGATCGGCAAGGCTCTCACGTATCGCTCCATCCAGATCAGCAAGGCCGCCTGCTGCCGCCACGCCACCGGACATCGCGAGCTGCCAACCTCTGGTGTCGGCCAATTCAGCTAGAAGCGCCGGCCACTCCGTCCCGAGCCCGAGCACAGCCACCTGCGACGTGCGTCCAAGGGTCAGTTGCCCGACAACGATGTCGCCAAGGTGAGCACCAATCGCCAGCTCGACGGGCCGACCGATCTCCGCGGCGATCTTTTCGTTGACGCGGTCCATGACCACGTCCATGGCGCCGATCGCCTGCAGCGCATCGCGGCAGCCTTGTTCTGCTCCCTGCTCCTCGCCGAAGACGGCGAGCACGCCATTGCCGAGGAAACGATCGATGCGCCCGGAATGGGCTTCGATCGCCCTGCCAATGGCGCCAAAGATCTCGTTCATCATGAACCCGAGGTCGGATGGCAGCCGGTCGCGCGCAATGGCCGCAAGCGGACGGACGCGGACGTGGACCAGGCATACCGCACGGCGCTCGGCGGTAAGGTGGTCGACGAGGGGCGCCCTCTCCGCTTGATCGCCGCCGAGGAGACGCGTGATCGTCAGCGGCGCCGCCGGACGGATCTGGCAGGCCAGGCGCACATTCGCCGGTGCCGCCAAGTCGGCGAGCATGACGCGCTCCGCGTGGCCGGGCGGTGCCAGCGTCTCCGCACCTTCATCAACGCGGACGCGACAAAGACCGCAGCGGGCACGGCCGCCGCAGTCGGATCGCTGCGAAAGATCGTTGCTGCCGATGATCTCCAGCAGCGTCGGACCGACCGCGGCCCGCACCGTCGCACCACCCGTGAAAGCAATGGCGATCTTCGGCGCCGCGAGGGACGCGACGTGACGGAACACGATGAGCGTCACGCCTGCAACGAGCAGCGCGACGACCGCGATCTGCGCCGAAACCTGCAGCAGGGCGATCCACTTTCCGTCGAGTTCGCTCGGCCAATGGGTGACCTGGCGCATCTGCTCGGCCATACCGGGATTGCCGAGCAACGTGGCGACGGCGCGTCCGGACACCACGAACCCCATCAGCGCCGCCATCGGCACCGCGACGGCGAGAACAACCAGCAGCGGCTGGACGAGGCGGTACCAGCTCCGGAATTTCAGCCATTGATGCAGGCCGACGCAGCCGTGGATCCAGACCAGCAGCAGCAGCGCGGTCTGAATCCAGGCCGCCTTGGGCCACAGCAACGCCAGCGCATAGAGGTAGCCATCCTGAACGCCGAACAGCGCATGAGCCATGTGGGTCTCGATGACATGCGGCAGCAACAGCAGCGGGATCGCAAATCCGGTGGCGATCTGAACAAACTCCCACGAGGACAGCCGCCACGTGCCGCGCTGAACCGTCTTGGCGAACGCCAGCACGACATGCGCGAGCAATGCCGCCGACAGCACGATCATTCCCGGCCACGATCGGGTGACGACCAGTCGCCATTCCTGCACCTCGTCCATCGCCTCGAGGCTGAACAGACCCACCGCATGGTTGAGAAAATGCGTCGCGGCGAACGCAAACAGGACGAGGCCGGACATGAGCCGGATGTTCTGGGACGTTACGGCAGGCATGAGCTCACTGTGATTCAGGCAAGCTGCGAAATCTGAGCACGGCTGAACCATCCGGTAGCGGCTGCCACCGGCCAACTCAAGCGCCGGCAGATCAGCCTCGAGCTATGTGAGGTCAGTCACGGTCGACGACGGGTGCCCCAGGCGAAGCTCCCCAGCACCATCGCAAGGGGATCCGACATGACGAGCACCACCCGAAGCCCGCTGGGAACCGCGCTCCGCGCCTGCTTTCCCGCGCTCACCGCGACCTTCGTGCTCAGCCTCTTCATCAATGCGAGCATGCTCGCCTCGCCCCTCTATTCCATGCAGGTCTACGACCGCGTCCTCACCAGCCGCAATCTCGGCACGCTGGTCATGCTGACGCTCATCGTCGGTGTCTTCCTGGTGTTGTATGGCGTCCTCGAATTCGCCCGTTCCGGCGTTTTGGCCCGGGCCGGCGTGCAGTTCGAAGGCACGCTGCGCCACCCGCTGTTCGAGACGATGATGAAGGCGGAGCTGTCGCCGCGGCATCGCTTCGGCCAGCAGATCATCCGTGACGCCGAGACCATCCGCGACTGCATCTCCAGCGGCACCGCCGCCATCGCCTGCGATCTGCCGTGGACGCCGGTGTTCGTCGCGCTGTGCTTTCTGCAGCATGCCTATCTCGGCATCCTCTCGCTGCTCGGCGCGATCGTGCTGTTCTCGCTGGCGCTGCTCACCGAATTCTACACGCGCGCCAGCGTCGAGCGCACCAACGCGCTGGCCAACGAGGCCTCGCGCTTCGTCGCGGCGGCGCTGCGCAATGGCGAGGTCGTGCGCGGCCTCGGCATGGGCGACATTGTCATGGACCGCTGGAGCTGCCGGCAGTCGGCGATGGTAGATGCCCACAGCACCCTCGTCGAGCGGGGCGCGGCGATGCATTCCGTCACCAAGTTCGCGCGCATGGCGGTGCAGACCTCGCTGCTGTGCATCGGCGCCTGGCTCGCGATCGAGCAGCAGATCTCGCCCGGCGCGATGATGGCGACGTCGATCATCATGGGCCGCGCGCTGGCCCCGGTCGAGCAGGTCGTCGGGCAGTGGAAGCGCATCATCGCATTCCGCTCGGCCTACCGCAGGCTGGAGGAGCTGTTCCAGGCCTTGCCGGTCACGGCTGCACCGACGGCGCTGCCGACGCCGCGCGGCGACATCGACGTCGAGAACGCCGTGGTGTGGCCGCCGGCGGCCGGCCGCCCCTCGGTCAAGGGCGTCAGCTTTTCGCTCAGGGCCGGCGAGAGTCTCGCGATCGTCGGCGCCTCCGCCAGCGGCAAGTCGAGCATGGCGCGCGCCATGGCCGGCGTCTGGCCGCTGCGCGAAGGCGTGATCCGCATCGACGGCGCCGCCTACAGCCAATGGGACCCAAACCGGCTCGGCAAGCATATCGGCTACCTACCGCAGGACATCGAACTGTTCTCGGGCACCGTCGCCGACAACATCGCCCGGCTTGCGAAGGTCGACGAGGCCGCCGTTGTCGCTGCCGCCAAGGCCGCCGGCGCGCATGAGGTGATCCTGCGCCTGCCCAACGGCTACGACACGCCGATCGGTGAAGGCGGCGTGGCATTGTCCGGCGGCATGCGACAGCGCGTCGGCCTCGCCCGCGCGCTCTACGGCAATCCGCGGCTCCTGATCCTCGACGAGCCGAACTCGAACCTCGACGAGGACGGCGAGCGGGCGCTGGCGCAGGCCATGGCCCAGGCGAAGGCCGCCGGCCGAACCGTGATCGTCGTCACGCACCGCCCGCAGCTTCTGGCGCATGTTGACCGCATCATGGTGATGGCCTTCGGCAAGACGCTGGCATTCGGCCCGCGCGACGAGGTGATCGCCAAGATGCGCGGCCAGCGTGTCGTCGTCGCCCACGACCGGGCGACGGCCAGCGCCGCGGCCTGAACGAACCCAGTGCAAATCTCACACCGCAAGGAGCCGGCCATGATCAAGTTCACATCGTCTACGAGGACCCTGCAGCTGGCCCTCGCGACCGCCGTCCTGTTGCCGATCTCGGCTTCGGCGGAGACGCCGATGACCGCGCGGCAGATGCTGGCCCACGCGCAAACTCAAGCCCTCAATGTCCCCAGCGATATCAGGAAGCCCGAGCTGGACCGCAGCGAAAAGATCACCAGCGAGGCCGCCTCCGCAGGCAATGCGGCCATCGCCGCCCCGCTTCCGGTGATCGAACCGCCGGCGCCGATCTCGCCGCCAGCCCCGGCGCTCACCGCACTGGCTGCGCCCGTCCCGGCGCCTGAGGCAGCTTCGTCGCAGACGCGTACCAACTCGCTCACGGCCGCCGCCCCCGTTGCTGAAGCTGCCAAGACGTCGAATCCAATGCTCGCGACACCGCCCGTGGCCGCCACCACCGAAACACGCCCGATGGCACCGGCCGCGACGCCGCCCGTCACGGCCGCAGCTTCACCGGCCCTCGTCCCCGCGACCGCTCCCGTTGCCGCGCCGCCCCAGTCCGGCCTGCCGGCCGCGGCGGCCACCCAGACCACGGGGACGCAACCGGCCGCCTCGTCGTCCGCCGAAAAGCCCGCTCCTGCGGGACATCAGCCAACCCGTGCAAGCGCGGCAGCGGCCCGCCCTGCGCCCAAGCCTACTGCGAGATCGTCGAGACACAGCGACGAGGATGCCATCAGTACCCGGATCTCGCGCATCATGCGCCGGCCGGACGTGCAGTCATTGATGTCGCAATATGGCCTGGATTGACGACGAGCACCGCGGACGATGGACGCTGATCGACATCGGTTCAGACAGCCGATCAGTTGGCCGGATCGAACATGCACTGCAGCGCGGGCTTCGCGATCTTGGTGAACGTGGGCCCGATCTCCGCTCGCTTCGGTGCGGGCACCCAATCGATCTCGATGGTCGGCACGCCGGTCTCACTGATCCCGCGCAGCAGCGCCTCACGCAAGTCGGCATCCTCCACCATCGCGGCCGCATGGTCATGCAGGCAGGAGCAGACAGCTTCAGGACGCGTCCACCGGTCGAGCATATGAGGCGCACATTGCCGTACGAACTCGCCGCGCAGATCTGGCAATCGGGTCGTCGTCCGCGCCTCGACGAAGGACCAGAAGAGGCACGGCAGCACGGCAAGCGCCGCAGCATCCAGTCGAAAACGCATGGTGGACCGCTGGTGTTTGTTTTTCGTCATGTCATCCACGCAGGCCGCGACGACACGATTCGCATGCCGCCCACGCTTTCATACCCGCTTCACGTTTCAAGCGGCCTGCGGCACGGGCACAAAATGGTTTCATGGGCCCGCCGCTCCGTTTCATCGCAACCCACCCGACGACACAAAATACAATCAAAACGAGAGTGATCTAAAGCGCCACCTGCTTTGGCCGAGCCAGCGCGATCCGGGGCGACCGTCAATCTGTCGATGGAGAGCTTCTTAACGACCTGGCGTTAACCGTGGCCGGCAGGGAGAACCTCCCAGATCGCTACGGCGACCCAGCAGCGCGGCGCGTTTGGGGGCCGACGTTGCTCCGCAGGGTCACCATGGGCAGGCGCTTGCACACACCCAAACCGAAGGTATCTCGCCGCAGCTCGCCGGCTACGCCGATGGCGCAGCAGCGAACCGAGGGCTATGCCGGCTCGACGCCACAGAGCCTGGTCCGGCTGATCGGCTGCCACGATCCTGCCAAGCACAAATTGCCCAGCGAGGCTTTCGGCAGCCGATCGTCCCTTGGCAGGTCCCTTATTGAATGAAATCACCGCACTTCTGGACTGCGCCGTCATCGGATTTGCCCCAAGGCATGATCGGGACGGAGGAGGTCGAGTTCTTCGGTGAGCCCTCGATCAGCCTGTCCGAGTAAACCATGTAGACCAGCACGTTGCGCTTGGCATCGCAGCCACGAACGATCTGCATCTTCTTGAAGAACAGCGACCGCCGCTGCCGGAACATGTCGTCGGCCTGTTCGAGCTTGCGCTTGAACCTGATCGGGCCGATCTGCCGGCATGCGAGCGAGATGTCGGAGACCTCCTCGGCCAGGCCCAGCCAACCGGCATAGCCGCCCTTCTGCGGCACCGTGAAGTGGCAGGCAACGCCCTCGACCTCTGGATCATCAACGCCATAGGTCGCGAGCTTGTCATTCGGGCTGAGCAATTTGAACACGGTGGACCGACGGAAGATCAGATCCGGCTCGTCCGCGGCGTATGCTGAGATCACAGGCGAGGACAATCCGATAAGCAGCAGGCAAGCGAGGGTTTTCAGCCACAGATCAAACCGTTTGGTGGCTCTGAACGACATGTCGGTCTCCGTTATACCGCCGATGCTCGGCATACCGCCCATGTAGGGACACAAATGCCTGCAAGGAAGGCGCTCCAGCCCGTGACCTTCCACTACCCGTTTAACGGGATGTGAGGCTTTTCTGCTACGATTGGAACGAAATCACGCAGGGCAGAAGCCCCAAGCTGGTGAACGCAGACTCCGTCTGCGACACTAAAGACCAGATGGTTCTTGAGGATTTGCCGGAATGCTCTGCGTTCGTGCAGCCGCCAGGGGGCGGTTCTATTGTGCAGCAATCGTTTCAGTTCCGCTTGCCATAGCAGCGACCTCACAGGCTGACGCAGCGTCATATTACTACTGGAACGACGCTCAGCCCGTCACCATTGCTCCGACCATACGCCCGGCCGTGCCGCGCAAGCCCAAGGCGCGCCACCTCGACAAGCTGACAAAGACCGAGAAGGAGGCTGCCAAGCCGCAAGGACCGGTCACGATCGCGGTGTCGATCAACAAGCAGCAGCTCAAGGTCTACGACGCAAACGGTCTGTTCGCGGAAGCGCCGGTCTCGACCGGCATGAAGGGACATTCCACGCCGTTGGGCGTGTTCAGCGTCATTCAGAAGCAGAAATTCCATCGCTCCAACATCTATAGCGGCGCCCCGATGCCGTTCATGCAGCGCATCACCTGGTCGGGCGTCGCGCTCCATGCGGGCGTGCTGCCCGGTTACCCAGCCTCGCATGGCTGCATCCGCATGCCGGCAAGTTTTGCAACCCGCTTCTATGGCTGGACGCGCATGGGATCCCGGGTCCTGGTCACGCCGAGCGAAGTGGCTCCTGCGAGTTTCTCGCATCCGATGCTCGCTGCCCTGAAGGCACCGCAGCCGAGCGCATCGGTGCAACCCGATGCGACTGCGCCGGCAGCGATCAAGTCGGACAAGGGCGCCGCCGTCACCACCGCGATCACAGTCGCGACGACGGATCTGCGCGCCACGATCGGTCATGCCGAGAGCCCGCGCTCCGGCGAAGGATCGCCCGCCGCGTCGCGCCAGGTGCGGACCGCCGATGCCAGCAACGCCAACGGACTCCCTCCGATGGTCTCGGACGCTTCCCCAAGCGCCGAACCATCGCGCTCGCTCCCGATGGAGGTTCAAAGCGATACTGCCGATCTGAAGCCCAGTGTCGCCGAGATCAAGATTGAGCCCGCGACCGCCGACGCAGAGGCGAAGTCTGCCCCCGGCGACGTCGCTCCGGCGAGCGAGCCCACGAATGCTGCGCAGGTGGCCGCTCCGGCTGTCGAGAAGCCGGCTGAGGCATCGGCGAACGCCGAAGCCACCGGTTCGACCGAACTCAAGCCTGCTGAGTCCAAGTCGGTAGAGTCCAAGCCTGCCGACGCCCCGATCGCGGAGCAGCCTGCGTCGCCGCCCACACCGGCGGCAGAGGCACCGGCGAAGCCGGTCGATCCCAACGATCTCGCCAAGGATCAGTCGCGTGTTGCCGCACCGGACAAGCCGATTGCGCCCAAGCCCGAATTGAAGCGCAACAGCCAGATCGCGATCTTCATCAGCCGCAAGGATTCGAAGCTGTACGTGCGGCAGAACTTCGCTCCGGTGTTCAACACCCCGGTCACCATCGCACCGGGCGACAAGCCGCTCGGCACCCACGTGTTCACCGCGACGGCTGACAAGGCCGATCCGGCGACGATGCGCTGGTCCGTCGTCTCGCTGCCCTCCTCGGCGCGGAGCACCGCGGCGAACGATGGCACTGCCAGGGCGGTCCGGCGGGGTAAGAAGTCCGCGGGCGCCGATGCCGAGCCGAAACAGGTCGTTCAGCTGAGCAGCGCGGCCGAGGCGCTCGATCGCATCACCATTCCCGCCGACGTCATGGCGTGGCTCGGCGAAGCCCTGTCGACCGGAAGTTCGCTGATCGTTTCCGATCAAGGCATCAATCAGGGCGAAACCGGCGAGGGCACCGAGTTCATCCTTTCGCTGCGCTGACGACCGACGACGTCCCTCTTTCCGCCCCACGGCAGGGGTATCCCCGTGCCGGAACGCAGTCTGATCCAGCGCAACGTGGCGGCCGTTGAAGCAGCGGCCGGTCGAGCGCGGGCACATTCATGCTGACGGGGCTGGCTCTGCTCAGGGAGATTCACATGATCGATCGCAGGATGGTTGTTCTCGGCATTGGCGCCTCGTTGTCGGGTGCGACGCTCACGTCGCAGGCTGCTCGTGCCGACAATGCAGCGAGCAAGATGACCGCCTATCGCTTCTCCTTCCCGGCGCTGGCCGGTGAGCCGATTCGGCTCGCCGATTTCGCGGGCAAACCGGTGCTGGTCGTCAACACGGCCTCCCAGTGTGGCTACACCCCGCAATACACCGGGCTCCAGAAGCTGTGGAGCGAGTTCCATGAGCGCGGGCTGACGATCATCGCCGTGCCGTCCAACGACTTCAACCAGGAGCCTGGGATCGCCGGCGACATCGCCGAGCAGGCCAACAAAGACTATGGCGTGACCTTCCCCATGACCGCAAAAGCGGTGGTCACCGGTTCCAACGCCCACCCATTCTACCGCTGGGCTGCCGAGGCGCGGCCCAAGGAGACGCCGCGCTGGAACTTTCACAAATATCTGATCGGTCGTGACGGCTACATCGCCGACGTGTTCGCCTCCTCGGTTGAGCCGACGGATACGCGGGTCAAGACCGCAGTTGCCCGGTTGCTGGCGAACGGCTGAGCAACACTCGGCAGGAATGCGGCGGAAGCTGGCAACTTCCCCGTGTTTTTGCCTTGTTTCCTTTTGGCGCCACTCCGGCTGCTGGGCTAGTATCCCGGCCGGATGACGGAGCGACTCTCGACGCTGGCGCTCCCGTTGCAACAACCCCGAGGAAACACGATGCGGATTGCAGCAGGATTGGTGTTCGCAAGCTCTTTGGCGGCTTCGCTGTTGACGTCTGGCGCGGCCTGGTCCCAGGCGCAGCGCACGGCGGCGGCGCCGACCCCGGCCGCTGCTGCTCCCGCACCGGCCCCTGTTCCCGCCGTCGCCGCCCAGACGCAGCCGCCGCGCGCGCCCTGCATGAACCCCGATGCGCTCGGCGTCGGCCGCACCGTCGAGATCGATACGACCGGAGGTCCCGGATTCGGCTTCGAGCACTTCAAGGACCTCGACTTCCTGAAGGATCACGAGGTCGTGCTGACCTTCGATGACGGTCCGTGGCCGGAGAACACGCCCAGCGTGCTCAAGGCGCTTGCCGACCAGTGCACCACCGGCATCTTCTTCATCATCGGCAAGCATGCGACCTATTATCCGGAGATCCTGAAGCAGGTCTACAATGCCGGCCATACTGTCGGCACGCACACCTGGTCGCATGCGACGCTGACCAACAAGAAGCTGACCGAGGATCAGCGCAAGGAAGAGATCGAACTCGGCATCAGCGCCGTGAAGTGGGCGCTCGGCGGCAATTCCCCGGCGCCGTTCTTCCGCTTCCCGGCATTGCAGCATCCGCCGGAGATCGTGACCTATCTCGGCACCCGCAACATCGGCATCTTCTCCTGCGATCTCGACTCGTTCGACTTCAAGGCGCGCAATGCCCAGGCGGTGATCGACGTCACCTTCAAGAAGCTCGACAAGCTCGGCAAGGGCATCATCCTGATGCACGACTTCCACAAGCATACCGCCGAGGCCCTGCCCGAGATGCTGCGCCGCCTGAAGGCCGGCGGCTACAAGGTGGTCGCGATGCGCGCAAAGGCGCCGGTGCAGTCGCTGCCGCAATACGACGAGCAGCTCGCCAAGGTCGCGAAGCTTCCGACGGTGAGCCAAAGGCCGGTGTCGAGCGTTGTGACGACAGTGTCCGAATGAGACGGGATTCCTTTCGTCAGTGACCAAGCTTCGTATCGAAGGTTACGTGATCGTGTCGGCCGACGGGATGTTGGCCGACGCGAGCAATGCGATGCCGACCGCCCTGAAATTTCCCGGCGACGCCGCATTCTTTTCCCAGGCTCTCGATGGCGCCGATCTGATCGTCCACGGCCGCAACTCCTATGAGGACCAGCCGAACTCGCCGAAGCGCCGGCGCATCGTCGTGACCGGGAAGGTGGCGGGACTGGCGCCGGATCCGGAAAAGCCGCTCTCCACCCTTTGGAATCCGGCGGGGGCCTCCTTCGAAGCCGCCTGTGAAGCCGCGGGCGTCAGCTCTGGCACGGTGGCGGTGATCGGCGGTCCCGTCGTGTTCGAGATGTTCATGGACCGCTACGACACCTTCTTCCTGTCAATGGCCCCCCACGTCTCCCTGCCCGGCGGCGCACCGTGCTTTCCCGGCGTCGGTCCCGACCGTTCGCCGCAGCAGGTGCTGACGGCCCACGGCTACACGCCCGCCAATCAGCTGATGCTCGATCCTGCCCACGACGTCAGCGTGACCGCCTGGAAACGCACCGCTCAGAGCTCCCTCTAGATGTCTCCATACGCGCTCTGCTCGGGCGCTTTCGGACCCTTGCCATAGCCGAAGATCATGAACAGCGCGCCGATGATCGACAGGTTCTTCAGCGCGTCGATCAGGGTCTTGGCGTTGTCGGGCGGGGCCTGGTTCCAGAAGTCATGGAAGTAGAAGATGGTCGCGCCGACGAACACGATCATCAGAGCTGCGAAGAAACGCCCGAGAAGGTTGAGCGCGATCATCACGCCGGCGAGCACCTCGAACGCGCCGGCCGCGATCGCCAGGATCTGCGGCATCGGCATCTTGGCAGCGGCCTCGAGCTGCGCCGCATAGGGCGCGAGCATCGTGGGAATCGTGACCTTGGCGGCGATGAGATCGGCGGTGGCGGGAATGCCGAACAGCTTGGTCGCGCCCGTGTAGATGAAGATCACGGCGAACAGAACGCGCCCGAATGTAATGAAACCCGGCATTCTCGCCCTCACGGATCAACTTCAAACGATGTGTCGCCGGCCCACCGGGCCGGATATGTGACGTCGCGAACGCTTTTCAACAATAAAGGCGGGCGGAATACGACCGAAACCGGACGAATTCCGCCACACTTCGATCACGCCAGCAGCGTCACGCGAACAGCGTCGGCTGCGCCCTCCCCGCCCGTTCCTGGGCTTCGACCGCGGCCACCGCTGTCATGTTGAGAATGCCGCGCGCCGTCACCGACGGCGTCAGGATATGCGCCGGCCGCGCCGGACCGATCAGGATCGGCCCCACCGGGACCGCATCCGCCAGCACCTTGATCATCTGATAGGCGACGTTGGCGGCGTCGAGATTCGGCATGATCAGGACGTTGGCCGAGCCTTCGAGATCCGAATGCGGCAAAATCGCCTTGCGCGCGGTCGCCGACAGCGCGGTGTCGCCCTGCATCTCGCCGTCGGCCTCGAGGTCGGGACGATGCTGCTTCAGCAATGCCGTCGCCTGCCGCATCTTGCGCGACGAATCCGTGTCGTAGCCGCCGAAATCCGAGTGCGAGACGAAGGCGATCTTCGGCTTGATGTTGAAACGCGTGACGTGGTTGGCCGCCAGCGAGGCCATCTCTGCGAGTTCCTCGGCCGTGGGATCCGGCCGCACCTGGGTGTCGCCGATGAAATAGGCGCCCTTGCTGGTGATGGTGAGCGCCAGCGCCGCGTAGTCGCTGACCCCCGGCATGAAGCCGATGATCTCACGGACGTGGCGCAGATGGCTCATATAGCGCCCCTCGACGCCGCAGATCATCGCATCCGCCTCACCCCTGACGACAGCGAGCGCCGCAATCACGGTGGCATTCGTGCGCACCACCGTGCGCGCCGCATCCGGCGTCACGCCGCGCCGTCCCGCGACCTCGATATAGCTCTGCACATAGGAGCGGTAGCGCGGATCGTCCTCGGGGTTGATCAGGTCGAAATCACGCCCGGCCTTGATCGACAGGCCGAAGCGCTTGATGCGGGCCTCGACCACGGAAGGACGGCCGACCAGGATCGGCCTCGCCAGCTTCTCCTCCAGCACCACCTGGGTGGCGCGCAACACGCGCTCGTCCTCGCCCTCGGCATAGATCACGCGGACCGGCTGCGTCTTTGCCTTGGCGAACACCGGCTTCATCACCAGGCCGGAGCGGAACGCGAAACGCTCCAGCAGCGCAGTGTACTCGTCGAAATTGATGATCGGCCGCGTGGCGACGCCGGACTCCATCGCCGCCTTCGCCACCGCCGGCGCAATGCGCAGGATCAGGCGCGGATCGAATGGCGAGGGGATCAACGAGCCCGGACCAAAGCCCTGGGTCTCGCCGGTGTCGAAGCCGCGGGACACCGCGTCCGACGGCGGGTCCTGGGCGAGCTGCGCGATCGCATCGACCGCGGCCTGCTTCATCGCCTCGTTGATCGCAGTGGCGCCGACGTCGAGCGCGCCGCGGAAGATGAACGGGAAGCACAGCACGTTGTTGACTTGGTTCGGGAAGTCCGAACGCCCCGTGCAGATCATCGCGTCGGGCCGTGCCGCGCGCGCCTCCTCCGGCATGATCTCCGGGTTGGGATTGGCGAGCGCCATGATCAGCGGTTTCTCGGCCATCTGCTTGAGCAGCTCCGGCTTCAGCACGCCGCCGGCGGACAGCCCGAGGAAGATGTCCGCGCCGCCGATCACCTCGGCCAGGGTCCGCTTGTCGGTCTTCTGCGCATAGACCGCCTTCCAGGGATCCATCAGCGTGTTGCGGCCCTCATGGACGACACCGTCGATGTCGCAGACCCAGATGTTCTTGCGCTGCGCGCCCATCGACACCAGCAGGTTGAGGCAGGCGATGGCGGCGGCGCCCGCGCCGGAGGTCACGATCTTGACCTCGGAGAGCTGCTTGCCCGCCAGCGACAGCGCATTCTTGATCGCGGCGCCGACGATGATCGCGGTGCCGTGCTGGTCGTCATGGAAGACCGGGATCTTCATGCGCTCCTTGAGCCGCGCCTCGATCTCGAAGCATTCCGGTCCCTTGATGTCCTCGAGGTTGATGCCGCCGAAGGTCGGCTCCAACGCCGCGACCGTCTCGACCACCCGGTCGATCGTGTCGGCCGCAATCTCGATGTCGAACACGTCGATCCCGGCGAATTTCTTGAACAGGACCGCCTTGCCCTCCATCACCGGCTTGGAGGCCAGCGGGCCAATATTGCCGAGCCCGAGCACGGCGGTCCCGTTGGAGACGACGGCCACCAGGTTGGCCCGCGCGGTCAGTGAGGCGGCCTCGGCCGGGTTGCTGGCGATCTCGGTGCACGCAGCGGCAACGCCCGGAGAATAGGCCAGCGCCAGGTCGCGCTGGTTGGCGAGCGGCTTGGTGGCCTGGATCTCCAGCTTGCCGGGCCGCGGCAGGCGGTGGTAGGCCAGGGCTGCGGAACGAAGATCTTCAGAATAGGACGACGACATACGTGCTCCAGCGTTTCCGACCCGGATTTTTGGTCTCTTGAGTCTCGGTCAGACGTCGGTTTTTCCGGCCGGTGGAAGCGCATGTGATGCACGTTGGGCGGCTTTCATGCAACATCCGAAACCATGCTCGCCGGCATCCCGGGCCAGCGATTCCCCAGTTCGCAGAAGCACATCCCTACTCCATCGATTTCATTGAGACCATCACCACTTGCTGCCTAAGCCTTGGGCGGAGCACATCAAATGACCCGTATCCTGATCGGAATTGTCACGGCCGTCGCGCTGGCCGTCGCCGGCTTCGTCGGCGTGCCCTGGTACGCCCAGGGCCGCGCCGAGCGCGAGGTCGAGGCAAACTTTGCCCAGATCCGGCAGAGCGGCGCCATGGCAACCCATGGCAAGGTCGCCTTCGACCTGTGGAGCCGCAAGTTGACAATCGCCGATGTCAAGCTCGAGTCGGCCACGCAGCCGCCGGCCAGCGTCACGTTCGGCACCATCACCGCGACCGGGCTGAGCCAGCATGATCCCGAGCATGTCACGGCCGCCAGCATCGAGATCAGCGACATCGCCATGGCCGGCCAGATCCCCGGCCCCTCTCCGCTCCGCCTGAACTACAAGCTGCCGCAACTGGTGGTGAAGGATTACGCCGGCCCCGCGCGGCTCGCCGCGATCCCGGCCGGTGCGGGTGCACTCGAGACCACCCGCGCCCTCGCCCAACAGCTCGCCACCATCAGCGCCACCTCGGCCACGGTGCCGCGGGTCACCGGCACCATGGAAGGCGGCGCTTCGGTCGGGCCGACCGAGTTCGGCTATTCCGGGCTGGTGGTGGACGACATCAAGGACGGTCGAATCGGCAACTACAAGATCCAGGAGGTCACCTTCAGCACGGCGGCGCAACCGCCGAACGGCAAGGTCGAGACGGTGCGCGGCCGCATGCTCGACATCGTGACCAAGGACATCGACGTCAACGCCATCGCCGGCCTGTTCGCGGCCGAGTCCACCAAGGACGATCGTGCCATTCGCCTGAGCGGCTCCGCCGGGATGGGCCTCTACGAGATCACGTCCGATCTCGGCATGCGCATCCACATCGACAGCCTGACGATGGACGAGTTCGGCGTGCGGCCGTCGCGCATCCAGCTTCCGGCGCTGGTCGCCGCCCTGACGCCGACTTCTCCGCGAACGAGCGCCATGACGCCCGACCTCATCGACAAGGTCGCCAGCATCTATGATGGCGTCGTGTTCAAGAACGTCGAGGTCAAAGGCCTGGCGGTCGAGACGCCCGACGGCCCGGTCAAGGTCGCGCTGACGCGATTCGACCTCGACGACGGCAAGGGCGACGTCGCGTTCGAGGGCTTCGACGGACGGACCCCGAACGGGCCGGTCAAGCTCGGCCGCTTCGCGGTCAAGCGCTTCGACATGGGCGGCCTGCTGCGCCACACCGCCAAATTCGCCGTCCCCGGGGCCAAGCCCAGTCCGGCGGAGGCGCTGGCGCTGTTCAAGCTGATCGGCGGCATCGAGCTGAAGGGGCTGACGACCTCCTACAAGGCGAGCACCAAGCCGGTGCAGATCGACAATTTCAGCCTCGACTGGGGCCAGTTCGTCGGTCCCATCCCGACCCAGGCGCACCTAGTGGCCAAGATGGCCGGTCCGCTGGATGCGTCCAATCCGGCGCTGCTGCCGCTCCTCATCGCCGGCATCGACACCGCCGCGTTCGACGCCGATCTCGGCCTCGGCTGGACCGAGAGCTCGGGCGCGTTCGCGCTCCAGCCGTTCAAGCTCGAGGTCAGCAACCTCATCGCGGCCTCCGCCAATGTCTCGCTGTCGCAGGTGCCGCGCGACGTCTTCACCATCGACCTGCAGCAGGCGACCACCGCGGCGGCGCAGATCGAAGCCAGCGGACTGGAATTGACCTTGCACGATCTCGGCGCGGTCGACCTGCTCGTCGCCAACTACGCGCGCGGTCATGCGATCACGCGCGATGCCGCGCGCAAGGCGCTGGTCGACAGCATCAAGGCGATCGGCGCCCAGGTCGCGGCCGACAACATCGATGTCGCCGGTGCGGTCGACGCCATCGGCCGTTTCGTCCAGACCCCGCGCCAGACCCTCACGCTGAAGCTCTCGCCGCGCGCCAAGGTCCCGGCCCTGCAGCTCGCCCAGCTCATCGCGCTCGACCCACCAAGCGCGCTGGCGCAATTCAAGATCGAGGCCCAGACCACGCCGTGATGTGAGCTGCGACGTGAATGGAGGAGTGAGTCCCCGCCTCTCTCCTCCGTCATTCCGGGGCGCGCGCAGCGCGAGCCCGGAATCAATAACCACGACTGTGCATGAGGACGGGGATACCTGCATGCGCGACCTCCTTCACCAACCGCCGTCTGGGAGTATGGATTCCGGGCTCGCGCTGCGCGCGCCCCGGAATGACGACGGTGGGATTTGTGCGTGGGGCTAGCATCGGCGCCGATGGCGAGCACGGCATTCATTCCATGAACGTCCGCGCCTGTTGCCTCGCTCATTCAAGCATCTCGTATTTCAACGCACGCGCGTCCTCAAGCCCGCGGCGCGATCGCCCGAGTTTGTCCGGTCGTTCGGCCCTCCTCCAACGAAGAGGGCGCAGGGAATGCCGGGTGCTGGCCGCAACCCATGGCCCGCCTGCGAAAAAAATGCAGGCGGCAGGTACCACAGGTTCAGCCGATCATCCGGCATTCCCTGCGCGGTGGGCTTTTCGGCTGCTTCGCGCTCTCCTCGGGGACCGGCTTGTTTGCCCCCGTCATCCGCGCAATGCCGCAAGGCATCTTCCGCGAACTTGACACCAGCATCGGGGTGTCAGGACCACGCGACTTGACCGTCTGCACCGTGCCGTTCGTCGACGCGCGCTATCAGCACGTTGCGAACACGGTGCAGCCACCGCCTCCCCGCCTCACGCCTCGTGACGACCGCGAACCGTCCCTCTTCATCGAGGCGGGATGGCCGGAAATGTGAAGGTGATTTGCCCGACGGTGCAAGGGGCAAAGCTGCGGCAAACTAACACGACGGGCAATTAGCGCATGGCGGAGTTGCCGGGATTGCCTGTCGGGCAGAGTGCAACGTAGCTACTGCGATCATGTGAGAACCGTGCGAGATGTCGACGCGTATCGCAAGATGTAGGGCTTATGGGCCGGCCTCCCCGCCGGATGCCGTGATCCAAAGAACGCAACATAACAATCGTAGCCGCCGATCTCTTCCTCCAGCCAACAGTGCACGACGACGCCATATTCCGGGACACCATCCTCAACACCATCATAACGGACCGCCGTTCCCGGCAACAGATATCTATCAGGAGTAGATTGATTGCTGGACATGCGAACTTGTTCTTCCCCAATGCTGTCGTCCAGGCGAACCCCGCCGGGCTTGCACCAAACGGGCTCCATACTCACGGGATTTGGTTGGAGGGCGCGCACACGTCGCTCAAACCTTTCCTCACAAACCCGCTGAGGTTATGGGTCCTGGGTCGGCGCCGCACCGCGCTGTCGCACGGCACGGCTTGCACAGGACGACAGCGGAGGCAGGCCCACACGGCCGTCTCTCGAAAAACGCCGCCTCCTGTCTGAGTCCGCTTTGCCACGTCCGAAGGATTGCCCTACACATCTCCTCACCCAACAAAGAAATCCGATGCCCGACGTCCCGACCTTCCTTCTATTCCTCTCCGCCGCCCTCGTCATCGCGCTCACGCCCGGCCCCGGTATCTTCTACATCGTGGCGCGCACGCTGGCCGGCGGGCGAAGCGAGGGACTGGCCTCCAGCGTCGGCCTCGGGCTCGGTGGCCTCGTGCACGTGGTCGCCGGTGCGGTCGGGCTGTCGGCGCTGGTGATGGCGAGCGCGGAGGCGTTCACGGTGCTGAAGATCGCGGGCGCGGTCTATCTGATCTGGCTCGGCGTGAAGACGTGGCGGGAGGCCCGGGTCGCCCAGCCGGCCGAGGTGACGACGACTGGCAGCCGGCGCGCGTTTCGCGAGGGCATCATCATCGAGGCGCTGAACCCGAAGACGGCGGCGTTCTTCCTCGCCTTCATCCCGCAATTCGTCGATCCCGCCGGCGACGTCGCCGCGCAGTTCGTCGTGCTCGGGCTGATCTCGGTGACGCTCAACACCAGCGTCGACCTGGTCGTGACGTTCTGGACCGCCAAGGCGCGGCATCGTCTCGCCCAGCGGCCAAGCCTCGTGATGCGGATGCGGCAGGCGTCTGGCGCCGTCATGTGCAGCCTTGGCGGCGCCCTGTTGTTGGCGCGGCGCACGAGCTGACGACCAGATTGGCGCCAAGTCGTCACGTTCATACGCACATTTCCGCGGCGTGCCGGCATCGCCATGCCGGTGCACGCGAGCCGATGCTGCTAGGCGACCACCCCCGCTGAGCTAGTCGCGATAGCGGCAGAACTCGTCGCCATTTTCGTATTCGTAGCAGATCTTGACGCGCCGGTAGGGCCGTTCGCCATCGAAACTGCGCGCGCGACGATCCATATCGTCATCATCGCGTTGCATTCGCGCGTTTCGACCCGTGGTGCGATGGTCCATGTCCTGGTCCATCATGCGGCCCATGCGGTGCTGGCGCATCCGATCCATGTCCATGCGATCCATGCCCATCCGGTCGTCGTCGCGCTGTTGTGTCGTCCAGTCGCGGTTCACCCGCGTGTCCTCGGCCCTCTGGCGCTCGCGTTCACGGGCCTGGTCCGACTGCTGGGGCGTGCGTTCCGGCTGCACGGGAACGGCCTGGGTCTGGCTGGTTCCCGGCGTGCTGTCGGCCTGCTGGGCCCATGCGCCGGCGGGGAGGAGACAAGAGGATAGTAACACGACGGTCGCTGCTGCTGGAACGCGCATGGTTCATCCTCCAAGGGAATGCTGTCTAACCGCGCGGGTCAGCGTTGGTTCAAACGACATCGCCTGTTTTGGTGCTGCGCCGCACAGATGACAGCCGGACGCGGAAGCGATCTGGGGGTGCCGAGCCGGGACGGTCGCCGGCTGCTCTCTGGCGTCAGCCCGAGATCAGGTCGTGGTTGATTCCACGCCGGCGCCAATATCGCGCACGCAGCCGCGGTGCGATCTGCCACGAGACAATGGCTGACAGCACCACGCTCAGGGCAATCATGACCGGCATTGCGAGCATCGCGTGATTGCTAAGCGGCGTGAGAAGAATCGTCAGAACTCCCGCACCGAACAGCACGGCCTGAACCATCATGAAGACCATCGCCGAAATCTGTGTTCGCATGGACATTGCGGTCGCTCACGGTTGTTGCGCCTGCAAGTCAATGAAGCATCCGTCGAACAGTTCCGGCATGATCTCGAGGTCGGATCCGTGTCGCCCGGCCGCCCGCAAGCCGGCCGGGGGACGTTGTTTGCACTGCGGCGTTGACGGGGGGACGACAAGTTCGGCTGCCTCCCCCCGCCCGTCATTCCAGCTCGATCGCCTGGTAGGTGCCGGTCTCGTCGAGTGCGGTGCCCCAGATCTTGTGCGAAGCTTGGTGCTCAGCGCGTCCGAACGACAGCTTGCTGCCAAGGCCGAGGTCGATGCTCTGCATCGACTCCAGCGTGTCGACCAGCCGCTCGGTCTCGAGCGGCGTCGTCTGCTTCAGGGCCTGGATCAGGATGCTTGCCGAGATGAAGCCTTCGAGCGAGGTGTAATCCGGCGCTTCGCCGGGGAAGTACTTTTCCAGCGCGGTCTTGTAGTCGAGCACCAGGCTCGAATAGCCGGCGACCGACGGAACGCCCTGCGTGACGATGACGCCGTTGGTGTATTTCGAGCCGAGCAGCTTCAGCTCGGCGGCGAGCGACGACGATCCGACCGCCGAGATGTTGGCATAGATCAGCCCTGGAACCGCCTCGTGGGTCTTCTCGATGAATTTCGCCGCCGCGCGGTCGGTCGCGATCATGATCACGGCCTTGATCGGCGGCTTGGTCTGCGCCTTCAGCTTGCCGACGGCCTCGTCGACGTCGAGCGTGCCGCGCGGGAAACCATAGCGGATGATCGGATCGGTGATGCCGTTCGCGCGGAACGCCTTGGCGACACCGTTGGCGCCGTCGTCGCCATAGGCGTCGTTCTGCGCGAATACGGCGATCTGCTTCGCCGGGATGCGCTTGACCTTCATCAGATAGCGCACGATCGCGGCGGTCTCTTCGGCGTAGCTCGCACGATAGTTGAAGACGTAGCGGTCGGGCGGATCGCGGCGGACGACGGCGGAGCCGCTGTAGGGCGCAAAGAACAGCGCCCGGCGCTCCAGCGCGTAGGGAATCGCCACCGCGTTGTTGGCAGTGCCCATGTTGCCGATATAGCCGAACACCTGATCCTTCTCGTACAGCTGTGTCATGGCGCCGAGCGTCCGCGTGGGATCATAGCCATCGTCGGCAGCGATCAGCCTCAGCTTGCGGCCGTTGATGCCACCGGCATCATTGGCGCGGGCGAACGCGGTCTCGATGCCGAGTTTCATCTGGCGCGCGGACTCCTTGCGGACTCCGGAGAATGGGATGACGGTGCCGAACCGGATCTCGGTGTCGCTGACGCCGTGCGGAAGCGGAGGCGGCAGGTTGGCCGTGGGCTGCGTCGACGCGGCCGCGGTCGACGGCGCCAGCGCGAAGGACAGCGAGGGCGCCGCCGACTGCTGCTGGCTGAGTGACCGCTCAAGCTCTGCCAACTGGCGCTCTGCGGTCTGACAGTTCACCTGCGAGGACGCGACCCGGCCGCGACCCTCGGCGATATAGCTGTTGAAGGTGCGGATGAGCCCATCGCGCTCGCCGCCATTCGAAGAGCCCTGGCGGATCACTTCGCTGAATTGATCGATGATGGTCTGGACGCGCCCCTGGGCGATCTCACGGCACGTCGCGGCCTGGCCGACGACCGGTCCGACGCGGGCGGCGAGATCACGAACGACATCGGGGGAAATGGGGACAGCAGAGGCGGCAGGGACGAAGAGGCAAGTTCCGAGCAGGAGCGCACACCAGCGAACGGTCATTTTGAACTATCCGTCTTCTTGTGATTGGTTGGCTATGTTCACTACATGAGTCAGACAGGCTTCCTATTAAGGACAGGTTGCATGACACCGCAACCGCCATTCGACTGATCGGTGCCGCCTGGAACTCATAGCGGCCCACACCGCTCGATCGCGTTACGCGCCGCGTCGCGCAAGGTGCCGAACTAACAAGCGGCATGAACGATTAGTTCTCAGAATCAACGGTTTGCCGTAGGGGCACGATGACCGCTCTGGCCGGCCGCTCGACCACGTCAGCGCGATGCTCCCGATCGTCCGGCGCTGCCTGGACGCGACCGGAGACCCGGATGAAGTTGTTCGCAGTCTTAACCAGCATTAACGCGAGAACATCAAATGCAGAGCGACGCCTTTAAGGCCGGGTCATCTTGCGCCGCAGTCTCGAGTCACCGGCGACGACATGCCGCAGCTCAGCATCCGATAACGACGAGGTGAGACTGAATTGACGGGAGAAGCGTCCTGACCCGCCGGCCCATCGCTGGCTCGCTGCCGATTTTGGCGATAGCAGCAGATCGCAGCTCATAACAGTGGGAAGAGGTTCGTGATGCCATGGAAGAATACGACGATGGAGTTCGGTGCGATCGCCAAGCTCTTCCACTGGACCGGCGCCGCGGCCTTCATCGCGGCCTATGCCGTCGTGTACTATGTCATCTGGTTCATGGACGACACTTCCCCGGACGCCTTGCCCGTGCTCAACGTCCATTGGGTGCTGGGCATGATCGTCGGCCTGTCCGTCCTGCCTCGCCTGCTGTGGCGGCTCGTCAACGTTCAGCCCGATCAGCCGCATGCATCAGATGCCGAGGCGTGGCTCGCGCACGCCGCGCATTGGGGATTGTACGTGCTGCTGATCCTGATGCCGCTGACCGGCTATATCGGCACCGATGCCGCCACCGACTTCGGAGCGTTCGCGCTGCCGAACTTCCGTGAGACGGCGCTGTTCGGCTGGATCGAGACGCGCTGGGGGATCACCTGGGAGGCGTTCGAGCCGCCGGTCGACGCAATCCACCATGTCGTCGGCAAATGGATCGCGTGGATCGTGGTGGCCCTGCACGTCGCGGCCGCGCTGTTTCATCACGTCGTCCGCCGCGACGGCGTCCTGACACGGATGCTGCCGGGCCGTTCGGCCGCGTGAACGATGCGCGACCCGTGACGACCGCTCTGCGATCCCCACACGATCGTCATTGCGAGGAGCCGCAGGCGACGAAGCAATCCAGAGACCTCGTGCCACCCTGGATTGCTTCGCTGCGCTCGCAATGACGAAGATTCGTGCATCACCCGCAGTCTGCCGAACTACTTGTTCGGCAGATTCGTCCTGATGTGCAGCTCGCGCAGCTGCTTCGTGCTGGCCTCCGACGGCGCGCCCATCAGCAGGTCCATGGCCTGCTGGTTCATCGGGAACAGCGAGATCTCGCGCAGGTTCGTGGTGCCACAGAGCAGCATCACGATGCGGTCGACGCCGGCGGCCATGCCGCCATGCGGCGGGGCGCCGTACTGGAAGGCGCGGTACATGCCGCCGAAGCGGTCGACCACCTCCTGCTCGCCGTAACCGGCGATCTCGAACGCCTTCACCATCGCGGCTGGCTTGTGGTTGCGGATGCCGCCGGAGGCGATCTCGTAGCCGTTGCAGGTGATGTCGTACTGGAACGCCTTGATGGTCAGCGGGTCCTGCGTCTGCAGCGCCTCCAGGCCGCCCTGCGGCATGGAGAACGGGTTGTGCGAGAAGTCGACCTTCTTGTCGTCCTCGTTGTACTCGTACATCGGGAAGTCGACGATCCAGGCCAGCTTGAACTGATCCTTGTCGGACAGGTTCAGCTCATCGGCGACCTTGTTGCGGGCGAGGCCTGCGAACTTCCAGAACTTGTCGGGATCGCCGGCGACGAAGAAGGCGGCGTCGCCCTCCTTGGTGCCGAGCTGGCTGCGAATCGCAGCCGTGCGCTCCGGACCGATGTTGTTCGCCAGGGGACCTGCGCCCTCGCCGCCCTCGCGCCACATGATGTAGCCGAGGCCGGGCTGGCCCTCGCCCTGCGCCCACGAGTTCATGCGGTCGCAGAACGCGCGGCTGCCGCCGGATGGCGCCGGGATCGCCCAGACCTGGTTCTTGGGGTCCTCGAGCATGCGCGCGAACACCTTGAAGCCGGAGCCGCGGAAGTGCTCGGAGACGTCGGCCATCTCGATCGGGTTGCGCAGGTCGGGCTTGTCGGAGCCGTATTTGCGGATCGCCTCGGCGAACGGGATGCGCGGCCAGCCCTTGGTCACCGGCTTGCCCTTGGCGAAATCCTCGAACACGCCGGTGATGACCGGCTCCATCGCCGCGAACACGTCCTCCTGCTCGACGAAGCTCATCTCGACGTCGAGCTGGTAGAACTCGCCGGGCAGGCGGTCGGCGCGCGGGTCCTCGTCGCGGAAGCACGGCGCGATCTGGAAGTAGCGGTCGAAGCCCGACATCATCAGCAGCTGCTTGTACTGCTGCGGCGCCTGCGGCAGCGCGTAGAACTTGCCGGGATGGATGCGCGACGGCACCAGGAAGTCGCGCGCGCCCTCCGGCGACGACGCGGTCAGGATCGGGGTCTGGAATTCGAAGAAGCCCTGCTCCTTCATGCGCCGGCGCATCGAATCGATGATCGCGCCGCGCGTCATGATGTTCTGGTGCAGCTTCTCGCGGCGCAGATCGAGGAAGCGGTATTTCAGCCGGATGTCCTCAGGATATTCCTGCTCGCCGAACACCGGCAGCGGCAGCTCGTCCGCGGGGCCGAGCACCTCGATGTCGGAGACGTACAGCTCGATCTTGCCGGTCGGCAGATCGTCATTGTCGGTGCTCTTGTTGTCGGCGCCGGCCGGGCGGCGGCGCACCTTGCCCTCCATGCGCACGACCCATTCCGAGCGCAGCTTCTCGGCCAGGCTGAACGCCGGCGAGTCCGGATCGACGACGCATTGGGTGATGCCGTAATGGTCGCGCAGGTCGACGAACAGCACGCCGCCATGGTCGCGGATGCGATGGCACCAGCCGGACAGCCGGACCGTCTCTCCGATGTTGCTCTCGCGGAGCGCGCCGCAGGTATGGGTCCGGTAGCGATGCATGGTCGTCCTGAATGGTCGTCGTGAGGAGAAGGAATCGGCGCAGCCGCAGGGGCGCGCTCCGAATGCGCGCAGGGTTTAGCCGAGCCGCCCCGGCGCGGCAACCGCAGGAACGGGCCTTTTCGGCTTCGCGCCGGAAAAGGCCGCCCGCCCTGGGCCTCACCGCAACGTCGGCGCCGATGCTGAATTGAGCTGGCGCCGAAACGCTCACCTGACGGCCGTTTGGGCTCGAAAAGCGGCCGCCCCGCGCCTATCTTGGAGCCATGACCGTGCATTTCCCCTTCCAGAACTCCTACGCCACGCTGCCGGACAATTTCTTTGCCCGGGTGGCGCCGACCCCGGTCGCAGCGCCTCGTCTGATCAAGCTGAACCGGCCTCTCGCCGCGGAGCTGGGGCTGAACCCGGCCGAGCTGGAGACGCCGGAGGGCGCCGAGATCCTGGCCGGCAAGACCGTGCCCGAGGGCGCCGAGCCGATCGCGATGGCCTATGCCGGCCACCAGTTCGGGCATTTCGTGCCGCAGCTCGGCGACGGCCGGGCGGTCCTGCTCGGCGAGGTCGTCGACCGCAACGGCGTCCGCCGCGACATCCAGCTGAAGGGCTCCGGCCCGACGCCATTTTCGCGCCGCGGCGATGGCCGCGCGGCGCTGGGGCCGGTCTTGCGCGAATACATCGTCAGCGAGGCGATGGCGGCCCTGGGCATTCCGACGACGCGCTCGCTCGCTGCGGTCGTGACCGGCGAGCAGGTCTATCGCGGCACCGCCCTGCCCGGCGCGGTGCTGACCCGTGTCGCCACCAGCCACATCCGGGTCGGCACGTTCCAGTATTTCGCCGCGCGCCAGGACGTGGACGCCGTGCGCCGGCTCGCCGACCACGTCATCCACCGGCACTATCCGGATCTCGCCGGTACCGAGCGCCCCTACCACGCCCTGCTGGATGCCGTGATCGCCCGCCAGGCCAAGCTGATCGCCGAGTGGCTGCTGGTCGGCTTCATCCATGGCGTCATGAACACCGACAATACCTCGGTGTCCGGCGAAACCATCGACTACGGCCCCTGCGCCTTCATGGACGCCTACGATCCCAAGCAGGTGTTCTCCTCGATCGACGAGTTCGGCCGCTACGCCTTCGCGAACCAGCCGCGCATCGCGATGTGGAACCTGACCCGGCTTGCCGAGTGCCTGTTGCCGCTATTCGGCGACGACAAGGACCAGGCGATCAAGGAGGCCGAGGCTGCGCTCGACGGCTTCGCCACCCAGTTTACGGACGCGCACCAGGCGGGCCTGCGCCGCAAGCTCGGCCTGGCCACGCAGCGCGAGGGCGACCAGCCGCTGGCGCAGGCATTGTTCGACGCGATGGCGGCGGCCCGAGCCGATTTCACGCTGACGTTCCGCCGTCTCAGCGACGCCGCCGGCAGCGGCGATCTCAGCGAGGTCCGCGTCCTGTTCGAGGATCCCACCGGCTTCGACGAGTGGGCCCAGCGCTGGCGCCAGCGCCTGGCGGAGGAACCGCAGACGGCGGCGGAGCGGAGCGCGGCCATGCGCAAGGTCAATCCCGCCTTCATCCCGCGCAACCACCGCATCGAGGCGGTGATCACGGCAGCGGTCGAGAACGACGACTACGCGCCGTTCGAGGAGCTGCATGCGGTGCTGGCCCGGCCCTATGACGACCAGCCGGACCGGGCTGATTATGCCGATCCGCCGCAGCCGGAGGAGCAGGTGTTGCAGACCTTCTGCGGCACCTGACACGCGGTCTTAACCTCGCGTCCACCATCGCCCTGACAGCGCCCGGGCCCTTAAGAAACGATCAACGCAGCCCCGACAAGTTGAACCAACAAGTCGGGGAGGTCTGAGACGTGGACGCGCTGGTGTTCGAATTCATGGGTCTGGCAATGATCGCCTTGTGCCTGATCGTGCTCGCGGTGCCCTCGGCGCGCCGGCCTGCGGGCCGCGTCCGGCATCACTGACCGGCGCCGGACGCGCCCTATCATCAACCATAGAGCGATCAGCTCGCGTCGCGGTGCTTGCGTTCGGGGCGGATTGGGCCGACAAGCGGACACGAATTCGTCCCGTACCCTTTGCCGACACCCTTGACTTGTCAGCGTTTTCGGACGACGGCGTAAGAGCCTCGTCATGGATCGTTCATGGACTTGATCACCACCACCGCGGACCTCGCAGCCGCCTGCGCCCGCCTCGCCCGCCACCCGGTCGTCACCGTCGATACCGAGTTCCTGCGGGAAACCACCTACTATCCCCTGCTCTGCGTCGTGCAGATGGCGAGCCCGGACGAGGCCGTGGTGATCGATGCTCTGGCCGAGGGCCTCGATCTCAAAGCCTTCTTCGAGCTGATGGCGAACGAGAAGGTCCTCAAGGTCTTCCACGCCGCCCGCCAGGACATCGAGATCATCTGGCACCGCGCCGGCATCGTGCCGCATCCGATCTTCGACACCCAGGTCGCCGCGATGGTGCTGGGGTATGGCGACAGCATCGCCTATGACCAACTGGTCGAACGCATCACCGGCCATCGCCCCGACAAGACCCACCGCTTCACCGACTGGTCGCGCCGGCCGCTGACCAAGGAGCAGGCGCACTACGCCGAGGCCGACGTCACCCATCTGCGCGACGTGTTCGCCGCGCTCGATGCCGATCTGAAGAAGCGCGGGCGCAGCGACTGGGTCAGCGAGGAGATGGAGATCCTGACCTCGCCGAAGACCTACGACTTCCACCCCGAGCGCGCCTGGGAGCGGCTGAAGACCCGCGTCCGCAAGCCGAAGGAATTGGCCGTGTTGATCGAGGTCGCGGCCTGGCGCGAGCAGGAGGCGCAGAGCCGCGACGTGCCGCGCAGCCGCGTGATGAAGGACGACGCGGTCGGCGACATCGCCACCCATGCCCCGACAACGATCGAGAAGCTCGGCAATCTGCGCTCGCTGCCCAAGGGCTTCGAGCGCTCCAAATGGGGCTCCGACATCGTTGCCGCCGTGCAGCGCGGTCTGGCGCGCGATCTCGCCGCTTTGCCCAAGCTGGAAAAGCCGCGCAACAACTCCAACGGCGCTGCGATCGTCGAGCTGCTCAAGGTCCTGCTGCGCATGACCTCGGAACGCCACGCCGTGGCGAGCAAGGTCATCGCCACCGTCGACGATCTCGAGCAGATCGCCGCCGATGACAATGCCGACGTTGCTGCGCTGCAGGGCTGGCGCCGCGAGCTGTTCGGCGAGGCCGCGCTCGCGCTGAAGCACGGCAAGCTCGCACTCGCCATCGAGAAGGGCCGCGTCGTCCGGGTCGACCGGGCCTGATCGGCGTCGCAGCGGCTCTGGCCGGCTGCGTCTTCCCGAGTCTGCCAAGTTGATTGCAGCAGGCGGCACGGGTGGTCATGATGCCGCCCATCATTCGGCGCTGGTCTGCCCCCTCAACTCCGCCTCGATTGTCTGGGACACCTCAACCAGAGCCATCGAAAGGATGTAGGCGCTGGTCGGCAGATTGAGCTGGCGCGCCTTTGCGATGGCTGCCCGGAGGCTGCTCGCCAGCTCTTTGAGCTCTTCCTCTCGGGTCATGTCGTGGTCTCGGTCCTGGAGCTGCCGCGTGAGCAAAGACGATTGCGAACCGCCGGAACAGAGGCTGCTGCGGCTGCTCAGCGAGAATCCGGTCGACCTGCACGTCGTCGAGGCCCTTCGCCTCGTCGTCGCGTTCAACAAGATCAGCGATCCGGCCGATCGCCGTATGATTATCGATCTGGCCGAACGACTCGCCTCAGGATGATACCGCCAATAGCCGCCGCGGTCACACCGCTAGACGGCCGCCGGCGCCGATAAGCTCGGCACTGTCGAGGACGCCGGCAAAATTGCCGATCACCTTGGTTACAACCAGCTTGTACAACGCGGCGTCGCCGGCGCAGGCCTGCCGGCAGGCGACGGCGTCTCCGATCACCTGATAGCGGTGACTGCGGTGAAAGCCGTCCACCACCGTCGAGAGGATCGTCTCGTCCAGCGAGAAGCCGAGCAGCACGCAGCGCATGCTGCGCATGTTCGCCATGTACTCGGCGAACCGGGCCGAGCTATAGGCCGAGGGCAGTGGATGCTCGAACGCGAGCTCCCCCGGGGTTGGCTTGAAGTCCGGAAGCCAGTTCGTCAGGTTGGAGGCCGGGTTGAACCAGGCTGCCTGTGCGATCCGCTTGAGATGGACGACCGGCCACAGGTTGTCGCGCCAGAGCGCGATCAACTGCCGGCACAGCGCCATGACGACGTCGCCATCGGCGATCAGATGCCTGCGCCCCTCGGCGAGATATTCGCACTGCAGATCGGCGCAGACGAGAACAGGCGGATCCGCCTCGGTGGCACCGAACAGATCTCGGCCCGTCATCACGGTCTCGCTGCGGCGAAGTCGTGCAAGGGCGACGATGCCGGCCGGCCGGCCGAGAGATCGAGCACACCCGGCCGATCCCAGTCGCCTTCCGGACGAATGATCATGTAGGGATCGCTGTCGAGCGTGATCGCATCGTCGCACGGCTCGAGGTCCAGCACCATCTCCGTGTAGGAGAAGTCGGAGAATGTGAGCTTGCGATTATGGCCGAGCGGCTTGGCGCCGAAATGCGCCCAGAAATCAACGAGACGATCCTGCGCGTGGCCATAAGCCTTCTTGAAGCCCTTTCGCCTGCAATAGTCGAGCGCCTCGCGAACCAGCTTGAACGACAGCCGGGAACGCCGGTACTGATGGCGCACCGCCAGCCGCTCGACCTTGGCGAAGTCGCCGAAGAAGCGCACGCGTACGCATCCCGCCGGCTCCTTGCCGACGAAACCGAGGAAGTGGGCTGCAACCAGATCGTTGCCGTCGAACTCCTCCTCCATGGGACAATCCTGCTCGGTCAGGTAGACCGCCGAGCGGATCGCCGTAACGAGCATGAGGTCATTCGGATCGCGCGCGATGCGCACCGTGATCGCGCGGGGATTTGTCTTTGCCGCCATGGCCGAACTAATGCTGTGCATCCGCAATGCTCCCTTGTTCGAAACCCTTCATCGACTGGATCGAAGGCGCGATCATCTCCGGCATCCGGTTCCACGGCCGCTGATACCACCAGAGATCGGGCTGAAAGCTCGGTACCGGCGTGAAGCCGAGCGCGCCGAGAAACGCGCGCCCTTCCGGACTCGATGGTTGCGCATAGTAATCGGCTGCGCGAAATCTCGCGCCTTGCAGCGCCTGCGCGACATTGCCGAGACCGATCGCTCCTCGCCCTTGCGCGACGAGCGCCCAGACATAGATGGCGGCTACGTCTTCGTCCGGCCGCGCCAGAAATCTGCGCGGCGGATCATTCAAATTGAACTCATCCAGGAGCAACGCATCGAGGCCTGAGCAGTTGAGATAGAGGAAGGCGATGCCGCCGAGCAGGTTCCTGCCGCGGTAGAGCGCGAAGATCGAGTCCGGATCGTGCCGCAAGAACTCCGCAAGCTCGTGTTCTGAGGCACGAACGCCCGGTATTTCCCGGCGTGCGAGCGCCGTGAGCTCGCCGAGCCGATCGAGCGTGACCGCCTGAGCCGCGACCCGATCCGTCCGCGGCAGCGCGTCGAGCTGATGTCGCAGCGTGAATTCTGTGCTTCCGCGGTGAGGGTTCTGCATCTATGTTTCCAGCTTGGCTTTGATGACGTCATCATACTTGTCGGAGCTGGAGTGTATGCGGCAACATTTGCATCGGGGTGCTGCATCCACGCAGCGCAGGAAGTCTGACGAAACGCTTAACCCCTCATGGGAGGATTTGAGAGCATTTCTGCTCTGTACGCGTCACCGCAGCTTCCGAAACGCGGCGGATGTTCTCGGACTGACCGGCACGACCCTGATGCGCAAGATCGACCGGCTCGAGGAAGAGCTCGGATGCAAGCTCTTCATCCGTGATCAATCCGGCCTGTCGCTCAGCGACGAGGGACGATCGTTGCTCTTCGACGTCGAGCAGATGGAGCGGCTGAGCTTCAACATCTTCCGGCGCGCTTCGCTGTCGACCGACACTCAGGGGTCGGTGCGCGTCGCCGTGACCGAAGGCCCCGGCAACTTCTGGATCCTGCCGCGACTGATCGATTTCCAGAAGACCTATCGCAGGATCACCGTCGATCTGAGCTGCGCGATGCAGCAGGCCGACGTGTCGCGGCTGGAGGCTGACATCTCGATCCAGTTCGAACGGCCGACCAACCCTGACGTGATCGTTGCAAAGCTCGGCCGTCTGCACATCTACGGCTTCGTGTCGGAAGCCTATCGCGACGCGCATGGACTGCCGACATCGCTGGCGGAGCTCAAGGATCATCGCATCATCAAGCAGCACGGCGTGCAGCTCGACGAGACCGGCTATGCGCGCATCCTCGGCTTGGAGTCCCTCGAAGGCATCGTCGGCATCTCAACCAATTCGAGCGTTGCCGTGCTTTACGCGGTCGAGCGCGGCGCCGGCATCGGCTTTCTGCCGACCTCGGCGGTCGCGCTCGGGGCGCCGCTCGTTCCTGTGGATCTCGGCATCAACTACCACATGGATCTGTGGATGACCTATCACAAGGAGTTTCGCAACTCCGACCGACACAAGGTCGTCATCGACTGGTTGAAACGCATCTTCGATCCGAAGGTCCATGCCTGCTTCCGGGACGAGTTCATCCACCCGCTGAATCTCGTGCCGCTGATGGCGCCCGCGCGGGATGTCGTCGGCTTCAACGGCTACGTCGCGCCGAAACCCGTATGACGAGCTACCATTTGAACTCGACGCCGAGCGTGCCCTGATGCGATTGCAGCAGCGAGCGAAGCTTCGCATCGTAGTTGAGATAGAGGCGTGCCGTTCGATTCAGGGATAGCGACAGTGCCGCGCCGGCGTCGGCGCCGTAGCGGCCCTCGCCAAGGCCCTGCAGCGTGATGCTCTGCGGACCGAGGCTGACGGTCACCGCGCCGAGATTCTGGCTGAAATTGTCGACCAGCTTGCCATAGGCCGAGACGTCGAGGATCTTGCCGTCGACGATGAAGTAGCGGCCGAACTCGGCGCCGACGAGAACGCGGGCGCGCTCCAGCGAGGTACCGCTGACCGACAGCGGATCGAGCCCGCCCGCCTCCTGGAATGCCGCCGTCGTGGCGCGCGTGTATTCGAAGGCAAGCTTCGGAACGATCCGGCTCTCACCGATGCTCCAGTAGTAGTCAAGCTCGCTCAGCACGCCCGTGATGTGGGCGCCGTAGACCGACGTCGCCGTACCGAGGCTGGTGTCGCGCCGCGCACTGATCCCGCCGAAGCCATGGACGACCGCGATCGCCCAGGTCCAGGGTCCCTGGTCGACCGAGGCGTTGAACCCGAACTGTGTGAGATCGAGCGTCGCCGCTTGCAGCGCCAGCGGCAAATCGACCCAGGTCCGGCTCTGGTCGACGGATAGTCCGACATTCACGCCCGGCATGAGACGCATGCCGATACCGGCGACGCCGCCCCAAGTCGTCCTCTTGTCGCCGACGAAGTCGCCTTGCGCATTGCTGCGGACGGTTGCGCCATACATCTCGCCCCAGGTCCGGAACCGAGGCTGTTCCGAAGCCTCCGGCGCGCCGCCGCCGCCGGGATTGCTCCGCGGCAGCCGGGTGGCGCCCTGCGTGGCCTGGGTACCGAGCCGTTCGAGGAAGCTCGCGCCGAGATCGAGCACGGTTCGGTCGGCCGAGCGTTCGGAACTGATCGCGCCCGGTGCAGGACTGGGCAGCGGGCTCGGCGTTGGCGTCGGGCTTGCGGCGATGCTCGGCAGGCTGGCCTGCGCGGCGCAGGGCGAAGAAGCGGCGGCCAAACCGAGCCCGCCGATGAGCAGCATCGCCCCGCATGCGCCGCTGCGCATTCGCCAACCCAGCCTGGCCTGAGACGCCCCGCGCATCGATGCCCCGTTCGCCGCCCGCTCAAATTCGCTTCAATATTGCAGCGATGTTCTGCCCGCAGTTCCCGATCGCGGTCAATGAGGATTGCCATGTCGCGGCTGCCCTGCAAGGATTTGTGGTTCCAGCGCCACAAGCCACGCAGTTGCAGCAGCAGCCGGCGACGCGACGCCGCGACGCGTTCTCATCAGTCCGCCAACCTTGATATCGGCGGAAAATCGTGTTGCAATCTCCCGTACAATCGGATTGGCCGTTCGACTGTGCGTTTCGCGACTTCGGAAATTGAGCAGATCCCGGGAAGCCCGTTTGTGGCGTGGCACGCGCGAGCGTGGCCGCGTCTTTTTTTCGTCTAGACGAAGGAGACAGCGATGCCGACCTACAAGGGCAGCGTGAAGTGGTTCAACCCGACCAAGGGATATGGCTTCATCAAACCGGCTGGCGGAGACAAGGACGTGTTCGTCCACATCTCGGCCGTGGAGCGTGCTGGACTGACCACGCTCAACGAGAACCAGACGATCGAATATGATCTGGTGGAGAGCCGCGGCAAGACGTCGGCAGAGAACCTGAAGCTCTCGTGAGCATCGTCCCGGCGGAGGGCGCCACAGCGCGGGTTCGTAAACCTACTCACGAGCTCCGCGTCACGCTCGCTCGCCGCGGATGATCAGACTTCGTCAGCCTTGATGTACCCCGGCCCCGCCGGGGATTTTTTTCGTCCGGCGACAGCTACCGGACGACGGGCCAGATCAGCGCGTGATCGCCCTGCTCCACGGACGACGTCCGGCAGAGATCGCCTTCGAGCCGCACCAGGCCCTTGGCCAGCAGCTTCAGCGCCTCGGGATAGATGCGATGCTCGACGCCGAGAATGCGCGTCGACAGGGTGTCCGGCGTATCGTCGTCCCTGACCACGACCGCGCCCTGCATCACGATCGGACCAGCATCCGTCTCCGGAATGACGAAATGCACGGTGGCGCCTGACAGCTTGACGCCGGCACGCAGCGCCTGGCCGTGCGGATCAAGGCCGGGGAACGATGGCAGCAGCGACGGATGAATGTTCAGCATCCTGCCATACCAGCGCTGCACGAACTCCGCCGTGAACAGGCGCATGAATCCGGCCAGGCAGATGATCTCGATGCCGCGTGCATCGAGCGCCTGCTGCAGTCTGGCTTCGAACCCTGCGCGGTCCTTGCCGAACGGCTTGCTCTCGATGATTTCGATCGCGACGCCGCTTTCCTGCGCTTTCTGCAGTCCGGCCGCATCGGCTCGGTTGGAGATCACGATGGCGACCTCGGCCGGAAAATCCGGCTGCGACGCCGCGTGGATCAGCGCGGCCATGTTCGACCCACGGCCCGAGATCAGGATGGCGACGCGGCGCTTCATCGGCTCACTCGTCTCACAGAGCCAGATCGAGGGCGCCGGTGTAGATCACGCGCTCGTCGCCTGTCGCAGCAACGACCTCGCCGAGCCGTGCGACGTGCTCGCCATTCGCGGTGAACACCTCGATGACGGCATCGACGGCCTCGGCCTTGACGATCGCGATCATGCCGATCCCGCAATTGAAGGTGCGCAAGAGCTCGCGCTCTGCAATGCCACCCTGCTCCGCCAGCCATTTGAAGACCGGCAGCACCGGCAGGCCCGTCAGGTCAATCGAGACGCCGAGATGCTTCGGCAGCACGCGCGGAATGTTGTCGGTGAAGCCGCCGCCCGTGATGTGTGCGAGCCCCTTCACCGCACCGGTCTCGCGGATGGCGCGAAGGCACGATTTCACATAGAGCCGGGTCGGCGTCAGCAGCGCCGCGCCGAGAGTCAGGACCGGCGCGAACGGTGCCGGCGCATCGAAGCCGAGGCCGGACTGGGCGACGATCTTGCGCACCAGCGAATAGCCGTTGGAGTGGACGCCGGAGGATGCGAGCCCCAGCACCACGTCACCGGCCGCGATGTCGGGAGACGGCAGCAGCGTCCCACGTTCCGCCGCGCCGACCGCGAAACCGGCAAGATCGTAGTCGCCGTCCTTGTAGAGGCCCGGCATTTCCGCGGTCTCACCGCCGATCAGCGCGCAGCCGGATTCCCGGCAGCCTTCGGCGACACCGGCGACGATCGACGCCGTCGCCTCCGGGTCGAGCTTGCCGCACGCAAAGTAGTCGAGGAAGAACAGCGGCTCGGCGCCCTGCACGACGAGATCGTTGACCGACATGGCGACCAGGTCGATGCCGATGCCGCCATGCAGCCCGGTCTCGATCGCGATCTTCACCTTGGTGCCGACGCCGTCGGTTGCCGCGACCAGCACCGGATCCTTGAATCCGGCGGCCTTGAGGTCGAACAGGCCGCCAAAGCCGCCGATCTCGGCATCCGCGCCGGCGCGGGCGGTTGCGCGCACCATGGGCTTGATCAGATCGACCAGACGGTTTCCGGCATCGATATCGACGCCCGAATCTGCATAAGTGAGCCCGTTCTTGCGCTCGGTCATGGTAAAAACCCCTAATCTGGCCGCTGGTTACGTCGGAATCCGGCCGCGCGCAATGGCTCGCAAGGGGCTCGTCCCCATACTATCTAGGAACGGACCGGTTCGCCCTGTTTCGGAATCGGATTGTCTTTTGATCGAGTCGTCGTCGGGACCCGCTGCGTGACCATTCCCCACAGTATCCCCAATCTGATCACGCTGGGTCGAATCCTGCTGGTTCCGATCGTCGTCTGGGCCATTGCGGCCGGCCAGATGGAGATCGCATTTCTGGTCTTCGTGGTCGCGGGGGTGAGCGACGCCGTGGACGGCTTCCTGGCCAAGCGCTTCAACCTGCGGTCCGAGTTGGGAGCGCTGCTCGATCCTCTCGCCGACAAGGCACTGCTGGTCTCGATTTTCGTCACGCTTGGCATCTGGGGCGCGATCCCGCGCTGGATCGTCATCCTGGTGGTCTCGCGCGACATCATGATCGTCTCGGCGGTGATCGTGTCCTGGCTGTTCGACCGGCCGGTCGCGATGAAGCCATTGATGGTGTCCAAGCTGAACACGGTCGCCCAGGTGGGATTCGCGGCGCTCGTGCTGGCCTCGCTCAGCTTCGGCTTCGAGCCCCAGCCCTACGATGTGGTGCTGATGGTGCTGGTCACCGTCTTTACCCTCGTGTCGGTCGGGCTGTATCTCGTCGACTGGGTGCGTCACATGAGCACCATCGAGGTCCGGTGATCCTCCGCGGAGGGCCCGTCCCGACCTCACGCACCACACGATACGGAGCAATTCGATCTTGGCTGGCCATATCCCCCCTCGTCAGCTGGCCTTCGCGCTGCCGCATGCGGAGAGCCTGACGCGGGACAATTTCTTCGAAGGTCCAGGCAACGCGGCCGGGCTCGCTCTGGTCGACGCCTGGCCGGAATGGCCGGCGCGGACCATGTTCCTGGTCGGCCCCGACGGCTCTGGCAAGAGCCACCTCGCCGCCATCTGGGCCGAGCGGGCTGGCGCCCGATCGCTGTCCGCGCATGCCCTCGAGGCGAGCGTGGTCCCTGGGGCGCTCGCCACCGGCGCGCTGGTGCTGGAGGATCTGACGGCAACCGATCTCGACGAGCGAGCGCTGTTTCACCTCCTGAACCTGGCCCGCCAGGACGAGGCTTTCGTGCTGATCACGGCGCGCGAGGCCCCGGCGGCCCTGCCCATCGCCCTGGCCGATCTGAGGTCGCGGCTGCGCGCCGTCCCGATCGTCACGCTGCTGCCGCCCGACGACCAGCTGTTCCGCGCCTTGATCGTCAAGCTGGCCGCGGACCGGCAACTGGCGATCGACGAGACCGTGGTCAGCTATCTCGCAAGCCACATCGAACGGTCCTACGCGGCCGCCCGCCAGACCGTCGCACTGCTGGACGACGAGTCCCTGCGGCTCGGACGGCCGGTCACCCGGGCGCTGGCGGCG
Source organism: Bradyrhizobium sp. SZCCHNR1017 (assembly GCF_032381375.1). NCBI lineage: Bacteria > Pseudomonadati > Pseudomonadota > Alphaproteobacteria > Hyphomicrobiales > Nitrobacteraceae > Bradyrhizobium > Bradyrhizobium sp. SZCCHNR1017. Next base: position 195,935 of record NZ_JAUHIR010000001.1, on the reverse strand, counting down.
GAGCTGCTCCGCCCGCTGTGACCCGCGGCCATCTTGACGGCGGACGGGCACGGAACCCCAATGGTGCCGGCAACGTCATCCCCTGGTTACCCAGATTGGGCTACGGTCGACCGTTCGCGACTGGTTCGCGACTGGATGGATATGGATCGAATTCCGATGGATACCGAGCAAGTTACTGAAATCTCAGAGAAAGAACCGGTCGCCGCGCCGTCCATCGAGATTGCCTCGAGCCCCGAGCGATTCATCAATCGGGAATTGTCCTGGCTTCACTTCAACCGCCGCGTTCTGGAGGAATCGGTCAATCCGCGCCATCCCGCCCTGGAGCGGGTGCGCTTCCTGTCGATTTCCGCCAACAACCTTGATGAATTCTTCATGGTGCGCGTCGCCGGCATCCGCGCCCAGGTCCGCGAGGGCATCGCCGAGCGCAGCCCCGACGGGCTGACGCCGACCGAGCAACTGAAGCTGATCAACGAGACGGTGTCGCAGCTCGCGATCGACCAGCAGGCGATCTGGCGCGACCTGCGCAAGTTTCTCGGCGAGCTCGGCATCGTGCTCGTCGACGGTCAGGACGTCACCAAGAGCGAGCGCGCCTGGATCGAGGACCACTTCCTCGCCAACATCTTCCCGCTGCTGACGCCACTCGCGATCGATCCGGCGCATCCGTTCCCGTTCATCCCAAGCCTCGGCTTCACGGTGGCGCTGCAATTGATCCGCTCCGCCGACGGGCGCCCGATGAACGCCCTGATCCGCATGCCCGGCAAGATCGACCGCTTCATCCGCTTCCCCGGCTCCAAGGATGGCGTGATCCGCCTGATCACCCTGGAACAGGCGACCGGCCTGTTCATCGGCCGGCTGTTTCCCGGCTACACCGTGAAGGGCCAGGGCGCCTTCCGGATCATCCGCGACAGCGAGATCGAGATCGAGGAAGAGGCCGAAGACCTGGTGCGGCTGTTCGAAACCGCGCTGAAGCGGCGCCGTCGCGGCTCGGTGATCCGGCTCGAGATCGAGGCCAACATGCCGGAGGAGCTGCGCCGCTTCGTGCAGAATGCGCTCTCGACCACCGATGACGAGGTGTTCCTGGTCGACGGCGTGCTGGCGATGAACGAGCTGTCGCAACTGACGCGCGTCGACCGGCCCGACCTCGAATTCGCGCCCTATGTGCCGCGCCATCCCGAGCGTGTCCGCGACCATGGCGGCGACATCTTCGCCGCCATCCGGCAGAAGGACCTGATCGTCCATCACCCTTACGAGTCGTTCGACGTCGTCGTGCAATTCCTGCAGCAGGCGGCGCGCGATCCGGACGTCGTCGCGATCAAGCAGACGCTGTACCGCACCTCCAACAACTCGCCGATCGTGCGCACGCTGGTGGAAGCTGCCGAAGCCGGCAAGTCGGTGACAGCGCTGGTCGAGCTCAAGGCGCGTTTCGACGAGGAGGCCAACATCCGCTGGGCCCGCGATCTGGAGCGTGCCGGCGTGCAGGTCGTCTACGGCTTTCTGGAGCTGAAGACGCATGCCAAGCTGTCGATGGTCGTGCGCCGCGAGGGCGGCAGCCTCACCACCTATGTCCACACCGGCACCGGCAACTATCATCCGGTGACGGCGCGCATCTACACCGACCTGTCCTACTTCACATCGGACCCGGTGATCGGCCGCGACGTCACGCGGGTGTTCAACTACATCACCGGCTATGCCGAGCCGATCGACATCGAGAAGATGGCGGTGTCGCCGCTCACGCTTCGCAAGCGCATGATCGAGCACATCCACGGCGAGACCAGCTTCGCCCGCCAGGGCAAGCCGGCCGTGATCTGGATGAAGATGAACTCGCTGGTCGATCCAGACATCATCGACGCGCTGTATGAGGCCTCGCAGGCCGGCGTCTCGATCGAGCTGATCGTGCGCGGCATCTGCTGCCTGCGTCCCGGCCTCCCCGGACTGTCGGAGAACATTCGCGTCAAATCGGTGATCGGCCGCTTCCTCGAGCATGGCCGCATCTACTGCTTTGGTATGGGTCAGGGCCTGCCGAGCGCCAAGGCCGCCGTCTACATCTCCTCGGCCGACATGATGCCGCGCAATCTCGACCGCCGCGTCGAGGTGCTGTGCCCGCTTCAGAACCCCACCGTCCATCAGCAGGTCCTGGAACAGATCATGGTCGCGAACCTGAAGGATACCGAGCAGAGCTGGCAATTGTTGCCGGACGGGTCGTCAACGCGTATGAAGGCCGCGAAGGGCGAGGAGCCGTTCAACCTGCACAATTACTTCATGACGAATCCGAGTCTGTCCGGCCGTGGAAAGTCGCTCAAGGAATCATCGCCGCGCCGGCTCACGCGCCGGAATGAACGCTCTCCTTCATAGGGGCTGTCTGCACCGGGGCCTTCTGCGACGGGACATGCCGTGGTGAAGCGGCCCGGCACGAGGTCCGCCAGCGTCGGTGTCATCGACATCGGCTCGAATTCGGTCCGTCTCGTCGTCTACCAGGCGATGGAACGCAGTCTCGTCACCGTGTTCAACGAGAAGGCGCTGTGCGGGCTCGGTCGCGAGGTCCAGACCACCGGCCTGCTCGCGGCCGATGCCGTCGACAAGGCGCTGACCGCGCTGAAGCGCTTCCGCGCGTTGTGCAAGGTGCAGCGGGTGGGGCAAGTGCATGCCATCGCGACCGCCGCCTGCCGCGATGCTTCGAACGGCCCTGATTTCATCGCCAAGGCCGAGAAGATCTGCGGCGTCCCGATCCAGATCCTCACCGGCCCCGAAGAGGCACGCTATTCGGCGCTCGGTGTCATCTCCGGCATTCACAAGCCCGATGGCATCGTCGGTGATCTCGGCGGCGGCTCACTTGAGCTGATCGACGTGCGCGGGCACCAGGTCCGCAGCGGCGTCACCCTGCCGCTCGGCAGCCTGGCGCTGCAGGATCTCGCCGAGAAATCGCTGAAGAAGGCGCAGCGGATCGCGAGCGAGGCGCTGACCGACCTGCCGCAACTGCTGGCCGGCCAGAACCGCACCTTCTATGCGGTCGGCGGCACCTGGCGCGCGCTGGCGCGCATCCACATCATCCAGAGCGGCTATCCGCTCGGGGTGATGCACGGCTATGCGATTCCGGCGGCCGATGCGCTGGCCTTCGTGCGCCGGCTGCGTCGTCTCGTCGCCGCCGACATGCTGGCCGACATCGAAGCGATCGCCGAGGCGCGGCGCCCGCTGCTTGCCTATGCTGCGCTGGTGCTCGAGCACATCATCCGCGTCGCCAGGCCGACGACCGTCGTGTTCTCGACCTTCGGCGTGCGCGAGGGCCTGCTCTACTCCAAGCTTCCAGACGCCGAGCGCGCCAAGGACGGGCTGCTGTGCGCGGCGCAGGGCCTCAACGAGCTGTTGTCGCGCTCGGCCCAGCATGCCCGCGAGCTGATCGACTGGACCGACCGCCTGTTCCGCGTAATGCACATCCGCGAGACCGAGGACGAGCGCCGGCTGCGGCACGCCGCCTGCCTGTTGTCCGACATCGGCTGGCGCATGCATCCGGACCACCGCGGCGAGCAGACCTACGGCATCGTTCTGAACGGCAATTTCGGCTCGATCAACCACGAGGGCCGCATCTTCGTCGCGCTGTCCGTGTTCTTCCGCTACGAGGGCCTGCGCGACGAGGCGGCGGCGCCTGCCCTTACCGAGCAGCTGAGCCCGGCCCAGATCGATCGTGCGCGCCTGCTCGGCACCGCGTTTCGCGTCGCGCATCTGATCTCGGCGGCGCGGCCCGGCGTGCTGCCCGCAACGCATTTCCGCACCCAGGACCGCAAGCTGATGCTGGTGTTCGAGCACCAGATGGTCGACCTCGTCGCCGACCGCGTCGGCGGACGCTTCAAGCAGCTCGCGCGTCTCGTCGGCCGCTCCGGCTCGATCGTGCGCAGCTAGATCCGGATCAGGACCGCGGAGCGCCGACCGAAATTGCGATCATGCGCTTGGCGATGACGCCATAGACCTTGCGCCAGGCCTGCTCGACCTCATCATTCCAATGCGGACCAAGTCCTTTGGCGAGGCTCCACAATAGTGCTTCGCCGACCACCGGATAGTGCTCAGGCCGGACTCCATAGCGCGCATGATTGCGGCCGAGGATGTCGGTGCTCGACAACAGACCAGTCGTCTGATCGAGGCTGCCGACGAGGACCGCCAGGGTCGCGATGAAGTCCCGTTTCAGCACATCCATGTCGGCGGGAAACATCGCCCGACATTCCGGCGCGAGCTCGAAGACGCGGTCATAGAACGTCGTCGTCATCTGTGTAGCATTGGCAAATACCAAGTCGAACGACGACTTGACGTGCGCAATCTCATCTGCAGTCAACATGCGCAAGTCCAATTCGAAACAATTCCAATCATGGCCCGATCAGTGGAGCTCGACGTAGTGGTGTCGTGGCGGCCCGAACGGGTTCAAGATTATAAGAAGCAGACGACCGCGCCCTGCGGTACTTGGCAAAGGCGCGGCACCGTGCCGCAGCACTGTGGATTGGCTTGTGATCCTGCCGCGACGATGGCTGACCGACTCAGTGATCGGAGACGGTAACGGCAACAAACACAACGGCCATCGTGTTTCTCACAGGCCATCGGAGGACGCCGACACGCCGGCCGCCGACCGGCGCCAAGGCCGACTGATCCGTTGGACCGCGCAGACGGCCGCCGATGCGAATGGCGGCCGTCCGCGTCAACCGACGCCTGGCTCACACCGCGAGGTTCATCCAGACGGATTTCGGCTCCGTGAAGTTGTCCAGCGCGGCCGTGCCGTGCTCGCGGCCCAGTCCGGAGTCACGATCGCCACCCCAAGGCAGCCGCACATCGGTGTACCCATAGGTGTTGATCCACACGGTGCCGGCGCGCAGGCGCTTGGCGAAGCGATGGACGCGCCCCATGTCGCGGCTCCAGACGCCGGCGGCCAGGCTGTAGGCCGTGCCGTTCGCCATCCGCAGCGCTTCGGCCTCGTCCCTGAACTTGATCACGCTGACCACGGGTCCGAAGATCTCCTCCTGCGAAATCCGCATGTCGTGCGTGACGCCGGCGAAGACGGCGGGGCTGACGAAATAGCCGCGGGCGGCCGCGCGCTGGCCGCCGGTGACGAGCGTGGCGCCTTCGTTGCGTCCGATGTCGACATAGTCGAGGATCGTCTTCATCTGCCGTTCGGAGATGACCGGTCCGAGCGAGGTTGCGCGATCGAGCGGATCGCCGATCCGCAGCGCCCGTGCGCGCTCGGTCAGGCGCTCGACCACCTCGTCATACACGCGCTCGTGCACCAGCACCCGCGATCCGGCCGAGCACACCTGCCCCGTGTTGAAGAAGATGCCGCTGGCCGCAGCCTTCGCGGCGGCCCCGATGTTCGCATCGTCGAAGATGATGTTGGCCGACTTGCCGCCGAGCTCGAGCGAGACGCGTTTGAAGTTGCCGGCCGCCGCCTTCATGATGCCGCGGCCGACGCCGGGCGAGCCGGTGAACGTCACCTTATCGACATCGGGGTGGTTGACCAGCGCCTCGCCGACGGTGCGCCCGGGGCCGGTCACGATGTTGAGAACACCGGGCGGCAGTCCGGCTTCGAGCGCGAGCTCCCCGATCCGCAGCGCCGACAGCGACGTCAGCTCGGCGGGCTTCATCACAACGGTGCAGCCGCAGGCCAGCGCCGGCGCGAGCTTCCACATCCCGATCATCAGCGGGAAATTCCACGGCACGATCGCCGCGACCACGCCGACCGGCTCGCGCACCGTATAGGTCAGCGCATCATCGCGCGTGGAGACGACTTCACCGCTGATCTTGTCGGCCCATCCGGCGTAATAGGTGAGCGTATCGATGGCGGCGGGAAGATCCTGGCGCAGGATCGCCGACACCGGCTTGCCGGCATCGAGGCTTTCGAGCTCGATGATCTCGTCGGCATGGTCGCGCAACAGCTGCGCCCATTTCAGAAGGATCGCGCCGCGCTCCGCCGCACGCATCGTTCGCCACGGCCCTTCGAAGGCCTTGCGGGCCGCGGCGACTGCGAGATCGACATCCTCGGCATTGCCCTCGGCGACCGTCGCAATCGCCTGCTCGGTTGCAGGATTGAGCGACGTGAAGGTGCGTCCCGAAACCGAGGGAACATGCCTGCCGCCGATCAGGAGCTGGAACGGCTTCGTCAGATAGGACGTCCCCCTCGAGCCGCGCTCGTAATCATATGCAATCGACATCATATTTCCTCCGTTTGTTGTATACCAATGAAGGTAAGAACAAATATCTGTTCGTAAATATGATATCTGTTGCCTATGGCCGGCGGTCATATGAAGCCGACTTCACAAGCGGGCCCTGATGTTGCGGATCGCGATCGAACCTGTCTGGCGCTTCTACAAGGACGACGGCCCGCAGAGCATCGTCGTGATGCTCCGCGTGCTCAGTGAAATCGGGAGGACGGGTAAGATCACCAGCGCGGCCAGTGACGCGCATCTGTCCTATCGTCACGTCTGGAATCTGATCGAGCAGTGGTCTGAATTCTTCGGCGTGCCGCTGGTCGAGACCCAGCGCGGCAAAGGATCGAAGCTCACGGCGTTCGGCGACAAGCTGGTCTGGGCCGGCGAGCGCATGCAGGCTCGCCTCGGCCCGCAGCTCGACAATCTGGCGCAGGAGCTGGTGACCGAGATCAAGCCGTTCCTGCAGTCGCATCCTGGCGTGATCCGCGTTCACGCCAGCCACGGCTTTGCCGTCGCCAAGCTGCGCGAGCTGTTGGATCGCGAGTCAGGCGTCGGGGTCGATGTCCGCTATGTCAGCAGCCAGCATTCGCTGGCCTCGCTGGCGCAAGGCGAATGCGACCTGTCGGGACTGCATCTGCCGCGCGGCGAGCTGCGTGCCCAGAACATCCAGGCCTGCCGGGATTGGCTCGATCCCAAGCAGGACTGCGTCATCAGCTTCGTGACCCGCGAGATGGGGCTGATGGTCAAGCGCGGCAATCCGCTGTCCATCCGTTCATTGGCCGATCTTGCCGACGGCAGGGCGCGCTTCGTCAATCGCGATCATGATTCCGGCACCCGCCTGTTGTTCGATCAGTTGCTCGCGTCACAAGGCATCGACGAAACCAGCATCAATGGCGCGCAGCAGATCGAGTTCACCCATGCCGCCGTCGCCGCCTATGTCGCGAGCGGCATGGCCGACGTCTGCTTCGGCGTCGAGGCCGCCGCGCGGCAGTTCGGGCTCGACTTCATCCGTATCCTCACCGAGGATTATTTTTTCGCCTGCCATAAATCGTTTCTGGAAACCGACCCGATGCGGCGGGTGCTCGAGGTGATGAAGGGCGACGAATTCCATCGCGCCGTCGCTGCCCTGCCCGGCTACCAGCCAGCCGCCACGGGATCGGTCCACACCGTCCGCGAATTCCTCGATCGGCTGGATGCGGAGTCCTGACGCCGCCCGGTCGGATGCGGCGCGTCCTGACGATCAGCTACGGCAGATCGACGCCGCGCGCCGGCACCGGCTGCAGCTCGCTCTCGGCCTGACGCTGCAACGCGCGGCCGCGCCAGATCGAGCCGGCGATCAGCACCACACCGGCGCCGATCAGCGACATCAGCGTCTCCATGACATCGACATGGCTCGCGAGATTGGTCTTGCCGGCGAACAGCGCCGAGGTCGCCTCGATGTTGATGAGGACGGTGCCGTCGAGCAGATGGTGCAGCATCGGCTCGATCGCGGGATCGGTCGCGATCACCTCGCCGGCCACCCAGCCGAGCAGCATCGCGCCGAGCCAGACCAGCAGCGGGACCCGATCGAGCACCAGCATGATCAGCGCGGCACCCGCGATGATCAGCGGGATGCTCATGGCAAGGCCGATGATCAGCAGGGACGCCTGGCCGTTGGCGGCCGCAGCCACCGCGATCACGTTGTCGAGGCTCATCACGAGGTCGGCGAGCGCGACGATGCGGACCGCATGCCACAGCGTCGTGCCGGCCGCGATCTCGTCGTTCTCGTCCTCGGGCACCAGCAGCTTGGCGGCGATCACGATCAGTGCCAGCCCGCCGATCAATTTCAGGTATGGCAGCGCCATCAGGGTGGCGACGATGCCGGTAAAGGCGATGCGCAGTGCGACGGCAATGCCGGAGCCGGCCACCATGCCCCAGAAGCGATGCTTGCCGTGCAGGCCGCGGCAGGCGAGCGCGATGACCAGCGCATTGTCGCCCGACAACAGCACATTGATCCAGACGATCTTGCCGAGCGCGAGCCAGAAGCCCGGGCTCTGCAGGTCGGCCTCGAATTGAGCGAGCACATGGCCGAAGCTGGCGGAATCGGCGAGTTGCGATAGCCAGTTCACGGCCAGGCCTTTCAGATAAGTTCAGCGCAGAGCACGAAGGTCGTGCGGCTGAGGGGGCCCTCAGCCGCACGAGGATCGATCAACCGACGATCTCGTTGCCGGAGAAGAACTGCGCGATCTCGATCGCTGCCGTTTCCGCCGCGTCGGAACCGTGCACCGAGTTCTCGCCGATCGACTTCGCATGCAGCTTGCGGATGGTACCGTCGGCCGCCTTCGACGGGTCGGTGGCGCCCATCACGTCGCGGTACTTCAGGATGGCGCCCTCGCCCTCCAGCACCTGGACCACGACCGGGCCGGAGATCATGAAATCGACCAGTTCGCCGAAGAATGGCCGCGCCTTGTGCACGGCATAGAAGGTCTCGGCCTGATCGCGGGTCATGCGGATGCGCTTCTGGGCCACGATCCGCAGGCCGGCCTTCTCGATCAGCGCGTTGATCGCGCCGGTGAGATTACGCTCGGTCGCGTCGGGCTTGATGATCGAAAAGGTGCGCTCAATCGCCATGATATCGTCCTTGGAGGTGCGGGATTTCGGTGAGTTGCGGGCTTATATCGACGCGATCGGCCGACGGCAAGCGACCGGGGCCCCTGCCGGAGCGCGACGCCTTACGACAATTTCACAATTCTGAACATAGTCTGAAGGCTCCGTGCCACCCGTGTTCAGCTCGAAGCTCCTAGGGTGTTGGCATCGGGCGAGGACGAGCCAGCAATACGACCGGTGGCCGCCCTCTCCCAGCCTCATCCGTCGGACAATTTCGGCGCCACCAGCGCTGTCATCCAGGAGACGATCATGTTGCGCAAACTCTCCCTCATCGCGGCGGCCACCGTTGCCCTCGGCGCAGCCGCCCTCGCCCCGACTGCCGCCTCGGCTCACTGGCATGGCGGCTGGCATGGGGGCGGTTGGCACGGAGGCTACGGCGGATGGCACCGTCCGTTCTACGGCCCGCGCTTCTTCGTCGGTGGCCCGGTCTACAGCTACGGCTATGGCGGCTGCTACGTGCGCCGCGTGGTTCCGACCCCGTGGGGACCGCGCTGGCGGTGGATCAACCGCTGCTATTGATACGAGCCTCGGCGCGGCACCCGCCCCCCCGCCGCACCGAACTCGCATCGCCCCGGCGTCTCCCCCACGCCGGGGCTTTTTTTGTGCATTTTCAACCTCATTTCGGGGTCTTCCGGTCGGGAGCGGGAAACAAATCGAGCGGTCACGACTTGTTACGGCATCGTCCTGCAACTGCTCGTGGAACTCCCTCATGTCTGGCCGCACCGCCGATTTCAGCGAGGCGCTCGATCGCAAGACCAGCCGGTCGATCTGCGAGGCCGTCGGCGAACGCCTGCAACGCAGCCTGCCGCCGGACGGCTCTCGTCTGCCGGCTCAGCTTGCGGACCTGATGAACGAGTTGCGAAAGCGCGACGAGACCGGGATGAGCCTCTCCGGCCGCTGAGACCGCGACAAAGCGGTTGCCTTTGGCCGCGCGCGCGGTGACAAGGCGCGCATGCTTTCCATCACCGACATCTCCATCCGCCTCGCCGGACGGCTTCTCATCGACCAGAGCTCAGTGCAGATTCCGCCCGGCGCGCGCGTCGGACTGGTCGGCCGCAACGGCACCGGCAAGTCGACCCTGTTCAAGGCGATCCGCGGCGAACTGTCGCTGGAGACCGGCAGCATCACCGTGCCGCCGCGGTGGCGCATCGGCAGCCTGGCCCAGGAAGCCCCGAGCGGGCCCGAAAGCCTGATCGAGGTGGTTCTCCGGGCCGACCTCGAGCGGCATGCGCTGCTGCAGGAGGCCGAGACCGCCCATGACGCACACCGCATCGCCGAGATCCAGACCCGGCTCGTCGACATCGACGCGCATTCCGCCCCAGCGCGCGCGGCCGCTATTCTCAGCGGCCTTGGATTTTCCGCCGCGGATCAGGCGCGAGCCTGCGCCGAGTTCTCCGGCGGCTGGCGCATGCGGGTCGCCCTTGCGGCAACGCTGTTCGCCGCGCCCGACCTGCTCCTGCTGGACGAGCCGACCAACTATCTCGACCTCGAGGGCACGCTGTGGCTCGAGGATCATCTGGCGCATTATCCGCGCACGGTGATCGTGATCAGCCACGACCGCGATCTCCTGGAAACCTCCGTCGACCAGATCCTGCATCTCGACCGTTGCAAGCTCACGCTGTATCGCGGCAGCTACTCCTCCTACGAGGAACAGCGCGCCACCCGCGAGATGCTCGATGCCAAGGCGGTCAAGCGCCAGGAAGCGGAGCGTGCGCGGCTGCAGGCCTTCGTCGAGCGCTTCAAGGCCAAGGCCTCGAAGGCGCGCCAGGCGCAGTCCCGCGTCAAGATGCTGGAGCGGATGAAGCCGATCACCGCGCTCGTCACCCAGGACGTGCACGAGATCACCTTCCCCGCACCGGAGCGACTGCTGTCGCCGCCGATCATCGCGGTCGACAACGCCTCGGTCGGCTACGATCCCGTGCAACCGGTGCTCAACAGAGTCACCTTACGCATCGACAATGACGACCGCGTCGCATTGCTCGGCGCCAACGGCAATGGCAAGTCCACGCTGGTGAAGCTGCTCGCCGGCCGGCTCACACCGTTTTCCGGCAAGGTCACGCGCGCCGACAAGCTGTCGATCGCCTATTTCGCCCAGCACCAGCTCGATGAGCTGGACGAGACCGGATCGCCGTATAGTCACGTGCGCAAGCTGATGGGCGATGCGCCGGAATCGAAAGTGCGCGCGCGCGCCGGCGCGATCGGATTTTCCGGCAAGGCCGCCGACACGCTGGTGAAGAGCCTGTCGGGCGGCGAGAAGGCGCGGCTGCTGCTCGGGCTCGCGACCTTCTTCGGCCCCAACATGATCATCCTGGACGAGCCGACCAACCATCTCGACATCGACAGCCGCGCCGCGCTGGCCGAAGCGATCAACGAATTTCCCGGCGCCGTGATCATGGTGTCGCACGATCGCTATCTGATCGAGGCCTGCGCCGACCGCCTCTGGGTCGTCGCCGACCACACCGTGAAGACCTATGATGGCGACCTCGATGACTACAGGCGCATGGTCTTGTCGACGCGCAGCACGCCGGCCCGCGACAACGAGCGCTCTCAGGTCGCCGAGAAGACCGAGCGGCCCCGCAGCGATAACAAGCGCAGCGGGCTGAAGCAGAAGATTGCGGCAGCCGAAGCCGAGATCGCCCGCATCACCGAGATCATCGCCAAGATCGACGGCGCGCTGTCGCTGCCCGACATCTTCACGCGCGACCCAAAGCAGGCCGCGCAATTGTCGAAGGCGCGGGCCAATGCCGCCGACGCGCTGGCGCGCGCCGAGGAGCAGTGGCTGGAAGCCAGCACGCTGCATGACGAGGCGGGGAGCTGAAGTGCCCCGAGCCTCGGATCGGCATTCGGCCGAAAGTCGCCGATAGCTCGGCTTTCAGCTGCTTCCAAGTCGAAAGCCTTCGCGGTCGGCGGCTAACACGGCTGAATGCGGGATCGGAGCGAGCGACCGGATCAATTGGTTCGCTGGAACAGGTCGGCACCCGGCAGATTGCCGAGATCACCGTTGGGCTGAATGTAGAAGAGATTCCAATTCGCCCGAAGTTGATTGCCGCCGACTTGGCCTCTCCAACGCGTGATGGAATTGCACTGGGCAAAAGTCACGACCAGCATAACGGCGCTGCCGGCGGATCTGCCGGATACCGGATAGGGAATACCCTGGCATGCGAACCCAGATGCGTTGTTGGTGAATTGCCCTCGCACCTGCCCATCGGTGACTGACCAGATCTCGAGAACCGAGCCTCGTTGATTGGTCCATCTCGACGGCGCCGGCAGGACGTCGGCACGCGCAGCAATCGACGAAACCACGACAATCATGCCTGCGAAAAGATACTTGCTGAAGAACCACTTCATGGCGCGCCTCGCTATGCCCAGAGCTAGAGGTAGCAACGATGACTACATACATCCATAAGATTGAAAGCGCCATTGTAGCAGAATCAAAATTGCTCTACTTTTGGTAGCTGACGTTGATGTTTGAGGTTCGATTGAGGCGATTCAGGAGGACGAAACATGAACAAGCAGCTTTACGCTCGACTTGACGGCCTGCTCTACGACGTCTGCGTCAAGGCCGGTCAAAAGGTGAAGACCGGTGAGGTCCTCTACGTCATCGAGGCGGCCAAATCACAGCTGTCGGTGAAAGCTCCCTACTCCGGGACAATCAGTCAGGTCAGGCGCAAAGCGGGCGATACGTTGAACGCGACCGATGTCGTGATGGAGCTGGATGCGGAGGACGCGGCAGCTTAATCGTCGCCGAAGTTCGGAGTCCTCTGCAGATGGATCGGCGACGACGCGCCGTTGTAGACCGTCGCTCGATCCAGCACGCGCTCGGCCTCGGCGGACGGCCAGGATCTTTCGATCTTGGGCCGCTTTCTGTCGAAGGCGCATTGCAGCCCCTCCGGGAGATCCGACCAGAACGGCACGAAGGACAATACGATCAGGGCTCGGTCTTCGCTCGAATTGTTCGCATGGGATGCGTGAAGGAGCCTGCCGTCGCGAACGATGAGATCCCCCTTCCGAACAGCAACATCAACTTCGTCTGGCCTTGTGGAAACCAGCACGTCGTCGACATGCAGAACCCGATCGGGATGTGTCGGCCTGCCCTCGATCAATGCATGTAGATCGTTCTTGCGCCGATGACTGCCGGGAAGCACGCGCAAGCATCCGTTTGCGGCACTCGTGTCGGTCAAATAGTACATGAAATAGAGAATTGGAGGCGTGGCGCCGTAACTCACGGCGCTCGACCAGCCCCACCAATCCTGGTGCCAGTGCAGCCTCGGACACCCGGCCGGCTTGGAGATCAGAAATCCAGCAAAGAAGCGCGCATCCCGGTATCCGGCGTGCTCCAACAATTCATATTGTGCATCGAAGAGAATGATGGGCGCGAAATCGACCGAAAAGTTGACAGAGACAACAAGCCCGAGATGGGGCTCCGCTCTCGCCTCACGACTGGCCCGAGACTTGATTCGATTGCCGGCCTCCAACAATTCGCGAGGAAGAAAATCACGGCGCACCGCATACCCGGCCTCCTCCAACTCGCGACGGAGGCCGGTTATTTGCATCGCCGCCTCCCGCCGTCAGCTCGTCCGCTTCTTCGCCTTCGGCTTCGCCACCTTCGGCGCCGGTCCCGGATCGGGCGCGCGCTCGACCGAGGTCAGGCGGCCGGAGCTGAACGTGTAGACGCCGGCGCGTGCGCCGCGCAGCCAGGTCACCGTGGCCACGCGCTCGCCGCCATTGCTCGAGATGTTGACGTTGTCGGGTGCACCGATGCCGCGCACCACGTCGCATTCGGTGTGGCCGAGTGCGACGGTGCCGCCGGCAGCCGGCGTCGCGGCGGCGGGATCATTCGCCAGCGCGTTCGCGCCCGCAGCATCGGCCGCAGGCGCCATGCCCGGGCATGCGCCTTCGGCGCTCACAAGATCCTCAGCCGTGACCGGCTTGTCCGGCGTCAGCGGCGGCGCGTCGATCGAGATGTTTCTGATGAACAGGCGCTGCGGCCGGTTGAACCACTCGGCGTCCTTGGACAGGAAATCGGGCGTGCTCGAGCATCCGGCGACGACCGGGGCAAGCACAAGGAACGCCAGAGCGCGCGTCAGCTGTTTGGTGTGGTCTCGCACGATGAACCTTGCTGAATTGCAACCTGTGGACACTCTAACGTGTTGTCCCAACATCACTTTGCGGCACGTTCGTGACTTTGCCAACGCTCTGCCGGTAAATCGGCAGATTATCATTAATCACGCGGCGCTGCCATCATTGGCGCTTCACGGGCCTCCGTATCATTGTCGGCGCTGCCAGCGCCCCCGTTCATCCGCCTGCCAGTAGGTGACCTCGAATCCCCGCGATTTGCAATCGGTCCACACCGATCTCGCAGCCGCGAGCGCGTCCGCATCATCGCCGTTGAACACGAGCACCATGCGCTCGTAGCTGTGCGAGTCCGATGGCAGCGCCGCGTTGTCCACCAGGAAACGGACGTTCGCGCCGTTGGGATTGCTTTCTTCCACCGCGAGCACGATCGGCTGGTCGGCCACATCGGCCACCCGCCAGGTGGCGTGCGGCAGAAACGAATCGTCGCGATAGGTCCACAGATGCGCATCGAGCGCATCCGCGCGCTCCTCCGATGTCGACTGCACCACGACGCGCCAACCGCGCTCGAGCGACTTCTCGAGCAGCGGCGGCAGCACGCCTTCCACGGTCATGTTCTGCAGGTGGTAGAACAGGACTTCGGTCATCGCCCCGCGTCACGCCTTGGCGCCGGATTTGGCTTCAGCTTTGGTGTCGGATCTGGATTCGTAGGAGTCCCACACCAGCCGATCGAGCAGCCGGACGCCATAGCCCGATCCCCAGCTCTGGTTGATCTCCGATTTCGGCGCGCCCATCGCGGTGCCGGCGATGTCGAGATGCGCCCACGGCGTGTCGTTGACGAAGCGCTGCAGGAATTGCGCGGCGGTGATCGAGCCGCCATGGCGTCCGCCGGTATTCTTCATGTCGGCGAACTGCGAATCGATCAGCTTGTCGTATTCGTGGCCGAGCGGCATCCGCCACACCTTCTCACCCGTCTCCTGCCCCGCCTTGAACAGCTTGTCGGCGAGATCATCATTGTTGGTGAAGAGACCGGCATGCTCGGTGCCGAGCGCGACCATGATCGCGCCGGTCAAGGTCGCCAGGTCGATCATGAATTTCGGCTTGAACTTGGTCGCGACGTACCACAGCACGTCGGCGAGCACGAGGCGGCCCTCCGCATCGGTGTTGATGATCTCGATGGTCTGGCCCGACATCGAGGTGACGATGTCGCCCGGACGCTGGGCGTTGCCGTCCGGCATGTTCTCGACCAGGCCGATGGCGCCGATCACGTTGGCCTTGGCCTTGCGTGCGGCGAGTGCATGCATCAGGCCGACCACGCAGGCCGCGCCGCCCATGTCGCCCTTCATGTCCTCCATCGAGCCGGCCGGCTTGATCGAGATGCCGCCGGTGTCGAAGCACACGCCCTTGCCGATGAAGGCGACCGGCTGCTCGCCGCGCTTGCCGCCATTGTAGTGCATCACGACGGTGCGGCTCGGCCGTGCCGAGCCCTGGCCGACGCCGAGCAGCGCGCCCATGCCGAGTTTCTTCATCGCGGGCACGTCGAGGATCTCGACGGTGACGCCGAGCTTGCGCAAGGCGGCAGCGCGTTTGGCGAACTCTTCCGGGTAGAGCACGTTCGGCGGCTCGTTGACGAGATCGCGCGCCAGTATCACCCCGTCGGTCACGTGAGATCGCGGCGCGAAGGCCTTCTTGGCCGCCGCGACGTCCGCCACGGCGATCGAGACATTGGCGCTGACGGCGCCCTCCTCGTCCTTCTTCTTGGTCTTGTAACGGTCGAACCGATAGGCCCGCAGCCGGATCCCGGCGGCCAGCGAGCTGACCTGATCCGGCAACAGCGGTCCCGAAGGCAGCTCGGCGAGCACCGCCACCGCTTCAGTTCCGGCGTTCAGCTTTCCGGCTAAAGTCCCGCCGTATTTGAGGAAATCCTTGTCCTTGAGGTCCGAGCCCTTGCCGATGCCGATGACGATCAAGCGCTGAATCTTGATTCCCTCAGGAGCCAGCAGATCCAACACCGCGCCATCCTTGCCCTTGAACCGGGCTGCCCCGGCCGCGCGCTTGATCAGGTCCGAGGCTCCCCCGAGCGCCTTCTCGGTCGCGACTCCAAGACGCAGAGTGTCATCGCAGAACGCCACCACGATGCCACGCGGGGCGGTCGACAGCGGGACGAAGCCGACCTTGACGGCGTCGGACATCAAGCAATCCTCCAAATTTCGACGTGATGAGCCGCCACGTCCGGCCGAAAACCTCAAGGACCAGACGCGGATGGCGGCAGTTCGGAACCCAACTTGGCAGCAGTATGACCTGCCCGGGCCGCGGCTGCCAAGCGCCGCGTGGCGGGCCAGTCACAATCATGAAATTTTGACCGTATTTTCGGGGCGCCACGCCACAGCCATTTTGTCGACGGATCAACGAGATGGTAATGATATTCACTGCTCTTGGAACGTCACGGCGACAGCGGCCTTGGGGGACCCGTTTCAAGGGGGGCTGCAGCGCTCGTTCCGGGACTGCTGATTGGGGATCGAGCGCAGACGATGGGGTCCATCGACAGGTACATCTTTCGCACGACGCTGGCGTCGTTCGCGCTGGTGTTGGTCAGCCTCACCGGCGTGATCTGGATTACGCAGGCGTTGCGCGGCATCGACCTAATGACCAGCCAGGGCCAGACGATCCTGACCTTCCTTGGCATCACCGGGCTCGTGATTCCCTCCCTGCTCGGCGTCATCGCGCCGATCGCGCTGATGATCGCGGTCTCGCACACGCTGAACAAGCTGGCGACCGATTCGGAGATCATCGTCATGAACGCCGCCGGCATGTCGCCGATCCGGCTGTTCGTGCCGTTCGCCTATGCCACCTGCGCGGTAGCCGTGCTGGTGACGGTGATCGCCGCCTTCTTCGCCCCCGACGGCCTGCGTCGGATCAAGCAGTGGGATGCCGAGATCACCGCCGACGTGCTCGCCAACATCCTGCAGCCCGGGCGGTTCGCGCAGCTCGACCAGAACCTGACCATCCGGATCCGCGAGCGCCAACCCGGCGGTGAGCTGTCCGGCATCCTGATCGACGACCGCCGCGACCCCAAGGAGCGAATCACGATCATCGCCGAGAAGGGCACCGTCGTGAAGAATGCCGACGGCTCGTTCCTGGTGCTGGAGGACGGCAATCTGGAACGCTTCGAGCTCGGCAAGCGCGAGCCGGCGATGGTCGCGTTCGCCCGCTACGCCTTCGACATGTCGAAGTTTTCGAACCAGGGCCGCGACGTCACGCTCGGCATCCGCGAGCGCTATCTGTGGGAACTGATGGCGCCCGCCGAAAACGATCCGATCTACAAGCAGATCCCGGGACAATTCCGCCAGGAATTGCACGACCGCTTCCTGGCGCCGATCTATCCGTTCGCCTTCGCGGCCCTCACCTTCGCATTCCTGGGCGCGCCGCGGACCACACGCCAGAGCCGCAACTTCTCGTTCGGCAGCGCCATTCTCGCCGTGTTCGGCGTCCGCATGGCGGGCTTCGCCTGCTCGGTCATGACCGTGAAGACGCCGATGGCGGCGCTGGTGCAGTACGTCATGCTGTTCGGCGTGCTCGGCCTCAGCATCTGGATCATCATCGGCGGCGTGGTGGTCGAGCCGCCGGCGCGGCTGATGGAAGCCATCAACCGCTCGAACGCGCGGATCGCACGCCTGTTCGGAAGGCCGGCCACCGCATGAGCATGGTCACCAACACGCTCGGGCGCTATTTCGCCGGCCGCTTCCTGGTCTCGGCGGTCGGCGTGTTCGCGAGCATCTTCATCCTGCTCGTGCTCGTCGACTACATCGAGATGGTACGCAAGACCTCCGGGCTCGCCTCGGCCTCGGCGCTGATGGTGGCGGAGACGTCGCTGTTCCGGGTGCCGCAATTGCTCGAGAAGATGATGCCGTTCTGCGTCCTGATCGGCGCCATGACCTGCTATCTCGCGCTGTCGCGCCGACTCGAACTCGTGGTGGCACGCGCGGCCGGGGTCTCCGCCTGGCAGTTCATCGCGCCGGCGCTGGCAAGCGCCATCGTGCTCGGGCTGATGGCGACGACCCTCTACAACCCGATGTCGGCAAATCTGCGCGAGCTCTCCAAGCGCATGGAGGCCGAGCTGTTCGGCGCCGCCCCGGGCGGCGGCGTGCAGGACGCGGCCGGCTTCTGGCTCAACCAGATCAACCCCGACGGCTCTGTCATCATCAATGCCGCGCGCAGCGAGCAGCAGGGCGTCCGCCTGACCGGACTGACCCTGTTCCGTTTTGATACGGACAAGCACTTCAAGGAACGAATCGAAGCGCGCGAGGCGACCCTGGAAGAAGGCCGGTGGGTCTTCCGGTCCGTGCGCCGATTCTCCCTCGATGCGCCGCCGGTCGACGAACCGACGTACATTCTTCCGACCAGCCTGACGCCGGCACAGGTCCGAAACAGCTTCTCCACCCCCGAAACTGTGTCGTTTTGGCAACTTCCGACATACATCCGCTCGTCGGAGAGCTCGGGCTTCGCGACCGCGGGGTACAAACTGCAGTATCATAAGCTGATCGCGCAGCCGTTTTTGCTGGCTGCGATGGTCATGCTGGCTGCGTCCGTGTCGCTCAGGTTCTTCCGAATGGGTGGCGTACAGAAAATGGTTTTGAGTGGCGTGGGCGCCGGGTTTCTGCTCTACGTTCTGTCGAAAGTAACTGAAGATTTGAGCAAGGCTGAGTTGATGAATCCGATCGCTGCGGCGTGGCTGCCGGTGTTCGTCGGCGGCCTCACGGGCTTCATGGCCTTGCTCTACCAGGAGGACGGCTAGTGTCGTTCGTTGCCGTCCGTCAGACAGCGCTCGCCGCGCTTCGGCAGCATGCCGTTGCGCGCGTCGGTTGCGCGCGCGTGCGTCGCGCCGGGTCTGGCGTACTTGGATTCGTTTTGGCCTGCGGGCTCGGCCTGATGGTCGCTGCTGCGACCGCGGTCGTGGCGCCGACCCCTGCCGTCGCGCAGGGCTTCACCTACAATCCGCGCCCGCCCAAGGCGCCGCCGCCGCGCGTCGCCAACGACAACCAGATGCTGGTGCAGGCGACCGAGGTCGATTACGACTACAACAACTCGCGCGTGTCGGCGGTCGGCAACGTGCAACTGTTCTACAACGGCACCTCGGTCGAGGCCGACCGGGTGATCTACGACCAGAAGACCAAGCGCCTGCATGCGGAAGGCAACATCCGCATGACCGACGCCGACGGCAAGATCACCTACGCCAACAGCCTCGATCTGTCGGACGACTATCGTGACGGCTTTGTCGATTCGCTGCGCGTCGAGACCGAGGATCAGACGCGGATGGCGGCGACCCGCGCCGACCGCTCCAAGGGCAATTACACCGTCTTCGAGAACGGCGTGTACACCGCCTGCGCGCCGTGCAAGGACGATCCGAAGAAGCCGCCGCTGTGGCAGGTCAAGGGTGCGCGCATCATCCACGACCAGACCGAGAAGATGCTGTATTTCGAGAACGCCCAGCTCGAATTCTTCGGCGTTCCCCTGGCCTACATCCCCTACTTCTCGACGCCCGATCCGACCGTGAAGCGCAAGAGCGGCTTCCTGATGCCCGGCGTCACCCAGACCGGCGGCTACGGCTTCGGCGTCGACATCCCCTATTACTGGGCGATCGCGCCGGATTACGACGCGACCTTCACGCCGCGCATCACCTCCAAGCAGGGCGTGCTGCTGCAGACCGAGTTCCGCCAGCGCCTCAGCAATGGCGGCTATCAGGTGCGCCTGTACGGCATCGATCAGC
Source organism: Bradyrhizobium sp. SZCCHNR1017 (assembly GCF_032381375.1). Taxonomy (NCBI): domain Bacteria; kingdom Pseudomonadati; phylum Pseudomonadota; class Alphaproteobacteria; order Hyphomicrobiales; family Nitrobacteraceae; genus Bradyrhizobium; species Bradyrhizobium sp. SZCCHNR1017. The sequence goes on along the minus strand of NZ_JAUHIR010000001.1, from coordinate 176,270 downwards.
TCGACCGCAACGCCTTCGCCGGCCAGCCGGGCGACCGCCAGTTCCGCGGCGGCGTCGACACCAAGGGCCAGTTCGCGCTCAACGACAAGTGGGTCTGGGGCTGGGACGGCATCCTGCTGTCCGACTACATGTTCCTGTCGGATTACCGGCTGGCGCAGTACCGCGACCCGTTCAACTCGTTCATGAGCCTGCCGACCGAGGCGATCTCGCAGCTGTATTTGACCGGCGTTGGCAGCCGCAGCTTCTTCGACGTCAGGGCGATCCACTATCTGAGCTTCTCGGGCAACCAGCAGACCGTGCCGGTGGTCTATCCGGTGCTGGATTACTCGAACGTGCTGAACTATCCCGTGTTCGGCGGCGAGTTCAGCTACAAGACCAACTTCGTCAATCTGAGCCGCCAGACGGCGGTGTTCGATCCGATCACCACCACGGCCAACACCAACGGCCTGTGCACGACGACATCGGCTGACCCGCTTGCGCGCCTGCCGACGCAGTGCCTGCTGCGCGCCACGCCCGGCACCTACACCCGCCTGACTGCGCAGGCGGAGTGGCGGCGGTCGTTCACGGATCCCTACGGCCAGATCTGGACGCCGTTCGCGATCCTGCGCGCGGATGCGATCAACGCCAACGTCTCGAACCAGCCGGGTGTGGGCAACTTCCTGCAGACCGGCGACACCCAGGCGCTGCGGCTGATGCCGACGGTCGGCCTGGAATATCGCTACCCGTTCATCAACGTTCAGCCGTGGGGCACGACGACGATCGAGCCGATCGCGCAAGTGATCATCCGGCCGAACGAGACCTATGCCGGCCGGCTGCCGAACGAGGACGCCCAGAGCATGGTGTTCGACGCCAGCAACCTGTTCAGCGTCGACAAGTTCTCCGGCTACGACCGCGTCGAGGGCGGCGGGCGCGCCAATGTCGGCGTCCAGGCGACCACGCAGTTCGACCGCGGCGGCACCATCAACGTGCTGTTCGGCCAGTCCTATCACCTGTTCGGGATGAACTCGTTCGCGGTGCAGGACGCCAACAACACCGCCATCGGCTCCGGCCTGGACAAGAACGTCTCGGACTACGTGGCGCGGGTCGACTACTCGCCGAACCGCACTTACACGTTCAGCATGCGCAGCCGGTTCGACCAGCAGACCCTGAACATCCAGCGCTTCGAGGCGGAAGCCAAGGCGAACTTCGACCGCTGGTCGGTGGCCCTGACCTACGGCAACTATGCTGCCGATCCGGCGATCGGTTACCTCACCCGTCGTGAGGGCATCCTGGGTAGCGGCTCGGTCAAGGTGGCACCGAACTGGGTCGTGACGGGCGCCGCGCGGTGGGACCTCGCTGCCAACAAGATCAACCAGTATGTGATCGGCGCGGGCTATGTGGACGACTGTTTCGTGCTGGCCGCCAACTATGTAACGTCGTATAACTATACGGCAGGCACCACTCCACCCGTTCTGAGCCATGCCTATATGCTCCAGATCGGGCTTCGGACGCTTGCCACGACCTCGTCGACGGGAACCGGGGCTGGCGGCCTTCAGTAGTGCGCGCCAGTCTCCGACGGGCCGCTCCGTGGGGTTCGAAAGTCCCTCGTCGGGAGCCGTGGCGCGGCTTCCAGTTGGATCAATAGCGACAGCGAAGCTTGGTCATGACGATCGCGTTCTCTCCTCGCCTTCGGGCCCTGGCCATCTGCACTCTTGCCGCACTCGCCTGCGGCATCGGAACGATGTCGGCTCGCGCCCAGAGCATCGTCGTCATGGTCAATGGCGATCCCATCACCGACTATGACATCGAGCAGCGCACCAAGCTGAACTTCCTGAGCACGCGCAAGCATCAGTCCCGCCAGGAGATCATCGACGAGCTGATCGACGACAAGGTGAAGATCAAGGAAGGCAAGAAGTTCGGCGTCGAGCCGACCGCCTCCGACGTCGACCAATCGTTTGCTGGCATGGGCTCTCGCATGCGGCTCAACCCGGAACAGTTGACCAAATCGCTGGAGAGCCAGGGCGTGCGGCCGGAGACGCTGAAGGCCCGCATCAAGGCGGAGATCGTCTGGAGCAGCCTGGTGCGCGGCCGCTACAAGGAGCGTCTGCTCGTCTCCGACAAGGACGTGGCCGCGGCCGTCGCCGCTGCCGGCGGCGACGGCGATCAGCAGGGCCAGGCGTTCGAGTACAAGATGCAGCCGATCGTGCTGATCGTGTCGAACTCCTCGAACCAGGGCTTGATGGAAGCACGTCACAAGGAGGCGGAAGCGCTGCGCTCACGGGTGCAGACCTGCGCCGAAGCCAACAACATCTTCAAGACGACGGCGAACGCGGTCATCAAGGAGATCGTCGTCAAGACGTCCGCCGACATTCCGCCGAATCTGCGCAAGCTGCTCGATGACACACCGATCGGCCACCTGACTCCGCCGGAAGCGACGCGGCAGGGCATTCAGATGGTGGCGCTCTGCTCGCGGACTCCGACCACGATCGACACGCCGAAGAAGCGCGAGATCAAGGAGCAGATGTACACCAAGAAATACGAGGCCACCTCCAAGGCCTATCTGCAGGAAGTCCGCAAGGCGGCGATGATCGAATATCGCTGATGACGAAGCCGCTCGCGCTGACCCTGGGGGAACCGGCAGGCATTGGCCCCGACATCACCCTGCAGGCGTGGCTGCGCCGCACCGAGCTCGGCCTCCCCGCCTTCTACGTGCGCGGTGATCCTGCCTTCCTGGCTCAGCGCGCCAAGCTGCTCGACCTCCCCGTCACCGTGGACGAGGTTCGTCCCGAACAAGCGGCGCAGGCGTTTGCGACCGCGCTGCCCGTGGTCCCCACCGGGCACGCCGTGACGGCCCCGCCGGGCCGCCCGGACACGACGAGTGCCGAGGCGGCCATCGGCTCGATCCGGGAGGCCGTGGCCGACGTGAGGGCCGGACGCGCCAGCGCCGTCGTGACCAACCCGATCGCCAAGGCCGTGCTCTACCGTGCCGGCTTCTCGCATCCCGGCCATACCGAATTTCTCGCCGAGCTCGCCGCGGATGGCGGAGCCACGCCACAGCCGGTCATGATGCTGTGGTCGCCTGTTCTCGCCGTGGTGCCTGTGACGATCCACGTCGCGTTGCGCGATGCGATCGACCAGCTGACGAGCCCGCTGATCACGTCGACGACGCGAATCGTCGCGGCGAGCCTGCGCCGCTATTTCGGCGTATCGCGGCCGCGCATTGCGATGTCGGGCCTCAATCCGCATGCGGGCGAGGACGGCACGCTCGGCACCGAAGAGGACACGATCATCGCGCCCGCGATCGCAACCTTGCGCAATGCTGGCCTCGACGTGCAGGGACCGCTGCCGGCAGACACGATGTTTCATGAAGCCGCGCGCAAGACCTATGACTGCGCCATCTGCATGTACCACGATCAGGCACTGATCCCGATCAAGACGCTGGCGTTCGACGAGGGCGTCAACGTGACGCTCGGCCTGCCCTTCATCCGCACCTCGCCCGACCACGGCACGGCGTTCGACATTGCCGGCAAGGGCACCGCCAATCCGGCGAGCCTGATCGCGGCGCTCGAGCTCGCGGCGCGCATGGCCAGCCAGTCGTCATGAGCGCGATCGACGACCTCCCGCCGCTGCGCGAGGTCATTCGCGATCATCAGCTGTCGGCTCGCAAGGCGCTCGGCCAGAACTTCCTGCTCGATCTCAATCTCACCGCCCGGATCGCGCGCGCCGCCGGCCCGCTGGAGGACGCCACCGTGGTGGAGATCGGCCCCGGTCCGGGAGGCCTGACGCGGGCGCTGCTCGCGCTCGGCGCGCGCCACGTGATCGCGGTCGAGCACGACGAGCGCGCGATCCCGGCGCTGCAGGCGATCGCCGCGCGCTATCCGGGGCGGCTCGAAATCGTCTGCACCGACGCCCGCACCTTCGACGTCCGGCCCTACCTCGGCAGCACCAAGGCGAAGATCGTCGCCAACCTGCCCTACAACATCGCGACGCACCTCCTGATCGGCTGGCTTTCCGCAGAGCCGTGGCCGCCCTGGTACGACATGATGGTGCTGATGTTTCAGCGCGAGGTCGCCGAGCGCATCGTCGCGCGCGAGAACGAGGACGCCTATGGCCGGCTCGGCGTGCTCGCCAACTGGCGCTGCGAGACCAAGATCCTGTTCGACATCTCGCCATCCGCCTTCGTGCCGCCGCCGAAGGTCACGTCGTCCGTGGTGCGGCTGGTGCCGCGCCCGTCGCCCGAACCCTGCGACCGCCGCGCGCTCGAGCAGGTCGCCGCCGCCGCCTTCGGCCAGCGCCGCAAGATGCTGCGGCAGAGCCTGAAGTCGCTGCCGGCGGATCCCGCGCGGCTCGCAGCCGCCGCAGGCGTCGATCCCACCCGCCGCGCCGAGACCATTCCGGTGTCGGGCTTTGTTGCCATGGCCCGCGAATTGACCAATAGTCGCGACGCGAACAAGTCTTAATCAACAAGCATTTCAGGGAGTTTCATCATGGCGTTGATGCGCCGTCAGTCGCTCGTCAAGTTCGACGCACCGCTGTGCGAAACCATCGTCGAGACGCCGAAGCCGCAAGGCCGGGAAGTTCTGGTTCGCATCGAGCGCTGCGGCCTGTGCCACTCCGACCTGCATATCCAGGACGGCTATGCCGATCTCGGCGGCGGCAAGCGCCTGGACACCACGCGCGGCATGACCCTCCCCTTCACGCTCGGACACGAGATTGCCGGCGTCGTCGATGAGGTCGGACCCGACGTGCCGAAGGAACTGATCGGCGCGCGCCGCGCAGTGTTTCCGTGGATCGGCTGCGGCCAATGCCGCGACTGCGCCAATGGCGACGAGAATTTGTGCGCCAAGCAGCGCTTCCTCGGCGTCTCGATTGACGGTGGCTTCGCCACCCACGTGCTGGTGCCGGATGCGAAGTATCTGCTGGAATACGATCCGCTGCCGGTCAATCAGGCCGCGACGCTGATGTGCTCCGGCGTAACGGCCTATGGCGCGCTCAAGCGCCTCGTGGATCGGCCGCGCCAGCGCAATCTGCTGCTGATCGGACTCGGCGGCGTCGGCATGATGGGCCTGTCGTTCGCGCAGGCGATGTTCAAGCAACCGATCTCGGTGGCCGACCTCTCGGCGGCCGCGCGCGAGACCGCGCTGAAGAATGGCGCCGCGACGGCCTACGATCCGGCCGAGCCGGATGTGATCAAGCGCATCCTCAAGGAGACCGAGGGCGGCTTCGACGAGGTCGTCGATTTCGCCGGCAACGAGAAGTCGATGGCCTTTGCGGTGTCCGTCGTTGCACGCGGCGGCAAGATCGTCGTCTCCGGACTGATGGGCGGCCAGTTCACCCTGCCGATGGTTCAATGGGTGTACAAGCGCATGACCATCGAGGGCTTCATGGTCGGCACGCTGACTGAGGCGCACGAGTTGATGGCGCTCGCGCGCGCCGGCAAGATCAAGCCGCCGCCGATGCGCGAGGAGCCGATGGCTGACGTACAGAAGTGGATCGATGCGCTGCGCGCCGGCCATGTGGTCGGACGTGTGGTGCTGACGAACTGATCCCTCGTCCGTTGCGACATCGCACGCGGCGGCGGTGCTGCACCGCTGCCGCTGTGGCCAATCATTTGTCCACAAACGTAGAGGTTGTCGGCGCCGCGCCTCGGATCCCTGAGGGTGAAAAGTCAGGTCCATCTTCACGGATGTGACCGATTTGGCGCGCTAGCGCGGCCAAAATCGAGACGGGATGCGGATCCTTTTGTGGGAAAAAAGCCGCACTCGGGCACGAAAGGATCGCGACAGAATTAATCCGGAATTGCGGCTCATTGCCACCCAACTTCTCTCCGAGAACGCGCCGTTGCGTAAGCGTATCCGGAGTCTTCAATGGCAAGCCGAACGGCAGGAGTTGCGTTTGCCATTGCAGCCGGAATCGCCGGCACCGTCGTGCTCGTGCTGCCGCGCGTCGTGTTGGCGGCGGAGGAATGTCTGACCGAGCCGACGGGAGAGAAGTCTGACGCGCAACGCTGGTACTATCGTTTCGATCGTGGCACCAATCGGCGTTGCTGGTATCTGAAAGACGCCAACGGCAATACCCGTGACGCCGCGGCACCGATGCGGGCCGCGCAGCAGCCGACTCCCTGGGACTTCGCCCAGCCCGCTCCACCCAAACTGACGCCGAGACGCAGCGATGGCCCGGTCGCTCGCACCAGCGACGCCCTCGCCGAAGCGCCGCAGCCGCGGCTGCGTGCCGATCTCGCCGTGCGGGGCACGCCGAAGCCGCAGACTCTCGCCACGCCGACGACGCTGACGGCATCGGACACCAGCCTGCCGCGCAGCCTCGATAGCTCGCCCTGGCCCTCTGCCCCGCCGCAACAGGCGGACCCGATCGCGGCCGATGCGCCACCACCGGCAATGGCCGACGACGGCAATGCGGAGCCGGACGCGAATGCGGCGCCGACTGCCGACGGGCCGATCATCGCACCCAAGCCGAGCAAGCCCGAAGCGCCCATCCACGTGCTCATGCTCGTGGTCATCGGCGCACTCGCGATTTCAGGACTGCTGGCGAGCGCGCTCTATCGGCTCAGCCGGATGGGACGGCGGCAACGGCGCAACGGCAGCTGGCACGCGGACGCAGTACGGATGCGCCGCAGTCGCATCAAACCACGCTCCAAGGCGCCGCAGGGCGGGATGCGTGCGAACCGCGGCAGCATGCCGGCGGCACCATCCCAGCCAGGCGGCAGCCGCGGCTCCCAGCCGGCTTCGGCGCTCGACCTCGCCAGCGCGCGGCTGTCCGCTTCAACGGACCAGATCGACCCCCGTGCGCAGCGACCGGCGCCGTCTCCCCAGCATCAGGATCACCCGGCCGTGGCCGCACGCCGACGCGACCGGGACGCGGCTGCGGAGATGCAACGATCACAATCCACCGACGCAGTATGGCAGGCGGTCGATGAGTTGGTGGATCGCGCAGCAGTGCGCCGGGCCGAGCCTTCCGGGGCACAGATCGCTGCGACCAACGCGCCGCCATCGCCGGTTGCCGCAACTGCCGCATCGCCTGCTGCTCCGGCGCAGGCACAACTGGCGGCTGCCCAGATGGCCGCGGCGCAGGCCGCTGCCGCCAAGATTGCAGCAGCCCAGGCGAGCGCCGCTGCTGCAGCCGCCTCGCCGCGCTCGCCGACCTATGCGGCACCGACCGCGCCCGCCGAGCCCTGGCCGGCGGCGCAGCGGGTTGAACCAGCGAATCCCACCCGCATCCAGGCAGCCGCAGCAATGCCGCCAGCCGCCCCGCCACCGGCGCAGGCTGCCGCGACCGCCGCCCCACCTGCCCCTGTCGACGTCAGCGAAATCGTGTCGGCGCTGCGCAAGGCCCGAAGCAGCGATGTCACGTCCCCCTCTGCCGGCGCTCCGATCGACGCCGCCAAGGTGATTGCCGCGCTGCTGGTGTCGCGCGCGGCCAAGCGGCACGCCACGCAACCCGGCGAGGCTAGCGATGATCCGGCTGCAGCGGCCCTCGCTGAGACGGCTCCGCCAACGCAGGCGGACGCTGCACCCCGGACCACGCAGGCGTCGCAACACCTGACGAACCATCCGCGTGGCGGCCAGCCCGTCGCTCAGCCCGTTCCCGGGACGCCCGATCAGCCTGCCTCCCCGCGCGCGCCGTCAACGGCACCAGCCGATCCAGCGGCCGCACTGATCGAGACGCTTCGCGCGCATGCGGCACGACAACCGGCCCCTCAGCCTGACGATGACATCGCCGTGGGCGGACCCGCGATGATGTCGGAAGCCCCTGCCGCCGAAGACGATGAGCTCGACGATCCTGCGGCGGCGCTGATCAACCTTCTGCAGTCGCGCTTTTCATTGCCCGAAGACGAGCTGGAGGCAGAGCCGCAGCAGGAGGAGTTCTCCGTCGAGGCTCAGCAGGACGTCGCGCACATGCATGATGATCCCGCGGCCCGACTGATGAGTCTCCTGGAATCGCGGTCGTCGATCCCCGCCGCGCTACCTATCGACAGACCGCAGGCGCAGCAGCAGCCACAGCGCCCGTCGCAGCAGCGTCCCCTGTTCGTGCCGACGCCGTTCGAGGATCCGGCGACCCCGCCGCTCGACTTCATTCCGCGGCCTCCGGCGCTGCGGCCGCGGCCGCGCAACATTCAGCAGGATGATGAGCTCGACGGCATCCAGGACATCCTGGCGCGCCTCGGCCGGCGGGCGTAGACGGAAGGCGTTTCAGCTCTCGAGCTGGCGCTGCAGCTCGCGCACGAAGGTCGTCAATCCGGTCCGGCGCTCGCGCTTCAGGCGCTCGGCCTTGAGGATCGACTGCACCTCGGCGAACGCATCGTCCACGTTGCGGTTGATGACGATGTAGTCGTACTCCGCCCAGTGGCTCATCTCGTGGCTGGCGCGGCTCATGCGCCCGCGGATGACCTCGTCGGAGTCCTGCGCGCGCGTGTGGAGACGCTTCTCCAGATCGGCGGCGGACGGCGGCAGGATGAACACGCTGACGACGTCCTGCCGCGCCTTCTCGCGCAGTTGCTGCGTGCCCTGCCAGTCGATGTCGAACAGCACGTCCTGGCCCGCCGACAACGCCGCTTCGACCGGCGCGCGCGGCGTGCCATAGCGATTGTCGAACACGGTGGCCCATTCGAGCAGCTCGTTGCGCTTGGCCATGTCCTCGAAGCGCGCCCGGTCGACGAAGTGATAGTCGCGGCCGTCGACCTCACCAGGCCGCATCGGACGCGTCGTCGCCGAGACCGACATCCGCAGGCCCGACATGCGCTCGATCAGCAGGCGCGACAGCGTCGTCTTGCCTGCCCCCGAAGGCGATGACAGCACGAACATCAGCCCGCGCCGCTCGACCCCATCGAAGCTTCCGTCGTGAGCCGCCATGGATCACTCCAGATTCTGAACCTGTTCGCGAAACTGCTCGACCACGGTCTTCATCTCCAGGCCGATGTTCGTCAGCTCGATGTCGTTCGACTTCGAGCAGGTGGTGTTGACCTCGCGATGGAATTCCTGGGCGAGGAAGTCGAGCCGGCGGCCGACGGGCCCGCCCTTGCCGAGCATCTCGCGCGCCTGCGCGATGTGCGAGGCGATGCGATCGAGTTCCTCGCGCACGTCGGCCTTGGCCGCGATCAGCAGCGCCTCCTGCGCCAGGCGATCGGGATCGAAGCGGTCGGAGGTTTCGAGCAGGGCTGCCACCTGTTCGGCCAGCCGCGCCTTGATCGCCTCGGGCTTGCGGCCCGGCGACGCCTCCGCCCTTTTCGCCAACGCCTCGATTTCGTCGACGCGCTGATTGAGGATCTGACCGAGCGTGTCGCCCTCGCGCCGGCGCATCTCGACGAGATGTTTCAGAGCGGTGTCGAAGCCTGCAATCGCCGCCTCTTTGGCGGCCTTGTCCTCGGCCTCGTCACTCTCCGGCTCGGCCACCTCGATCACGCCCTTGATCGACAGCAGCCCGTCAATGCTCGGTGCGACCGCGTCAATCCTGCCGGCGAGCGAGCTCGCCATCTTCACCACCGCAGCCAGCACGTCCTCGTTGATTCGCACCGTCGACCCGGTCTCGGTGCGCTTGACGGTGAGATTCGCATAGACCGTGCCGCGCGACAGGACTTCCGTCGCGCGCTTCTTGGCGAAGGCCTCGACCTCGTCCCAGCCCTGCGGCAATCGCACCCGGACGTCCAATCCCTTGGCGTTGACCGACTTCAACTCCCACTCGAACGAGTAGGGACCGCTTGCCCCGTGGCTACGGGCAAAGCCGGTCATGCTCGACAGCGCCATTTCGTCCATGTCTCCGGCACATTGGGAACGGGGACAGACTCAACCCCCGCCGAAAGTGCGCGAACCTTACGGCCTTTTGGGCAAATGTTAAGCCCGGTTCTGCGCGGCCGACATGCGTGGGAAATTATTGCTGAACGACCGGCGGGCTCGGCTGCGCCGCCCCCTGACGGGCGCCGTTGCCAGGTGCGGCCCCCGGTGCAACTCCGCCGGTGGCGCGGTTGGCCGGCGGCTTCTTTGCCGCTGCGGGCGCCCGTGGGGTCGCTCCGGCCGCCGGATCGGCCGCGCCACCCGCGACGGCAGGCGGCGCCTCGTCGGGCTCGACGGTGTCGTTCTGGGTCTGCCGCTCCATCGCCCTGAGCTTGGCGACGTTCTTCTGGTGCAGGTCGTAGGTTTCGGTGAAAGCATGGCCGCCGGTGCCGTCGGCGACGAAATAGAGATCGCGCGTGCGCGCCGGATTGGCCGTCGCCTCCAGCGAGGCGCGGCCGGGGTTGGAGATCGGTCCCGGCGGCAGGCCCTCGATCACATACGTGTTGTAGGGCGACGGCTGGGTGATCTCGCTGCGCTTGATCGGACGGCCCAGCGTGCCCTTGCCGCCGACCAGACCATAGATGATGGTCGGATCGGACTGCAGCTTGATCCTCTGCTTCAGCCGGTTGACGAACACGGCGGCCACCCGGCTGCGCTCGTCGGGCTTGCCGGTCTCCTTCTCGACGATCGAAGCCAGCGTCACCAGCTGCTCCGGCGTCCTGACCGGCAGATCCGGACTACGCCGTTCCCAGATCTCGGCCAACACGCGCTTCTGCGCCTGCTGCATGCGTTGCACGACCTGATCGCGGCTGGTGCCGCGCGGAAACTTGTAGGTCTCCGGCAACAACGTGCCTTCGCGCGGAATCTCGCGGACGCTGCCGGTGAAGATCTCGTTCTCGGACAGGCGGGCCACGATCTGCTCTGACGTCAGGCCCTCGGGCACGGTCACCGAATGCTGCACGACCTTGCCTTCGACGATGACGCCGATCACGTCGCGCAACGATGCATTCTTCTGGAACGCATACTCGCCCGGCTTGAGGTCGGAACTGGCCTTCAGGGCATAGACTCCACCGATGAAGATCCACGGATTGACGTCGATCACACCTTCACGCGCGAGCACGTCGGCAATATCGCGTTTGCCCGCGCGCTGCGGGATGTTGACGACCTTGTCCTCCTGCAGCGGTCCTGCCGCTTCCAGGATCTGCCGTCCATAATAGTAGGCCGCGCCCACGCCGAGCATGGCCAGGATGAGCAAGGTGATGATCGCGTTGCCGACAACCACGAACGGATTGCGGGCGCGGTCGGAGCGGCGCGGCGGCGGCGGCACGCGTTCCGGCTCCAGCGCTGCGCGCGGGCTGCGGGGCGAGATGGGCGGCCGTTCACTCATCGATGCAACCTTCAGTCCTGTCGCTCTCGTCGTGGCCGTGCGCTCCCCAACGCAAGCGACCTGAAGTCCACGCCCATTTAACGATTCGTCATCTCGTCATCGAATACGGCGAAAAGGTGTTTTCGCCGGGCCTCACCGCCATGCGCATCCACTTACCGCATCGGCGCCGAAGGCCGACCTGCGAAAGACACGCGAAGTCTTGGGTTCTAGTGTGGCTGCAGTCGGATATCCGCGTGACCAAGCGACAATCGGCCCGCGCGGCATCCGTCCTTCCGCACTAGGTCACCACGCGCCGTAAAACCACCGACGCGTTGGTGCCGCCGAAACCAAACGAGTTCGACAGTGCCACGTTGATCTCGCGTTTGCGAGGTGCATGCGGCACGAGATCGATCGCGGTTTCCACCGACGGGTTCTCCAGATTGATCGTCGGCGGGGCGATGTTATCCCGAATCGCGAGAATGCTGAAGATGGCTTCGACGGCGCCGGCCGCGCCGAGCAGATGTCCGATCGACGATTTGGTCGACGACATCGAGATCTTCGAAGCGGCATTGCCAAGCAGGCGCTCGACCGCGCCGAGTTCGATCTCGTCGCCGACTTGAGTCGAGGTGCCGTGCGCGTTGATGTAGTCGAGGTCGGCGGCCGTGATACCGGCGCGCTTCAGCGCCGCACTCATGCTGCGAAAACCGCCGTCGCCGTCCGGAGATGGCGAGGTGATGTGATAGGCATCTCCGGAGAGTCCGTAGCCGGAGACCTCGGCGTAGATCCGCGCGCCACGTGCTTTGGCGTGCTCATACTCCTCGAGCACGACCACGCCGGCGCCCTCGCCCATCACGAAGCCGTCGCGGTCCTTATCGTAAGGGCGCGACGCGCGCTCGGGCGTCTCGTTGAATCCGGTCGACAGCGCGCGCGCCGCGCAGAACCCGGCCATGCCAATTCGGCAAATCGGCGATTCGGTGCCGCCGGCGACCATGACATCGGCATCGCCGAGCGCGATCAGGCGGCTGGCGTCGCCGATCGCATGCGCGCCGGTCGAGCACGCAGTGACGACCGAATGATTGGGACCCTTGAGCCCGTGCTCGATCGAGACATAGCCCGAGGCGAGATTGATCAGACGTCCAGGAATGAAGAAGGGCGACACTTTGCGCGGACCGCGCTCCTTCAGGAGGATCGCAGTGTCGGCAATGCCCGAGAGGCCCCCGATGCCGGACCCGATCAGCGTGCCGGTGGCACAGCGGTCCTCTTCCGTCGCAGGATGCCAGTTGGCGTCATCGAGCGCCTGACGCGCCGCAGCCATCGCGAAAATGATGAAATCGTCGACCTTGCGCTGGTCCTTCGGCTCCATCCACTGGTCGGCATTGAAGGTGCCGTCGGAGCCATCGCCGCGCGGCACCTGACAGGCCACCTTGGCGGGAAGATCGGAGACCTCGAACGACTCGATCAAGCGCGCACCGCTCTTGCCCTGAAGGATGCGCTGCCAGGTCGTTTCCACACCACAGCCAAGCGGCGAAACCATGCCAAGGCCAGTGACGACAACCCGCCTCATGTTCGTTTCTCCAGACCCGACCTTGAGCGCTTGTGCATCGGCTGACGGCCGTCGCCGCACCTCGGGTCAATTGTTCGAGTAACACGTTCTGGCCGGGCAGCGCGTCCGAATCGTCCATCGCCGACCGCCAGATGACGGCTCATCACGACGCCGCCAACAGCAAGAAACCGGTCGACCGCACAAGACGGATCGGCCGGTTTCGCGCAACTCTCGCCGGAGCGTCAGCTCTTGGCGTTCTTCTCGAGGAACTTGGTGGCGTCGCCGACGGTCAGGATCGTCTCCGCGGCGTCGTCCGGAATCTCGCACCCGAACTCTTCCTCGAAGGCCATGACGAGCTCGACCGTATCGAGGCTGTCAGCACCGAGGTCGTCAATGAAGCTCGCGTTGTCGACCACTTTCTCGGGCTCGACACCAAGGTGTTCGACCACGATCTTCTTAACCCGCTCGCCAATCTCACTCATCGTTCAAACCTCGTGCTTGTTCCTTTAAGACCCGACCCCCGGATGATCCGCATCACCCCGGCCGCTAAACTTCCTTCGCGATCGCGCAAAACCAGATTTGCCCCGCAGCGCCCCTTTACCGAAATTTGGCGGACGACTTGCGGTCCGAAAACTTCGGAAACGGGGCCACTCACAAACTCCAATCCACACTCTCCATGAGGCCGGTACGCCTCCGATCCAGAGCGCTCAAACAGGAACCCGGATCAGCAGCACCAGCCGACGGAGGCCCGGCGAACGATGGCAGCTCGCCCCGCCAATATACAGGGTTTGGAAATCCTGCAATGGCGTTCTTCGTGCCCCGATCAGCTGCCCGGTTACCATACACGCGAATCATTGACCACACGGCCCGGTATAGTGGTCGCGACGTCTTTTCGCCGCATTCCGAGCCACGGCAGAGCCTAGATCATGGCCATGCCGCCATTGACGTGGATGGTCTGCCCCGTGACATACGCCGCCTCGTTGGAGGCGAGGTACACCGCAGCTGCAGCAATGTCCTCCGGCGTGCCCAACCGCGCCGCCGGCACCTTGGCGAGGATCGACTCGCGCTGCTTCTCGTTCAGAGCGTCGGTCATCGGTGTCTTGATGAAGCCGGGTGCGATGCAGTTGGCGGTCACGCCGCGTTTGGCATATTCGGCGCCGAGCGTCTTGATCATGCCGATGATGCCGGCCTTGGACGCCGTGTAATTGCCCTGCCCCGGATTGCCGGTGACGCCGACGATCGAGGTGATCGCGATGATGCGGCCGAAGCGCTTGCGCATCATCAGCTTGGTGGCGGCACGCGAGAGACGGAATGTCGCGGTCAGGTTGACCTTGATCACCTCGTCCCAATCCTCGTCGCGGAGCTGCACGAACAGGTTGTCGCGGGTGATGCCGGCGTTGGCGACGAGAATGTCGACCTGCCCCATCGCCTGCTCGGCGGCCGGCACCAGCGCCTCGACCTCGGCCACGTCGGACAGGTTGCAAGGCAGCACATGCACACGGCTGCCCAGCTCGCCGGCGAGGGTCTCAAGCACCTCGCGCCGGGTGCCGGAAACGGCAACGGTCGCCCCCTGGGCATGCAAGGCCTTCGCGATCGCGTTGCCGATGCCGCCGGTCGCGCCGGTCACCAGCGCGGTCCTGCCACTCAGATCGAACATCCAACTCTCCTCAATGCCGCTTCCAAGCGGCCACTTACGACGTTTTCGCCGCGGCCAGCGCATCCTTCGCGGCCACGATATCCGACGGGCCGCCGACGGCGACGCCGACCGCACCATCCGCGATCCGCTTGACCAGGCCGCTGAGCACCTTGCCGGCGCCGATCTCGAAGAACCGTGTCACGCCCTGGCCCGCCATATATGCGATCGATTCGCGCCAGCGCACCGTACCCGTGACCTGCTCGACCAGGCGACGGCGAATCTCGTTGGGATCGCTGATCGGCGCCGCGAGTACGTTCGAGACCAGGGGCGAGGCCGGAGCCTTGATCGTGACCTTGGACAGCGCCTCCGCCATGACGTCCGCCGCCGGCTGCATCAGCTTGCAGTGGAACGGCGCGGAGACCGGCAGCAGCATGGCGCGCTTCGCGCCCTTGGCGCGGGCGATCTCGACGGCGCGATCGACGGCGGCCTTGTTGCCGGACACCACCACCTGGCCGCCGCCATTGTCGTTGGCGGCCTGGCAGACCTCGCCCTGGGCCGCCTCTTCGGCGACCGCTACAGCCGCCTCATAATCCATCCCGAGCAGCGCGGCCATGGCGCCGACGCCCACCGGAACGGCCTTCTGCATGGCAAGCCCACGGGTGCGCAGCAGGCGGGCAGTATCCGCAATCGTCAGGCTGCCGGCGGCGGCCAGCGCCGAGTATTCGCCCAATGAGTGACCTGCGACAAAGGCGGCGTCGCGTCCGACCGAGAATCCGGCCTCGGTTTCCAGCACCCGCAAGGTTGCCATCGAGACCGCCATCAGAGCGGGTTGGGCATTTTCGGTCAGCTGCAGGGTCTCGGCCGGACCTTCCCAAATGATGGTCGTCAGCTTCTCACCGAGGGCGGCATCGACCTCCTCGAACACCGAACGAGCCACCGGGAAGGAGTCGGCGAGCGCCTTGCCCATGCCGACGGCCTGGGACCCCTGCCCCGGAAAAGTGAATGCTGCCGTCATGGCCGCCCCCTGAACGTTCCAAAATCCCTGGAATTGAGTAACTTTGGCCGGAAAGACACTGGCCGGCCCTGTGATGTCAAGCACGTGACGGGCGCAATTCGACCACTTTCCCTTGCCTTGGCCCCGAAAATCGGTATAAGGCGCGCCATCCGTGGATCCCGAGCCGGGAGCTGAACGGACGGTCCCAGCAAACTCACCTTGCTCAACCTTGGGGATTTAACCTCTCCAAGCTGTCCTGGTGACTTTGATGTGGCAGGGCCAGTCGGCCCGTCGTCCCGTGTTCCCGCCTTCTGAGCTGACGTCTGCGAGTCCTTTCCACAAGGTCTCGAAGGGCTTGACGCCGGGATTTGCGCCAACTTGGAAAGGACAGCCATGCCGCTTTACGAGCATGTATTCCTCGCGCGTCAGGACGCGAGCACCCAGCAGGTGGAAGAACTGACGGCTCAGATGACCGGTATCGTCGAAGGTCTCGGCGGTAAGGTCACGAAGTCCGAGAATTGGGGCGTTCGCTCCCTCACCTACCGCATGAACAAGAACCGCAAGGCCCACTTCGTGCTGCTCAACATCGACGCGCCGTCCGCGGCGATCGCCGAGATCGAGCGCCAGGAGCGGATCAGCGAAGACGTGATCCGCTACCTCAGCGTCCGCGTCGACGAGCTCGAGGAAGGCCCGTCGGCGATGATGCGCAAGGCCGATCGCGACCGTGAGCGCGACGACCGCGGCGGTGGCTTCCGTGGTGAGCGCGATGGCGGCGGCTTCCGTGGCGATCGCGGTGACCGTGGCGATCGCGGCCCGCGCCGGCCCCGTGACGAAGAAACTGCGGACGAGGAGTAAGATCAATGGCTGAAGCCCCCGCACGTCGCCCGTTCTTCCGCCGCCGCAAGACCTGCCCGTTCTCCGGGCCGAACGCGCCGAAGATCGACTACAAGGACTCCAAGCTGCTGATGCGCTACGTCTCCGAGCGCGGCAAGATCGTGCCGAGCCGCATCACGGCCGTGTCCGCCAAGAAGCAGCGCGAACTCGCGCGCGCCATCAAGCGCGCCCGCTTCCTCGGCCTGCTGCCTTACGTCATCCGCTGATTGCGGACCTCGGACCGGCGGCCCCGCGCCGCCGGCTCCTTCCGTTGAATTCTCATAAGGCTTCCGGGTCGTCCGGTCGCCGATGGTTGGGGCGAAGGCGCCTCTAACCGCTCGAAGGGAGCGGGACAGCTGATGATCGGAACGCTTCTCATCGCGCTCGCGGCAGGCGCTGCCTCCGCGGTCATGTTCGCCTCGACCGGATCGGGCGTGATGACGGCGCTCGTGCTTGCGCTGCTCGCGCCCGTGCCGCTGCTCGTCGCCGCAATCGCCTGGGGCCGGCTTTGTGCCGTCATCGGCGGTCTCATAGCAACCGCTTGCGTGCTGGCCATCTTCGGCTTCGATCGCGCTCTCGCCTTTGCCGTCTCCGTGACGCTGCCGGCCTGGTGGCTCGGCCACCTCGTCCTGCTCGGCCGTCCGACGACCAGCCCGTCCGGCCAGGATGGCATCGAATGGTATCCGCCCGGCAACATCCTGCTGTGGATCGCGGTGATCGCAGCGCTGATTGCCGCGTTCTCCTTCGGCACCGACATGACGGCCACCAATCAAGGTCTCAGGCGGCTGCTATCGCGCGTGCTCAGCAATACCGTCACGTCGACCGATGCGGTCGACATTCCCCGGCTGGTCGAGATCCTGGTCTTCATGGCGCCGCCGATGGCCGCGGTGATCATGACCACGATCCTGTCGCTCAACGTCCTGGCGGCCGCAAAGATCACGGCGATCTCCGGCCGGCTGATGCGCCCATGGCCGCGCCTGCGCGACACCAAGCTGCCGCTGATGACGCTGCCGGCGCTGTTTGCGATCATCGCATTCTGCTTCCCGGGCGGGCTGATCGGCATGCTGGCGCGAATCGCCGCCGCAGCGCTGCTGACCGCCTATGCGCTCACCGGATTCGCGGTCCTGCATACGCTGACCCTGCCGCTGCGCACCCGGCCGCTTTGGCTCGGCCTCGCCTACGCGCTGATGCTGACGTTCATCTGGCCGATCCCCATGCTGGCGATGATCGTCCTCGGCCTCGCCGACGCCGCCTTCGACCTCCGTCACCGTTACGGCCCGCGGCAGCCGCCGCCTTTGCCGGTGCCGTAAAAGTTCAACCTCACACCAACCGCTTCCGAACATCACAAGGAGAACATCGATGGAAGTCATTCTGCTGGAACGTGTCGCCAAGCTCGGCCAGATGGGCGAGATCGTGAAGGTCAAGGACGGGTTCGCCCGCAACTTCCTGCTGAAGCGCAAGAAGGCGCTGCGGGCCACCGCCGAGAACAAGGCCAAGTATGAGGGCATGAAGGCCGAGCTCGAAGCCAACAACATCAAGGCCAAGGGCGAGGCGGCCAAGGTCGCCGAGAAGATCGACGGCCGCGACATCGTCATCATCCGCCAGGCCTCCGAATCCGGCCAGCTGTTCGGCTCGGTCTCGGTGCGCGACATCGTCACCGCCCTCGCCGCCGACGGCATCACCGTCAGCCGGCCGCAGGTCTGGCTCGACGCCCCGATCAAGACGATCGGCAAGCAGACGATCACCATCGCGATCCACCCGGAGGTCGAGACCTCGGTGACCGTGACGGTCGCCCGCAGCGCCGACGAGGCCGAGCGCATCAAGCGCGGCGAGGACATCTCGACCCGCCAGGAAGACCGCGACGCCGCCGCCGAAGCGATCGCGGCCGCCGGCGAGTTCTTCGATCCGGAGGCCCAGGACGAGGGCGCTGCCGGCGAGCCTGCGCAGCAGTAAGCGCGCCAGCCCATTTGCGGAAAAGCCCGGCTCACCGAGCCGGGCTTTTTCATTGTCGTCTCACCGCGAGGGCGAGGACGGAACCGAGGGATCCGACGGCACCGACTGGGTCGTGGCCGGCGCCGGCGTCACCGGCGGGACCGGATCGGCGCGCAGCGCCGGCGCGGCCTCGCTCGATCTTGCCGGCTCGACCCGCGGCGGCTCGGAGCCGGCAGCGCTGTCCTCGCGCGACGCCGACGGCCGGGTCGCACCGGTCGGCTCGCCGCGCGTCTCCTCCGCAGCCGAGCCCTCCTGGGCCGGCTTCTTGCGCTTGCCGAGCCGGCCCTTCTTCGCGGGCGCGCTGCCCTCGCCGTCGGCCGGCGCAGCGGCTGGATCAGTTGCCGCGTCGGGCTTCGCCTCGGCCGGCGCGGAGCGCTTGGAGTGATGACCCGAACGGCGGCGCGGCTCGCCTGGGCTGGCAGCAGCATCCGCGGCGGCCGGTTTCGCCTCGGGCGGCTCGGTGGCGGCCGACCGGGCGCGGCGCTCGGACCGCGTCTCCTTGCCGGAGTGGCCCGTTGATCGCGCATCCGCAGCGCCGTTCGCAATCAGGTAGTTGGCGAGCACGCCGGCCATCTCGGGGCTCGTCGTGTAATGCTGGCGCAGAAATCCGGGCAGCGAGCTGGCCGAGGTGTTCTTGGCCAGGCCGCGCGGCGACTTGTGGCAGACCACGCAGGTCCCGTTGTAGATCTGCGCAGGACTCTTGCCCGCATCGAGATTTTCCTGCGCAACGGCGGCCCCCGCGAAGCCCATGCAGAACACCGCCACCACCGTCGCCAAATTGAGCGCTCGGCCCACCATTCTCATTCTCCAGCTATGGTTTCGCCCACACGGCGCCGCCCCGCGCGACATCCGCTGCCGTGTTTCCTCTCGCTATCAGCCGAACGTGACAGCGGACATTGCGGTCGCTCCACGCCCTCGACGGCGATCCCTTCAGACCTCGTCCGGCGGTCAGATGCCGGACACCGGCCAAAAGACCGGCGGCCGCGGCCTTTTTAACGGATTGCGGAGCGAATGAAAGCGCACAGATGTTCCTGCGCCGAGATGTCCATCGATCAATGACGGCTCGGAATATCGGCGTTGTGTTCATGGCAGTGGCGTCGGCTTGTGCCCGCCGGGTAACATAACAACGTGATGATAGGGAACCAATCGGTTCTCAACGCGTCGAGTGCGACGGCCTGGAAAGTCAGCAACTCACGGGAATAGCTCGTTGGGTGGTGTGGATGGACCGTTTGCTGCGAAGTCTGTTGAGTAGCTTCATTCGCCGTGGCTCGATCAGCTTTACGACCGCCAGCGGCACGTCGTTCAGCTGCGGGGATGGAACCGGCGTCCCCGTGGCGGCACGATTTCTGACTCGTGAAGCCGAGCGCCGGATTCTGGCCAACCCCGAGCTCGCGCTCGGCGAGGTCTATACGGACGGCTCGTTCGTGGTCGAACGAGGAACGATCGCGGACCTGCTGTCGATCGTGATGAGCCAGCCGGCCGTGGTGCCCGACTGGGCCAGGCCGCAATGGTGGCTGCGCTATCTGATCCGGCACCTGCGCCAGCTCAATATCCGGGCACGCGCGCGCCGCAACGTCGCCCATCATTACGATCTCGATGGGCGGCTGTATTCGCTGTTCCTCGATGCCGACCGGCAATATTCCTGCGCCTATTTCGAGACGCCGGACGCGACGCTGGACGATGCCCAGCTCGCCAAGAAACGTCATCTCGCGGCCAAACTGCTGATCGGCCGCCGCCATCGCGTCCTCGACATCGGCTGCGGCTGGGGCGGGCTTGGACTCTACCTGGCCGAGATGTGTGATGCCGACGTGACCGGCGTGACCTTGTCGGCCGAGCAGTTGCAGGTTGCCGAGGCCCGCGCGGCCGAACGGCACCTCTCCGCCTCCGCCCGCTTCCTGCTGCAGGATTATCGCGACGTGCCCGGCACCTTCGACCGCATCGTCTCGGTCGGCATGTTCGAGCATGTCGGGGTCGCCTTCTACGACTCCTTCTTTCGCCGCAGCGCCGAGCTGCTCGCGGACGACGGCGTCATGCTGCTGCATTCGATCGCACGCTCCGTGGGCCCTGATGCGACCAATCCCTGGATCGCCAAATACATCTTCCCCGGCGGCTACGTCCCAGCCCTCTCGGAGGTTCTGCCGGCGATCGAGCGCGCCGGGCTCCTCGTCTGCGATATCGAGATCCTGCGCCTGCACTACGCGGAGACCCTGAAGGCGTGGCGCGAACGCTTCATGGCCCGGCGCGACGAGGCCGTGCAGCTCTATGACGAGCGCTTCGCGCGGATGTGGGAGTTCTACCTGGCGGCCGCGGAAATGGGGTTCCGCAAGCAGAACCTGATGAATGTCCAGATCCAGCTGACGAAGCGCCAGGGCGTCGTGCCGATGACGCGCGACTACGTCCACCGTGAGGAGACGCGGCTGCGGGCGCGCGAGCGCGGCAGCCGCCCGGCGCTGCAGATGGCGGGTGAGTAGCGCGCGCGGCCCGCGACGACAACGGAGGGCGGCGCCAGTGCAATGGTCCTGCAGAGACGGACGGCCGCATTCCCTCGGCTGCGCCGCGCCGGTCTCGACTTCAATTCTGAGATGCTCGATGGACGCCTTGCATCCCAACCGCGAGATCATGCCCATCCGACTCAAATTTTCAAACAAATCGTGCGGTCTGTGAACTGGCTCACAGACCCTGGGGAAGCCCGGCCGTAGTGTCCTCGCATGTCCCCGAGCCCCGCCAGAGCCATGTTGGAACCCCAGACCGACTTCAGCACCGACTACGCGCTGATCGCCGCGGGCGTGGGAGCATCCCTGATCGCCCTCCTCTATCTGCTGCTGGTCTGACGCCGGGCGCGGATCCACGCGCGGCCCTGGCACGCCCTGCCGTACCGGCTCTCGTTCCCGCCTCGCCGACGTGTCGAACGATCGCGCCGGTTGATTGCACCGGCGTGTCGCTCGCGCTCGCGCGGCGTTGAGTCCTGTCGGTTCCGTCAAGCGCGGCATCTGGCGAGTCCGGATTCATCCACCAGATTTACCAGACGGTGAATTGCGCTCAGCTTTCGCTTCCGCTTCGCGCGCGACTGGCGCTTTATCCCCTCCCCTTCAAAGCTGCTAAACACGCGGTCATGGCACTTACCGATTCGAACGTTCACAAGCTGGCGTCGGCTGACGCAGCAACGCCGGCCTATCGCAGCGCTCCTCACAACATCGAGGCGGAACAGGGTCTGCTCGGCGCGATCCTGGTCAACAACGACGCGTTCTATCGCGTGTCGGACTTCCTCGAGCCGAAGCATTTCTTCGAGCCGCTGCACCAGACCGTGTTCGAGACCGCGTCCAGCCTGATCCGGATGGGCAAGGTCGCGACGCCCGTGACCTTGAAGACGTTCCTGCCGGCCGACGTCGACATCGGCGGCATGACCGTCGGGCAGTATCTGGCACGGCTCGCGGCCGAAGCGACCACGATCATCAACGCCCAGGACTATGGCCGCACCATCTACGACCTGTCGTTGCGCCGCGACCTGATCGGCATCGGCGAGGACATGGTCAACGTCGCCTATGACGCGCCGGTGGACTTCGCGCCGCGCAACCAGATCGAGGACGCCGAGCGCCGGCTGTACGAGCTCGCGGAGTCCGGACGCTACGACGGCGGGTTCCAGAAATTCTCCCAGGCGCTGACGACCGCGCTCGACATGGCCGCCAAGGCCTTTCAGCGCGACGGCAAGCTGTCCGGCATCTCCACGGGCCTGCGCGATCTCGACGCCAAGATGGGCGGCCTGCAGCATTCGGACTTGATCATCCTCGCCGGCCGTCCCGGCATGGGCAAGACCTCGCTCGCCACCAACATCGCTTACAACGTCGCCCAGGCCTATGTTCCCGAATTGCAGCCGGACGGCACCTATCGCGCCGCCCAGGGCGGCGTGGTCGGGTTCTTCTCCTGCGAAATGAGCGGCGAGCAGCTCGCCACCCGTATCATCGCCGAGCGCTCCGGCATTCCCTCCAGCCACATCCGCCGTGGCGGCATCACCGAGGCCGATTTCGAGAAGCTGCGCGAATGCTCGATCGAGCTGCAGTCGCTGCCGTTCTATGTCGACGAGACCGGCGGCATCTCGATCGCGCAGGTGATGGCGCGCGCCCGCCGGCTGAAGCGCCAGAAGGGCCTCGACCTGCTGGTGATCGACTACATCCAGCTGCTGTCGGGCTCGGGCAAGCGCGGCAACGACAACCGCGTCCAGGAAATCACCGAGATCACCACCAGCCTGAAGGCGCTGGCCAAGGAGCTCAGCGTTCCCATCATCGCGCTGTCGCAGCTGTCGCGCCAGGTCGAAAACCGCGAGGACAAGCGGCCGCAACTGTCGGACCTGCGTGAATCCGGCTCGATCGAGCAGGACGCCGACGTGGTGCTGTTCGTGTATCGCGGCGAGTACTATCTGGCCGCCAAGGAGCCGCGTCCCGGCACCGAGGAGCACCAGAAGTGGCAGATGGAAATGGATCTGGCGCTCGGCAAGGCCGAAGTGATCATCGGCAAGCAGCGCCACGGTCCGACCGGCACGGTCGAGCTGCACTTCGACGCCTCGGTCACCCGCTTCGGCGACCTCGCCCATGACGGCCTGCCGCCGCAGCACCACGACTATTGACCTGACGCGGTTGAACCGTGACGCCGCGGCGCGTAAAAGCGCCACATGAGTGTTCCCGAACAGAAACCCGCCGAGCAACCTGTCTCGGCGGTCGACGAGGCTGTCCCGGCCAGCGCCACCGGCGTGCTGACCATCGATCTCGACGCGCTCGCCGCCAATTGGCGCAAGCTGGAAAAGACCGCAGTGCCGGCCGAATGCGCCGGGGTGATCAAGGCCGACGCCTATGGCTGCGGCATTCCCCAGGTGGCGCGCACGCTCGCCGCGGCCGGCTGCAAGACCTTCTTCGTCGCGACGCTCGCGGAGGCAAAAGTCGCCCGCGCCGCTTTGCCGGACAGCGCCGCGCTCTACGTGCTCGACGGCTTCTTCCAGAACACCGGCGACGACTACGCGGCGATCAACTGCCGTCCTGTCATCGGCGACCTCAACGAGCTCGCCGAATGGGACATGTTCTGCCGTCGCACCGGCTGGAAGGGCGGCGCGGCCATCCATGTCGACACCGGCATGAACCGGCTCGGCCTCAGCCCGATCGACGCGCATGGCATGATCCCGCGCATCCAGACCGGCGACCATGGCATCACGCTGGTGATGAGCCATCTGGCCTCCGCCGAGCAGATCAACAGCCCGTCGAATGCACGCCAGCTCGCGACGTTCCGCGAGGTCGTCAGCGTGTTCGCCGGCGTGCCCGCCGCGCTTGCCGCCTCCTCCGGCATCTTCCTCGGCGCCGCTTTCCAGTTCGACATGGTCCGGCCCGGTGCCGCGCTTTACGGCGTCAATCCGACGCCGGAGGCCGACAATCCCATGCAGCCGGTCGCCGAGATCAAGGCGCGCATCGTGCAACTGCGTGACCTCGCGCGCGGCGACACGGTCGGCTATGGCGGCACCTGGACGGCGCGCCGCCCGACAAAGATCGCGATCCTCTCCGCCGGCTATGCCGACGGCTATTTCCGCGCGGCGAGCTCCAACGACGGCACCCGCGGCGCCGACGTCATCATTGCCGGCCAACGCTGCCCAATCGCAGGGCGCATCTCGATGGACCTGATCGCGGTGGATGTCACCGACCTGCCGCCGAAGGCCGCCCGCCGCGGCCACTTCGCCACGCTGCTCGGCGAGGGCATCACCGTCGACGAGCTCGCGCATCATTTCGGCACCATCGGCTATGAGGTCCTGACCAATCTCGGCCGGCGCTATCATCGCATCTACAAGGGCGGCGCGGCGGCAGCGGAAAGCTGATCGCGCGCAGCAACGCTCTCTGTCTGACGTGCATACAGCTGCTTCCACATCGTCATTGCGAGCGCAGCAATCCAGAGTCCCGCACACCACCCTGAATTGCTTCCGCCTTCGCTCTTCGAGCTACGGCGGACAAGTCGCTGCGCTCGCAATGACGGTGAACTGACATGAGCCATCGTTCTCGCGGCATACAACGCCCGAGGCTTGCATCTCTTTTTCACCCTCTTCGAAAGACGAGGGCGCAGGGAATGCCGGGTGAAGGCCTCACCCATGGCCCGCCTGCAGAAAAAAAGCAGGCGGCAGTCACCACAGGTTCAGCCGGTCAACCGGCATTCCCCGCGCGATGGCTTTACGCCTTATGCGTACTCTCCCCGGGGATCGGCTGTCTTGCCCCCGTGACCGGCGGATCATCACCGCCAGCGTAGCATCAGCGTCGAGATGCCAGGACCATACGTCTTCGACGTGCGCCTCGTGCCGTTCGTCCGCACGGCCTCAAGCCATGCTGCGACCCCAAGCGCCCACCACATCCCACCCCGCGTGTCATGACGATCGCGATACGCCCCTCGTGCCGAGGCGGGACGGAGGGAGTGAAGCATGTTTTTCTGATAAACGGAAGTACAATATTTTTCGCGGAAGGACTGGACAGGGTGAGTCGCGTTGAGATCGTTGATGAATTCCGCGTTTCGGCGCGCCCGTTAGGGCCAAGCTACGCTGGCTAGGGTGCCTGGTCATGACGGATGTCGTTGGCGCGCTTCATCTCTCGCGCCAGATCGTCGACAACCTGCGCCAGGGAGCGGCCATCACTCGCAGTGAGCGACTTCCGCAGCTGCCGCGAACTCCAGAGAATTGCGGCAACGAATATGATGAAGGGAAGCCAGGAGACAATCAGGCTTACATACCATGGAACATCATTAGTCATACCCAGCTTCTTCCCTGCAAATATCTACGAGACCGCCCGGCTCGTTCAGATGAGTCGCGCGACCGGCTACAATCTTCTGTCATTCGCCCGCTTCATCTCATCCGCCAGATCACCGACGATCTGCGCCAGCGAGCGACCATCGCCGGCCGTCAGAGACGTCTGAATCCGACGGGTGCTCCATGCAACGGCCAAGACGAACATGATCAGTGGCAACCAGGCTATGATCAGACTTACGTACCAAGGCACATCGTCATTCACACCCAACCTCCACGCATGGTCTCCGCTCGGCGGACCAGGGGCGAGGCTATGATCTTAATCATTAAAAAGTCGGCTGGATGACAACGAGAATCTGCACAATGAGCACATGTAGCTAGGGGCCATACTTTGGTGAGAGGAAGCGCCTCCGCCTCAGGCGCCCGAGCGCGCGCCACATCGTCATTACGAGCGCAGCGGCGAAGCGACGCAATCCAGAATCCCACATGCCACCCTGGATTGCTTCGCTGCGCTCGCAATGACGGGCTGATGGATATCGGCACACGGCTGCGACAGCGCCCGCTGCTGTAGCCCGGATGAGCGCAGCGATATCCGGGGGTCTCACGTGCCGTATCGGAAAACCCGGATGTCGCCGCGCTCATCCGGGCTGCGGGGCTGGTCGCGCAAGAGCGCCATCATTCGATCAAGATGGGCGCTGCGGGTCGGTCGCGGCCGGCGCTCACGCCTTGAAGTAGTCCGGCTGGCCAATGTCGGCGATCAAACCGATCCCGTCCGGTCTCCAGCCCAGGCGCTGCTGTGTCAGGACGCTGGAGGCCGGCATGTCCAGCCCTGCGAACATCGCCAGTGGACCGTAGTAGTCGCCCGCCTCCTCCTTGCTGATCGACACGACCGGCACGTTCAGCGCGCGGCCGATCACCTCGATGACCTCGCGCATGGGGACGCCCTCCTCGCCGACGGCGTGGTAGATCGCGTCTGCAATGCCCTTCTCCAGGGCGAGCCGGTAGAGGCGGGCGACATCCGATCGATGCGCCGCCGCCCAGCGCTCGGTGCCTTCGCCGACATAGGCGGCGCGGCCCTTCTGCCGCGCGAGCTCGACCAGATAGGAGATCAGGCCGGCCTTGCCCGGCGCGCCGTGCACCTGCGGCAGGCGGATCACCATCGCGCGCACGCCACGCGATGCGTAGGCCAGGCCGGCCTGCTCGGACACGCGCGGGACATGCGCTGACGACTCGCGCCGCATGTCTTCGGTGACCACCACATTGGCCGCAACGAGCCCCGTTCCGGAGGTGACGATGAACGGCTTGTTCGTGCCCACCAGCACCTCGCCCATGGCTTCGATGGCGGCCTTGTCGATGGCGCCGTTCTCCGCGAATTTCGCGAAGTCGTGGATGAAGGCGAGATGGATCACGCCGTCGGCCTCCCTCGCGCCGCGCTTCAGGCTCTCGATGTCCTGCAGCGAGCCGCGATGAACCTGCGCGCCCAGTTGCTCGAGCGTGCGGACGTTCTCCGCGGAGCGCGCGAGGCCGATGACCTGATGCCCGCCGGCGATCAGCTCCCTGGTGGTTTCGGAGCCGATGAATCCGGCGGCGCCGGTGACGAATACGCGCATGAGACACACTCCCTGTTCAGACCGCCGGGATATTGCTAGGCTGCTCATGCGGGTAAAGTCGTGACTTTATACGGGTATAATCGCTAACAGGATGACGGACGCCAACCCTCTCGGGACCTATCTCAGGGATCGCCGCGCCAAGCTCGATCCGACCGCCTTCGGCCTGCCGCTGCAGCGGCGGCGAACGCCGGGGCTTCGGCGCGAAGAGGTGGCGCAGCGCGCCAATGTGAGCGCCACCTGGTACACCTGGCTCGAGCAAGGGCGCGGCGGCGCGCCCTCCGCCGACGTGCTGGACCGCATCGCGCGCGCCATGATGCTGACCGACGCCGAGCGCGAGCATCTGTTCCTGCTCGGTCTCGGCCGGCCACCCGAAGCCCGCTATCACGCGATCGACGGCATCTCACCCCGTCTCCAACGCGTGCTCGACACGCTGGAATACAGTCCCGCCTTCGTTCGCACGGCGACATGGGACATCCTCGCCTGGAACAGGGCGGCTGCGGCCGTCCTCACCGACTACAGCACCCTGCCGGAGGGCCAGCGCAATGTTCTGCGCATGATGTTCCACGACAGCCGCGTCCGCGCCGCACAGCCCAACTGGCAGGCCGTGGCGCGCTATGTGGTCGCGTCCTTCCGCGCCGACGTGGCCCGCGCCGGCGCGGCCCGCAATGTCCAATCGCTGGTCGACGAGCTCTGCGCGACGAGCCCGGAATTCGCGGCGATGTGGCGCGATAACGATGTGCAAGGGCGGCACGGTGACGGCGTGAAGACCCTGCAGCATCCCGTCGCCGGATCGCTCTCGATGGAATTTTCGGGCTTCGCCGTCGATGGCCGGCCCGACCTCACCATGGTGATCTACAATCCCGCGACGCCGGACGATGCCGACAAGATCCGCGCGCTGGTGGCGTCGCGACCGAAGTAGGTGCGTGCGCCTCTCGACTCGCGCCGCCGAGAAGCACGCGGGTTGCCTGATAGGCCGGGCTTTCGTAGCAGCCTTGGCTGCATCGACGCTGCCGCTTGAACAAAAAGCCGATTGCGAGCTTGGTCATCCGGACCATCCCACGGCGACGGGCATCATGAAGATCGCGACCTTCAACATCAACAATGTCCGGCGGCGGCTCCCCAATCTGCTGCGCTGGCTGCGCGCGGCCAGGCCCGACATCGTCTGCCTGCAGGAGCTGAAATGCACCCAGGCCGATTTCCCCGTCGATGCGATCGCCAAGGCCGGCTATGGCGCGGTGTGGCAGGGACAGAAGACCTGGAACGGCGTCGCGATCCTTGCGCGCAAAGCCGAGCCGGTGCTGACCCGCACCGCCCTGCCCGGCAATCCCAGAGACCAGGAGGCGCGCTACATCGAGGCCGCGGTGCGCGGCCTCGTCGTCGGCTGCCTCTATTTGCCGAACGGCAATCCGCAGCCGGGGCCGAAATTCGACTATAAGCTCGCCTGGTTCAAACGCCTGCAGAAGCACGCGGCTGATTTCATCAAGGACGACCTGCCGGCCGTGCTCGCCGGCGACTACAATGTGGCGCCTGCTACGCTCGACATCTATCCGACGCGATCCTGGGACAAGGACGCGCTGATCCAGCCGAAGAGCCGCGCCGCCTTCAAGGCGCTGGTCGATCAAGGCTGGTGCGACGCGATCCGCATGCTGCATCCGGACGCGCCGATGTTCACGTTCTGGGACTACAAGCGCAACCGCTGGCCGCGCGATGCCGGCCTGCGGCTCGACCACCTGCTGCTGAGCCCGCAGCTCGCGCCGCGCCTTGCCAAGGCCGGCGTCGACAGCGCCATCCGCGGCGAGGACGGCGCCAGCGACCACGCGCCGGCCTGGATCGTGCTGAAATAATCCGAACTCGCCTGTCCGCGTCGGAGCCTCAGCCGCGGTCGGGCCAGGTCTGCTGCAGATTGGTCGCGCGCTCGGGCAGGCCCTCGGTCAGCACCGCCATGCCGCCGCACACCGGCAGATGCACGACGAGGCTCGCGGCATCCGGCACGTTCGGACGCGGCGTCACGTTCCACAGCATGATCTCCTGACGCGTGCGGCGGATCTCCTTGAACTCGTAACTATACGTCTCCGAGCCGCGCGGATATTCGCGCCAGAGCTGGCCTTCCTTGCGGAAGCTGCTCTGCGTGCCGTCATAGCGATCGGAATAGGACAGGCAGGCCGGCACGTTCAGCGCTTCGAGCACGGCCGCGCCGACGTTCGACGCCGCGGGAAGGACGCTGTTCGCCGCGCCGATCGCGGCGAACACGGTCGTGATCGCGCCGGCGGCCATCGCGAGCCAGCCGGCCCTGGTCGCGGCCGGCCGCGCGGGCGCTTTCGCGGCTGATGTCTTGGATGCAAGACCCCGAGGGGACGTCAGATGGAGCTGGGCCATGACGCGTTCTCCGATGGTGCGGCGAGGATGGAGGCCCCGCCGGGCTGCATTCATCGGAGATCAGTCTGGCCGATCGCGCTCCCGGCGAATGTGACGCCGATCACAACCTGAAATGATGACCGACCGGCGCCACACCGGGAGCGTGGCGACACGCGCCGTCAATCGCGTCCCGCATCCATGATCGCCTGCGCGAGCCGGCCGGGATCGGAGAAGCACAGCTCATGGCTGCCGGGCACCTGGACCAGCCGGAACAGGCCGAGCTTGCCGGACAGCCGCGGATGCCATGGCAGGCTGTGCGGCAGCGCCGTGTCCTCGGTGCAGTTGATGTAGGATTTCGCGATTGCCATCTCGGCGGGATTGGCGCGCAGCTTGATCTTGTCGGTGAAGGTCTTGTTGGGATGCGGATTGAGCATCTCATAGGCGCGCGTCGCGGTGGCGAGATCGGCGTCGTTGATGAAGGCCTCGCGCCAGACCGGGAACGGCAGCACCACCGAACCGTCGCCGCGCTCCGCAGCGACGGCGTCGAACAGCGCAACATAGTGCGGTGGCACCATGTCGTTGAGGCACTCGCCGTCGTTGGGCACGAACGCATTCCAGTAGACCAGGCGGCGGATGCGCTGAGCGATGCGGTCGGCGACGCCGGTGATGACCATGCCGCCATACGAATGCCCCATCAGCACGGCGTCGGTGATGTCATGCTCGGTGAAGTAGTCGCAGATCGAGGCGATCGCCTCGTCGAGTCCAGTGGTCTTTGCGTCGCCGGGGCGGTTGCCGCGGATGGTCGGCAGATGGACGGTGTGGCCGGCGGAGCGAATATGCGCGGCGACCGGCTCGAGCTCGGCGCCGGTATGCCAGGCGCCATGGACCAGGACGTAGGTTGACATGATCACGTTCCTTTGCACGATGGAAGGCGGTGCAAGGACTATGGGCCGGACCGCGCCCGCGGCGCTTGGCTGCAACTGAACCCGATTGGTCTCGGAGTGAACCGATGGGCGCCGAGCCGGAACGGCAGCGGAGCTGGAATACGGCGGCGGTGCGGCCGGAGGAGCAGTTCTCGTATTACCGCGAGGCGATCTGCCAGGCCTTCATGAACTTGACGCCGGAGCCGGCGCGCGGCATCGGATTCGCTGCGGAGGTGCAAAGCATCAGCCTCGGGAGCGGCGCCATCAACCGCGTCAGCTTTCCCGAGCACATCGTACGTCGCTCGCGCACGGACATCGCCGCTTCCACCCAGCGCTGCTTCTATCTCAACCTCAAGCTCGCCGGCCGCTGCACCATCCTGCAGGACGAATGCGATGTCAGCCTGTCCGCCGGTCAGGTCGGCATCTTCGACAGCGATCGCACCTTCGTGCTGCAGCACGATCGCGGGCCGTCGCTCGGCGTGATCTCGTTCCGCGTCCCCGCCGATGCGCTGTGCAGCCGCCTGCCGGCGGAGCCGGACATCGCGCCGACGCGGCTGTCCGACGATCCATGCGTCGGCGCACTGATCGTGGAGACGGCGCGCTCCCTCAACGCCAATGCGCTGCGGCTCGCGCCCGACGATGCGTCGGCGCTGTTCGGCGTGCTGCTCGATCTGGTGGCGCTGAGCCTGGCGCGCCGCGGCCGCCGCGAGACGCATGCGACCACCTCATTTGCCGATGCGACGACCTTGGCGCTACGCCGCGCCATTCACGAGCGGGTGCGCGAGCCCGGCCTGACGGTGGCGACCATCGCATCTGTCGTCGGGATCAGCGAGCGCTATGTGCACAAGCTGCTGGCCCGCGCCGGGACCAGCTTCTCCGACCTGGTGATGGAGCGCCGGCTCGATGGCGCAGCGCGCGATCTGCGCGATCCCGCCCGATGCGGCCGGGACATCGGCCGCATCGCCTTCGACTGGGGCTTTTCGGATCTGTCGCACTTCACGCGCCGCTTCAAGCAGCGCTTCGGCATGCGCCCGCGCGACTGGCGCGCGGAGACCGCGCGTCACCCGGGCTGACCACCGCCTGCGGTCAGCGCGGACTCCGTTCGCGGGCTGCGCCCCACAACCAGATTGCCGCCAGCAGGACCAGCGAGCCGACGAACGCCGCGACGACATCGCGCAGCGAAATGACGATGCTGCCCATGCCTGGAAACAACCCGAACAGGTTGAACAAGACACCACCGATGAGGGCGCCGACGCATCCCAATCCGATGTTGGTGAGGAGCCCGAAACCGGCTCGGCGGCGCTTCACCAGGATTCCGGCAAGGCCGCCACCAATCAAGCCGACGACGAGCCAAGTCCCTGCATGTGCCAGTGTGAACATTCTTCACTCCGTCGGTCTGCCGTCACCCCTCAGCTGGAGCATCACGGCCAGCAAGCAAGATCATGAGAACACATTGCCGAGCGAAGCGAGACCGCCAGTTGCTACACGGAAGCAGCCAGATCAGGGGTCTTGCTCGCAGAGCCACACGAATCGCACGCTTGCAGGTTACATCGATTTCGTTGCCATGAGCTGAACTCTGCACATCGGATGAGTTCGCAACCCACTCGCAAACTGGCGCAGGCCGGCGTCCATGACAAGGTGATGCGGCCCCTGCTTGCTTTGAATTGGCCATTCCGCTTCGGACGTCGCGTACTTCCTCCCGAAATGACAGTCATTCGAATCTAATCGTCTCGAACACGCACGGCTCATGCGAACGCTTCGCACGCGAAGGGCTACGTAGTTCCCCCGAGTTCATATGATCCGCGGAATCAAGAAGAATGCGTTTCCCGCAGAGCGTGTAAGGATGAATGCATGTGCATCGCATGCAACTGGGCAAGATTCCGTGGTTTGCTCCAGCTTGATTTTGGCTCCGTCAACGAGGCCGAGCCGTCACGACGCAGGCTCCTGCAGGCAGGCGCGGCGTTCGCCGCAGCCGGCGTTGCCTCGGTGTCCGCTCCGACGAACGCCGAGGCGCGAACCGGCGGCGGCAAGGCCGACATCGTGTTTCGCAACGGCCCGGTCTACACCGTGAACGGCGGCCGGGAATGGGCCCGCGCGGTCGCCGTCAAGCAAAAGCACATCGTCTATGTCGGCGATGACGCGGGCGTCCGGTCCTTCATCGGCCCGAAGACCCGCGTCGTCGATCTCGCCGGCAGGATGCTGCTGCCCGGCTTCGTGGAAGGACACATCCATCCGATAGCGGGCGCTGTCGTGACTCGGGGCGTCGATCTTCAATACGACACAAGGGAGGAGATGCTCGACGCCCTGAAGGCCTATCGCGCCAAGCTGGGCCAGGCCGCCATCGTCCGCGGCTTCGGCTGGCGCTATAACGCCTTTCCGCCGACCGGCCCGCGCAAGGAGGATCTCGATCAGATCTGGCCGGACACGCCCGTCTTTCTCGTCGGGATCGATGGCCATTCCGCCTGGGTCAATTCCAAGACGCTGGCGATTGCCAAGGTGACCAAGGCGACCAAGGATCCGTTGCCCAGCTACAGCTACTTCGAGCGGGACCCGGCCTCGGGAGAGCCGACCGGCTATCTGGTCGAGCCACCGGCGATGTTTCCGGTCCTTAACGCGGTCTCGCCGTTCACGACCGGCTATATTGCGGACTCGCTCGCACAGTGGCTACCGAAGGCGTCGGCGGCCGGCATCACCAGCGTGTTCGATGCCGGACTGCTCGTTCTGCCCGAGGAGACAGGCTACGAACTCTATCAGGACATGGAGCGCAAAGGAAAACTGCCGTTCCGTGTGGTCGGATCGACCTACCACAACAATTCGGCGATCGACCCCGTGCCGATCGCGAAGGCCCTGCGTCGACGCTTCAATTCCGAACTGGTGCAGGCGCCCGTTCTCAAGCTCAACATCGACGGCGGCGAAGCCCAACGGACCGCCGCATTGCTGGCCCCCTATAGCGACGATCCGAGCACGAGCGGCGAGACGCTGGTCCCGCCGGAGCAGTTCAAGGACATCATCCGACGCGCCGACAGGGCGGGCCTCAATATTCACATCCATTCCTACGGTGATCGCGCCAACCGCCTGTCGCTGGACGCGTTCGAAGCCGCGATCAAGGTCAATCCGCCGCGCGATCGCCGGCACACGCTGGCGCATCTC
Source organism: Bradyrhizobium sp. SZCCHNR1017 (assembly GCF_032381375.1). Classification (NCBI taxonomy): domain Bacteria; kingdom Pseudomonadati; phylum Pseudomonadota; class Alphaproteobacteria; order Hyphomicrobiales; family Nitrobacteraceae; genus Bradyrhizobium; species Bradyrhizobium sp. SZCCHNR1017. The sequence goes on along the minus strand of NZ_JAUHIR010000001.1, from coordinate 143,304 downwards.
GTATTTGTTTCACCTGACGATCTGCCGCGCTTCGCCAAGCTCGGCGTCACCGCGCAGTTCTCCGCCCAATGGTCGGTGGCGGATGCCTCTTGGCAGGGCGTGATGCGGCCGCGCGTCGGCGCGCGCGCCGAGCAGGCGTTTCGCACCGGCTCGATCCTGCGTCACGGCGCCAACATCTCGCTCGGCACCGATTGGCCGGCCGCCGGCTATTACAGCACCTACAAGCCGCTGGATGCGATCGAGATCGCGACCACGCGGCGGGAGTTGAACAAGCCGGATCAGCCGGCTTTGGTGCCGCTCGACGAGCGGATCAGCCTCGAAGAGGCGATCCGCGCCGCCACCATGGGCTCGGCCTATCAGCTCGGGCTCGACCAGAAGGTCGGTTCGATCGAGGCCGGCAAGCTCGCCGATCTGATCGTGCTTGAAAGAAACCTGTTCGAAGTCGCCCCGCACGACATCCACAACACAAAGGTGCTGATGACCGTCATGAACGGTCAGGTCAGGCACGAACAGCGAAGCTGAATCCAGCGACGTCTCGGACCGTCACCTTCAGGGCCACATCGACATACTCAGACCGATTCCCGGACATACGGAGGCGTATATGATCGACAGAAGAATGCTCATCAAAGGCGCGGGAGCGGCGTTGGTCGCGTCCGAACTCGGTTTGCCGGCCGCGCGGGCCGAGTCTGCCGATCCGCTCTGCTACGCGTCGGTCGCCGATCTCACCGCCATGTTCCGGGCCCGCAAGGCGTCGCCTGTCGATCTCTTGAAGGCGCAGATCAAGCGGATCGAAGCCTACAACCCGAAGGTCAATTGCATCACCTACGAGCACTTCGACCAGGCGATGAAGGAGGCCAAGCAGTCCGAAGACCGGTATCGGCGCGGCAACCCGAGGCCGCTCGAAGGGATCACGGTGGCCATCAAGGACGAATTCTCCAGACCGGGCTGGCGGATCACACAGGGCTCGCTCCTCTACAAGGACTCGCCGCCGGCAACGGAAAACTCGGCCATCACCGACTTGCTCGAGGCGGCCGGCGCCGTCATGCCGTTCCAGACGACCGTACCGGAATTCTACCTCTTCCTCGGCGCATCCACCCGCGCCTGGGGCACGACACGCAATCCATGGAATCTGGAATACTCTCCGGGCGGGTCGTCGGCGGGATCGGGCGCGGCGTTGGCCGCAGGCTTCACGACGCTCGCCATGGGCTCGGACATGGGCGGCTCGATCCGAATTCCCGCCTCGCAATGTGGCCTCTACGGCTTCAGGCCGCCGTTCGGACGCGTGGCCGGTGGGGAAATCCCGTTCGCGACCTCGGGCCCGATGGCGCGGCGCTTCGACGACCTCGTCAGCCTCCAGAACGCGATCGTCGGTCCGTCCGAGCGGATGATGGCCGCGATGCGCCCTCGCCTCGACTATCCCACCCGTTATCCGCGCCTTTCCGGGTGGCGCATCGCCGTGGATTGGGGCGCCGGCATTGCGGACGTCATACCGTCCGTGAAGGCTGCGATGCTGAGAGGCATCGAGGCGCTGCGCGCCGCGGGTTGCACGGTGGACGAAGTCGATTGCGGCTTCACGAAGGCCCACAAGATGGTCTTCATCCGTGGGCTGATGTCGACGTCCATCGGCACTGCGATCGAGATCTCGAATGCGCATCGCGATCAGCTCTCGCCCTACATGACCGAAATGCTCGACCAGGTCGGCCCGGTCGGACCGCGCCAGGCCGAAGAAGCCGAAGAGCTGCTGCAGCGGCTGCACCGCCAGGTCCAGCAGCGCGTGTTCGGCAAGGGGTACCGCATCCTGCTCATGCCGACCATGGCAACGCCTCTTGTCGGGGCCGACATGTTCAAGAGCAAGGAGAACAAGGTGGACCCGTGGGTGGGCACCGGTCTGGGCTTGGCGCTGACGTGGCACTGGAATCTGCTCAACCGCTATCCGGTCGTCGATGTCCCGCTCGGCTTGGTCGAGGAACGCATGCCCTCGGGCATGCAGGTGATCGGCCAGACCTACACCGATCTCGACACGTTCCAGTTCGCGTCCAACTGGTCCCGTCTCCGGCGGTCCCTGTTCGCGGACGAGCGTTTTCCGACCTTCACGTGATGCAGCGGGGCCACGCGGTGTGGACGCGAGACAGTGGCTGCAAGAGCAGCGCTTCGACAGCGAGGTCGACGACGCCGAGAGCCTTCCGACAGGTGGTTCTGTTGCTCCTGATTTCGGCACTCTGCCATGACTCCGGCGCCCTGGCACAGCAGGCCAAGACGCCGTCGCTCGAAGATCTGGCCAAGACGGCGCAGAACCCGATCGCGGACACGATCAGCGTCGGCCTTGAGAATATCGCCATGCCGAATACGGGCCCGTACCGGCAGACGGCCGACGTCTTCAAGATCGAGCCGGTCATCCCGTTCCAGCTCAATGCCGACTGGAATCTGGTGACGCGCACGACCATTCCCGGCATCGCCCAGGTCCGCTTTTCCCCCGAGCAAGGCCGGATCGGCGGGGTCGGCGACATCAACCAGATCTTCGCGCTCACCCCGTCCCATTCGGGCGCCCTCATCTGGGGTGTCGGCCCGACCTTTTCCTATCCGTCGGCGACCGATCCCGCCCTCGGTTCGGGAAAATGGAGCGCAGGTCCGACCATTGTCGCGCTGACCATGCCGGGTCCATGGGTGCTGGGGGTGCTCGCCAACAACATCTGGTCGTTTGCAGGTCCGAGCGACCGCGCGCCGGTGAACCAGATGATGCTGCAGTACTTCGTGACCTACAACTTCTCCGACGGGTCCTACATCAGCTCGAGTCCCATCATTACGGCGAACTGGCTCGCGAAGGGGAATGATCGCTGGGTCGTCCCGATCGGCGTCGGCGTGGGCAAGCTCTTCATGGTCGATAAGCAGCCGATCAATGCCGAGGTGGGCGCGTACTACAATCTGCTGAAGCCGGACCAGGCATCGCATTGGCAGTTTCGCGCCAGCCTGGCTTTCCTGTTTCCAAAATGACGCTGCTTGGAACGAGCGGCCTCTGTGGCCGTGAGCAGCAATCCGGTCTGCAATCCTGTTGAAGGCATTCGATTTGAATTTTCACCATCAGCAAGCATCCAGAGCGTCAGTTTGCGTGCGCACGCTCGACGCCTTTGAGGCCGAGTTGATCGCGGTCAATCCTGGCGGCCGCGGAGGAACGTAGTTTAGCGTTCGATCAGGGAAGGATGCGGCTCACGCGGAACGTGGGCTTTTCGGAGCAGGACAATGTGCATCGCATGCGGCTCAGCCATCGGTTCGCTGTTCGCGGCGTCGAAGCCGGAGGGCGGCGGACTGACCCGTCGCCAGATGGTTGCAACCACGGCTGCCGCCGCAGCATTCGCGGCCGCTGGCTCGGCTCCGGCTTTTGCCGCCCCCAATCGCACGACCGTGTTTCGCGGCGGGCGCGTCTACACGGTGGAAGGCTCGCAGCCCTGGGCGGCGGCCGTCGTCGTCAAGGGCAACAAGATCATCTATGTCGGCGACGATGCCGGAGCGATGAAGTTTGCCAGACGGGGGGCTGAGGTCATCGACCTCAAGGGCCGCATGCTGATGCCGGGCTTCGTCGAGGCGCATTGGCATCTTTGCACTCTGGCATTTGCCCGCGGCGCCTGGGTCAACGAGGAAGATCCTGAGCGCATCTCCGAGATCCTGCGCGATTACGCCAAGACGCATTCCGACGAGAAGTTCATTCTCGGCTTCGGATGGATCGCGGGCGCGTTTCCCGCCTCGGGTCCCCGCAAGGAACCGCTGGACGCGATCTTCCCTGACCGGCCGGTCCTGCTCGTCAGTTGCGATCTGCACAGCTACTGGGTCAATTCCAAGCTGCTGGAGATGGCCGGCATCACGAAGGACACCCCACGCGACGTCGTGCCCGGCTCCTCCTGGTACGAAAAGGATCCCAATGGCGAGCCGACTGGCTTCATTTCGGAAGTACCCGCGCTGTTCGCGGTACTGAAGACGCTCGAAAAACACGGCATCGAACCGTTCGGCCTCAAGTCAGCCGCCGCCGCCATCGAGGAATGGCAGCCCAAGCTCGCAGCCGCTGGCATCACCACCCTCTTCGATGCCGGCTTCAGCGCCTGGCCGACCGAGCAGCATCACGGTTTCGACATGCTGGTCGACCTCGAGAGCCGCGGCAAGCTGCTGCAACGCGTGATCGGCAGCCTCTATCACAACGACCCCAACGTCGATCCGCTGCCGATCATTCGGGCCTATCGGAAGCGCTATCGCACTCCGCTGGTCAAGGCCGAGGTGCTCAAGCTGATCGTCGATGGCACCGAGCTGAGCCGCACCGCCTATCTGCTGGATCCCTATGCCGGAGGGCAGGATTGGCGCGGCGAACCATTGTTGCCCTCGCCCGTGTTGAATCGAATCCTGCGCGAAGCCCATGCGGAGGGAATCGATACGCACCTTCACGCCGTCGGCGACGCCGCAGTTCGTATGAGCCTGGATGGATACGAAGCCGCGTTCGGCAGGCAGGGCCCCGGCAACCGTCGCCATACCATCTGCCACGCGTTCCTCACCGCGCCCTCGGACATTGCGCGCTTCAGAAAGCTCGGCCTGATTGCGAACACCCAGATCCAGTGGGGCGTGCCGGATACGAGCCAGCGTCGCATCCGCGAGATCTACGGCGAAGAGCGCTGGAGCCGCATGTACAGCTTCAAGACGTTCATCGACCAAGGCGTCACAGTGTCGTTCGGAATGGATGCCCTGGCGACCGGCTCCAAGGTCGTGGTCAAGCCGCTCGAGGCGGTGCAGGCCGGCCATACGCGCCAGGAACCCGGCAAGCCCGACGGCCTGGTCCATCCGCCCGCCGCCGAACGCCTGAGCCTGCCGCAGCTCATTCGAGGCTACACAATCAATGGAGCTTACCAGATGCGCATGGAGGATAAGATCGGCTCCATCAAGGTCGGGAAGCTGGCCGATCTGATCGTGCTGGAGAAGAACCTGTTCGATGTCGGGCCGCACGAGATCGGCAAGGTGAACGTTCAGCTGACGATGATGAACGGCCGGATCACGCATCGCGACAGACTCTGAATGGGAATGAGGACGGTGCACGAGATGGCGAATGCACGGACTGAACAGAATCTTGCGCCGGCGGATTCGCCGATGTCGAAACGTAATCGCTGGCTGATCCTCCTGACCGTCTCCAGCGCGCTGGCGCTCGTCGTCATCGACATGACGGTGCTCTATACCGCGCTGCCCAGCCTGACCCATGAGCTCGGAGCAACCGCCTCGGAGAAATTGTGGATCGTCATGGCCTACGGGCTCGTCGTCGCCGGCCTGCTTCCGGGCTTCGGCTCGCTCGGCGATCGCGTCGGGCACAAGAGGACATTCGTCGCCGGCCTCATCGTCTTCGGACTGGCCTCGGTCGTCGCCGCCTATTCGCCGACCGCCACCATCCTGGTTGGCGGACGCGTCCTGCTCGCGATCGGCGCCGCGCTGATGATGCCGGCGACGCTGTCGATTATTCGCATCACCTTCTCCGATGACCACGAACGGGCGCTCGCCATCGCGATCTGGGGAGCCGTTGCGTCCAGCGGGGCGGCAGTCGGCCCGTTGGTCGGCGGTGTCCTGCTGGAATATTTCTGGTGGGGCTCGGTCTTTCTGATCAACGTGCCGCTCGTCGTCCTGGCGCTGGTCGCCGGCCTGCTGCTGATTCCTGCACCGGCCGATCGTGCTGAGCGCGACTGGGACCTCCTCGGTTCAGTGCAGGTGATGGCCGGGCTGATCGGCTTCGCCTACGTCGTCGAGGAGCTCGGCAGTCGCCAGTCTTCCTATGTCGTCCTTGCCGGCACGGCTGTCGCGACGGTCATCATGTTGACGGTGTTCGTACGCCGTCAATTGCGTCTCGAGGATCCTTTGCTCGACTTCACCCTGTTCCGAAACGTCGAGTTCACGCTCAGCGTGATCACCGCGATCGTGGCTTCACTTGCCATTGCGGGGACGGAGCTCGCGATCAGCCAGCGCCTGCAACTCGTCCTCGGCTACTCGCCGCTGCAGGCGGCATTGTACATCCTGCCGGCCCCGCTCGGTGCATTCATCGGCGGGCCGCTCGCGAGCCTCATGCTCCGTCGCGTGGGCGCCGCCACCACGATGTCCGGCGCGCTGTTGATCGCCGGCATCGGCGCGGCCGGCTACCTGCTCTGCTACAACGCCAATCTGGCCCTGCAATTGGTCTGCATCGCGATCAACGGGCTCGGGCTCGGAGCATCCATTGCCGCCGCCTCCAACTCCGTGATGAATCACGCGCCTGAAGGCCGCGAAGGCATGGCCGCGTCGATCGAGGAGGTGTCGTTCGAGCTCGGCGGCACGATCGGCATCAGCATTTTCGGGAGCATCCTGTCCGGAGTCTATACGGCGTTCATGGTTCTGCCCGACGGCCTCGGCATTCCCGCCGTTGCGCGCGACAGCATCGACGAGGCGCTGATCGCTGCCGAGCGGCTGCCAACCGAAGTCGCTGCCATCGTCACCTCGCACGCTCACCGCGCCTTCGATCAGGCGTTCCTGACGGTCGTCTGCGTGGCGATGGTCGTCCTGCTCGGCACCGCCTTCCTGGTCCGGCCCCGAGCAGAGCGAACGACATCGAAAGAGGCTCGTCAGCATGTCCATTAGACAGACGACGGCAATCATGTGCCGTCGTCCGTGGTGGAGACCAACATGCTCGCCAACGCAATGTCACCGTCCGTCACGTAGTGATTGACCCGCTCAGGGAGGCTCTGACCGGCTTTGTACAGCTCCACGGTCTCGATCGATCGTGTCCTGATCAGTTCGGCCATGATGTAGTCCCGCTCGGCGTTGACATCCGGATCGGTGGCGTGCGTGACCTGAAACGTCAATCGAGTGAACGATAGGCCGGTGTCCTTCGTGCCGGCTCCGACCCACAGAGCGGATTCATCGACCGCCGGCCGATCGGCGTTGGACCAGAAATCGCCTGCATTCCAGGTTTGCTCTGCGTGTGCCAGACCAACAGCCCAGAACCTGACGTGATGGCGCTGTCGCGGGCTGTTGCCGATGGCTTTCTGAAAGCCGATATCCTGGCCGCGTCCGAACAGATAGAGCGTGCTGAACGGAGCGGTGGGGTAAGGCGTATCGAGGACGAAGGCGCGGATCATGGCCCAAGAGCTCGTCAGGCCCAATCGGTCCGCTTCAGACCAACCCACCGCAGCAAAGCTTGCGCGAAGCTGTTGGAGCGTCCCGACCAGGGCGAGATTGACGGGGTCGCCGGGCAATCCATCACCCGTGATCGTGTAGCTGGGCACTCGCCGCTTCTGAAGAATCCTGAGACTCAACCGGATCACGCGGGGCAGAACGACATAGGCCGCGAACGCGTAGCTGACGCCGACTGCGACAATCCAGGGCAGCCTGCGGTTCGCGGTCTCGAACACCACGAAGACGATCAGCCAGACCGTGAAGATCCCCAGCCCGGCGACCAGCACGCGTTGCATGAGGCGTATGAGCAGTCGCACTGGATCGGTCCGGCGAAAGGAAGTGAACAGCGGTCGGTGTTTTCGGGAAGGTGTCCGATCTTCATCGCGATGGCAACACCGCACCTGGACGCATGAAACCGCCCGGTCGGCGGCGTTTCGACCAGCTCGTCCGCGCCCGGTTGCTCGACATCCGCAGTCCAACGCAATCGGACTGCGCGGGGCTTACGCCGACAGCCGCTCGGCGTTCGCCGCGACATAATCCCGATAGAGATCGACGACCGCCGCCGGGCTGGCGCCGGCCATCAGCTTCGCCGTCGCCTCCAGGGCTGCGGCGAGCTTTTCGCTGACCATCAACTCCGCCTCCTCGCCCGCATCGGCTTCGCCGCGCGCGAATTTTTCCAGCCGGAGTCGGATGACCTCGCCGGCTTCCATGGCCAGCATCGCGGCCGTGAACCAGGGGAACTCCGCCCCGGCGGTTGCCGTCATGGACGGCCGCATCTGCAAGGACATTGGCGTTTTGCTCATCGTCATCGTCCGAGAACATCGGCGGACGTGCGAGGAATACGCTTCAACTTTTAATGATGCGGACGCACAATCATCGCCGATTTCGAGTCGGCTCGAACCACCCGTTAACCACCTGGGCCCTGTTTCTCTCATCCATCATTGCGAGGAGCGAAGCGACGAAGCAATCCAGAGTCATGCGCGCGACTCTGGATTGCTTCGCTCCGCTCGCAATGACGGGAGAGAGATCTTGCCCGCCATCACGAAGGCGCGAAAATCTTGGGCTTCCTCTTCGTTCTCGCGGTCGGCCTCGTGGCCGGCACCTTGTCCGGCATCGTCGGCACCGGCTCGTCGATCATGCTGATGCCGGTGCTGGCCTACGAGTACGGCCCGAAGGAGGCCGTGCCGATCATGGCGGTCGCTGCGGTCATGGCGAACCTGTCGCGCATCCTGGCGTGGTGGCGCGAGGTCGACTGGCGCGCCTGCGCGGCCTATTCGGTCACCGGCATTCCGGCCGCCGCACTCGGCGCGCGCACCTTGCTGATCCTGCCGTCGCAGGCGGTCGATATCACGATCGGGCTGTTCCTGATGGCGATGGTACCGGTACGGCATTGGCTGACGCGGCACGACCTCAAGGCCAACCTCTGGCATCTCGCGCTCGGCGGCGCGATCATCGGTTTCCTCACCGGCATCGTGGTCTCGACCGGACCGCTGAGCGTGCCGCTGTTCCTGTTCTATGGCCTGTCGAAAGGCGCCTTCCTCGCCACCGAGGCCGCGAGCTCGCTCGGGCTCTATGTCTCGAAATCCATCACCTTCCAGCGCTTCGGCGCGCTGACGCCTGACATTCTGCTCAAGGGTCTGATCGCCGGCGGCTCGCTGATGGCTGGCGCCTTCGTCGCCAAGCGCTTCGTGCTGCACATGAAGCCCGATGTGTTCCGCGTGGTGATGGATGGCATCATGCTGGCCGCGGGCCTAAGTATGTTATGGAACGCCACCCACTCCTGACCGCACCGATTCTCACCTCATGGCCAAGACCACGCTCTCCTTCGTCTGCCAGAACTGCGGCGCGGCCTATTCGCGCTGGCAGGGCAAGTGCGAGGCCTGCGGCGAGTGGAACACCTTGGCCGAGGAAGACACGACGGGCGCGACCTCCGCGCCGGTCTCGCTGCGCTCCAAGCGCAAGGGCCGCACGTTCCAGTTGGAATCGCTGACCGGCAAGACCATCGACGCGCCGCGGCTGTCGTCGGGCATGACCGAGCTCGACCGCGTCACCGGCGGCGGCTTCGTCCGCGGCTCGGTGCTCTTGGTCGGCGGCGATCCCGGCATCGGCAAATCGACGTTGCTGACCCAGGCGACCTCGATGCTGGCGCGCGCCGGCCATCGCGCGGTCTACATTTCCGGCGAGGAAGCTGTCGCCCAGGTGCGGCTGCGCGCCGAGCGCCTCGGGCTTGCGGATGCGCCGGTACAACTGGCGGCTGAGACGTCGGTCGAGGACATCATCGCGACCCTGTCCGAAGGCGGCGTGCCGCGACTGATCGTGATCGATTCGATCCAGACGATGTGGACCGACACCGTCGAATCGGCACCGGGCACGGTGACGCAAGTGCGTGCCTCGGCGCAGAAGCTGATCAGGTTCGCCAAGAAATCCGGCGCCGCGATCATCCTGGTCGGCCACGTCACCAAGGACGGCCAGATCGCCGGGCCCCGCGTCGTCGAGCACATGGTCGACGCGGTGCTGTCGTTCGAGGGCGAGGGCTCGCAGCAGTTCCGCATCCTGCGCGCGGTCAAGAACCGGTTCGGCCCGACCGACGAGATCGGCGTGTTCGAAATGACCGGATTGGGTCTGCGCGAGGTCACCAACCCCTCCGAGCTGTTCCTGTCCGAGCGCGATCTCGGCAGCCCCGGCACGGCGGTCTTTGCCGGGATCGAGGGCACGCGCCCCGTGCTGGTCGAAATCCAGGCCCTGGTGGCGCCGACCTCGCTCGGCACGCCGCGCCGCGCCGTGGTCGGCTGGGATCCGAGCCGGCTGTCGATGGTGCTGGCCGTGCTGGAGGCGCATTGCGGCGTCAAGCTGTCGGGCCACGACGTCTATCTCAACGTCGCCGGCGGCCTGCGCATCAACGAGCCTGCGGCGGATCTCGCCGCGGCCGCGGCTCTGGTCTCCTCGCTGGTCAACGCTCCGCTGCCGCCCGATGCGGTCTATTTCGGCGAAATCTCGCTGTCGGGCGCGGTCCGACCGGTGGCACAGACCTCGGCTCGGCTGAAGGAGGCTGCCAAGCTCGGCTTCGGCCGCGTGGTACTGCCGGAGCGCGCCCGCGGCGAGGCCGGCGGCGACGCCGGGCTCAGCCTCAATACCGTCGGCGGATTGACCAGCCTGGTGGCCGACATCGCCGCGCGCGGCACGCCTCGTGCCCGACACGACAGCAGCCGCGAAGACGGCGACCAGGGCCGCCGCGGCCCCAGCCATGCCGAAAAAAATGCCACACCGGCGAGATTCCGCCGCCAGGACGGCTAGCCGGACCGTGACGTTCGCGTGACTCGCCGCTATACAACGCCGCAACCGGTCGCCCACACGGGATCGTGCAGCCGTCCGGACTTGCCGGGGAACCTCGCTGTCCTCCTCCCGGAGGGGCGGTCCTCCGTCGACTCGAAGCGAACCTTGGACCTGTGAAGCGGACCTGAGCAGCCGATGCCGATAACGATCCTCGATCTCATCCTGCTCGGCGTGATGCTGGTGTCGGGGCTGCTCGCGATGGTCCGGGGCTTCATGCGCGAGGTGCTGTCGATCGCAGCCTGGGGCGCGGCCGCCCTGGTCACGCTTTATTCATTCTCCAAGCTGCTGCCGACCGCCAAGACCTATTTCAACAACGATACCGTCGCGAGCGTGGTCGTCGTCGCCGGTACTTTCGTGGGCACCCTGCTGATCGTCTCGGTGATCACGGTCAAAATCTCCGACATGATTCTCGATTCGCGCATCGGCGCGCTCGACCGCACCCTCGGATTCCTGTTCGGACTGGGCCGCGGCCTGCTGATCGTGGTCGTCGCCTTCCTGTTCTTCAGCTGGCTGGTGCCGGACAAGCAGCGCCCGGACTGGGTCACCGGTGCCAAATCCCGCGTGGTCCTGCAGGGAACCGGGGATTGGCTGATGTCGCTCTTGCCTGATGATCCCGAGAACACCATTTTAAAGAAATTCAAGAAGAACAAGCCGGACGACGACCAGACTGACACCGAGTCGCCCGGAGCGGGCGGCGATGGGTATAGCAAGCCTGCCCGCGACAGCTTGAAGAAGCTGATCGAGAAACCCGCGGCCAAGTGAGCTCAGCCCAGAAGAGAGGCGCGATGGACCTGCACCACGATTCTTCCGGCGAAGCCCAAGCGGATACTCACGCGGATCTGGACTTCGGACCTCAAGCCTACCTCAGAGACCCAGACCTTGACGGAGACACGCTGCGCGAAGAGTGCGGCGTGTTCGGCATTTATGGGCACAATGACGCCGCCGCGATCACCGCGCTCGGCCTGCACGCGCTCCAGCATCGCGGCCAGGAAGCCGCCGGCATCGTCTCCTATGACGGCACGCGCTTCCACAGCGAGCGCCGCCTGGGCCTCGTCGGCGACACCTTCTCCCGCCGCGAGGTGATCGAGCGCCTGCCCGGCAACGCCGCGATCGGTCACGTGCGCTACGCGACCACCGGCGCCACGATCCTGCGCAACGTGCAGCCGCTGTTCGCCGAGCTCAATGCCGGCGGCTTCGCTGTCGGCCACAACGGCAACCTCACCAACGGGCTCACGCTCCGCCGCGAGCTGGTGCGCGCCGGCGCCATCATGCAGTCGACCACCGACACCGAGGTGATCCTGCATCTGGTCGCGCATTCCCGCCGCACCAATTTCATCGACCGCTTCATCGAGGCGCTGCGCGCGCTCGAAGGCGCCTACTCGCTGGTCTGCATGACCAACAAGAAGCTGATCGGCGCCCGCGATCCCCTCGGCATCCGCCCGCTGGTGTATGGCGAGCTCGAGGGCTGCCCGATCCTGGCCTCGGAGACCTGCGCGCTCGACATGATCGGCGCACGCTACATCCGCGACATCGAGCCGGGCGAGGTCGTGATCTTCGATGAAAACGGCGCCCACAGCCACAAGCCGTTCCCGCCGAAGCCGGCGCGTCCCTGCGTCTTCGAATACATCTACTTCGCCCGGCCCGACTCAGTGGTCGGCGGCCGCTCGGTCTACGAGGTCCGCAAGGCATTCGGCGCGCAGCTCGCGCGCGAGAGCCATCCCGACGTCGACGTCGTCGTGCCGGTGCCCGATTCCGGCGTGCCGGCGGCGATCGGCTACAGCCAGCATTCGGGCGTGCCGTTCGAGCTCGGCATCATCCGCAATCACTATGTCGGCCGCACCTTCATCCAGCCGACGCAGGCGATCCGCGAATCCGGCGTGCGCATGAAGCACTCGGCCAACCGCGCCGCGATCGAAGGCAAGCGCATCATCCTGATCGACGACTCGCTGGTGCGCGGTACCACCTCGCGCAAGATCGTGCGCATGATGCGCGACGCCGGCGCCACAGAGGTGCATTTCCGCCTCGCCTCGCCGCCGATCCTCTACCCCGACTATTACGGCATCGACCTGCCGGACCGTGGCGGCCTCTTGGCGGCGACGCATTCGCTCGAGGAGATGCGCGAGCTGATCGGCGCCGACTCGCTGGCGTTCCTGTCGATCGACGGCATGTACCGCGCCATGGGCGAGCCGGCCCGCGACCCCGCCGCGCCGAAATACGCCGACCACTGCTTCACCGGCAGCTATCCGACCCACCTCACCGACCAGTCGCTGGTCGAGCCGACCCAGCAGCAATTGTCGCTCCTGGCCGAGGCGAGCTGAGGCTCTCTCCCCACACCGTCATTCCGGGGCGATGCGCAGCATCGAACCCGGAATCTCGAAATTGTTTTGTGCGCCTGACCTCTAGATTCCGGGTTCGAGGCCTAACGGCCTCGCCCCGGAATGACGGCGTTCGATCGGCCGTCGTCCCGGCACATGCCGGAGGCCCTGACCACCGGCCGTCGTTTGTCGGGCAGGACTAGCCACAGCCACCCAACTCCATCATAACCGCCGCGGAATATGGATCCCGGCGTTCGCCGGGACGACGGCTGAGAGATGATCGTGATGACCCTTCCCCTCGCCAATCGTATTGCCCTCGTCACCGGCGCCTCGCGCGGCATCGGCCATGCGACCGCCCGCGCGCTCGCGCGCGCCGGTGCGCATGTCGTCGCCGTCGCCCGCACCCAGGGCGGGCTGGAGGAGCTCGACGACGAGATCCGGAAAGAGACCGGCAGCGGCGCCACCCTGGTGCCGCTCAGCATGACCGACAGCGACGGCATCGCCCGGCTCGGCGCCGCGCTGCATGAGCGCCATGGCAAGCTCGACATCCTCGTCGGCAATGCCGCCGTGCCCGGCCCCTCCTCACCGCTCGGCCATATCGACCTCAAGCCGTGGAACGACGTCGTCGCGGTCAACCTCACCGCCAACTTCCAGCTGATCCGCTGCATGGAGCCGCTGCTGAAGGCCTCCGACGCCGGCCGCGCGGTGTTCCTCACCTCAGGCGCCGCTCACAAGGCCCAGGCCTATCTCGGCCCCTACGCCGTCACCAAGGCGGCGCTGGAGACCCTGGCTCGGGTATGGGCGCACGAGACCGAGCGCACGGCGCTGCGCGTCAACTTGTTCAGCCCGGGCCCGATCCGCACCCGCATGCGCGCCACGGTGTTCCCAGGTGAAGACCCGATGACGCTCGAGACGCCCGAGCAGGTCGCCGAATTGATCGTGCCGATGTGCCTGCCGTCGTGGACCGAGACCGGCAAGCTCTACGAGTACAAGACCCGCGCGCTGAAGAGCTTTCAGCCACCGGCGTAGACTATCACGTCGACGGCACCAGGGCGGTCGCAGGCTCCACTCCTACGTCGCGCTGTCACCCGCCGCGACCTCCACGAGATCAATGGCGCGCTCCGGGCAAGCCACCACGCACAGGCCGCAGGCAAGGCAGAGATAGCTCTTCGGCGTGTAGGCCGTCTTCATGCCGTGAAAGCGCACGCGCATCCTGCCGAGGAAGGACAGCGCTCGGAAATCGTCGCCGCTGATCGGCGCAACGTCGAACACGTTGTAGGGGCACACCTCGACGCAGTCGCCCTTGGCCTCGCATCGGTTGCGGTCGACGACCGGCACGAAGCTGCCCGGCTCGGCCTTGCAGCCGGCGCCCGGACGTTTCGGATGCTGCGCGGCCTTGCGCACCTTGGCAGCCTTGGTGCGCTTCGAGAGCGGTGGTGTCGGCTCGGTCTGGTCGGTCACGCTGTCGGCTCCATGGGCGGATGAATCAGGCTTCGGCGGTCAGCATCAGCGCGGTGCCGGCGGGATCGCGCAGCACGTACTGATCGCCCCGCACGATCACCTCGTCACAGCCGCGCAGCGCGGCGTCGAGGCGCGCGCGGGTGTCGAAGCGGATCGAGAAGCCGCGCAGCCGCGCCACGCCTGCGGGTGCTGGCGGCGCATCGATCCCCTGCCAGACGTTCAATGCGATACGGTGGGTGTAGGCGCCGCCGGCGCCGAGATCGGCAAACCCCAGCTGTGGCGCGAATGCGCCGGGCAGGAAGCCAAGCCGGGTGTAGAACGTGCGCGCAGCCTCGATGCGCGGGACGTGCAGATGCAGATGGCCGATCCGCGCGGCGTCGGCGAGCGGCGCCGACAGCGGCGGTCCTTTCGCCTGCGCCAGCTCGTGGCGCACGTCGAGCGGGCTCCTGCCACTGCAGGGCCGGCCTTCGGCATCGAACACGGTGAAATCAGTCTCGAACGTGCCGTAGCCGCCGAACCGCTCCGGCGTCTCCAGCGTGAACTCGATGCCGAGCCCGTCAGGATCGTTGAGATAGATCGCCTTGGACATCACGTGATCGACCGGCGAGATCGGCGTGCGGCTGGCGATCAGCCGGCGCAGCATCCGCGAGAATTCCGCCTGGTCGGGCACATGGATGGCGATATGATAGAGGCCGGAGAAGCCGCGCAGCGCCGGGCGTTTCGCACCGGGATGCAGCACCACGAGCGTCTCGCCCGCCGTGCCGAGCTCGGCCGCGCCGTTGCGCTTGCGCAGGCGCAGACCTGCGGTCTCGCACCAGAAATCGATCGCGCGCTCGAGATGCGTGACCTCCAGATGCACCGGCCCGAAGGTCGCGATCTCGCCGGATGCGCCGGTTCGCGGCAAGGTCAGATGGTCCATGTGCGATCTCCGATTGGTCCGTCGTTGCGGCCGCGCCCGATGCGGCGGGGCCACGTTAGACGGCCGACGCGTCCTGATCGCCGGGCGCCCCGTTGAGGCTCGCATTCTCCGGGGTGAATGATCCGGGCCGGACAGCGCCGCTCCGCCCGCGGCCGGCGCCTATCTCGGTCCGGCAGGATCTGCCGCGGCGGGTTTGGCGGCTGCCGACTTGCCCGCAGCCGCCTTCGCCACAGCCGGCGCCTGGCGATCGCGCACCGCCATCAGCTCCTTACGCAGCTTCTCCTGCTGCTCGACCGACAACACCGGACGCTGGTCGTCATGCGGCACGTCGTTGACGGGGAGATAGTTGTAGGTGTTGTGGAACTGCGTGGTGGCGTCGGGCGGCGGCGTGGACGACGTCGCGCAGCCGCCGAGCAGCAATGGTATCAGCAGCGCGGCGCGCGCAGCGGAGCTCACGACAGACCTGCAGCTTCGCCAGATCATCGCGCGGCAGCCGCCATCGTGCGCGCCGGGATCTGCGCCGTGATGCCGTGCTCGTTGGATTGCAGCCCAGGCAGGCTCTTCACCCAGGGATAGCCCCGCCGTCCCATGTCGTGGCCGCGATCGAACAGCGCGGTCATGTAGGTGCGGTCGAACGGACCGTCGGCCTTGGCCTGGAAATCGGCCGGCACGCTGGCGAGGTTGAAGTCGATGCCGTTGAACTTCGCCACCGAGTAGATGCGGTAGATATCGCCGATGCCCTGGTTCTTGATCAGGGTCGACAGCGAGCGTTGCGTCACCGAGAGCACGTCGGCGCCGACGCTGTCCCATTGCGGATCGATGCGAGCGTTGCGGATGACGTAGAGATGCGCGCCGCTCACGCTCCGGCGCGGGCCGCGGCCGGAGACGAGACGCAGCACCGACGGACCGATGAACACCTGCCGCGTGACGCCGCCGTCGACATGCAGCTCGTCGTAGTCCTTGTCGCCGATCCGCACCTTGATGCGAACCGGAGCGAAGGCGCCCGGCACGGTCGCGGACGCCAGCAGCACCTGGCGGAACAGCGCGATCGCCTCGGGCGTATCGGCGGCGGCGATGCGGCCCATGTCCCACAGCACCGGACGCTGCGCATCGAGATTGGTGGTGCCGACCAGAAGCACCCGGCCCTTGCTGCTCTCGCGCGCGACGTCGCGCAGGAACTCGCGATCGACATACTTCTCGATCAGCCGCGACAGCGGCGTGTTGTCGGCCAGCGCCGAGCCCTGCAGCAGGCCGGGAATGTTGACCGTGAAGATGTCCTTGCGCTCATAGGCGGTGAAGATCTCGCGCAGCTTGTCATCATGCTCGCGCCCCAGGAAGACGAACGGCGCGATCAGCGCGCCGGAGCTGACGCCCGTCACCATGTCGAACGACGGCCGGTTGCCGGCCTCGCCCCAGCCGGCCAGCAGCCCGGCGCCGAACGCGCCGTTCTCGGCGCCACCGGAGATCGCGAGGAAATTCAGCGGACGCGAGATCGGGAGTTCGGCCGACGCGCGTGACATCGCGGCCTCGGCAAAGCGCGGCGCCGGCTCGTCACCCCAGTAGCGGACGTTGCGGAAGCCGACCGGGTCGGCGCTGACAGCCGCCGCCTCCGGCAACGCGTTGCGTGGCATGACGGCTGCGCACGCCGCCAGCAGCAGCGACGCGGCGCACGCGAGCAGGACACGCGGGACAAGCACGCGGAAGGAGGCGGCGGACTTCATCGCGACGCTTGCTGCTCCACGCTTGCGATCTCCGGCGACGGCTGCGGCGCGTCCGGCCTGGCTTCCTCGGCGCCCTTGTCGGTCCAGCCCGGCGGCAGGCCCAGACCGGCACCGACGAAGCCCTTCAGGCCGGGGAAACGTCCGTACTGCTCACATGCGGCATATTTGGGAGCGGCGCCGAGCTTGGCCGGCACGCTCGACACCGAAGGCAGCGAGGCCAGCGACGGGACGCCTGAGAACGGCGACTCGCCGGTCGACACCAGCTTCGCGAAGTCGGCGCCGAACTCGGAAGCGAGGTCGTAGGCGTCGCCGTCATTGGCCATGCGGGCAGTCGAGACCGAGTTGGCGCCGCGCGCCCACACCATTGCGGCCTTCTGGAACCCTGCGAAGTCGCGCGCCTCGGCCTCGACGGACAGCGTGCCGAGCCCGACGGGCAGTCGGGGCACCGGCACCGGGACGCCCGGCAGCGCAACGCTTTTGGCGATGGACGCCGCCTGCGAGGCGGCCGAGGCGGTCGCGTTGGTCGCCGTGGCATGGGTGACGGTCGCCTTGACCGTCAGATCGGCCTCCTCACGGGGGCCGACGATCTGGAATCGCTCGCTCAGCCGCAGGCACATTTCCCGGCTGATGACGTTGGCCACCAGCTTGCGCTCGCTCTCGTCGAGGGCGATGTCGGGACGCGGCGGAAACGCGGTCGGCTCGATCCGGATCGTCTTGGCCTCGAGCAGCTCCTTCTTGTTGGCCTTGATCTGCGCGCGCGTCACCAGGCCGTTGGCTTCGGCGAGATGATCGTAGTTCTTGAGCGAGCCCGCCCGCTCGAGCGGAGCGGTGGCGCAGCCGGCCGTTGCCAGCGCCAGGGAAACCAGGGTCATCGACTTCAGCGGAGCGAGACGCATCGAAACGGTCAGACCCATTGATAGACAACTCACTCTAATTAAGTCTCACAAGCCGTAGCGCTTGTCCAACGAAACTAGATCAAATTCTCTAGATTAGAGCGGCGAGAAATATTATTTTATATTACAAGCAGTTGGCGAAAACGACGAATGTGGCGAGAGTTGGCCCGGCAGGACACGCGATGAGAAAGGTCGATCCGGTCAAGCACGAGCAGAAGCGCCGGGAGATTCTCCAGGCCGCACTGTCGTGCTTCGTCAGGAACGGATTTCACGGCGCCAGCACCACCGACATCTGCGCCGCCGCCAAGATCAGCCCGGGGCACCTCTACCATTACTTCCCCAGCAAGGAGGCGATGATCCAGGCGCTGGTCGAGCAGAATCTGAGCCACGCTGCATCGCGCCTCCAGGCAATCCTGGCCTCGCCCGACGTGATCGACGCCCTGGTGCAGGAGCTCGAGAGCACCAGCATTCACCAGCCGCAGGCCCAGGTCCTCAGCGCCGAGGCTTTGGCCGAGGCCTGCCGCAATGCCGACTTTGCAGCCATCGTCCACGCCCACGCGCGCGCGATGCGGGCGCTGCTGGTCGACTTCCTCACCAAGGCACAGGGCCGCGGCGAGGTCGATCCCGGCCTCGATCCGGAGGCGACCGCGAACATCCTGTTCGTGATCGTCGACGGCGCACGCGCGCTGCCGATCCGTAATCCGAACGTCGACATCAAGAAGAGCAGTGAGCATCTGCGGCTCATGCTGACGCGCTTTCTGCGGCCGCCCACGTTGCGAACGCCGCCGAAAAAGGAAGCGGTAGAGCAGGCGCCGGTCTGAGCCTGCCGATCGGCGTCCCCCGCGCGATTGACACTCCGCCATGCCCGCGATTGACTGCGTTCATAAGCGGATGACCGCAGCACATATCGGGGAGGACGGCATGACGCGAGCACGACGCGGACGCGCGACAAGGCCTGCCCTGGTCATTCTGCTGTTCGCCGTTGCGGCCGGCAACGTCCTCTTCTCTCGCAGCACCAGCGCCGCAGCAGAGGTGCCCGCGTTCGCCGTCGAGCCGTCCTGGCCGAAGCAGCTCCCCAACAACTGGATCCTCGGCCAGGTCGGCGGCATCACGGTTGATCACCAGGGCCACATCTGGGTCATTCACCGGCCGCGCTCGCTGACCGACGACGAGAAAGGCGCTACGCTCAATCCGCCGCGATCGAAATGCTGCATTCCGGCGCCCCCGGTGCTCGAATTCGATACCGACGGCAATCTCTTGCGCGCCTGGGGCGGCCCGGGCCCGGGCTATGAATGGGTCGGCCGCGAGCATGGCATCGAGGTCGACGAACGCGGCTTCGTCTGGATCGGCGGCAATGCCGACAATGACAACGCCATCCTGAAGTTCAACGCTCGATGGCAAGTTCGTCGCTCAGATCGGAACGATGGCGCCGAGCAAGGGCTCCAACGACACCACCCAGCTCGGCAAGCCCGCGGAGACAGCGATCGACAAGGAGGCGAACGAGATCTACGTCGCCGACGGCTACGGCAACCGCCGCGTCATCGTGTTCGATGCCACCACCCTCGCCTACAAGCGGCATTGGGGCGCCTATGGCCATGTCCCTGACGATGCCAAGCAGCCGCCGTATGATCCCAAGGCACCGGTCGCCCAGCAGTTCGGCAATCCCGTGCACTGCGTGAAGATCGCCGACGATGGTCTCGTCTATGTCTGCGACCGCATCAACGACCGCATCCAGGTGTTCAGGAAGGACGGGACATTCGTGGCCGAATGGTTCTTCGAAAAGAACACGCTCGGCAATGGCGCGGTGTGGGACATCGCGATCTGGCCGGATCCGAAGCAGACCTACCTGCTGTCTGCCGATGGCGAGAACAACGAGATCCGCATCATCAGGCGGGATGACGGCAGCGTGGTTGGCAGCTTCGGCCACAATGGCCGCAATGCCGGCCAATTCCATTGGGTGCACGCGATGGCTGTCGACCGGCAGGGCAACGTTTATACCGCCGAGGTCGACACCGGTAAGCGCATCCAGAAATTCCGGCTGACCTCGGACGCCCTGCGTTAACGCTCAAGCGAAACGCACAAACCTTGGGCGCGTCTCGCGCCTTTTGGCGCATTGCCGCAACTGACAAGACCGGCTATCCAGGGAATCCGACGGCAAAGGGCGCCCAAGAAGCCCCGCCGTGACACGATACCAGGGAGGACTTTGATGACGACGTCTCATGCGCGGCGGATGGCTGCGCTGCTTGCCGCCACCACGCTCAGCTTTGCCGGCTCCGCCTTCGCCGACGACAAGGTCGTCAAGATCGGCGTGCTCAACGACATGTCCAGCCTCTACGCCGACATCGGCGGTCCCAACTCGGTCGCAGCCGTCAACATGGCGGTTGAGGATTCCGGCCTGAAGGCCAAGGGCTGGACCATCGAGGTCATCAGCGGCGACCACCAGAACAAGCCCGACGTCGGCGTCAATATCGGCCGGCAGTGGATCGACACGCAGAAGGTGGACGTGATCATGGACACGCCGAACTCGGGCGTGGCGCTGGCCGTCTCCAACCTGGTCAAGGAAAAGAACTCGATCCTGTTGAACTCCGGTGCCGCCACGGCGGACCTGACTGGCAAAGCGTGCAACGCAAACACCATCTCCTTCACCTACGACACCTACATGCTCGCGAACGGCACCGGCAAGGCGCTGACCAAGGCCGGCGGCGACACCTGGTTCTTCCTGACCGCCGACTATGCCTTCGGTCACGCGCTGGAGCGCGACACCTCGGCCGTGGTGACCAGCAGCGGCGGCAAGGTGCTGGGCTCGGTGAAGCACCCGCTCAACACCGCCGACTTCTCGTCCTTCCTGCTGCAGGCGCAGTCGTCGAAGGCAAAGGTCATCGGGCTTGCCAATGCCGGCGGCGACACCACCAACTCGATCAAGCAGGCCTCGGAATTCGGCATCGTCCAGGGCGGCCAGAAGCTCGCCGCACTCCTGCTGTTCGTCAACGACGTGCATGCGCTGGGGCTGAAGGTGGCGCAGGGCCTGACCTTCACCGAGTCGTTCTACTGGGATCTGAACGACCAGACCCGCGAATGGTCCAAGCGTTTCCAGAAGCTGTCGCCGAAGGGCACGATGCCGTCGATGACGGTGGCGGGCAACTACGCCGGCACGCTGCATTACCTCAAGACGCTGGAAGCGCTCGGCGGCAATCCGCATGACGGCGCCAAGGTCGTGGCCAAGATGAAGGAGATCCCGACCGACGATCCGCTGTTCGGCAAGGGCCCGCTGCGCGCCGACGGACGCCGCCTGATCCCGGCCTATCTGTTCGAGGTCAAGAAGCCCGAAGAGTCCAAATACCCGTGGGACTACTACAAGCTGATCGCCAAGATCGCGCCTGAGGATGCCGCCAAGCCGCTCGAGGCCAGCGACTGTCCGCTGGTGAAGAAGTAAGCCGATAGCTCCGATGCGGGATGCGGTGGATTAGCATCGCGTCCCGCCAGTGCCGCTGCGCAGACGATGCGACATTCGCTGCGCCGAATCACGTCATCGTCAGCGCAGCAGGCTCGCGAGGCGGCCGATGCCTTCCTCGATCACGGCCTCCTCGGGCAGCGAATAAGACAGGCGGATCGTGTTGGTGCCGCTGCCGTCGTGGAAGAAAGCTGCCCCGGGAACGAACGCCACCTGGGCCTGATTCATGGCGCGGTCGAGCAAGGCGGCACCGGACACGCCGTCCGGCAAGGTGAGCCAGACGAAGAACCCGCCGTCGGGCCGCGTCCACCTCGCTTCTGACGGCATCTGTGCCTCGAGTGCCCTCAGCATCGCATCGCGCTTGAGCCGATAATGCGCGCGCGCCCGTGCAATCAGCCCGGCATGCCCTCCGTCTTTCACGAGCCTGTGCATCACGATCTGATTGATCGCTGACACGTTGAGGTCGCTCGCCTGCTTGATGAGGACGAGACGGCTGATGATGGCGCGCGATGCACAAATCCAGCCTATGCGCAGGCCCGGCGCGACCGTCTTCGAGAACGTTCCGAGATGGATGACGCGGGAAGCATCGAGCGAGCCGCGGCGACGGACGTCCAACGACTGCAGCGACGGCATCTCGTCGCCGTCGAAACGCAAGGCAGAATAGGCGCTGTCCTCCAACACCGGCACGTCCAGCTCGCCGGCGAGATCCAGGACATCGGCGCGCGCCGAACGCGACAGCGTCTCACCGGTCGGATTGGCAAAGTCCGGCACGACATAGACGAATTTCACGCGCGCCCCCGCAGCTTCTTTCGCGGCTTCGTCCGCGTAGGAGGCCGGGGTGCGGTTCGCAGCGTGTGGACCGATCGAATCGTAACGCGGCTCGTAAGCCGAAAAGGCCTGAAGCGCGCCAAGATAGGTGGGAACGGTGACGAGCGCCGTATCCGCGGGCGTGAGCAGCAGCTTGCCGAGAAAATCGAGCGCCTGTTGCGATCCCGCGGTGACGAGGATGTTGTCTGGCGAGGCCGCTATGCCCTGCGCGGTCATGTGCTCGGCGATCCACTGGCGAAGCGGACCGTAGCCCTCGCTGACGGCGTATTGCAGAGCAGCGGAAGCCGCGTTGGGCGATGCCAGCGCATCGGCATAGACCTGCGCCGCCGCTGCTGCAGGAAACAGCGCAGGATCGGGGATGCCGCCGGCGAACGAAATCATGCCTGGCCGCTCCAGCACCTTGAGCAGTTCGCGGATCTCCGATGCCTTCATGCGATCCGCGCGGCGCGCGTAGACGGGCTTCCAGCTCACCAATATTCCTCCCCTGATCCGGCTATTTATGTCAGTATTATTGACCTATTTTGAAGCGTGTGCAATCCCCGTCCCGCGAGAGCGCGAGAGCTGCATCGGTGGGGTCAGCGGATGAGAACCTTCAGGCCGGCGCGCTAGTCTAGCTGTTCTTTGCCGAGGAGAGCGTCCGCACCGCAATCAGGAGAGCGACGATCAGCAACGCCGACGCCAGCAGGAACGGCGCGCCGGGTAGATGCGCCGGCGCGGCCGTTCCGATGAAATAGGCAAAGGTCAGCGTGAACAGGAAGGGACCCGCGAGCTGGGCCACGCTCTGCACGCTCGACGTCGCGCCCTGTAGCTGGCCCTGCTTGTCCGGTGGGACGAGGCGGGTCATCAAAGCCTGCATGGCCGCGCCCGACACGCCCCATAGCGCCATCACGGGGATGCCGAGCCAGCTCAGCGGTCCCGTCGGCGCCACACCGAAAATGAAGAAGCCGACCATGCCCGCCGACAGACCGAGCATCAACGCGCCGCGCTCGCCGAACAGGCGGACGATCAGCCCGACCGCGCCGCCCTGCACGATCATCGCGCAGACGCCGACCATCGCCAATGTGAGGCCGACGGTGCGGGTGTCCCAGCCGTAGCGGTAGGTCGCATACAGCACGAAGGTCGACGGCAGCACGACATGGGCAAGCTGGGTGATGAAGTTCACGGTCGACAGCCCCGCCAGGATGCGGTCCGATGCCAGCAACCGCAGCGCACCGAGCGGGTTCGCCGTCCGCCACCGGAATGGACTGCGCCGTTCCTGCTTCAGCGACTCCGGCAGCACCAGGAAGCCATAGAGCGCGTTGGCGAAGCTGAGCCCCGCAGCCGCCCAGAACGGCAGCCGCGGATCGATGTCACCCAACAGTCCGCCGGTGGCGGGACCGAGCACGAACCCCGCACCGAACGCTGCGCCGATGCGGCCGAAGATCGCGGCCCGCCGATCCGGCGGCGTCAGATCGGCGATGTAGGCAAAGGCGGTGGAGATGCTGGCCGAGGTGACGCCGGAGACCAGGCGCCCAACGAACAGCCAGGCGAGCGACGGCGCCAGCGCCATCAGCACGTAGTCGGCGGCGAGGCCGAAGTTCGACAGCAGGATCACCGGGCGCCGGCCGAAGCGATCGGACAGGCTGCCGAGCACCGGTGAGAACACGAACTGCATCAGCGCCCAGGCGGTGCCGAACAGGCCGAAGATGCGGGCCGCCTGCGCGGTGTCGTTGCCGACGAAGCTCTCGATCAGCTTCGGCAGGATCGGCATGATCAGCCCGAGCGCGAGCATGTCGAGCAGGATGGTGACGAAGATGAAGGCGACCGCGCCGCGGCGCGGGGCCGGCGCATCTTCGGTCGCGACGCTCGGCGGACTTGCTTCCATGGCCGGACCGCTTCCGCTACCGCAACTGATCAGTTCGGCCGCTTGCGCTTGTGCGCGAACGGATTGGCCTTCTCGCGCAGGGTGATGCGCACCGGCGTGCCGGGCAGCTCGAAGGTCTCGCGCATCGAGTTGGTGAGATAGCGCAAGTAGGATTGCGGGATCGCGTCGGCGCGGGAGCAGAACAGCACGAAACTCGGCGGCCGCGCCTTGGTTTGGGTGATGTAGTTCAGCTTGAGCCGGCGGCCCGACACCGCCGGCGGCGGATTGTCGGCGATCGCCCCCTCGAACCAGCGGTTCAGCGCCGCGGTCGGCACGCGCCGGTTCCAGACCGCGTAGGCTTCGACGATCGCCTGCATCAGCCGGTCGATGCCCTCGCCCATCAGGCCCGACACCGCCACGATCGGCGCGCCCGCGACCTGCGGTAGCCAGTGGTCGGCATCGCGGCGGAGCATCGAGATCTGGCCGGGGTTGCCGTCCATCAGGTCCCATTTGTTGACGGCGATGACCAGGGCACGCCCCTCGCGCTCGATCAGGTCGGCGATGCGCAGATCCTGCTCCTCGAAGCGGTTCTGCGCATCCATCATCAGCACGACGACCTCGGCGAAGCGCACCGCGCGCAGCGCGTCCGCCACCGACAGCTTCTCCAGCTTCTCCTCGATGCGCGAGCGCCGGCGCAGACCTGCGGTGTCGAAGATGCGGAAGCCGCGGCCCCTCCACTCGATTTCGACCGCGATCGAATCGCGCGTCGTCCCGGCCTCGGGACTCGTGAGCAGCCGCTCCTCGCCGAGCAGATGGTTGATCAGGGTCGACTTGCCGGCATTGGGACGGCCGACGATCGCGACCCGGATCGGCCTGTTGGCGCGCTCCTCGTCGGTCTCCTCGCGCTCGTCGTCCTCGTCGTCGGTGGGCGGCACGAGCTTGCTGACGGCGTCGTAGAGCTCGCCCATACCCTCGCCGTGCTCGGCCGAGATCTGGATGGGATCACCGAGGCCCAGCGCATACGACTCCATGGCGCCGAGCTCGCCATGCTTGCCCTCGCTCTTGTTGGCGAGCAGCAGCACCGGCTTGTCGGCGCGGCGGGCGAAATCGGCGAAGGCGCGGTCGGCGGGCGTCAGGCCGATGCGGGCATCGATGACGAAGAACAGCGCGTCGGCGAGCGCGATCGCGGTTTCCGTCTGCTCCTGCATGCGCGCGGTCAGCGAGCCCTTGGGGCCCTCGTCGAGGCCGGCGGTGTCGATGATCGTGAAGTTGAGATCGAACAGCCTCGCCTCGCCCTCGCGGCGGTCGCGCGTGACGCCCGGCACGTCGTCGACGAGCGCCAGCTTCTGCCCGACCAGACGGTTGAACAGGGTCGACTTGCCGACGTTGGGCCGGCCGATGATGGCGATGGTGAAGGGCATGATGATCCGTGCGCGTGAGCGCGCAGCTTTAGCGCATTCGGCCGCAAAACCGAACGGGCGATCCGCCGATTCGCAGGTGAGATTAACGGCTGAACGAGCCGCTCGGCATCGGCGCCGGGAAGCCGCCGCCGCTGGACCGCGGGGCTGCCGGCGGCTGCGCCGCGGCCGGGTCATCCGCGGGCGGTGCGGTGGTGCGGCGGCGCACGATCTTCTTGGGCTTCGGTGCCGGCGGAACGGCGGCAGCGCCCTCCTCGACCGCGGCAGCCTCGCCATCCTGCGGATCGGCCGTCGTCGGGTTGTTCACGGCCGCCTGCCGCCGGCCCTTTTTACCCTTGGGCTCCTCCACCGGAGGCGCCGGCGGCGTAGCCGCCTGAGCGCCTGGGTCGGTCATCGGCTGCTGCTGCGCGCCCTTGTAGAGCTCTTTTGGCACGCCCTGCTCGAGACCCGGCACGCCCTCCGGGAACACCGGCTTGCGGTCACCCGGCAGCTTCTTCTTGGTGTCCAGGAAGTCGAGCATGTCCGAGGGATCGAAACTTCCCCCGCTCGCGCAGCCGCCCAGCACGCCGGAAAGCGCAACGAGGACCGTGAGGGCAATGACACGTTGGGGGCGGCGCATGATCGTCGTTCCAATCAACTCGGTTCGCCGGTCGCGAGGTTCGCGATCAGCTCTTGGCGACTGCAGGCAATAGCGCCTGCAGCGCTTCGGCGCGCGAGCGCAGGCCCGGCGGGGTCTCACCATCCAGCGCAATCATGTCGAGCCATTGACGGGCCGCCGCGGCATCATTGGCCTTCCATGCCGACAGCGCCAGCAATTCGCGGGCGGCGTGGCGGAACGGCGCGCCAGACGCCGTTTCGCCTTCGAGGCGCTGCTTGAGGTCGGCGTAAGGCGCCGTATCGGCCAGCAGGCCTGCCGCGCGCAGCCGCGCCATCGACTGCGGCTCGGCCCCGATGCTGCGGTCGGCAGCAAGCTCGTCGTAGATCTTCACGGCAGCCGCCTTGTCGCGCATGGCGGCCTCGGCAGCCTGGTGGAAGCGGGCCAGCATGCGGTATCCCGATGGGGCCCTGGCCGCGACATCGGCAAAGGCCTTCTCCGCATCGGCATGCTTGTTCTGCTCGGAGAGTTCGAGGGCCTTGTTGAAGGCTGAGCCCGCCTCGGCGGCCTTCTGGCCCTCGAGATACTGGTAGCCGCGCCAGCCGCCGACGCCGGCGATGATCAGCACGGCAAGGGCGATGATAAAGATCGAGTAGCGGTCCCACAGCTTCTTGAGCTGTTCCCGACGGACCTCCTCGTCTACTTCATCAATAAATTCAGACACCTAAGGACATCCCGTCAGGTTCGCTGCGAGCGCGCGCGCATGCGTTTGAAGTGCCGCGCGAGCGGCCCGTTGCCCGCGCGCCGGCGCCGATACCGCATCGGCATGGCGGTGGCAAGGCGAGTCCAGCCGAATCAAGGCGTTACTCCCCGGTTCTGCCACAGGGTCCGAACGCGGCTATCACGCCGTCAAGGCTTCGCGCAACTGCCGTTTCATCACCTTGCCGTTGGCGTTGCGCGGCAGGGGGTCCGCGGTCACGGTCAGGGTTTCCGGAACCTTGTAATCCGAGACCCGCTCGGCGCACCAGCTGCGCAGCGCTTCGGCGCTCATCGGCTCGCGGGTCACGACCACCGCGTGCACGCGCTCGCCGAGCACCGGACATGGCCGGGCGATGATCGCGCTCTCGACCACCGCCGGGTGGCTCGCCAGCACCGATTCGACCTCGGCCGAGTAGATCTTCAGCCCGCCACGGTTGATCATGTCCTTCTGCCGGTCGAACACCCGGACGAAATTGTCGGCGTCGACGGAGCCGAGGTCGCCGGAATGCCAATAGCCGGCGGTGAAGCTCTCGCCGGTGGCCTTGGGATTGTTCCAGTAGCCCTTGATGACCTGGCCGCCGCCGATCCAGATCTCGCCGATCTCACCGCGCGGCAGCTCCCGCCCCTGCCCGTCCATCACCAGGATGCTGGCGCCCGGACACGGCAGCCCGACGCTGTCGATATGGCGCGCGGTCAGATCCGACGGCATCAACGTCGCCGGCGAGGTGGTCTCAGTCGAGCCATAGGCGTTGACCAGCCGCAGACCCGGGATCTTGGCGGCCAGCCGCTCGATGGTGGCGACCGGCATCGGCGCGCCGCCGAAGCCGCCGATCCGCCAGCACGAGAGATCATGACTGTCGAAGTCGCGCTGCAACAGGCAGAGATTGTACATCGCGGGGACCATGACCGTGTAGGTCACGCGCTCGCGCGCGGCGAGCTTCAGATATTCGCCGGCCTTGAACTCCGGCATGATGATCAAGGTGCCGGCGCAGCGCGCCATGCTGGTGATATTGGCGACGACGCCGGTGACATGGCCGAGCGGCACGGCGGCGATCGAGCGGTCGGCCCGCGTCAGCCCCAGGCAGGCCTCGTAGATCATCGAGGAGTGGATGATGTTGCAATGGGCGAGCATCGCGCCTTTCGGCCGGCCGGTGGTTCCGGAGGTGTAGAGGATCATCGCGGTGTCCTCTTCGGTCACCTCGACTTGATTTTCGTGCGCGGCATGATCGGCCAGCGCTGCAAAATCCGACCGCGCCGGACGATCGTCGACGGCAATGCGCCCCGCCAGCTCCGGCGTTTCCGCAGCGGCCGGCAACCGGTCCGCCAACGCAGCCTCGTGCAGCAGCAGCCGGGCGCCGCAATCCTTCAGCACATAGGCGATTTCCGGCGTCTGCTGCCGCGTCGACAGGAGCACCGTGATCAGCCCGAGCTTGGCTGCGGCAAACAGCGTGAGCACGAATTCGATGCGGTTGCCGAGCAGCAGCGCCAGCCGGTCGCCCTTGCGCAAGCCCCTCGCCTGCAGCCCGCCGGCGATCCGCGCGGCGGTCGCGGCGACCTCGCGCCACGACAGCCGCACGGCCCCGCAGACCAGCGCCTCGCCGTCGCCGTTGCGCTCCACCGCTTCTTCGACCATGGCCCAGATGTTCGCGGGCCGCTCCGTGAACAACGGAACCACGCGATCGCCGAAACGGGCTTCGCGCCGCATCGGCGGCGTTACATAGGTCGACCAGTCCATGGAGTTTCCCCGAGCTTGGCTTCTTGTCGTTGTTCGCCGCGATGCGGACCAGCCTGAAACATAACCAAGGGATGACGCGCTTGGCTATCTCCACCAGCGCCGGAGATTCATCCCGTGACGCCGCACGCACCACGGCGCCAACGGGCCGACCAAGCGAGAGCCGCCCGTCAGGTCTTTGACTTCATTCCGTAGACATGTTCCGCCGCCGGAAACGCACGGGTACGCACGTCGGCCGCGTAGCGTTCGATCGCCTCGTCGATCGCCGGACCCAGATTGCCGTAGCGGCGGACGAATTTCGGCGCCCGCGGCGACAGGCCGAGCATGTCCTCCAAAACCAGCACCTGACCGTCGCAGGCGGCGCTGGCGCCGATGCCAATGGTGGGGATCGCGATCTGCTGCGTGATCTTGCGCGCCAGCGGCTCGGCCACGGCCTCGATCACCACCGAGAACGCGCCGGCCTGTGCGATCGCCGCAGCGTCGTTCTCGATCGCGGCCCAATCCGCCTCGTCGCGGCCCTGCGCCCGGAACGAGCCGAGCGTGTTGATCGATTGCGGCGTCAGGCCGACATGGCCCATCACCGGGATGCCGCGCTCGCTGAGGAAGGCCACCGTCTCGGCCATCCGCGCCCCGCCCTCGAGCTTGACCGCGCCGCATTGCGTCTCCTTGAGGATCCGCACCGCCGCATGAAACGCCTGCTCCTTCGTGGCCTCGTAGCAGCCGAACGGCATGTCGACCACCACCAGCGCCTGGCGCGAGCCGCGCATCACGGCGCAGCCCTGCAGGATCATCATCTCCAGGGTCACCGGCACGGTGGTCTCGAAACCGTGCATCACATTCCCGAGGGAATCGCCGACCAGGATCACATCGCAATGGCGATCCACCAGCGCCGCGGTATGGGCGTGGTAGGACGTCAGCATCACGATCGGCTCGCCGCCCTTGCGGGCGCGGATCTCGGGAGCCGTCTTGCGCCGGACGATTGACTGCACCGACATCGCTACCCCCCGATGACAGGAATGCCGAGCACGACGGGATGGAACGCGAAGGCCAGCGCCAGATAGACGACGATGCCGACCACCACCGCGATCACGTCGTTGCCGACGCCGCCGACGGGGATCGGCGGGCCGCCGGCGTCGGCGCGGCGCTTCAGCGAGATGCGGTCGAACACCGCCCATGCCAGGATCGAGCCGAACAGGATGATGCCGCCGAGATCGCCATTGGCGAGCAGATGCCCGAACGCCCACAGCTTCACGCCGGCCAGCATCGGATGCTTCAGCACGGTGTAGATGCGGCCGCGGATGTAGGCGGCGACGATCATGATCACCGCCGGCAGCATCAAGGCGAGATTGATGTGCTTGAGCGCCTTCGGCGGCGTCCAGACCTGGATCCAGCCGCCGTCGTGGCGGTACGCGGCAAAACCCCAGACGATCAGGGCGAGGCCGGCAAGGGCCACGACAGTATAGACGAGCTTATACGTGCCCTCGCCCAGCCGCGCGATGACCTTCGCACGCGCCTCGCGCCGGGTCGTGAACACATGGGCGCCGAGAAACAGCACCAGCCCCACCACCATCACCAGAAGTCCCACGGCGTCCCCCTTCGCTTGCACGCGACCTGTGCGTGGGCATCGGTATCATTTCCGGGGGCCGCCTCGCAACGTGGCGCATTTCAACGTCAGGCACTCCAGCCCGCTCGCCGTCGTTCCGGGGCGGCTCGAAAAGCCGAAGTGGCATGACGGGCTATGCGGTCGGGAGGTGGAGCACAGCGGACGACGCCATCACCGTTCCGACGTGTTCTTCAGATCGCGATTCTCGACATAGCGGATCGCGATCGGCCGGCCGGCGAGCGCACCGCCGAGTCCTTTTGTGAACTTCAGCGGCAGGCAGCCGTCGAGCGAGGCATTGATCGTCTTCAGATAGGTCGCGCGCGTGTCGGCCGGGGCACCTGATGTCGCGAAGGTCACGCGTGGCGGCGCGATCATCTCGCCGGTCCGCTTGAAGCTGAAGCGCACCGTCATCTGCATCCCGGCGCGGGCGCTGTCCTCCGGCGGCGGCGTCCAGCACGCGCGCAACGCTGCGAACAGATCGCCGATCGTGTCGAGATCGTGATCCGGCTTCTGATATTTGGCTTCCTGATCCCTGGCGGGCCGGCTCTCGATCGTGAGTTGCAGGTTCTGGCCATAGGGATAGTTCATCTCGGGAATACACGGCCACGGCCCGAAGACGCTGCAGAACGACGGCGTGCACGGCTGCTCGTCGAGCACGCTGCACGGCGTGTGCGCGAACGGCACCGGATTGATCTGCTGGCGGCGCGCGTCGGCGGCGACCGGAGCGGCCACCATCAGCAGGAGGAGCACGACGACACGGAGCATGGGACTCTCGGGCTGGGATGGACTCCAAGCTGGATCCGATCGCAGAATTCGCAAGCTCAATCCCGTTCACGTCTGCGCGTTCCGCGCCGCGAACGGCTCTCGACCGTAACAGCGGAACTCGGCTAGAACACGGCAGGATGCGACAGCAGACGGACGCGACGATGAGCCGCCACAGCGAGACCGTGATCAACGTCATCAACCCGAACATGACGGCGACGATGACCGAATTGATCGCCAAGGCGGCCCAGGCCAGCGCAAGCCCGTCGACGCGGATCGTCGGCCGCACCGCGCGGTTCGGCGCCGCCTCGATCGAGGGCCATTACGACGAGGCGATTGCCGCGGTCGGCATGCTCAAGGAGGTCGAGGCCGGAGACGCAGAAGGCTGCCACGCCCATGTGATCGCCTGCTTCGGTGATCCCGGCCTGCTCGCCGCGCGCGAATTGTCGGCTGTGCCGGTGCTCGGCATCGCGGAAGCTGCGATGCATGCGGCGAGCTTCGTCGCCACCCATTTCAGCATCGTGACCACGCTGTCGCGCACCAAGGTGATCGCCGAGCACCTCGTGCGCAATTACGGCATGGAGCAGCATTGCCGCAGGGTGCGCGCGGTCGACGTTGCCGTGCTCGACCTCGACAAGCCCGAAGCCAATGTCCGCGGCACGCTGCTCGGCGAATGCCGGGCGGCGCTGCGCGAGGACGGTATCGGCGCCATCGTGCTCGGCTGCGCCGGCATGGCCGATCTCGCGCACGACCTCTCCACCGAGCTCGGAATTCCCGTGATCGACGGCGTCGCCGCAGCGGTGCGCTTCGCCGAGGCGCTGATCGGACTGGGGCTGAAGACGTCGAAGCACGGCGATCTCGCCTTTCCGCTGCCGAAGGCGCGGACGACGCTCTGACTTCAACTTGTAGCCCGGATGAGCGCAGCCTGCCCACCTGGGGAGTTCCGCAACGACCATCGACGCGCCACATTGGGATCAACCCATGGAGCCGTCGATGCCCGATCTGTCCACCCTCTCCTCACTGTCCTCCGCGCTGGCCGCCGCTGTTGCCGCCGCAGCGCCATCACTGGTCTCGGTCCATTCGCACCGCTCGCGCGCCACCGGCTTCGTCTGGAAGCCGGGCCTCGTCGTCACGGCGGACGAGACGCTTGCCGAGGAGGGCGAGATCGTGCTCGCCTTCGCCGACGGCACGACCCGCCCCGTCACGATCGCCGGGCGTGATCACACCACCGACATCGCCTTGCTCCGCGTCCAAGGCAAGGATGTCGCGGCCGCCTCGCTTGCCGGCGGCGTGCCGCCGCTCGGTGCTCTGGCCATCCTCGTCGCCGCCGATCAGGGCAAGCCGGCCGCGGCGTTGGCGATGGTCTCGCAATCGGCGGGCGCCTGGCGCAGCCTGCGCGGCGGCGACATCGATGCGCGCATCGAGCTCGACACCAGGCTGCGGCACAGCGCCGAAGGCGGTCTCGTGCTCGACGCTGCGGGCCACGCGATCGGAATGGCCGTGCGCGGCCCGCGCCGGACGCTCGTGATACCCGCGGCCACGATCGAACGGGTCGCCAGCAAGCTCGAGACGCATGGTCGCATCGCTCGCGGCTATCTCGGCGCCGGCCTGCAGCCGGTCCGGCTCGACGATGGACTCGGTGCGATGATCATGAGCCTCGACAAGAGCGGCCCGGCCGCGGCCGCCGGCCTGCGCCAGGGTGACGTCATCACCGCTCTCAACAAGGAGCCGTTCAGGGGCATGCGCGCGATGATGCGCGAACTCGGTTCGGACAGCGTCGGCGCCGTCGTCGAGGTCGCAGCGCTGCGTGCCGGCGAGCCGGTGCAGTTCGCCCTGACCATCGGCGAGAGGCCGGCGTGAGCGAGGAGGCGCGCGCGCCGATCAGGATCGCGATCGCGGTCGACGATGCCGAGCTGGCCGACCGGCTGGCGGCGCTGCTCGGCGATGTCACGGGCCTGACGCTGGTCGCGCCCGGCGAGAGCGCCGACGTCGCCGTCGCGCCGTTGCATGGCGGTGATGAGGCGCGCAGCGGCGACGACAGGATCGACGGCCAGGCGATCGATGATTTTCAGCTCACCGCGCGCGAGCGCGACGTCCTGGCGCTGATGGCCGAGGGCTGCTCCAACAAGGAGATCGCGCGCAGCCTCGGCATCTCCGTACATACGGCGAAGTTCCACGTCGGCTCGCTGCTCGACAAGCTCGATGCAACGGGCCGGACCGATGCGGTGGCGCATGCGGCGCGGCGCGGGATCATCGAGCTGTGAGACCGCAGGCCGGCGCGGCGCGCTTCACGACCTCGCGGCGAGCTACTTCCGCAAGCCGCCCATCACGCGGGGCAGCAGCGCCGCGGCCAGCATGCGATAGCCCTCCGGGGTCAGATGCACACCGTCGACCTGATGCGGCAGGCCACGGAACATGCCGTTCTCGACCATCACGACCTTGATGCGGCGCTGCGCGGCCTTGGCCATGATGGCGCTGATGCTGCTGGCGCGCTGGTCGCCGACCCCTTTGCGGGCGTCGTTGCCGCCGGGCTGCAGCACCAGCACGCGGGTTGATCCATCGACCGCGCTGTCGAAGCGGGACAGCATCCCGGCTGTGGTATCACCGTTGATGCCGGCGTTGGCGACGCTGACCCGAACGCCCTTGCCGTGGAGCATGGCCTCGAGCTGGGCCGGAAAATCCTCGCCGCGATTGACGCCCTTGCCATAGGTGTTGCTGGCGCCCAGCGCGACCACCTCGGCGGCGTCTGCCGCTCCGATCGCCGCGAACGCCAAGCCACACGCAGCTAACAGTGCCACCATCTGGCGCCAGACAAGGCGGCCCAAAGATCCCGTTGGCATTTTCTTTTCCCCCGCTTGGTGTGAGAGGAAGCGTAGCTCACCAGTCGTCTGGCGAAAAGCGCGCGGCGCTACGGGTCTCATCACGCAGCATGCGCCAAGTCGACTGTGGAAGAGTCCTGTTTCTCTCTACGCGTCATTCCGGGGCGTCCGCAGGGCGAGCCCGGAATCCATTGAGCGACAGTACAAGAGGCAAAATGGATTCCGGGCTCATCGCTTCGCGATGCCCCGGAATGACCGGAGAGCAGCAGCGTCAGGCCTTCTTCTTCACGTCCTTGACGTTGGAGAACACGATGCCTTCGGCGCGTTCCTTGGTGTAGCCGAGATAGAACTCGTTCTTGGCCAGGAACACCGGATCGCCGTCGACGTCGTCGGCGACGCCGGAATTGTTGGCGGCGATGAACGCCTCGAGCTTCTTCTTGTCGTCGCACGAGATCCAACGCGCCAGCGAGAACTCGGAGATTTCGAATTCGACCGGCAGCGAGTACTCGGCATCGAGCCGCGCCTTGAGCACGTCGAGCTGCAGCGGTCCCACCACGCCGACCAGCGCCGGCGCACCGTCACGCGGGCGGAACACCTGCACGACGCCCTCCTCCGACATCTGCTGCAAGGCTTCCTTCAGCTTCTTCGCTTTCATCGCATCGGTGAGGCGGACGCGGCGGACGATTTCCGGGGCAAAGCTCGGCACGCCGACAAAGGTGAGATCCTCGCCCTCGGTCAGGGTGTCGCCAATGCGCAAGCTGCCATGGTTGGGAATGCCGACGACGTCGCCGGCGAAAGCTTCGTCCGCGACCGAGCGGTCCTGGGCGAAGAAGAATTGCGGGCTCGACAGCGGCATGGTCTTGCCGGTGCGTACCAGCTTCGCCTTCATGCCGCGGTTGAGCTTGCCCGAGCACAGCCGCGCGAACGCGATGCGGTCGCGGTGGTTGGGGTCCATATTCGCCTGGATCTTGAACACGAAGGCGCTCATGCGCGGCTCGGCGGCGTCGACCTTGCGCAGGTTCGACTCCTGCGCGCGCGGCGACGGCGCGTAGCGGCCGAGGCCTTCGAGCAGATCGCCGACGCCGAAATTGCGCAGCGCGCTGCCGAAATAGACCGGCGTCAGGTGGCCCTCGCGGAATGCCTCGAGGTCGAACGGCTTGCAGGCTTCCTTGACCAGCTCCAGCTCGTCGGTGATCTGACTCATGTCGAGATTGGCGTTGATCTTGCCGAGCTCGGCGATGTCGATCTGCTGCGCCGCGCCGGTCTTGGCGCCGCCGCCTTCGAGCAGGCGCACGCCGCCGTCGCGGATGTCATAGGTGCCGATGAAGTCGCGGCCGCGCCCCACGGGCCAGGTCATCGGCGAGGTGTCGAGCGCCAACGTCTTCTCGATCTCGTCCAGCAGATCGAAGGTGTCGCGGCTCTCGCGGTCCATCTTGTTGATGAAGGTGATGATCGGGATGTCGCGGAGGCGGCAGACCTCGAACAGCTTGCGCGTGCGCGCCTCGATGCCCTTGGCGGCGTCGATCACCATGACGGCCGAGTCGACCGCGGTCAGCGTGCGATAGGTGTCTTCGGAAAAGTCCTCGTGGCCCGGCGTGTCCAGCAGGTTGAAGACGAGCCCTTCGAACTCGAAGGTCATCACCGAGGTGACGACCGAGATGCCGCGCTCGCGCTCGATCTTCATCCAGTCCGAGCGGGTGTTGCGGCGCTCGCCCTTGGCCTTGACCTGGCCGGCGAGGTTGATGGCGCCGCCGAACAGCAGCAGCTTCTCGGTCAGCGTCGTCTTGCCGGCGTCCGGGTGCGAGATGATGGCGAAGGTGCGCCGGCGCGCGACCTCGTCGGAGAGCGCGGAGCGGGACGGCTGTTCGGTCGTCAAACTTGTATCGGACATGAGGCGGCGGACGTCGTTTCGGGGCCAGAGAGCGGGCGATTTGATGGGAAAGGCGCGGGATCACGGCCGCCGCGCGCCCTCCATATAGGCGTTTTGCACCGCAACTCCAACCGGCGAGTTGTCCCCTCGCCCGCCCCGGATCAGTGCCGGAGCACCGACACCAGCCAGAACGTCAGCGCCGAGACGATGGCCGAGGCCGGAATCGTGAAGATCCAGGCATAGACGATCGATCCGGCCACGTTCCAGCGCACCGCCGAGGCACGGCGAGCGGCGCCGACGCCGACGATGGCGCCGGTGATGGTGTGGGTGGTCGACACCGGCACGCCGAGGAACGTCGCCAGGAACAGCGTGATGGCGCCGCCGGTCTCGGCGCAGAAGCCCTGCATCGGGTTGAGCTTGGTGATGCGCAGGCCCATGGTGCGGACGATGCGCCAGCCGCCCATCAGGGTGCCCAGCGCCATCGCGGCCTGGCACGACAGCACGACCCAGAACGGCACCGTGAACTGCTCGCCGAGATGGCCCTGCGAGTACAACAGCACGGCGATGATGCCCATCGTCTTCTGCGCGTCGTTGCCGCCATGGCCGAGCGAATAGAGCGAGGCCGAAGCGAATTGCAGGATGCGGAAGGCGCGGTCGACCGCGAACGGCGTCGAGCGCACCGAGGCCCAGGACACGATCGCGACCAGGATCATCGCCAGCACCAGCCCGACCAGCGGCGACAGCACGATCGCCAGCACGGTCTTGGACAGGCCGCTCCACACGGTGGCCGAGATGCCGGCCTTGGCGACCCCTGCCCCGACCAGCCCGCCGATCAGCGCATGCGAGCTCGACGACGGAATGCCGGCCGCCCAGGTGACCAGGTTCCAGACGATGGCGCCGACCAGCGCAGCGAAGATCACCTGCGCGTCGACGATCGCGGGATCGATGATGCCGGTGCCGATGGTCTGGGCGACGTGGAGGCCGAACACGCCGAACGCCACGAAGTTGAAGAATGCGGCCCAGAACACCGCATATTGCGGCCGCAGCACGCGGGTCGAAACGATGGTCGCGATCGAGTTGGCGGCGTCGTGCAGGCCGTTGAGGAAATCGAAGGCGAGTGCGACGGCGATGAGGCCGACCAGGATCGGAAGGCCGAGTTGAGCGTCCACGGCGCGGCCCTACCCTAGACCTGTTCGATCATGATCGAATTGATCTCGTTGGCGACGTCGTCGAAGCGGTCGGCGACCTTCTCCAGATGGTCATAGATCTCGGCGCCGACGATGAAATCCATCGTGTTGGCGTTGCGGTGCTTGAGGAACAGCTCCTTCAGCCCGATGTCGTGGAGATCGTCGACCCGTCCCTCGAGCTTGGTCATCTCCTCGGTGATCGCGGTGATCATCGGCACGTTCTGACCGATCGCCTGCAACAGCGGCAACGCCTTTCCGATCAGGTTGGCGCAGTCGACCAGCAAGGTGCCCATCTCGCGCATGGTCGGCTCGAACTCCTTGACCTCGAACAGCACCACGGCCTTGGCGGTCTGCTGCATCTGGTCGATGGCGTCGTCCATCGAGGTGATCAGGTTCTTGATGTCGCCGCGGTCGAATGGGGTGATGAAAGTGCGGCGGACAGCGGTCAGCACTTCGCGGGTGATGTTGTCGGCCTCGTTCTCGAGCTGGCTGACGCGCTGGCAATGCCTGAGGATGTCGTCGCCGCCCTGCAGCATGTCCTGCAGCGCATGGGCGCCTTGAATCACCACCTTGTTGTGGCGGGCGAACAAATCGAAAAACCGCTCCTCCCGCGGGAGGACGGCGCGAAACCAGTGCAGCATGGGACGAGATCCATCCATTCCGAAACGGGCCAGGGCCGGCCCGTCACAGAACTGTCATACTCCGGATCGCGCACCAGCAGAAGCGGTGGCCGGATCATCCACCGCTTTCTGCCCTTCCGATGATCTCTTTTCAGATCAATGACTTAGAGGGATCGCTTGAACAGATGGGCGATTTCCCCGACGACGCCGCGGCGGAAGGTGAGCACGCAGGCGACGAAGATCACGCCCTGGATCACCGTCACCCACTGGCCGAACCCGGACAGATATTGCTGCATGCCGACGATCACGAACGCGCCGACGACGGGGCCGAACACGGTGCCGAGCCCACCGACCAGGGTCATGAGCACGATCTGGCCGGACATCCCGACCTCGACGTCGGTCAGCGAGGCATTCTGGGCGACGAACACCTTCAGCGCACCGGCGAGGCCCGCCAGCGTCCCCGACAGGATGAAGGCGAGCAGCTTGTAATGGTCGGTCTTGTAGCCCAGCGAGATCGCGCGCTGCTCGTTCTCACGGATCGATTTCAGCACCTCGCCGAACGGCGAGTTGATGGTGCGGAAGATCAGCAGGAAGCCGGCGAGGAAGCCGACCAGCACGACGTAATAGAGCACCGTCGGCTTGGACAGGTCGAGGATGCCGAACATCCGGCCCTGCGGAATGCCCTGGATGCCGTCCTCGCCATGGGTGAACGGCGCCTGCAGATAGATGAAGTACAGGAGTTGCGACAGCGCCAGGGTGATCATCGCGAAATAGATGCCCTGGCGTCGGATCGAGATGTAGCCGGTGATCACCGACAGGACGAACGATCCGGCGACGCCCGTCAGGATGCCGAGCTCGGGCGGCAGCCCCCACACCTTCAGCGCGTGGGCACTGCAATAGCCGGCCGTTCCCAGGAACATCGCATGGCCGAACGACAGCAGGCCGCCATAGCCGATCAGGAGGTTGAAGGCGCAGGCCAGCAGCGCGAAGCACAGCGCCTGCATGACGAAGAACGGGTACAGCCCGGTCCACGGCACGATCGCCAGCAGCGCTGTCATGATGACGAACACGATCATCTCATCGCGCATCGCGCGCGGGGTGATCGGCAGGGTTGCGTCGGTGATGGATGTCATGTCAGGCCGCTCGTCCGGTCAGACCCGTCGGCTTCACCAGCAGCACCAGGACCATCAGAACGAAGACCACGGTGTTGGAAGCCTCGGGATAGAAATATTTGGTCAGTCCCTCAATCACGCCGAGCAGGAAGCCGGTGATGATCGAGCCCATGATCGAACCCATGCCGCCGATCACGACCACCGCGAACACCACGATGATGATGTGCTCGCCCATCAGCGGCCGCACCTGGTTGATCGGCGCCGACAACACGCCGGCCAGCGCCGCGAGCCCGACGCCGAGGCCGTAGGTCAGCGTGATCATGCGCGGCACGTTGATGCCGAACGCCCGCACCAATGTCGGATTCTCGGTGGCCGCGCGCAGGTAGGCGCCGAGCCGGGTCCGCTCGATCAGGAACCAGGTCGCCAGACAGACGACCAGGGAGAATATGACGACCCAGCCGCGATAGACCGGCAGATACATGAAGCCGAGGTTCATGCCGCCGCGGAGCTGATCCGGGATCGCATAAGGCAGGCCGGACGAGCCGAAGAAGTTCTGGAACACGCCCTGGATGATCAGCGCCAGTCCGAACGTCAGCAGCAGTCCGTAGAGATGGTCGAGCCCGGCAATCCATTGCAGCATGGTGCGCTCGAGGACCATGCCGAAGATGCCGACGATGATCGGCGCCAGCAGCAGCGCCCACCAATAATTGATGCCGCCGAGGTTCAGCAGGAAATAGGCGCAGAACGCGCCCATCATGTAGAGCGCGCCATGGGCGAAATTGATGATGTTGAGCATGCCGAAGATGACGGCAAGCCCGAGACTGAGCAGCGCGTAGAACGAGCCGTTGATCAGTCCGACCAGGAGCTGTGCGTAGAGGGCCTGCATCGTCTTGTTTCTGTTTTCTCTCGGCGTTTCCCAGAAGATGGCGGCCCCGGCGACGTTCAGCCGCCGGAGCCACAGCGGTTCATTTCTTCAACAAGGCGCACGCGCTCTTGTCGAGCGGCGTGAAGGCCTGGTCGCCCGGTACCGAGCCGACCAGCTTGTAGAGATCCCACGGGCCCTTGGACTCCGAGGGCTTCTTGACCTCGAACAGATAGGCGGTGTGGATGGTGCGGCCGTTCGGCTGGATCTCGCCCTTGCCGAACAGCGCATCGTCGGTCGGGATCGACTTCATCTTGTCGACGATCTTGACGCCGTCATGCGGGTTCTCGCCGAGCGCCTCCAGCGCCTTGAAGTAATGCATC
The DNA here is from genome assembly GCF_032381375.1 of Bradyrhizobium sp. SZCCHNR1017. NCBI lineage: Bacteria > Pseudomonadati > Pseudomonadota > Alphaproteobacteria > Hyphomicrobiales > Nitrobacteraceae > Bradyrhizobium > Bradyrhizobium sp. SZCCHNR1017. The sequence continues at coordinate 103,654 of NZ_JAUHIR010000001.1, read as the reverse complement.
AAGCCGGCATAGACGCCCGCCTGCACCATGGTCGGCGGCGCGCCGTTCTTCATGCGCTTGGCGAAGCGCTCGGAGAAGACGCGGGTCTGGTCGTTCATGTCCCAGTAGAAGGTCTCGGTGAAGTTGAGGCCCTGCGCGATGTCGAGCCCGATCGACTTGACGTCGGTCAGGAACAACAGCAGCGCGGCAAGCTTCTGGCCGCCCTTATTGATGCCGAACTCAGCCGCCTGCTTGATCGTATTGGTGGTATCGCCGCCGGCATTGGCGAGGCCGATGACCTTGGCGTTCGACGACTGCGCCTGCAGCAGGAAGGAGGAGAAGTCGGAGGTGTTGAGCGGATGCTTGACGCCGCCGATCACCTTGCCGCCATTGGCGGTCACGACCGCCGTGGTGTCGCGCTCCAGCGCGGCGCCGAAGGCGTAGTCTGCCGTCAGGAAGAACCAGGTCGAGCCGCCCGCCTTGACCAGCGCCTGGCCGGTGGTGTGCGCGAGCATGTAGGTGTCGTAGGTCCAGTGCACCGTGTTGGGCGAGCACTGCGCGTTGGTGAGATCCGAGGTCGCAGCGCCCGAATTGATGTAGACGCCGTTCTTTTCCTTGACGACGTTGTTCACCGCCAGCGCCACGCCCGAGTTCGGCACGTCGACGATGACGTCGACCTTGTCGACGTCGAACCACTGGCGCGCGATCGAGGTGCCAATATCCGGCTTGTTCTGGTGATCGCCGGAGATGACGTCGATCTTCCAGCCCTTCGCGGTGAGGCCGGAATCCTCGATCGCCATCTGCGCTGCGAGTGTCGAGCCGGGACCGCCGAGATCGGCATAAAGACCCGACTGATCGGACAGCGCGCCGATCTTGACGGTCTTGTCGCCGGCCGAAGCGACGCTGCCAGCGGCGAGAGTGAGTGCCGTTCCCAGCAGCAGCGACGCGATGAATTTGCTCTTCATTTCCAACTTCCAGAACTTTCCAAGAAAACTGCCAAGAGAACTGCCAAGAGATTCTACCAAGAAAACCGCGAGAAAACCGCGGAAGGAACTGCCAGGTCAGCGCCGCTGGCGCTGGTCAGACGCCGAGATAAGTATGCAGCTTGTCCATGTTGGCCGACAGATCGGCATTGGCGAAGCCGTCGATGACCTTGCCGTGCTCGACGACGTAGTAGCGATCAGCGACCGTCGAGGCGAAACGGAAGTTCTGCTCGACGAGGAGAATCGTGAAGCCTTCCTTCTTCAGCCGCGCGATGGTGTGGCCGATCTGCTGGATGATGACGGGCGCGAGACCCTCGGTCGGCTCGTCCAGCATCAGGAAGCTGGCACCGGTGCGCAGGATGCGCGCGATCGCCAGCATCTGCTGCTCGCCGCCGGAAAGCTTGGTGCCCTGGCTCTTCAGCCGCTCCTTCAGATTCGGAAACAGCTCGAAGATCTGGTCGAGCGTCAGGCCGCCCGGCCGCACAACCGGCGGCAGCAGCAGGTTCTCGCGGACATCGAGGCTCGCGAAGATGCCGCGCTCCTCCGGGCACAGCGCGATGCCGAGCCGCGCGATCTTGTCGGAGGTCATGCGGATCAGCTGCTGGCCGTTGAACTGAACCGAGCCGGTGCGCTTGCCGATGATCCCCATGATCGATTTCAGGGTCGTGGTCTTGCCGGCGCCGTTGCGCCCGAGCAGGGTGACGACCTCGCCGGCATTCACGTTGAAGTTCATGCCGTGGAGAATGTGGGACTCGCCGTACCAGCTCTCGAGGTTGTTGACGTCGAGAATGGTGCTGGTCGCAGCCGCCTGCCCTGGCTTCGTGGCCGTCATCACCTCAGGCATGTCCGGCTCCCAGATAGGCTTCCTTGACGCGCTCATCCTTGGAGAGCTCAGAATACGGCCCTTCCGTCAGCACCTGCCCGCGCGTCAGCACGGTGATGGTGTCGGAGAGGTTGGCGACGACGCTGAGATTATGCTCGACCATCAGGATCGTGTATTTGGCGGAGATGCGCTTGATCAGCGCGGCGATCTTGTCGATGTCCTCGTGGCCCATGCCGGCCATCGGCTCGTCCAGCAGCATCATCTCCGGATCGAGCGCCAGCGTGGTCGCGATCTCCAGCGCGCGCTTGCGCCCATAGGGCATTTCGACTGCCGGAATATTGGCGAACTCGCTGAGGCCGACGTCGTCGAGCAGCTCGAGCGCCCGGCTGTTGAAGCGGTTCAGAACGCTCTTGGAGCGCCAGAAATCGAACGACGAGCCATGCTGGCGCTGCAGGGCGACGCGGACGTTCTCCAGCGCCGTCATATGCGGAAACACCGCCGAGATCTGGAACGAGCGGACCAGGCCGAGCCGTGCCACGTCGGCCGGCGCGGTCGCCGTAATATCCTGACCCTTATAGAGAATCTTGCCGGCCGACGGCGTCAGGAACTTCGTCAGCAGGTTGAAGCACGTGGTCTTGCCGGCCCCGTTCGGGCCGATCAGCGCGTGAATGGTGCCCCGGCGGATCTTGAGCGAAACATCGCGAACGGCAAAAAATCCCGCGAATTCCTTCGTCAATCCGTGGGTCTCGAGAATGAACTCGTCAGCCAAAGATTCCCCCCAAGCCGGCGCCGTCAGCGCCTGGCCCTCGCTTCTTCCTGTACGGCGGCTCTGCCGGACGGCTGGACGATTCCTCGTCGCCACCCGCGACCGCTTCGCGCCGGAATATGCCGTCAATCGAGGGAGTTAGGCAAGGCGGAAAGCTGGGCAACGACGTCGCAAGGCGGCCGGCGGACCTTGCGTTGAAATCGGCCGGTATTTCCCGCTGACATAGAAAATCATACCACCGGCATTTTCCTGCACGCGCGCGGCGATCGCGGCTCCAACTACTTCGCAGCCTTCACGTCCTTTGCGTAGAGATCCGGCTTGAAGCCCACCACGCGGCGGCCGCCGAGATCGAGCACCGGGCGTTTGATCATCGAAGGCTGCGCCAGCATGAGCGCGATCGCCTTGCTCTCGGTGAGTCCGTTCTTGTCCGCGTCGGGCAACTTCTTGAACGTCGTCCCGGCGCGATTGAGCAGCACCTCCCAGCCGAGCTCGTCGCTCCATGCCTTGAGTTTAGCCTTGTCGATTCCGGCGGTCTTGTAGTCGTGGAATTCGTAAGCGACGCCGTGATCGTCGAGCCAGGCGCGCGCCTTCTTCATCGTGTCGCAGTTCTTGATTCCGTAGATCGTGATGCTCATGCCACGCGTCCTCAAACAATCGTGTCCGACCGCGGCGGATGTCCCGCGTTGCGACAATCGGCCGTGCATTTTGCAGCGGGATTCACCCGCTTTTGATGCAGCGACGCCGCGCGTTCCGCGGTCGGAATTCACTCCGACCTTTGCCACGAAACTGTCGGCTGAGCATTACATTTTCTTCGCATCCCCGGCGTATCTGGCCCACGAACAGGAGACCGCGAATGGGCAAGATCATGGTCCGTTGTCCGCAGACCGGCCGCAGCATCGAGACAGGGATGGAAATGGACGCCGCGCGCTTTCAGCGCATGCCCGTGTTCTTCTCGCGCGCCTACTGCCCGCACTGCCGCATCTACCATGAATGGTTCGCCGCCCATGCCTGGGTCGAGGAGACGCGCGAGCGCATTGCACTGGCGTGACCGCACAGAATAACGGATGCCACGCGCAACGCTTCTCCACACGCCGTCAGGACAGCAGCGCGGCGATATCCTCCTCCGTCAGCGCCTTGCCGACATTGCCCCTCGCGATCGAACAGTGAATCGCCAGCGCCGGCTTGCGCTCACCGATCTTCTCCTCGATCGTCCCGGCGGTGACCAGCCGATGGACGAAGACCGTCTTGTCCTGGCCGATGCGGTGGGCTCGATCGTTCGCCTGCGCCTCCACTGCGGATTCCACCAGGGGTCGTAGATGATGACGGTGTCGGCCGCCTTCAGGTTCAGCCCGACGCCGCCGGCCTTGAGGCTGGTCAGGAATGCCGGGCTGTCGCCCTTCTGGAACGCCGTGATCGCACGCTTGCGATCGCGCATATCGCCTGTCAGCCCCCGTCCATCGGATCGCTCTTCAGCGGCTTGTCGGAATCCCCCGGCATCAGGCAGGGATAGAGTTCGCCGAACGTGAATTCCGCCCCGCCGTCGGCGCGATCGAACCGCAGCACGACATCGAAGCGTTTGCCGGACCAGTGGGTCGGTAACTGGCTTTCATTGCTCACCGGCAGCCGCGGCAGGATGTCGGAGATGATCGCCTTGTGCTCCCACGCCACCAGGACGGTGCCGGACAGCGGTAGCAGGGCTTCGACCAGCGCCGCCTCCTGCCCCTTCGCAAAGGACGTGTTCGGCTTGTCGAGGCCGACGCGCGCAGCCAAATCGAGCACCGTCTCATAGGGCCGGCGGCTCGGGTCGGAGCCGTCCTCGGCGCTGTCGGGATCGGCGGCATAGACCGCCTGCGGTGTCGGGTAATCCGTGCCGCCCAGTCCGCTGCCGAACAGCGCCGTCCAGGCCCCTGCCCGCTCCCAGCCGAAGATCACCAGCGACTTCGAGTCCGGCTGGCCCTCGTGGGTCAGGCCCGGGCCTGTCGCGTCGCCGTCGGGCTTCTCGGCATGGCGGATGATCAGCAGCGTCAGCGCGTTCATCGGCAAACCTCTCAGGTGGCATCATACATCCATCACACGCATTTGCTACTTGAGATTGCAATCGCGAGACCGCATCATGGCGCTTTTCCAACCAGGATTCATTTCAGATGAGCATGGGATTGCGACAGACCCGCCGGACATTCCTGGCGAAGGCCGCGATGGCGGCAGCCTCCACCGTCATCTCGCCGAGGCCGAGCCGCGCCGCCGCGAAATATCGCCGCCACAACGTCACCAGCGCGGAAGGCCAGAAGATGCTGGCGAGCTACGCGAAAGGCGTCGCCGCCATGCTCCAGCTCCCCGCAAACCATCCGCAGAACTGGTTCCGCAACGCGTTCATCCACCTGATGGACTGCCCGCACGGCAATTGGTGGTTCTACGTCTGGCATCGCGGCTATCTCGGCTATTTCGAGCAATCGATCCGCGCCCTCAGTGGCGACGACAATTTCGCGCTGCCCTATTGGGACTGGACCGAGCTGCCGGAGATCCCCGCCGGCATGTTCGACGGCGTACTGACACCGACCGACCGGGCGTATCAGCCGTTCACCGGGAATCTCGCGGTCTTCACCGCGTTGATCAAGCCGGCGCTGACGGATTACTGGAACAGCCTGTCGAAGGATCAGCGCGGCCAGCTCGAAATCCGCGGCTACAAGTCGATCGACGATCTCTGGAACGACGTCACCGGCTTCTCGCCGTCCGCCAATGCCGGCATCTCCGGCAATGAGGCCTTCGCCACCACCTGCGCCTCACGCTATCTGTCACGCGACAATCCGAAGCTCGACGCCAAGACCACCTACGACGTCTCGCCCTTCGTGATCATGGCGGGCCTGCTGCCGACCGACTTCTACAACTCCGACAACTATCTGAGCTTCACCAGCTCGAAGACCGCCTCGCACAACACCCAGCCGAATGGCGCGACCAAGTTCTCGACCCTGGAAGGCCTGCCGCACAACAAGGTCCACAACTACATCGGCGGCGTCGGCCCGCTCGATCCCGGCCCCTACGGCAACATGACCAACTTCCTGTCGCCGGTCGACCCGATTTTCTTCCTGCACCATTCGAACATGGACCGGCTCTGGGATGTCTGGACGCGCAAGCAGCAGCGGCTCAAGCTGCCCTATCTGCCGCAGGGCGCCGAACTGAAGACGTTCTCCGACGAGCCCTTCCTGTTCTATGCCGACGGCAAGGGCGGCTATGTCGGCCCCAGCAAGGCCGGCGACTACATCTCGACCGACCGCTTCGACTACGACTATGCGCCAGGCTTCGGCGAGGACATCGTCAATCCGCCCGCGGTCGCCGCGGCGCCGCAGGCCAAGCCGCAGCAGGGCTCGGTCAAGGCCAATGTGGGCACGGTGAGGATCCCTGGCGATGCGCTCGAAGCGCATCTGGCGGCAGCGCGGCCGCAGCCGCTGATGGCGCAGATCACGCTGCCTCGCCCGAGCGGCTATTCGACCGTGCGCGAATTCGACGTCCTGGTCAACGCGCCCGCCAACGTCAGCAAGGTCACGGCTGACAGCCCGTATTATGCAGGCACCATCGCCTTTTTCGGATCGATGATGCCGGGCATGGCCATGACCACGGATGCGAGTTTCGCGGTGCCGCTGCCGACGAAGCAGGAGGCCTTCTCCGCCCTGCGGGCCGCGCCCAACCAGCCGCTGAGCATCCGCGTCGTGCCCTCGGGCGGCGTCGGCACCGCGCCGACGCTGAAGGCGCTCTCGGTCGGACCGCTGCGCCGATGAACGGCAGGCGCGCCGCGCTGCGGAGCTGCGCCGTGCTGCTCTGTGCGGTGCTGCGGCCGGCCTCGTCCTTGGCCGCGGAGCCGTTCAGAGCCGTCGATCTGGTCGTGCCGCGGCCATTGGATGCGAGCAAGGCTCCCGTCGTCGAGATCAGCCTGGGCGCACTGGGGCGGGGCCAGGAGGTGACGGTGACGACGGCGTCCGGGATGCCGCTCGGGACCATCTCGCCATTCGGCCTTCGCACTGGCGCGGAGGCCGGCACCTACGCGCTTCCGGTGCCGAAGGAGGCGATCAAGAGTGGACGCCTGTCGATCCGTCTCAGCATCAGCCAACCCGGCGGCAGCCGCGCGCCGACGCCGCAGGAGGTTCGCGGCATCACGCTCAAGCTTGCTCCGCGGCCATGATCCGTCGTCTGCGCCGCAAGCGCGCCGGACTCAGACCGTCCCGCTCCGTGCACGTTCTGCGCGCTGCTCGAACGGGCTCGCCATGCTGGGCTGTCCGATCCAGACGCGGTTGAGCAGCCGCGTGAACGGCGGACACGTCGTCCCCTCGATACGCGCCATCGCCTCCTGATAGGGGCCGACGGTACGCAATCTCTCCGGCAGCATCGCATAGGCGCGCGGCAGAAACCGCCTGGCGCGCGCCGCGCTGCGGCGTTCGCGCTCGCCATAGGGCAGCGCGAACGCAAGCCGCAGCCGCTCCGGCAGCATCTCGGCCGTCAACGCCGTGAACCAGCGCGGCGGTCCGATAAGGGTCGCCTCGCCGGAGAAGATACGCTGCGCGATCTCGCGCGCCGCCGGGCCGACCGTGAGCGTCTCCGACGCCATCATCTCGGCCGTATAGGCCTTGAACGACGCCCAGTCCGGCGGCATGGCCTCGTGTGGAATTCCGAACAGGCCCGCGAACCGCGTCGCCTCGCGCCAATATTGCTCGCGCTCGGCATCGTCGAGCGGGCGGCACAGCAGGCCGTAGGACATCATCGCAGTCTCGACCAGGGTGGCATGGACCCAGCGCAGCGCGTCGACGTCATTGGCGCGATAGCGCGAGCCGGCCGTAAACGGTCCGACCGTCTCCGGCATCACGCCGTCGACCGCGGCGTGCCGCCGATACAGCCGCCGCGCCACCGCGACCGCCTGCGCGCGCGTGCCGAACACCATGGTGTAGACGATGCTGAAGGTGCGGTGGAAACGGCCGAGCGGGTCGGCAAACACCTTGGACTGCTCGGCAATGCCCGCCGCCACCCAGGGATGGGCGAGCTGCAAAAGCAGCGCGCGGCCAGCGCCGAGAAACAGCGCGGCCTCGCGATGCACGCGCCACATCACGCTGTCGGACGGCAGCACGGCATCGCCCGGCGTGGCCGGCGCGGACAGCACCTCGGCCAAGCACCGTTCGAAATCGGCATCGCTGACGATCACGGCCGCTGCGGGATCTCCAGCCCGCGCTGTACCGCCGGCCGCGCCAGCCCGCGTTCGAGCCAGGCCGGCACGTGCTTCAGCTCATCAAAGGCGACGATGTCGCGCGCGCCGTAGAACCCGATCAGGTTGCGCACCCACCCAAGCGTCGCGATATCGGCAATCGTGTAGTCGGCGTCCATGATCCACTGCCGGCCATCGAGCCGCGCCTCGAGCACGCCGAGCAGCCGCCTGCTCTCCGCGACATAGCGCTGCAACGGCCGCTTGTCCTCGTACTCGCGGCCGGCGAATTTGTGGAAGAAGCCGAGCTGCCCGAACATGGGACCGATGCCGCCCATCTGGAAATGCACCCACTGGATCGTCTGCCAGCGCCGCGCCGGATCGTTCGGCAGGAATTTTCCGGTCTTCTTGGCAAGGTACTGCAGGATCGCGCCGGATTCGAACAGGCCGAGCGGCTGGCCGCCGGGACCGTCGGGATCGATGATCGCGGGAATCTTGCCGTTCGGATTGAGCGAGAGGAATTCAGGGGTCTTCTGGTCGTCCTTGCCGAAATCGATCGTGTGCGGCTCGTAGGCCAGGCCGGTCTCCTCCAGCATGATCGAGACCTTCACGCCGTTCGGGGTCGGCAGTGAATAGAGCTGGATGCGGTCGGGATGCTGCGCCGGCCAGCGCGTGGTGATCGGAAAGCTGGAGAGATCGGACATCGTGGCTCTTGCTCGCTTTGTCGCTGAGGCCTCAATCTAAGCCCGTGAGCCGCCGCTGCAAGGTTCGATGCGGAACCCCATGCGGCCGACCGTCTTGTGTTGCTGCATCGTGCAGAAAGCCAGCATGCCGAGCCCGACCTACCAGTTGATCATGCAGGCGATGATCACGCGCCAGCAGGTGCTGTGCATGTATGGCGGCTTCGCCCGCGCGATCTGCCCGATCATCCTCGGCCACACCGCCGGCCGCGAGCGCGTGCTCGCGTTCCAGTTCGCGGGCGGCGCGAGCAGCGGCCTGCCGCCGGGCGGCCAATGGAAGTGCTTCGATGTCGCTGACATCAGCGAGGTCGAGCTGCGCCAGAGGCGCTGGCATTCCGGGCACAGCCACCGCCAGCCGCAATACTGCGTGGCCGACGTCGAGCTCGACGTCAATCCGGACAGCCCCTACGACCCGAAACGACCGATTACGCCGCAGCGCGGTGAGATTCGGCGGAAGCGCTGACGCTACTGCGGCTCGCGCAGGCGCACGCGCAGCAGCGCCGGCAGTTTCGAGGTGGCATCATGCTGCGCGAGCTTCGCCGCGACCCTGCGCATCAGCGACGACGCGCCCTGCCTGGCAAACAGCTTCATGCCGCGATAGCTGAAATCCACCACCACCTCGTGATGGCGCATGCCCTTGCCGCCCTTGACCAGGCCAAGGTCGCGCACCAGGCAATAATGCCCGTCGCTCATACGTGCCAATCGGGTGTTCTCGAACATGCAGCGAAGCAATGCACCGAGTCGCAAATCCGTCAAGATTGACAGGAACGACTCATGAACCCAGCACGTCGGCAACGCGCCGCCGCGGCGCGAACGGCAGCGTAGGACCATAGCCGAAACGCAACACGAGATCCGGCCGCCGTGTCGTTCCGATCACGCGCGCCAGTTCGGGACGCAGCGCAGCCACCTCTACCGGCTGGTTGATGAAGGCGAGCTTGAGGCCTAGGCGCGTCGCCTCGAGCGCAAAGCGCTGGCACGCCTGCCCGACCCTGATCCAGTGCGAGGGATCGGCGTTCTCGGCTGCGAACACGGCAAGACCGGCAGATGAGCCGATCTGGCGCGCATATTTGTCGTTCTCTGCCGCCGCATCGAAGAGGTGGTCGAACGCGATGCCGCCGAGCGCGGTCGGCAACGACGGATTGCCGCTCGCGGGTGCAAACAGGCCGTCACCCGTTGCCATCGCGCTGCGCGGATTGAAGCGCAGCCAGGACTTCAGCTCGCGCATGAACGCGACGTCGCGCATCTGGGCGTCGTTGCCGGCGACGACGAGGTCGCGGATGGCCGCAATCACAGTACGATCCGTAATGAGTATGAGATCGACGCCTCGCGTGGCTGCTGCCACCTGCAACGCCGCAAGATCGCCTGACGGCACGGCGCGTCCGTCGTAGTCGGCACGTGTCGACTGTCTGCGGACGATCGCAGGCAATAGCGGATCGTCATGCGGCTCGGCGTTCATAAAGCTGTAGCGCACCGTCTGCCCGTCGATGGCAACCTCGCCTCTTCGGCCGCTTGCAGCCGCCGCGATCGCGAGATTGGCGGCCGCGCAGCCCAGGCTGACGAACAGATGATGGTCGTCCGGATCGACCACCGGCGTGCGGCGTGACGGATCGGGCATGATCTCGATCGCATCCTGCGTCACGCGAAAGCGCCATGGCTGCGTGTTGTGACTGTTGGCTGCGAGTGTCGCGTAACGGATGACATCGGTGATCTCGGGCGACAGCGGTGCGCGCAACCGGGCGATATAGTCGTCATACGCGCGCATCGTGCCGGTCGCGGCGCGCCAGGTGCCGGCGCCGAGCGCGGCCACCGCAAGCGCGCTGCCGCCTCCTATCAGGACCTGCCGTCGGTTCATGACTCTGCGCCCGCAATTCTCGCCGCGACCTCGATATCCTCACGATAAGCATGTTCCGCATCGGCGCGTTGTTGCAGATCAAGGCCGCGGCAGCCGGCAAGAACATCGACTCCATGCTGTTGACAGCACCAACAAAGCGGCGTATGTCCCGCGGCCTCGCGAGCGACTGCGCCCGCGACAAACATGAGCGAGACGATGTCCTTCGGCTACGAACACTTCATCCGCACGTCCAACGGCGTCATGCCGGTGGATGGCGCACGCCATGCTCGGGGGAGCGATCTTGCTTGAGGCAAGATCAACAGTCCGCATCACACGGACCCTCCCGAGCCAGCCGCTCCGGAGGGTTTTTTGTTGCCCTCAGGCGAACCGGCTGCACGGCGAAACCAACGGAAGTCCCGGCCTTGGGCCGGAAAGGGAGACCCGGATCCCGGGGCTCGCGCAGGTGATGCGCGCGGCCCGAGCGCGCGGGGCCTGTCGGAGGGAACGAGGCGGCAACGCCGGACACCGATGACAGAGCGAGCTTCAAGGAGCTCGCAACATGCGGCGCCGAAGAGCGCCGCAGACAAGCTATTTGAATTCCCGGCCGCTTGCGGCCGGGAGCTGCTGGTGGTGAAGGTGTCGGCTCCTTCGTGCCATTGGTGATGCGGGTTCGAATCCCGCCTATGGCGTCACGTACCGTGGAGGCGGCCATGCGAGGGCCGTCGTGTCGCGGGTTGCGGTTGTTCTTCTTTCGGATGACCTGCGTTGGCGTCATTGATCGCCGAGACCGCCTGTTCCCCAGCATGCCATCAACGCCACTCGGTGACCGCCGGGCGGCCAAGGCGGTGGTGAAGATGTCTGTTACTTCGTTGAAACCGAGCGCCCCATTGGGGCAGCGACAGCATCGCTTATTCCCCGCCGAACGTATCCACGAGCCGTGGTGAAGACGACTGTTACTTCGCCTTGCACGCCAGAGGTCGCGGGTTCGACTCCCGCCCGGTGTCCTGCCGGTAGCTCAGAGGTCAGAGCGCTGTCCGGTCTCTCAGCGACCGGGTCTCAGTCGTCGCCTGTTCCCGGCTCGTGATCCATCTCAACTGATCGTCTTCGAACAGGCGGTCAGATCGTTGCGGCGCAGACGTCTGCTGCGCCACCTTCTTCCACGCGCCGTGGTGAAGAGTGCTGATACTTCGATTGCGGATCGAGAGGTCGTGGGTTCGACTCCCATCCGGCGTTCCATGCGCCGGTAGCTCAGCGGCAGAGCGCTATCCGCTCCATGCCAGTGGAGCGGAACTCAGCATTCGCCCGTTCCCGGCGCGTGGTCCCCTGCCGCGCATGGTCTCCGAGACGAGATCATGCGTGACGGCCGGTGCTCCGGCCATTCCATCCATCATCAACCCAGAGAGGAGGCCATCATGGTCAGGCTCAACAAGTTCCTGCGCGCCTTCACCCATGAGGGTGCGCCGTCCCGGCAGCTCGCACCCGAGCAGGCGCTGCAGCGCACGCTGATGAGCTGCCTGCTGTGGGAGGACCAGTTCTACGAGGACGGGATCGCGATCGCCGAGCGCATCAAGGCGCTGGTGCCGCTGGTCGAGCCGCGCGAGGTGGCTCAGCTCGCGGTCCGTGCACGCGAGGAGATGAAGCTGCGGCATGCGCCGCTGCTCGTCGCCCGCGAGATGGCGCGGCTGCCCACGCACCGTGCGCTGGTCGCCGAGACGCTGTCGCGCATCATCCAGCGGCCGGACGAGATGACCGAGCTGCTGGCGATCTACTGGGCGGATTCTCTGGGTCCGCAGCAGCAGCGCAAGCGGCAGCCGGTCTCGGCGCAGGTCAAGAAGGGGCTGGCGAAGGCGTTCGCCAAGTTCGACGCCTATCAGCTCGCGAAGTATGACCGCGAGGGACCGGTGCGGCTTCGCGACGTGCTGTTCCTGGTGCACGCTCGGCCCAGGGACGCCGCGCAGGAGGCGGTGTGGAAGCAGCTCGCCGATGGCGGGCTGCCGTCACCCGACACCTGGGAGGTCGCGCTCTCGGCCGGTGCGGACAAGCGCGCGAGCTTCGAGCGGCTGCTCTCGGAGAAGCGGCTCGGAGCGCTGGCGTTGCTGCGCAACCTGCGCCTGATGCAACAGGCCGGGGTGTCGCGGTCGATTATCGCGGCCGCGATCGAGACGATGCGGACGGACAGGATCCTGCCGTATCGGTTCATCACGGCGGCCCGGCACGCGCCGGACTTCGAGCCCGAGCTCGAGGCCGCGATGCTCCGGTCGATCAAGGGCTACGCGCGGCTTCCGGGCCGCACGCGGCTTCTGATCGACGTCTCCGGCTCGATGTTCGCATCGCTGTCGGCGAAGTCGGAGATGACGCGCGCGGACGCGGCGTGCGGGCTGGCGATCCTGGCCCGCGAGGTCTGCGACGAGGTGGAGATCTTCACGTTCAGCGACAACGTCGTGAAGGTACCGCCGCGGCGTGGCTTTGCGCTGCGCGACGCGATCCTCGGATCGCAGCCGCATTCCGGGACCTATCTCGGGCGTGCGGTGGGCGAGGTCGACCGCAAGGGAGACCGCCTGATCGTCTTCACCGACGAGCAGAGCCACGATGCGGTGCCGGCGCCGCGGGCGCGCGGGACCATGGTCAACGTGGCGTCGTACCAGCACGGGGTCGGCTACGGACCCTGGACGCGGGTCGACGGCTTCTCCGAGGCCGTGATCGCCTGGATCGCGGCGCATGAGGAGACTCTGCGCGGCGCGACCCTGCACTGACGACAACCGACCCGGACGCGTCACGGACGCGCCCGGGTCTTCCGTTAACCAGGCACATTCAGCGGCGACTTGCGCTGCTTGCTTCAAGGCGTCTGCTTCAGCAGCGGCGCCACGGTTTCGATCTCGTCGGTCATGACGCCGCCGGTAAAGTTCTTGGGCAACCTGGCGATGTCGTCCGGTGTGTCCAGACCGGCCGAGAACGCCTCACCACTATAGGAGCCGAGGACGAAGACGCTGCTTTCGGCGCGTGTCATGCGCGCGAGGAATTGGTCCGGCCAGCCCCACAGCCACGGCGCGACATTGATCGGGACCAGCACCATCATGTTGTGGCACGCGGACGGCACCAGGCCGGTCCAGCCATAGCCGAGATAACGGACGAGGCAGCTCTTCAGCATGCCGCGCGACATGACCTTGAGATCCGGCAGAGACGCCCTCAGCGTCGCGATCGGCGCGTCGCCGCCATAGACCATCAGTCGCGCCCGTCGCGCGCCAGGCAAGCGCGCCAGAGCATCCGCCAGCAGTCGGCCTTCCGCCGGATCATTGCTCTTGACGTTGATCAGGAAAGGCTTGTCCGGAAAGGCTGCGAGCACCTCGTCCAGCGACGGCATCAGGCCGACGCCCTTTCCGCGGAATGGAAACGTGCGCCCACCATCGGCGGTGTAGCCATAACCGATGTCGAGCTGCCGCAACGCCGTCATCGCGTGCTCGCGCGTGACGCCCTTGCCATCGGTGCGACAGTCGAGCGTCCAGTCATGGAACACCGCGAACTGGCCATCGGTGGTTGGGTGCACGTCGAATTCCACGATATCGGCGCCGGCCAGAAAGCTGGCGCGCATCGAGGCGATGGTGTTCTCGAGATACTCATGCGTCGGCGGCAGCATCCGCGCCGCGGTGCAGGTTTCGCTCGTCAGGCCGGTGCGATCGAACTGCTGCGACACACCTCGATGAGCCAGGAGATGCGGCCGCCCAGCCTCCTTTGTCACCTGCAGATTGGCGTTGTTGACGAACATGAAGCCGGCGCAGATCAGCACCAGCAGCCCGGCGATTTTCAGGACTCTGCTCATGCGATGTCAATTCCATGACGATTCGAGCCGAATTGCGTCCCTGCCCTCGTTCTCCGCAAGAGTCGTCCTGCGGAGATGGCGCACCTTTTGTCCAGCGCTCCCAGAGCCGATGCGAAAGCGAATGCGAGAACGGCCACCGCCAAACTTTGGCTTCGAAGCACTGGATCGTTGTTTCCTCATCCGGTATCTGACCCTATGTACCTGTCCATCGCCACCACCCATCAGCCTGCCACCGATCTCGGCTACCTGCTCAACAAGCATCCGGAGCGGCTGCACGAGCTCGCGCTCACCTATGGCAAGGCGCTGATCTTCTATCCCGAGGCCAGCGAGAGCCGCTGCGAGGCGGCGCTGGTGCTCGACGTCGACCCGATCGGCCTCGTCCGCGGCAAAGGCCAGAGCGACGGGCTGCTCGACCAATATGTCAACGACAGGCCCTATGCCGCGTCGTCGTTCCTGTCGGTCGCGCTGAACAAGGCGTTCCGGACCGCGATGAACGGCGTCAGCAGCGCGCGCCAGGAGCTCGCCGACAGCGCCATTGCACTCGAAGCGGTTGTGACACCCCTGCCCCTGCGCGGCGGCGAAGCCGTGCTGCGGCATTTGTTCGAGCCGCTCGGCTGGCAGGTCGATCTCACCGCGATCCCGGGACCGCAAGGCGATCCGTCGAGCCGCTACGTCCGGCTCACCTTGCGCGGCACCGCGCGGCTCAGCGCGCTCCTCAATCATCTCTACGTGCTGATCCCCGTCATGGACGACGCCAAGCACTATTGGGTCGGCGACGAGGAGATCGACAAGCTGCTCAAGCGCGGCGAAGGCTGGCTCGACGCCCACCCCGCCAAGGAGCTGATCGTGCGCCGCTATCTGCGCCATCGCGGCGTGCTCGCGCGCGCGGCGCTGGCCCGGCTCGCGCCGGAGACGCAGGACGAGGCCATCGAGCCCGAGGCGCGCAGCGAGTCAGAAGAGACACTGGAGGCGCCGACCCGCCTCAACGACCTGCGCATGGCCGCCGTGGTCGAGGCGTTGCGGGCGAGCGGCGCCAAAATTGTCGCCGACCTCGGCTGCGGCGAAGGCAGGCTGCTGCAGCTCCTGGTCCGCGAGCGCTGGGTCGACAGGCTGATCGGGCTCGATCCCGCCGTCCGCGAGCTGGAGCGCGCGGCCAAGCGGCTGAAGCTGGGCGCGCCCGGCGCGCCGCCCGAGGGTCGCGTCATGCTGTTGCACGGTTCGCTCACCTATCGCGATGCGCGCTGGGCCGAGGCCGATGCGGCGGCACTGGTCGAGGTGATCGAGCACCTCGATCCCGACCGGCTGCCGATGCTCGAGCGCGTGGTGTTCGGCGCAGCGCGGCCGCGGGCGGTGATCGTGACCACGCCGAACGCCGAATACAACGCACTGTTTCCGAGCCTGCCCGCCGGGCAGTTCCGCCACCGTGACCATCGCTTCGAATGGTCGCGCGCCGAGTTTGCCGACTGGGCGCAGCGGATCTGCGCAACCTTCAACTATCAGGCCGCCTTCTCCGGCATCGGCCATCACGACGAGAGCCATGGCGCGCCGACGCAAATGGCCGTCTTCACCCGCTGAGCAATTCCATGAACATCGACATCCCCGATTTCGCGCTGATCGTGCTGATCGGCTCGACCGGCTCCGGCAAGTCGACCTTTGCTGCGAAGCATTTCCTGCCGACCGAGGTGATCTCCTCGGATCATTGCCGCGCGCTCGTCGCCGACGACGAGACCGACCAGGGCGTCTCCGCCGACGCGTTCGACATCGTCCGCGAAATTGCCGGCAAGCGGCTGAAGCACCGCCGGCTCGCGGTGATCGACGCCACCAATGTGCGCCCCGCCGACCGCAAGGGCTGGGTCGAGCTGGCGCGAAAATGGCATGCGCTGCCGGTCGCGATCGTGTTCGATCCCGGCATCGACGTCTGCATCGACAGAAACAAGTCGCGGCCTGAGCGCAGCTTCGGCGGTCCGGTCGTGCAGCGCATGGTCTCGGAAATCCGCCGCGGCCTGGGCGGCCTGCAGCGCGAGGGCTTTCGTCAGGTCTGGAAGCTCGACAGCGTCGCGCGCATCGAAAGCGCCATTGTTGCGCGGCAGCCGCTGTGGACCGACAAGCGCCAGGACACCGGGCCGTTCGACATCATCGGTGACGTCCATGGCTGCGCTGATGAGTTGCAGGCGCTGCTGGCGAAGCTCGGCTATCAGGTCAGATGGCGCGATGACGACGGCCGGCGCGCCGTCAGCGTCACGCCGCCCGCAGGCCGCAAGCTCGTGTTCGTCGGCGATCTCGTCGACCGCGGCCCGCAATCGCCGGACGTGCTGCGCATCGTCATGGGCATGGTCTCGGCAGGCATTGCCTATGCCGTGCAGGGCAACCATGACCGCAAGTTCGGACGCTGGCTCGCCGGCCGCAAGGTCACGATCGCGCACGGCCTGCAGGCCACGATCGACCAGCTCACCGGCGAGGATCGAAGCTTCCGCGACAGCCTGCCCGGCTTCCTCGACAGCCTGCGCAGCCATGTCTGGCTCGATGGCGGCCGGCTCGCGGTGGCGCATGCCGGGCTGAAGGAGGAGATGATCGGCCGTGGCTCCGGCGCGGTGCGCGAGTTCGCGCTGTATGGCGAAACCACCGGCGAGATCGACGAGTTCGGCCTTCCCGTGCGCGCCGACTGGGCCGCGAACTATCGCGGACCGACCACCGTGGTCTACGGTCACACGCCCGTGCTCAATGCCGAATGGGTCAACAACACGCTGTGCATCGACACCGGTTGCGTGTTCGGCGGCCGGCTGACGGCGCTGCGCTGGCCGGAGCGTGAGCTCGTCGAGGTCGAGGCTGAGCGCGTCTGGTGCGAGCCGGTGCGTCCGCTCGCGCCTCGCGCCGGCAGCGCCTCCGCGCAGGCCGAGGCGGATCAGCTGCTGGATATCGATGACGTGAGCGGGCGCCGATGGATCGACACCAGGCTGCGCGGCCGCATGGTCGTGGCCGAGGAGAACGCGGCCGCTGCGCTGGAGGTGATGAGCCGTTTCGCGCTCGCGCCGCAATGGCTGGTCTATCTGCCACCGACCATGTCGCCATCGGAGACCAGCGCGCGCGACGGCTGGCTGGAGCGCCCCGAGGAGGCGTTCGCGCATTTCCGCGCCCGCGGCGTCGAGCAGGTGGTGTGCGAGGAGAAGCACATGGGCTCGCGCGCCGTCATCGCGCTGTGCAGGAGCGCCGATATCGCCGGGGCCCGCTTCGGCGTCGCGGGCGGCGAGAGCGGCGCGATCTGGACCCGCACCGGCCGCGCGTTCTTCGACGATCCCGCAATGAGCGAGGCGCTGCTGGCACGGCTGCGCGATGCTGTCGACAGCGCCGGCCTCTGGCAGGAGCTGCAATCCGGCTGGCTGCTGCTCGACGCCGAGATCATGCCGTGGTCGGCGAAGGCCGGCAGCCTGATCGAGAGCCAGTACGCGCCGGTCGCGGCGTCATCGGTTGCAGGGCTCGAAGCGGCGGCAGACGCGTTGGCGCGCGCCGCCGCGCGCGGTCTTGATGTCGCGGCACTCGGCGATCACCTCCGCGATCGGGTGACGCGGGCGCGGCGATATGGCGAGGCATGGGCACCCTATGTCTGGCCGGTCCGCGGCATCGACGATCTCAAGGTCGCGCCGTTTCACCTGCTCGCCAGCGAGGGCCAGGTCTGGTTCGATCAGGACCATGTCTGGCACATGACGCTCGCCGATCGGCTGGCCGCCGCGTCAGCATCCGTGGTCACCCGCACGCAGTGGCGCACCGTGGCTCTGGCTGACGAAACGGCCATCGCCAACGCCATCGCATGGTGGGAGCAACTCACGGCCGGCGGCGGCGAAGGCATGGTGGTGAAGCCCAAGAACTTCGTCGCGCGCGGACCGAAGGGTCTGATCCAGCCGGCGCTGAAAGTGCGCGGCCCAGAATATTTGCGCATCATCTACGGCCCGGAATATGATGCGCCGGAGCACATCGCCCGGCTGCGCCAGCGCAAGCTCGACGGCAAGCGCAACCTCGCTTTGCGCGAGTTCGCGCTCGGCCATGAGGCGCTGACCCGCTTCGTCGCCCGCGAGCCGCTGCGCCGCGTGCACGAATGCGTGTTCGCGGTGCTGGCGCTGGAGAGCGAGCCGATCGATCCGCGGCTGTGAGCCGCTCAAGAACCAACAAGGCCGATCTTCTGCGATGTACAAGCCGATCTTGCGTGATTGGATATGGGCCGACGGACGCGGACCAGAGCTGCGACGAGGGCACTTTTTTGGCCACGGATTGAACTTGATCGCCCTCGACTATCTGAACCCGGACTGGGCTTCCGAAGACGATATGCGACACTTGATTCTTCACAAGGCTCAAGTGCATCAAGTCACGCCAGAGGAAGTCCATGACTATTCCCGCGAAATAGTCAGTTGGGGGCCCGCGATCGATCAAGCCGCCGTGGTGGACCTGGGAAAGTCGGACTGGCTGCTGAGCTTCGCCCAGCGGCATCTGGCCCGCTGCCGACATTTTCGCATCATGTTCTATGACGAATATGTCGACGTCATTTGCGAGAGTATCACAGCCGCCCATGGTGCCTACGCTCCGGGTTGCGGCACCCAGTGACGGGCGCTCTCAAGCCAAAACGTGACTTTGAGCAACCGAGTTGCGGAAGGAAGCCATGGGGTCGTTCATCACCAACCTGCACATTCGTGACGCCGCACCTCACGCGGTCATCGAGGCGCTCAAGTCTCTCGGCGTCGTTCCGGCCTATGTGCGTGGCTCGCCCGCCGATGCCTGGACCAGCATTTTCCCCCAAGCCGCGTTTCAAGATGAAGCGGGCCTGCGCGATGACCTCACCCTGGTCCGCACTGTCCATGCCAGACAGCTTCGAGTTCCCCATCCAGCGACGCACCAGACCAGCCCCACGCGGCCATGGACTCCCCCTTCGGCTTGATCCTGCGCAACGAACGGACGCACGACACACGCCACCGTGCCTACACCGCTCCCCAAGGAGGCTTGAACGAGGACGTCCGTGCAACTCGCCATCGTCATCGCCGCCACCGTGGCCATGCCCGCTTTCGCTCAGGGAACCGGGCCGGTGGCAACGCAATGCGCCGCTGACATCCAGAGCTTCTGCTCCGGCAAGCAGCACGGCGCAGGCCAGGTTCGCGCCTGCCTCGAGAGCAACCGCGAGAAAGTCTCGGTGGATTGCCGCCAGGCCCTCGACACTACGGGACCCGGCCGAGGCAAAGGCCCAAGACGCTGAGTATGCGCATCGGCTGGCCTGGCCCCGTTCCGGGTGCAAGCCAGCCGGCAACTTTCACAGCGATCGGGCCAGGCCCGGGCAAGATTGTCTGCGCCGAGACGATGCGATCTTCGGCGCCAAACGCAGAAGGTCGGCACCCGCCTGATCCCATGGTGACAATGAATCAGTCCGCGGCCGTGGCCGCGACCTCAGGGCAGCGCACCGCCGGCGGGAAAAGGCGCGCGGCGAAACACTCGTTTCAACAGCCCCTGCAATTCGCACGCCTGGTCCACGAAAATTTCGCTTTTGTTTTTCCGAATTCTGTGAAATACTCCGCCCGTCCCGCCTCGCCATGAGGGGCGCTTCGCGATCGTCACGAACGTGGAGGCGGGATGCGATGGGCGCAGCTCTGCCGCAGCATGGCCTTGCCGTGCGGACGAACGGCAGGATGCGCCGGCGAAATCGTGTGGTCCTGGCCTCCCGATGCTGAGGTCAAGCCGGCTGAGATGATGATCGGCCGGCGACGGGGGCAACAAAGCCCGGTCCCCGAGGAGAGCACGTATAAGCCGGAAAACCGTTGCGCAGGGAAGGCCGGGATCGTCCGGCTGAGCCTGTGGTTCCTGCCCCGTGCACTTCTTCACGCACGGGGGCCGCGGGTATCAGCGGATGCCCGGCCTTCCCTGCGCCCTCTGTTCAAAGAGGGACACCGTACGATCATCACCCGGGCGCGCAACGCGCCGCGGGATCGCGATGACATGCTGTTTGACATTCATATCAGAACGCCACGCGCATGACCCCTGCACGTGAGCGTCACTTGCCGTCGTCGAGATGGACCAGCACCGCCGCGTTGGCGATGATGATGGCGTCGCTGCCGGCCTCGGCCGCAATCTCCAGCCCGCCTTTGACCGCGGTCACGGTCACCGTGCCATAGGGCAGCTCCTTGGCCACTGCAGCGGTGTCGACAGCCTCCGGGTTCGGCACGCCGATGGTGACGTCCACGAACATGTCCTGCGGCGTCTTGCCGACCATGCGGAAGAAGCCGAGGCTGGAATGGCGGATCGCGTCCGACACCGCGCGCTTGGCCGCCTTGGTGGCGTCGCGGCCGTGGACGTCGACGCCCATGCCCATCTCGGTGATACAGCGGACGCGCGCCATGTCGTGTTTCCCTCGGTTGCTTGCCTCGTACGCCATGCGACCTTAGCCAACGGCGCGGCCGACGCAAGCCGGGTGGACATCAAGCGCCCCCGCCACAGAAAATGGTCATCTGATGCCGACATATATCGTGCAAGATGATGCGCTGGACGAACCTGAGAACAAGGTCTTCGAATGATGTTCCTCCCCGTCTTTCCCGTGATGGCGATCCATCGGCCGGATCCGGCTGGCATGGCTGACCACGAGGAACATTGAAGGAGAACGCCAATGGGTTTTTCACACACGCTGGGCGGCGCGCGCTACCGGTTCGACGACCTCAGAACCTTGCTTGCGAAGGCAACGCCGTTGCGCTCGGGCGACGTGCTGGCGGGCCTCGCCGCGGAGGATGCCGCCGAACGCGTGGCGGCACGGATGGCGCTCGCCGAGTTGCCGCTGCGCCATTTCCTCAACGAGGCCGTCATCCCCTACGAGACCGACGAGGTCACGCGGCTGATCGTCGACCAGCATGACGGCAAGGCGTTCGCTCCCGTCGCAAGCCTCACGGTCGGCGACTTCCGCGAATGGCTGCTGTCGGATGCGGCCGACGCAGATGCACTCAGCGGCGTATCGCCAGGGCTGACGCCGGAGATGGTTGCTGCGGTCTGCAAGATCATGCGGCTGCAGGACCTGGTGACGGTCGCGGCGAAATGCGAGGTCGTGACGCGCTTCCGCTGCACCATCGGCCTGCCGGGCCGGATGTCGACACGGCTGCAGCCCAACCATCCGCTCGACGATCCCAAGGGCGTCGCGGCCTCGATCCTCGACGGGCTGATGTACGGCGTCGGCGACGCGACGATCGGCATCAACCCGGCGAGCGACGACGTCGAGACGATGGTGCGGCTGCTCGACTTGATCGAGACCTTGCGGCTTGCCTCGCATGCACCGATCCAGTCCTGCGTGCTGGCCCATGTTACGACCGCGCTGAAGGCGATCGAGCGCCGCGCGCCGGTCGATCTCGTGTTCCAGTCGCTGGCCGGCAGCGAGGAGGCCAATCGCGGCTTCGGCATCACGCTGTCGCTGCTCGACGAGGCGCTCGCCGCGGCCGAAGGCCTGCAGCGCTGCCCCGTCGGGGGCAACGTGATGTATTTCGAGACCGGACAGGGCAGCGAGCTCTCCTCCGGCGGCCATTGCGGGGTCGACCAGCAGACCTTGGAGGCACGCTGCTACGCGGTCGCGCGGCGCTATCGGCCGCTGCTCGTGAACACCGTGGTCGGATTCATCGGTCCGGAATATCTCTACGACGGAAAGCAGATCATACGCGCGGGCCTGGAGGATCATTTCTGCGGCAAGCTGCTGGGGCTGCCGATGGGCTGCGACGTCTGCTACACCAACCACGCCGAAGCCGACCAGGACGACATGGATGCGCTGCTGACCCTGCTTGGCGTCGCCGGCTGCACCTACATCATGGGTGTGCCGGGCGCTGACGACATCATGCTGAACTATCAAAGCACCTCGTTCCATGACGCGCTCTATGTGCGCAAGGTGCTCGGCAAGCGCGCGGCGCCGGAGTTCGAGACCTGGCTCGCGGCCACCGGCCTCAGCGATTCCAGAGGCGAGCTGCGCTTCGAGCCGGCGCGGCTGATGCCGGCGCTGCCGCTGCTGGAGGCCAAGTGATGGGCGGCTCCGACAAGAGCGACTCGCCGGCAACGTCGTCATCGGACGATTGGCGCTGGCTGTCACGCTATACCGAAGCGCGGATCGCGTTGGGACGCTGCGGTCCTGGTCTGCCGACATCGGCACATCTCGCCTTCCAGGCTGCCCACGCCGAAGCGCGCGATGCCGTGCTGAAGCCGTTCGACGCCGAGCGCTTTGCCGCCGAGGCGACCGCGCATGGCTGGCCGGCCCTTGCCGTGCACAGCCGCGCTGCCGATCGCGCGACCTATCTGCAGCGTCCCGATGCAGGGCGCCTGCTGTCGCCGGCGTCGGAAGCGCTGTTGTCCGAGCCGCGCGCGCCGGCAGACATCACGCTGGTGGTGGCTGATGGCCTGAGCAGCCGCGCGGTCCAGGTCAACGCCCTGCCCGTGCTCGACATGTTGATGCCGCGCCTGGCTGCAACCGGCAGACGGCTGTCGCCGGTGATCGTTGCTTCGCAGGGCCGCGTCGGGCTCGCCGATCATGTTGGCGAGCTGTTCGGCGCGTCGGCCTCGATCATCTTGATCGGCGAGCGCCCGGGCCTGAGCGCGGCCGATTCCCTTGGCCTCTATCTCACCTGGATGCCGCGCCGGGGCCGCGTCGATGCCGAACGCAACTGCATCTCCAACGTCCGCCAGGGCGGCCTCGCACCGGCGGATGCGGCGAGCCAGGCGGCCGAACTGATCCAGCGCATGTTCCTCCACCAGGCCGCCGGCGTCAGCCTCGCCGGGCTGCCGCAGCTGCCGGCGCCGGATGGAGATGGCGCGTCATGATGCCGGCGCAGTCCGAAACATCACACCGCGCAATAGCGGTCCTGGATATCCTTGTCGGCCAGCAGCGCCGCGGCGCTGCTCTCATGCACGACCTCGCCCTGGTCGATGATGACGGCGCGATCGGCGAGCCGCAGCGCCCATTCGACGTTCTGCTCGACCAACAGCAGCGTCTTGCCCTGGTCGCGCAATCGCCGGAACAGCACGCCCATCTCTTCGACGAGCACCGGCATGATGCCTTCGGACGGCTCGTCGAGCAGAACCATGCGCGGCCGCGCGATCAAGGCCCGCGCGATCGCCAGCATCTGCTGCTCGCCACCCGACAGCGTGACGCCCTCCTGATCCAGCCGCTCGTTCAATCGTGGAAAGGTCTCCGCAACCTCGGCGAACGCCGCGCGCTCCTCGATATCGGCGCTGGCGGCGACCAGCCCAAGCCGCAGGTTCTCGCGCACCGACAGGCCCGGCACGATGCGGCGCTCCTCCGGAACATAAGCGAGCCCGAGATGAAAGCGCTTGTGGGCCGCAAGCGGCAGCAGATCATGGCCGGCAAAGCGCACGCGCCCCGCGGCCCGGGGCATCAGCCCCATGACGGTGCGCAATGTCGTGGTCTTGCCGGCGCCGTTGCGGCCGACCAGCGCGACCACCTCGCCCTCGCTCACGCGCAGCGAGATGCCGTGCAGGACGTGGCTGGCGCCATACCAGGCCTGGAGGCCGTCGAGCTCGAGCAACGCGGTCTCAGCCATAGCCTTCACTCTGTCCCAGATAGACCCGGCGCACGTCGGGGTTGGATCGGATGTCCTCAGGACGACCGTCGGCGAGCAGCCGGCCGTGATGCAGCACCAGCACCCGCTGGCTCAGGCCGAGCACCATCTTCATCTTGTGCTCGACCAGCAGCACCGTGCGCTTCTCCGCCAGCCGCTCCAGCAGCGCCACCATCTCCTTGGTCTCTTCCGGCCCCATGCCCGCGGTCGGCTCATCGAGCAGCAGAAGCTCCGGTTCGGAGACCAGCGCAATGGCGATCTCCAGCGCGCGCTGCTGGCCGTGGGCGAGATACTTCGCGAGCTCGCCACGCCTGCCGATCAGGCCGACCGCCATCAGGGCCGCATCGGCGCGTTCGCCGAGTTCGGCAAGATCGGCGCGCTTGCGCCAGATGTCGTAGCTTACCCGCATCGCCTGGGCGGCGACTCGGACATTCTCGTGCACCGACAAGTCGGGAAAGATGTTGGTGATCTGGTACGAGCGCGAGATGCCCTGATGCACGAAGCGATGCTGTGGCAGGCCGTTCAGCTCGCGGCCCTTGAACCGCAGGGTGCCGCTGCTCGGCGACAGCGTGCCGGAGAGAATGTTGAAGAAGGTGCTCTTGCCTGCCCCGTTCGGGCCGATGATCGAGGTCAGCTCACCGGCCGCGAACGCGACTGAGATGCCTTCGAGCGCGACGAAGCCGCCGAAGCGACGGCCGATCCCGTCCGCGCGCAACAACTCGGTGCTCATCGGCGTTGCCTCGCGATCGGCAGCACATCGAGGAACGTGCCCCAGATGCCCTTGGGCAGGAACAGCACGAACACGACGAAGATGGCGCCGACCACGATCTGCCAGTGCGGCGTCCACAATGACACGACGTCCTCCAGGATCAGGAAGACCGCGGCCCCGACGAACGGCCCGAAGAAGCTGCGTGCGCCACCGAGCAGCACCATCATCACGATCATGCCGGAGGTCTGATAGTGCAGGATGTCGAGCGGAACGATGGACAAATGCAGGGCCGACATGCAGCCGCCGACGGCGGAGATGGCGCCCGACAGCATGAACACGATCAGCTTGCAGCGCTCGACGTCGTAGCCGCAGGCCCGCGCGCGCTGCTCGTTCTCGCGGATCGCCTCGATGACCGCGCCGAATGGCGAGTTGAGGATGCGCGACTGCACCCAGATCGCGATCGCCGCGAGCACCATCAGCACGTAATATTTGTTCACCGGATCGAGGAAGTTGATCTGCGCGCCGAACAGACCGATGTGGTCGACCGTGAAGCCGCGCAGCCCGTTCTCGCCGCCGGTGAAGGAGGAGGCCTGCAGCGCCACGTAGTAGACGAGTTGCGCCAGCGCGAGCGTGACCATGGAGAAATAGATGCCGCGGGTGCGCGTCGAGATCGTTCCGATGAATGCGGCGAGCGCCATGCTCGCCGCGATCGCCAGCGGCACCGCGGCAAACCACGGCAGGCCCCAGCGGCCGATGGCGATGCCGGTCAGATACGCGCCGGTGCCGAAGAAGGCGGCGTGGCCGAACGACAGCAGCCCGGTGTAGCCGAACAGGAGGTTGTAGCCCATCACCACGACGCCGTAGATCAGGACGTTCACGGCGAGCGCCTTCGACGGCAGCAGCCAGGGCAGCAGCGCCAGCGCGACCAGCGAGACCAGCACGCGGTGATCCGCGAGAAGCGCGAAGAGGCGCTGCGCCTGAGGAAGCGGCGGTGCTTCGCCGGTCGAATGCACCGTCATCACGCTCTCCCCTTGAGGCCGAACAGACCCTGTGGCCGGATCAGCAGGACCGCGGCCATGAGCGCGAACATCACGATCGTCGCCATCTCGGGCGCAAACAACGCGACCATGCTGATGCAGATGCCGACCATCAGCCCCGCGACCACGGCGCCGACGATCGAGCCGAGGCCGCCGATCACGGTGACGACGAAGGCCTCGGCCAGCACCAGCGTTCCCATCTCGGGATTGACGCTGCGCATGGGTCCCGCCAGCACCCCGCCGAGCGCGGCAAGGCCGACGCCGAGGCCGAAGATCGCGAGCCACACCTTGCCGATGTCGACCCCGAGCACCCGCATGATCAGGGGATCACGGGCGCCGGCCCGCACGATCAGGCCGACCCGGGTCTTCTCCAGCATCAGCCAGAGCACCAGCAGCACGACGGCGACCAGCGCGATCACGAACAGACGATATTTGGGGAAGAAGCCGACGCCGAGATCGACGACGCCGATCAATTGGGACGGTGTCGGAAACGGAATACCGTCGCTGCCGAACACGATGCGCACCCCCTCGACCAGGATGTAGCTGAGACCGAAGGTGAGCAGCAATGGATCATCGATCGACCGGCCATACAGGCGCCGGACCAGGACGAGTTCGATCAGCATGCCGAACGCGCCGACCAGAATTGGGGCGAGCAGCAAGCCCCACCAGAAGCTGCCGGTCAGCGATGCCAGATACAGACCGGCATAGGCCCCGATCATGAACAGCGCCCCATGGGCGAAATTGACCACGCCGAGCATGCCGAACACGATGGTCAGGCCGAGCGCAGTGATGACCAGCACCGCCCCAAGGGCGATGCCGGAAAACAGCTGCATGATGATCAGCGAGAGGTCCATGCGATCAGGATCAGGTGGCGTGGCCGAGTTCGCCGCAGCTGCGCAGCATCTCGTCCGCCCCGGGATCGCTGGCCACGATCGCGAACAGGTCGTTCTCGCTCGCCATCGCCGACTTCTTCTTGGATTCCAGCACAAGCACCGACTGCACCGACTGGTGGTCGCATTTGCGGTAATGCTGCGGGCCCTTGGTCAGATCGTATTGCAGCCCCTCCAGCACCGCGATGACCTTATCGGTGTCGGTGCCACCGGCGGCCTGCATCGCCTGCAGCAGCGAGCCGACGCCGGAGTAGCCATAGGCGCCGTAGTCGGTCGGGATCGCGCCGCCATTGGCGGCCCGGAACGCCTTGTTGAACTCGGCCGCGGTCTTGTTCTGTGTCTCAAGACCCCAATAATAGTTGGCGCCGCCGACGACGCCCTCGAACACGTCGGGCCCGACGGCGAGACGCTGATTGTGCAGGATCACCGGCACCACGATCTTCATCTGCTGCTTGATGCCGAAATCCACCGCCTGCTTGATCGCGTTGGCCTGGTCGCGGCCGAAATTGCTGATGCACAGCACGTCCGGCCGCAGCGACATCAGCCGCGGCATGAAGGTCGAATAGTCGGCCGCACCGAACGGATGCAGGATCTCGCCGACGCTCTCGGCACCGATCGCCGTCTGCGCCCGCTTGAAGCCGCGCAGCATCTCATGGCCATAGGCATAGTCGGCCACGAGATGGGCGACCTTCATGCCCTTCTTGATGGTCTGGCGGGCCACGGCCGCCGTGGTCATGTGCGGGTTCAGCGCCTCGTGGAAGGTGTATTTGCTGAAATCCTTGACCTCGTTGATGGTGTCGGACTGGCTGATCGACACGTAGATCACGCCGCGGGCGCGCGTCACCTCGTTGACGGCAAGCTGGACGGCGCTGGAGAGCGCGCCGACGATAGCGTGCACCTTGTCCTTCTCGATCAGCTCGAGCGTCCGCGTCGCCGCCTCGCCGGCGTTGAGCTTGTCGTCGCGCACAAGCAGCTCGACCTTGCGGCCGGCGACGCCGCCTTTGTCGTTGACCAGCTTGACGGCGAGTTCGGCGCACTTGACCTGGTCACGCGCCTCGGCGGCGAACGGACCGGTCAGCGGCGTCGGAAAGCCGATGCGGATGGTGTCATCGGCGGCACGCCCCAGGCGCGGCATCGCGAGCGTGGCGACACCTGCCGACATCCCCATCAGCGCCGTGCGGCGGGATATTCCTGCGCGTCGCAACTTCGTCTCGTAGACTTGCATGATGTCCTCCCTCACCTTGTTTTCTTAGTATCGATTGAGCGTCTTGAGCACGCGCGCTGGCGTGATCGGAATGGTGTTGATGGAGGCGCCGAAGGGCATCAGCGCATCATTGACCGCATTCAGCACACAGGCCGACGCGGCCGCGGTGCCGGCCTCGCCGCAGCCCTTTGCGCCGAGAATGGTGTCCGCCGTCGGCGTCTCGACGTGATCGATGGTAATGTCTGGCATCTCCATCGCCATCGGCAGCAGATAGTCGGCCAGCGATCCGTTGAGCAATTGGCCGGTCTCACTGTAACGGCATTCCTCGAACAGCGCAGCGCCAAGACCCTGTACGACACCGCCGCGCAACTGCTCGTCGACCAGCATCGGATTGATGATGCGGCCGCAATCCTCGACGACATGGTGCTTCAGCAGCTTGATGAAGCCGGTTTCGACATCGACTTCAAGGTAGCTGCCCTGGATGCCATTAGTGAAGGCAAAGGGGTAGCCCTGCGGCGCGAAATGATGGCTGACCGTCAGTTGCGCCTGAGTGCCCGGTGGCAAGGTGTCGGACCGGAAATAGGCGATGCGCGCGATCTCAGCGACCGGCAGACGCGGCTGCCCCGTCGCGACACTGACGATCTGGCCATCGATGACGTCGAGCGCAGCAGGCTGCTCCTGCAGCACCAGCGCGGCGATCTCCAGAATGTTCGCCTTGAGCTTTCGCGCGGCCTGCAGCGCCGTCTCGCCGCCGATGCCTGCACCGCGGCAGGCCCAGGTCGCACCACCATGCGGCGTGACCTCGGTATCGCCGGTGATGATCTTGACACGCTCCTGGGCGAGACCAAGCTGGTCGGCGACGATCTGGCTGATGATCGCCTCGGTGCCCTGGCCCTGCTCGGTCACGGAGATCGCACAGCGCACCTCGCCCGACGGCGTCAGGCTGACGGTCGCGCCATCCTGCGAGGAAATGCGCGCGCCGCCGACGCCGTAGAACGCAGGGCTCGGGTTGGTGATCTCGACGAAGGTCGCAATGCCGATGCCGCGATAGATGCCGCGCCGATGCAGCTCGGCCTGCTCGGCGCGGAGCGCGTCATAGTCCATGATCCCGCGCAGCCGCCGCAGGCAGACTTCGTGCGACAGCGCCTCGAACCTGTAGCCGGTCGGCGATGCCGTCGGATAGGCGCTGTCGACAATCACGTTCCTGGCGCGCATCGCGAATGGATCGAGCCCGACGCGGGCAGCGGCGAGATCCACCATGCGCTCGGTGACCGCGCAGGCGATGGGATGTCCAACCGCGCGATACTGGCTGGTCTGCACCTTGTTCTGGAACACGACCTCGAGCGCGGCGCGGTAGGATTTGAAATCATATGGCGCACCGATCAGGCGGATGACCTGATTGCCTTCGACGACGCTGGTGCGCGGATAGGTCGAGAACGCGCCGATCGCCGTGGCATCGTGGACGTCCATGGCAAGGATCTTGCCGTCGGCGTCGACGGCCATGCGCGCGCGGACATGGTGATCGCGGGCATGAATATCCGACACGAAGGACTCGATGCGGTCGGCGACGTATTTGACCGGGCGCCCGAGCAGGATCGACAGCCCGACAACCGCCATGTCCTCGTGGTAGACATGCAGCTTCATGCCGAACGACCCGCCGATATCGGGCGCGATCACGCGCACGCTGGCTTCCGGGATGCCGTAGTGGCGAGCGTACAGATCCTGAAACTGGTAGGGCGTCTGCGTGGCGTGGTGCACCGTCAGCGCGCCGCTCTCGGGATCATAGTCCGCGACGATGGCCCGCGGCTCGAGCGTGACCGGGGTATGACGGCCGAAGCTGAATTCTTCCTCGATCACATGCGCGGCCGACGCGAAGGCCTCATCGACGCCGCCGCTGTCGAGCTGCGTGCGGAAACAGATGTTGGACGCCGCAACCGGATTGACCAGCGGCATCCCCGGCCGACGCGCGGCGTCGAGATCGACCACCGCCGGCAGCTCCTCGTAGTCGACCGAGATCAGCTCCAGCGCATCCTCCGCGATCGCCCTGCTCTCGGCGACTACGGCAATCACGGCCTGCCCGGCCCAGACGACGCGATCCAATGGCAGCGGCAGCTGCGGCTCGGACGTCATGCCCTTGAAATGATCGAGCGTCCCGGTCCACGGCGTGCAGATCTTCGCCAGATCGGCGCCGGTCGCAACCAGATGCACGCCCGCAAGCGCCCGCGCCGCATCGACCTCGATGGCGGTGATCCGCGCATGAGCATACGGGGTGCGCAGGAAGGCGGCATACAGCATGCGCGGCAGGCGAATGTCGGTCACGTAGCGCCCGCGTCCGGCGAGCAGCCGCTTCGCATTCGGTCGCGGCACGGAGCGGCCGATATAGGAATTCGGACGGTCCAGCGAGGTCAGCGGCGGGCTCATCGCGACGAGCCCTCCGCGCCCTGCGATGCCGTTGCTGCCCGTGCCGCGGCGACCGCGGCGATGGCGTCGACGATCGCTTCATATCCGGTGCAGCGGCAGAAATTTCCCGAGAGCGCGTCGCGAATGGTCTCGCGACTCGGCCGTGCAGCACGGGTCAGCAGCTCATGAGCGGTGATCAGCATACCCGGCGTGCAGAACCCGCATTGCAGCGCATTGCGCCGATGAAACTCGGCTTGCAGGTCGGCGATCACGCCGCTCTCCGAGAGCCCCTCGATCGTATCGATCCGCGCGCCATCGGCCTGCACGGCAAACATCAGGCAGCCATGCACAGCAGCGCCGTCGAGCTGAACCAGGCAGGCGCCGCAGGCGCCCATTTCGCAACCGGCATGCGTGCCGGTCAGCTCGAGCTGCTGGCGAAGACAATCCACCAGCGTGTCGCGAGGCGCGACGTCACACGCCACCTTGCGGCCGTTGACGATGAGGCGAATGCGGACCTGCTCCTCGGTCTCGATGTCGACCGGCGGGCTCATGCGGCTTCTCCGATCCGTCCCAGCAGCCGGCCGAGCAGAACGCGCGCCAGATGCAGACGCATCGCCGCCGGAACATCGTCGCTGTCAGCGGGCGCGAGATCGGCGTCGAGCGCAGCCTGCGCCGCCGCAATCCGTGCAGCATCGATCCGGTTGCCGGTGAGCGCTGTCTCCGCATGCCTCGCACGGGTCGGGACGTCGCCGACCGAAAAGAATGAAATGCCTATGCGCTCGATCAGATCGCCCTGGCAGGTCGCGAGCAGGCCGCAACCGACCAGTGCATAGTCGCCGCGCCGGCGGGCCAGCTCATCGAACGCAATGCGCTGGCCGGCTTGGAAGAGAGGAACATGAACCGCGACGAGGATCTCGCCGGGCGCGATCGCCGTCTCGAAAAGATCGATGAAGAAGTCATCGGCTTTGACGCGGCGCCGGCCGGACGCGCCGGCAATCTCAATCTCGGCGTCGAGCGCCAGCACCATCGCCGGAAACTCGGAGGCTGGGTCGGCCAGCGCGACACTGCCGCCAAAGGTCCCGCGATTGCGGATGGCAGGATGCGCAACGAACGGCGCTGCGGCGCGCAACAGCGGCGCAAACTCAGCGATCAGCGGATCGGTCAGCATCTCGCAGTGCCGGGTCAAGGCGCCGATCCGCAACCATTCGCCGTCCCGCGTGATGCCGCGCAGCTCTGCAATGTGGTTGATATCGATCAGAATTCGCGGGGCCTGAAGACGCAACGCCAGCGCCGGAACCAGGCTCTGACCACCAGCAATGAAGCGCACATCGTCGCCCGCGCCCGCATGAGCTTCGAGCGCCTCGCCGATCGTGTGTGCACGAAAATAGCTGAAAGCCCTCGCTTTCATCCGTTTCCTCACCGCCAGGGCTCGCCAGCCCGGATTCCCAAATTTGTGACCATCTGGTCTCAAAAGAGTTGCACGCAGCGGCACCGCGGTCAACCAGAAACGAACGATTGGTCACAAATCAGCTTTCGGCTATCAAGCAGGCTGTCGCCGCAATCGATAGAGACCATGGCTAGGACCCCGAAGACAGCGAGCGCTGAGACAACAGGCCGAGTTGATGGACGCCCGCGCAGGTCCGAGAACCGTCCTCAGGCGAGGCGCCGCAACATGCGCGCCGCCGACCGCGAGCGCGTGATCGTGGATGAAGCGATCCGCTTTTTCGCCGAGCGCGGCTTCGAAGGCCAGACGCGAGAGCTCGCCAAGCGCATGGGCATCGCGCATTCGGTGATCTACCGGCACTTCCCCAGCAAGGAAGCCCTGATCGAGCGCGTCTATCAGGAGGTCTATCTCAGCCGCTGGTCGCAGGACTGGGGCCCGCTGGTCCGCGATCGCAGCCTTCCACTCAAGGCGCGACTGACCGGCTTCTATCTCGACTACGTGGCACGCGTGTTCGAATACAACTGGGTGCGGATCTTCGTGTTCTCCGGCATGAAGTCGTTCGGCATCACCGGCCGCTATCTCGACCTCGTCCGGCACGAGATCATCGAGCCTGCCGCGATCGAGCTGCGGCATGAACTGCAGCTGCCAGACGCCGCCACCTGCCCTCTCGGCAGCCGCGAGACGGAGATGTTCTGGGGACTGCACGGACGCATCTTCTATCTCGCGATCCGAAAGTTCATCTACGAGACACCGGTTCCATCAGATCTCGAGCAGACCGTGCGTGATGCGATCGACCTCTTCATGGACGGCGCCAAGCTGGCGCTCCCTCGGCTCCTGCGCGACGATCAGGCCGGACCAGCACGATGATCCGGCCCGTCGTCGATGACCGTCACGCCGTCCGGCCGCGCCCGCCCTTGATCTTCGCGGCGACGAGATAGGACAGCGGCATCGCGACGACGAATCCGACCAGCGCCGCCAACGGCAGGTCCTTCATCGGACTCGCAACCAGCCCCTGCACCGTCAACAATGCCGTCACCGCGCTGCCTGCAAGCACGGTGCCCAGCATGACCCAGATGAGAATTGCGACCTTGAACATCTGTCTTTCTCCGTCAGTAGGAAAGCTTCCGATCCCTTGACGCGAGAATGCTCTGCCTGCGGCTTCGAGCCGGCATTGATTTGGAACAACCGGACTCGGCAATCGAGGGAGGAGCGACCGGTCCTCCCTCGATCAATCCCGATGAGCCGACAGAATGTCGCCGACGCCTTACAGTCGGCGATCGAACGACGCTGCTCTATCGTGTCCCCGGAACGAAGTGATCGCGCTTGCTGACCGACGTCCCGGTCGCCGGATCCGTGATCTTGATCTCGATGTCGAC
The DNA here is from genome assembly GCF_032381375.1 of Bradyrhizobium sp. SZCCHNR1017. Lineage (NCBI taxonomy): Bacteria > Pseudomonadati > Pseudomonadota > Alphaproteobacteria > Hyphomicrobiales > Nitrobacteraceae > Bradyrhizobium > Bradyrhizobium sp. SZCCHNR1017. The sequence goes on along the minus strand of NZ_JAUHIR010000001.1, from coordinate 70,904 downwards.
CGGCGCGGAAGGCAGGTCGGCCCCCTTGGCCTCGATCGACATGCGGATCTCGCGGGTCTGATCCTGGCCGACGTCGATCACCATACGACCGTCCTGCTCGCGCGTTTCGCCGGCCACCGTCACCTTGGCGTTCGGAAGCCCCACGACGTCCAGCACGAAGTCGCGCGGCCCGCGCTTGTTGAGCAGACGAACCGTGTAGTCGTTGCGGACGCCGCCATCCGACAACTGCACGAACAGCGGGTTACGTTCATGCAGCACGTTGATGCCCATCGTGCCGCGCGTCACCAGCGAGTACAGCATGATCCCGCCGACGATCGCGATGAAGGTCGCATAGATGATCGTGCGCGGTCGGATGATCCGGTAGATCTCGGGCTTGCCTTCCTTGCGGCGCTGGACGTTGATGTCGGTGTCGTAACCGATGAGGCCCGTCGGACGGCCGATCTGGGTCATCACGCTGTCGCAGGCATCGATGCACAGGCTGCACTGGATGCAGCCGAGCTGGATGCCGTGGCGGATGTCGACGCCGGTCGGGCAGACGTTGACGCATTGATGGCAGTCGATGCAATCCCCGGCGGGTGCGCCCTGCAGCCGTGCAGCTTCCGCCTTCTTGACCGACATGCGCGGCTCGCCGCGGTCGCCCTTGTAGGTGACGTTGAGCGCCCACTCGTCGGTCAGCGCCGCCTGGATGCGCGGCCACGGGCACATGTAGATGCAGACCTGCTCGCGAGCGTGGCCGGCGAACACATAAGTCGTCGCCGTCAGGATGCCGATCCAGAGATAGGCGGTGAACGGCGCCTGGAAGGTGGCGAGGTCCTTCACCAGGGTCGGCGCATCGTCGAAATACAGCACCCAGGCGCCACCGGTCCACCAGCCGATCATGATCCAGAGGAAATGCTTCAGCGCGGCCTGGCGGATGTGGGTGAAGGTCCAGCCGCGCTTGTCGCTGAGCATGCGCTCACGGCGGTCGCCCTCGGCCCAGCGCTCGACGGCGTAGAACAGGTCGGTCCACACCGTCTGCGGACAGAGATAGCCGCACCACAGCCGGCCGGCGACCGCGTTCATCAGGAACAGGGCGACCGCCGCGATGATGAGCAGGCCGGTGAAGTAGTAGACCTCCTGCGGCCACAGCTCGATGAAGAAGAAGTAGAACCGGCGATGCGGGAAATCGACCAGCACCGCCTGGTTCGGCATGCCGGGTCCGCGATCCCAGCGGACGAAGGGCAGCAGGTAGTAGATGCCGAGCGTGATGCACAGGATCGTCCACTTGATGCGCCGGAAGCGGCCGTGCACGGCCGCCGGATAGACCTTGTCGCGCGCCTTGTAGAGCGGCCCGACGATATAGGTTTCGTCCGAGTCAGCCATGATATCCCCGCTTCATCTTGCCGTCCTTCCGACCGATTCAGGAGAACGCGTTGCCGCTTTTGAGCCCCAGCTTCTTGAAGACGATCGCCGCCGGGCAGAAGCCCGTGAACGAGGCCTGGATCATGTTCACGCCCGCAAAGGCCGCCAGCAAGAACCAGTAGGGACTGACGTACCAGCCCAGCGTCAGGCTGAGCAGGACGACGACGCCCGCGAAGGTGAGAACTGCTTTGTCGACGTTCATGACATACTCCTTCATGGTTGCATTTGAGCGTAATCAAGCAAGTGCCGGCCCGGCCGTACGGCTACTGCCGCAGGCCGGACAGTGTCCAGGCGACGATTCGTTGCGAGTCCATCGCACCCGAGATTCGCGCCAGCTCCCGCCCCTGCTGCAGCAGCAGCATGGTCGGAATTCCGGAGATGCCGAGCCGCGCCGACACCTCCGGCGCCTCGTCCGAGTTCAGCTTCAGAAGCTGCACACGCGGCTCCAGCTCTTGCGCAGCGCGCGCGAACATCGGCGCCATCGCGCGGCACGGGCCGCACCATGGCGCCCAGACGTCGACGAGCAGCGGCAGACTGCTATGCGCGACATGGCGTTCGAACGCGGCCTGGTCGACCTCGATCGGATGGCCGCTGAACAGCGGCGTATGACACTTGCCGCATTTCCCCTGCGTCGGCGCCCGGTCCGCGGGCAGACGGTTGATCTGCCCGCAATGGCCGCACACGATCTGCAAACCGTTGCTCATGTGCCGGTCCTGACTTCCTTGATCTTGGCGATGTTGAGCCGGTCGAGCAGGAACTTTTCGTAGAACGGCTCGGGCGTCCCGCGCCTCATCTTGCGCAGGAAGTACTTCTCGAAGGCGACCTTGGCATAGTGCACCCACTCTCCCTTCGACGACCAGTTGACGTTGCGCGGCGGGATCTGCGGCTGGGCCAGGAAGGCGACGCCGGAATCGCCGAAATCGGCAAGACAGATCGCGTTCCAGGTCGGCTCGGCCTTTGGCTCCTGGCCGCGCAGCAGCGCCCCGATGTTCAAGGCCGTCGCCGTCACCATCGATTCGATCATGAAGCCGGTCTTGGGCACGCCGACCGGCACCGGCGTCGGCCCGATCGGCGGAATCGCAACGCAGACGCCGATGGCAAACACGTTGGGGAAGGTCGGATTACGCTGATGCTTGTCCACGACGACGAAGCCGCGGGGATTGGTGAGCTTGTCGATGCCGCGGACGGCTCCCACGCCGCGAAAGGCGGGCAGCATCATCGAATAGGCAAACGGTAGCTCGTGCGTCTTGCGGACGGTGCCGTCGTCGGCGACCTCCTCCACGAACATGCGGCCGTCCTCGACCTTGGTGACGCGCGCGCTGGTGATCCACTTGATGTGCTTTTCGCGCATCTCGCTTTCCAGCAGACCCTTGGTGTCGCCGACGCCGTCGAGGCCGAGATGGCCGATATACGGCTCGGAGGTCACGAAGGTCATCGGCACCTGATCGCGCATCTTGCGCCGGCGCAGCTCGGTTTCCAGGATGAACAGGAATTCGTAAGCGGGGCCGAAGCATGAGGCGCCCTGTACCGCACCGACGATCACGGGCCCGGGTTTCTCGGCGAGCCTGTCAAAGGCCGCCTTGGCATGAGCGGCGTGGTCGACGTGGCACACGGATTGCGTATGCCCATCGGGTCCAAGCCCCGGGATTTCGTCGAAGGCGAGTTCGGGACCGGTGGCGACGACGAGATAATCGTATGCCACCATGCCGCCGTCCGTCAGCTCGACCTGGTTCTCGGCCGGATGCACGCGCTTGGCGCCCTGCGTCAGCAGCCGGATGCCCTTGCGCTGCATGACGTCGACCAGATCGATCTCGATCTCGTCGCGCTTGCGCCAGCCCACGGCCACCCAGGGGTTGGATGGCACGAAATGATAGGAGGAGCCCTGCGAGACGACGGTCACGCGATCCTCCTTCCTCAGTTGCGGCAACATTTCATAAGCCATCAGCGAGCCGCTCAGCCCCGCCCCGATCACCACGATTTCCGCCATTGGGATCCTCCATCCGCACTTGATTCATTCTTGCTTCATGTCACCGCGGCGCCGCCGCCGGCCTTGACTATATATTCGAATATCTGTATATACGCAACTATGAAAATTAACGCTGACATCATGGAAGCGGCGGCGGACCAGGCCAGCGACCTGCTGAAGGCGCTGTCGAACCGCCATCGCCTCCTGATCATCTGCCAGCTGGTCGACGACGAGCGGTCGGTCGGAGAACTCGCCGAGTTTCTCGGCCTGCGCGATTCGACCGTGTCGCAGCACCTGGCGCTCCTGCGCAAGGACGGCTTGGTCACCGCCAGGCGCGAGGGGCAGACGATCTACTATTCGATCACAAGCGATCCGGCCCGCGAGGTCCTCAAGACGCTCTATCAGGTGTACTGCGGGCCGAGACCGTCACTGAGACTATGAGGATGCCGGACCGGCATCTTGACCGATATCAAACGGGAACTCCCATCCAGGTGAGATGTCTGCAGCCGGCTGCGGACGGCTCGCCCGAACCCCACAAATCGAATCAAACCAGACAGGAATAGGCTGATGCGCAGATTATCGGTCCTGAGCTTGATCGCCGCGATGGCGTGGCAGGCAGCGCCGGCCCTTGCGGAGACGCTGACGGTGGCGCCGCGGCAGGTCGCCGACGAGAAGGCGGTGTTCGCGACGGTGGAGAGCATCAGCGTGGTCCCTGCCCGCGGCCGCATCGGCGGCACCATCGTGCAGCTTTCGGTGCGCGAAGGCGACCCGGTCAGGCGCGGCCAGCCCATCGCCTTGATCGGCGACGACAAACTGGCCCTGCAGATCAAATCGCTCGACGCCCAGATCGAGGCGCTGCAGGCGCAAGCGAACCAGGCGCAGATCGACTTCACCCGCACCGAGGGCCTCGTCGAGCGCGGCACCCTGCCCCGCATCAAGCTCGACGAGACGCGCACGGCGCTGAACGTCGCCGAGAACGGGCTGCGGGCCAAGACCGCCGAGCGTGCCGTGGTCAACCAGCAGATGACTGAGGGCCAGGTGCTGGCTCCCGATGACGGCCGCGTGTTGAAGAAGCTGGTTGCCGTCGGATCTGTGGTTCTGCCCGGCGATCCCGTGGTCACGGTGGCGCAGCAGAACTTCAAGCTGCGACTGCGGGTGCCTGAGCGCCACGCTCTCTTTCTCAAGGCCGGCGACAAGGTCCGGGTCGACGGTGCCGAGTTCGGCGACAGCGCCGACAAATGGGGGGTGATCGACCTGGTCTATCCGCAGATCGAGGAAGGCCGTGTCGTGGCCGACGCGATCGTCTCCGGTCTCGGCCAGTATTTCGTCGGCGACCGGCTCCGGGTCTGGATCTCCGGCGGCCAACGCGATGCCTACGTGATCCCGCAGCGCTACGTCACAACACGGTTCGGCATCGATTATGTCCAGTTGCAGCAAGGGACGCAGAAGGTGAGCGTTCCGGTGCAGCGCGGCCGCGCTCTGCCGAGCGCCGATCTCCCCGATGGACTCGAAATCCTGTCCGGCCTGCGCGCCGGCGACCAGTTGGTGCAGCCGTGAAACTCGGACTCTCAGGCAAGCTTACCCAGGCGACCATCGCCTCGCCGCTGACGCCGCTGTTCCTGCTCGCGGCGCTCGTGGTCGGCCTCATCGCCGTCGTCGTGATCCCGCGCGAGGAAGAGCCGCAGATCAGCGTGCCGATGGTCGACATCCGCGTCAGCGCCGACGGCCTGCGTGCGCCCGACGGCGTCGAGCTCGTGACCAAGCCGCTGGAGACCATCGTCAAGGCGATCGATGGCGTCGAACACGTCTACAGCCAGACCGAGGACGACCGTGTCATGGTCACCGCGCGGTTCCTGGTGGGGACCAAGTTCGAGGACGCGATCCTGCGCGTCCACGAGAAGCTACGCGCCAACCTCGACCGCATCCCCGTCGGCATTCCCGAGCCGCTGATCGTCGGCCGCGGCATCAACGACGTCGCCGTCACCGTGCTGACGCTGTCGCCGAAGCCGGAAGCCGCCGGGCGCTGGTCCGACAAGGACCTCTACGAGCTCGCCGACAAGCTGCGTGCGGAGCTGACCAAGGTCGACAATATCGGCCTGACCTATATCTCCGGCGGCGGCGCCCAGCAGATCCGGGTCGAGCCCGATCCGGAAAAGCTGTCGCTGTTCGGCGTGACTCTGCAGCAGCTCGTCGCCAAGGTGAAGGACGCGAACCGCTCGTTCCTGGCCGGAGACGTTCGCGACGGCGGTATCGTGCGCAACGTCGCCGCGGGCCAGACGCTCACGGGCATCCCGGACATCGGCCTGCTGCTGATCTCGACGCGCGACGGCCGTCCCGTCTATGTGCGCGACGTCGCCACCGTCGTCATCGGCCCCAACCTCGCAGAGCATCGCGTCTGGGATGACGCCCGCACCGACAAGGGCGACTGGCACCGGGTGCCGGCGGTGAGCCTCGCGCTCGCCAAGCGCGCCGGCGCCAATGCCGTGGTGGTGTCTCACGACATCGCGCAGCGCCTCGAAGGGCTGAAGGCCAGTCTCATTCCGAGCGACGTCGCAGTCACGGTGACGCGCGACTACGGCGAGACCGCCAACGAGAAGGCCAACGAGCTGCTGTTCCATCTCGGCCTCGCCACGATCTCGATCGTCGTGCTGATTGCGGTCGCCATTGGCTGGCGCGAAGCCCTCGTCACCTTCGTGGTGATTCCGACCACGATCCTGCTGACGATGTTCGCCGCCAATCTGATGGGCTACACGATCAACCGGGTCAGCCTGTTTGCCCTGATCTTCTCGATCGGCATCCTGGTCGACGACGCCATCGTCGTGGTCGAGAATATCGCGCGCCATTGGGGCATGCATGACGGCCGGCCGCGCCTGCAGGCCACCATCGAGGCGGTCGCCGAAGTCGGCAACCCCACCGTTGTCGCGACCTTGACCGTGGTCGCCGCCCTGCTGCCGATGCTGTTCGTGTCGGGACTGATGGGCCCCTACATGGCGCCGATCCCGGCCAACGCCTCGGCGGCGATGCTGTTCTCGTTTTTCGTCGCCATGGTGGTGGCGCCGTGGCTGATGCTGCGGCTGGCGCCGAGGTCCACCAGCGCCTCGGCGGACTCTCATGACGCGCATGGCGAAGGCCGTCTCGGACGCATCTACCGCAGCGTCGCGCGCCCGATCGTCGCCAGCAAGCGCTCCGCCTGGATCTTCCTGCTCGGCGTCGGCATCGCCACCTTGCTGTCGATGACGCTGTTCGCCACCAAGTCCGTCACCGTCAAGCTGCTGCCGTTCGACAACAAGTCGGAGATCGCGGTGATGGTCGATCTGCCCGAAGGCGCGAGCCTGGAGGATACCGAGCGCACGCTGTTCGCGGCCGCCGACATTGCGCATGGGCTGCCGGAGATCACGACCGTGCAGAGCTATGCCGGCACGGCGGCCCCGTTCAACTTCAACGGTCTCGTGAGGCACTACTATCTGCGGGAGCGGCCCGAGCTCGGCGAGCTCCAGGTCAATCTCGCCGCGCGCGGCGACCGCAAGCGCGCGAGCCACGACATCGCGCTCGAGCTGCGCCAGCGGCTGAAGAGCATCCCTGTGCCGGCCGGCACCAGCATCAAGGTGGTCGAAGTGCCGCCCGGGCCTCCGGTGCTCGCCACCCTGCTGGCGGAGATCTACGGTCCGGACGCGGCGACCCGGCGCGCCGTCACCACCGAACTCAAGAAGGTCTTCGCCGACGTTCCCTTCATCGTCGACATCGACGATTCCATCGGTCAGCGACGGCCGCGTCTGCGACTGTCGATCGACCAGGACAGTCTCGAGTTCTTCGGTGTCGAGCAGCGCGACGTCTACGACACGATCCAGACGCTGTTCGGCGGCGTCTCGGTCGGCTACTCGCATCGCGGCGAAGACCGCAATCCGATCGAGATCGCCGTGCGTCTGCCGAAGCACGACAAGAGCTGGAGTCAGGCCCTGGCCTCGACGCCGGTGCCCGCCAACACGGTGCCCGGCAGCAAGACCGTCGTCGAACTCGGCCAGGTCGTGAAGGCCACCATGGAAGAGGGGTCGCCGACGATCTTCCGCCGCGACGGCCGCTTTGCCGACATGGTGATGGCAGAACTCGCCGGCCGCTTCGAGGCCCCGCTCTACGGCATGCTCGCGGTCGCCGACCGGATCGACGCCCATGACTGGGGCAAGCTGCCGAAGCCCGTGATCGGCTTCCACGGCCAGCCCAAGGACGAGTCCCGTCCGACGCTGCTGTGGGATGGCGAATGGGAGATCACCTACGTGACCTTCCGCGACATGGGCGCCGCATTCGGCGCGGCCATCCTCGGCATCTACGTTCTGGTCGTGGCGCAGTTCAAGAGCTTCCGGCTGCCGCTGGTGATCCTGACGCCGATCCCGCTGACCCTGATCGGCATCCTGCTCGGCCACTGGTTGCTGGGCGCGCCGTTCACGGCGACGTCGATGATCGGCTTCATTGCGCTGGCCGGCATCATCGTCCGCAACTCGATCCTGCTGGTCGACTTCATCCGGCACAGTGGCGGCGAGGGCAAGACCCTGCGCGACGTCGTGTTGGAGGCCGGCGCCGTGCGCTTCAAGCCGATCCTGCTGACGGCGCTCGCGGCGATGATCGGTGCTGCGACGATCCTGCTCGATCCGATCTTCCAGGGGCTGGCGATCTCGCTGCTGTTCGGCCTGGCCTCCTCCACCCTGCTCACCGTACTCGTGATCCCCGCGATCTACATCGCACTGCGCGAGCCCGGCAAACCCACCACGAAGATGTCGTAGGAGCTATCATGACCAAACTGTACAGCGAGATCTGCAAGGACATCTCGGGTAACCTGAAGACGCTGCGCAAGGACATTCCGGACGTCATGCAGGGCTTCTCGGCACTGGCGAGGGCCGCCGCCGCTGATGGCGCGCTCGACAAGAAGACCAAGGAGCTGATCGCGCTGGCGATCGGGGTTGCCGTTCGGTGCGACGGCTGCATCGGCTTTCACGCGGAGGCGCTCGTCCGTCTCGGTGCAAGCCGGCAGGAGGTCGAGGAGACGCTCGGCATGGCGATCTACATGGGCGGCGGACCGTCGTTGATGTATGCCGCCGATGCGATTGCGGCGTTCGAGCAATTCCAGCAACAGGCAGCCGCCGCCTGAGCGCGGGTTCAGCCGCAGATATCGAGAATGGCCAGCATGTAGATGCGGATCATGTCGAGATAGTCGGGAATGTCGACGCGCTCGTCCGGCATCGTGTTGTAGCGGCCGCCCGGCCCGCAGACGATGCCCTCCATGCCGCCATACGTATAGAGATGGCCGGCATCGGTGCCATAGAAGCAGCTCGGCGCCACCGGGCCTGTCGGCTGGGCGGCGCCGCGCACGACGCGATAGGCATTGTTGACGGCACGGACGATCGGGCTGTCCGGCGCGACCTCGAACGGCGGCATGGTCGGCACGCCGGCGCGGTCCTCCGACATCAGATGGGCCTTCAGGCCGGGAAAACGCCCCTCCAGCGCATCGAGCTCGCGCCGCATGTCCGCGAGCGCGCCCTGCTCGGTCTGCCCAGGAGCGTAACGACCGGAGCCCTTGATGCGGACGAAATCCGCGACCTGCGGCGTCCGCCATTCGTGCAACTCACGACCGAGCGCGCCGTGCACGACGCCGACATGAACGCGGTTGATGGCCTCATGTGCCGGCGAACGCGCGCCGGAGAACCGCATCGCATTGAGGCGCGGAATGAGATCGCAGGCGGCGGTGATGGCGTCCACCGCCTCCTCGCGCTTCGACAGATGCCGCGTGTTGCCGACGAGCTCGATGATGAACATGAATGCCGCGGCATGCATCGTCATCGCCTTGAGGTCGGTCGGCTCGGAATTGATGAAATAGTCCGCGCGCAGCCCCTGCTCCAGCAACGAATAGGTGCCGACTCCGCCTTGCAGCTCGCCGACCACATAGGTCAGAACGACATCACCCCTCAGCCTGACGCCGGCCTCGATTAGCGTCTTGACCGCGCAGAAATAGGCGGCGTCGCCGGCCTTCATGTTTGACACGCCGATTCCGTAGACGAAGTCGTCGTCCACCTTCCCCGCCCAGGGATCGAGGGTCCAGCCCTCGGTCACCGGATTTGTATCGACATGGCCGTTGAAGAGCAGGCTCTTGCCGCCGCCGGTGCCGTGCCAGCGGCCGACCGCGTTGACACGGCCCTCGGCCCCGAACGGGGCGACCGCGGCATCCAAGCCGATCGCGCTCATCTGTTCAGCCATGAAGGTCGCGAGCTGCTTCTCGCCCTCGGTCTTCGAATAGCTCTTGTGCTGAACCATGCGCGACAGCAGCGCGAGCGAAGCTGGAATGTCGATGCGGGCGAGCAGGTCGTTGCGATCCATGGGGGCAATCCTTGCGGTCAGCCAACGGGCGCTGGCGAGGCCGCCATCAGCTCGCGGGTGTAAGGGTGAACGTCGTCTGCGCCGAAGGCATCGACGGCACGGCTGTCGACCAGCCGGCCGTGGCGCATCACGACGATGCGGTGCGCGATCTGCCTGATCAGGTTGAGATCGTGGGTGATGAAGAGATAGGCCGCCCCCGTCTCGGCGCGCAAAGCCAGCAGCAGCTCGATGATCTGGGCCTGGACCGAGACGTCGAGCGGCGCCGTGATCTCGTCGCAGATCACCAGGCGCGGTCGCGCCGCAAAAGCACGCGCGATCGCGACGCGCTGCTTCTCGCCACCCGAGAGCTGGTGCGGCCAGCGCATGGCATACGACGCCGGCAGCCGGACCTGTTCGAGCAGGCGCGGCACGGCGGCGACGTCGCCGCCATAGAGCTTCAAGGGGCGCGACAGGATCTCACCGATCCGATGGCGCGGATTGAGCGAGGAATCCGGGTGCTGGAACACGATCTGGACATCGCGCCGATAGGCACGGTTCATGTCACCGGCCCTGCGCAACGTTCGGCCGTCGAAGCTGATCGTGCCGTCGAAGCGGGCAAGCCCGGTGAGGGCGCGAGCGACGGATGACTTTCCCGAGCCGGATTCACCGACGAGGCCGACGATTTCGCCGGCACGGACGCGGACATCGACGGCCCTGGTCGCCGGTGGCGGAGCCGCACGGAACAGCCCGCCCCTGCCGTAATGGACTTCGATGTCGCGTGCGTCCAGCACCAGGGCCGCGCCCGGCTGATCGTTCACGAGCCGCCGCTCCGGACGCGGCACGGCGGCGATGAGAGCCTTGGTGTAGGCGTGCTGCGGCGTCCTGAAGATATCAGACGCGGGCGCCTGCTCGACGATGCGGCCGTGCCGGATCACCGCGACACGATCGGCGACCCGGGTCATCATCGCGAGATCGTGCGAGATGTAGAGCGCAGCGACGCCCGTCTCCGCACGCAACCGCGCAAACAGCTCGATGATGCGGGCACCGGTGATGACGTCGAGCGCCGTCGTAGGCTCATCGAACAGGATGACATCGGGCCGGCACCCGAAGGCCGTCGCGATGACTACCCGCTGCTTCTCGCCGCCGGAGATCTCGTGCGGATAGCGCCGCAGCACCGCCACGGGGTCGCTCAGCTCGACATGGCCGAGCAATTCGATCGCGAGGTTCCTGGCGGCCCGCGCATTCAGATCGCGATGACGCATCAGCGCCTCGGTGATCTGGCGGCCGATGGTCAATGTCGGATTGAGCGCGGTCGACGGATCCTGGAACACCATGCCGATGCGGCGGCCACGGACCGCGGTCAGTCGCTTCAGGCTGAGGGACCGCAGGTCGAGGTCACCCAGACACAGGGAGCCCGAGACCTCGCGGGCATTGGCCGGCAGATGCCGCATCAACGCCCAAGCCAGCGAGCTCTTACCGGAGCCGGATTCGCCGACGAGGCCGAGCACCTCGCCGGGCGCGATCTCGAGCGACACGTCACGCAGCACCTCCACAGCGCCCGCCGGGGTGACGTAATCCAGTCCGTAACCAGTGATGGCGAGCGCCGGCTTCATCGATCGTCCCGCGGATTCAGCGCGTCGCGCAGGGCATCGCCGACGAGATTGAAGGCGATCGCCGACAGCGCGATCGCGGCCGAGGGCGCGATCAGGATCCATGGCGCCCGGTGCATGTATTGGCGCGCATCGGCCACCATCAGGCCCCATTCCGATGCCGGCGGCTGTGCACCCAGGCCGAGGAAGCTGAGCGTCGCGAACAGCATCACCGCAAATGACACCCGGATGGTGGCCTCGATGATGATCGGGCCCATCACGTTCGGAAGCATCTCGCGGAAAATGATCTGCGATGCCGCTTCGCCGCGCGCGATGGCGGCCTTGACGTAGTCCTGACTGCGCACAGCAAGCGCCACGGAGCGCGTGACCCGTGCCATGCCCGGCGCGAACGCAAAGGCAATCGCGATCACCGCGTTGACAGCCCCATTTCCGAGCGTGCTGACCAGCAGCAGCGCCATGAGGAGACCGGGAATGGCCATCACAGCATCGTTGGTGCGCATGATGAATTCGTCGGCCTTGCCACCGAGATAGGCCGATGCGACGCCGATCACGGCGCCCATCGCGCTGCCGGCGAGCGTCGCCGCGAGCGCCATCGGAACGGTGGCGCGCGCGCCGGACAGCAGCCGGCTCAGCACGTCGCGGCCGAACTGATCGGCGCCCAGCCAGTTCTGCCATCCCGGCGGGCGGAAACGGCCGAGAAAATCCATCTTCTCCGGCCCATAGGGCGCGAGCCACGGGCCGAGGATGCAGACGATGGCGAGGGCAACGAGCAGCATCACGCTGATCGCCCCCTGCGGCTTGCGGATCATCCTGCCGAGCAGCTCAGTCATAGCTGATCCGCCTGTCGAGCAGCGCGTAGACGACATCCGCCAGCGTGTTGGTGATCGCATAGGTGACCGCCATGATCATCGCGCCGGCCTGGATCGACGGCAGATCGCGGGTGGTGATGGCGATCATCAATGCCCGGCCGATGCCGGGAATGGCGAAAATCTCCTCGATGACGATGATGCCGCCCAGGAGATAGCCGACGTCGAGCGCGACGATGGTGATGACCGGCAGCAGCGCGTTGCGCATCACATGCCGCACCAGCACCGTCCGCTCGGGCAGGCCCTTCAGCCGCGCCGCGCGGACGTAGTCGGACTGCAGCACGTCCAGCGTCTCCGAACGCATCATGCGCATCACATGCGCGACGAGAATGACCGAGACGGTCAGGACCGGAAGGATCAGATGGCGCAGCGCCGGCCCGGCATCCTCCAGCGGCGACACGTAGCCGGTCGCCGGCAGCCATGGCAGAATGTCGGTCAGCAGCAGCGCGAGCACGGTTGCCGTGACGAACTCCGGCAGGGAGACCCCGAGATAGGCGACCACGCTGGTGGCCGTATCCGCCGGCCGCCCCTTGCGGAGCGCCGCGAAGATTCCGAGCGGGACCGCGATCAGGAGGGTGACGACGAGTGCGCCCGCTGCCAGCAGCAGCGAGCGCGACAGCGCCGTCAGCATCTCCGGCGCGACCGGCAGGCCGGTGCGCATGGAGACACCGAAATTGCCGATGGCCGCGTGCGCGACCCAATGCGTGAATTGCAGCCAGACCGGGTCGTCGAGCCCGAGCCGGCTGCGAATTGCGGCCAGCGCCTCCGGCGAAGCGTTCTCGCCAAGCAGCGTCTGCGCTGCGTCAGCCGGCAGCGCCTGTGTGATGGCGAACACCAGCACACTGACGACGACGACCGTATAGACCATCAGGAGCAGCCGCCGCAGCAGCCAGGCGAATGACACCGCTCGGATCCCCGCCTCAGCTGCGCCTGGGCGCGCCTGCGCCGAGCGAGACGAGATCGAGCCGAAACACCGATCCGCGCGGATGCAGCTGGTATCCTTCCACATAGGCGCGCTGCGCCGCCAGGATGTCGAAGAAGACCGGAATGACCGACGGCACCTCCTCGCTCATCATCGTCTGGGCCCGCGCATAGAGCGCGGCGCGATTGGCATCGTCGGTCTCGCTACGCGCCGCATTGACGATCTCGTCGAAGCGCGCATTGTTCCAGCGTGTCTCGTTCCAGGCGGCATCCGAGGTGTAGAGCAGCTTGAAGATCGCGTCGGCGGTCGATTGCATGTTGTAGAATCCGACGTAGAAATTGCCCTTCTTCCAGACCTGGTCGAGATAGGTCGCGTGCGGCATCGTCTGAACGTTGATGCGGAAGCCGGCCGGTGCCGCCATCTCACGGATCGCAACGCCAAGCTGCGTGCGCGTGTCCGGTTTGTCGGATGCCACCATCGTCAGGTCGATGCCGGAGGGATAGCCGGCATCGGCGAGCAATTGCCTGGCTTTCGCGATGTCGGGCTTCTTCAGCTTGCTGTCCTGATAGAACCGGTAGGCGGGGCTCAGCGGCGTGTCGTTGCCGGGCGTGCCGTAGCCGCCGGCCACGAAGCCGGCCATGGCCTCGCGATCGATGGTCAGCGCCAGCGCCTGGCGCACGCGAACGTCGTTGAACGGCTTCTGATCGCAGCCCATGTTGACGTTCAGAAACTGCCCCGAGGGGACCCGCACCGCCTTGACGCCGCTGGCCTTGCCGAGCCGCTCATATTCGCCGGGCGTGGTCGACAACATGAGATCGATGTCGCCCGAAATCAGAGCCGATGCTTCGGCGGTGCGGTCGGGATAGACGAGAATCTCGACGCGATCGAGCAAAGGCCGCGCCGGATCGTAATACGCCGGGTTGCGCTCGACGACGATCTTGCGGTCCGGCTCATAGGACACGAGCTTGAACGGCCCTGAACCATTCGCCTTTGTGGCGAGGCTGGCGAGATCGGCAGCAACGACTTTCGCAGGCACGATGCGCGCATTGTTGTAGGCGAGCGCGACCGGAAAATCGGCAAAGGCAACCGACAACGTGAACCGCACGGTCGACGCATCGACGGCAGCGACATCCTTGATCGGGCCGACATTGGTGCGCGCCGGTGATGCGGTCTTCGGATCGAGGATCGCCTTGAAGGTCGCGACGACATCCTCCGCCGTCAGCGGCGAGCCGTCGTGGAAGCTGAGATTGGGCCGCAGCCTGAACGTCCACTCGGTGAGCCCCGCGCCGGCCTGCCACGACAAGGCGAGGTCCGGCTCGACCGACATGTCCGGCTTCAACCGGGTCAAGTTGGAATAGAGCAGCTCGGTGATGAGGTATTCCGGATTGACACGCGCGAGCAGCGGATGAATGACCGCCGCGCCCTGGTCGACCGAGATCCGCAACACGCCGCCGCGCTTCGGCGCCTCGGCCGAGAGAGAGACTTGCGGCAGAGCACCAAGCACGAGCGCGGAGCCGGCAAGGAAATGACGACGGGTCACGGACGGCATCAGGCGAAGTCCTTTTCAGGCGTGATGGCTTCGGGACAGAGTTCGGGACGGAACTCGGCTGCGAGATAGGCGAGCACCGATTTCGCCAATGCGACGATGTCGGCGAGCGTCGTGGATTCGCCCGGCGCATGAATGCGGCTATCGGGCCTGCCGAGGCCCGTGAGCAGCACCTCCTGCACGCCCGTGGCCTGCTGCACCCAGCCGAAATCGGAGCAGCCGGCCGCCCCCCAGCGAGCGAAGTCTTCCGCGGCATAGCCGAAACCGGCCGACAGCGCCTGCTGCCAGCGCGACCAATGCGGCCCGCCGGGATCGGATGTCGGCATCAGATGGCCGGTGAGGATGATCTCGACGTCGAGGGTGCCGGCCGCCTGCCGGACGGCCGCTTCGATCTCGCGGCGTGCAGCGGCGAAGTCCTCCTCGGGCGTGTATCGGCGGCACAGGAGAATCTCGACCAGCGAGGGGATCTGTCCGCCGCATTGGCCGCCATGAATGGCTGAGATGTCGAGGCTCGCGGCGAGCGGTCCAGCCGCCTGCGGCGGTGGCGGCAACGCCGACGTCCGCTGCGCGATGACCGGCTCGAGGGCCGCGAGCGCATTGAGGATCGGCAGCGCCGCCTCGATCGCGTTGGCGCCGGCGCGGCGCTGCTCGCCGGCATGCGCTGCCTTGCCGTGAACCCGCACCGTGAGCGTGAACAGGCCGAAGCAGCCGGCCCAGATCCGCGGCATGGCACTGCCGTTGAAATTCAGAATATGCCCTTCGAGACGGCCCTGCTCGGCAAGGTAACGCACGCCGGGATAAAGCCCTGCCTCCTCGTCCGTGCACAGCAGCAACATCGGATCATAGGCCAGCGGCAATCCAGTCTGCTGCGCGCCGCGGAGTGCGAGCAGCGCCGCCGCAATCGATCCCTTCATGTCGGCCGCGCCGAGTCCGATCAGACGGTCACCGTCGCGGCTCAGCTGCAGCGGATCGGTGACCCAGCCGGGCGCCGCCGGTACCGTGTCCACATGGAAATAGAGCCCGAGCACCGGTCTGCCGGCGCGGCGCCGTGCAATCAGATTCGTCCGCGATCCGCGCGCGCCCGGTGCGCGCCATAGGTCCTCCGGAACGATCACGCGCTCGCTATCCAGTGCCAGCGGGGCAGCGAGCTGCTCCATCACGTCGGCAAATGCATCGTAGCCGGCCCCCGGAGGAAAGCTGGTGTCGACCGCCACCATCTTCCGCAGGTCCTCGACCGCCGTCTCGGCCATGGCGTCGATCGCGGCAAAAGCGCTGGCCAGGCTGCGCGCGCCCCGGTCCGCTGGAATGCCCTCAGAAATCATTTGCCGCCAGCTCTATCCTATATTCTATATAGAAATAGAATTCACGACGCGGCGTTTGTCAATTCCATGAAAAAGGCAGCTGTGGCCAGCAAAGCGGCAGACGGGGTGGGGGCGGGTCCAGGCGCGCTGCCGGTGCCGCTCTACGAGCATGTCAAGCGCCAGATCGCCGAGGCGATCCTGATCGGCGACATGCCGCCGGGGACGGTGCTGCCCGGCGAGGTCGCGCTCGCCAATCAATATGGCGTCGCCGTCGGCACCATCCGCCGCGCGCTGGCCGATCTCACCGCGGGCGGAATGCTGATGCGCCGGCGCAAGACCGGCACGGTGGTGACGGGCCGCGCGTCGCAGCATGGGCTCAGCTTCTTCTTCCAGTACTTCCGCCTGCTCGGCGCGGACGGCAGCCTGCTGCACTCGGAGGCCGAGGTGCTGTCGGTGACGACACGCGCCGCCGAGCCACGCGAAGCGGCGCTGTTCGCGATGGCCGAGGGCGGGCCGCTGCTGCATCTTCATCGCATCCGCCGCGTCGCTGGCGCGCCGGTGCTGCATTCGCGGATCTCGATGGTCGCGAGCCGCGTGGCGGGATTTCCGGCCGAGCCGAAGAAGGTCCCTGCCCTGATCTACCGGCATCTGCTCGAGGCCTATGGCATCCGGATCGCCGCGGTGCGCGAGAAGGTGACGGCGGAGGTCGCCACCAAGGAGGACCGCAAGCTGCTCGGCCTGCCCTCTCCGAGCGCCGTGCTGGTGATCGACGAGGAGGCCTACGACCAGACCGGCGCGCTGGCGATCCTCAGCCAGCACCGCGCCACGACGGCGCAACACTACTACTCGAACGAGATCCGCTGAGCACGTATCGCTTCAGCAGCCCCAGCGCAGCGCCGCGGTGTGCACCGGCGCGTCCCACAGTCCCAGCGACGCATCATCGAGCGCGGTCACGGTGAGCGAGCAGCCGGCCATGTCGAGCGAGGTGACGTAGGAGCCGACCAGCCCGCGCGCGATGGCGAGCCCGCGCCCTTCCAAGATGCGCCGCGCCGCATTGGCCATCACGTACAACTCCATCGCTGGCGTGGCCCCGAAGCCGTTGACCAGCAGCAGGCACGGAGTCCCGGGCTTCGCTGCAAGATCGGCCAGGATCGCGCCCATCATCTCCTCGGCGATGGCGTCCGCGGACGCCAGCTTGACCCGGCGCCTGCCGGGCTCGCCATGGATGCCGACCCCCATCTCCATCTCGTCCTCGCCGAGCGTGAAGGTCGGCTTGCCCGCGGCCGGCACCGTGCATGAGGTCAGCGCCACGCCCATCGAGCGGGTGCGCCTGTTGACGTCGTTACCAAGCGCCTTCAGCGCGTCGAGATCGCGGCCCTGCTCGGCCGCAGCACCCAGCATCTTCTCCACGATCAGCGTGCCGGCAACGCCGCGGCGGCCGGTCGAATAGGTCGAGGTCTCGACCGCGACGTCGTCGTCGGTAATGACGGTCGCGACCTTGCCCTCCATCATCTCCGCGGCCATCGCGAAATTCATCACGTCGCCTTCGTAGTTCTTGACGATGAACAGCGCGCCCGCACCGGTGTCCACGGACTGCGCGGCCGCGAGCATCTGGTCAGGCGTCGGCGAGGTGAAAACCTGGCCCGGACAGGCGGCATCGAGCATGCCCGGCCCGACGAAGCCGGCGTGGAGCGGCTCATGGCCGGAGCCGCCGCCGGAGATCAGCGCGACCTTGCCCGGTTTGAGGCTCTTGCGGCGAACGAACTTGCTGTCCTCGCCCAGCGTGACTATGTCGCCATGCACGGCGGCAAAACCCTGCAGGCTCTCGCTCAGCACGTCGGAAACGGCGTTGATCAGCTTCTTCATGGCTTCCCTCCCGGTTCGGCGTCGTCGTTGTTTTCGTTGGCTGAGATCAGCGCGGTGATGCCGCGCGCGACGCCGGTGATGATGCGGTCGGCATGGGCGTTGAGCGCGGGGTCGCCGAAGTCCGGCAGCTCGACCACGAGGCGCCGCATCGGCCGCTGCGCCTCGACCTCGTCCAGCCGGCCCGGATGGGCGGCGCGGTAGGCGGTCAGAAAAGCCTGCTGCTCATGCGGCGAGAAGTGACAGATGTGGAAGATGGTCTCGAGATGCTGCAGCGGGATCGGCGTCGCATAGGCCGGATTGACGATCTGCGAGATGAAGCTGCGATTCTTGCCGATCGCCTCCGCCAGCCGCTGCCGTGTACCGGAGGGACGGCTGTCGATGACCGCGCGCAGGATCGCCTTGTATTCGGCGAGCGGACTCGCGGCCCCCGATGCATCCTGGTCACTCATGCGCCCTCTTCCGCGGTCTTTTCCGTGCCCTTGGCGAGGTCAAGCTCGCGGATCGCCGCCTTCACCAGCGGCAGCAGGCCCGGCGCGACCGACAGCGCGCGCACACCGAGCTCAAGCAGCGCCGGCATGGCTCTGACATCACCGGCGGCGTCGCCGCAGATCGAGACGTCCACGCCCCGCGCGCGACCAGCGCGCACCACATGGGCAATCATCGCCAACACCCCGGGATGCAGCACGTCGGCATAGTCGGCGACCTCGGCGCCGTCACGCGAAGCAGCGGTCGCGTATTGGGTCAGGTCATTGGTGCCGATCGAGAAGAAGTCCGCAGCGAAGTCATGCGCTGCCAACGCAGCAGCCGGCACCTCGACCATCATCCCGAAGGCCGGCGCGGCGAACGCGACGTTGCCGGCGGCCAATTCGGCGAGCACGGCGCGGAGATGGCGACGCGCGACGTCCAGCTCCGCTGCATTGGTCACCATCGGCAGCATCACCTTGAGCGGTCCGAGCGCAGCGGCGCGGGCCAACGCGCGCAATTGAACGCGGAAGATCTCGGGGTGACGCAAGGACAGACGGAGGCCACGAAGGCCGAGAAACGGGTTGCTCTCGCCATCGATCGTGTAGCCCGGAATCGGCTTGTCGCCGCCGGCATCGAGCGTGCGGATCGTGACCGGCCGGCCTTCGGCCCATCGCACGAGCTCGGCATAGGCGCGATATTGCGCCTCTTCGTCGTGAAGCAGGTTGCCGGTGAGAAACTCGGTGCGTGCCAGACCGATGCCGTCGCAGGCCGCGGCCGGAAGCAGCGTCATGTCGGCAGGGCCGGAGATGTTGACGAGCACCGAGACGCGGGTGCCGTCGCGCGTCAGTGCCGGTTCGTGCTGGCGCGCGATCGCATCCGCCTTGCGGCGCGAGGCGGTCACATCCTCCGCCCGGGCGGCGGCGATACGCTGCGCACTGGGATCGGCAATGACGACACCGCGACCGCCATCGACCAGCAAATCCCCTGTCAGCTTGTCCCAATCGTGACCGAGCCCGACCACCATCGGCACGCCCCGGCCGCGCGCCAGCATCGCGACGTGACTGGTCGGGCTGCCCTCGCCGAGCGCGATGCCGCCGCCGCTGGTCCAGTCGATGGCGAGAAAAGCCGATGGCGCCAGATCATGCGCGACGACGATCGCCCCTTTCGGCACTTCGCCGTTCTGCGGCAGGCCAAACAAGTGCCGCAGCACGCGGTCCCGGATGTCGCCGAGGTCGCTGGCGCGAGCACGAAAATACTCGTCCTCAGCGGACTCGTATCCCGCGATCTCCTCCGCCATCGTCGCGCGCCAAGCCGCATCCGCAGCGACGCCGCCCTCGATCTGGACGTAAGCCGCTTCTGTCAGCGCGTCGTCTTCGAGCAGCGCGAGCTGAAAGCCGATCAGCTCGGCCGCGTCTCCCTCGAGCCTGCCGATCAGTTCGGCCACGGCCTCGCGTGCATGTGCGACCGCTGTGGCGAGCGCTTCATGCTCCTCCGCGATCGCCCCTTTGCTCCGGCTGGCGCCCTCCAGCGCATGCAGGATCGCGGCGGGCCCGATGGCCAACCCGTCCGACGCTCCACGCCCGAAAATGCGCCGCTCCATCGTCACTCCTCGTCGAACTTGCGGTCGACCAGATCGACAAGCGCCGCGATGGCCGCCTCGGCATCAGTTCCGTTGGCGCGCAGGAACAGCGTCTCACCCTTGGCCGCCTTGACGCGCATGATCTTCACCGGGCTCTTGGCGTCGGTCCAGGGCCCGTCGGCCGCGATCGCGACTTCGATGCTCGACGCAAAGCGCTTGGCGAGCTGCGTCAGCTTGACCGAGGGTCGCGCATGCAGCCCGACCTCGTTGGTCAGCAGCGCATGCGCCTTCGCTTCCTGCATGCCGATCTCTCCACCGTCAGCCATTGCCGTTCCTGCTCATCCGCCCATCAGCTCTTCGGCGGTCGCGCGCACCGCATCGAGCGGCGAGCCGCCGGAGGCTTCCGTCGCCGCCATCACGGCGCCTTCGACCAGCGGCGCGTTGCAGATCACGATGCGCTCGCGCCGCTCCTCCGGCATCATCTCCACCGCCATCTCGCTGTTGGTCTCGGCGCCGCCGAGATCGACCAGGATCGCAACGCCCGACTCCGACCACGCCTTGTCGATCGCGCCCATGATGGCGCCGACATCGGTGCCAAGCCCACCATCGGCATTGCCGCCGACCGCCGCGAGCGGCACGCTGTCGCCGACCATCTGCCGGACCATGTCGGCCGCGCCTTCCGCCACCTTGGCGGAATGCGACACGATGACGATGCCGACATTCTTCTGCTCACTCATGTCCAGGCCTCATTGAATACGCCGCAGATCGCCTGCACCAGCAGGCTGGACGAGCGCGCGCCGGGATCCATGTGCCCGATCGAGCGCTCGCCGAGAAACGAAGCGCGGCCGCGGATCGCCAGCATCGGCACCGTCGCGTCGGCGGCTTCGGCAGCGATCGCGGGCAGCCGAGCGGCGAGATCGTCGCCACCGGCCGCAAAAGCGACCTGCACCGGGATCAAGACGTCGAGCATAGTTTTCTGACCTGCTTCCGACTTGCCACGCGCTTTGACGTCCGCGATGGCGCGACCGAGCGCCGCCGCCGCTTCGGCGGCAGAGGGCTCTGATGGCAGCGCCTTGCCAAGTCCCATCGCCAGCGTGCCATAGAGCGGACCGGACGCACCGCCGACCTTCATGACCAGCGCCATGCCGACCGCCTTCAGCGCCTCGGGAAGAGGCTTGGCGGAGATATTGTCCACTTCGGCGAGCACGGCCTCGAAGCCACGCTTCATGTTGAGGCCGTGATCGCCGTCGCCGATCGCCGAGTCGAGCGCGGTCAGTTCCTCGGCATGGGCGATGATGACATCGGCCATCGCCACGATCACCTTGCGCTTGAACGCCTGATCCATTGTCTATCTCACCCGCTGGCCCGCCCGGTCGAACAGCAGCGGCCGGGTGAACTCGATAGCGACGGAGTCGCCGACTTTCAATTCCGTATCCGGCTCCACCAGGCTGACGATGGTCTGGTCCTGCAGCGTGATATGCAGATGATTCTGATCGCCGAGATGCTCGATCCATTTCACCCGTGCGTCCGCACGGCTCTCTGCACGCCGGACCGTCATGTGCTCGGTGCGCGCGCCGATCGTCGCGACGTCGCCCGGCACCGCAAGATCCGGAAACAGCCCGCGCGGCAGCAGATTGATGCCGGGACTGCCGAGCCGGGTCGCCACATAGGTATTGGCCGGATCCTCATAGACCTCCCGCGGGCTGCCGACCTGCACCAGCCGGCCCTGCTCGATCACGCCGATGCGGTTGGCGAGCGTCATCGCCTCGATCTGGTCGTGGGTGACGTAGAGCATGGTGGCGCCGAGATCCTGCTGGATACGCTTGAGCTCGATGCGCAGCTCGGAACGCAGTTTGGCGTCGAGCGAGGACAGCGGCTCGTCTAGCAACGCGATCGCAGGTCTGCGCACCAGCGCGCGGCCAATCGCCACGCGCTGCATCTGGCCGCCGGAGAGCTGAGTAGCGCGGTTGCCGAGCTTGTCCTCGATCCGCAGCATCGCCGCGACGTCACCGACGATGCGCCTGATCTCAGCCTCCGCAATCTTGCGCACAGGCGAGCGCAGTGGAAAAGCCAGATTGTCGTACACCGACAGATGCGGATAGAGAGAATATTGCTGGAACACGAACGTGACGTCACGCGCGGCCGGCGTCGCCTTCGTCTGGTCGACACCGCCGATGGTGACGCTGCCGCGATCCGGCATCTCGAGGCCGGCCACGAGCCGCAATGTCGTGGTCTTGCCGGCACCGGTCGGCCCGAGCAGCACGACGAGCTCGCCGTCGCGGATGGTCAGCGACAAATCCCGTACCGCCGGCTTGGAACCGAACGACTTGCTGACGGCGTTGAGCCGCGTCTCAGCCATGATGGCGCCCTCCTCTCACCGGCTGCTCATACAGCGCGGTGCGGACCGCGCGGCCCGTGGCGGCGTCGAACAGCGACAGCCGGTCGGCGCGGAAGCTGAGCCCGACCGGCTCCGCACGCTGCACCCGGACCGCCGCGGGCGCGCGCGCCTTGACGATGCCATGAGACGTCGTGACGGTGATGATCTGGGTGGTGCCGAGATATTCGGCGCCGAACACCTCGCCGCGCAGCCCGCCTTCGGCGCTGAGCGCCACCTGCTCCGGCCGCACACCGAGGACCAACTCGTCGCTCCCGGCATCCTCGCGCAGCTCGGGCACGCCGATCTCGGCGCCGTCGATCCGCACGCAGTTCGTGCCGGCGCCAAGCCTGCCCGCGAAGCGGATGAAGTTCATCGCCGGCGAGCCGATGAAGTCTGCGACGAACATGGTGGCGGGACGGTCGTAGATCTCCTGGGGCGTTCCGAGCTGCTCCACGACGCCGCGATTCATCACCGCGATCGTGTCGGCCATCGACATCGCCTCGAGCTGGTCGTGAGTCACGAACACGGTGGTGGCCTTGAGCCGGTCGTGCAGGGCGCGCAGCTCGCCGCACATGATGTGACGGAACTCCGCATCGAGCGCGCCGAGCGGCTCATCCATCAAGAACGCTTTCGGCTCGCGGACGATGGCGCGGCCGAGCGCGACGCGCTGGCGATCGCCGCTCGACAACCCGCTCACCGGACGGTCGATCAGATGGTCGATGCGCAGGATGCGCGCGGCTTCCTCGACCCGCCGCCGGATCTCCCCCTTGGGCACCCCCATCGAGACCAGGGGAAAAGCGATGTTCCGGCGCACGTTCATGTGCGGGTAGAGCGCGAACAGCTGGAACACCATGGCGATGTCGCGCTCGCGCGCGCGGCGGAAGGTGACGTCCTCGCCGCCGAGCCTGATCGCCCCCGAGGTCGGCAGCTCCAGGCCTGCAATCATGCGCAGCGTCGTGGTCTTGCCGCAGCCGGACGGACCGAGCAGGCAGAAGAACTCGCCGTCGGCGATCGTGAAGCTTGTGCCGCGCACGGCGGCAAAGCCGCCGAACTCCTTGAACAGATTCTCGATCCGGATCTCGGCCATGGCGTCAGTCCGGAAACTTGGAGACGATGGTGAACATCACGACGCCGGCGAGCGTGGTGATGAAGGAATAGGTGTAGAGCACCAGTGCGAACGGCTGCAGCAGCATCAGCACGCCGGCCGCAATGAGGATCGTTGCCAGCGTCTCCATCGGGCCGCGCCGCAGCGCCCGTGGCCAGCGCGAGTGCGCCGCATTGGCCGGCTGATCTTGTGCCATCTCGCTCATTTGCGCACCGCTCCGAAGGTGATGCCGCGCAACAGATGTTTTCTCAGCAGCACCGTGAACACGACGATCGGGATCAGGAACAGCGTGGTGCCCGCCGCGACCGCCGGCCAATCCTGGCCGCCCTCGCCGATGATGATCGGGATGAAGGGCGGCGCGGTCTGCGCCGTGCCCGAGGTCAGAAGCACCGCGAAGGCATATTCGTTCCAGGCGAAGATCAGGCAGAAGATCGCGGTGGCGACGATGCCGGTGGTGGCCTGCGGCAACACGACCTTGAAGAAGGCTTGCAGGCGGGTGTAGCCGTCGACCATCGCCGCCTCCTCGTATTCGCGCGGGATCTCGTCCATGAATCCCTTGAGCAGCCAGACCGCGAGCGAGATGTTGACGGACGTATAGAGCAGGATCATGCCGAGCCGCGTGTCGGACAGGCCGAGCTCGCGATACATCAGGTAGATCGGGATCGCGACCGCGATCGGCGGCATCATCCGGGTCGACAGGATGAAGAACAGCAGATCATCCTTCAACGGCACCTTGAAGCGCGAGAACGCGTAGGCCGCCAGCGTGCCGAGCACGACCGACAGCGCCGTCGAGCCGAACGCGATCACCAGCGAATTCACGTAGCGTGGGATGTAGTTCGATGGACCCGCGACCACCATGTTGCGGCCGCGCGAGATGCGGTCGCACAGACTGGCAGCCGGTGGCAGCTTGGCCATGTACTCCGGCGCCTGCCGGGTCCGGGTCGTGAACAGGTTGCAATAGCCCTCCAGGCTCGGCTCGGCGACGAGCTTCGGCGGATAGGCGATCGCGTCCGACGGCGACTTGAAGCCGGTCATGAAGATCCACAGCAGCGGCACCAGAGTGATCAGCGCATAGGCGATCACCACGGTTGCCGCGATCCGCTTGGTCAGCGGCGACGGATCGACGACGGAATGGGCGGTTGCGAGACCGGTCATCGGCTTTTCACCCGGTTGAGCGCCTTGACGTAGATGTTGGCGAGGCCGAACACGGTGACGAACAGGATGATGGCGAAGGCCGAGGAATAGCCGGTCCGCCACTTCTCGAAGGCTTCGCGCTTCAGGGTGATCGAGGCGACCTCGGTCGTCGAGCCTGGACCGCCGCCGGTCAGGAGGTTGACCATGTCGAACATCTTGAAGTTCTCGATGCCGCGGAACAGCACCGCCAGCATGATGAACGGCAGCGCCATCGGCAAAGTGATCGACCAGAACTGCCGCCACGGCGAGGCGCGATCGACCTCGGCCGCCTCATAGATGTAGTCGGGAATCGAGCGGAGACCTGCAAGGCAGATCAGCATCACGTAAGGCGTCCACATCCAGGTGTCGACGATGACGATCGCCCAGGGCGCGAGCGGCACTTGCGCCAGCATCTGGAAAGACGATGCGGGCGCGCCCGTCGCGGCGGAGATGACGTAGTTGAAGAGCCCGATCTGCGGCTGGTAGAGGAACGTCCAGAAGTTGCCGACCACAGCCGGCGACAGCATCATCGGCAGCAGGATCAAGGTGGTCCACAGGCCGTGGCCGCGGAACTTCTTGTCGATCAGCCAGGCTAGCGTAAAGCCCAGCAGGGTCTGGATCAGGATGGTCCAGAACACGAAGCGCGCGGTCACCGTCATCGCCGCCCAGACGTCCGGATCGGTCAGGATCGACTGGTAGTTGGCGAGTCCGATATCGAGCACGGTGGCGTTCGGACGGTTCGCGCGATAATTGGTAAAGGACAGCCGGATGGTCCAGATCAACGGGAAAATGTTGATCGCGAGCAGCAGCAGCATGGTCGGCATGATGAACAGCCAGGCGATGGCGCGCTCGGACAGGCCGCGCACGCGCCCCGCCACGGCGGGCGGCGTCACCAGGGCGGCGCGGTCGACGAGGCTGCTCAGTCCGGTTTGGTCGGTCATGCGAGGGGCTGCTTCACTGGCGGCTTCGGGCTGGCGGTGAGACTGGCTGGTCCGTCCGGCAAGCCGAAGCTCGCCGGAGGGATTGTCGTGGCGGATTTCGCTTGCGCGGGAGGTGCCGCCTCCATCACAGCTTGCCGTCCTCCTTGAACACCTTGGTCCAGTCGGCGATCAGCCCGTCGAGCGCGCCTTTCGCCGTCCCCTGGTCGGCGACGACATAGTCGTGGACGCGCTTCTGCATCGCGAGCAGAAGCTGGGCGTAGGACGGCTCGGCCCAGAAGTCGACCACCTGGTCCATCGCCACCAGGAAGTCGGCGGCGAACGGCGCGGTGTTCTTGAAGTTGGGATCGTTGAGCACGCCCTTGTGGCAGCTGTAGCCGCCGAGCGCCCACCACTTCTTCTGGGTGTCGAGCGCGGCGAACCACTTGATATATTCGAGCGCTTCGGCGCGGTTAGGCGAATATGCCACCACCGAGATGCCCTGCCCGCCGAGCTGCGAGCCCTTCTCCTTCTGCGCGGGGTTGACGAAGAAGCCGATCTTGTCGCCGCCGACATTGGGGTCCTTGTAGAGGCCCGGGAAGAAGGCGAACCAGTTCATCTGCAGCGCGACCTGGCCGGACTTGAAGGCATCGAGTCCTTCCTGCATGTAGCCGTTGGAATAGCCGGGCGGCGTGCAGCATTTGTACAGCGCCTTGTAGAATTCGAGGCCCTTCACCGCATCGTCCGAGTTGACGAAGCCCTGCATGTCATACTGCTTCTTCGGGTTCTGATACTTGAAGCCGAACGGATAGAGCGCGTTGGTGACGCCCATGGTGATGCCTTCCGAGCCACGCTCGGTGAAGATGGCCGCGCCGTAGACGGTCTTGCCGTCGATCACCCGCTTCTGGAAGAACTCGGCAATGTCCTTCAGCTCTTCCTGCGTCTTCGGCACCTCGAGCTCGCGGCCGAATTTCTTCTTGAATTCCTCGCGAATCTCCGGCCGCGCGAACCAGTCCTTGCGATAGGTCCAGCCGTTGGCGTCGCCCATCGCCGGAAGCGCCCAGTAGTTCGGCGAGCCCTTCGGCCATTCGGCGTAGCCGGCGACGGTGGCCGGCATGAAATCGGAGATCTTGATGCCTTCCTTGTCGAAGAACTCGTTGAGCTTGACGTATTGGCCATTCTCGGCCGCGCCGCCGATCCATTGGGAATCGCCGATCATCAGGTCGCACAGCTTGCCCTTGGAATTGAGCTCGTTGAGCATGCGGTCGGCGAAGTTCGGCCACGGCACGAACTCGAACTTCATGTTGACGCCGGTCTTGGCGGTGAAGTCCTTGGACAGCTCGACCAGCGCATTGGCCGGATCCCAGGCGGCCCAGCACAACGTAATCGTCTTTCCTTCGGCGCGTGCCGGCGCGGACGCGCCGAGCACGGTCGCGGCGGCGACCGTCGCCGCCAGTGCAAATGTCTGCAGCAACTTCATCTGGCACTCCCTCCCTGTTGGCGCCGTCCCCGCTTCGCGTGGGTGACGGCGATGCATGGCCCGCGGCGAGCGGCGCCGTCACAACGACAGCGCGAGCCGCAAGCGTTTCCCCATGGCCCGGATCATCCGTCCGAGTTAAGTATTTTGTTTAGTAGATTGCGAACGACTAAACATGTCAAGCGCGTTTTCGCGACGTTTGCAGCGCATCATGTTTAGCGACTGCGGTAAGCTGCTCGTCGTCCGGAGGTTTGCCGGGATGGCGATGGCGCGGCTCTCCGGCGCAGCCGCGAGGACGCAGGCGCGGCCCAACTCCAGGCTGCATCCGCGTGATCAGCCCTTCGCCAACGTCACGCCGCAACTGACCCGGCCGTCAGCGACGAGGAAGCGTCCGGCGAGGCGAGCAACGGCGGTCGGCCAGTCCTCTCTCATGACACGCGCCTCGAACGTGCCCGCCGCCCATGCGATCGCGAGCTCGACATCCTGGAAATCCAGGAAGCCGCGCGTGAGCGGATACTGGCATTTGTAGTAGGCTTCCTTGGCGCTGAAGATCACGATCGGCAGCATCGGCTGCAACGCGTCGGGCTGGCCGCGAAGCCATTGCCGTTCGGCCGGCGTGAGCACAAGATCGCGCATCGACGGATCGAGCTCGCGCAGGTCCTCGACATCCAGTCCAAGGGACGGGACATCCCTGCTTCGGGCCACGGCCACGGCGCAATGATCGGCACAATGGGAGATGCTTCCCGCATAGCCCGACGGCCACACCGGCGCGCGATCCGGCGTCGGGACGAGCGCGACCGGCGAAGCTCCCAGCGACGCCAGCGCCCTGCGCGCCAGGATCCGGGCGGTCGCGAACTCGGCGCGCCGCTTGGCGACCGCGGCCTGGATATGCGCGCGCTCTTCGGGAAACAGCTCAACCTCCGCCAGCGAGAGGCTGGACGCCGCCACCACGACCGGACCGTCAAACAGATTTGCAAGCACTCACATCACCAACTCTGCACGCGCGTCTCTTTGCGGACCGGCCTCGACCGGCCGCCACCGTATACGAAACGGCGACGTCGAAGCGAATTCCAACGATTCAACATGTCTCGCGATCTCGCGGCGCCACGCCCCCGAGCTTTGCATGGCGAGCGCACGCTGCCGCTCGGCGAGCTGCACCACCGACCACTGCGGATCGGCATCGACCAGCACTTGCGCCCGGCGAGGTGCCAATGCACCCGGCTCCCCCCGGGAGCCCATGGTTGGATCAGGATCAGAACATACTGCGATGCAAGTCGATTCTGCCATAACTCGCCGGCTTGTCCAACGCGCCCCGGCCGCTGTCCCCCGGTCCATGCTTTTCGGCCCCGCTGACATGCGCGTCGGCGGCCAGCTTTTGCTTGACGGCAGCGGGCTGCAACGGGACTTATCCAGTCCCTCTGTCTGCCGAAGAAGTGCGTTCCCATGGCCGCCGATCCGCTCTCGATCCTCAAGACCGTGTTCGGCTACGACAGTTTCCGCGGCCGGCAGCGTGACATCGTCGAGCACGTGATCGCCGGCCACAATGCCTTCGTGCTGATGCCGACCGGCGGCGGCAAGTCGCTGTGCTACCAGATCCCGGCGCTGGCGCGTCCCGGCCTCGGGCTGATCATCTCGCCGCTGATCGCGCTGATGGAGGACCAGGTCACCGCGCTCCGGCAGGCCGGCGTGAAGGCCGCGGCGCTGAACTCGCGGCTCTGGGGCGCCGAGAAGGACCTGCTGTGGCAGGACATCGAACGCGGCGAGCTCGATCTCCTCTACATGGCACCCGAGACGCTGCTCAAGGCGGAGAACCTCGAGCGGCTCAAGACCGCACGGTTGTCGCTGATCGCGATCGACGAGGCGCATTGCGTCTCGCAATGGGGCCATGATTTCCGTCCCGAATACCGCGCCCTCGACTGCCTCGCCGGGCTGTTCCCGACCATCCCGCGCATCGCACTCACCGCCACGGCCGATGCGCCGACGCGCGCGGAGATCGTCGAGCATCTTTCGATCGGCGACGGCAACAGCTTCATCGCCGGCTTCGACCGGCCGAACATCCGCTATGGCGCAGCGGAGAAAACCAGCACGATGCAGCAGATGCTGGCCTTCCTGAAATCGCGCGAGGGCGAGAGCGGCATCGTCTATTGCCTGTCCAAACGCAAGACCGAGGAAGTCGCCGCCTCGCTCAGCGATCATGGCTTCCCGGCGCTGCCCTATCATGCCGGCATGGAGATGAAGGCGCGCGAGAAGAACCAGCGCCGCTTCCAGCTCGAGCAGGGCCTGATCATGGTCGCCACGATCGCCTTCGGCATGGGCATCGACAAGCCCGACGTGCGGTTCGTTGTTCATGCCGATCTGCCCTCCAGCATCGAGGCCTACTACCAGGAGACCGGCCGCGCCGGGCGCGACGGCCTGCCCTCCGAGACTCTGATGCTGTACGGGGCGGAGGACATCGCGCTGCGCCGCCGCTTCATCGACGAGTCCGACGCGCCCGATGCGCGCAAGCGCACCGAGCGCCGCAAGCTCGATGCGCTGCTCGGCTTCGCCGAGACCTGCCAGTGCCGCCGCCAGGTGCTGCTGCGCTATTTCGGCGACGATTGCGCGCCGTGCGGCAATTGCGACATCTGTCTTGACCCGCCGGAGACCTTCGACGGCACCATCGCCGCGCAGAAGCTGCTGTCCTGCATCCACCGCACCGGCGAGCGCTTCGGCCAGGCCCACGTCATCGCGGTGTTGCTCGGCGAGACCGACGAGCGCATCGAACGGCTCGGCCACGACAAGCTCTCGACCTTCGGCATCGGCAAGGAGCACGACCGCAACGCCTGGCGCTCGATCGTCCGCCAGCTCGTCGCGCATGGTCTGATCAGCGTCGACGTCGCCGGCCATGGCGGCCTGTCGATCTCGCCCGAGGGTCGCCAGTTCCTGCGCGACAAGCCGCAGCTCAGCCTGCGCGTGCTGAAGAAGTCGCGGCGCGACCGCAAATCCCGGGAGCGGCAGACCACGGCGGCATTTCCCGACCTCGACCGCGACCTATTCGAGAAGCTGCGCGTACGCCGGATGGAGCTCGCCAAGGCGCAGAACGTCCCGCCCTATGTCATCTTCCACGACAAGACGCTGGCCGAAATGGCGGCCCGCCATCCGCGCTCCGTCGCGGAGCTTGCGAGCATCCCCGGTGCCGGCACGGTCAAGCTCGCGCGCTACGGCGAGGCCTTCGTGGCGGTGATCAATGCGCATGATGCGGGCGCCTGAGCCGGCCATCGTCCAGCAGCACCGCGGCTCCTTCGCTCGACGATCAGACGGCACACATGGCTCACACATGGCCTCGCGATCCCGCCGCTGATGACGCCCGGGTTATGCAACTGAAGTCCCCTTCTCCTCGAAGAAGAGGCGCAGGGAAGACCGGGTATCAGCTGATACCCGCGGTCCGCGTGCAGCAAAAAGCACGCGGCAGAACCACAGGTTCAGCCCAATATCCGGCCTTCCCTGCGCGACGGTTTGACGACTTATAGGCGCTCTCCCCGGGGATCGGCTGTCTTGCCCCCGTCGCCGGCGGATCATCATCACCGCCGGTTTGGCATCAGCACCGCGATGCCAGGACCACACCACTTCGCCGTCGCATCGCTCCGTTCGTCGGCGCGGGCTTTGACACCCGGCTGCGGAGCAACGCGCCCGTCGCCTCCCCGGCTCGACGCTCGTGACGATCGCGAAACGTCCCTCTTCAGCGAGCCGGGATAACAGGAAATGTGGATGTGATTTGCCCGACGGTGCAAGTGATGAGTTTGCGACAAACTGGCACGACGGGCAGTTGGCGCATACGCGCCATGCAGAGATTGCCCGTCGTGCAGCTCGGGATGGCGCGAGTTCGTCGGGTCACAGCAGCCGGTCCCATCGACGCCTTCAAACGTCTTCAGTGATTGGAATGCACCGTCACAGTGATGAGCTTGGCTCCGGCACCGAGCTGCCGGGTCGGCAAAGCACGAGCCATTCTACTTCTCCGCGTGCCCGGCGGCACTGGTCCGACCGCATGGAAGTTCGGGCGGGGCCGGAAGATCGATGCTGCCAATCAGGTCCGAGCGCAACGTTTCAGCGGCGGCCGTCGCCGCCATGGTCTGTCGCAAGGTGCTGACGTTCGATCCGAGCGAAACGATGCCGCCGAGCACCGCGGCAATCGTCCCGAGGACGACGACCGCATTGGACCCCAGCAGGCCCAGCACCGCCCCGAGCAGCAACGCGGCGCAGCCGGATATCACGATCTTCGAGGCCATGATGATCTTTCGACACCGCTCGGCCGCGTCGGCCAGCTGTTCGATCCGCGCCTCGATGAGGGAGATTGATCGCTCGGGTCGTCCTCATCCATCAGACCAACTGTTCTCCACGGTGTTGCTTTGGGCTAATTCCGTCCCCGCCCACCAACGTACGGCCATTGGTTGGACAATCCAAGAGATGGTTTGCGGCCGTGAGGCATCGACCTTGATGAAGCTCGCGATCATCTGAGATATTACAGGCCTTGGATCACACCAACGCATGGCATCTGGCTTTGTTACGGCGCGACCAAGCCGAGGAGCCTCTCGAAACTAGGCCGGCACGGGAACCCCGGCTTTCTTCTCCAGCGCGGCCACCCGGTCGCGAAGGCTGCGGATCTCCGCGACCAGGTCAAGGACGTCCGGCGCGGGTTGATGCCCCATCATCCCGACATGGCTCGTTGTCACACGAATGGTCGACGAGCTGATCTCCATGCTGGTGCGGGAGCTCGCAACTGATAGACCCGGTTGCAATGCGGGCGGTGCGGGGACTGCGATCGTAACGCCACCCGCGACAATTCCGTCTGGAGCGGTAACGGTTTTCTCGAACCGCGCGGCGCCTTTAACGGTCACGTCTTCGAGTTTCGCCGCACCGTGAATCGAAACGCCCCCGGCGTAATGCTTGCCATCGTTGAGAACAAGTTCGTCAGCCTGGGAGTGAGAGAGCGCCGCGCGCGCCGCCGGAGGCACTTTCGGGCTCTGGAGCTGCACGGTCTCGACGTTGCATGCCATTATCGCTCGCCCCAACCAAGCCGGGGCTAGCAAGAGACGTCCCGCGTGGGCCTCCGCGCCGTCAAACTCGATTCTGAGCATGCCGGGATAGCCCTGCGCGTCGACGGGAACCCTGACATTGCCGCTCTGCAGCACAGTCGTTGATCCTTCCAGGATGACCGACGTGTCGGTGAGTTTGATGTCGCTCGTCATGTTCGCCGCCTCCCGCTGAAGATGTAACTTAAAATATCGTCAACTCGGCCGCCGCGGGTTGATTCACGTCAACGCTCCATCGGCTGGCGCCTGCGACCGTTAGCTACGAAGTCGGATGTTCTGGCGCGCGTCAGGCCGCGCTCAGAACATGGGAACTGGCGGGGTCTTGAAATGCCCAATGATCTGCACACCGTCCTGAGCGGCATTCACGGATTGAAGGTCGACGCAGTCG
The DNA here is from genome assembly GCF_032381375.1 of Bradyrhizobium sp. SZCCHNR1017. Classification (NCBI taxonomy): domain Bacteria; kingdom Pseudomonadati; phylum Pseudomonadota; class Alphaproteobacteria; order Hyphomicrobiales; family Nitrobacteraceae; genus Bradyrhizobium; species Bradyrhizobium sp. SZCCHNR1017. Next base: position 38,534 of record NZ_JAUHIR010000001.1, on the reverse strand, counting down.
AGAGGTCGGTTCCGGCCTGCGCGGACCATGCCTTCGCCTGGGCAGGCAAGCTGCTCCCCACGCCCCACGTTCGAGCCCGCGCCGATTTCAGCTCGGCTCATCATCAGGCCTGGCTCGAGGCCATGAGCAATCTAAGTGCATGGAAGACGCGGCAGATCGATATGAACCTGCCGGCATCGGAGAAGCTGCTCATTGTCGGATGGTACTTCCCGGAGCTTGCAAGCCTGCTCGGCGCTGCGGAAAAAAAGCATGTGGTCGTTCTGGTATCGAATGATGCTCCCTGGCTCTCCGAGTTGAAGGACGCAGGCACCACACTGAACTTCCGGGCCGCAGGCGGTGCGGCGGCGCTCGCCGCGTACATGCGCGAAGGCCGCAACGTGTTCGCGATGATGGACAATATTCATCCGGGCACCGAGTTCATCCGCAGCCCATTCTTCGGGCGCCCCGCCAAGACTCCGGCCGCCATTCTGAGGCTTGCGATCCGCAACGGCTACACGCTGGCGCTGATAGCGCCCAGGGACAGCCGCGTGGAAGTGGTGGCGACACTGCCCACCGCCGGCAAGCAGCCGGAGGATCTCGCTGCCTGGGTGAACCAGAAGATCGAACAGGAAGTCAGACGGGCGCCGGAACGCTGGCTGTCGTGGCCGATGCTCGCCTACCGCTTCCAGGCAAGCTGATTCACCAGTCAGGAGGACGCGCGCATGCCCACCACGTCGTTCAATCAGCTCGCGCAGCAGGCCGACGCACTTTACCCGCCGCAGTCGATGCACAGCCTGTTGTCCAGGCTGCGCTACCCCGGAGCGGCACCGGGAACGACCCTGCCGACGGCTTCGTTCGCCGAGGCGGCTTGGCGCCTGTCGGGCCCCTCCACGACACGAATTTCATTCCTCCACTACAACATCTGGTGCCTGCGCGCGAAGATCGGATTGAAGGAGATCGTCGCCGCTGCCGGAGGGGTGGGCCACTTCGCGGCTTGTCTTGGGGTTTCGGCGGGTGAGTTCATCGGCAAGGCGCTGGAGATGGTTGGGGCCGATATCGGAGATGTCTGCGACCGCATCTTCCCGCCGATCGTGGAAGTCTGCGGCGTATCGGTCAACCCATTGAACGATGCCTGCAAGCTGGTGGGCAACAGCCTCTCGCTCGGCGGATACATCATCGAAAATCTCAGTTCCGACCTCGACTGGCTGATAAGCCTCTTCTCGATCCCCGAGGAGGTCGTATTCGAGGTGCTGATGCAGTTGGTCGCGCCGGTGCTTGGCGTGTTCGAAGTGAGTGTCATGGAGAAGCCGGTCATCCCCGAGCGCGCCGACGAAATCGGCCGGAGGGTGTTCGCCTACGACCTCGTATCGCTGGTCGAGGCTTGGGACCAGGATACGCGGGATACGATCCTGGCACATGGCACGGCGCAGCATGTCGACGGACCGACCGGCTCCCTCGCCTACAAGCAACTGCAGAGCGGGATCCTCGTCCTCAGCCCGACGCGGACGATCGAGAATGGCGGCGGGCATGTCTATGCCGCGGACGGCGTGTCGCGAGTGATGCCCGGCGGATGCGAGATGGGCTACATGTTCGATTCTGACAAATGGGCGAACAAAGGGGTGCAACTCACGCGTATCCCGGTCGGCTTCGGTGCGATCGAGCTCTATTCGACGCATGTTTATGCCGGGGATGGCGGCCTTCTGCCGCCCGGCCCAACTGACGCGGAGAAGATCGACGTCAGGCGCACGCAGATTGATGAGTTGATTGCCTTCATCAAGGCGACGCACCTTCCATCCAACGTGGCCATTGTCGCCGGAGATTTCAACATCGGTGCTGATACCGACGAATACCACAACCTGGTCGCGGCGATGGAGCAGGCCGGCTTCTATGACCTGTGGAGCGTCCCGTACGATACGATGAAAAGCGACGGTTTGACCGACCGTCACGGCGAGGGCGACGAGCCGATCTACAACGACTTCAATACCAACTGTAAGGTCTATCGCGCCAGCGAGGCATATCGGCAAGCCTACGATCCGGCCGTTGCCACGCCGACGATGTCGGATGATGTCGATTACTACTGCGACGACATGCAGCCAGACGACGCGAATCCCACCGGATCGAGGATCGACTACCTGTTCATGGAACGTGCGACTGCATTTCACGGCTTCAATCTCGACGTCTCACGTGTGCGCCGGCGTGCTTTCAAGTCACGCATCCGCTGGGTCGTCACCCCCGGCCCGCAGGACTACCTTTCGAACCACATCGGACTGGAGGCGACTTTGTTCGCCAGCCCAAGGCACTAGAGCTCCGGGCGTTCAAGAAGCGCGGCAGAGGCTCGGAGTCACAGAATGGGTCACTCATCGTCGACAATGCCGACTTGGCCGTCTGCGCAGCGCTTGTCGGCGGGGATGCCAAGTTGAGGCGTCTTGGCACTCGACCTGGTAAACGGTAGGCCATTAGCATCACCAACCTCTCGCCGACCGCTGAGCATAAGGGTTCGGCCAGCTTCATGTTCATGCGCGCCGGCAGGCCGCCGACCTTGTGGTGCGACTTGATCGTCATCGACAGGCCGCCGGTGAAGAAGACGCTCTCGATCACGTCGAGATAGGGCCGCAGATCACCTTGCGACTGCCCACTTGGTGCGGGACATCGCACGACCGCGTGTTGTACGTTTCAAACAGCAGGCAAGGCTGAGCCATCTCGCAGCGGTATCCGCCCGAGTTGTCGTCTTGAGTGAACCTCTTCCTCCGAAGAAGAGGCGCAGGGAAGACCGGGTATCGGCTGATACCCGCGGTCCGCGTGCAGCAAAAAGCACGCGGCAGAACCACAGGTTCAGCCCAATATCCGGCCTTCCCTGCGCGACGGTTTGACGACTTATAGGCGCTCTCCCCGGGGATCGGCTGTCTTGCCCCCGTCGCCGGCGGATCATCATCACCGCCGGCTTGGCATCAGCACCGCGATGCCAGGACCACACCACTTCGCCGTCGCATCGCTCCGTTCGTCGGCGCGGGCTGTGACCCCCGGCTGCGGAGCAACGCGCCCGTCGCATCTCCGGCTCGACGCTCGTGACGATCGCGAAACGTCCCTCCTCAGCGAGCCGGGATGCGCGAGAATGTGAGGGTGATTTGCCCGACGGTGCAAATGATGAGTCCGCGACAAACTGGCACGACGGGCAGTTCAGGCATGAGAGGCATGCACGGATTGCCCGTCGCGCAGGAATGGCCGTGGTCAGATGCGCCGCTGCACCGACGCGGGCTGGAGATCCTGCTCGCAGTGGCAGGTCCTCTGCGCCCTCTCCCACAGGATCTGCGAGACCATCCGCTCGGTCCCGGTCAGGCCGGTCAGGATCGTCGCGCCGACAGCCATGCCCGATCGCAATCCGGCGGGCATGGCCGCCTTCAGCAGGCTGATCTTCAGCGCGATCCGCGCTTCGCCGGTTGGCGAGCCGGACGCCGCGCCGATCCACTCAGCATCCGCGACATGTCCATAGAGCCGGACGGGAAGGCCCGGCACGTCGATCGTGACCGCCTGTCCGATCGCGACATAGGTGATCTCGGAAACCGCGAGGGCTGCGATGACGTGGGGCTCGCCGGGCGTGACCACCGCCATCAACGACCGATCTGTCGTCACGACGTCGCCGACATGGAGACCGCTTGCAGCCACGACGCCGGCGACGGGAGCGATGACGTCGTTCAGCGCGACCGTCGCGGCGCGCTCGTCCCGGTGCTCGATCCGCGCGAGAACCTGTCCCGCAGCGATCTCCTGGTTGTCGGTCACGAGCAGGTCCCTGACCAGGCCGGACACCGCCGACCTGACCGGGATCTCGTTCATACTGACATAGGCGTCATCGGTGTGAACCAGATATTGGCCCACGGTCACATACTCGACCATCCACGGCACCGCGACCAGCATTCCGAACATCAGGCTGAGCGCGACGAGCAACCACAGCGCACGTGCTGCGGACGCCCTGGCGCGCGGCTCCGCCGGGGGACACTCCCGATGCAGAATGACCGGCCGGGATCCACCCGGCGCTTGCTGTCCGTCCACCACTCGCTCCTCACGACTACGGCATCGGGCGCGTTGCCGCCTCGGCGGCATCCTCTTGACGTAAGAGTCGCACCCATCGAATGCCCGTGACGCGAGATGTGGCGGCTCGCGGGCCGGTTGATAATGGCGCCTGGACCGAATTGGGTCTTCAATTTCTCGAAATAATGCCCGTGTCGACGACACCGCGACACCGCCGCAGCCTCGACACGAGACGGGGGTAACGCCGTTGACCGTCGCGCAAGCTTTGCCAGCGCTTCAAACAACGGCCCCAAACAGCCTTCCGATGCCTGCGGTGAGACCCAGGGCGAAGGCCCCCCAGAACGTCACGCGAAAGGTGGCGCGCGGAATGTTGGCCCCGCCTGCCTTTGCGCCGATCGCTCCCAGCACCGCGAGAAAGGCGAGAGAAGCGGCGGAGACGATCGGGACCAGCAAATTGGCGGGCGACACCACGACCATCAGCAAGGGCATGGCGCCCCCCACCGAAAACATCATGGCCGAGGTCAGGGCAGCCTGGATCGGCCGCGCTGCGGTGATCTCCGAGATTCCCAATTCGTCGCGGGCATGAGCCGTCAGTGCGTCTTTCGCCATCAGCTGCTCGGCCACCTGCCGCGCAAGGGATTGATCCAGACCTCGCTTGACGTAGATTTCGGCAAGCTCGTCGCGTTCGAATGCGGGGTTGTCGCTCAGCTCCTTGCGTTCCCGGGCCAGGTCGGCCTGCTCCGTATCCGACTGCGAACTGACGGAGACATATTCACCGGCGGCCATCGACATCGCTCCGGCGACCAATCCCGCCACGCCTGCGATCAGGACGTCGTTTCGTGTCGCTGCTGCCGCAGCAACACCGACGATCAGGCTCGCAGTCGAAATGATGCCGTCATTGGCTCCCAGAACGGCCGCTCTGAGCCATCCGATCCGCGCCACCAGATGGCTTTCGGGGTGGATGTGAAGGCGGCTCATGTCTTTCTCCTGATCACGCCTTGCAACTTCGTCGCGGCCGCCACGGTGTTGGAAATCGTTCCATACTTCCTGACATTCTGATGAAGCAGCTCGAGCCGGCGGTCGTCTTCGTCGGTGTCGACGATCAGCTCGTAATCGATCGACGCCATCATCGGCGGGCTGTCCTGACGGACGCCGATCAGTCGCACCTCGACGCCACGAACATGGAACTTGAGCATCGGCGTCACGCGTTCGATTCCCTTGATCATGCAGGCGGCAACCGCGGCGAGAAGAAGCTCGGCCGGGTTGAACGCATCCCGCCGTCCCTGGACATCGGTGTCGAGCACCACGGTCGCATCCTTGCAGTCAGCGACGCTTTCATGCGCATCGATCCGTCGGGCGTTGACGCGATACTCTAGCATTGGGGGAGTCTCCCGGCCGTGTTTCCTTGGGGATTGGCAATCCGAACCATGAGCGGAGTGATCGATCGGATCGCGACCGTTCGGTTACGGCGGCGGAAGCGACCGGCGCAATCCATGGTTTCCGACAGGCGTGTCGCTTCCCTAGTCGTCCGAGTGAGGCAGCATGCGAAGCAGCGTCCGGTCCCGGAAGATCCAGTGATGGATCAGCGCGGCGGCCGCATGCATTGCAGCCACGATGACGAGGGCGTGGGCGAGAATTTCATGCACTTCCTTGACGTTGTGAGCAAACGCGCGGTCCTTGGGCCAGGGCGACGCGATCTCGGCGATGCCAAACAGCGGCAAGGAATCACCGCGCGCAAACTGCAACACGATGCCAACGACGGGCACGGCAAAGAGCAGCGCATAGAGAACGTAGTGCGCGAAACGCGCGGCCGGATCCTGCCACTTTCCCATCCATGTGGCGAACTCAGTCGCTTCGGGCGGCGGAGAAGGATCGGCCAGCCGCCAAGCCAGGCGCACCGCCAGAAGCATGAGGATCGCGATCCCAGCCGTGACATGGACGAGCAGGCCGGACTCGCGCGGTGCGCCCTTGGGCAGCACGTCACCGAAGACCCCAAGCGCCCAGGCGACGGCCACGAGAACGACCGTCAGCCAATGCAGCGTCTGCGGAATCGCGCCGTAGTCCCTCGTCGAGTTGAAGAGCTGCATCTCAGACCTCTCGCGCCAAAAGATGCTCCTGGCGCGACCGTCCCTCGTTGATGTGGATCAAGCCCTTGCCGGTCCGGGTGCTCAGGACGGCGGGACGAGTGCCAGCTCTGCATCGGCGATGACATAGCGGACGTAGCGGTAGTCGCGGATGAAGCTGATCTTGCCGTCGCGCCAGCTCAGCCACATGACGTAGCTGGGCCGCGGATCGCCCTGGCGTTCGAACACGGCCATCACTTCCCGGCCCTCGAGCCAGGCCGGCGCCAGCCAGACGCCGTCCATCCCGGCGTAGATGCTGAAGAACATCCCGACATCGGCCGGGCCGACACGGACGGGATGAGTGGACTGGTGCAGTTTGACGTCGTGCGCCAGCAGCGCGCGCAGGCCGTCCCAATCACGCCGGTTGAACAGGCTCACATAGCGTATCGCCGCATCGGAGGCGGGTCTCGCCGCCGGCCGCGCCTCGGCCACAGCGTTGATCTCGGAGAGCCGCGCCCGGGCGCGGGCGAGATGTGCCTTCACCGAGTCCACCGTCAGGTCGAGCAGCGCCGCGATGTCGGCGAGCGACTCATCGAGCACATCCTTCAGAACGAGGACGCTCCGCTGAGGGATCGGAAGCTCCGTGAAGCGCGACACCGCGGTCCGGATCGCCTCGTCGCGCATCATCGCCTCCACGGCATCCGGCACGGTGTCGTCGGCGACACCGTCAGCCGCCTCCATCGGTTCGGCGGCCCGGATCGCACGGCTGCGCAGCAGGTCCAGCGCCCGGTTATGCGCGACCCGGAACAGCCAGGCGCGCAGCATCACGACGTCGCGCATCTCGTCCACCGCGACGAGCGCCTTTGTCAGGGTGTCCTGCACGACGTCCTCGCCGTCGATCACGGAGCCCATCAGGCGCGCGCAATAACGATGCAGCTCGGGCCGCAGCTGCTCTGCGACGGCCACGAGCTGGCCGCTGCGCGCGCCGCGCGAAGCATGTCCGCCGTCACTCAAGCTGCCGCTCCTTCCATCACCGTCACACCGGAATCTCCGTTGAGACCGAACACGACGCCGTCGACGAACCGCGGGTCCTCCAGCACTGCGACCACGCGATCGCCGAACGCCCGTGGCGGCATCGGCGCGCCGAAGCGGGCGACGAACGCTTCCGGCGCAATGCCCATGGACCCGGCATAAGCGCCCGCGGCCGTATCCCCCACTCCCGTGCCCAGGATCATCATGCGCGGCACGATCGCCTGGAAGCGGATGCCGAGCCCGTCGTCCTGCGACACGCCATTGGCGTATTTCGCCATGAACCAGAGCATGCGCTTGGCGCCGCCGTAGCCGCCTGACATCTGCGAACCGCCCACCGCCGCGCCGCTCGATCCGACCAGGACGCGGCTTCCTGGTTTCAGGGGGAGCTTGAGCGCCGCCTGGATCCAGTACAAGCCCGCCTTGACGTCCGTTTCCCAGGCAACCGAGAAATCCCTCCAGGTCAGCCGATCCAGCCGGTCCATGTGCGGCGTTGTGCCGGCGTTCAAGATCAGGATGTCGGGGCTGATATCGCCGACGATGCGATGCGCAGCGGCCTCGTCGGTGACGTCGGCCGCGATGGTGGCCACACCCAGGCGCGCAGCAATCGCGTTCAGCGCCCCGGTTCCGCGCGCGACGACGGTCACCTTGGCGCCGCGATCGACGAGGGCCTCCACGACTCCCAGGCCAAGGCCGCGGCTTCCGCCGGTCACGACGATCGTCTTGTCTTTCAGGCTCATGATGATGCTCCAATGTCCAGATGACATGAAAACGATCGAGGCATCGGAAAAGAGTCAGGCGGCGAAACCAATGCGAGCCCCCTTGCGCAACCGGCCGCCCGGCTGGATGCTCCGGGCACATCGTTCATCACGGGAATCGCTTCATGTCCGTCGACACCACCGCCGCCACCGATCGTCTGATGCGTTTTCTCGCCGTCCAGGGCGTGACCGGACAGGAAAAGGCGATCGGGCGCGAGATCATGGCGGCGCTGAAGCAGGCCGGCGTGCCGGCCAAGGCGATGCGGCTCGACGATGCCAATACGCGCATTCCGCTGCCGACCGAGACCGGCAATCTGATCGTCGAGCTGCCCGGCCGCGGCAGCCAGCACAATCAGCCGCGGATCATGTTCATGACCCACATGGACACGGTGCCACTGTGCGCCGGCGCGCAGCCGAAGATCTCCGGTCGCAAGATCGTCAACCAGGCCAGGACCGCGCTCGGCGGCGACAATCGCTGCGGCTGCGGCATTCTCGTCACGCTCGCGGCCGAGCTGATCCGGCAGAAGCTCGACCATCCGCCGATCACGCTACTGTTCTGCGTGCGCGAGGAGAGCGGGCTCTATGGCGCGCGGCACGTCAACACCGACGACCTCGGCGCGCCCGAGATGGCGTTCAACTTCGACGGCAGCTCGGCCTCCGCCGTCACGATCGGCGCTGTCGGCGCCGACCGCTGGGAGGTCGAGATCTTCGGCCGCGCCTCGCATGCCGGCGTCGCGCCTGAGCGCGGCATCAGCGCCACCATGATCCTGGCGCTCGCGCTCGCCGAGGTGAAAGCCGGCGGCTGGTTCGGCAAGGTGGTGAAGGGCAAGGGCAAGGACGCGAGGCTTGGCACCAGCAATGTCGGTCCGGTCACCGGCGGCGAAGGCCGCCCCGCGGGCGACGCCACCAACGTCGTCACCGACTACGTCCACGTCCGCGGCGAATGCCGCAGCCACGATGCCAAATTCATCCGCGAGATCACCAAGGCCTACAAGGCGGCCTTCGAGAAGGCGGCCAAGCAGGTCACCAACAGCGAGGGCAAGTCCGGCCGCGTCAAGTTCAAGGCCGAAACCGACTATCATCCGTTCCGGATGAAAGAGACCCTTCCCGTCGTCAAGCGCGCCATGGCTGCCGTTTCCGGCATCGGCGCAGCGCCGACCCTGCGCGCCGGCAATGGCGGCCTCGACGCCAACTGGATGGTCCGCCACGGCATCCCCACCGTGACCTTTGGCACCGGCCAGAACGAGCCGCACACGATCGACGAATGGATCAACCTGGACGAATACGATCGGGCGTGTGCGCTGGCGGTCAGGCTGGCGACGATGGGGTGAGACGACGCCATCCGGACACGCACTTGGATGGCTGCAACCTCCTTGCTCCCGCGCAACGTCGTGACGACGGGATTGCCAGCAAACGCGCATGTTCCGAACAGGTCGAACAGCGAGGCCATGACGTCGCGCTCCCGCGGCGGATTGCACCCAGGCAGAGATTGCCCGTCGTGCAGCTCGGGACGGCGCGAGCTCGTCGGGTCACAGCGGCCCAGTCTCATCGACGCCCTTCAAACGTCTTCAGTGATTGGAATGCACCGTCACAGTGATGAGTTGGCTCCGGCACCGGGCTGCCGGGTCGGCAAAGCACGAGCCATTCCTCCTCTGCGTGCCCAGCGGCCCCTGTCCGATCGCATGGAAGTTCGGGCGGGGCCGGAACTCCAAAGCGGGACGGCGGTTCTAGTGCGATGGACCTGCCATTCGCGTTGGACCGTCGCCAGCTCCTCGGCGAGGTCAGGTCCAGAACCGCAATCGATCATCCGTTTGCCGGCATTGTACGGCTCTGACGTTCGTCACAGTTCTCGGCAGAGCCGGACACCGGAGACATCAGCCAATCACGGCGCACTTCACTGGAGGCCTGACATGTCGACCAAACTAGCTCTGCTCGGCCGCACGGCCGCAATTGCTTCATTGACTGCACTCGCGATCGGCGCCTTCACCCCGACCAGTGCCGACGCGCGAAATGGGCGCTGGCACGGCGGCGGCGGCGGCGCTGCGATCGGCGCGGCGCTCGCGGCGGGTGCCATCGGCACCGGTCTTGCGATCGCCGCAAGCCGCGACGCCTACGATTATTACGATGGCCCGGTCTATGACGGCCCGGCCTATTACGCGGCTCCGTCCTACTACGGCGTGAACCCCCACGCCTATGGCTATTACCGCAAGGGCGAATACCCCTATCAGGTCTATGGCGGCGACAGCCCGAACGCGGTCTGCGCGCAGGGCACGACCTGGAATTGCCGCTGAGACCGCGTCCAATTGAAACCTCGACGCGGCATCGGGCGAGGTCTCGCGGCGCTCGCCCGGCGCTGGACTCGCTTCTCTGCCGTCGCGATCAGTCCCGTAACCTGCCATGAGCGCAGCGACATGCGGGACCGATCTCTCGCCGGGTCGCTTCCCCGAAGCCCATTGAGCCGCGGCGGGCGCTACGCGTCGAACGCGAGGCGGATGACCGATCGCGATACCCTTGCCGGCATGCGCACCGCTGCCCAAATGCGGCGCGCCAGCCGGCATCATGATCCCGATGCGCCATCCGGCGGGATGACGCCCTTGCTGAAGATGAAGCAGCCGTAGAACCGGCGCTCGCCGGTGGCGATCACGCAATAGGCTGATCTGGCCATCTCATAGAATGCGAAGCGCTCGACGCCGACCAGCGGCCACGACCTGCCCTCGGCGCGGTCGATCACCGCCTGCACCTCCTGCTGCACCGGCGTCACCTCCGCAGGACTGCCCACGACCTCCATCCGCACGGCGGCATCGTCGATGAAGCTGTCGAGCGGCAGCACCGACAGCACGGCCTGGACCGCGCGCGCCGCGCTGACATTATCGATGCGCAGCAGCCCGCCGAACACTGTCTGCCGCGCGATCGCATCCGCCGGAAAATTGGTGTCGCAGATCACGAGACGGTCGCCATGCCCCATCGCGCGGAGCGCATGGAGCACGTCGGCATTGAGCAGTGGATCGATCCCCTTGAGCATGTGGTCTCCCTGTCATTTTCATCGAACGGACCAGGTCGCCGGGCCATCGGCCAAGGGCAACTGCTGCCAACACCTGGAGCGCGTCACGCCATCATCCCATCGCGAACTACACGCTCCCTCGCCTCTCGCCGACCAGGCGAAGATCGATGCTGCCGATCAGGTCCGAGCGCAGCCTTTCAGCGGCGGCCATCGCCGCCATTGTCTGTCGCAACGTGCTGACATTCGATCCGAGCGACACGATGCCGCCGAGCAGCGCCGCAATGGCGCCGAGGAGCGCGACCGCATCGGATCCGAGCAGGCCCAGCACCGCGCCGAGCAGCAATGCGGCGCCGCCCGCTATCGCGATTTTCGAGGCCAGGATGATCTTTCGGCACCGCTCCGCCATCTCGGCAAGCTCGTCGATCCGCGCCTCGATCCGGGAGATCTCTCCGCTCGGGTCGTCCTCATCCATCACGCGAGCTGCCCTCCGCGCCATCAGCGCCTCATCCTGAAACGACCCGGTCCCCGATCATGCCACCTGTCACGTGGCGCGCGAGCGTACGACGCCGCCATCCCACCGGCAACCATCCACGGCCTGACTTCACCGCGCACAACAGGTCCCGATGCACGCGGACGCTCCTCCAGGGCCGCGGCCGCAGGCCCGGAACAAAGCCGGCAACTCCGGATTGTCGTAACCGGAATTTCCACACGGCGGATGGGCGGCTCATGCCGAGCGCCCGTTCGGCAACCATCGGCTGCTATTGCCTACACGGCAATGAGCAACTTCTGACCTTGGTGCCAGCAGCTCATCAATAAGAGCTGAGCGGAAACGACAATTCGACTACGAAAGCAGCGCGTCGGCCAGGCGATATCAGGAAAAGGCCGCAGAGGCGCGTGATGCTCAAGGCGCCTCGTTACGGGGCCGCGCAACCATATCATCTCGAGTTGCCCAAACACGAGCACCGTCCGCTACTCGTGGCGGCCCGAGCCGTTCGTCAATTGCAAACTTCCCAAGTTGATCCCGTGTTGCACGCGATCTAGTAGCGAGCCGGCGGGGATCCGAAGCGGCGCGACTCCACTAGCGAGCCATTTGCGAGCGTTGGCCGGGCGGCGGGTGGGGAAGGCCACCCCACCCTGGACAACGACAACAGTCCTCCTGACCACTGCCGCGTCCCCACTTCAGGCAACAACCCGTGGCCGACTTTCACAAGCCGCGAAGTGTGACCAAGTCGTTCTCATGCCTCCAGGCTCCGAGAGGTCACATCGAGCCATGCCTGGAGCGAGCTCACGAGCATGAGAGCCCTCAAACGTTCGCGCCGGCGACGTTCCTGCCCGCGAGCCAGCCGAAGACCAGCGCCGGACCCAACGTGATGCCGGGCCCGGGATAGGCCCCTTCCATGATCGAGGCCATGTCGTTGCCGCAGGCGAACAGGCCAGGAATGGGTGAGCCATCCGCGCGCAACACCCGCCCGCGCGCATCGGTGACGAGGCCCGCAGACATGCCGAGATCGGCCGGATAAACCGCGACCGCATGGAAAGGCGGCTCCAGGATCGGCGCGACGCAGGGATTGGGATGTTGATCGACGTCGCCGAGCGCGCGCTGATAGATGTCGCCGCCGCGGCCGAAGGCGGGATCCTCGCCGCGCACCGCATCGGCATTGAACTCCGCGACGGTTGCAGTCAGCGCCTGCGCCGGGACGCCGATCGTCTCCGCGAGCGCGTCCAGGCTGTCGGCACGCTTGAGATAGCCCGCGGCGACATCACGCGCGACACTGCGCGTGAACGGCTTGATCTTGCCGAGGCCGTATCTCCACAGGAAGCGGCGATCGCAGATCAGCCAGGCAGGAACAGCCGTCGCGTGCCTGAGCTGCGCGCGCACGAACTCGTGGTAGGACACCGCCTCGTTGACGAAGCGGCGGCCGGTGCCATCGACCGCGATCAGGCCGGGCTTGGCGCGATCGGTGACCGTGTGCGGGAAGATGCCGCTTCTGCCGTCGGCCCGTGTGAATGTCGAAGCCGGCACCCAGAACGCGCCCTCTTTCGTCGGCGCCGACAGGCACGCGCCCAGGGCCATGGCCAGACGCGCACCGCGTGGTGCGGCGCCGGGGTCGACGGTGGCCGACAGCAGGCCGGCGGCCTCAGGCACATAGCAGCGGCGCAGCTCGGCATCATGCGACAGCCCGCCGGTCGCGAGCACCACGCCGCGCTTTGCGGTGATCCAGGAGCGGCCGGAACGATCGACAATTTCGAGCCTCGAGACCCTGCCCTGCGCGCCGGCCTCAAGCTGCTGGACGGAGGTGCCGGTCCGTATCACGACGCCACGATCGAGTGCCGAGCGCAGCAGTCGCGCCGCCAGCGCGTTGCCCAGATAAAGCGTCGTGCCGCGCCGCGCCGTGAGCCGCTGCAGGCCATAGCGCGCGATCAACCTGGCCGCATGCAGGGCCGAGCGCAACGATCGGCCGGCACGGCGCAGATGCGGGATATCCTGGCGGCTGATCATCATGCCGCCGAACAGCATGAACTCCGGCAGCGGATCGCGCAGCAGCGCAAAGGCGTCGCCGAGGCCGCGCGCATCGAATGGCAGCGGCTCCAGCACCCTGCCTCCCGCGGTGGCACCGGGCAGGTCGGGATAATAATCCGGATAGGTCGGCACCGGCTGCAGCCGCAGCGCAGTGCGGACCTCGAGATCGCGCAAGGCTTCGTCGCCGAATGCAAGGAACGTCTCGAGCCGCGTGCGGTCCTGCCCCGGCACCGTCCGGGCCAAATACGTGCGCGCCGCCTCCAGCGTATCCGCCCGCCCCTCCGCGGCCGCCTTGTGATTGGCAGGAATCCAGACCATGCCGCCGGAGATGGCGGTGGTGCCGCCGACGACTTCGGCCTGCTCCAGCAGCAGCACCGAGCAGCCGTCAGCAGCCGCGATCGTCGCCGCCGTCATGCCGCCCGCGCCGGCTCCGACGACCACGACATCGAACGTCTCGCCGGCGTGCACCGCCGCCGTCATGCTCACACCATGCCGCCATTGGGCTGCACGATCTGTCCCTGGATCCAGGAGGCCTCGCCGGAGGCCAGGAAGCGCACCACCTCCGCAATCTCGCCCGGCTTGCCGATGCGATTGAACGGGCTCAACGCCGCCATGCGCTGCTTGGCCTCCTCGGTCTTGCCGGCATTGAAAAGTTCGGTGTCGACGGGACCGGGCGCCACCGCATTGACGCGAACACCGCGCGCCGAGAGCTCCTTCGCCATCGACCGCACCAGGCTTTCGACCGCCGCCTTGGTCGCCGCATAGGGCCCGGTGCCCGGCACCGCGTGGCGGACCAGCGACGTCGTGATGGCGACGATGGCGCCGGCGTCGCGCACGCGCCGCGCCGCTTCCGCCAGCACGTTGAAGGCGCCTACGACGTTGACCTCCATCAGCAGCCGGAAGTCCTCCGGCTTGAAGCTCGCCAGCGGACCTGCCGGCACGTTGATGCCGGCGTTGGCAATGACGGCCTGCGGCGCAGCACCGAAGTCGGCGGCAACTTGCGCGAAGACCTGCGCGACCGACGCGGCATCGCGGATGTCGACCTTGTATTGCCTGCCAGGCCCTCCGTCCGACGGGCTGGTGGCGTAGGTCGAGGCCACCTGCCAGCCGGCGACGGCAAACGCCTGCGCGCAAGCGGCGCCGATGCCGCGGGAGCCGCCGAAGATGAGAACGATCGGAGAAGAGGTGGTCATTTTCGATCCCTTGATGGAGATGGTGTCTTCGCCATCGCGGCCCGCGTCGCTTCGATCGTCGCCTCGATGCCTTTTTGCAGATCGTAGCGCGGCTGGTAGCCGAGCTCCGCTTTGGCGCGGCCGATGTCGAGCGCGCCCTTGACGGCGCTCAGCACGCGGCCGCCATGATGATAGGGACCGGTGTCGCCGACCGTGATTCTCGCACCGGGAATGGCGCGATTGACGGCGTCGGCCGTGTCGCGCAGCGTCGGTGCCACACCGGTCGCGACATTATAGGCGTCGAAGCTGTGATGCGGCTTGTCGAGCGCGAGCAGCACGCCAGCCACGGTATCGTCGATATAGACCTGATCAACCGCGAGATTGCCGCCGTCCTCCTGATGGAATGGCTCGCCGCGCAATGCGGCTTCGACGAAGGTGCGGGGCATGCGCAGGCGCGGCAGATGCGGTCCGTACACCCAGCAGGTCCGCACATTGATGCATTCGAGCCCGTGATCGCGCGAATAGACGCGACCATAGTGCTCGGCTGCGAGCTTGGTCACGCCGTAGACGCTGGCCGGCTTCTGCGGGTGATCCTCGTCGATCACGGCGGATTGGAAGTCGCCATAGGTCTCCTCGGTTGAGATCTGCACGACGCGCCGGACGCCGGAGAGCCGCATCGCCTCGAACAGGTTGATCGCGCCCTCGACATTGACCCGCAGCGCCTTCAGCGGGATATCCGCGGCCTGAACCACGCCGACCACCGCGGCGGCGTGGATGACGGCGTCGGGACGAAATGTCTGGAACGCCCGCAACACCTCATGCCATTCGCCGAGATCGATCGCCGCGGTGACGAGCAGCTGTTGTTGCGAGGCGAGTGCAGCCATGGCCGGCGAGACCATCAGGTCGACCGCCACGACGCGGTCGCCGCGCGCGAGCAGCGCATGCACGATCGCCGAGCCGAGCCAGCCACAGGCGCCGGTGACCAGAATGGTCTTGCTCGTGGTCATGCCCGGCCCCTCACCGCGGCGCCGGCTCCTCGTCGGTCGGCGGGCTGGTGATCACGAGGAACAGCAGCGGGTCGTTGCCGGTGCAGTGGAATTCGTGCACCACGCCCGGCGGAATGTAGGTGACGTCGTTGGCACGGACCAGCCGGCGCTCGCCGTCGAGGATCAAGATGCCCTCGCCCGACAGCACGTGATAGATCTGCTCCTGCACCTTGTGAGAATGGCTCTCGACATGCGCGCCGGGCTCGTAGGACGAGATGCGATGGTCGAAGAAGCGGCTGCCGGTGGTGTCCGGCGTCACGATCGCCTTCGACAGCGCCTGGTTATAGTGGCCCGGATACTGGGTCCAGAAAATCTCGGCGAGATTGCGCGTCACCGCCTTCTTCTCTGTCGCCGCATTCGCGTAGGCGTTCGGTCCGGGAACGACGATGGTCATGTCTCATCTCCTCAGGAAGGTTCAGATTGGGCCGGCCAGCCGGTGCCGATGGTCACGAACTCGCAGCTGCTCATGACCCGTTTGCCGCCCGTTGCACTGCATCAGCGGTCTGAGTGATGCCAAGCAAACGCCCTTGCAGTTCGTGATCGGCCGCGAGCGCGGCAGCATCGCCGACATGGGCCACGCGCCCATTCACCAGCACATAGGCGCGGTCCGCCATCGCCAGCACGCTCTCGGCATGATGCTCCACGATGACGAGGCTCGCGCGCGACCTCAATTTGGACACGGCGTCGCGGACCTCCTGCACCACAGCGGGCGCCAGGCCCTCGAACGGCTCGTCGAGCAAAATCAACCGGCTCGGCACCATCAACGCGCGCGCGATCGCCACCATCTGCCGCTCGCCGCCGGAGAGATTTTCGGCACGCGCCTTGTGCAGGATGCGGAGCTTCGGGAACAGATCGAACACGTCGTCGAGCGACGCGCCGCCGGCGCGGCTCGCGAGCTTGAGATTCTCCTGCACGGTCAGATTCGGAAACAGCCGGCGTCCTTCCGGTACCAGCGAGATGCCAAGACGGTTGATCTCGTCCGGCCGTAACCGGTTGAGCTGCCTGCCGTCGAACGTGATGCGACCGCCGCTCGCCGGCACCGTGCCTGTGATGGCCCGCAGCGCGGTGGTCTTGCCGACGCCGTTGCGCCCTAGCAGCGCCACCACTTCGCCAGGCCGCACGGCCAGGTCGAGCCCGTCGAGCACGGTGCCACCGCCGTAGCCGGCGCGCACGCCCTCGAGCCTGAGCAGCGGCTCGGCGGCGGCGCTGCCGGGAAGCGGCGTCACATTGGTCGCCCGCGACGGAGCCGCCGCGACCTGGCCATGGGCCGTGCCGAGATAGGCCGTGACGACTTCGGGATGGGCAGCCACTTCCACCGGCTTGCCGTCGGCGATCAGCCGCCCCTGATGCAACACCGTGATGCGGTCGGACATGGCCAGCACACGGTCGATGTCATGCTCGATCAACAGCACGGCGTGGGACTTCGCCAGCCGCATGATCAATTCTCCGACGATCTTGCGGTCCGACTCCGCCAGACCGGCCAGCGGCTCGTCCAGCAGCAGGAGCTTTGCGTCGATCGCGAGCGACACCGCGATCTCCAGAAGCCGCTTCTCACCATGCGCCAGCGCGGAACAAAGCTCGGCGGCGCGATCGGCAAGGCCGACGGCATCGAGCAGCGACCACACCTTCGCGTTTGCAGCCGCATCATCATAGGCATCGCGCCAAAGACCCGTCCATTGCCCGTTGGCAGCCTGGACCGCGATACGCACGTTCTCGAACGCAGTGAGATTGGGAAAGACGCTCAGGATCTGGAACGAGCGGGCGATGCCGAGCCGCGCGCGCTTGTACGGCGACAGCTGATCGATGGGCTTGCCCTCGAACAGGATCGTGCCGGCGTTGGCCCGGAGCACACCGGTCAGCAGATTGAACAACGTGGTCTTGCCGGCGCCGTTGGGGCCGATCAGGCTGTGCAGTCCGGTGCGGCTCATCTCGAACGACACGTCGTTCTGGGTCACGATCGAGCCGAAATGCTTGGAGAGGTTGCGGATTGCGAGAATCGGCACCTGTGAGGCCGTCGCCGCAGCCTGACGTGCACGATCCGGCGCATAGGGAATGATGTCGCGCGGCCGCGGTGGAATGACATTGCGCGTCAGGGTCCAGCGGCTGCGGCCGGCGATACGCTGGAAGATGCCGTGAATGCCCTCATCTGACAGCAGCGCGAAGGCGATGATGATGGGGGCGAAGACCAGCCACCAATTCTCCGTGATGGCGCTGAGCCGGTCCTCCAAAACGATGAAGACGATGGCGCCCCACAACGGCCCCAGGAAATGATGCACGCCGCCCAGCGCCGCCATCAGCACCGGATCACCGGCATGTTCCCAGTTCAGATTGTTGGCGTAGACGCCCTGCAGCAGCAGCGCCATCAAACCGCCGGCGACGCCGATGCCGCCGCCGGCAATGACGAGCGCAATCAGCTTGGTGCGGTAGGTGTCGAAACCCAGGCTTACGACCCGCTGCTCATTGTCGCGCAACGCCTGCATCAGCCGGCCGAACGGCGCATGCGCTAGCCGCCACAGCATCCACAATGATCCGATCACCACGACGAGCGTGAAGCCGTGGAAGGCAAGCGCGGAGCGAAACAGCGGACGCGCGACGTTCTGCAGGCCGTTCTCGCCTCCGGTCACCGAGGTCCATTTGAACGCAATCTCGAACGCGATCTGGGAGCACGCCAGCGTCAGCAGCGAAAAGTAGAGTCCGCGCCGGCGAAGGATGATGGCGCCGACGATCAGCGCCAGCAGCAGCGAAAATGCCACCGCGATCGCCAGACCGGTGATTTCATTGGCGGCCGGCATGAAGCCCAGGCCGATTGCCAGCGCATAGCTCGCGCAGCCGAAGAAGAAGGACGCGCCGAACGGCACCAGGCCGAGATAGCCGATCAGGAAGTTCACCTCCGCGCCGTAGAGCGTGTAGATCGCGATCTGGGTCACGCGATGGATCGGCATGCCCACAGCGAGCGCGATGCCGGAGGCGAGCGCCAGTATCGCGGCCGCCACCAGCACCGGGTGACTTGCGAGCCGCTGCAGCACGGACTTGGCCGTCGTCATTCGAAACGCTCCCAGCGCTCGCCGAATAGCCCGCGCGGCCGCAGCAGCATGATCGCGAACATCAAGGCATACATCGATGCGGCGGCCGCCTCTGGCCAGAACTGAATGGTCAGCGAGGTGACGATTCCAACCGCGAGTCCGGCGACCACTGCGCCCCGAAAGGAGCCGAGGCCGCCGATGGCCACGATCACGAACGCTGGCATCACCGCATTGGCAGCCATTGACGGCGACACCGTCCACAGCGGCGCGGCCAGCACGCCGGCGATCGCCGCCAGCATGCAGCCGAGCCCGAACACCGCAGTGAGCACCCGCGGCAGATTGATGCCGAGCAATTCCACCATCTCCGGGTCCCGGCTGCCGGCACGCAGGATCCGGCCATAGGGCGTGAACGCCAGGAAGCCCCATAGGCCGAGCAAGGTCGCGGTGGTCGCGCCGAGCACGGCCACGCGATATTTGGTGATCAGGAGAGGACCAACTTCGACGATCCCTGCAAAGGTCGGCGGCGGATTGAACGGCTTGCCGTCGGCGCCCCAGGCGTAGCGGATCACCGCTTCGATCAGGAGCGCCAGCGCAAAGGTCACGATCAGGCTGAGCAGCGGCTCCTTGCCGTAGAGGCGGCGGATGATCGTCACCTCCACGGCCATGCCGATCAGCCCGACCACCGGCGGCGCCAGGATCACGGCGCTCCAGCCGAACAGCTGGAACAGCTGCCAGGCCACGTAGGCCCCCAGCGCGAAGAAGGCGCCATGCGCGAAGTTGATGACGCCGAGCAGGCCGAAGGTGATCGACAGACCTACGGCGATCAGCACGTAGATGAAGCCGAGCACGAGTCCATTGGCCGCCTGGGAGACGAGAGTGTCGAGCATCGTTCGAACCTGTCAGTACGCTGCAGGAACAAGGGTCGCCGCCGCCTCAGAGCGAGGGCATGCTGCAGCCGATATCCTCCTTGGTACCGAACGCCTTCGCCGTCTCCTCGGCGGTCGCCGAGGTGTTCTTCAGCACGTCGAAATAGTCGAACTTGTCGGTGATCTGCTTCTTGATCTGGACGATGACGGCCGGGCGCACCAGCTGGTGATCCCAGTCGCGGAAGAAGAACGGAAACTCGCCTTCGGTGTTCTTCCACTGCTCGAGATGCGCCACGAGCTGAGCGGCCTCGGTCGACTTCGCCGCCTCGATCGATTCCAACAGCGCCCGCATGCCGATCCAGCCCGACCACGTCTTGTCCGATGGCGGCTGATTGTACTTCTTCTTGAAATCTTCGATCAGCTTCTGCTCGGCGGCGGTATTCTTCGGATTGTTGTAGTACCACGGCTTGATGTAGATGCCGGTCGAGGCCTGCGGCCCGACGTCCCAGAAGTCGGTGTCGGTGACGGCGACCGCCGCATAGGGGATCTTGTCCTTCATCCCCATCTCGTTCCACTGCTTCAGGAAGTTGGAGAAGTCGCCGCCCACCAGGCCGCCGACGATCACGTCCGGCTTGGCCTGGCGGATCTTGAGGATGTAGGAGCTGTAGTCCGCGGTGTTGATCGGCACCTCGTCGACCCCGACCTCGGTGGCGCCGACCTGCTTCAGCATCGCGCGCGAGGCGCGCAGGATGTCCTGGCCGAAGGCATATGACGCCGTGATGAAATAGACCTTCTTGCCGATGCTGGAGACGTAGGGCATCAGGCCGGCCATCTGAACCGGCACGGTCGCCTGGGTGCGGAACGTGTACTTGCTGCAGCTCTTGCCGGTGATCTCGCTGGCCGCGGCGCCGGTCAGGATCAGCGGCACCTTCTCGCGATTGGCAACGCTCATCATGGCGAGCGCCGAGGACGAGTAGTTGCCGCCGACCACGGCGACCACCTTGCTCTCGTCGACAAGCCGCTGCACGTTCTGCTGCGACACCTGGGGATTGGGCTCGTCGAGCCAGACCAGCTCGATCGGGCGGCCCAGCACCTTGCCGCCGGCCTGCTCGACCGCAAGCGCGCTGCCGCGTTGCAGGTACTCACCGATCGAGGCGCCCGGCCCCTGCTTGGCATAGATCATGCCGATGCGGACGGGCCCATCGGACTGGGCTCGCGCGGGACCGCCGACGCCGAGCACGGATGCGGCAGCCACGCCGGCCGACGCGCGCATGAAAGATCGCCGGTTCAGATCACGCTTCAACATGGTGCTCCTCCCTCTCAATGTTGTTATCTTTGTTTTGTATCGTCAGTCGCGTTTGTAAGGCTTGCCGAACACCGGCTCCTTGAATGGGATCGGCGGCAGCTCCCAGGTGCCCGTCGATGGCGGGCGCACCTCGGCGTCGACATGCAGATCGATCACGCAGGGCCGGCGGTTCTTGATCGCGGTCTCGACTGCACCGCGCAGGTCGGCGCTGCGGGTCACCGTCACGCCGTCAGCGCCGCAGGCGCGCGCCCAGGCCGCGAAGTCGGGGTTGTAGCGATCTCCGCCGGGCCCCTGATTGCCGCGATAGAACGCGGTGCCGAGCTCGCGGCCCTCGAACAGGCCATACTGCAGATCGCGGATCGCGCTCCAGGCGAAGTTGTTCCAGACGATCCAGATGCACGGCAGGTCATATTCGACGGCCGTGGCGACGACATAGGGCGCCATCATGAAGCCGCCGTCGCCGACGACGGCGACGCAGGGACGGTCGGGCGCGGCCAGCTGCGCGCCGAGCACGCCGCAGACGCCGAACCCCATCGACGAAAAGCCCCAGCTGTTCAGCATGCTCTGCGGCCGCTTCGGCTGCCAGAACTGCATGAACCAATTGTGATGCACGCCGGAATCGAGCGACAGGATGACGTCGTCCGGCAGCACGTCCTGCAGGGCTCCGACGACATATTCCGGCCGGATCGGCGTGGTGTCGGCGCTGAAGTGCGGCCGCACGAACGCCTCCCACTCCGCCTTCCAGGTCCCGATCTGGTCGCGCCACGCCGCGAAATTTTCGCGGCGGATCGCGGGGCGACGCTCCAGCGCCGCGAGCAATTGCGCGGCGAAGGTCTTGGCGTCGGCGATGATGCCGAGCGTCGGCGGATAGTTGCGGCCGAGCTCCGCCGGATCGATGTCGATCTGCAACAGCTTCGTCGACGGAAAATTCCACGAGTAGCCCTGGTGCCAGCTCGAGGACGAGCGATCGTCGAAACGCGTTCCGATGCAGAGCACGAGATCGGCGTGACGGCCGGCCTGGTTGGCCGGATAGGCGCCGTTGCGGCCGATGAAGCCGAGCGTCAACGGATCATCCGCCGGCACGCAGCCCATGCCATTGGGCGAGGTGATGACCGGAATGCCGTGGCGGCTCTGCAGCGCGCCGATCTCGGGACCGGCCTCGGAGAGGGTCGTGCCCTGCCCGATGAAGAACACCGGCCGCTTGGCGGCTTCGATCAGATCGAGCGCCCTGGTGACGTCGGCCTCGCTCGCACTCGGCCGGTGACTGCCGTGAACATGCGACAGCGCCGGCAGCTCGACGTCGGCCTCCTCCTGGAAAACATTGTACGGGATATCGAGATTGACCGGGCCGGGACGTCCCGTGACCATGGTGTCGAAGGCTTGGCGCAGCGCCAGCGGCAGCATGTCGACGCGGCTCGGCTGGAACGAGCGTTTCACCACCGGGCGCAGCACCTGGGCGAAATCGGCTTGGTTGTGCGCGTACAATTCCTGGAACGGCGCGCGATTGGCCTGCGACGTCGGAACATTGGCGGTGATCGCAAGGAAGCTCGAGGAGTCCGACAACGCAGTTGCGAGCGACATCACCATGTTGGCCGAGCCCGGCCCGGTCGAGGTCAGGGTCGCGACCGGACTGTGTTTGACGCGGAAATAGGCGTCGGCCATGTGGCCGGCGCATTGCTCGTGGCGGGGCGAGACCAGCTTGACGCGGTCACGCACCTGGTAGAGCGCATCAAGAATGCCGACATTGCCGTGTCCGCAGATGCCGATTACGAAGGGCACCTTCTGCTTGACGAGATATTCGGCGATGACTTCGCCGCCCTTCATCTTGGTCATGGTCAGATCCTTGTCAGGTGACGGTTCGCGTCATGCGAGGATCGTCACGATACGCTCTTCGCTCATTTCGCGGATCGCGTAATGCGGCCCTTCGCGGCCGAACCCGGAATCCTTGGAGCCGCCATACGGCATAAGGTCCACGCGGGAGCTCGGAGTCTCGTTGATGTGAACGCCACCGACTTGCAATTGCCGCGCGGCCTGCAGAGCCTCGTCCAGGCGTTTTGTGAAGATGCCCGTGGCAAGTCCATAAGGTGTGTCGTTGACGCGCGCGATCGCCTCGTCCAGCACATCGAAGGGCGCGACGCACATCACAGGCCCGAACACTTCCTGGCAGCCGAGCGGGGTCGCCTTGTCGACATTCGTGAGCAGCGTGGGAGGAACCACGGCGCCCACCCGCGCGCCGCCGACCAGACGCCGCGCGCCGCTCTGCTCGGCCAGCGCGATCCAGGACTCGATGCGCTGCGCGGCGGCCTCGCTGACGACCGGCCCAACAACGGTGTCGTCCTCGCCGGGGTCTCCGTAGGGCAGCCCGGCAACGAGCTCTGAAAGTCTCTGCTCCACCTGCCCGATCAGCGAACGCTGCACCAGCAGCACCTGGATCGATGTGCAGACCTGGCCGGCCTTGCGGAAGCCCGCGTTGACGACCTTCGGCAACGCAATATCGAGATCGGCGTCCTCGCAGATCACGCAGTGCGAGATCGAGCCGAGCTCCATCTGCGTGCGGCGCAGTCCCGCCTTGCTTTGGATGATGCGGCCGATGTCCGTGCTGCCGGTGAAAGCGAAGAACTTCACGGCAGCTTCGCTCATCAGCCAATCGGCAACCTCGCTATCGCCATGCAGCACCGACATCAGGCCCGATGGCAGACCTGCCGCGATCAGGCACTCCGCCATGATGCAGGACGTCATCGGCGTATGCAGCGACGGTTTCAGCACCACGGCGTTACCAGCCGCCAGCGCAGGCGCAACCTTGTGCGCCACCGTATTGAGCGGAGCATTGAACGGCGTAATCGCGGCCACGACGCCGAGCGGCACGCGGATGGTGAAGCCGATGCGGCCCTTCTGGCCTGCGGCCCCTTCCATCGGCACCATCTCGCCGGCCAGCCGCCGCGCCTCTTCGGCGGAGAGCCGAAACGTCGTCGCACAACGCTGGACTTCGCCCATTGCATCGCGGCGTGGAAAGCCCGCCTCCTGGCGCAGCACCTCCACCAGCTCCGACGCACGCTTCTCAAGCTCGACCGCAGCGCGATCGAGGATGAGGCCGCGATCATAGGGCGTCAGTACATTGGCTTCGAACGCCCGCTCCGCGGCGACAATGCAGCTGCGGACCTGCTCGCGCGACGGCAGATGCGCGGACATGGCGGGCCGCAGGCGATATTTGTCGAGCACGGCGATGGTGTGCGGACCATTCACCCATTCCCCGGCGATCAAGAGGCGGCACGATGGCAGACCGGCCGACGCCTGTCCCTGAACCGCAGCGTCCGCCATCGTCTGGTTCCTCCCAAAGGGTCTTCACACCTGTTACCCTCGTCCTTAGAGAGAAATTGACATTAGCAAAAATACTGTTTTGGATTAGTTGCCATAAGCTGAGCATATAGCCCGGCGGCAAGGTCTCGTTCTTCCCAAGCAGTGCGGTTCCCGCTCATGGATTTGCGTCAGTTGCGCTATTTCGCCCAGATCGTCGAGAGCGGCAGCCTGTCGAAGGCGTCGCGCTGCCTGTTCGTTGCGCAGCCCGCACTGAGCCAGCAGATCGCAAAGCTCGAGGAGGAAGTGGGCAGGCCCTTGCTGCAGCGCTCCTCGCGCGGCGTGATCCCGACCGAGAACGGCCTTGCGCTCTACCATCACGCCCGGTTCATGCTGCGGCAGCTCGACCATGCGCTGTCGATTGCCCGCCAGGATTCGGCAGAGGTCAGCGGCATGGTATCGGTCGGCTTGCCCGCGACGACCGTGCTCGCGATCGGGCTGCCGCTCACCAAGTGCATCCGCGCCAAATATCCCGGCATCCTGCTCAACGTCGTCGAGGGAATGAGCGGCCACATCGCCCACATGATGCGGCTTGGCCAGCTCGACCTGGCCATCCTGTTCAACAACGACGTGTCATCCAAGCTCGACGCGATTCCGCTGCTCGACGAGGAATTGTTCGTGCTTCTCCCTGCCGACAGCCCGCTGGTGCCGCGCCACCGTTGCAGCATCACAGTTGCAGAAGTTGCAGAGCTGCCCCTGATCCTGCCGACGGGAACTCATGGCCTGCGCCGGCGTGTAGCTGCGGAGTTCGAGCGGCGCAACATCACGCCGAATGTGGTCGCCGAGATCGACTCGCTCTCGCTGGTGATGAGCTGCGTCGGTGAGGGCATCGGGGTCACCATCAAGCCGATGTCGGCGCTGCAGGCAGGAGGACGAAGCAGCGAGGACTGGCGCGCCCTGCCGATCTCGGACGCCCGGATCACGCGACGCAACTATGTCTATTCGATCAAGCCGGACCTGCTGGCGCCTGCAGCCCTCGCCGTCGCCAAGGAACTCCAGGATACTGCGCGAACGCTCGTCACATCCGGACAATGGCGCGGCGTCAGCTTGGTCGACGACTCCATGTCTTCCGCCATCCCGCCGGCGGCCTAGCGCACGCGCCGACCGTCTGACCGGCGGTCGCGACTGCATCACGCCCCGCCTCCGGCCCGGTCTCGTCTACTTCAGCGCCGCTTGCCCGGCCAGGGATACGACGTTGTCCTGGGCGCCCGACCCACCACTCACACCGACGGCACCGATGATCTTGCCATCCACGACCAGCAGATTGCCGCCTCGCGATGCGATCATGTCATCGAGCGTGGCGAGATAGGCGAAATACGCACCTTTGCCCAGCAACGTCTCGAACACCAGCGTGGGGCGTCGATAACGTGCCGACGTGCGCGCCTTGTGCTGAGACAGGCCGATCGACGCATATTGGCAATTGTCCTGCTTTTCGAAATAGACCAGATCGCCGCTCGGATTGACCACGGAGATGCAGAATGCGTTCCAATTGCGTTTCGTCGTCTCGGCAACGGCCGCAGCAGCCACCTTCTTGGCCATCTCCAGGCTGATCGGCTCGCCATAAGGAGGCGGAGTCAGTGCATCCGCGACCGCGTCGTTGGGATTGTCGGTGTTCGATGTCTGGGCGAGGCTGTTCGATAAGTGCAGAGCTGCGACGCATGCGATGACGCTCAAAATGGTCCGATAGTGCATGTCTTCCTCCCGACCCTGTTGCCTTCTCCGTGCTCTCGTCGGCCAGCCTGGGCGCCTTGTTTCGCTCGACGAGGCGTGTCGTTCTCAGCCTCCTCATTCCGACGGCCGTGCTTGGAGGTTGCCGAGATCTCCCGGCTGCCCTGCTTGCATCTCCAACGGAGTCATACGCTGCAGGTCAGCGCCGCTGGTCTCGGGCAAAGCCATCGCGGCGATGAAAGCAAGTCCATAGGCGGCGAGCGCGCAAAGGCCCATCGACAAGCCAAGAGGATGCGACGCAGCAAGCAGGCCCACGGTCGCAGGCACGACCGAGCCGAACCCACGCCCGCCACCGAGGCAGAAACCCTGCCCGCTCGCACGAATCTCGGTCGGAAACAATTCGGCAAAGGTCGGCAACATTCCTGATGCCAACCCACCCTGGAACGCGCCCAGAAAGAAGCTGAGCAGGATCGTCGTGTTGGCGCCGATCGGAGCTAGTAGATAGATGCTCGCGTTCACGGCCTGGCATAGCAGGAAGATCATGAATGCGGGACGCCGGCCCGTGCGATCCGAAAGCCAGCCATAGAGCAACGGTCCGACCAACGAACCCAGGATGTTCATGGCAAGATAGCCTGCACTGCTCCCCACGGTCAGGTTGAGGACGGTGCGCAGATAGGTCGGCAGCCACGTGATCATCACATAGGCACCGCCGAAAATGCCGGTGGCCATCGTGACCGCCGCCACGGTACGCCGCACATGGGCCCTGGTGAAGATCGTCCAGGCGGGCCGTCCGGCTGTCTTGTCCGCGCGGCCTTGACGATAAAGCCCGGACTCCGGCACAAGGCGGCGGATGAAGAACACGAGAAAGGCCGGCGCGATGCCGACCGCAAAGAACACGCGCCAGCCGAGCTCTTCAGGAAACAGCGATGAAATGACGGGGAGCAGCGCGACGGAAGCCGCATAACCCACCGCGTAGCTGCTCTGCACCGACGCGGCCACCCGGCCGCGCAGCGCGGGCCTGACGACCTCGCTGATCAGGACGCCACCCACGGCCGCCTCACCGCCGTAGCCGAGGCCCTGGAGAAAACGCACGATCAGCAAGTAGTTGAAGCCGGTCGCGAAAGCCGATGCGAGCGTGAACAGGGCAACCCAGAGGATCGTCAGTTGCAGGACCTTGATGCGGCCGATGCGATCGGCAAGGATCCCCCCGCCCCAGCCACCGATGGCTGCACCGACGAGGGCTGCGGTCGCGAGATAGCCGGCTTCAGGGCGCGTCAGTCCGATTGTTGCAATCAGCGCCGGGATGACCAGCGCGTAGATCGTCGAATCCAGCGAGTCGAGACCAAAGCCCGCGAAGCAAGCCCAATACGTCCGGCGTTCGACCTCGTCGAGTTCGGAATACCAGCCCAGTTTCATGATCGTTCACTTTCAGGCCAGGACTCGAACCAGATGCGCTTCTTCGTTGGCCGGGAGAACAACCGCGAGTGCAGTACAATCGGGTGGCCGCATGGACCATGCAGGCGCACTTTCCGAGCGTGCCTGCCGGTCGTGTCCATCATGATTGCCGACAGCTTCATCGCCCGCCGATTGGAGATAGACGGAATTCCAGCACAGCCAAAATACGATTTGGCGTTGGCGCTCATAAGCCAAAGATATGGCTTGGCCGGAGTTCACCACGGCATCACGGGGCGACCTTGGCGGTGACAAATCCACTTTGATCGAGCGCTCGGCGTACTGTGCCATTCGCCTTGGCATCTGCAAGAAATCCGGCCGCCCACTCCCGCGCCGTCACTTTGCCCTTCGGGACGACCACGACGACGCCCGTTGATTGGATGACCTCGTTCAAGACCCGGCTGCCCGGCAGTCGCCGCGACAGCTCCTCCAGTGCTTCCATGCCCATGGCGAGGGCGTCGAGCCGACTCTGACCGATCAAATCAGCGGCCGATTCGGGTTTGACGAATTTCGTCACGCTGGCACTTTTCATGCTCGCCTCGACCGTTCTGGACGTCGAGGTGCCTTCGATGCAGCCGACCCGGATTCCCGGACGGTCGATATCGGCGACGGCCGTGATGTCCGAGTTCGCGCGAATGAGATACCCGCTCATGTAGGCGACATAGGCAGGTCCTTGATCGACGAACTGCTCCCGCTTGCGATCCGCCGGCATGAAGGACAGATCCCACGCCCCTTTGCTGCCGGCGGCCGCGATTTCGTCCGAGCTCTGATATTCGACGAGCTCAAGCGGCACATTGAGCTTGCCCGCGGCCGCCTTGGCCAGTTCGACTGTCACGCCGACAGGCTTGCCTGTCGCCGGATCGCGCGTCGTCCAGAACGCGGAGGCGGCCGGCCCGACCGCAACAGCGACGCGCAGCACGCCGGTCGGAGCGATCTCGCGCGCATCCTGCGCAGCTGCTCCCGCCATCATGGCCGAGAGGCCCAAGCAAACACTTGCGATGGCAAAGCAAAGCGATGCGAGCAGACCGGTCGATTTCATGCGTGGTCTGGCGCGATCCGACATCGGTACCGCCGTGCTGATAAAATGCCGGTCTTTCATAGCGTCGGATTCCACGATGATGGGATCAGCCGATAGCCGGCGCCGTCTTTCTCGACGTGTCCGACCGACGGGAACGCGAAGTCGAATCCGATCACGGTCGCCTTCTCCGCCGCTGCATCCGCCTCTGCTTCATGTCTCGTCCCTCCCGCTTCGTCTTCTTTTTTCGTCATCCGCAGAATGCACCGGAGAGGACCGAGCCGGCGCGCTGCTCGCCTCGCCGCCAAGGGAACGGATCAGACGATGACGTTCCCTCGCCTCTCATCGCCATGACAGCCGATCACGCCGCGAATAGTGCGCGCAACTGGCCGATGTCGTCGATTTCTTCGAGCCGCCCGACCATGTCGATCAGCCTCTCCGTCTTTTCACTCCCCAGCACGGGCGCCATGAGATCCGTGGCTTTGGCGTTGACGGCCTCCGTGCCCAGCGGATTCTCCTTGGTGCCCAGCGGGTGTCTGGTGAAATGATCGACCTTGCGGCCATCGACCAGAGTCACCTCGACGATCGCACCGCGTGGCGCAGCCGGATCCATCAAGCCCTTGTCGCCTGCGAGCGTCACCTTCGCCCGTTGCTCCAGGATCGTCGGGTCGCGCATCAGCGCGACATCATGACTGTCTCCGAACGAGACCGCCCCCTTGACCAACGCAAGCGCGACGAGATGCTGACAGTTCACGTCGGGCATGGCGCTGTCGCCGACGATTCCCATCGCGTCGGTCGGAAGCTTGACGAGGATGCTGCGGACGTTGTCCGGAGTGAGCCCGTGCTGTCGGCGCAGCGTAAGTAGCGCATCCAGCGGCGACTGGATCGGATAGCCGACCGAAAAGGTCTTGATGGCCGTCTCCGTGACGTAGAAGCGGCTGCCGAGATCCCTGACCATCTCCTCCGGCTTCGGATCGCTCGACAGCGCGATGAACAAATTGTGGGTCCCATCGAGCACGTCATCGACGCCGGTGAGCCCGGCCATCACCATGTCGACGGCCATCACGCCGTTGCGCGCGCCCATGCCGGCGAAATCGAACGCCTTCTCGATATGGTCCTTGTCCTTCACCCAACTCCACAGCCCCGAGACCTGCTGTGCCGAGTAGGAGATGGCGTGACGCATGCCACGCTCGTCCAGTCGCGCCAGCGAGGCCGCCGCGCCGAGCGCACCGAATGTCGACGACGTGCCCTCGGCACTGCGATGCGAGCCACGCACCAGTTCCGGTCCGAGCGCCATCAGAAGGCGGCAGGTCAGGTCATAGCCGAGCACAACGGCGCGGATCACGTCGCGCCCATTGCGATGCTCCCGTTCAGCCATAGCGAGCGCGGCGGGGATGACCGCGCACCCCGGATGCGCCTTAGTGACCGGTTCGAAATCGTCGGTCTCGTCGGCGTGAGCGCACATGGCGTTTGCCATCGCCACATTGACGGCCGTCGTCCGGACGTCGGAGCCGACGACGGACGCCTGCAACTCACCGCCGAGGCTGCGCACGTATTTCAGCGCCATCTCGCCCGGATGCATGCGCGCGCCGGACACCATGGCGCCGAGCGTGTCGAGAAGGCGGTGCTTGCATGCGAGCATTACCTGCTCCGGCAGTTCCTGGTCACGCGCCGCGACCATGTAGCGCGCCAGGCGCTCGGTCACGCCCGGGCTTGCGGCCCAGGCCTGATGGATGGGCATGGCCGCGACGGCAGCGAACCCGCCCGCCGATTGCAGGAGACGGCGGCGCGACGGCATGGACCTCCTCGCCATGGTCACGCCGACGCCGACATCTTCGCGATATCGGCAGCATTCGACAGACCCTCGACATTCCAGCAGGCGTCCATGATCCGCCGGATCGACGCCGCAGGAACGATGCCGTCGGCAAGATCGGAAAACTTCGCCTCGAGCTGCTGGTCGGTCATCGGCACTTCAACGCTGCCGACGGCGTGCTCGATGCGGCGGCTGAGCTTCCGCCCATCCTTCAGCACGATCATCATCTCGACCTGCTCCGGCTTGATCTCGGGCGTGATGACCGGAATGACCTTGCTACGCAGCGACAGCACCGTCGGATCGGTTACCGCGCGATCGCTGAACTGCTTCTCTCCGCCCGCGCCTTCCACGATCGCCACGGCCACCGCGTGATAGATGCTGAACTTGCCCTCGAGCCCCTGCTGCGGCGTCTTTTTGCCGGTCAGCTCGAGCACGAGCGGGTTGACCTTGAGATCGACATGGTCGATCTGGTCGGCCGTCAGCCTGTTCTCGTTGCGCAGCTGAATCGCAGCGTCGATCGCCGGATGCAGAACGATGCCGCAGGCGAACGGCTTGTAGGTGTTGAGGGCGGCTTCGTAACGCTTGCCGAGATCGCCGACGATCTCGCCATAGTCCTGCTTCGTGCTGATCGTGTTGGCCCAGCCGCGCTTCGCCTCGATCATCCCGTCCGACGACGTGAAATTCTTCGACGCCAGAAGGGCGGCAAATATGCCGTTTGACGCCGCACGGCCGGGGTTGAAGCTCTTGTTCATGGACCCGAACGATTCGCGCAGGCCGACCGGCTGCGACGCGGCGAGGCCCAGCGCCCAGGTCATCTGCTGCTCGTTGAGCTTCAACAGCTTGCCGGCAGCCGCAGCCGCACCGAACACCCCGGCAGTCCCGGTGATGTGCCAGCCGACATCGTAGTGGTTCGGATAGACGGCGTTGCCGATCCTGCACTCGGTCTCGACACCGAGGACGAGCGCATTCAAGAACTCCTTTCCGGAGACCGGCTGCATTTCCGAGAGCGCAATGATCGCCGAAACCACCGGGCCGGCCGGATGGATGATCGTCTTCAGATGGGTGTCGTCGAAATCGAAGATGTGGCTGGACACGCCGTTGATGAAGGCGGCGTTCATGATGTCGAACCGCTCGCGCCGGCCGAACAGCGACGCCTGCTGCGGGCCGGAGAACGGCGCCAACGCCGCGACCGCGATATCGACCGTTTCGTGTCGCGACCCGCCGATCGCGACGCCGACCCAGTTCAGCAGCGTCCTCACGCCTTCCTTGCCGACCTTGACCGGCAGAACATCATATCCCGCCGAGACGATGTACCGCGCAAGCGTACGCGTGACCTCCTTGGGCGGCGCCGCGGCGGGCGCCGCCGGTGCCTGAGCCTGTGCAAATGCCGTAGTCGCGCCGACCGCGGACAAGGGAAGAGCGGCGGCGGCCTGAAGCAGGGTCCTGCGATCAGTGTGCATGTGACATCTCCCGGGCTTTGAACGAGGCCAATTGCGCGGCGAGCCGGACCGCGCTTTCGAGCGCGCCGGTGTCTGCGACGCCCTTGCCGACGATGTCGAACGCCGTGCCGTGCGAGGGCGTGGTGAAGACGGTCTCGAGGCCGGCCGTGACGGTCACTCCGCGATTGAAGCCGCGCAGCTTCGTCGCGATCTGCCCCTGGTCATGATACATCGCGACGACGCTGTCGAACTCGCCGGCAAACGCGCGAATGTAAACCGTATCCGCCGGATACGGACCGCTGCAGACAATGCCCTGTTTCGCAATCGCCTCGACCGTCGGCTTGATCATCTCGATCTCGTCGCGACCGAACAAGCCGCCCTCGCCGGCATGCGGATTCAGTGCGGCCACGGCGATCCGCGGCGCGGCGACTCCGGATCTCCGCATCATCCTGTCGACGAGGACCACCGCATCGGTGATCCGCGGCGGGCTGATGTCGTTCAGCGCCTCGCGCAGGGACTGGTGCCCGGTGACGCGCGACATCCATTGTCCATCCAACACGTTCATTTCAGAAAAATACGTACGGTGCCCGAGCAGGTCCGCGAACATCTTGTGCTCGTCCGGGTACCTCCAGCCGCCGTCGAACATCGCCCGCTTGTTCAAGGGCGCGAAGGTGATGGCATCGATCGCGCCGTCCTTGGCGAGATCGATCGCCCGCGACAGCGTCTCTCCGGTGAGCCGCCCGGACTCGGCGCTGGCCTTTCCGATCGGGTGCCTCGACGGGTCGGTGTTGCCGAGATCGATCAGCTGGATCTTGCCGGAAACCCAGGAAGCCTCGCTGGGGGAGCCGATCCGCTCGATATCGAGGCTCACGCCGGCATGCGCCATTCCCATCTCCAGCACGCGGGCATCGCCCACCACGACGAGGCGCGCCGCATCGGCCAGCCGGTGATCGGAGAGGATTCGCGCCGTCTGCTCAGGACCGATACCGGTGCAATCACCGGGCACCAGCGCCACGATCGGCAAGTCTTCACTGAGAACCATGGATCCTACTTCGCTGCTTTCATCTGGACGACCCGCCCCCAATCGTCGCGGTCGAATTCACCATCCCATTTCGCCACCACGATCGCGGCCACTGCGTTGCCGATGGTGTTGGTGATCGCGCGCGCCAGCGACATGAAGCGGTCGATTCCGAGCAATAGCGCGAGGCCTTCGACAGGCAGCCCGGCCGCAACGACGGTCGCCGCCAGCGCGGCGAACGCCCCGCCCGTGACACCGGCTGCGCCCTTGCTGGTGAACAGCATCACGACAAACAGGCTCAACTGCTGCGCCGTGCTCAGCTCGATGCCGTAGACCTGCGCCACGAAGATCGTGCTCAGCGGCAATGTCAGCGCCACGCCGTCGAGATTGAAGGAATAGCCGGACGGAATGACGAGACCGGTCACGGCGCGTCCCACCCCCGCCCTTGGCAGCTTCTCCATCATTCCGGGAATCGCCGTCTCCGACGACGACGTTCCGAGCACGACGAGAAGCTCGGGGCGCAACAGCCGGAGCAGGTCCATCAGCCGGATGCCGACCAGACGGCAGATCATTCCCAGGACGACGAAGATGAAGAACGCCATCATCGCCCAGGCCGTCCCGACCAGGAGCGCGAGGGCGTACAATGTGGCGGCGCCGAATTTGCCGACCGTGAAAGCCATGGCGCCGAAGGCCCCGATCGGCGCCAGCATGACGACGACATGGACCACGCTGAACACGAGCTCGGTCAACCGCTCCATGCCCAAGCGCAACGGCAGCGCCTTTTCGCCGAGCATCAGGAGGCCAATGCCGCACAGCAGCGCGAGCACGAGAACCTGAAGCACGTCGCCGCTGGCAAAGGCGCCGAAGAAGCTTTCGGGGATCATGTGCTGGATATAGGCCGACAACGAGCCGACATGGGTCTGCGCATAGCGGGCCACGGCTTCGGCCTGTTGCGGGGTGGCGTGCGCCACACCCGCGCCGGGCTGGACCCATCGCACCACGATGAAGCTGAACAGCAGGCAGAGCGTCGTGACGATTTCGAAATACAGGAAGGCCTTGAGTCCGATGCGCCCGACCGCCTTCATGTCGCCGACCTGCGCGATGCCGGTCACCACGACCAGGAACACCAGCGGCGCAATCGTGACCTTGATGAGCGAGATGAAGCCGTCGGCGAGCGGCTTGAATTCGAGTGCTGCAGCCGGAAACAGCGCGCCGACGAGTGCGCCCAGCACGGCGCCCGCCACGATCAGGACATAAGGCTCCCGCCAAAGCGAGCCGGCACGGGACGCGGCAGCCTGCGTCGGGAGCGCCTCGGACAAAGGAGTCGTTGTGATCGTCAATTCCGTGTCCTCCCGCCTCGCGCTCTTTGGCGCTGCAAACAGCGTCTCCGCGGCCCTTATTTTTGGCCTGACATTGGACCAGCCGGTGCCGCGGTGCTAATGCCGTATTGGAATAATTCAATAACGAGCTGGCATCATGGACCTGAGCTGGATCGAGGATTTCCTCGCCATTGCGGAGGACGGCGGCTTCTCCCGCGCAGCGCTGCGCCGGCACGTGACGCAGCCGGCCTTGAGCCGGCGGATCAAGTCGCTGGAAGCGTGGCTTGGAGCGCCTCTGTTCGAGCGCAGCACGCATGTCGTGAAGCTGACGCCGGCGGGGGAGAGTTTTCGTCCGGTGGCGGAGGACGTCATTCGCAGGCTGTCAAACGGCCGCGAGGAGGCCCTGGAAGCGGCGCGCCTCAAGGCCGAGACGGTTCAATTCGTCGCCACCCACGCACTGTCGCAGACGTTCTTTCCGGACTGGATCCGCCGGGTCGACCGCGCGCGATGCGGATCCGCCGTTCAGCTCGTGGCGTCGAACTTCGCCGGGTGTGAGAAGCTCCTGCTCGAGGCCCATGCGCATTTCATGCTGGCGCATTACCATCCGTCGCTCGCCAGCCGTCTAAATAACGATCGCTTTCAGCGCATCGATCTCGCCGACGACGTCCTGGTCCCGATCAGCGCGACCGGTTACAAGGCCGTCACGCGCAGCGGTCGCCGGCGGCAATCGATGCCGCGGTTTGCGCTGCCTGGCTCTGCGGACAAGCCGCTGCCCTATCTCGCCTATCATCCGGGTTCCGGCGTGGGCCGCATCGTGACCGCGTTCCTCGCGACGAAGCAGCCGAGCGCCATGCTGCTCCCCAGCTTCTCAGCACCGGTGATGCTGCTCATCAACATGGCCCGAGAAGGCCGCGGGATCACCTGGGCTCCACGCAGCCTGGTCGAGCTCGATCTCCAGAGCGGCCGATTGGTGAGAGCCGGCCCGAAGGACTGGGACATCAAGATCAGCATATGCCTCATCCGCGCGCGGGCGCGGATGATCCATGCCGCTGAGAGTCTTTGGAGCACGGCAAGGAAGCTGGCAGCGACTTAGCCAATTGGCGAAGATGGCTGCATAGCCAGCGTTGCTGGTCAGCCCACACAGGGCTTCGGAGTCGCGCTCCATCTCCGCATGTCCAGCGCCTCTTCGACCCGCTACCAGCGGCAGGTTCCGGTATGCGAATTCGTAGCCCGATACCCTGATCGGGTTCTTTCTCAGTTCAAACCTTCGCAAACCCTCGCAATTGGAGCGAATCCGACACCGGCGTCTGGAACTGATCTATTGTTTGGTCCAAGATTCGGGAGAACAGTTGGACCAGAGAACCGATGGCACGACGCCGAACCATCATCGCAATTCCCTCGCTGGGCTCGCTCGACCGGACTGCCGGCCGCGTTGGATACCAACTGACTCAAGCGCTTCGCGAGGCGATATCGAAGGGGATCCTGAAGCCTGGCGAGCGACTGCCATCCACTCGCGCCCTTGCCAATTCATTGCAGCTCGCGAGAGGAACCGTCATCGAGGCGTTTCATCAGCTCCATGCAGAAGGCTACCTCGAGGCCCGGGCCAGAGGCAGCACGATCGTCGCGAACGTCAATGCCGACACCGATTTGATGACCCGCGCTCCGGCGTTGATCGAACGCGCAGACCCCAGTCCTCTGTTGCCGGAGAAAGTCGCCCGTCTTGCTGAGGTCGCGCGGACTCTCCGGCCTCAAGACCCGGCGCCGTTTGCGATTGCTCATCCCGCAGGTGCAGTTGCCCCCGGCGACCAATGGCGACGGCTTGGCAATCGTGTCCGGGCTCTGCGGGCAGCCGCCCCGTCGGGCTACATTGATCCGAAAGGATTACCCGATTTGCGGATCGCAATTGCCGAATATGTACGGAAGGCTCGGGGCGTGAAATGCGAGCCCGATCAGGTCATCGTTACGGCGGGCACGCAACAAGGGCTTTTCATATCGGCGACCGCCCTTCTCTCTGACGGCGATGCCGTGTGGGCCGAAGACCCGGCCTACCCCGGCATCATCGCCGTGCTCGAAAACTTCAATGTCCGGACGTTTCGGATTCGCGTGGATGATCAGGGCATCGACGTCCAAGACGGTCTCGTCCAGTGCCCGAACGCCCGGGTCGCTTTCGTCACACCTTCGCATCAGTATCCGTTGGGCATGCCCATGAGCATGGCGAGACGCACCGCGTTGCTGTCGTGGGCGCGGCAGAACAATGCCTGGATCGTCGAAGACGACTACGACAGCGAACTTCGCTACGCCGGACATCCATTTCCATCGTTGCAGGGACTTGATCCCGCGCGCGTCGTGTACCTTGGGACGATGAGTAAGGTCATGTTCTCCTCGATGAGGATCGGGTATGCGATCGTTCCCCCTCCCCTGGTCGACGCGTTCGCTGGCGCGCGCGCCCTCATCGATCGCCATTCGCCGGCGGTCGACCAGCACGTCCTCGCGCAGTACATGCGCGAAGGTCATTTCGAAGCCCACATCCGGCGCATTCGCGGCGCTTACGCAGAACGACGCGCCGCCCTGATCTCCGCCCTTGTCAAGGACCTACCGTCCTGGGCAACGCTGCAGCCGAGCGACCAGGGCATGCACCTGTTACTCTGGCTTCCGCCCGGCCTCGACGATGTCGCGGTTGCGGAGCAGGCGCACAAGGCGGGGCTGGTGGTGCGACCGATCTCGCCCATGTACCATGCGACCCCGCCTCGTGGCGGACTCATGCTCGGGTTCGGCGGCTTTTCGATTGCGGAGCTACAGTCCGCCGTCGTGCGCCTCAGAGGCGTCCTCGATGCATTCGTCGCAGCCAAGGGAACGGCTCGCCCATCCAAGCCCGCGCCGCTGAAGGCGGTCAGATCGTGAGACAGTCGCTCATGCTCACACCGGCGCGCCGGACGTCTCCTCGCCCCGCATGGGGACGCTGACAAATACTGACAAATACGACGGCTGGATCGCTCGCGCGCTGCTCTTATCGCCTGATTGCCGCGTCTCTACTCCTGGCTTGCCTTGACGGCTGCGGCCGCCAGCATGGCGTCTCCGATGACATGCTCGCCTCGTTCTTTCTCGCCTGCGGAGCGTATGTCCCGCACCTCCTTGTTCTGGCTCAGCTTGGATTTTCCGACCAGGTTCGTGATTGCGATCTCCAGCCCGACGATCGCCTTGAGCATCGTGTCGATATAGTCCTTCGGACCGTCAGTCATCTTCCAAGGGACCGGTTGAGACGCTTCATGCTTCCGTGTCAAACGGGCGACATTGCCGCGCACGTAACGTTCGTCGTCGTGAATGGTCACGCGCCCGTACGCATGCGCGACGAGATAGTTCCAGCTCGGCACCTGCCTGTGGAAATCCTGCTTGCTCGGGTACCATTGAGGGGAGATATAGGCGTCAGACGCGCGGAACACCACGAGCACCTCAGCGCCAGTGTCCAGATCCCGCCACACCGGGTTCGCGCGCGCCGCGTGGCAGTGCAACGTTCCCCACTGCCCCTGCGCTCGGTTCAGCTCGAACGGAATATGATTGGCGTTCAAGCCGCTCTTGCCGTGCGTGATCAAAATGCCAAGCGGATTCTTTTCGATCAGATCGTAGAGCATCTCAGGACGGGCTTCGTCGAAGTGCGAGGGAACGTACATTGCAACTCCTTCGGCAGGAAGAGAACGCCACGTCACCGTTGACGGTCACGCAGCCATTGTCAGGATTTGTTCAGACCTCGACCATCGCGAAGTCGCTCTTGCCTGCACCACAGTCGGGGCAGATCCAGTCTTCGGACACGTCCTGCCAACGCGTGCCGGGTGGAATGCCGTCGTCGGGCCATCCATCGCGTTCATTGTAGACGAGTCCGCAGAGCACGCATGTCCAACTCTTGTAGACGGGCACTTCAGCGGTCGTTTCGGAGTTCGGGTGAGCGCTGTCCCTGCTCATGATGGCTTGCCCTTGTGTCAGGAGGCGGTTCACGAGCGATTTAGGCCAGGCCTGCCCCATTCAACAGTGCCAGTTATTGGCATTATCACTGGACCAGAATTGTCCTTGATGGGACGGCTTGCCAGCTCCGTGCGGGCCGGCCGGTCCAACACGGCAGCTACCGGCCTCCAGGAGCGGCGGGTAAAGTCCTCCAGGCTGCGGTGCCGCGCGATCAGGAACTGATCACAGCCCTCTAGATTGTACCCGGCCGGGCGGCAGACTCGATGCTTTGCCTGAAGACGAGCTGCTCGTCGCCATTGTCGATTTGCCGAGCGGGAGCTTTCCTGCATGATCCCCTCGCCGGACCGCTCTCGGTGGCGTGCGCAAACGTCGCCCCGACGGCCGGGCCGACCTCAACTGATCGACAATCCCGCAACGCCCGCGAATGCAGACAAGATCGGTGGCGCGGCCGCGCCCTAGCGACGCAGCCGCGCAGTGCTTTTGACGCCACTGGATAGACGGCAGATCACCCTGCGACTGTCCACCTGATCAGGACATGGCACGGGTGCGTTGTATACGTTTCAAACAGCGGGTATGGCTGAGCCGTCTCGCGGCGGACTACGCCCGAGTTGTGTCCTGAATGAACCTCTTCGTCCGAAGAAGAGGCGCAGGGAAGACCGGGTATCGGCTGATACCCGCGGTCCGCGTGCAGCAAAAAGCACGCGGCAGA